>JAWKYM010000021.1:0-2074 GCA_041396485.1 Burkholderiaceae bacterium | reverse complement strand
GGGGGCGCACCCACAGCCGCAAATCGGGTTGCAGGGCCAGCCCGGTGGCAGTGTATTCGCTGGGCGGGATGGGGCCGCGGTCGATGTGCCCGAATACATGGCTCAAGGTACCCGCCGGGTCTGTCTCGACGTGGCCAGAGACGCTGTTGGCGCCGAACACGGACGTGTCCACCGCCAGCCGGGCGCCGCCCGTGCGCAGCACGATGCAGGTGATGTCTCCCGCCTGCCAGCCCTGGCCGCTGGCGCTGGCGCCGCCGTTGTCCAGGATGAAGCTCAGCGTGTAGCCCGCGCCCGGCGCGATGCCGGCAATGGCGGACGTGTCGGTGACGGGCGGGCCGATGGTGCCCTGGTAGCTGATGGCGTAGGACGCGGCCTGGGCGGCGGCGCTGGTGGCCAGCAGGGCGGTGGCGAGCAACGGGCGGATTTTCATGGTCAAAATGGCATCCAGCGCTTGCGGATAAAGCGCAACCAGCTATCAAATCAGGAATTTTTGCGGCGCAGCCGGCGTGCGCCGAAGGCGGCCGTGCCCAGGCCCAGCAGCGCCAGGGTCGGCAGGCCCAGGGTGGGGACCGGGGTCGCGGCAGGGCGCCCTGCGGGCGGCACGGCGTCGGCATCGCAGGGGCCGGTGAAGGGCAGGGGGGCTGTCCAGCGGGCGGGGTGCATTTGCACGCCGCCGGAGGCGTCTTGCAAGTGCCTCGGCCGTGGCCAGGAGGTGTCGTAGAAGACGGAGTTCTGAGCATTGGCGGACCAGTCCACGTAGCCATCCACCGCAATGCCGCGTGTGCTGTAGTGGGCTGGATTCGAGCCCAATGGCTCTGTGCTGAGGTCTGAAAATACGGCGGTGAGCGCGCCGCTGGCGTCGGTCGCCACGCTGCCTTGCGCCACCCAAAGCGGGTCGGAGGCCAGACGGTGTGCGAACGCGGCGGTGCGGGCATCGTTCATGCGAAAGAGCGCGCACCTCAGGTGGGCACCGGTCCAGGTCTGGTGGGTGGCCGTGGTGCTGCCGTTGTCGAACACCAGGGTCAAGGTATAGCCCTCACCCACAACCAGCTCGGGGAAGATTTCACCGTAGACGGGATCGGGCGCGCTGATGCGCCCCGTGTAGGTGATGGCAAACGGCGCCGCCTGGGCGGCGCTGGCGGCCAGCAGCGCGGCGGCAAGAAGGACGGGTGCGACAAGGGGCATGGGCGCGGCGGGGCATTGGAAGACAAGCCGCCAAGGCTAGGCGCACACGGCGCGCGCCACCCTACCCCTCCGGGGTGGTTGTGAAACGCCGCATGCCCTGTAGATTCGCCGCCATGCCCGCACAACGCCACCTCGACCACGCCCTGGCGCAGCTGCGCCAGATGGCCCGAATGGACGCCGGCGGCCCGCAGCAGATCGCGCCCGTGCTGCGCGTGCTGCACGGGTTGATCGGCTTCGACTCGGGCGGGTATCTCCACCGGCGCAGCGACGGCGAGCTGGACATCCACATGGAGAACCCCGCCACGCGCGCGGTGATGCCGGCGTACTTCGAGCCGGGCGTGCTGGAGAGCGAGCGGCGGGTGATGCGGCGCAGCGACTATTTCAACGCGGTGCTGCGCCCCGGCGAGGTGGAGATGGCCATGAAGCTGCCGCTGCGCACGGCGGACGGGCGCGGCGTCGGCATCGTCTGGCTCTACCGCCGCGACGGTGAGCGGGGTTTTACGGCCGGCGAGGCTGCCGCGCTTGGCCGGCTGGAGTCCGGCCTGGCGCGTGCGCTGCAGCCGGGCCGGCTGGATGGAGCGGCGGCGCACGATGCCGAGGCCTGCGACCATGGGCTGCTGGTGGTCACCGCCATGGGCCGGCCGCTGTGGATCGCGCCGGACACCGAGGCGCTGCTAGCACAGGCTTTTGGCTGGCGCTGGCGCGGCTGCGGGGGCGCGCTGCCGGCGGCGCTGCAAGTGCTGGTGCAGCGGCTGTACTTGCCGGCGGCCGATGCGCCGCTGCCGCAGATGACGTTTTCCAATGCGCACGGCGCGTTCTCGCTGCGCGCCATCCACCTGGAAGGCCGAGCGGGCGAGGCCGATGCGGCGGCCATCCACGTCACGCGCCA
>JAWKYM010000020.1:0-2084 GCA_041396485.1 Burkholderiaceae bacterium | reverse complement strand
CATCTTCATGCTGGGCCTGTCCAGCCACGCCTGGAAGGTGAACTTCTGCAAGTTCACCAACGAGACGCGCAACGGCATCGAGGACAGCAGCCGGTCCAGCGGCCTGAAGTTCATCGCCGCGCTCAACGGCGCCTGCGCCGGCGGCGGCTACGAGTTGGCGCTGGCCTGCGACGACATCGTGCTGGTGGACGACCGCTCCAGCAGCGTCAGCCTGCCCGAGGTGCCGCTGCTGGGCGTGCTGCCCGGCACCGGCGGCCTGACGCGCGTGACCGACAAACGCCACGTGCGTCACGACCGGGCCGACATCTTCTGCACCACCAGCGAGGGCGTGCGCGGCCAGAAGGCGGTTGACTGGCGCCTGGTGGACGCCATCGTCAAGCCGGCGCAGTTCGCGGGCTTCGTCGCCGAGCGTGCCGCCAAGTGGGCTGCGTCCAGTGACCGGCCGGCATCCGGCAAGGGCGTGCAGCTCCCGAAAGTGGAGCGCAGCGAATCGGCCGATGCCCTGGCCTACCGCCACGTCGGCGTGGCCATCGACCGCGCCCGGCGCGTCGCCACGCTGACCGTCAAGGCGCCGACGGGCGCCCAACCCACCGACGTGGCCGGCATCGAGGCCGCCGGCGCCGCCTGGTGGCCGCTGGCCATGGCGCGCGAGCTGGACGACGCCATCCTGCACCTGCGCACCAACGAGCTGGACATTGGCACCTGGCGGCTCTTGACCGAGGGCGACGCAGCGGCCGTGCTGGCCAACGACGCGCTGATGCTGGCCAACAAGGACCATTGGTTCGTGCGTGAGACCCTGGGCATGCTGCGCCGCACGCTGGCGCGCCTGGATGTGTCTTCGCGCAGCCTGTTTGCGCTGATCGAGCCGGGCTCGTGCTTTGCCGGCCTGCTCGCCGAGCTGGCCTTCTGCGCCGACCGCGCCTACATGCTGGTGCTGCCCGACGAGCCCGAGAAGGCGCCCACCCTGCAGCTGAACGAGCTGAACTTCGGCACCTATCCCATGGTCAACGGCCAGTCGCGCCTGGCACGCCGCTTTTACGAAGAAGAAGCGCCGCTGGCCGCCGCCCGCGCCGCCATCGGCCAGCAGCTGGGTGGCGACGAGGCCGAGCGCCTGGGCCTGGTCACCGCCGCGCTGGATGACATCGACTGGGACGACGAGATCCGCATTGCACTGGAAGAGCGCGCCGCCATGAGCCCCGACGCCTTGACCGGCCTGGAGGCCAACCTGCGCTTCGCCCAGCAGGAAAACATGTTCACCCGCATCTTCGGCCGCCTGAGCGCGTGGCAGAACTGGATTTTCCAGCGCCCCAACGCCGTGGGCGAGCACGGTGCGCTCAAGGTTTATGGAAAAGGCGAAAAGGCCCAGTTCGACTTCAATCGGGTTTGAGCGACGCCCTGCGAGTACCGGACGCAGAGCACGCCACAGCCACGCACAGGACCCGAGCCAAGACGGAGATTTCTTGATGAGTGTTCTGCGTCCTTCGCGATCTTTGCGCGTCCCCTGCATCCACCTGTTTTACTGAATTCCACCCCCAGACCATCGGAGACCCTCATGAGCAGCATCGACTACAGCGAAAAGATCCCCAACAACGTCAATCTGTCGGACGACCGGACGCTCAAGCGGGCGCTGGAGCAGTGGCAGCCCAACTTTCTGAGCTGGTGGGATGACATGGGTCCGGATGGCAGCCAGAGCTTCGACGTCTACCTGCGCACGGCCACCAGCGTCGATCCGCAGGGCTGGGCGCACTTCGACTACGTCAAGATGCCCGACTACCGCTGGGGCATCTTCCTGAACCCGGCCGAGCAGGACCGCAAGATTCACTTCGGCGACCACCTGGGCGAGGCGGCCTGGCAGGACGTGCCGGGCGAGCACCGCGCCAACCTGCGCCGCATCATCGTCACGCAGGGCGACACCGAGCCCGCCAGCGTCGAGCAGCAGCGCCACCTGGGCCTGACCTGCCCCAGCCAGTACGACCTGCGCAACCTGTTCCAGGTCAATGTCGAGGAAGGCCGCCACCTGTGGGCCATGGTCTACCTGCTGCACAAGTACTTCGGCCGCGACGGCCGCGAGGAGGGCGAGGCGC
>JAWKYM010000019.1:0-3201 GCA_041396485.1 Burkholderiaceae bacterium | reverse complement strand
CGGACAAGGCGCAGCCGCTGGTGTTCGGCTGCAACGGCCCCGAGTGCTGGAAGAGCTTCAAGGCCAGCCACGTGGCGCTCAAGGCCGGCTACACCAAGGTGTACTGGTTCCGCAACGGCTTTCCCGGCTGGCGCGCGTCGGGGCGCAAGTTCGACCACCGCAACGCGGGCGAGACGGCCCGCTCCAGTTGAGCGCGCTCAATCCAGCACCGCCACGCCCTTGATCTGGGCAAACACGCGCTGACCGGCGGCCAGGCCCAGTTGCACGGCCGACTTGCGCGTGACGCGCGCCAGCAGGCGCGTGCCGGACAGGTCCAGGGCGACCAGCATCTGGGCCGGCCCGTCCTCGGCCAGGGCCTGCACGGTGGCCGGCAGCACGTTCAGGATGCTGCTGTCGTGCGCCTGGGTGAGCGCCAGGCTGACGTCGCGCGCCAGCACGCGAACGCGCAGCGCCTGGCCGACGGCGCGCGGCGGCGACCCCGGGGGCGGCACGCACAGGATGTCGCCACCGGCAAAGCCCAGTTGCAGCAGGTGGTGTGCGCTGTCGATGGCGCGGATCTGCCCGTCGATGATCGCGCCCGCGGCGTCGCCGTGGGTGCGGGCAATGTCCAGTTGGCCCAGCAGCACAGGGGCCGGTCCTTGCGCGCGCACCTGCCCGCCCTCCAGCAGCAGCAGGTGGTCGGCCAGGCGAGCCACCTCGTCCAGCGCGTGGGTGACGTACAGGATCGGGATGCGCAGCTCGCGCGCCAGGCGTTCGAACCAGGGCAGCAACTCGGCCTTGCGCGCGGCGTCCAGCGAGGCCAGCGGCTCGTCCATCAGCAGCAGGCGCGGGCTGGTGGCCAGTGCCCGGGCAATGGCCACGCGCTGGCGCTCGCCACCCGACAGGCCGGCGGGCCGGCGCGCCAGCAGGTGGCCGATGCCCAGCAGCTCGATGGCCTGCTCCAGCGACACCCGCCGCTCGGCCGTGGGTACGCGCCGCCGGCCATAGTCCAGGTTGCCCTGCACCGTCAGGTGCGCAAACAGGCTGGCTTCCTGGAACACCATGCCCAGCGGACGGCGGTGCGTGGGCTGCCAGACGCCGGCCGCGTCGTCCTGCCACACCTGGCCGTCGACGGCGACGTAGCCGGCGTCCGGTCGCGTCAGGCCGGCAACGCAGCGCAGCAGCGTGGTCTTGCCACAGCCCGAGGGGCCGAAGATCGCGCTCACGCCCTGGCCGGGCAGGCGCACGTCCACATCCAGGCTGAAGCCGGTGCCGTGGCTCAAGGCCACGCGCAGTGCCAGCCCGTCGCCCTGGCTTGAGCCAAACAGGCCACCAGCGCTTTCTGCTCGCGCGTCGGCAGCTCCTGAAATGAGAGTGTCCGGGGCGCTCATGCGCTTGGCTTGTGCGCCTGAGTCAGGTGCAGCACCAGCAGCACCGCGAAGCTGAACACCAGCATGCCGCCGGCCAGCCAGTGCGCCTGGGCGTAGTCCAGCGCCTCGACCTGGTCGTAGATCAGCACCGACACCGTGCGCGTCTGCCCCGGGATGTTGCCGCCGATCATCAGCACCACGCCGAACTCGCCCAGTGTGTGGGCAAAACCCATCACGCCACCGGTCACGTAGCCGGGGCGCGCCAGCGGCAGCGCCACGCTCCAGAAGGCGTCCAGCGGGCCGGCGCGCAGGGTGGCGGCGGCTTCCAGCGGGCGCTCGCCCAGGCTTTCGAAGGCGTTGACCAGGGGTTGCACCACAAAGGGCAGCGAGTAGATCAGCGAACCCAGCAGCAGGCCCCAGAAGGTGAAGGCCAGGGTGCCCCAGCCCAGCGCCTGCGTGAGCTGGCCCAGCGGGCCGTTGGCGCCCAGCGCCACCAGCAGGTAAAAACCCAGCACCGAAGGCGGCAGCACCAGCGGCAGCGACACCAGCGCGCGCACCGGCGGGCGCCAGCGCGAGCGCCCGCGCGCGATCCACCACGCCAGTGGCGTGCCCAGCAGCAGCAGGATCAGCGTGGTCACGACCGACAGCTCGATCGTCAGGCGGATGGCGGCCAGGCTGTTGGCGTCGAGCATGGGCGGGTGGCCGTCGGGTGTCGGATGGGGTTGGGCTCACGCCAGATGCTGGGCCCTGGGCGTGAACAATTCAAAAACAATAGCGTCTTGCGCTTGTCATGCAAGCACTGGAGCCCGATTTTGCCTTGATTCGGCGCTTATTTCACCGCATAGCCGTAGCTGCGGATCAGGTCCTTGGCGCCGGCCGAATGCAGCAGCGCCATCCAGGCCTTGGCGGCCGGGTTGTTGGCGGCGCGCTTGAGCGTCACCGCGTCCTGCACGATGGGCTCATGGTATTGCGCCGGTACCACCCAGGCCGAGCCGCCCTTGAGCTTGCCGCCTTCGAGCACCTGCGACAGCGCGACAAAACCCAGCTCGGCGTTGCCGGTGGCGATGAAGGTGTAGGTCTGGCCGATGCTCTCACCGGTCACCAGCTTGGGCTGCAGCGCGGCCGTCAGGCCCAGCTTTTCCATCGTCTGCACCGCGGCGGCGCCATAGGGCGCCAGCTTGGGGTTGGCGATGGCCAGCTTGTTGAACTGGCCGCCCTTGAGCACGGCGCCCTGGTTGTCAACGAAGCCGGGCTTGGCCGACCACAGCACCAACTGGCCCTGGGCATAGGTGAAGCGGGTGCCGGGCACGGTGTCGCCTTCCTTCTCCAGCCGCCGCGGGCGCTCGTCGTCGGCCGCCAGGAACACGTCGAAGGGCGCGCCGTTCTTGATCTGGGTGTAGAAGGCGCCGGTGGCGCCGAAGGACAGCTTGGCCTCGTGGCCGGTGGTCTTGTGCAGAATTTGGGCCAGCGCCTTGGCCGGCGCGGTGAAGTTGGCGGCCACGGCCACCTGCACGACATCGGCACGGGCGGCACCGGCCAGGGCGAAGGCGGCGGTCAGGGCCAGCAGGCGGCGAAGCAGGGACGGCATGGTCAGACTCCTTGGGTAGCGTGAGCGAGGGAGATGAAGCGCTATTCATCCGAAGAATAACGAGTGTAACGGCAATGCGCAAACGCTTCGGCCATCCGCGGCTGGCTCGGGACGGGCCGGTCGGTCAGCGCCTGCCGGGTCGAGCGGGAGATCGCGGTCACGGCGCCTGCCCCTGCACAATGACGCCCATGAGGATCAAGCCCGTGTCCACCCAGTCGCTGGGCTACGCGCCGGCCGACAAGCGCATCGAGCTGCTGCGCCGCG
>JAWKYM010000018.1:0-4370 GCA_041396485.1 Burkholderiaceae bacterium | reverse complement strand
CGGTGGACAACGCCCAGGCCCAGCTGCGCAAGCTGGCCGCGCAGGCCCATGGCGAGGCACTGACCCAGCTGCTGGGCGCCTGGCAGCAGCGCCAGCCCGAGCAGGTGCCCAGCGCGCATGAGCTGGGCCGCGCCGTCAGCGCCAGCGTGCGCAACGCCTGGACGCAGGCCGTGGGCGGCGGCGCGGGCGATGTCGGCAAGGCGAGCGAAGCCCTGCTGCGCCTGGAGATGGCCGCCGAGGTGCCGACGCCGGCCGATCAGCTGGCCGCGCGCCGCGCGCTGCAACTGCAGCTGCTGACGCGCCGCAACGACCCCGCGCCCGCCGACACCTGGGCGCAGGACGCTGCCGCCGTGCTGGCCAGCGCGCACGACGACGCGCGCGCGCGCCGCCTGCAAAACGCCTTGAAGGCGCTGCTGCGCAAGGGGTGATGGCCAGGCGGCTCCAGGCGCCCGAATGGAAAAATGAAGTTGCGTGCGCAAGGGCATCAAGGGATGGAAGCGTTTTGACCCGGACCCCATTGGTGCGACGAAGGTCAATGCCAAGAGAGCATGCTTTTTTGAAAGGGTAGAAGATGGGCGGGTGCCAGCCAGGAGCCTCAGGCAACCAGTCCGGTTTCATGGCGCCGTTCGCCCCCGGCACGCTCAACTTTCCTTGGGGCAAGCTCCAGCGGTTGCCGGAGCAGACCTCCACCCACAGCCTGCTCGACCACATGACGGACGTTGCCGCCGTCTTGCATCGGCTGCTGCTCATCCCCACCATCGCCCGCGCGTTGCAGCGCACCGCAGGCCGCCCTTTGAACGATACCGACCACGCCCGCCTGGCCGTGCTGGCTTATCTGCACGACATTGGCAAGGCCAACACAGGCTTTCAAAGCAAATATTGGAGCGATTCAGCACAACACCCGCCCGGCTGGCCTGACCACCGTGGCCACGGCTCCGAAGGCTGGGATTTGATCGACACCCTTCTATCTGGCCAGCACTGGGCGCAGCAGGCGACCGCCGGGCTGCCACTGGTGTTGATACCGACCGAAATTTGACCCACCTTTGCATGTGATGCGCACCGAAATTTGACCCGGGTGTTCAACCTACCCTGCTGCATTTTTGAGCAGTGGGGTATTTGGAGTGATCACCATGGCCATGATTGGCAAGGTCTTGCGGATGCACCACCGCGACAACAAGTCGGTGCGAGAAATTGCAAGGGCCACCAGCCTGTCGCGCAACACGGTGCGAAAGTATCTGAGGCGCGGCAAGGCCGATACGCCGCGCTACCGGCGCCCGCTGGTGCCCATCAAACTCAGTGCCTATGTCGAGCTGTTGACCCAGGCATTGCAAGCCGACGCGCGCCGCCCGAAGAAAGAGCGCCGCACGGGCCGAGCGCTGTTCCAGCAATTGCAGGCTGCCGGTTACGAAGGCTGCTACTCCCGCGTGACCGACTTCATCCGCCACTGGCGGCAGGAGTCGGGCAAGGCGGGTGCTGCGCACGCCTACGTCCCCTTGAGCTTCGGTCTGGGCGAGGCGTTTCAGTTCGACTGGAGCGAGGAATCGTTGGTCATCGGCGGCATTCATCGGCGCCTGCAAGTGGCGCACCTGAAGCTGTGCGCCTCGCGCGCCTTCTGGCTGGTGGCCTATCCCAGCCAAGGCCACGAAATGCTGTTCGATGCGCACACCCGCGCCTTCGAAGCGCTCGGCGGCATACCCCGGCGTGGCATCTACGACAACATGCGCACCGCCGTTGACAAGGTGCAAAAGGGCAAGGGCCGCATCGTCAACGCCCGCTTTGCCAACCTGTGTGCGCACTACCTGTTTGACCCTGACTTCTGTAACGTTGCCTCCGGCTGGGAGAAGGGCGTCGTGGAGAAGAACGTGCAGGACAGCCGCCGGCGCATCTGGATCGAGGCAAGCACACGCCGCTTTGGCTCCTTGGCTGAACTCAACACTTGGCTGGGCGAGCGCTGCAAGCAACTTTGGCAGCAAGTGCGCCATCCTGAACATCCGGCCTTCAGTGTGGCCGAGTTGCTGGAGCACGAGCGCGCGCACCTGATGCCGATGCCGGTCGCCTTCGATGGTTACGTGCAAGAGACCGTACGCGTGTCCAGCACCTGCCTGGTCTCGGTGGCGCGCAACCGCTACTCGGTGCCGTGCGAGCTGGCCGGCCAGATGGTCAGCGTGCGGCTGTACCCAACGCGGGTGAAGGTGGTTGCTGCTGATGCCATCGTGGCCGAGCATGAGCGCTTGCCAGACAAGGGCTGCACCGCGTACGACTGGCGGCACTACATCCCGCTGGTGCAGCGCAAGCCAGGCGCTTTGCGAAACGGTGCGCCCTTCATGGAGCTACCCGCACCCCTGCAGCGATTGAGACATGCGCTGCTGCGCCAGGATGGCGGTGATCGCCTGATGGCCAAGGTGCTGGCCTTGGTGCCCGAGGCGGGCCTGGAGGCGGTGCTGGTGGCCGTGGAACTGGCGCTTGAAGGCGCACCGCCCTCGGGGCGCTTGAGTGCCGAGCACGTCGTCAACGTACTGGCGCGGCTGCACGCGCCAGAGCGGCCCGCCAACGCCGCAACCGCCTTGCGCGCCTTGACCCCGCCGCTGGCCGATACGGCCCGCTATGACCGCCTGCGCAGGATGGAGGCCGATCATGCGTGATGTCGCCAGCGAGTTGAAGGCGCTGCGCCTGCACGGCATGGCCGCTGCCTGGGCCGAGTTGGAAAGTCAGGATCACGAAGCTCTGGAAGCTGCCGTCGCAGTGTTCGAGCAACTGTTGCAGGCTGAAGAGGTGGATCGGGCCGTGCGCGCGGTGCGCTACCAGATGAGCGCCGCACGCCTGCCCACGCACCGCGATCTGGCGGGGTTTGACTTTACCTGCTCGCCGGTCGATCGCAGGCTGGTGCTGCAACTGGCCGAATGCGGCTTTGCCCAGCAGGCGCACAACGTGGTGCTGGTGGGCGGGCCAGGCACCGGCAAGACCCATCTGGCCACGGCCATGGCGGTCAGCGGCATCACGCAGCACGGCCAGCGCGTTCGCTTCCACGGCACGGTGGATCTGGTCAATGCGCTGGAGCAGGAGAAGGCCCAGGGGCGCGCCGGGCGCATCGCGGCCAGCCTGATGCGCATGGACATCGTCATTCTCGATGAGCTGGGCTATCTGCCCTTCAGCCAGGCCGGCGGGGCCTTGCTGTTTCACCTGCTCAGTCAGCTCTATGAGCGCACCAGCGTGGTGATCACCACCAACTTGGACTTCGCTGAATGGAGCACGGTGTTTGGCGACGCAAAGATGACCACGGCGCTGCTGGATCGGCTCACGCACCACTGCCACATCGTGGAGACGGGCAATGACAGCTATCGGGTCGCTCAAGCCACGGCCAGTACCAGAGGACGCATCAAGGCCCGCGAGAGCGAGCGCAGCGCGGGCGCCTGACGCCGCGCGCGTGGCAAGCCGCTTCGGGCTACGCCCTGCGCGGCTTGCCACGCGAGATCAACTTGAACATCAACTGCAAAGGAGGCCCCGAAGGTAAAGTTATGCACAGCCGGTCACCCGATGACTGGCTCTCGATCCCGGGTCAGATTTGAATCGGCACGGTGGGTCAAATTTGAATCGGCGCGGACACGCAGAAAGTCCAACAGCGCTTTCGGCGGTCGGTATCGAGCATGCTTGAGCTCGGGTTGCTTCAGGCGCGCCAGCGCTCGCTCCTTCATCGCGAGGCGGCTTCAACGTACATGTGCGTCGTTGAGATCTCGCAGGGATCGGCACCCGATTGGAGCAGGCTCATCGCGGTCGAGTGCCGAATGACGTGAGGTGACACGCGCACGTTGTTCAACTCGGGGTGACGCGCCGCGGCAGCTTCGACGGCCAGAGCCAGCCGCTGCGCCACATTGGCCCGGGTCATCGAACGGCCGTAACGCCGGGGCAGCAACGGCGCATCGGCGCGAAGCTGTGGATTGATCTGCAACCACTCGCGTATCGCCTGCGCGGTGCTCTTCCACAGCGGAAGCGAGCGCTGCTTGCGCCCCTTGCCGTGAAGCCGGATGCTGCCGGTTGGACCAAGCACGACGTCGCCTACGCGAACGCCGATGACCTCCGAGACTCGGGCGCCGGTATTGAACATCATGGGTGAGCATAAGGCGAGTCAGCCAGTCGTGGTAGCCGCTGCTGGACACGCCCAGCACGCGCGCCATGGTGCGGATGGGAAAGGCCTGATTTGCTTGCATCAGCATGTAGACGGCGTGAACGTCTTCTCGCTTTGCCCGGCAAACCACGCCGTAGCCTTTGCCAATATGTCGCGCTCCGTTTGCAGGCGCCGATTCTCACGGCGCAGTCGGATCAATTCCTCGCGCTCGGCGGTCGTCAGCACGTCCTTGCCAGGCATCGGCTTG
>JAWKYM010000017.1:0-5343 GCA_041396485.1 Burkholderiaceae bacterium | reverse complement strand
GCGGGCAATTCGGACACTGATTGCGGCGGCACTTGCCCAGCTTGAAGTTGAAACAGGCACCGCCATCGTGAGCACGAGCACTGATCTTGATGGCCCGACACCCGGTATTGATCAAGTTGCGTGATGGCCGGCTTGGACGAACCCTCATCAATCGTGAACAAATCATTGGGGTCTGCAGGCAGCGCGCTGGTTCTGATCTTCTCGTTTCTCAATTCAAGCGAGGCCCCTGCCAGGCCGCCGGAGGCGTCCCCCATGGGATTCGTCAACCAGGCCGCTTGTCGTCGTTGAGCGCACCTTGTGCTTGCGCGCAGGCTTCGAGCCTGGCGATGAGTTCAAGGAAGCTGTCTACGAGCGCGGTGTCATAGTCTTCGGGACTGGCGCGCGCGAACTCGATCACCCTGCGGTAGCAGTCGGCGGCCTCGCGGAACTGGCCGCGCGCCTCGTGGACCATGCCGAGCCGATCGTAGCCATCGTGCACCTCGGGGTAGCGAACCAGCAGCGCTCGGGCGGCTTGCTCGGCCTCATCGAGGCGGCCGGCATGAACCAGGTCGACCACGGCGTTGGACGCCGCATCCAGGGCCTGCGCTTCCTGCAACGCGACGCGCTGGGCGATGGCGGGGGCGCGCTCGGCCGCCCGGTCCTTGTCCAGGCAGCAGTGCTTGTACTTCTTGCCGCTGCCGCAAGGGCAGGGATCGTTTCGAGCGGTCTTTGGCATAGTGGCTCCCTCCTATCCACAAGAAGAGACCTGCCCCAGTGTGCCATGCCCTGCTGCAAGACCCGAAGTTCCTCAACCTGCTCCTTCGCATCGACCAGGAGTTGGCGGCGCAATGTCGCGCGGACGGCTGTCGATGCGGTGGCAATCTCCACCGCGCTGACTACCCTCGCAAGCCGCGAGGCTGCCCGCCCAGCATGCGAGGCGATCACTCATCGCGGCTGAGCTTTTGCTGTGCGCAGTGCCGCAAGCGGTCGACATCGATGTCGGTGCGCTTCCTGGGACAGCGGGTGTACCTGGCGCTCGCGGTGGTGCTGGTGTCGGGGTCGCGCACCGCATCGACACCAACGGGCGAGCGCCTGGGCGCCGAGTTGGGCGTCGCGCGTCAGACGCTGCAGCGCTGGCAGGCCTGGTGGCGAGAGCAGTTCCCGCTGACGCCGCTGTGGCAAGCGGCCTGCGCGCGCTTCATGCCGCCGGTGGCCGCCCAGCAGCTTCCTGGCGAACTGCTCGAGCGCTTCACCGGTGCGCCGCAAGAGGCGCTGCTGCGCCTCTTGCTCTGGCTCGCCCCCGTGACGGCAGGCGGCGCAAGACCTGCTGCGATCGAGTTGAACGAGAGACGTTGAGCACCCGCAGAAGATGCACGTAGCCAGGCACGGCGAGGCTGCATAGCCTTCTCATCCAGCAAGCCGCACCGCCGGTGTGGCGCAACCTGGAGCCTGTATTGAAGACGACTGCCGATCCGCCCAAACGCGATCGATGGGCGCGCCTGCGCTTCTCGATCATCGGTCCCCTGCTGGCCGCACCGCCCGAGCCCGGGCAATTGGGCGGCGCGTTGGCGCAGCTGGCGGCCAAGACCTGGCGCCACCCGATCACGGGCCTGGACGTGCGTTTGGGCGTCTCGACGCTGGAGCGCTGGTACTACCGCGCGCGCCGTGCGGCCGATCCGGTGGCCGCGCTGCGCGACCGGCTGCGCGCCGACGGGGGGCGCTTCCCCAGCCTGAGCGCGGTGGCTGTTGCCGCGCTGGCCAGCCAGTACCGCGAACACCCGGGCTGGACCGCGCAGCTGCACCTGGACAACCTGCGCGTGAGCTGCGAGGCCGACGGCTCGCCGGTGGCCTCGTACGCGACGGTACGACGCTACCTGAGGGCTCAAGGGATGCATCGCCAAGCCCGCCCCAAACGCGCCACCGACGGCGCCCTCGCGGCGCGCGATCGGCTGGAGCAGCTGGAGGTGCGCAGCTTCGAGGTCGAGCACGTCGCCGCCCTGTGGCACCTGGACTTCCATCACGCCTCGCGCAAGGTGCTCACCCGCGCCGGCGCCTGGGTCAAGCCGATGTTGCTGGGCGTCATCGACGACCGCTCGCGCCTGGTGTGCCACCTGCAGTGGTACCTGGACGAGAGCGCGCACAGCCTGGTGCACGGGCTGTCGCAGGCGTTCATGAAACGTGGTCTGCCACGCTCGCTGATGACCGATAACGGCGCGGCCATGCTCAGCGAGGAGGTCGCCTGCGGCTTGGCCACGCTGGGCGTGGTGCATCAGACCACGTTGCCCTACAGCCCCTACCAAAATGCCAAGCAGGAGTCGTTCTGGGGCCGGGTGGAAGGCCGGCTGATGGCCATGCTCGAAGGCGAGCAGGCGCTGACGCTGGAATTGCTGAACGAGGCGACCCAGGCGTGGGTCGAGCAGGAGTACCACCGCACGCTGCACAGCGAGCTGAAGACCACACCGCTGGCGCGCTATCTGGCCGGCCCGTCGGTGGCGCGCCCGTGTCCCGAGGCGGCGGTGCTGCGCGATGCGTTTCGCATCGAGGTCAAGCGCCGCGCGCGCCGCGCCGACGGTACGCTCAGCCTGGGTGGTGCGCGCTTTGAGATTCCGGCGCGCTTGCGCCACCTGAGCGAGGTGCACGTTCGCTATGCCCGCTGGGACTTCAGCCGCGTGGATTTGGTGGACCCGCGCACGGGCGCCATCCTGTGCGCAATCCATCCCCTGGACAAGGCCGCCAATGCCGACGGTCAACGCCGGCGGCTGACTGCCGTGAGTACCGAGCGGTCGCCACAGCCCTGCACGGGCATGGCGCCGCTGCTGCGCGAGTTGCTCGCCGAGTACGCCGCCACCGGCCTGCCGCCGGCCTACCTGTCCTCGGCCGAGGACACATCATCCACCCCCACCGATTGCGAGCAATGAACCAGAAACTGCTGGCCCTGTACGGGCTGAAGTGGAACCCCTTCACCACCGAGCTGCCCACCGAGGCGATCTACGTGCCGCCGAGGCTGGAGAGCTTTTGCTGGCGCATCGAACACGCACAGATCCGCGAGGGCGGCTTCGCCATGATCCACGGCGACCCGGGCACCGGCAAGAGCGTGGCGCTGCGGCTGCTGGCCGATCGCCTGGCCCGGCTGGCGGACGTGACGGTGGGGGCGATCAACCATCCGCAGAGCAACCTGGCTGACCTGTACCGCGAACTGGGCGACATCTTTGCCGTGCCGCTGCGCCCGCACAACCGCTGGGGCGGCTTCAAGGCCTTGCGCGAACGCTGGCTGGCCCATCTGGAGGGCACCCGCCGCCGCGCGGTGCTGCTGATCGACGAGGCGCAGGAGATGAGCCCGCAGGCGCTGTGTGAGCTGCGCTTGCTCGCCAGCGCGCGCTTTGACTCGCAGCCGCTGCTGTGCGTGGTGCTTGCCGGTGACGCGCGCCTGATCGACAAGCTGCGTCGCGAGGAGCTGATCCCGCTGGGCAGCCGCATTCGCACGCGGCTGGCCACCGAGCATGCCAGCCGCGACGAACTCCTGGAGGGCCTGGGGCATCTGCTGGCCGGCGCCGGCAATGCCAGCCTGATGACTGCGCAGCTGCGCCACACGCTGTGCGATCACGCCGCCGGCAACTACCGCATCCTCACCACGATGGCCGCGGAGCTGCTGGCCGTCGCCGCACAACGCGAGCTGCCGCAGCTTGACGAGAAGCTCTACCTCGAAGTCTTTGCCCAGCCCGAAGCATCGGCGCCTCGCCGGGCGGGCGCACGTCGATGATTCGCCGGCCATGACGATGAACCACCATGATCACCGCAGCGCCGCCGTCGCGCTGCCGCAACTCAGCGACGATGCAGTCGTGCAGATCCACGACTTCATCTACTTCTGCCTTGAGCTGTTCGAGGCGCGCTACGGCGACCAGATCCATCGCTACTACCAGGATCGCTCGCGCGACAACCTGTGGGAGCCCCAAGACCCGCCGGATTGGGGCGACATGCCGTTCTGAACACCCGATCCTCTCAACGACGAAGGCCGCCAGCCTCACACCTGGCGGCCTTCGTGTTCATGCTCTTGATGGCCATCAACGACCCGAACAATAGGACCCGTCCGTCGCCGCACCACCACCGATGGTCACCTTCCGTGATGGCCTCGCCCAACCATCACCAAACCCGATCAGTGGTCCATCGAAATCGCTGATCGCACTCACTCTTCTTCGATCAATTCCGGCTCGGCAAGTGGCCGAACCATTTCGAGAACGTCCAGTTCGACCGCAAGCCCGAGACGCTGGATCAGTTCTTTCGTTCGGTCACGCCCAACACCGGACCGTACGACGCTGGCGTGATCTCGGACGCCATGGCGGCACTGTTCGACAAGACAGGACCCGCCATCCTGTTCTCGCACTCGCAAGCGGGCGGACCGGGCTGGCTGACGGCGATCAAGAGCGCCAACGTCAAAGGGATCGTCGCACTGGAACCCGGCAGCGGCTTCATCTTCCCGGAGGGCGAAATGCCGGTGGCCATGCCCAGTGCCGCCGGGACGCTGACGCCAGAGGCGGTGCCGCTGGCGGATTTCAAGAAGCTCACGCGCTTCCCCATCGTCATCTACTACGGCGACAACTTCTCCGTAGAGCCGACCACCGAGCGAGGACAGGACAACTGGCGCGTGCGCCTGGCCATGGCCAAGCTCTGGGTCGCTGCAGTCAACAAGCATGGCGGCGATGCGCAACTGGTGCATCTGCCCGCAATCGGTATCCGAGGCAACACGCACTTTTTGATGTGGGACCTCAACAACGTCCAGATCGCCGATCTGGTATCGAAATTTCTGGCCGAGAAAAAGCTGGACTAGGAGCTCAACCATGAAAGAACTTGCCATGACCCCACTTTCCGCCGACCCGCACCGTCGCGGCCTGCTGGCCACGGTCGCCACGCTGGGCGTTGCCCCGTGGCTGCTGTCCGCCTGCGCCCAGGCGGCCGGCGCTCCGCGCTCCGCAGCGGCCAAGCCGGCCTCTGCCTCTGCTGTCCGCCGCCTGGGACCTCTGGAGGTGTTTCCCATCGGCCTGGGCGTCCAGTGGCATCCCGGTCGCACGCCGCAGGGCGTCGTTGACCTGTATTCCAGCAGCACCACAAGGCAAGGCGGCATCGCACTCATCCGCCATGCGGTGGATCTGGGTGTCACGCTGTTTGACACCGCCGAGGTCTATGGCCCCTTCATGTCCGAGGAACTGCTGGGCGAGGCGCTGCAAGGCAGACTTCGTGATCGAGCCGTCATCTCCACCAAGTTCGGCTTCGACGTTGACCCGGCGACGGGCCAGCGGCGCGGCGGCGTGAACAGCCGGCCCGAGCATGTTCGACAAGCGGTCGAGGCCCAACTTCGACGCCTGCGCA
>JAWKYM010000016.1:0-6477 GCA_041396485.1 Burkholderiaceae bacterium | reverse complement strand
CAAGTCCGACCTGGTCAAGGCCGTGCTGGCGCCCTGGGTGCTGCACACCGGCCTGGGCCCCGAGTCGCCCATGTCGGCGCTGATGGCGCAGGTGATCGCCTTCACGCTCGAAGGCGTGGGCCTGCCGCTGGTCAAGGGCGGCAACGCACGCACCGTCGAGGCCTTCAAGGCTGTCGTCGAAAAGGCCGGCGGCGAATTCCATGTCAACGCCGACGTGGCCGAAATCCTGATTGCCGGCGGCAAGGCCCAGGGCGTGCGCTGCGTCGACGGCCGCCAGTGGCAGGCCAAGAACGTGATCTGCAACGTCACGCCCACCCAGCTCTACGGCCGCCTGATTCCGCAAGCCGCCGCGCCCGAGCCAATCCGCCAACAGGCCGCCCAGTACCGCTACGGCAAGGGCAACATGCAGATCCACCTGGCGTTGTCCGCGCCGCCGCAGTGGAACGACGCACAGCTGAACGACGTGGTGTACCTGCACCTCACGCCGGGCCTGGAAGGCGTCTCGCGCGCGGTGAACGAAGCCGAGCGCGGCCTGCTGCCGGCCGAAGGCACCATCGTCGTGTGCCACCCCACGGCGCTGGACGCCTCGCGCGCGCCGGCCGGCGGCGCGGTGCTGTGGATCCAGCTGCCCGAGTGCCCGCGCGTCATCAAGGGCGATGCACTGGGCGAGATCACCGCGCCGGCCGACGGTCGCTGGAGCGAGGCCATCCGCGAGCGCTACGCCGACCGCATCCTGGAGCGCCTGGCGCGCTTCATCCCCAACCTCAAGTCCCGCATCGTCGGCCGCTCGGTGATCTCGCCGGGCGACCTGGAGCAGCTGAACATGAACCTGGTGGGGGGTGACCCTTACTCGGGCGAATGCAGCGTGGACCAGTACATGTTCTGGCGCCCGCTGCGCGGCACCAAGGACCACGCCACACCCGTCAAGCAGCTGTGGCACATCGGCGCGTCCACCCACCCCGGCCCTGGCCTGGGCGGCGCCTCGGGCTTTCATGTGGCCAATGCGCTGGCCAAGAAGTAGGCACTCACCTCTCCCGCATCGGCGTGGCCAGCCCACGCCACGGGCCCGCACTGCGGGCCTTTTTTTCGCTTGGCGCGGGTGCGGCGCGGCATGAGAAGCCAGGAAAGTGATAATTTGGTTGTCACTTATATACAAGGTCCATCATGCGCAAGTTCTCGCTGGCCAGCTTCGTGCTGGCACTCGCCGCCCTCGTCCCCGGCCTGCCCGCTGCCGCCGCCCCGGCCGCCGGCTCCCCCGCATCGGTGCCGTCCGCACCCGCCGGCGGCCTGCTGTTTGCCGTCAGCGAGGGCACCTCGGGCGGCGGCGCCGGCATCACCGACGAGCAGATCGCCACCAAGTACAAGCCGCTGATCGACGTGATGCAGCAGGTCCTGGGCCAGCCGGTGCGCGTGAAGTACGTGCGCGACTTCCGCGCGCTGGAGGACGGCATGAAGGCAGGCCTGTTCGACCTGGTGATCGCCCGCCCCAGCGACTACCCGGCGCGCGGCGTGCGCGACTACGGCTACCGCGCGGTCACCACCACCCGGCCCGACGGCCACTGCCTGCTGGTGGTGCCCAAGGACTCGCCCTACCAGAGCCTGGCGGACGTCAAGGACATCGGCAACAAGCGCCTGATCCTGCCCGAGGACATCGCCTACATGACCACCTTCTGCACCGCCGAGCTGCGCGACCGCGGCCTGCAGGTCACGCCGCAGCAGACCTACTACGTGCGCGAGCAGGCGGCCATTCCGTTTTCGCTGAAAAACAAACTGGCGCAGATCGGCGGCATCGCCTCGTACTCGGGCGCGGCCAAGCGGCTGGAGCAGGACGGCCTGCGCGTGCTGCACACCAGCCGCGCCCAGCCCTTCCTGCCGCTGATCGCCAGCGCGCGCATCACGCCCGACCAGGTGGCGCGCCTGCGCAGCGCCATGGTGGCCCTGGCCGACACGCCGCAGGGCGCCAGCCAGCTGGCCGCCATCGGCCTGAAGAACTTCGACACCGACCCCCAGCCGCGCCTGCTGGCCCTTCTGCAGTGGCTGGAGGCCAAGACGCCCGCCGCGCGCTGAAGCGGCGTGAACCCGCGCCCGGACCGCGCCCGAAAACAACATCGCCCCGGACGGGCGGACCCGGCCGGGGCGATGCAGGCGATGCGGCGCAGCGGGCGCTCAGGCGCGCCCATCCCGCATCAGGCGTTTTCGCCGGTGGCGATGTGGTAGCCGTTGGCCAGCGCTTCACGCGTTTCGGCGCGCACTTGCGCTCGGCTCGCCACGGCGGTGGTGGGCTGCTCGGCCGGCTCGGCCTGGGCGCTCATCTCGCCCGCGGCGGGCATCTGGCGGGCCGCATCGGCACGCACTTCGGCGCGTTGCACGTTGCTGGCCAGCACCGGTGCCGTATCGGCAAAGGGCGCTTCGCCGGAGGCGGGTTGCAGCGAGCCGGCAAAGGCCTGGCCCGACAGCAGCAGGGCGGCGGACACGGCGGCAATGGAAGTGGTGAACTTGGTCATGATGGTGCTCCTATTCAGATGTCAATGATTGGGCGGACGGTCACGCCCGCCCAGCAAACTCAGGCGTTTTCGCCGGCAGCCACGCGATAGCCGTGGGCGATGGCTTCGATCGTGGCGGCGCGCACTTCAGCACGGCTCACCACGATGCTCGGATCGGCGGCCTGCACGGCCACGGCGCTCAGCTCGCCCGCGGCGGGCAGCTGGCGGGCCGCATCGGCGCGCACGTCCTGGCGCTGCACCGAGCTGGCCAGCACCACCGGTGCTTCGGCAAACGGCGCTTCACCCGCGGCGGGTTGCAGCGAGCCGGCAAAGGCCTGGCCCGACAGCAGCAGGGTGGCGGCAACAGCGGCGATGGAGGCGTTGAACTTGGTCATGATGGCTTTCCTTTTCAAAACGGTTTCGATGTGCGGCCCGAGGCCGGTTCCGGTTTCGAAGGTCGGCGCTGGCTGCCTTCGATGGAACGTAGTTTGCGACGACCCGTTGGTTTAAAAAAGCCACCCAGAGTTATTTGACTGTTTCCTCACTGGAAACAATCAAGCGGCACCACGGCAATCGCCACGGCGCACCGCCCGGCTATTGCAAGGCGGCCAGGCGCTCGGGCGTGCCCACGTCGGTCCACGCCCCGGTGTAGAGCTGGGCGCTGACCTGGCCCGCCGCGATGGCGCGGCGCAGCAGCGGCGCCAGCGGTGCGGCCACGCCCAGCGGGTTGCCGGGCGCGATGTCGCAGCCCGGCGGCTCGAACAGCGCGCGCCGGTACAGCGCCACGGTGCTGAAGGTGTATCGAATGCCCCCACACTCCCCCGCTGCGCGAGGTCCGCTGCCCCCCGAGGGGGCCCACCCGCCTTGGGGCGGCCCGGCGGCGGGTGGCGTGCCGCCCGCCGGCGCCTCGTTCAGCGCCAGGCCGTCAGCCGACAGGCCGAAGTCGCCCTGCGGGTTGTGGGGCGGATTGGGCACCAGCCACAGGTGCGCCAGCCGGCCGCTGGCAGCAAAGCGTTGGACGGCTTTCGGGTCGAATACGAACTCGGGCGCAAAGATGTCGCCCGCCACCACCCAGAACACGTCGTCGGCGCCGGGCGCCAGCCAGGGCAGCGCCCGCACAATGCCGCCCGCCGTCTCCAGCGCGCGGCCGAAGTCGCGGCCCTCGGACGAGAAGCGGATGGCCGGCAAATCATTTTTTGATAGCTGCTCACGCCCGTCCATTGGGCGCTGCAGGCCAAAATGATTCTCAATCTGCTGACCCAGCCAGGCGGTGTTGACCACGATCTCGCGCACGCCGCCGCGCGCCAGCGCGTCCACCCACCACTCGATCAGCGGGCGCCCGCGCACCGCCAGCAGCGGCTTGGGCGTGTGGTCGGTCAAAGGGCGCATGCGCTCGCCGCGGCCGGCGGCCAGGATGAGCGCGCGCGGCGCGGGGCAGGCGTCCAGAGTCATGGCGTGACTGTAGAAGATCGGCGGCGCACGCTGGACAGCCGCGCCGCACCAATCTATTATTACGCTTGTAATAACGTCAGGAACCCACCATGCACACCCTCAAACTCACGCAGATCGGCAATTCGGTGGGCGCGGTGTTTCCGCGCGAACTGCTCGCCCAGTTGCAGCTTGAAAAAGGCGACTCGGTCTACCTCACCGAAACCCCCGACGGCTTGCGCATCACCAAGCACAACCCCGAATTTGCCGAGCAAATGCAGGCCGCGCGCGAGATCATGAAGCGCCGCAGCGCCGTGCTGCACGAGCTGGCCAAATGAGCGGCTGGGTCTGGATCGAGCGCGAGGTCATCGTCGCCATCCACGACATGCAGCTGGCCGAGCACGGCGGCCTGCCCGGCACGCGCGACGCCGGCCTGCTCGACTCGGCGCTGGGCCGCCCGCAGCACTTGGCCGCCTACGGCCAGCCCGACGTCGCCGCGCTGGCCGCCGCCTACGGCTGGGGCATTGCGCGCAATCACCCCTTCATCGACGGCAACAAGCGCACCGCCTTCGTCGCCATCGAGCTGTTCCTGCGGCTCAACGGCGGCGCCCTGCACGCCAGCGACGCCGACTGCGTGCTGACCATGCTGTCGATGGCCGGCGGCGACCTCCCCGAAGACACCCTGGCCGACTGGCTGCGCCGCCACGCCGCGCCGCGCGGCTGAGCCGCCCGCGGGGGGCAAGCCGCACCTATCATTGCCCGCCATGCCCCCGCCGCCCGACCTCGCCGCCGCAACCGACCCCGCAGACGCCGCCCACGCTGCCGCCACCGCCTTCATCACCCGCTGGTCCGGCGTGCAGGCCAGCGAGCTGGCCACCGCGCAAAGCTTCGTCATCGAGCTGTGCGAGCTGCTGGGCGTGGCCAAGCCGCACCCCACGCCCGAGCAGGACTACATGTTCGAGCGCCCCGTCACCTTTGCCCATGGCGACGGCAGCACCAGCGCCGGGCGCATCGACTGCTACCGGCGCGGCTGCTTCGTGCTGGAGGCCAAAAAATTGCAGGCCGCCACCCACACCAAGGGCTTTGACGACGGCCTGCTGCGCGCCCGCAGCCAGGCCGAGGGCTACGCACGCGCCCTGCCCGCGCTGGAGGGCCGCCCGCCGTTCCTGATCGTGCTGGACGTGGGCAACGTGATCGAGCTGTATGCCGAGTTCAGCCAGAGCGGCGCCACCTACACCCCCTATCCCGACCCGCGCAGCCACCGCATCGCGCTGGCCGAGCTGGCCCGCCCCGACGTGCGCCAACGCCTGGCCCAAATCTGGCAAGACCCGGCCAGCCTCAACCCCGCGCGCATCAGCGCCCAGGTCACGCGCGAGGTGGCGGGCCTGCTGGCGCAACTGGCCAAGTCGCTTGAAGCCAGCGCCGCTCACCCACCCCAACCCTCTCCCGCACGCGGGAGAGGGAGCCAACACCGCCGCGCTCCCTCGCCCCCTTGGGGGAGAGGGTGGGGGTGAGGGGGGCAGCGCCCGCCGCGCCGAAGTGGTCGCCAACTACCTCACCCGCTGCCTCTTTTCCATGTTTGCCGAGGACGTGGAGCTGCTGCCCAAGGGCGCCTTCACCCAGCTGCTGCAAACCCATCGGCAAGACCCCGAAACCCTGCAGCACATGCTGCGCATCCTGTGGGCCGACATGGACCACGGCGGCTTTTCCGCCGCGCTGGCCGGCAAGGTGCTGCACTTCAACGGCAAGCTGTTCAAGGGCGCGGGCGATGCGGGCTACAGCCTGCGGCTCACGCCCGAGCAGATCGAGCTCTTGATTGCCGCCGCGCGCTGCAACTGGCGCGAGGTCGAACCCGCCATCTTCGGCACCCTGCTCGAGCGCGCGCTCGACCCCGCCGAGCGCCACGCCCTGGGCGCGCACTACACGCCGCGCGCCTATGTCGAGCGCCTGGTGCTGCCCACCGTCATCGAGCCCCTGCGCGCCGACTGGGACAACGCCCGCGCGGCGGCCCTGGTGCTGGCGCGCGAAGCCGCCGCGCTGCAAGGCAAGGCGCAGGCCGACAAGCTGGCCGCTGCCCGCGCCGAGGTGCGCGCCTTTCACCACCGCCTGTGCACCCTGCGCGTGCTCGACCCGGCCTGCGGCAGCGCCAACTTTTTGTACGTCACGCTGGAGCACCTGAAGCGCCTGGAAGGCGAAGTCATCAACCAGCTCCAGGACCTGGGCCACGCGCAGGACGCGCTCGGCTTTGAGGGCGAAACCGTCACCCTGCAGCAGCTGCGCGGCATCGAGCTGAACGAGCGCGCCGCGGCTCTCGCCGAGCTGGTGCTGTGGATCGGCTGGCTGCAATGGCACGTGCGCACGCGCGGCCTGGCCAGCGTGGCCGAGCCCGTGGTGCACAACTACGGCAACATCGAATGCCGCGACGCCGTGCTGGCCTGGGACGCGCAAGAACCTGCGTATGACGACACGGGCCGCCTGCTCTCGCGCTGGGACGGCCGCACGTACAAGCCCCACCCCACCACCAGCCAGCCGGTGCCCGACGAAGCCGCGCAGGTGCCGCAGTGGC
>JAWKYM010000015.1:0-7067 GCA_041396485.1 Burkholderiaceae bacterium | reverse complement strand
GCTAGATGCAGGTTCGATTCCTGCCGGGGGCGCCATTGAAACAACTCATAAGCCGTCATGTTCGATCAAAACAGGCTTATGGATCAATGGCTTAGAGCTATTTAGCCGTCATATGCGCTCATGAGCCGTCATTGAAGCTCGGGGCATTTGGGGGTACAACCTGGGGAACGCGGCCAGTTCTTGGCCGTTTCGCGGAAACCGTTCCCCCATGCTCACCACCATCGCCTGCCAGAACGCAGCCTGTCCGCCGGGCAAACTCCGCGCTCGATTCACCGACAGCGGCGGCCTTTACCTGGAAGCCGCAGCCACCGGCAGCAAGCGCTGGTTCTGGAAGTACCGCCACAACGGCAAGGAAAAGCGCCTGGCGCTGGGCAGCTTTCCGGACGTGTCCCTGAAGGCCGCGCGCCTTGCCCGCGACGATGCGCGCAAGCTGCAGGCCGGCGGCACCGATCCCGTGCAACAGCGGCAGATGGACAAAGCCGCAGCGCGCGTGAACAGCGCGAACACCTATGAGGCGGTAGCCCGCGAGTTCCATGCCCTGAAGGCCCGCGAGTGGAGCGCCGGCCACGCCGAGAAGTGGCTGCGCATGCAGGAGGCCAACCTGTTCCCCTGGATCGGCAGCCTGCCCGTTGCCGACGTTCCCCCATCGCTGGTGCTGGACACCCTGCGCCGGGTCGAGAAGCAAGGCAAGAACGAAACCGCCCATTCACTGCGGCAGTACGCCGGCCAGGCCTTCCGCTATGCCATCGCCACCGGCCGCTGCACCCAAGATCCCACGGCGCCGCTCAAGGGCGCGCTGCAGGCCGTGCTGGTGCGTCACATGGCGGCCGTACTGACGCCCGAGGCGGCCGGCCAGCTGCTGCGCGACATCGAGGGCTACAACGGCTCGCCCATCACGCGAGAGGCGCTGCTGCTGTCCGCCCTGCTCTTTCAGCGCCCGGGCGAAATTCGGCAGATGGAATGGGCCGAGCTGGACTTGGCCGGCGGGCTCTGGACGATCCCGGCGGCGAAGATGAAGCGCACCAAGCAGGCCAAGCTGAACGGCAAGCCGCATCTGGTGCCCCTGCCCCCGCAGGCAGTTGAGGCCCTGCAGCGCCTGCTGCCGCTTACCGGGCATCACCGCTTCGTATTCCCGTCCCTGCTGGGTGAGGGCCGGTGCATGTCGGAGAACACGGTGAACACCGCCCTTCGCCGCATGGGCTACGACAACGAAACCATGACCGCGCACGGCTTCCGTGCCCTGGCCCGTACCCTGATCGTGGAGCGCCTGAACGTGCCGCCTGATGTGGTGGAGGCCCAGCTGGCGCACGGCAAGAGTGGGCCGCTGGGCGCGGCCTATGACCGCGCCGAGTTCATGCAACAGCGGCGCGAAATGATGGTGCGCTGGGCCGACTACCTGGACAAGCTGCGCGCCGGTGCGGAAGTGATCCCGCTGCGCGCCTGAGATACCGCGAAGCCCCGGCGCGGCATGAACTTTGGCCATGGTTCTAGTGTTTGGGGGCGGAGGGATACCGCCAGGCTGCGGGCGTGCAGGCCCTGCGCTTGTAGTTCACGAGGTCGCGCACGGTGCGAACTGGCATTTCCATGATCCGGGCAATGCGCTTGTAGCCCAAACCCGTCTCGCGTAGCTGGCGGACTTGCTCTACCTCGCCATCGGTGTAGCGCGCATTGGCGTGGTCTTCGCCAATGCGATGACCAGTCTCGGCAACCGCAACGAGTCGAGGCATGCGACGCCCCTACAGCCGGCCGGCCAGCCTCTCGCGGCGTGCCAGTTCGGCCAGCTTCATCACCACGCGCGGATGGTCGCCCACGCCCATGGCGTCCAGCACCATCCCGGCGCGCGGATCGCGTGCCACCAGACGGCGGGCGTCGTTCAGCACTGCCTCGGCCTCCTTGCCGTACTGCTGGCGCAAGGCTGCGGACGCCTGCCCGCGCCAGCCTGACCGCTGCTCGGGCGTGGCGGTGCGTGCCTCGCGCGCGGCTGCCTTGAACTCGGGAATGTCCAGCGTGCCAATACCGGCGTCGGCGGCCATTTCCCGCAGTTCGGCGGCGATGGCTTTGTGCTGCTCGAGGGCGTCACCGGCTTCCAGCGGATCAGGGTCGGGGATCGCGTCGGCGAGCGACTTCTGAGGGCTGAACATGCGCCGGGCCAGGTCGGCCTCGCGCAGCTCGCGGATGTTGTCGGGTGCGGCGAAGGCGGCCACCACCGGATCGGGGGCCTGCTCCGCCGGCTGGGCCTCGCCCGCCTGCCCGGTTGGTGCCTCGGCCTGCTGCCCGGG
Source organism: Burkholderiaceae bacterium (assembly GCA_041396485.1). Lineage (GTDB taxonomy): Bacteria > Pseudomonadota > Gammaproteobacteria > Burkholderiales > Burkholderiaceae_C > Ottowia. The sequence continues at coordinate 4,788 of JAWKYM010000015.1, read as the reverse complement.
TGCGGTCGTGTCGGCTTCGGCAGGCTGCGTGGGCACTTCGGCCACGCCAGCGGGCGCCGCGCCGGGGAATCCTGCGTCGGCCTCGTTCATGGCTGCGGCTGACGGGTTTCGTAATCGGCCAGCGTGGACGAAGCGCGGTTCACGCCAGCGGTAGCGAGAGAAGTTGCGTTGTGGGTGGCCTCGATGGAAGGCGCCTGAATGTTCAGGCTGACAACCCCGAGGGCAGCCAGCACGGGCGTCAACGCCAGCTCGGCAGAGCGCACCGGGTCGGGCTGGGTCGTCTTCAGCAGGCCGAGGCGGCGCTCCAGCTCGTGCTCAGCCCCGTTCATCAACCACACATAGTCGGCTTGCAGGGTCTGCAGCGAATTGCACTTGGCCTGCAGCGCCTGCAAGGCGGTCACCAGCGACGCGACGGCGGTGTCCACGGCGGCGCCCAGGGTCACCACGTTGGTATATCCGCTGTTCAGCGCGGCCAGGGCAGCGACGCGCGCCGTCACCTTGGCCGCAGCGGCGGCGGTCGCGTCGCCAGCCTGGGCAGCTGGCGGCGCGGTCTGCAACGCTGACAGCTTTTCCTGCGCGGCGGTCACGGCGGTGGTTGCGTCCACCAGGGCCGTCACCTTGGCGGCGTTGCTCGGGTCTGCACCGACAGCAGTGGCGGCGGCACGTTGGGCCGCCTGGGCATCCGCCAGGTCTTGCTGGGCCTGGCGGATGTTCGCTTGGAGGGTTTCGGTCAAGGTAGGCATGCTCGCGAGCATGAGCCGCCCAGGCGCCCCCGCCGGCGCCGCATACGCAGGAAATACACGCTCGGCCAAATATCAGCCGCGCGGGGCGGGTCGGGTTGAAGCTGGGCACGGCGCCGGCCTGCTGGACGTTGCTTTTTGATAACAGCCGAGCGCGGGTCGGGTTGAAGCTGGGCGCAGCGCCGCGTACGCGGGAAATACGCTCATCAGCCAAGGATCAGTTGCCCCGGGCGGGTCGGGTTGAAGCTGGGCACAGCGCCTGACTCGTACTGCCGCACCTTGATCGAGCGCACCAGGCTGGCCAGCTGCACGCATCGGGGATCGATCCAGTCCGCAGCGCGGGCCAGCGCATTGCGCACGCTGGCGGCGCTGTCGGGGAAGCACAGCACCGCCGAGGCCGTCACGCCGTGCATGAGCACCTGATGCGCCAGGTCGAGGCCCCACAGCGGCGGTTCCTCGTAGATCAGGCTTTCGCCCTCCAGGCCGATCTCGACATAGCCGCACGCCGTCCAGCGGAACACGATGGGCGCCTGCTGCCGGCGCTTTTGCTCGGCCAGCCAGCGGCGCGCTGCGCCCACGTCGGGCACGGCGTTGTGCAGCACGCGGCCCGCTGCGGATTCGGGCTCATGCTGCGCGAGCGCGGCCAGCAGCTGGTCAAGGTGGGCGGCGTGGTCGGTCATGGCTTGCGTGCGCGTTGGGCACCGGAAAAGCTCACTCGTCGCTCGGCGGTGCCCAGATCGTCGGGCGCGCATTCGCCAGGCGCTCGGCTGTGCGGCGTGCGGCCTCGGCACGCCCCTTCTGGCGGGCGCTCTCCGCTGCGCTGGGCTGCCACGGCCTCGCCTCGGCATGGCGTTGCCTGATGCGCTCCAGGCGCCTGCCGCGCTCGGCTGCGCGCTCCTTGGCTGCCTGCTCCTTCGCTTCCCGGCGGCGCCTGGCCTTGGCACTCGGGCTGCGCGGCGGCAAGGTCTGCAGCGCAGCCAGCACACCAGGGCGATCCTCGGCCAGGCGGCGGGCCAGCTCGTCCACCAGCACCGGCAGCAGCTCGGGCCGCAGGCGACGCATGGAAAAAGCGCTGGACGCCCACAGCAGATAGTCGGCGGGCACTTCGCTCAGCGGCTTGCCGGCGTGGATGCCGAAATTCAGTGCGGGGACGGCTGTCATTTTTTTCCTATCGCGCGCGTGCCTGCGCGATGTGGTGTCAATTTATTCATGCTCACCACCCTCCACAGCCTGCCGCTTGCGCCGCGTGTGGTACGCCGTCAGCACGGCATGTGCCACCAAGTCCACCGCCGGGCGCGCCTGCCCCTCGCGGTCAGTCCAGACCTTTGGCGTCAGCTCACCGGACAGGGCCACGCTGTCGCCATCGCCCAGCGCCATCAGGGCATCCTGCGCGGTCCTGCTGAACGCAATGACGTTGACGAACAGCGCTTCGCCATTGCCGGCCGCTGCACGCACCTTGGCGGTGGCGAACGGCTTGCCGCTAGATCCGGTGCGCTGCTGGGGCTGGCCGTGCAGCTTGCCGGCGATCAGTGCATCAATCATGGGTTGCTCCCTCCGGGTAGGTTCGTTCGAAGTGGGCCAGCAGCCCGGCCCGGTGTTCGGGCGGGACTTCGGCGATCTGGCGGCGCATCTCGGATCGGGCGGCCGGACTGTCGCCCCATCGGTCGCAGGCGCGCATGGCGGCAGCCAGTAGGCGCTCAGCCACCTGTTGCCCGCTGAGTTGCGGGAGTTGTTGCATGTTGCACCCCTTATAGGGTGGTGCAACTGCATGCAACTTTTTTGACTCGGTTGCAGACTTGTGCAGATAGCTCATATGCAACTCAGCGCAACTCAGAATTGATAGCAAACATTCCAGCAGCAGTAACGACCGCGCCGGAATTAACCAATGCTTTCAACTGCCTTGAAATGGTGCTCTTGTCGTATCGGTTGCAGAAGTGGTTTGCAACTTGGGCTTGGCGCACTCCGGAAGGCAGCGAACGCAGGAATTCCAGGATCGCGCCGCCGGCTTCGGACGTGCGCTTGCCCTTCGTCAGCTTCACGGGCGCATCAGCCGAAACCACGATGCAGGACGTGGCCGGCGTGCCCCATTTCGTCAGCCCCAGCACCACCGGCACCAGGCGGAAACCGATCCGGTCGCCCTTGCCGGACAGGTCGCGCTGCTTCGTGATCTCGATGCACCTGCCCTGCGGCTCGTCCTTGACCTCCATTTCGGTGTCCACGGCCGCGCGGATGCCGCTCCAGCCCCGGGCCCCGTTGGCGGCGATCTTCCCGCTGTGGTGGATGATCAGGACGTGGGCGCCAGTTTCGGCGCGCATGCGGTCGATCCGCTGCACGACCAGGCCCATGTCCTCGCCGCTGTTTTCGTTCCCGCCAGCACTCAGCCGTGACAACGTGTCGCCGATGATCAGCCTGGCCGGCTTGCCGCGTTCCGCCTCGATCTGGCGCACGGCGGCGATGATGGCGTCCGTGTCCGCGTTGCCGTTCCACAGGTTCACCGGGTCATTCACCACGGCGAAGTCGGGGACCTTCACACCGTGCTCGGACTGATAGGCCTGCAGGCGCGCCCGGAGAGATGCGGGGCTTTCGGCGGCCAGGTACACCACCAGACCGGGCTCGGTGCGTTTGCCCATCCAGGCCACGCCCTGGGCCACGGCGCAGGCAATATCGACCGCGGCGAAGGTCTTGCCGCTGTTGGAATCGCCGTACAGGATCGAGCAGGCTCCCACGGTCAGCAGGCCTTCCACCAACTCATCGGGCGGCTGAAAGTCGGCGGGCAGATCGTCCGCGAACGTGATGTGCAGGGTCTTTGGCTGATCCCGCTCGTCGTCGTAGGGCAAGGATGGCGGGTGGCTGGCGATCTCGGCGTCCAGCGCTTCCAGTGACCTGGCCTTGCGGTTCATTTCGGCGACGGTCATGCGAACAGCTCCGACACCTTGGCGATGCGGCCAGCGGCCTGCAGCAGCCGATCAAGGTCAACCTGTGTCAGCGCCACGCCGTGCGCCACGTTCGCCGCGGCAACGGCCGCCAGGTTCGTCTCGCTGGCCAGAACCTGCAGCGCATCGCGCGGGCTGATCGGTGTCGGCCGCCGGCGCGGCTCTGGCCGGCCATCTTCGAGCCAGGCGCCCAGCGCCTTGGCGGCGTCAACGAAGCCTAGGCCGTGCGCGGCCATGTGGTAGGCCAGAACGTCGCCGCCACGTGCCCCGCAGCCGCTCATGCAGACCCAGGCGCCCGAGGCAGTGTTGAGGCGCAGGCTGTCGCTGGAGCCATGGAAGTTGCAGGGCGCGGTGCGCCACTTGCCACGGCCTTCCAGCTTCAGCCCCTCGCCGTCGAAGTAGCTGACGGGATCCGGCAGCCGGTCACGTTCAAAGCCCATGCCGTCCCCCGATCTGCATCAAGAAGGCATGTGCCTCGGCCAGGTCGACAAGTTCCCGCGTCAGGCCCCAACGCTCGGCCACCAGGCAGGACGCGCCGTCGGCGGTGGTGCTGCGGGTCAGAGTGTGCCCGGCAAGGGCGAACTCAGCTCGCAACGTGGCGAAAGTTTTGCTGTCCAGATGCGCAAATTCATGGAGCGCGGCGGTAGAATCGATCTGCATTTGAGAACCCCTGAGCCCGCTTCGTGCGGGCATTTTTTTTGGGCGGCTTGGCGGCGAACTCGGCCAGGCCCTGAACATCGTTGAAGTACCAGCGCCGGCCGGGCGCGCTCACGCAGTACCCCCAGCGGCCGGGCTCGTGTAGCGTGAGGTCAGAGCGTGCCAGCGCGGCGCGCAGTTGCTCCAGCTCGGGGTCGTTGCTCATGACCAGCCCGGCAAGTCGATCGGTGGCTCGGGCTCTCGCGGGCTCTCGTTCACCACGCGACGCGCGCGCAGGCAAGCCCAGGCCACCACGTCAATGCGCTGCACTCGGGTCATGCTGCGGCCCCTTGCTCGCGCAGCCACTGCATCACGTCGCTAGCGACCCAGCGGGTGCAGCGGGTGCTCAACTTGCGGGGCTTGGGAAACTGGCCCTCTACCACCTTGCGGCGCAGTGTTGCCTCGGAAAGACCCGTTGC
>JAWKYM010000014.1:0-14144 GCA_041396485.1 Burkholderiaceae bacterium | reverse complement strand
TCGCCGTCATCGGTGGCGGGGCGAAACTTCACTTCCTTGATTTCGATGACCGTCTGCTTGGCCTTGGCCTCGGCCGCCTTCTTCTGCTCCTGGTACTTGAACTTGCCGTAGTCCATCAGGCGGCAGACGGGCGGAACGGCGGTGGCGGCGATCTCGACCAGATCGACGTCCAGCTCGCCCGCCATGCGCAGGGCCTCCTGGATCGGCACGATGCCCAGGGGTTCGTTGTTGGGGCCGTTCAGGCGCACTTCGGGCGCCATGATTTCTCGGTTCAGACGATGCGCGCGCTCCTCACGATGGCGGCGGTCACGGAAATTGGTAGCGATGGTATCGGTTCCTCAAGTCAAACGCTATAAACAACATAGCTATAGCCGTCCGTATGACGCGGACTAAAGCGCAATTTCGATAAAAATCAGGCTTTAGAGGAGATGTCCTGCAAGATGCGCTTGGAAAACGCTTCGAGAGGCTCCACGCCGAGGTCCAGATTGCCTCGCCCACGCACTGCGACGGCGCCAGCGGCCTTTTCCTTGTCGCCCACGACCAGGATGTAGGGCAGCTTTTGCAACGAATGCTCGCGTATTTTATAGGTAATCTTCTCATTGCGCAGATCCGTCTCCACCCTAAGCCCTTGATCGCGCAGCGTTTTCGCCACATGACGGACGTAGTCGGCCTGCGCGTCGGTGATGCCGGAGACCACCACCTGCACCGGCGCCAGCCACACGGGCAGCGCGCCGGCGTGCTGCTCGATCAGGATGCCGATGAAGCGCTCCAGGCTGCCGACGATGGCGCGGTGCAGCATGACGGGGTGATGGCGCGCGCCGTCTTCGCCCACGTATTCGGCGTCCAGACGTTCGGCCATGGAAAAGTCCACCTGCATGGTGCCGCACTGCCACTGGCGGCCAATGGCGTCCTTCAGCGTGTACTCGATCTTGGGGCCGTAGAAGGCGCCCTCGCCCGGTGAAACCTCAAACTGGCAACCCGAAGCCTTCAGGCTCTCGGCCAGCGCGTGCTCGGCCTTGTCCCAGATGGCGTCGGAGCCGATGCGCTGCTCGGGCCGCGTGGCCAGCTTGTAGATGATGTCGGTGAAGCCGAAGTCGGCATACACCTTTTGCAGCAGCGCCGTGTAGGCCGTGCACTCGGCCAGGATCTGGTCCTCGGTGCAGAAGATGTGGCCATCGTCCTGCGTGAAGGCACGCACGCGCATGATGCCGTGCAGGCCGCCCGTGGGCTCGTTGCGGTGGCAGGCGCCAAATTCGCCGTAGCGCAGCGGCAGGTCGCGGTAGCTCTTGACGCCCTGCTTGAAGATCAGGATGTGGCCCGGGCAGTTCATGGGCTTGAGGGCGTAGTCGCGCTTTTCACTCTCGGTGGTGAACATGTTTTCGCGGTACTTGCCCCAGTGCCCCGTCTTCTCCCACAGGCTCTGGTCCAGAATTTGCGGGCCCTTGACCTCCTGGTAGCCGTTGTCGCGATAGACGCGGCGCATGTATTGCTCCACCTCCTGCCAGATCGCCCAGCCCTTGGGGTGCCAGAACACCGTGCCGGGCGAATGCTCGTCGATGTGGAACAGATCCAGCTCGCGCCCCAGCTTGCGGTGGTCACGCTTTTCAGCCTCTTCCAGCATGTGCAGGTACTGCGCCAGCTCGTCCTTGCTGGCCCAGGCCGTGCCGTAGATGCGTTGCAGCATCTCGTTGCGGTGGTCGCCGCGCCAGTAGGCGCCGGCCACCTTCATCAGCTTGAAGAATTTCAGCTTGCCGGTGCTGGGCACGTGGGGGCCGCGGCACAGGTCCTCGAAGGCGCCCTCGCGGTACAGGCTGACGTCCTCGTTGCTGGGGATGCTGGCGATGATCTCGGCCTTGTATTGCTCGCCCAGGCCCTTGAAGTAGGCCACGGCCTCGTCGCGCGGCAGCACGCGGCGCACCACGGGCTCGTCCTTGGCCGCCAGCTCGCTCATCTTCTTTTCGATGGCGGCCAGGTCCTCGGGCGTGAAGGGGCGCTTGTAGGAAAAGTCGTAATAGAAGCCGTTTTCGATCACCGGGCCGATGGTGACCTGGGCGTCGGGAAACAGCTCCTTGACGGCGTAGGCCAGCAGGTGGGCGGTGGAGTGGCGAATCATCTCCAGCCCGTCGGCGTCACGCGCCGTGACGATGGTGAGCGGGGCATCGGCCGTGATCAGGTGGCTGGTGTCCACCAGCTTGCCGTCCAGCTTGCCGCCCAGCGCCGCCTTGGCCAGGCCGGGGCTGATGGACTGGGCCACCTCGGCCACCGTCACCGGCCCCTCGAAGTCGCGTTTCGAGCCGTCTGCCAGCGTGATTTGAACCATGTTCTTGCTCCATCTGGAGGCCCTGCGCGCAGGGCCGGAAAGTCAACAAAAAAGCGCGGTCGGGACCGCGCTTCGGATGCGGGGGGCTGGCATGGCAGCCAAGCCGGGCCGCGGGTGGCGAACGGTCTCAAACCATCGAATGGGTCCGGTAAGTTCGCGGTGTCATAACCCGTCGCTGCCTTTCTCGCTCTTGTTGCCGTGGGGCACCCGGGGTGCCGAAGGGAGTGATTTTACGCGCAAGGAGCCCGCGGCGGCGCCCTCACCACCGACCGCGCGGCACGCCCTGGGCGCGGCGCAGCGCCTCGATGATCAGGTCGGCCGAATTGCGGTGGTTGGCGGCCTGGGCCAAGTCCAGCGCCGTCTTGCTGGCGCTGTTGCGCATGTTGACGTCGGCGCCGGCCTCGATCAGCAGCTTCACGGCCTCGGGCGTGCTGTAGAAGGCCGCCATCATCAGCGGCGTGTTGCCGTTGGGCGCCTGGGCGTCGATGAAGGCATAGTGTTCCAGCAGCAGATCCATCATCTTCAGGTGGCCCTTGGTGGCAGCGTAGTGCAGCGGCGTCCAGCCCGGCTTGTTGACGTCGGCATCCTTGTCGATCAGTGCACGCGCGATGTCCAGGTCGCCCTTGTAGGCGGCCATCATCAGCACGCTCTCGTCCTTGGCGTTGCGCTGCTCACCCTTGGTGCGGCGCGAGGCCACCAACAGGCGCGCGACCTTCAGGGAGTCTTCCTCCAGCGCCAGGTACAGGCCGGGCACGCCCTTCTCGGTCTTGGTGTTGGGGTCGAACCCGTCCTCCAGGATGCGGCGCATGGACCGATCGTTGTCCTGCAGGATGGCGCGAACGAAGTCGCCCGTGTCGTAGGCCCAGGCTGGCGTCAGCGTGCCCACGCCCAGCGGCAGGACCAGCATGGATGCGACGAAGGCCGCGCGCCTCATGCGGCCACCCGGGAAAACAGGCGGGTGAAGTTGGCGCTGCTGGCCTCGGCGATGCGCTGCACGCTGACGCCGCGCAGCTCGGCCAGGCGCGCGGCCACGTGGGGCACCAGCGCGGGGGTGTTGGTCTTGCCACGAAACGGCACCGGCGCCAGATACGGCGAATCGGTCTCGATCAGCAGGCGGTCCTCGGGCACCCAGCGGGCCACGTCCTGCAGATCGCGCGCGCTCTTGAAGGTGACGATGCCGGAAAACGAAATGTAGAAGCCGCGCTCGAGCGCGGCGCGCGCCACGTCGGCGCTTTCGGTGAAGCAGTGGAACACGCCGCCGGCGCTGCCGGCGCTGCCGTCCTCGCCCTCCTCGTCCAGGATGGCCAGGGTGTCGGCGGAGGCTGCGCGGGTGTGGATCACCAGCGGCACCTGCGCCTGGCGCGCGGCGCGGATGTGGGTGCGAAAGCGTGCGCGCTGCCAGTCCAGCTCGGCCACGCCGCGGCCGCCCTTGCGCTCGTCCATCTGGTAGTAGTCCAGCCCGGTCTCGCCAATCGCGACCACCCGGGGCTGGCCGGTGGCCGCCACCAGCTCGGCCACGCTGGGTTCGTGCACGTCCTCGCTGTCGGGGTGCACGCCAACCGTGGCCCAGAAGTTGTCATGCCGGGCGGCCAGCGCCTGCACCTGGGGAAACTCCTCCATGGTGGTGGAAATGCACAGCGCGCGCGTGACCTGAGCGGCGGCCATGGCCGCGCGGATGGCGGGCAGCTCGGCCGCGAGCTCGGGAAAGGTGAGGTGGCAGTGGGAGTCGGTAAACACGGCGCCGATGGTAGCGCCACCGCGGTCAGAACGTCTGGGTCGGGCGGTCGGAGTTGAGCGATGCGCCCAGCAGCAGCTCGATCTTGGCCTTGAGCTGCTCGGACTTCTCGTCCTTGGGAAAGCGGATGCCCACGCCCTGGGTGCGGTTGCCCGAGGCGCGCGCCGGCGTGATCCAGGCCACCTTGCCCGCCACCGGGTAGCGCTGCGGATCGTCCAGCAGGGTCAGCAGCACGTAGACGTCGTCGCCCAGGCGGTGCTCGCGCGCACTGGGCACGAAGATGCCGCCCTCGCTGAACGCGGGGATGTAGGCCGCGTACAGGGCCGCCTTTTCCTTGATGGCCAACTGGATGACGCTGGGCCGGGCCGCCTGCAGGGCGGCGCTTTGCGAGGACGATGAAGTGGACATGGCGCGGCAGGGCTGGAAACCGTCAGGCCTTGGAGTTTAGGGCCTGACGGGCCGCGCTGACCAGGAATTCCGTCGCCAAACCGGGGTTCAGCGGATGTTCGGCACTGCGCGCCGAGTCGGCCAGCTGCTTCCACCAGCGCGTGAGCGCCGTCAGCGACAGGGCGCGCGCCGGCAGGTCGGCGGCGTCGAAAAAGCGCGGCGGCGCGCCCAGCTGGCGCGCCAGCAGGTCGTGGCACAGCTTTTGCAGGCGCGCCACGGCCTCGGGCAGGGGCAGGCCGGCCAGCGCGGCGGTGTCGCCACGGCTGAGGGCGCGCGGCAGCTCGGCCCAGGCCCGGGCGCCGTCGGCCTCGCCCGCCAGCGCCAGGGCGGCAGCCGGACGCCCGCCGGCGGCGCGCAGCAGGCCGGGGGCGGTTTCGCCCGCCACGCCCTGCCCGGCCAGCCAGGCCAGGGCTTCGCGCTCGGTGGGCCAGGCCAGGGTATGGGCCTGGCAACGGCTGCGGATGGTGGGCAGCAGCAGGTGCGCGGCATCGCTGGCGAGCACGAAGCGGGCATCGCCCGGGGGCTCTTCCAGCGTCTTGAGCAGGGCATTGGCGGTGACCGCGTTCATGCGCTCGGCCGGGTACACCAGCAGGGCCTTGCCGCGCCCGCGGCCGCTGGTGCGCTGGGCAAATTCGATCGCCTCGCGCATGGCGTCCACCCGGATGTCGCGGCTGGGCTTGCGTTTCTTGTCGTCGATCTCGGCCTGCGCCTTCTCGGGCAGCGGCCAGCCGCGCGCCAGCATTTCGGTCTCGGGCATCAGCACCACCAGGTCGGTGTGGGTGTGCACGTCGATGGCGTGGCAGCTGGCGCATTCACCGCAGGCGCCCTGGGGTGTGGGCTGGTCACACAGCCATGCACGCACCAGGGCCAAGGCGAGATCGAACTGGCCCAGGCCCGAGGGCCCCTGCAGCAGCCAGGCGTGGCCGCGCTGGGCCAGCAGGGCCGGCAGCTGGCGCGCGATCCAGGGGGCCAGCGCCTGAGTCACAGCCAGCCCCGCGCCCGAACGGCGGCCTGCACGGCCTGGCCGACTGCTGCCATGGGCTGGTCGGCGTCGATGCGGGCAAAGCGCGCCGGCTCCTGCTGCGCGCGGCGCGCGTAGCCGGCGCGCACGGCCTCGAAGAAGGCGACGGGCTGGGCCTCGAAGCGGTCGGGCACGCGCGCGCCCGCCAGCCGCTGGGCGGCAACCAACGGCGGCAGGTCGAACCACAGGGTCAGGTCGGGCTGCAGCAGAGTTTTATGAATCAAATTGGCCTCTGGCCCGCTCAGAGTCTGCGCAAGCCGCTCCAGTATCAATAGCGATTCCCAGTCGAAGCCGCGCCCGCCGCCCTGGTAGGCGAAGGTGGCGTCGGTGAAGCGGTCGCACAGCACCGCGTCTCCCCGTGCCAGCGCCGGCACGATGACCTGGCTGATGTGCTCGCGCCGGGCGGCGAACATCAGCAGGGCCTCGGTCAGCGCGTCCATGGGCTCGTGCAGCACCAGGGTGCGAATGGTTTCGGCCAGCGGCGTGCCGCCGGGCTCGCGCGTGAGCACCACCGCGCGGCCGGCGGCGCGCAGGGCCTGGGCCAGGGCTTCGATGTGGGTCGATTTGCCGGCTCCGTCGATGCCTTCGAAGCTGATGAACAGGCCCTGGTCGGCCATCAGTTGCCCCCTCCGCGCTGATATCTGTTCACCGCCCGATTGTGCTCGTCCAGCGTGGGGCTGAAGTGGCTGGAGCCGTCGCCGCGCGCCACGAAGTACAGCGCCTTGGTATCGGCCGGCTGCACGGCGGCCATCAGCGCGGCCTTGCCCGGCATGGCAATCGGCGTGGGCGGCAGGCCGGCGCGGGTGTAGGTGTTGAAGGGCGTGTCCGCCATCAGGTCGCGCCGGCGCAGGTTGCCGTCGAAGGCGTCACCCAGGCCGTAGATCACGCTGGGGTCGGTCTGCAGACGCATGCCCAGCTTCAGGCGGTTGATGAAAACGCCGGCAATCTCGGCGCGGTCGGCGGCCTGGCCGGTTTCCTTCTCGATCAGGCTGGCCAGGATCAGCGCCTCGTCCGGCGACTTGAGCGGCAGGCCCGGCGCGCGCGCGTCCCAGGCCGCCGCCAGGCGCTTGTCCATCAACCGCAGGGCCTCGCGCAGCACGGCCAGGTCGCTGGAGTTCTTGGCATACAAATAGGTGTCCGGAAAAAACCGTCCCTCGGGCGCCACGCCGGGGCGGCCCAATGCGGCCATGATCGCGGCCGGCGTCATCGCCGCCGTGTCGTGCTTGAGGTTCTCGGCCTGCGCCAGCGCCTGGCGCACCTGCTTGAAGGTCCAGCCCTCAACAAGGGTGACGGGCAGCATGATGCGGTCGCCGCGAATCAGCTTGTCCAGCAGCTCGGCGGCGGTCATGCCGCGCGTGACCTCGTAGTCGCCCGGCTTGATGGTTTGCTGCGGCAGCGCCTTCCAGCGGAAGTAGGCATACAGCAGCTCGGCCGGCGCGCGCACCCCGGCCTGGACCGCCTGGCGTGCCGCGGTGCGCAGCGAGGCGCCGGCCGGCACGCTAACCTCGACTTTGTCGCTGGACAGGGCCAGCGGCTGCGTCACCCACCAGCCCAGCGCACCGGCCACGGCCAGGGCGGCAACAAGCAGCAACAACAGCAAGCGGCGCAGCAGGCGAGTCAACACGGCATGAAGGAAAAAGGGGCGGCCATGATAATTCACGCCATGCCCGCTCCCGTGTCCGAATCCGCCGCCGCCCTGTCCGGCCTGGCCGCCCTGCCCCAATTGGGCGTGATCCGCGCCCAGGGCGAACAGGCCGCCGCCTTCCTGCAAGCCCAGCTGACGCAGGACGTCGAAACCCTGCCCGTGGGCCAGGCGCGCCTGGCGGCGTACTGCAACGCCAAGGGCCGCATGCTGGCCAGCTTCGTCGTGTGCCGGCGCGCGGAGGGCGAGTTCTGGCTGGTGTGCAGCCGCGACCTGCTGGCGCCCACGCTGAAAAAGCTGTCGATGTACGTGCTGCGCGCCAAGGTGCGGCTGAGCGATGCGTCGGGTGAGCTGGCGGTGTATGGCCTGATCGGTGACGCTATCGATGCAGTAGCTGCCAGCGCTTGCCCATCAAGCGCCGAAGGCCAGAATGAATCTGATTTTCTGGCGCCGCTGCCAGCGGCCGACAGCGCCGCCCGTGCGCTATGGGTCGGCCCGGCCGCCGGCGCACTCCCGGCCGGCGCGGCCCTGAGCAGCGCGCTGTGGGACTGGGCCGCCGTGCGCAGCGGCGTGGCCACGCTCACCTCGCCGGTGGTCGAGTCCTTCGTGCCGCAGATGCTCAACTACGAGTCGGTGGACGGCGTCAGCTTCAAGAAGGGCTGCTACCCCGGCCAGGAAGTGGTGGCACGCAGCCAGTTTCGCGGCGCCATCAAGCGGCGGGCCTATGTGGGACACGTGAACGGCGCGGCGCAGGCGGGGCAGGATGTGTTCGCGGCGGGCGACGCGCGCGAGCCGGTGGGCGTGATCGCCCAAGCGGCCGAGGCACCCCAGGGCGGCACGGCGGTGATCGCGGTCTTGCGCAGCGAGGACGTGGCGGCGGGGCTGGCGCTGCATGTGAGCGCGCCCGAAGGCCCGCGTTTGCAGGAGCTGGCCATCCCCTACCCGCTGCGCGAGGATCTGTGACCCCGCGCAAACGGTGACACGCGGGCGACTTCCATCGCCTGCCACCTGCTCCTAAGATGGCCGCTCATTCATCCAGGAGCCCCGCCATGTCCGACCTCACGCCCTTGCTCACGGGATACAGCTATTTCGAAGGCCCGCGCTGGCACGACGGCCGGCTGTGGCTGTCGGACTTCTACACCCACCAGGTGCTGGCCTGCGACCTGCAGGGCAAGGTCGAGAAGATCGCCGATGTGCCGGGCTAGCCCTCGGGCCTGGGCTGGCTGCCCGACGGGCGGCTGCTGATCATCTCGATGCGCGACCGCAAGCTGCTGCGGCGCGAGGCCGACGGCCGGATGGTCACGCACGCTGATCTGTCACACGTTGCCACGGGCCACTGCAACGACATGGCCGTCGATGCGCAGGGCCGCGCCTGGGTCGGCAACTTCGGCTTTGACCTGATGGGCGGCGGCGGCGTGCGCACGGCCGGCCTGGCGCGGGTGGACCCGGACGGGCGCGTGACCGAGGTGGCGCGCGATCTGTACTTTCCCAACGCCATCATGCCCACGCCCGACGGCAAGCGGCTGATCGTCAACGAAACCCTGGGCAACCGGGTATCGGCCTTCGACATCGCCGCCGACGGCGGCCTGGGCCCGCGCCGCGACTGGGCTGTGTTCGGTCCGCTGGTGCAAAGCGAGAGCATCAACGACTACATTGCCGGCGGCAAGGTGGCCCCCGATGGCGGCGTGCTGGATGCCGAAGGCGCCGTGTGGCTGGCCGACGCGGTGGGCAACCGCGCGCTGCGCGTGGCCGAGGGCGGGCGCGTGCTGCAGGAAGTCTCGACCGGCCAGCTCGGTACCTTTGCCTGCACGCTGGGCGGACCCGACGGTCGCACGCTGTTTTTGTGCGTGGCCCCCGACTTCATGGAGCACAACCGGGCATCCGTGCGCGAGGCGCAGATCTGGAGCACGCGGGTGGACGTGCCCGGTCTCGGTTTTTGAGGTTCAGCCCGCCACCTGCGCCTTGCGCATGGCGATGTGCTGGATGCCCACTTCGTCGAACGGCTCGCCATACGGCGCATAGCCCAGCCGGCGGTAAAAGCCCTCGGCGCTGCGCTGGGCGTTCAGGCGCACCTCCTGGTCACCGCGCGCGCGGGCGGTCTGCTCCAGCGCGGCAATGATGGCTTCACCCAGCCCGGTGCCGCGCAGCGGTTGCAGCACGGCCATGCGGCCGATGCGGGCCGCGCCGGGCGCGTCGTGCAGCAGCCGGCCGGTGGCCACGGCCTGGCCCAGGCGGTTGGTGGCCACGGCATGCACCGCTGTGTGGTCGGCCGCGTCCCATTCGTCCTCGCGGGCGATGCCCTGCTCTTCGACGAAGACCGCCGTGCGCACGGCGGCGGCGGCCGCGCCCAGCGTGGCCCAGTCGCCGGTGCGCAGCTCGGTCATCGCCTCGCCGGCGTCAAAGCCCTGCAGGATGGCGCGCAGGGCGGGCGGGATCGGGCGGGCCGTCTGCGTCGCCGGGTCGGCAAACACGTACACCAGCTCGCCGGTGATGAGCAATTGCTCGCCGCGGAAGATGGCGCCGGCCATGCTCATCGACGAGGTGCCGATGCGCGCGCAGCGCAGGCCGATGGCCAGGCTGTCGTCCATGCGCGCCGAGGCGTGGAACTCGATGCCCGCCTTGCGCACGTACAGGTCGCCCTGCAACTGCGCCATGGCCTGGGCATAGGGCAGCGCCAGCGCGCGCCAGTAGCCGGTGATGGCGGTGTCGAAGTACATCAGGTAGTGGGCGTTGAAGACGATGCCCTGCATGTCCACCTCGGCCCAGCGCACGCGCAGCGGCTCGAAGAAGCGGAAGTCGGCACGGCGGGGCAGCGGGGTCTGGTCCATGATTTTCAAGTCAAACAAAGCTCTGGCGCTTGATGGACAAGCGCAAGCAGCTATCACATAAATAGCATTCGATCACAGACCGAACGCCTGGCGCAGCGCCTGTGCCGCATCCTGGTGAAAGCGCCGCGCCTCGGGCAGCGCGCGGCCCATCTGCACGAAGCCGTGCACCACGCCGCGGTAGATTTCCAGATCGACGGGCACGCTGGCCAGGCGCAGCTTGTCGGCGTACAGCAGCCCTTCATCGACCAGCGGATCGCATTCGGCCAGGCCCAGCCAGGCGGGAGCCACGCCGTCGACGTCGTCGGCCAGCAGCGGGGCAAAGCGCCAGTCGCCGCGCTGCGCCTCGTCGATGTATTGGGCAAAGAACCAGTCGATCTGCGCCTTGTCGATCATCGGGCCCTCGACATAGGTGGCATGCGATGGCGTGTCCTGGTGCGCCGTGGTGCCCGGGTAGATCAGCAGCTGCAGCGCCAGCGGCAGGCCGGCGTCGCGCGCCTGGATGCTGCTGACCGCCGCCAGCGTGCCGCCGGCCGAGTCGCCGCCGACGGCGATGCGCGTGGCGTCCAGCCCCAGCGTGCGAGCGCCCTCGCCGGCCAGCCACGCCAGCGCGTCCCAGGCGTCGTGCACGGCGGTGGGAAAGCGGTGCTCGGGCCCCAGGCGGTAGTCCAGCGTCAGCACCGCTGCGCCGCTGAGCTGGGCCAGCATGCGGCACAGGGTGTCGTGCGTGTCGATGCTGCCGATGGTGAAGCCGCCGCCGTGCAGGTACAGCAGAACGGGCAGGCCTGACGCTGTCGATGGCGCGAGCAGGCTCGCACGCAGCGCGACACCATCGCGCGCGGGGACGCGCAGCTCCTGCACGCGCGCCAGCGCGGGCTTGGGCACCTCCAGCACGCCGGCGGATTTTTCGTAGGCCTCCTTGGCCGCCTGCGCGCTGAGCGTGTGCAGCGGCGGATACGGCGCGCGCGCCATGCGCTCCAGCAGCAGGCGCATGGTGGGGGTGTAGGGGGACTGGACTTCGGGGCTCATGGCAACTGAACACGAACTGCCGGACGCAGAGGACGCAAAGGACGCAAAGGACGCAAAAAAGACAGGAGCAGGGTTGCTTTCGTTTTGATAGTGCGTCGCGCCGAATGGTCGCCGGTTTCCGGCCAATGCAAATCAATTTTGTATTCTTTTGCGTCCTCTGCGTTTTCTCTGCGTCCTCTGCGTCCGGTTTTATTCAAACCTCAGCGCACCCACTCACCGGAACGTCACCGTCACCGGCTGCAGGCCCGCCACGCCCCCGTAGTGGGCCGTCACTTTCAGCCCCGGCTTGGGCGGCAGCAGCGCCGAGAACGATCCCAGGCTGATCAGTTGCCCCGGCTGCATGGCCAGGCCCTGTGCCTTCAGCGCGCCAGCCAGCCAGACCACGGCGTTCAGCGGATGCTCCAGCACGTCGCTGCCCTTGCCGCCGCCCAGCCTGGCGCCCTGCGCGTCGGTCAGGCTCACGTCCATGTCGCGCAGTTCGGTCAGCAACTTGGCCTGGCCCGCTGCATCGGCCGGCACCGGCAGCGCCGCGCCGCGCACGCCCAGGCGCGCGCCGACGTTGATGGCGCTCACGCCCACGCCGTTCAGCTTGGGCGGCGCCTCGACCATCAAGTCCGGCAGCTCGATGAAGGGCACGATCTGGTCCACATGCTGCAAGACCTCGGCGGGGGTCCGGGCCGCGTTGATGCCGGCGTCCTTCACGCGCACCAGCAGGTCGGCCTCGTACAAGGGGCGTGCGGCAAAGTGGGCGTCCACCGTGGCGCCGCTGTTCAGCAGCATGGACAGGTACAGGGCGCCCCACACCGGCTGGTCAGTGTTGAACTTCTTCTGCACGGCCGGGTTGGTGAGGCCCGCCTTGTAGCCCACCAGCGGCCCGTCCTGCGCGGCCAGGCGCTGCTGCAGCTTGGCGCGGGTGCAGGCGGCGTCCGCCATGGTCATGGTCGCCGGCGGGTTGGGCGCCGGCTTGCGGGCGTTGTAGTCCGCCATCCAGGTGTTGACCTGCGCGTCGCTCAGGCAACCGGCGGTGGACACGATGGGCGCAGGCCTCGGCCCGCTGGCGCAGGCGGCCAGCAGGGCAGCGGCGGCCACGGCGGACAGGCCACGAACCAGGTTGCGGGGTGATACGTGCATGACAGTCTCCTCGGGTGTTGTTGAGTAGGATGGGGGTTTCCATCCTAGCGCAAGCACCCACCGCCATGGCCCTGATCCAGTACCTCACCCACATCGAGTTCGACTTTGGCGCCATTGCCCAGTTGCCCGCCCACTGCCAGCGCGTGGGCATCACGCGCCCGCTGGTCGTCACCGACGCGGGCGTGCGCGCCGTCGGCGTGCTGGACACGGTGCTGCAGGCCATGGGCGGCATGCCCCACGCGGTGTACGACGGCACGCCCTCCAACCCCACCGAGGCCGCCGTGCGCGCCGCCGCCACGCTGTACCAGAGCGAGCGCTGCGACGGCCTGATCGCGGTGGGCGGCGGCAGCGCCATCGACTGCGCCAAGGGCGTGGCCATTGCCGCCACGCACCCGGGCCCGCTCACCACCTACGCCACCATCGAAGGCGGCTCCACCCGCATCACCGAGGCCGTGGCGCCGCTGATCGCCGTGCCCACCACCTCGGGCACCGGCAGCGAGGTGGCGCGCGGCGCCATCGTCATCGTCGATGACGGGCGCAAGCTGGGTTTTCACAACTGGGCCCTGCTGCCCAAGGCCGCCATTTGCGACCCGGCGCTCACCCTGGGCCTGCCACCGCGCTTGACGGCCGCCACCGGCATGGACGCCATCGCCCACTGCATGGAAACCTTCATGGCGCCGGCCTTCAATCCGCCGGCCGACGGCATTGCGCTGGAGGGCCTGCGCCGCGGCTGGGCCGCCATCGAGCGTGCCACGCGTGACGGCAGCGACCGCGCCGCGCGCCTGGACATGATGGCCGCCAGCGTGCACGGCGCGCTGGCCTTCCAGAAGGGGCTGGGCTGCGTGCACAGCCTGAGCCACAGCCTGGGCGGGATCGACCCGCGCACCCACCATGGCACGCTCAACGCCATCTTCCTGCCGGCCGTGATCCGCTTCAACGCAGGCGCCGACAGCATTCAAAAAGAACAGCGCCTGGCGCGCATGGCGCAAGCGATGGGGCTGGATGCGGGCGCCGACGTGGCCGCGGCCGTGAAGGCCATGAGCGCGCGCCTGGGCCTGCCCGCCGGCCTGCGCGAGCTGGGCGTGACCGAGGCGATGTTCGAGCCCATCATCCACCACGCCCTGCTGGATCACTGCCACAAGACCAATCCGCGCATCGCCTCGCCCGAGGACTATCGGCGCATGCTGGCCGAGTCGATGTGAGCCCCGCGGCCGCCCGCGCCGACGCTGCGCGACACGGTGCGGTGGTCGAAAGCCGTCTTGCTTTTCAACCCGGATTGGCGCACGCTGCGGATTGAAGGGGGCAGCCCATGGAAGTTCGTGGCTTGTGTGTGACGAGCAAGGCACCCAGCCCGTGCCGTACGGACACGCTGGCGACTCGGCAAGGCCGCGCGCCCCCTTCGACAGGAGTTCGCATGACCGTCCGCCACGCCCTGGCCATCACCGGCGCCGTCGCCTTCGCTTCGCTCGGTGTGGGGGCCACCACGCTGAACGTCCGCTTGGGTGCTTGGGAAACCACCACCGCCATCACCGCCAGCGGCTCTCTCATACCGCCCGAAAAACTGGCCAAGATGACGCCCCAGCGGCGCGCCCAGATGGAGGCCGCCTTGCAGGCCTTTTCCGGCAAACCGATCACCACCAGCTACTGCCTGACGCAAAAGAACCTGGACGACAACCGGTTGTTTCACGACACCGCCATGTGCACCCGCAAGGTGCTGTCGGCCACCAGCAACCGGATCGAAGTCGATCAGCGCTGCGGCGAGGGGCAGCGCCTGAGCCACATGCACGTGGTGATCCAGGCCGACAGCCCCACCACCGTCACCATGCGCAGCGAGGGGCAGACCGCGTCGGGCGGCACGATTCACGTGGAAGGACACGGCCGCTGGCTCAGCGACAGCTGTGCGGGCGTCGACAAGGACTGAAGCGCCCTCAGCCCAGCAGCCACAGCAGCGCGCTGATGCTGAAAAAGGACGCCACCGTGGTGCCCAGCAGCGC
>JAWKYM010000013.1:0-14973 GCA_041396485.1 Burkholderiaceae bacterium | reverse complement strand
CATCCAATAGCCGCTGGCTGCGCTGCCTTGGGCCGACAGATGCCGCCAAATCCACCAAGCCAGCAAGGCCAGCAGGCTCAAGCCCAGGGGCCAACCCAGCCACACCACCCAATCCAGCGGCAACATATGTGCGTAGTTGAAGTAATAGCGCAAGTCCGGGTGGCAAGCCGCTACGGCCTCTTGCGCCGTGGCCGACTGGAGCCAACCGTAGCCCGTCCAGGGCCGCTGCGACGCGGCGTCGAAGAACGCGCGCCAGACCTTCAGCCGCAAATCACCGCCAGCCTGCTCGAGCCCCACGTCCCTTGCCGACCAAGGCAGCAACAGGTGCTGATCAAGCCACGACATCGCCAACCACCAAGCCGCGCCCAAGCCAAGCGCCCAAAGTCCCCAGCGCCATTCGCCGCGCTGGCCCGCGCGCAGCCACAACCACACGCTCCAGCCAGCCAGCAGGGCCAGTTGCAGCAGGCCGGTGCGTGACTGGGTGATGCACATGGCCAGCGTCAACACCGCCGCCGACAGCAGCATCCCAAAAGCACCGATCTGTCGTTCGCGCCGCAACTGCATGGCGCAGCACAGCGCCAGGAACAACAGCGTGTTTGCGTGGTTTTTCTGGCCCAGGCTCGCGTAAGGTCGGCTGCCGCGCACGAGTTCTTGCGCAAAAACCGCCAGTGGCTCGGCCCACAGCCATTGCATCAGGACGATGCCGGCAGAAATCAGTCCCGCGGAAAATACCGTCAGCAGCAGCGCGGTGGTCCAGCGTGCGCCCTCGGCGCTGAGCGCCAGCACCTGTCCGGTCAGCGCCGCCATGGCGAACAAGCCCAGATACAGGCTCACGAGCCAGGCATCGCCGGCAAAGGGCAGGAGTCCTCCCATCCACTGGACCCATGCCGCTGCAATGCCGACCAAAACCAGGGCGGTCAAGGGCGAGCCCAGCTTGAATCGCACAAGGACTCCGCCTGTCCGGCCGAAACGCAACAACGCCAGCATCAGCAGGCCCAGCACGGCGGCGGCCTCGTTCCAGATGGAAATCCACGGAAATGCCTTGTTGGGCAAGAGCCAGGCCATCCCCACCGCAAGCAGGCCGGCCAAACCCAGCAATTCAGTCAAACGCGGTGAAGAAGGCGAGCGTGGAAGCACGGGCAAACCATCCTGACATGAGTCGATGCGTCAACTCTGTGTAAGACCAACCTAGTCCATACACAAAACTATAGGGAGAAAACGAAAAGCGGCGCCCGGGGCGCCGCTGGCAATGCAAATACCTGAATTAACCGCGGCAGGAGCCGGGCAGATATTTGGCGGGCATGGTGCCAGGTGCGCACACCCAGTGGTGGATCAGGACGTTCACATCACTGTTGGTCAGAGTCGCCGAGGCACTCTTGTAGGGCGTGAGGGTAATCGTTCCGCCCTTGGCGGGGCCAAGGTCAGCCGCGCTCGTGGCGGTCACCGTGACTTTGCCATTGCCGTCGGTCGCAATGATGTCCACATACTTCGAGCCAGAGCCAGTCGTCACTTCGCAGCCCCAAGCGTTGGCAGCCGGCAACACGGTGGAGGCGGTCGACTGAACGGTTTCAGTGATGCTGGTGCGACAAGCTGAAGCGGCCAGAACGATTTCCGACACCTTGGCGCGGATGGTGTAGTCCTGATACGCCGGCAGCGCCACGGCCGCCAGAATACCGATGATGGCCACCACGATCATCAATTCGATCAGGGTGAAGCCTTGCTGCAGTTTCTTCATTTGTTTCATTTCCATTTCCTCTTAAAAAGTTGGTTTGAACCTCGGAGACCCTTGGAGACCCTCCCTGAGTGGGCAGGTGCGTCGCCGCACGCTGGGGGTGTTGCACGTGGCGTGCCAACCGGCTGGACGGGCCGCCTGCCGTGCGCAAGTTGGCACATCAGGCACGGTTTGAAACACTTGCGGGGGTTTCGGTGGCGTGCGTGGCACGCCTGCGGCCGTGTCACTGGACGATCGCCGGCGTACCGGGACCGATGAGGCGCGCGCCGACGTGGTCTTGAGTTTTCGATGCACCGATACGCAGGTGCCTTTTCGTCAAGAACGCGTTAGCCAACAGGTTCAGCCTCATCACAACCGTGTTGACAGGAATATTTGCTGTAGCTACAGTTAGTCCATGCGGATCACCTGCGACCCTGCAAAACGCGAATGGACGCTGCAGGAACGCGGCTTGGACATGCGCAGAGCAAAGGAAGTCTTTGCCGGGCCGCACTTGACACGCGTAGATGATCGGCGAGACTACGGCGAGCCTCGTTTCATCACAGCAGGCTGGCTCGAATCCCGGCTTGTCGTGTTCGCATGGACGCCGCGCGGCGTCGCAAGACGCATCATCAGTATGAGGCATTGTCATGAGCGCGAAGCGAAAAAGCTCCAACCCCATCTCGCATGACGCGGAAACTCCGCCGGAAATCACAGACGCCTGGATTTCCGAGGCTGACTTGTATCACGGCGAAAAGCTGGTGCGTCGCGGGCGTCCCAAGCTCGCCGACCCGCGCCAACTCCTGTCTCTGCGGTTGCCACCCAAGGTCATCGCACGCTGGCGGTCCACCGGGCCTGGTTGGCAAACCCGCATGGTCGAGGTTCTTGAAAAGTCAGCGCCCAAGTCACCGAGTGCATAAAAATGGGGTCAGATCACAATTTTCCATCGCCCATGCCCACCCTCAGCCTCGACGCCGCCGTCGCCATCACCGGCATCAGCCGCAGCACGCTGTGGCGCCGCGCGGGTGACGGCGCCCTGACCAAGGGCGACAAGGATGCGCGCGGGCGCGCCACGCTGGCGCTGGGCGAGGTGCTGGGCCTGCTGCGCGCCACCGGGGGCGTGGCCCTAGCCGCCGACGAGGTGGCGGCGCTGCAGCGCGCCGACGCGGGCGACGCCCGGGCGCAGGCCGACATGGGCGCGCTGTTCTACGTGGCCGGGGCCGAGCGCGCGGCGCTGTACTGGCTGAACGAGGCGGCGGCGCAAGGCAATGGCGACGCCATGCAGTGGCTGGGCGTGGCCTACGCCGCGCCCGGCGGCAAGACGGCCGAGCAGCAGGCGCAGGACGACAACCTGGCCGTGATGTGGATTGCCCGCGCGGCGGCCCAGGGGCAGGCGGTGGCGCAGCGGCAGATGGCGGGGCTGCTGCCGGCGCGCCGCGGCTGACACGGCGCGACCGAACCCCGCCGGCCCGCTGGCTGATCGCGCCGCCCGTGGGCGGGAGGCGCCCGCGGCTTCAGTAGTGATACACGCCGCGCCCGGTCTTGCGGCCCAGGTGGCCGGCGGCCACGTATTCGCGCAGCAGCGGGCAGGGGCGGTACTTGCTGTCGCCAAACTGCTCCAGATACACCTCCATCACCGCCAGGCACACGTCCAGGCCCACCATGTCGGCCAGCGCCAGCGGGCCGATCGGGTGGTTGCAGCCCAGGCGCATGCCGGCGTCGATGTCCTCGGGCGTGGCCAAGCCCTCGGCCAGCACGAAGAAGGCCTCGTTGATCATCGGCACCAGGATGCGGTTGACGACGAAGCCGGGCGCGTTCTTGACGGTGATGGGCGACTTGCCCAGACGCGTGGCCAGGTCCTTGACGGCGTCGTGCGTGGCGTCGCTGGTCTGCAGGCCGCGGATGATCTCGACCAGCGCCATCATCGGCACCGGGTTGAAGAAGTGCATGCCGACAAAGCGGTCGGGCCGCTGCGTGACGGCAGCCAGCTGCGTGATGGAGATCGACGAGGTGTTGGTGGCGACGATGACCTCGGGTGCCAGCAGGGCGTCCAGCTGGGCCAGGATCTTGTTCTTGAGCGCGTGGTTCTCGGTGGCGGCCTCGATGACCAGCTGCGCGGCCTTCAGGTCGTCGTACTGGGTCGAGCCCTTGATGCGGGCCAGCGCCGCAGCCTTGTCGGCCTCGGTGATCTTGTCCTTTTGCAGCAGGCGGTCCAGGCTCTTGCCCACGGTGGCCAGGCCCTTGTCCACCGCCGCCTGGGCGATGTCGACCATGACGACGTTGATGCCCGCAACCGCGCAGGCCTGCGCGATGCCATTGCCCATGGTGCCTGCGCCCACGATGCCGACGGTGGTGATGTTCATGCTGTGCTCCAAAAGATGCGAGGGAAAACCACCAATGGTAGCCGCCGCTCGCGCCACCACAATGCCGGCACCGGGCAACCAGGAGACCCACCCATGGACTACGTGATCGTCGGCGCCGGCTCGGCCGGCTGCGTGCTGGCCGCACGCCTCTCCGAAGACCCCAGCGTGCAGGTCACGCTGCTGGAGGCCGGCCCGCCCGACGCCAGCGTGCTGATCCACTGCCCGGCCGGGCTGGCGCTGCTGGCCAAGCTGGGGCGCGCCAACTGGGCCTTCCAGACCGTGCCGCAGCCGGGCCTGAACGGGCGGCGGGGCTACCAGCCGCGCGGCAAGGTGCTGGGCGGCTCCAGCTCGGTCAACGCCATGATCTACATGCGCGGCGTGCCGCAGGACTACGACGGCTGGGCCGCCGAGGGCAACATCGGCTGGTGCTGGGACGAGGTGCTGCCGTTTTTCAAGCGCGCCGAAAACAACGAGCGCGGGGCCGATGCCTGGCACGGCACGGGCGGGCCGCTCAACGTGATGGACCTGTGCGACCCCAACCCCTTTGCGCACGCCTTTGTCGAAGCCGGCGTGCAGGGCGGACAGGTGCACAACCCCGACTTCAACGGTCGCACGCAGGAGGGCGTGGGCCTGTACCAGGTCACGCACAAGGGGGGCGAGCGTTGCTCGGTGGCCAAGGGCTATCTCACGCCCAACCGGGCGCGGCCCAACCTGCACGTGCTGACGGGCGTGCGCGCCACGCGCGTGCTGGTCGAAAACGGGCGCGCCGTGGGCGTGGCTTACCTGGAAGGCGGGCAGGAGAAGAAGCTGCGCGCCGAGCGCGAGGTGCTGCTTTGCGCCGGCGCCTTGCAGTCGCCGCAGCTGCTGATGCTGTCGGGCATCGGCCCGGCCGACCAGCTGCGCCAGCACGGCATCGAGGTGGCGCTGGACCTGCCCGGCGTGGGCCAGCACCTGCACGACCACCCCGACGTGGTGCAGGTGTGGGACGTGCCCGGCGCGCACGAGCTGTTCGGCCTGTCGCTGGCCGGCGCCCGGCGCACCTGGGGCGACGTGCAGCGCTGGCGGCGCGAGCGGCGCGGGCCGCTGACGACGAACTTTGCCGAGGCGGGCGGCTTCATCAAGAGCGACGCCGGCGAGGCGCTGCCCGACCTGCAACTGCATTTCGTGGTCGGCAAGCTGGTGGACCACGGGCGCGCCACGGTGTGCGGCCACGGCTTTTCATGCCACGTGTGCGTGCTGCGCCCGCAAAGCCGCGGCAGTGTGCGCCTGGCCAGCCCAGACCCGCTGGCCGCGCCCTTGATCGACCCGGCGTTTTTGCAGGAGGGCGACGATGTGCGCCGGCTGGTCAAGGGCTTCAGGCAGATGCGCGAGATCCTGAGCCAGCCGGCCCTGGCGCGCCACGGCGGGCGCGAAAAATCCGCGGCCGTGCGCAGCGACGCCGAGATCGAGGCCTTCATCCGCCAGCATGCCGACACCATCTATCACCCCGTGGGCAGCTGCCGCATGGGCCGGGGGCCGATGGACGTGGTGGACGAGCGGCTGCGCGTGCGCGGCATCGAGGGCCTGCGGGTGGTGGACGCCTCCATCATGCCCAGCGTGCCGGGCGGCAACACCAATGCGCCGACCGTGATGATCGCGGAGCGTGCGGCGGAGTGGATGCGCAGGGCGCGCGCTTAAGAAAAACATAGGGTTGGCCTAAGCGCTATTTAGCAGCGCCCGGGCGGCGTCGTTCCTAGACTTTGCGGGGTGGGCTCAGGTGAGTCCGCACCTACCGCAAACTCTCAACACAGGAACCGACCATGCACCTCAATCCCCTGGAAATGATGGCCCTGGCCGAGGCAGACTCGGCCGCGCCGCGCAAGGACCTCTACGCCTTCATCCACAAGGCTCTGCGCGCCTTCATGTTCGACACGCTCGTGACGCTGGGTCGCGTCGATGCCGACGACGACGGCCAGTGGGCGCAGGCAGGCGATGCCGTGGCGCAACTGCTGGCGATCTGCCGCGCCCACCTGGCGCACGAAAACCAGTTCATCCACCCCGCCATGGAGCGCCACGTCGGCGGCAGCAGCGCCCAGCTGGCCCAAGAGCACCTGGGGCATGAGCGTGCCATCGACGCGCTGGAGGCCAGTGTGGCTCGGCTGCGCGCCTGCCCATTGGCCCAGCGCGCACGCCTGGCCCACGTGCTGTACGGCCAGCTGTCGCTGTTCGTGGCGCACAACCTCGAGCACATGCAGCAGGAAGAGCGCGGGCACAACGCCGTGCTGTGGGCGCACTATGGCGATGCCGAACTGGCGCAGATCGAGGGCGACATCGTGGCGTCGATTCCACCCGATGAGAGCATGGTCGAGCTGCGCTGGATGCTGCCGGCCCTCACCCCGGCCGAGCGCGCGCAAATGCTGGGCGAGATGCGTGCGCACGCGCCGGCGCCGGTGTTCCAGGCTGTGGTCGAGCAGGTGCGGCCGTTGTTGTCTGGCTACCAGTGGGATCGACTGGTGCGCGATCTGGGCGAGGCGCCGGAGTCCACAAAGGCAAGCTGACAAAAGAAAACTCCATTCTTCACCGTCAAATGCACCTCCCCATCCTTCCAGAGCGCCCTCACGCAGGCCCCATGAAGCCTCTCACTTCTGCGCGCACCACGCAGTCGATCACGCCGGCCGGTCAGCTCCTGCTCACCATCGAGCACGACACCGTTCGTGGCGTCAGCCCGGCCATGCTCCGCTGGTGGTTCGAGAACCTCGGCAAGGAGATGAGCCTCAACGGCCAGACCTACCCTCGTTACCTGCTCTGGCACCCACGCGATCACATCCATTGGGAGCTTGCCCGGCGTTCGCCGGAGGGTGGATCCGGCAAGGGCGCTCATTTCCGCATCGTCGAGGCCTTTGCCGCCAATCCGGCCTTTTACGTGGATTCCACCGAGTGCGTGGAGAGGCTTGACGAAGGGGGCATCTCATTGGTCCGGCGCATTGCCGGTGTGGAGATCTTTCGCCTGGAGCACCGCTTCGGTGAAGTCCCGACAGGCGCAAGCTACCGGTCACGAATGGTGGTCGGCGTCGCCGCAGGTGCGCTCAGGTGGCCGTTCAACCGGATTGCACGGCAAAGAATTTTCTCCGATGCCATGGGTACGGCCTGGCTCACTCACAACGTCGAGGAGGTCAGCATGTTGGAGCATATCGTTCCCGGCTTGTATGCCGCTCGATAACGCACCGACTCCGCACCTTGAACAGAACCAAGGCGCGGATTTGTCATGCCCCATTCCTGCGGTGCGGCCGTTCGAGAGGGCCACTGGCAACCCAGCGAAGCACTCCTTCACGCGATCCGTTCCAGCCGCACCGGCGCGTCCAGGCACAGGCGCACGCGCCCGCGGCCTGCCTTTTCGAGGCGGATTCCGAGCTGGCTTTCCTGCAGCCGCCGCTGCAGCAGCAGCAGGCGCGCTTCCAGGTTGTCGGCCACCTCGGGCAGGCCCAGGCTGCGATCCAGGCGCAGCTCGCGGTTGCTGAACTCGGTGCGCCCGGTGGCGGCGTGATCGCGCAGCAGCTTGCACAGGATGGCGCCGGCCACACCCTTGATCAGGTAGGCGTCGTTGACAAACCCGCTGCCATTGGCGGCGAAGTGGCGCACGCGCAGGGGCTGCCCCTGGGGCGGCGCGGTTGCCACCACCGGTGACGTGGCTTCGGACGGCTCGTCGGGGCGCTGCAACAGGTCGATGGCGGCCGCCAGTTGCCCGGCCAGGGTCATCAGGGCATCCTCCTCGGGGTAGCGGAACTGCAGGTCCAGCTGGCTTTCGACAAACAGCACGCCCAGCGTGCGCCCGCTGCTCACCAGCGGTACCGCCAACTGGCTGTGCGGGTGGGCCAGACCGGGGTAGGGAATGTCGGGGCCGGGCGTGGCCCCGTCGGTCCCCAGATTGCTGCGCAGCGTGTGGCTGTACAGCGCCGCGTGCGTCACGTGGCCGATGCGCACCGGCGTGGTTTCGCGCGCGGCCACGCCGATCACGCCCTGACCCAGTCGGATCTCCGAGCCCACGCCCGAGTGCGGGTAGCCGCAGCTGGCCACGGTGTAGAGTTGGCCCGCCGCCACGTCGAGCATCAGCACCATGGCGTGCCGGATGGCGAAGTGTTCGCGCAGGCCAGCCAGCAGCGCCTGCAGCAGTTCGTCCAGCCCGTTGCAGCGCGCCAGGCGCTGGCTGCACAGACGCAGCGCGCCCAGCAGATCGGCGCGCGGCGGTGCGGGCGGCAGGCCTTCGCCCGGCAGGGCTTCGACGCGCTCGACCGCATAGATGTCCGAGCCCTTGAGTGCAAACACATCGGCCATGCCTTCGTGCGAGGCAATGCCCGCCAGTTGGGCTTTCATGCGCTCGAACAGCGCTCCGGTGGTTTCCGTGCGCAGGTAGCGCAGGTGAAGGCGGTAGTAGCGCGCCGTCACAGGGTCCGTCACCAGCACGTTGGCGCAGGGGTTGGCCAGAATGTTCTGGCGCGTCTTGTTGAAGAACTGGAAGGACAGCGCCACGTGCCCTTCGTCCACGTAGAACACCTGTGACAGATAGGCCACGTTGGGTGTGCCGTCGGCGGCGCAGGTGGCCGTGATGCCGGGCACTGCGCCTTCGAGACAGGCGCGGATGGAGCGCAGGCTCGGATCGGGGCTGTGGGTCCTGGCGTGGGGCGCGCGGGCAGGGGGGTGCCAGCGCGTGCGCCGGGGGTCTGATCAACTGCGGCTTCGGGCGTGAATTCGATCGCTACCAGGTCATCGGGCGGCGCCGACAGCATGGCCGCCACAAAGTCGGGGCCAAAACCCAGCAGACCGATGCAGTGCTGCACGGCCACCCGGTAGCGCCGCAGCGCGGCCTGATCGCTGGGCTCGACGCCACGGATGCGCGCGCCGCTCGCCTTGAGTTGAACCGTGCGGTTGGTCGGCGGGTGGCTGAACACCACGGCAATGGGGCCGCCGGCTTGCAGATCTGCCAGCAGGACTTGCGACTGGCTGGGGCGCAGGAACACGGTGATCAGGCAGCCGTCGGCGCTGATGCGCGATCCCATTCCGCGCATCAGGCTGGGGCGCAGTTGCGGATCGCGCGAGGCGACGATGACCGACACACCCGAGTCGATCAGGGCGATGAGCTCCGGGTTCAGGTGGGCGGTCATGGGCTGGCCGGAATTCTATGGGGATGCGGTGGCGTTGGCACGCGAAATCGGCGGCGCGGGGCGGGCGTGCCGGGCGGCTTTCATAATGCATGGCCCCGTGCCCGCCGCCCCATGACGACGCCCACTTCCTCTTCCGCCGCCGAGCGCCAGCGCCAGTGGCATGCGCTGGGCATGCTGTGCGGGCTGGGCTTGGGACTGGCACCGGTCGCGCCCCAGCTGTGCGCGGTGCTGCGTGCGCTGGTGGGCGCGGATGCGGCGGCGCTGTTCTGGCTGGATGCCGAAGGGCGGCCCGAGGGCTTTTTTCATGAAGACTCGCCGGCCGCGGCGCAGGACCTGTTTCTCAATGAATTCGAGCGCCTGTTTGCCGGCCCGAGCGAGATCAACGTCCACACCCTGGCGCGCGCCGATGGCCCGCGCATCGGCCGTCTGCTGGCGCCGGGGGCGCGCTACTTCCGCTCCAACTCCTTCAACCTGCTGGTGCGCGCCAGCGGCCACCGGCACACGCTGGACCTGCGGGTGGAGGTGCAGGGCCGCACGCGCGCCATCGCCATGCTGTTTCGCGCGCCGGGCACGGCCTTTGCCGCCGGCGACGCCGCCACGCTGGAGCGTGCCGCGGGCTGGCTGGCGCGCGCCTTCGAGCGCCCGCATGCCGCCTGGTCCGGCGACGCCCAAGGCGCCGGCCCGGTCGGCCACGTGGTGCTGGACGGCGAGGGCCGCCCCCTGTTCGCGGACGAGGCGGCCGTGCAGTTGCTGCGCCAGGCCAACCTGCCGGGGCTGGGCCTGCGCGCCGCCGCCCAGCCGGCGCTGCCGGGCGACCTGCCGCGGCGCTTGGGCGTGGCGCAGGCGGGGCTGTCCGCACGCATCGCCGTGCCGGGGGGCTGGCTGGCGGCGCAGCGCCGCACGCTGCACCCGCTGGCTGGCGGCGCGGCGCAGCACCTGGTGACGCTGCAGCGGCAGCACCCGCGCAGCGTGGCGGTGGTGCAGCGCGTGCTGGCGCTGCCGCTGTCGCCGCTGCAGCGCGACATCGCCCTGCTGGCCGGCCTGGGCCATGCGCGCGCCGACAGCCATCGCCTGGCCGGCGTGGGCGAAGCGGCCTTGAAGAAGCACCTGCGCGCCATCTTTGCCGCCACCCAGGCCAGCGACTGGGATGACCTGCGGCGCCGGTTGCAAGAAAATCAAGACGAATCGGGCGGTGGCGCTTGACCAGCAAGCGCATCAAGCTATTGATTTTGTAGTTTGTCCGGCGCCAGCAGCAGCAGCCGCGCGACCAGGGCCACCAGGTCCTGCTGGCGCGCGGCGCCGGTCTTGAGCAGCAGCGCGCTGAGCTGCGTGCGCACGGTGCGCATGCGCACGCGGCGGGCGTCGGCAAAGTCCTGCGGCGTCTGGCCGCGCAGCAGGGCGCGCAGCAGCGCGGTTTCGGCCGGGCTCAGCCGCCAGGCCTGGCGCGCCAGTGCGGCGGCGGCGGCGCCGTCGTGCGCGCGCTCCAGCAGCACGCAGGCCACGCCGGGGGCCGGGTGGTGCAGGCCCAGCGCGCCCAGCTCGCCCAGCGCCAGCGTCACCAGCAGCAGGCCGCCCGGCAGCTCGGCGCAGCCGCTGTCGCCGCGCAGTGCCTGCGCGAACAGGGCGTGCGCCGTCGCATCGGCTTGCACCCGGCCGCCCAGCAGCAGGCGCAGCGCGGCGTGTTCGCGGCGCGCGGCCAGGGCGCGCGCGCGCGGGTTGGCGTGCAGCAGCCGCCCGCCGGCGTCCAGAAACAGCAGGCCCACGGGCAGCCGCTCCAGCAGCGTCTCCAGCCCCTGGGTGCGCGCGCGCAGCGCCAGCATCTCGCGGTGCAGGAAGGCCGCCTGCTGCACGGCGCCGAACTCGGCCTGAAAGCGCTGCGCCTGCTCCGGCGTGAAACCCTCGTCGTCGCGCTGGCGGTACACCGACGCGAACAGGTTGCCCACCGGGTGGCGCCCCCCGCGGCTGCCGCCGAACATGCGCGCACCGATGCCGTGCGGGCGCAGGAAGTCGTTGTAGAACCCGGCGTGGCAGGTGCGCCGCCGCGCCGGCAGGTCGGTGACCACCCAGGTGTCGCCGGGGCCGGCCTGGGCATAGCCCTGCATGGCCGCCTCCCACAGCGGGTCCAGCTCGCGGTAGTGCTGGGCATAGCACTGCGTGGCCTCGGGCGTCACCCCGCGCCCGACCAGCGCGGGCGTGCCGTCGGCCGAGGGCGACTGCAGCCAGTAGCGCGGGTCGGGGTGGGCGGCAAAGTCGGCGCCGCGCTGCGCCAGCTGCTCGGGCCCGCTGGCCAGCACGAACCAGCCCACCTGGTCGGCGCCCAGGCTGGCGGCGTAGCCATGCAGCGAGGCATCCCAGCGCGCCGCGTCGGCGACGGCGCCCAGCAGATCGATCAAGGCGGGGTGCATGCGAATCCTTCGTCCGGCCGGGTGCGCGTGGCGGTCCGGCAAAGGCGCGATTGTTGGGCGGCACCTCGCCGCGTGCCATTCCCCCGCGGGATACCACCGCCCGGCCGGCCGGTCGGCCCGCCGGCACACATCGTCGGTCAGGTGACCGATAGGCAGACGGCGCGGCGCTTCCTACAGTTGCCGCACCGGGTCACGGCGGGTCTGCGCGCGCCGCGACCGCGCCCAACCTTCCCCTTGCAGCCCTTCACGCCTTGCGTGGATCAACCGGAATTCCCATGGACCTCGCCCGCCAGTCCGACGCCGCCATCCTGGCCGTCGTCGAACCCATCATGGACAACCTGATGGACGCCTCGACGGCCATCGACTACGAGCGCCACGTGCGCGACTTCACCGAGCGCGCCCGCAGCGTGCTGCCGGCCAGCATCTTCGAGACCGTGTGCCGGCAATACCAGGCCAGCAAGGGCCGCTTTGCCGGCCGCACGCTGCTGGGGATCTTTCGCCGCTCCGATTCGGTGGCCGTGGTGTGGCGGCAGGCCTTCACCGTGGCGCCGGGCGAGTTCGTCGCCGAGCTGGTGCTGGTGCAGCAGGACGGCCGCTACCGGGTCGATCACGTGATGGTTTTCTGAGCCGCGCCCGCGTCATGCACCCCGCCGCCACCGCCCGCGCGCACGAGGCCATCGTCGAAGGCCTGGACTTCGAGCCCATGCTGCACTTCCAGCTTCGGTGCGCCGCGCCGCTGCACGTGGAGATCGCCAGCCGCCGCCGCGCCCCGCTGTACGTGGTGGGGCAAGGCGGCGGCCGGCTGCGCTGGGAGGACGCGCCGCCCGTGGCGCTGCACGCCGGCGACGTGGCCTTCCTGCCGCACGCCGGACGCCATCGCCTGTGCAGCGACGAGCGCGCGCCCCTGCAGCGCTTCGAGGACCTGCTGGCCCACGTCCCTCAGCGGCATGGCCGCACCTTTGGCCTGTCGGTGGCGGCGCCCGCCGATGCGGCGCCGCCGCAGCTGTGGAGCGGCAGCTTCTACTGGCGCGCCGACCTGGCGGCGCACCCGATGCTGGCCGCCCTGCCGCCGGTGCTGGTGCTGCGCCAGGCGCAGGCGCCGGCTCGGCTGCCCAGCATGGGCCAGCTGGTGGGCTGGATGGCCGACATCCACGCTGGCGGCAGGGGCGTGGGCCTGACCCCGACCCTGAACGCGCTGCTGCGGCACCTGGTGCTGGACTGGCTGCGCGGCGACGCGCCGCCCGCGGGCGCCCACCGCGCGCCCCGCGACGCGCGCCTGCTGCCGGCCCTGCACGCCATCCACACCCGCCCCGCCCATCCCTGGACGGCGACCGAACTGGCGCGGCTGTGCCACCTGAGCCGCGTGCCGTTCGCCCAGCGCTTTCAGGCGCAGATGCAGCTGCCGCCGATGCGCTATCTGGCGCGCTGGCGCATCCACCTGGCCGAGCGCCTGTTCAGGGAGCAGCGCCTGACCCTGCAGCAGGCCGCCGACCGGGTGGGCTACTCCACCGGCGCCATCCTGGCGCGGGCCTACAAGCGCGAGCGCGGCGATGGCGCCGACGGCCGGCGGCACGCCAGAACAACGGGCTGCGAATTCGAGCTGAGCGGCTGTCGCCCGCGGATGCCGATTTCCCAGAATTCCCGCTCCAGCCGGCGGCACGCGGCGAAGCGGCGCTGGCGCTTGTCATTGAAGCGCCATCAACTATCAAATCAGTAGCAATCAGGAGTCTTTGCATGAGCTTTCCCAAACCACGCGCCGGGATGCGGCGCATCGGGCCGCGCGCGGCCGGCCTGCTGGGCCTGGCGCTCGCCGCGGTGCTGGGCAGTGCGCCGGCGCAAGCCGCCATTCCCGCCACCGAGCGACAGGCGCTGCTGGCGCTGTACGACGCCGCCGACGGCCCCAACTGGCGCAACAGCACCGGCAAGTGGACGGGCGCGGTGGGCACCGAGTGCAGCTGGCATGGCGTGACCTGCAGCGGCAGCGCCGGCAACGAGCATGTCACCGGGCTCAAGCTCAACTTCAACAACTTGAAGGGCACCGTGCCCGCCTCGATCACCGACCTGACCGAGCTGAGCGCCCTCAACCTGTACCAGAACGAGCTGAGCGGCCCCCTGCCGCCGCTGGACCAATGGAGCCGGCTGGTGACGCTGATCCTGGGCAGCAACAAGTTCAGCGGTCCGATCCCGCCGCTGGCCGGCCTGGCGCAGCTGGAGACCTTCGAGATCCGCGGCGCCCAGCTGACGGGCTCCACGCCCGAGCTCGGCAGCCTCAAGAAGCTCAAGCTCTTCATGGTCGATGGCAACCAGCTCGACGGGCAGATCGGCGCGCTGGCGGGCGCCACGGCGCTGGACACCTTCCGCGTCGACAACAACCGGCTCACCGGCGCCATCCCCGACCTCACCGGCCTCACCAGCCTGCGGGACTTCACGGCCTCCAACAACCGGCTCACGTCGATCACCGCGCTGGCGGGGCTGGCCAATCTCTACACCTTCGCGGCCAACGCCAACCAGCTCAGCGGCCGCATCCCACCGCTCACCGGCCTGGGCAAGCTGTACAGCTTCTACGTCAACGACAACCAGCTCAGCGGCCCCATTCCGGATCTGACCGACCTGACGAGCCTGGTGTACCTGTTCCTGCACACCAACCAGCTCGAGGGCGTCATTCCGCCGTCGCTGGCCACGCTGCCCAGGCTGCGCTACCTCCAGATCCACAACAACCGGCTGGTCGGCGCGCCGCCCATGCCGCCGGCCTCTCTGCAGTCGGCGGCGATGTGCCCCAACCCGCTGCGCAACAGTGCGGATGCCGCCATCAACGCCGCCTGGGACCCGATCACCGGCAACGGCCGCCAGCCCTGGGCCACCAACTGCACCGGCAGCTGGGACGTGACCCCCGTGGTGCGCGACGCCGCCAGCGGCGAAATCATCCTCGACGGCCACACCGGCACCATCTCGCCCGCCAGCGTGCAAATCCTGCCCCAGGGCGGCGGCGCGACCTTTACCCTGAACCCGGCGGCGGGCTACCGCCTGCCTTCGCAGCTGGACACCAACTGCCCCGGCGTCCGCAACGGCAACACCTATACCGTCCAGAACATCCAGGCCAACTGCTCCATCAACGCCGCGTTCGTGCTCGACGTGCCCGGCGCCATCGACGGCGTGTGCGGCAGCGACCACGGCACAACCCTGCCCAGCGCGCCCGTCAACCTGTGCACCGCGGGTGCGGCCAGCGCCGTAACGGGCACAGGGCCATGGAACTGGAGCTGCGCGGGCACGGGCGGCGGCGCCACGGCGCAGTGCTCGGCGCAGAAGGCCGGGCTCAGCTGGGTGGTGACAGCGGTTGTCGACGGCAACGGCGGCGGCAG
>JAWKYM010000012.1:0-49899 GCA_041396485.1 Burkholderiaceae bacterium | reverse complement strand
GTGTGGGGCTGGGCGCTGGTGCGGGGCTGGGTGCCGGTGCGGGGCTGGGTGCTGGTGCGGGGCTGGGTGCTGGTGCGGGGCTGGGTGCTGGTGCGGGGCTGGGTGCCGGTGCGGGGCCGGGTGCCGGCGTCGCCCCGGAACCCGGATTGGGTGCGGGTGCCGCTGGCCCCGCGATCGAGGGGCCGTCGTCCCCTCCGCCGCCACAGGCCGCCACGGCAGCGCACAGCACGATCAACAGGGCCATGCGCTTGGCACGCGGGCTTGCAGCGATCGAATTCATCAAAAGGCTCTCCAGACTATGAACTTTGGTAGCAAAACTTTGAACCATAGCGGCGAGGCATTGACCCACGCAATCGAATTCACCAACGGAAACGTCGCCGTTTCTCGCGCACAACGCTTGCATCGCCGAGAAAACTGTGTAAAACTACAGTTACTGTAAATCAATACAGATCGGCAGCGGGCAATCACACCGCCGCCCGATCGCTCGCAACCCGAGGATTTGCCATGCCCGACAGTCCCAAGCTCACGGCCCGCCAGCAACAGATCCTGCACTTGGTGCAGCGCGCCATCGCCCGCACCGGCGCCCCGCCCACACGGGCCGAGATCGCCGCCGAGCTGGGCTTCAAGTCTGCCAACGCGGCCGAGGAACACCTGCAGGCGTTGGCGCGCAAGGGCGTGATCGAGCTGGTCAGTGGCACCTCGCGCGGCATCCGCCTCAAGGGTGCGGCACGCAGCGCCCTGCGCAGCGAGGGGCTGAACCTGACGCTGCCCGGCATGGCGCAGCTGGCCCTGCCGCTGATTGGCCGCGTCGCCGCCGGCTCGCCCATCCTGGCGCAGGAGCACGTGGACCAGACGTATCACCTCGAGCCCACCCTGTTTGCCCAGCGCCCCGACTACCTGCTGCGCGTGCGCGGCATGTCCATGCGGGACGCCGGCATCATGGACGGCGACCTGCTGGCCGTTCAGTCCACTCGCGAGGCCCGAAATGGCCAGATCGTGGTGGCCCGCCTGGGCGACGACGTCACCGTCAAACGCTTTCACCGCCACAAGGAGCAGATCGAGCTGCACGCCGAAAACCCCGACTACCCCACCATCGTGGTGCAGCCGGGCGAGCCGTTTGAAATCGAAGGCCTGGCCGTCGGCCTGATCCGGGGCAACATGCTGATGTAGCCCCAGCTGCCACGGCACCTGCGCAGGTGGCGGGCGTGCAGATGGCGACCTTTCCCGGGTGACGGCCATTCACACCCTGCGGCGGTGCCGGCAGCGCGCATCGGGCCCTTGGGCCGCGGCGCGCTGCACCTCGTCAATCTCGCCTGTGTCCAACCTCTGCCCCGAAAGGTTTTACATGGGACTCCTGCACGACATCCACCCCGCCCCGTCCAAGGTCGTGTGCCTGGCCGACTATCGCACCCCCAGCATCCAGCGCGTGGCCGCGCAGCGCCGACAGCAACCCATGGACGCGCCAGGCGCCTGGAGCCGCATGGCGCAGGCGCGCGCAGCAGCACTCGCGCACCCCGAGCCCAGCGCCCGGCTCACGGCAGCCGCGCCCGCCGTCGGTCTCGTGCGCGTCACTCACTTTGCGGATGCCGCCGCCGCTCACGGCACCGTGCGCCGGTTGCGCATTTGCGGCCGCCTGGCCGACGTGTGTGCCGAACTGGAGCGCCTGGCCGCGGCCGAAGAGCGCCAGACCGCGCTGCCGCGTCGCGCCTGACGCGCCCCTTGCCGGCGACCGGCCCCCACGCGCGGATGCGGCGCAAGCCGCAGACACCCGTCGCTCTGCAACGCATGCGCGTGCGCGCACATCGGGGTGCGCCCGCTGTCGACAGCGCGCGGCACAATGCGCGCATGAACATCGTCATACTCGATGACTACCAGGACGCGGTGCGCAAGCTGTCCTGCGCCGCCCGGCTGGATCCCTACCCAGCCAAGGTCTTCACCAACACCATCAAGGGCCTGGGGCAACTTGCCGTGCGGCTGCGCGACGCCGAGGTGCTGGTGCTGA
This sequence comes from Burkholderiaceae bacterium, assembly GCA_041396485.1. Lineage (GTDB taxonomy): Bacteria > Pseudomonadota > Gammaproteobacteria > Burkholderiales > Burkholderiaceae_C > Ottowia. Next base: position 47,897 of record JAWKYM010000012.1, on the reverse strand, counting down.
TCCGCGAGCGCACGCACATCACGCGCCAGCTGGTTGAAAAGCTGCCGCGCCTGAAGATGATTTCGCAGACCGGGCGCGTGGGCTCGCACATCGACCTGGCCGCCTGCACCGAGCGTGGCATCGTGGTCGCCGAGGGCACCGGCTCGCCGGTCGCACCGGCCGAGTTGACCTGGGCCCTCATCATGGCCGCCATGCGCCGCCTGCCACAGTACATCGGCAACCTCAAGCACGGCGCCTGGCAGCAGTCGGGCCTGAAAAGCGCGTCGATGCCACCCAACTTCGGCCTCGGGGCTGTGCTGCGGGGGCGCACCCTGGGCATCTGGGGCTATGGGCGCATCGGCCAGCTGGTGGCCGGTTACGGGCGCGCCTTCGGCATGCAGGTGATGGTCTGGGGTTCACCCGAATCCATGGCGCGCGCCCGCGCCGACGGCCACCACGCCGCGCCCACGCGCGCCGAGTTCTTCGCCCTGTCCGACGTGCTCTCACTGCACCTGCGCCTGGCCGACAGCACGCAGGGCATCGTCAAGCTGGACGACCTGGCCCGCATGAAGCCCTCGGCCCTGCTGGTCAATACCTCGCGCGCCGAGCTGATCGAGCCCGACGCGCTGGTCAGCGCGCTCAACCGCGGCCGCCCCGGCATGGCCGCGGTCGACGTGTTCGAGTCCGAGCCCATCCTGCAGGGCCACGCCCTGCTGCGGCTCGAAAACTGCATCTGTACGCCGCACATCGGCTACGTCGAGCAGGACAGCTACGAGCTGTACTTTGGCGCCGCCTTCGACAACATCGTCAACTACCTGCGCGGCACGCCCAGCAACATCGTCAACCCCGGCGCGCTGCAGGTGCGCCGCTGAAATGGACCACCCCCGTTGCTCCACTCGCTGCGCGATGTTGCGCCTCCCCCCTCGAGGGGGCATCGCCAATGGTCGGGGAGACCCCGGCCATGGCGATTGCTGGCCTGGCCTGCTCCGCGGCCACTGGGCTCTTTGGGTTTCATGGCTCGCAAATGGCGCGCCACGCCAAGAAGACTGAAATGAGCACACCCCCGCCCCTGCACCTGATTTCCTCCATGGCCACGCAAAAGCTGCTGGCCGAACTGCTGGCCGCCGACGCCCTGGCCCACCCCGAGGCGGCGGTGCGACTGGAGTCGGTGGGCGGCGTGGACGCCGCCAAACGCGTGGCCGCGGGCGAGGCCTTCGACGCCGTGGTGCTGGGCGTCGATGCGCTGCAACGCCTGATCGCCAGCGGCCACGTGCGCGCCGACTCCCGCGTGGACCTGGTGCATTCGGGCGTGGCCGTGGCGGTGCGCGCCGGCGCGCCGCGGCCCGACATCGGCAGCGAAGCCGCGGTCAAGGCCGCCGTGCTCGCCGCCCGCAGCGTGGGCTATTCCACCGGCCCCAGCGGCGTGGCGCTGGCCGCGCTGTTCGAGCGCTGGGGCATCGCCGACGCCGTGCAGACCAAGCTGGTCACGCCGCCGCCGGGCACGCCGGTGGGCGCACTGATCGCGCGCGGCGAGGTCGAGCTGGGCTTTCAGCAGCTCAGCGAGCTGATGCACCTGCCCGGCATCGCACTGCTGGGCCCGCTGCCCGACGCGATCCAGATCGACACGGTTTTTTCTGGCGGCGTGGCCGCCACCGCCCGCCAGCCCGAGGCCGCGCGTGCGCTGCTGGCGCGGCTGGCGGCCCCCGCCACCGCCGCCACCAAGCAGGCCCATGGCATGACGCCAGCCTGATGCAGCCGCAGCGACCGCCCGCGTAGCGTCCCCGGGCGGGCCATGCGAGCGCACCGTGCGCCTGCGACACCTGGCGGATCCACCGACGCGCTGACCCATAATCGAACGCCATGACTACTCCCGTCTTTCCCTCCGTCGGCATCGTCGGCACCGGCGCCATGGGGCGCGGCATCGCGCAAATTGCCGCCCAGGCCGGCTCCGTGGTGCGCCTGTTCGACACCCAGGCCGATGCCGTTTCCAAGGCCCAGGCCGCCCTCGGCGCGCAATGGGACAAGCTGCTTGAAAAGGGCCGCTTGAGCGCCGATGCCGTCGCGGCCTGCAAGGCGCGGCTGCAGCCCGCCGCCCAGCTGGCCGCGCTGGCCGATTGCGAGCTGGTGGTCGAGGCCATCGTCGAGCGCCTGGACGTCAAGAAAAGCCTGTTCGGCGAGCTCGAAGGCATCGTGGGCGAGGCCGCCGTGCTGGCCACCAACACCTCCTCGCTGTCGGTCACGGCCATTGCCGCGGGCCTGAAGCGCCCGCAGCGCTTCGCCGGCTACCACTTCTTCAACCCGGTGCCGCTGATGAAGGTGGTCGAGGTCATCGCCGGCCTCAAGACCGACGCGGCCACCGCCCAGCGCCTGACCGACTACGCGCGCCAGATGGGCCACACGCCGGTGCAGGCGGGCGACACCCCAGGCTTCATCGTCAACCACGCCGGGCGCGGCTACGGCACCGAGGCGCTGCGAATCGTGGGCGAAGGCGTGGCCGACTTCGCCACCATCGACCGCATCCTGACGGATCAGGTGGGCTTTCGCCTGGGCCCGTTCGAGCTGTTCGATCTGACCGCGCTCGACGTCTCGCACCCGGTGATGGAATCCATCTATCGCCAGTATTACGACGAGCCACGCTACCGCCCCAGCGTGATCACCGCACAGCGCCTGGCCGGCGGCGTGGTGGGCAAGAAGGTGGGCGAAGGCTTCTACAGCTACGTGGATGGCAAGGCCCAGGTGGCGCCCGAGCCGCCCGCGCCGCAGGTGGCCGAGCTGCCGCCGGTGTGGGTGTCCACCCGCGCGGCGCGCCGGGCGGAGCTGCTGCAGTTGCTCAAGAACCTGGGCGCGAGGATCGAAACCGGCGCGTCACCATCGCCCCAGGCCCTCACGCTGGTGGCGCCGCTGGGCTTTGACGTCACCACGGTGGCGGTGGTCGAGCGGCTCGACCCCGCGCGCACCGTCGGCATCGACCTGCTGATCGAGGACGCCGCCACCAAGCGCCGCGTGCTGGCCACCAACCCGGCCACGCGCGCCGACATGCGCGACGCCGCGCACGCGCTGTTCGCACGCGACGGCAAGCCCGTCAGCGTGATCCGCGATTCGGGCGGCTTCGTCACCCAGCGCGTGGTGGCCACCATCGCCAACATCGCCGCCGACATGTGCCAGCAGCGCGTGTGCAGCCCGCAGGACCTGGAAACCGCCGTCACCCTGGGCCTGGGCTACCCGCTGGGGCCGCTGGCCATGGGCGACACCTTCGGCCCGGCCAACGTTCTGGAGGTGCTGTTCAACCTGCAGACCGTGTACGGCGACCCGCGCTACCGCCCCAGCCCCTGGCTGCGTCGGCGCGGCGCGCTGGGCCTGAGCATGCTGCACGAAGAGCCATGACCGCCGAACTGCGCAGCACCATGGAGGGCGCCACCCTGGTGCTCACCATCAGCAACCCCGAGCACCGCAATGCCCTGGGCCCCGAGATCTACGCCGCGGGCGTGGAGGCCCTGAACGCCGCCGAGAGCAATGCCGACGTGCGCGCCGTGCTCATCACCGGCGAGGGCAGCACCTTCTGCGCCGGCGGCAATCTGCAGCGCCTGCAGGCCAACCGCCAGCAACCACCCGAGGTGCAGGCGCGCTCGATCGAGAACCTGCACAACTGGATCGAGGCCATCGCCACCTGCCCCAAGCCGGTGATCGCCGCGGTCGAGGGTGCGGCGGCCGGTGCCGGTTTTTCGCTGGCGCTGGCCTGCGACCTGATCGTGGCCGCGCGCAATGCCGTCTTCGTGATGGCCTACAGCAACGTGGCGCTGTCGCCCGACAGCGGCGGCAGCTGGCAGCTGGCGCGCGCCCTGCCGCGGCAGCTGGCCAGCGAGCTGCTGCTGGGCGGCGAACGCATCAGCGCCGAGCGCCTGCACCAGCTGGGCGTCGTGGGTCGCGTCACCGAGGCCGGCCAGGCGCTGGACACCGCCCTGTCCTGGGCCGCGCAACTGGGCGCGCGCGCGCCCAACGCGCTGGCCAGCATCAAGGAGCTGGTGCAGGAGGCCGGTGGCCGCAGCCTGCACGAGCACCTGGCGGCCGAGCGCGATCACTTCGTGCGCAACCTGCACCACGCCAACGCCGGCATCGGCATTGCCGCCTTTCTGGGCAAGCATCCGCCGCGCTACGAATAGCGCGCGCACGGTACCCGCGCCGGTCTCCCGCGTGACAATGGAGACTTTTGCAGTCACTCAAACGACAGGCCATGGACGAGCCCATTCTTACCATGGAGGAACGCGAGGCGATCAACAGCGGACGCTGGTTTGCTTCGCTCTCCCCCTCCCTTCGGCACGATATCCTTCGATGCGCATTCGTCAAACGCTTTCACGACGGCGACCTGATCAGCGCCCGGGGCGACAGCCCCGATCTGTGGGTGGCCTGCGCCAAGGGCGCCGTGCGCGTGAGCTCGACCACGCTGACGGGCAAGCAGATCACGCTGACCTACGTGGAGCCCGGCGTGTGGTTTGGCGACGTGGCCATGTTCGACGGCGACCGGCGCACGCACGACACCTATGCGCATGGCGCCACCACCATCCTGTGCGTGACGCGCGCCGATTTTCAGAAGATCCTGGCGCAGCACAACGAACTGTACGAGGCGCTGATGCGCCTGCAGGCGCGACGCATCCGCCTGCTGTTCGGCCAGGTCGAAGACCTCAGCAGCCTGCCGCTGCGCGCGCGCCTGGCCAAGCAGCTGCTGCATTTGGCGCGCAGCTACGGCGTGCCCAACGCGCCGGTGGACGACGAGCTTCGCATCTCGCTGCAACTGGCGCAGGAAGAGCTGGCGCAACTGCTGGGCGCCTCGCGCCAGCGCGTCAACCAGGAGCTCAAGACCATGGAGCGCGAGCAAGTCATCCGCATCGAGCCCACCGGCCTCGTTGTGCGCGATCGCGCGGCGCTGCTGCGCATCGGCGAGGGCGATCAATAGCTTTTTCACGGAGACCCGCATGAGCAGCAGTCCCACCGACAACTTCGTGGGCACACGCCCGGTCTCCGCCACCCATGCCTTCGACGCCCAGGCGCTGGCCGCCTGGATGGCGCAGCACGTCGCCGGCTTTGCGGGCCCCCTCACGGTGGAGATGTTCAAGGGCGGCCAGTCCAATCCCACCTACAAGCTCATCACCCCCGGCTGCACCTACGTGATGCGCGCCAAGCCGGGCCCGGTCGCCAAGCTGCTGCCCTCGGCGCACGCCATCGAGCGCGAGTTTGCCGTCATGAAGGGCCTGGCCGGCACGGCCGTTCCGGTGGCGCACATGCACGCGCTGTGCGAGGACGAGGCCGTCATCGGCCGCGCCTTCTACATCATGGAGTTCGTCGAAGGCCGCGTGCTTTGGGATCAGGGCCTGCCCGGCATGAGCGCGGCCGAGCGCAGCGCCATCTACGACGAAATGAACCGCGTCATCGCCGCGCTGCACACGGTGGACTACCAGGCCCAGGGCCTGGAGCATTACGGCAGGAGCGGCAATTACTTCGAGCGCCAGATCGGTCGCTGGAGCAAGCAGTACCTGGCCTCCGTCACCCAGCCCATCCCCGAGATGGACCGGCTCATCGAGTGGCTGCCCGCCCACATGCCGGCCAGCGCGCGCACCGACCTGACCCGCATCGTGCACGGCGACTTTCGCCTCGACAACCTGATGTTCCACCCCAGCGAGCCGCGCGTGCTGGCGGTGCTGGACTGGGAACTGTCCACCCTGGGCCACCCGCTGGCCGACTTCAGCTACCACTGCATGTCCTGGCACATCGACGCCAGCCAGTTCCGCGGCATTGGCGGGCTCGACCTGGCGGCGCTGGGCATCCCGAGCGAAGCCGAGTACATCCGCCGCTACTGCGAGCGTACCGGCTTCACCACGCCCGAGGCGCTGGCGCCCGACTGGAACTTCTACCTGGCCTACAACATGTTCCGCATCGCCGCCATCCTGCAAGGCATCGCCAAGCGCGTCGAGGCAGGAACGGCCAGCAGCGAGCAGGCGCGGGCCAACGGCGCGCGCGCCCGGCCCATGGCCGAGCTGGCCTGGAAGTTTGCTCAAAAAGCATAGCGTATTGCGCTTGTCCCACCTGGGCTGGAGCCCGATTTTTCTCAAAAGGAGTCATCCATGGAGTTCGAATACAGCCCGAAGGTGAAGGACATGCAGGCGCGCCTGCTGGCCTTCATGGACGAGCACGTCTATCCCAACGACCGGACCTACTACGCCGAGGTGGCGGCCAACCGCGCCAAGGGCAACCCCTGGATCCCGACGAAGATCATCGAGGAGCTCAAGCCCAAGGCCCGCGCCGCCGGCCTGTGGAACCTGTTCCTGCCCAAGTCGCCGCGCGCACCCGAGGGCCTGTCCAACCTCGAATACGCCCCCCTGTGCGAAATCATGGGCCGCGTGACCTGGGCGCCCGAGGTCTTCAACTGCTCGGCGCCCGACACCGGCAACATGGAAACCATCGAACGCTACGGCAGCGAGGCCAACAAGGACCAGTGGCTGGAGCCACTGCTCAAGGGCGAGATCCGCTCGGCCTTCCTGATGACCGAGCCGGCCGTGGCCTCGTCGGACGCCACCAACATCGAGTGCCGCATCCAGCGCGACGGCGACGACTACGTGATCAACGGCCGCAAGTGGTGGTCCTCCGGCGCGGGCGACCCGCGCTGCGCGGTCTACATCGTCATGGGCAAGACCGACCCCGACGCGCCGCGCCACTCGCAGCAGGCCATGATCCTGGTGCCAGCCAATACCCCCGGCGTCAAGGTGCTGCGCCCGCTCACCGTGTTTGGCATGGACGATGCGCCGCACGGCCACATGGAGGTCGAACTGAAAAACGTGCGCGTTCCTGCCGGCAACCTGCTGTGGGGCGAAGGCCGGGGCTTTGCCATCGCCCAGGGCCGCCTGGGGCCCGGGCGCATCCACCACTGCATGCGCTCCATCGGTGCCGCCGAGGTCGCGCTGGAGCTGATGTGCAAGCGCCTGAACGACCGCGTGGCCTTTGGCCGGCGCATCTCCGAGCAGGGTGTGTGGCGCGAGCGCATTGCCGAGTCGCGCTGCATGATCGACCAGGCCCGCCTGCTCACGCTGAAAGCCGCCTACATGATGGACACCGTGGGCAACAAGGTGGCGCAGGCCGAGATCGCCATGATCAAGGTGGTCGCACCCAACGTCTCCACCAGGATCATCGACTGGGCCATCCAGGCGCACGGCGGCGGCGGCGTCAGCAACGACTTTCCGCTGGCCTCCATGTACGCCCACCAGCGCACCCTGCGCCTGGCCGACGGCCCTGATGAAGTGCACCGCAACGCCATCGCCAAGCTGGAGCTGGCCAAGCACATGCCCGGCGCCAAACCGGTCGAGATGCCTGTCACGCGCGGCAGCTGAGCAGCCCAGGCCCCAGGCGAGCGCGCCGGCTCGGGAACTCACGGGGCGTGATTCAATGAAAGTCCCGGCTGTCGATCTGTCCGGCCAGCCGGCCCAGCAGCGACGTCAGGTCGTGCAGCCGCCGGGCGATCAGGTGCGCGACCCGCCCGCCGCTGTCCGCGTCGCGCCGCCACTCACCGGCCACCGCCAGCAGGCGTGAGCGCAGCAGCGCATCGCGCTGGCGCCCGTCGGTGCGGATGCTGGGCCAGACGATGACGTTGACCGGGCCGCTCTCGTCCTCCAGTGTGACGAAGATGGCGCCCTTGGCGGTGTGCGGCCGCTGGCGGCCGATCACCAGACCACAGGCGATGACCTGACGGCCATTGGGCAGCTCGGCCAGGTCGGCCGCGCTTTGCACGCCGCGGCGCGCCAGACGTGCGCGCAGCAGCGCCAGCGGATGGCGGCGCAGCGTCAGGCCCAGCGCGGCATAGTCGTGCACGATTTCCTCGCCTTCCGAAGCCGCGGGCAGTGCGAGCGGCGCCTCGATGATGGGCGCATCGCGCAGCAGCGAGGACGTGTGAGGGCCGCGACTCGCCGCCGCCCGGCCGCCCGAAGGCGGCGAGGGCCCCCTCGGGGGGCAGCGAACCTCGCGCAGCGGGGAAGCGTGGGGGCCGCGACTCGCCGCCGCCCGGCCGTCCGAAGGCGGCGAGGGCCCCCTCGGGGGGCAGCGAACCTCGCGCAGCGGGGAAGCGTGGGGGCCATATGCCGCGCCCTGCCACACCTGCTGGCGTCGATGGCCGGCCAGGCTGGCCAGGGCGTCGGCGGCGGCCAGAACATTCAGATCGCCCACATCGAGCGCGGCGCGGCGCGCCAAGTCGGCCACGTCAGCAAACGCGGCTTGCGCGCGCGCCTGCACGATGCGCTGAGCGGCCGCTTCGGCCAGGCCCTGGATTAGCCGCAGGCCCAGGCGTACGGCAGGGCGGATCACTCCCTCTCCCGCGCGCGGGAGAGGGCCGGGGTGAGGGTTTGGCGATCGCTGCACCATCGCCACTGTTTTCGGGCGCTGCGCGCCCGCCCCCCTCACCCTGCCCTCTCCCCCCTGCGGGTGGAGAGGGTCATTCAACGTGCAATCCCACCCGCTTGCACTCACATCGGGCGGCAGCACCACCACGCCGTGGCGGCGCGCGTCCTGGATGAGCTGGGCCGGGCCATAGAAGCCCATGGGCTGCGCGTTGAGCAGCGCAGCCAGAAAGGCCTCGGGCTCGTGACACTTGAGCCAGGCGCTCTCATACGCGATCAGGGCAAAGCTGTAGGCGTGGCTTTCGGGAAAGCCGTATTCGCCGAAACCCCGGATCTGGCTGAAGATGCGCGCGGCAAACTCGGCGCTGTAGCCGTTGGCCAGCATGCCCGCGGTCAGGCGCTGCTCGAAGGAGTCCAGCCCGCCCTTGCGTTTCCAGGCCGCCATGGCGCGACGCAGGCGGTCGGCGTCCTCGGCGGAAAAGCCGGCCGCCAGCATCGACAGCTGCATCACCTGCTCCTGAAAGATGGGGATGCCCAGCGTGCGCGCCAGCGCCTGGGCCAGACGTGGCGTCCGGCCCGGCCGCTCATGCGTCGAGCGTTCGTACTCGACGGCCAAGCCACGGCGGCGGCGCTCGCGCGCCTTCAAGTACGGGTGCACCATGCCACCGGTGATGGGCCCGGGCCGCACGATGGCCACCTGCACCACCAGATCGTAGAAGGTGGTGGGCGCCAGGCGCGGCAGCATCGACATCTGCGCGCGGCTTTCGATCTGAAAGACGCCCACGGTGTCGGCGCGGCGGATCATGGCGTAGGTCGCGGCGTCTTCGCTGGCGATGTCAGCGCGCGTGAAGGGCTGGCCGCGCCACTGGGCCACCAGCTCGATGCAGCGGCGCACGGCCGTGAGCATGCCCAGGGCAAGCACGTCGACCTTGAGCATGCCCAGCGCCTCCAGGTCGTCCTTGTCCCACTGGATCACGCTGCGCTCGGGCATGGCGGCGTTTTCGATCGGCACCAGGCGCGTGAGCAGCGTCTCGGTCAGCACAAAACCGCCCACGTGCTGGCTCAGGTGGCGCGGCGCGCCCTTGAGCTGAGCCGTGAGCTCCAGCCACAGCGCGGCCTGCGCTGGTGCCAGCGGGCAGCCCAGGCCTTGCGCCAGCTCGGCCAGGCGCTCTGCGCTGAGGCCGCCATCAAAGCCGTGGTGGTCCTTGGCGCAGGCGTCGATCAGCCGCTCGTCCAGCCCCAGGGCACGGCCCACGTCGCGCAGCGCGCTGCGGGTCCGGTAACAGATCACGGTGGCGGCCAGCGCCGCGCGCTCGCGGCCGTATTTGCGATAGAGGTACTGGATGACCTCCTCGCGCCGCTCGTGCTCGAAGTCGACGTCGATGTCGGGCGGCTCGTTCTGGCGCGCCCGGCTGATGAAGCGCTCCAGCAGCGGGTGCGATTTTTCGGGGTCGGCCGCCGTGATGCCGAGACACCAGCAGACCACCGAATTGGCCGCCGAGCCGCGCCCCTGGCACAGGATGCCCTGCGCCCTGGCAAAGCGCACGATGTCGTGCACGGTGAGAAAGAACATCTCGTAGCGGCACTCGGCGATCAGCCGCAGTTCCTTGGCCACATAGCGCCAGATATTGACCGGCACGCCGCGGGGATAGCGCTCGTGCGCGCCTTGCACGGTGAGGCGGCGCAGCGTCTGCGTGGGCGTCAGGCCCGGCAGCACGGTTTCCTGCGGGTAGTTGTAGCGCACCTGCTCCAGACGGAACTGGCAGCGCCGCGCGACCACCAGCGTGGCCGCCAATGGCGCGGGCGCGTGCACCTGCGCCAGCCGCGCGCGTGGGCGCAGGTGGCGCTCGGCGTTGGCCTGCAGCGCAAAGCCGCAAGCATGCACGGGACGGCCCAGGCGGATGGCGCACATCACGTCGTGCAGGCGCTTGCGCGCGCGCACGTGCAGCTGCACGTCACCGGCGGCGATCAGCGGCAGTCCGCTGGCGCTGGAGAGCCGCTTGAGCGCCGCCAGCCAGAGCACATCATCGGCCTCGCCATGCAACTCCAGCAGCAGCCCATCCATCAAGCAAAACGGGTCGCCAGCGCTTGATGAGAAAGCGCAAGGTGCTATGTTATATATAGTATTCAGGTCTGATGCCGTGCCGCGCCGCGGCGCCCACAGCCGCTCGCAGCGGGTCAGCCGGGTCAAAGCCTCATGCAGGGGTGGAAGGCGGTACTGCCCCTTGGGCGCGGCGCGGCGGCAGGCGGTGATGAATTCGCACAGGTCGCCCCAGCTCTCCAGATCACGCGCCAGCGCCACCAGCGTGCCGTGGGGAGCCGCTGAACAGAACTGTTCAGCGGCTCCCTGACCTTCAAAACGGAACTCGCTGCCGTAGATCAGGCGCAGCGGCTCGGCCACGCCCAGCGCGGCGCGCGCGGCGTGCAGGAGCGCCAGTTCGTCGTCCACGGCATTGCCGCACGTGCGCTCCAGCTCGCCCAGCGCGGCCCAGGCGCGCACCACGCCGGCCACCGAGCATTCGTCGGTGATCGCCAGCGCCGCATAGCCCAGCGCCCAGGCGCGCCGCACCAGCTCCTCGGGGCTGGAGGCGCCGCGCTGAAAACTGAAATGCGTCAGGCAGTGCAACTCGGCATAAGCCGGTGGCGAGGCTGCAGCGGCGCACGGCGCCCATGTCTGCGTGCGCGGCGCCGCCGCAGCGCGCGCCTGCCACTCCTTGTGGCTCGGATCAGGCATACACGCCGTGCACGAACCAGCGCAGCGGCGCATGCGAGGGCGCGTGCGAGCTGGGACGCTCGCAAAACACCCACAGCAACTGCGCCGACGCGCTTTGGGCGATGAAATAGTCGCGCGCGGCGGGCCGGGCGGCCTCGGCCTGTGCGGGATCATCGGGCCACCAGCCCGCTTCGATGCGCTGCGGGCCGCTCAGCAGGCACAACGCCTGCCCTTCATGCCAGGGCCGGCCGCCCTGCACATCGAGCGGCCGGGGCTCCCGCAGCAGCCAGGTGGGGGCCAGGGCGTCGGCAAGTGGGCGAATTCCAACTCCCTCTCCCGCTGGGAGAAGGTTGAGGTGAGGGTCAGCAGCGCTGCGAAAACCCTGCACCGCCTGGGTCGCGGCGACCCGCCCCCTCTCCAGCCCTCCCTCAACGGGGGAGGGAGCACCACCGCCTTCCACCGCCTGCCAATGCTGCCGGCATTCGGGCCGGTGGTCGGCGCGCAGCACCGCACGCCGTACGCTGGCCGGCCCCAGACGCGCGCCGGCACGCTCGACCAGGACATGCAGCGGCTCGCCGCGCCGCCGCTCGTCGGGCAGCAGGCTGGCGTTGCCGGGCTGCCAGGGCGCGGTCTGCAGGGCCGTCAGACGCAGGCCGACGGCAGGGGCCAGCAAGGACGTGCGCGCCAGCCGCTCGGCCAGCAGGCGCCGCAGGTGTTCCATGGTCTGCGCCGGCTGCGCCGTGCGGATGACGAGCGACTGCGCGGGCGGCAACGCGCGGCCGTCCAGACGCCGGCGATCGAAGGTCCAGCCCAGCTCGAACGCCAGTACTCCGAGCTGGCGCGCGCGCAGCCAGCTCTGCAGCGCCACCAGCAGGCGGCTGGCCGACCACAGCAGCACGGGCGCGGCGTCGGCGTGCGCGGGCAACTCCAGCGCCTGATCGAAGCGCTCGGGCAGCGTGAGCCAGGGATAGCTCTCGGGTGCGCGCCCGAAGGCCACGTCGAGCGCCGCGCGCAGGCCCGTGCCGAAGCGCCGTACCATGGCCGCCCGCGGCAGCGAATCGACCTCGCCCCAAGTGCGCAGGCCCAGCCGCTCAAGCAAGGGCAGGTGCGCGCGCGCCGCGCCCAGCGTGTGCAGTGGCAGCGCGGCCGCGCCGCCCGCGGGCACGGCCTGCCCCTGATGGCGCAGGCGTCCGCGGGCAATAGCTATCAATCCTATAGCTGCCTGCGCAATACCCTCGGGCGCCAGAGCCGGATTTTCTTCAAGAATGCGGCGCTGTAGAGCCGTGACCCCACCCCACAGGCGCAGGCTGCCCGTCACCTCCATCAGCAGCCACTCGTCCACCCGCGCCACGCGCGGCGTGAAGCGCAGCGCCCACCAGCCCAGGGCGTCCGGTGCCTCCGATGCCGCCGGCGCATGCCCTGCATCGGCCGGGCCCGGCTGCGGCTCAGGCGGCCAGGGCCAGGCGAACCACAACATCGTCGCCCCCCTTTGAAACCACCTGCGGTGCGACCGGCGCACCCGCCGACAGCAAGGCACGCAGCCCGGGCAACTGGGCCGGCAGCGACAAGGCCTCGGCCAGCGCGGGGCCGCGGCGCTTGAGCAGCCGCAGGCGCAGCCCCAAAGCGCCGCCCGCGCCATCGGCCGCCACGTCCAGTTGCAGGCGCAGCGGCGCTGGTGAGGCGAAAGCCGCGGCCTGCACCGGCCGCAGCACGAACAGCAGGCCGTCGCCGCGCCGCGCCGCCGCCAGCTGCAGGCGGCGCAGATCGGCCGTGCGCGCGCGCGGCAGCCAGGCCAGCACGGCGGCCACGTCGGCGCAGCCCAGGGCTTGCTCGGTCAGCCACAGCCCTGCAGCCGGTGTCGCCCCCGTGAGCCACAGCACGTCGGCGGGTCGGATGCCCCCTGCCGCCAGGGCCGGCACAAAGGGTTCGTGTGGCGGATTGACCAGGGCCAGCATGGCGCCGCGAACCTGCTGGTACGCCGCCAGTGCCGGCAGCAGCAGCGGCCACACCGGCGCCTCGCCGCCGGCCGGCAGCAGCTCGATCAAGGCGCCCAGCGGCCAGCCGCCACTGGGCAGTTCGGCGTCCAGCGGTGCATGGCTGCTGGCGACGGTGCGCACCGGCCCACCGACCAGCGCGTCGGCGCGCCATACACCGGCAGGCACGGTCGTCGCGGCGAAGCGCCCGCGCGCAGCCGGGTCATCCGGCCGGGCGCCCTCTTGCATAAAAAGTCGAGAAACGGTAGACATCATAACTGTATTTTTATACAGTTATCTGCCGCTTGCAAGCGGGGCCCCAAACGCCCCGGGCCTGCACCCACCGGTCAAGTCAGCCGGCCACTCCCAGCGGGCAGCGGACCGCCCATCAGCCCGGCACCCAGACCTGCCCCGTCATCAAGCGCCGTGCGCTGCGGCTGACGCTGACGCGGCGGATGTGCCAGGCGCCGCCGGCGTCCTGCCCGGCCTCGGCCTCGGCCTCGATGCAGCCCGCGGGGTGGCCCATACGCAGGCCCGCCCCCGCCGTGCCACGCCAGGGCGCCAGCAGGGTGCCCGGCAGCGCCGCCGCCGCGGCCAGCGCAATCGCACCGGTGCCCGGCAGCGCGTGGTGAAACTGCCCCATCGACACCATGCGCACCAGCACGTCCATCTGGCCGGCCGCCACGGCGCGCCCGTCGCTGGCCAGGTAGTCGGCGGGCGGCGCCACCAGCGCCAGCTTGGGCGTGGCCGGGCGTTCGCGCGAGGCCTCTCCGGGCGAGGCGGCCAGGCCCATGGCCACGGCGGCCTGCGCGCGCACCGCCTCGCAGCGCGCCAGCAGCGCGGCGTCGGCATTGAGGGCGCGCGGCAGCTCGGCGCCCGCCAGGCCCAGGGCGGCGGCGGGCACGATCACGGTGGCATTGCCGGCGTTGACCAGCGTGGCCTCGACGCGGCCCAAGCCGGGCACATCCAGCGTGTCGCGCACCCGACCCGTGGGCAGCAGCGGCAGACCACCGCCGCCGGCCGGGTCGAGAAAGTCGAGCCGGATCTCGGCCGCCGGAAAGGGCACGCCGTCCAGCCAAAAGCCGCCCTGCTCCTGCACCTGCCCGCCCTGCATCGGCACATGGGCCACGATGCGCTGGCCCAGGTTGGCCTGCCAGATGCGCACGGCAGCCAAGCCGTTGCCGGGCGCGCCGTCCACCAGGCCGGCGTGCAGCGCAAACGGACCCACGGCGGCGGCCAGGTTGCCGCAGGAGCCGCTCCAGTCGATCAAGGGCTGCTCGATGGCGACCTGGCCAAAGAGGTAGTCCACGTCGCAGCCGGGTTGGTTTGATCGCTGCAGCAGCACCACCTTGCTGGTGCTGGAGGTGGCGCCGCCCAGGCCGTCGATGTGGCGCGCATACGAGTCGGGACTGCCGATGGCGCGCAGCAGCAGCGCGTCGCGCGCCGCCGGCTCGGCCGGCAGGTCGGACGTCAGAAAAAACAATCCCTTGCTGGTGCCGCCGCGCATCCAGGTGGCGGGCAGGCCCAGGGCTTCAGTGGGCATAGCGCTGCTCCAGCGCGTCCCACGCCGGCTTGTTCACCAGGCGCTGGCGCTCGGCAAAGGGCGCGACCAGCACCGGGTCTTCGGCCAGCTCGCCCGTGGCCTTGAGCTGCGCGAGCGCGCGCGTCATGCCGGCGACGGCCGCCTGCAGCGCGGCGTTGGCGTACAGCACCAAGCCGTAGCCGGCGGCCGCCAGTTCGGGCTGCGGCAGTACGGGGGTGCGACCGCCCAGCACCAGGTTCATCAGCAGCGGGCGCTGCAGCAAACCGGGCAGCGTGCGCACCTGCGCGGCCTCGGTCAGGGCCTCGACAAACAGGATGTCGGCGCCCGCCTCGGCGTAGCGCGCGGCGCGCTCGACGGCAGCGTCAAAACCATGCACGGCGGCCGCGTCGGTGCGCGCCATCACCAGCAGGCCGCTGCCTGCGCGCGCGTCGACGGCGGCGCGAATCTTGCCCACCATCTCGGCCGTGTCCACCACGTCCTTGCCGCTGAAGTGGCCGCAGCGCTTGGGGCTGGTCTGGTCCTCGAGCTGCACGCAATCGGCGCCGGCGCGCTCCAGCCGGCGCACCGTGTGATAGACGTTGACGGCGTTACCAAAGCCGGTGTCGGCATCGACGATCAGCGGCAACTGCACCGCGTCACGAATGCGTTGCGTGTGCTCACAGATCTCGGCCAGGCCCATGAAGCCCTGGTCGGGCAAGCCCAGGCTCATGTTGGTCACGCCGGCGCCGGTGATGTAGAGGGCCTCGAAGCCCAGCTCCTCGATCACGCGCGCCGACAGCGCGTTGAAGGCGCCGGGCACCAAGGTGGCACGGCGCTGCGCGGCCAGTTGCAGCAGGGTTTTGCGGGTATCTTTGGCGGTCATCGGGCATCTCCAAGACGAAGATGCTACTCGGCAGAGACAAACGAGGGGCCATCATGCGCATCCTGCTGGCGGAAGACGAACCCGAGCTGGCCAACTGGCTGGCGCGCGCGCTGGAGCGCGGCGGCCTGCTGGCCGACTGGGTGAGCGACGGCCGCGACGTGCTGCCCAGCCTGGCCGCGCGCAGCTACGACGCGCTGGTGCTGGACCTGGGCCTGCCGGGGCTGGACGGCCACCAGGTGCTCACGGCCCTGCGCGCACGCGACGAGCGGCTGCCCGTGTTGATCCTGACCGCGCGCGACTCGCTGATGGCGCGCGTGGGCACACTCAACCAGGGCGCCGATGACTTCCTGGCCAAACCCTTCGACCTGGCCGAGCTCGAAGCGCGCCTGCATGCCCTGATCCGGCGCGCGCGCGGCAGTGCCCACTGGCACCAACACTGCGGCCCGCTGGCCTGGGACGCCACCACCAAAGCCTTCAGCCTGGGCGGACAAGCCCTGGCCCTGACCCCGCGCGAGCACGCCGTGCTGCGCGTGCTGATCCAGCACCTGGGCGAGCCGCTGTCCAAGACCGAAATCCTCGATCGCGTGGTGTCCGACGCCCAGGACGTCAACCCCGAGGCCATCGAGGTGCTGGTGCACCGCCTGCGCAAGCGCCTGGACGGCAGCGGCGTGCGCATCACCACACTGCGCGGCCTGGGCTATGTGCTGGAGGCCCCACAGTGACCCTGCGCGGCACCAGCCTGCGCCGTACCCTGGTGGGGGTGCTGGCCGTGGGCATGGTGCTGGCCTCGGGCATCGGCCTGTGGGGCGCTTGGCGCACGGCCGCAGCCGCGGCCAACGCGGCCTACGACCGCTCGCTGGCGGGCGCCATCAAGGCCATCGACGCCAACATCAGCACCGCCAGCGGCGGTCTGGGGGTGGAGCTGCCCTACACCCTGCTCGAATTTTTCGAGCTCACCGCCAGCGGCGCGGTGTACTTTCGCGTCGCCAGCGAGGATGGCCTGGTCGAGGTTGGCAACACCGACCTGCCGCCCCCCGAGGCCACCCTCATCAACGGCCGTCCGCGCTTTCGCGACGCCCGCTACCACGGCCAGCTGGTGCGCCTGGGCTCCTACACGCGGGTGCTCGACCCGCCCCTGGCCGGGCACGTGGACAAGCCGCGCGTCATCATCCAGGTGGCCGAGACCCTGGCCTCGCGCCAGGACTTCACGCGCGCCCTGCTGCTGGAAGCGGTCACGCGCAACGCCTTGCTGGTGGCCCTGGCGCTGGCGCTGATGGCCCTGGCCACCGGCTGGGCGCTGCGCCCGCTGGCGCGCCTGTCGGCCGAGGTGCAGGCCCGCTCGCCCGAGGACCTGACGCCGATTCCGGAAAACGCCGTGCCCGCCGAGGCACGCCCCCTGGTGGCCGCCATCAACCACCACATGGCGCGCCACCAGCAGGCCAGCGAGGCGCGTCGCCACTTCGTGGACGACGCCTCACACCAGTTGCGCACGCCGCTGACCACCCTGGTCACGCAGGTGGACTTTGCCCTGCGCGAGGCGCACGCCGGCCCGGTGCGCGACGCCTTGCAGGCCATGCGCCAGCAACTGGACGAGGCCACGCATCAGGTCAACCAGATGCTGGCCCTGGCGCGCGCCGACGCGGCCGCGCTGGACCGCCAGACGGTGGACCTGGTGGCGCTGGCGCGCGACGTGGCCCGCCAATGGTGGCCGCAGGCGCGCGCCGCCGGCATCGACCTGGGCCTTGAATGCGACGAGACGACGCTCGCGGTCCAGGCCAATGCCGCGCTGCTGCGCGAGGCGCTGGCCAACCTGGTGCACAACGCCCTGCGCTACTGCCCGGCGGGCAGCCGCGTGACGGTGCGCGTGGACAACGCGCAGGCGAACGCGGTGCTGGCGGTGCTGGACGACGGGCCCGGCCTGGCGCCCGACGAACTGCAGCACGCGAGCGAGCGCTTCTTTCGCGGCCGCCACGCCCGCGCGGGCGGCAGCGGGCTGGGGCTGGCCATCGTGCGCGCCGTGGCCGAGCGCCACGGTGGCCGGCTCGAGTTGCAGCCCGGTCCGGGCGGCCGTGGCCTGGTGGTGCGCCTGCATCTGCCGGAGACGCCAGCGGCCACGCCCGCGGCACCAACAAACCCGGGTTAACCCCAGGCGACCCACCCCGATTTGAAAGCGGGCTGAAAGCACGCCGTGGCTAAAGTCTTCCTGCGATCGCGCCGTCGGCCTGCGGATGCGGCGCACGTTCCAACCACGCTCACACCCAAGGAGACCGCCCGATGAAACTCACGCACGCCCTCGCAACCCTGGCCCTGGCGGGCAGCATGAGCCTGGCGCACGCCAGCGCGCTGGACAAGACCGAATGCATTGCCCCGGCCAAGCCCGGCGGCGGGTTCGACCTGACCTGCAAGCTGGCGCAGTCGGGCCTGCTGGACGGCAAGTTCATCAGCACCCCCATGCGCGTGACCTACATGCCCGGCGGCATCGGCGCCGTGGCCTACAACGCCATCGTGGCCCAGCGCCCGGACGAGAACAACACCATCGTCGCTTTCTCGGGTGGCTCGCTGCTGAACCTGGCGCAGGGCAAGTTCGGCCGCTACCACGTGGGCGACGTGCGCTGGCTGGCCGGCGTGGGCACCGACTACGGCGCCATCATCGTGGCCGACAGCTCGCCCTTCAAGTCGCTCCAGGACGTGGTGGCCGCCATCAAGGCCGACCCGAGCAAGGTGGTGTTCGGCGCCGGCGGCACGGTGGGCAGCCAGGACTGGATGAAGGCCGCGCTCACCGCCAAGGCAGCCGGCCTAGACCCTCGCAAGATGCGCTTTGTCGCCTTCGAGGGCGGCGGCGAGGCCACCACCGCGCTGCAGGGCGGCCACGTGCAGATCTACTCGGGCGACGCCTCCGAGGCCGAGGAGCAGATCAAGGCCGGCGCCAAGATCCGTGTCATTGCCGTGCTGGCCGACAAGCGACTGGAAGGCGGCCTGGCCAAGGTGCCCACCGCCAAGGAACAGGGCATGGACGTCGAATGGCCCATCATCCGGGGCTTCTACATGGGTCCGAAGGTGAGCGACGCCGACTTCAAGGTCTGGGTCGACACCTTCAACAAGATGATGGCCACGCCCGAGTTCGCCAAGCTGCGCGGCGAGCGCAGCCTGTTTCCCTTTGCGCTCACGGGCGCCGAGCTCGACGCCTACGTGAAAAAGCAGGTCGAGCGCTACGGCAAGCTGGCCGCCGAACTCGGCCTGGCCGTCGCCAAGTAAGGGCGGCGCAATGCCCTGACGGTGGCTGCCTCCCGGGGCAGCCCCCCTACCCGGAGACCCGACATGAGTGACCGCATTCTCGGCGCCGCCTGCATCGCGGTGGGCGCCGCCATGGCCTGGGCGGCCAAGGACTACGCCGCGCCCATCTCCTACGAACCCGTGGGGCCGCGCGCCTTCCCCTTGCTGCTGGCGGCGCTGCTGGCCATCGGCGGCGCCTGGCTGCTGGTGCGCCCCGGCGAGCACGACCGCTGGCTGCAGGAAGTCCCGCTGAAGGCGCTGGCGGGCGTGATCGTCGCGGTGTTCGTGTACGTGCTGCTGTTCCAGTGGCTGGGCTTCGCGCTGGCCACCATCGTGATGGCGGTGCCGGTGGGCATGGCCTTTGGCGGCGGCCTGCTGCAGTCGCTGGGCGGCGGCGTCGGGCTCGGCGTCATCGCCTACTTTCTGTTCGACAAGGCACTCGACGTGGTCCTGCCCACGGGCGTTCTGTCCTTCCTGCTCGGAGGCCGCTGATGGACACCCTGCAATACCTGATCAACGGCTTTGGCGTGGCACTCACGGTCACCAACCTGGTCGTGGCCGCGCTGGGCGCGCTGATCGGCACCATCGTCGGCATGCTGCCGGGCCTGGGCCCGATCAACGGCGTGGCCATCCTGATGCCGATTGCCTTTGCGCTCAAGCTGCCGCCCGAGACCGCCCTGATCCTGCTGGCCGCGGTCTACATGGGCTGCGAATTCGGTGGCCGCATCTCGGCCATCCTGCTGAACGTGCCGGTCGACGCGGGGGCCATCATGACCACGCTGGACGGCTACCCCATGGCCAAGGCCGGACAGGCCGGCGTGGCGCTGTCCATTTCGGCCTGGTCGTCCTTCATCGGCGGCATCGTGGCGACCACCGGCTTCGTGCTGTTTGCGCCATTGTTGGCCAAGTGGGCGCTGGCCTTTGGCCCGGCGGAATATTTCGCCCTGATGGTGTTTGCCTTTGCCTGCATCACCGGCCTGATGGGCGATGCACCCATGAAGGCGGCGCTGGCGGCGGTCATTGGCCTGGCGCTGGCCACCGTGGGGCTGGACTCCAACTCGGGCGTGTACCGCTTCACGGCCGACAACGTGCACCTGTCGGACGGCATCCAGTTCATCGTCGTCGTCATCGGCCTGTTCTCGGTCAGCGAGATCCTGCTGATGCTGGAGCAGCACTTCCAGAGCACAGGCATGCTCAAGGCCACCGGCCGCTCGATGTTCAACTTGAAGGAAATGGCACACACCTGGTGGGGCACGGTGCGCTCGTCCGTCGTCGGCTTCGTGGTCGGCGTGCTGCCGGGCGCCGGGGCCACCATTGCCAGCGCCATGACCTACACCATGGAAAAGAACATTGCCGGCGCCAGCGGCACCTTCGGCAAGGGCGACATCCGCGGCGTGGCTGCGCCCGAGGCGGCCAACAACGCCTCGGCCGGCGGCTCTTTCGTGCCGATGCTGACGCTGGGCGTGCCCGGCTCGGGCACCACGGCCGTGATGATGGGGGCGCTGGCCCTGTACAACATCACGCCGGGGCCGGCGCTGTTTACGCAAAACCCCAATCTGGTGTGGGGCCTGATCGCCTCGATGTTCGTCGCCAACGTGCTGCTGCTGGTCATGAACATCCCGCTGGTCGGCGTGTTCTCCAGCATGCTGCGCACGCCCAACTGGCTGCTGGTGCCGGGCATCCTGGCCGTCAGCACGGTGGGGGTGTATTCGGTGCACGCCACCACGTTCGACCTGACGCTGATGGCGGTGTTTGGCCTGGTGGGCTATCTGCTGCGCAAGCAGGGCGTGCCGATGGCGCCGCTGATCCTGGGCTTCGTGCTGGGCGAGATGATGGAGCAGAACCTGCGCCGCGCGCTGTCCATCACCAACGGCGAGCTGGGCATCCTGATCGAAAGCCCGATTGCCAAGGGTCTGTGGCTGATCGCCATCCTGATGGTAGCGGTGCCGCCCCTGCTGCGCCTGCGCCGCCGGCGCCTGGGCGCTCAGGCGGCTGCCTGAGCCCGCCGGTCCCATCACCGCGGCGCCTTCGGGCGCCGTATTTCATGGCCGGGGCGCCCGATCAGATGAGCGCGCGCGGCCAGGCGGGCCGCCGGCCAGTGAGCTGGCTCACGATCAAGGCCTTGAGCGGTGGCAGGTGGCTGGAGCCAGCCAGCACGGCGCGCCGCAGCAGACGCGGCAGCGGGCGCTCGTCCGTATACAGGCCGACGATGGCGTTGGTGCCTTGATACAGCGGCCAGGCATGGCGATGGTGGGCGCGGGCATAGGCCTGCAGCACGCCGGCATCGCCCAGGTCGGCGCCGCGCGAGCGCGCCTCGCCCAGCACCTGCGCCAGCCGGGCGACACCGGCCAGGCCCAGGTTGTAGCCGTGCGCCGTCACCGGGTGCATGCCCACCGCGGCATCGCCCACCAGGGCGCAGCGCGCGGCGGCGAAGCGATGCGCCAGCACCGCCACCAGCGGGTAGGCGTGGCGCTCGCCCACCAGGCGCATGCGACCCAGGCGGTGGTTGAACTGCTGCTGAACGCTCGCGGCAAAGTCTTCGGGCGACAGGGCCATCAGCGCCTGTACCTGTTCGCTGCGCGCCGTGACCACGGCCGAGCACATCGGGGCACCGCTGTCCGGGTCGTCGGGCAGCGGCAGGATGGCCAGGGTTCGCTCGTAGCCGAAGCACTCGTGCGCGATGTCCTCGTGCGCTCGCTCGTGCTGCAGGCGGCAGACGATGACGGTGCGGCCAAAGTCGCGCATCGAGGCTGCGATGCCCAACTGGCGCCGCGTGGCCGAAAAGCGGCTGTCGGCGGCCACCAGCAGTGGCGCCTGCAGGCGTTGGGGCGCGGCGCCGGGCGTGGCGGCCTCGATGCAGTCCAACTCGGCATGGGTGGGCGTGACCGCCACGCGCGTGACCTGGGTGCCACACAGGAGGCGCACGCCTGGCGTATGGGCCGCCACGGCCCAGGCCGTGCGGCGCAGCGCGTGGTTGGGCACGATCCAGCCCAGGTTCTCGCAACCGGTGCCCAGGGCATTCAGCGCCATGCCCTCGCGGGGGCCCACCGGTCCATCGTGCACCTGGGCCTGGCGCAGCAGGCCGATCTCGTGCGGCGCCAGGCGCTGCCAGCTGCCCAGGCGCTTGAGCGTGGCCACGCTGGGGTGGGTCAGCGCGATTTCGCGGCCGTCGGGCGGAGGATTGGCCAACACCGCGGCGCCCTGCTGCTCCAGCACCGTCGCCTGCAGGCCGGCCTGCGCCAGGGCCGTGGCCAGCGACAGGCCGGCCGGCCCGCCGCCCACGATCAGCACGTCGCAGGTGGTGGCGGCAGGACTGATGGAAGCGGCGTGGGACATGGCAAGCAGCAAAAGAAAGGCTGCGCCCCATTGTCCCCGCCGCCCCCTGCGCGACCCTTGCACTGGATCAAGGCCCAGGCCGGGGCGGCGCACCTTTGCGCAGCCGGGTCAGCGCTTGGCCTTGCCGCCCTTGCGCGCCTTGGCCTTGGCGGCCGCCTTCTTGACGGCGGCCTTCAACGCCTGGATGGGCGAGCGGCGCTCGGCCCCCGGACGCACGGCCTCGACCGCTTCGCGGCGCTCGCGTCCCTTGGACGGCTTGGATGACGCCTTGCCCTTGTCGGCGCGCTGCGGGCCTGGCTCGCGGCCAGCCTTGTCGCGCAGGGCGCCGCGCAGCAGCGCGCCCTCCTCGTGCACCGGGCGAAAGTCGATCTTGCGCGCGTCCAGATCGACCCGGCTGACCTGCACCCGCACGCGCGTGCCCATGCCGTAGCGAATGCCGGTGCGCTCGCCGCGCAGCTCCTGGCGCACCTCGTCGTAGCGAAAGTACTCGCCGCCCAGCTCGGTGATGTGCACCAGGCCCTCGACGTGCAGGTCGGTCAGCGTGACGAACAGGCCGAAGCTGGTGACGGCGCTCACGCTGCCGGCATATTCCTCGCCCAGGTGCTCGCGCATGTACTTGCACTTGAGCCAGGCCTCGACGTCGCGGCTGGCCTCGTCGGCGCGGCGCTCGTTGGCACTGCAGTGCAGGCCGGCGGCTTCCCAATCCTGCATGTCCGGACTGGTCTGGACACGGCCATCGCCCTTGCCCCGCTTGCGCTGAACGCTGTCCTTTTGCAGGCGCTTCCTGAGCTTCTCGTGCGCCTCGCCGGGCGTGGGCAGGGCGGGCAGCTGGTACTTTCGGCCCCCCAGGATGGCCTTGATCACGCGATGCACCAGCAGGTCGGGATAGCGCCGGATGGGGCTGGTGAAGTGCGTGTAGGCCTCGAACGCCAGGCCGAAGTGGCCGCTGTTGATGGGCGTGTAGATGGCCTGGCTCATCGAGCGCAGCAGCATCATGTGGATCTGCTCGGCGTCGGCGCGCTCCTGCGTGGCCTGGGCGATGCGCTGGAACTCATCGGGGCTGGGTTCATCACTCACGCTCAGGCCCACGCCCAGCGCCTTCAGGTAGGCGCGCAGCAGCTCGACCTTCTCGGGCGTGGGTCCCTCGTGCACCCGGTACAGGCCCACGTGCTTGCCCAGGCCGATGAAGTCGGCGCTGCACACGTTGGCGGCCAGCATGCATTCCTCGATCAGGCGGTGCGCGTCGTTGCGCGTGCGCGGCACGATCTTCTCGATGTGGCCGGCCTCGTCGCACACGATCTGCGTCTCGACAGTGTCGAAGTCCACCGCGCCGCGCTTTTGCCGCGCGCCCAGCAGCGCGCGGTACACCTCGTGCAGGTGCAGCAGGTCGGGCACCCGCGCGCGGCGCTGCGTGGCCTCGGGCCCGCGCGTGTTGGCCAGGATGGCCGCCACCTCGGTGTAGGTCAGGCGCGCGTGGCTGTTCATCACCGCAGGGTAGAGTTGGTAGGCGTGGACCTCGCCCTGCGCGGTGATGAGCATGTCGCACACCATGCACAGGCGATCGACCTCGGGGTTGAGCGAGCACAGCCCGTTGCTGAGCTTCTCGGGCAGCATGGGGATCACGCGGCGCGGAAAGTACACGCTGGTGGCGCGGTCGTAGGCGTCGATGTCGATCGGGCTGCCGGTCTGCACATAGTGGCTGACGTCGGCGATGGCCACCAGCAGGCGCCAGCCGTTGGGCTTCTTGCCGCGGCCGGTGACCACCGCGGGCTCGGCATAGACGGCGTCATCGAAGTCGCGCGCGTCCTCGCCATCGATGGTGACCAGGGGCACGTCGGTCAGGTCCACCCGGCCGGCGCGATCCTTGGCACGCACCGTGTCGGGCAGGGCCCGGGCCTCGGCCAGGCAGGCGTCGGAGAACTCGTGCGGCACGCCGTACTTGCGCACGGCGATCTCGATCTCCATGCCCGGATCGTCGATCTCGCCCAGCACCTCCTTCACGCGGCCGACCGGCTGGCCATACAGCGCGGGCGGCTCGGTCAGCTCGACCACCACCACCTGCCCGGCCTTGGCCGTGCCGATGGCCAGCTTGGGAATCATCACGTCCTGGCCGAAGCGCTTGTCCTCGGGCGCCACCAGCCACAGGCCGCCTTCGTGCAGCAGGCGGCCGATGATGGGTTGCGGCGGACGCTCGATGATCTCCAGCACGCGCCCCTCGGGGCGGCCGCGCCGGTCCAGGCGCACCACGCGCACGCTCACGCGGTCGCGGTGCAGCACCGCGCGCATCTCGTTGGGGGGCAAATAGATGTCCGGCTCGCCATCGTCACGCACCACGAAACCGTGGCCGTCGCGATGTCCCGAAACCACACCTTGGATTTCGTCCGGAATATTTTTTTGGGGGGCTAGATTTTTGATATAGAATCCTCGTTTCCTGATGCCCAGGTGGCGGAATTGGTAGACGCACTAGTTTCAGGTACTAGCGGGTAACTCCGTGGAGGTTCGAGTCCTCTCCTGGGCACCAAAATCAACAGCAACGGGCTGGAACATACCAGACTTGTTGCCACTTAAAAGCCACCCTCGGGTGGCTTTTTTCTTGCCGGGCTGCATCAAACGGGCTGGGCCACCAGATCATGCCCCTGCGTGCCCACGATGCGCGCGCGGGTGAAGCTGCCGACCTTCAGTGTCTTGCTGGCCTTCTCGGGCGGCAGCAGGTGCACCACGCCATCGATCTCGGGCGCATCGGCGTAGCTGCGCCCCACCCCGCCGCGGCGGCCCAGCGCGGGCGCCGAATCAACCAGCACCTGCATGGTCGCGCCCACGCGCTCAGCCAGCTTGTCGGCCGACACCTGCTCGGCCACGGCCATGAAGCGCGCGCGACGCTCCTCGCACAGTTCGGGCGGCAGCATGCCGGGCAGGTCGTTGGCGGCGGCCCCGGCAACGGGCGAATAGGCAAAACAGCCCGCGCGGTCGATGCGCGCGGCGCGCATGAAATCCAGCAGGTGCTCGAACTCGGCCTCGGTCTCGCCCGGAAAGCCGGCGATGAAGGTCGAGCGGATCACGATCTCGGGGCACATCTGGCGCCAACGCTCGATGCGCTCCAGGTTCTTCTCGCCGCTGGCCGGCCGCTTCATGCGTCGCAGCACCTCGGGGTGGCTGTGCTGCAGCGGCACGTCCAGATACGGCAGCACCCTGCCCTGTGCCATCAAGGGCACGATGTCATCGACATGCGGATACGGGTAAACGTAGTGCAGGCGGACCCAGGCGCCGTGCGGCGCGGCCAGCTCGCCCAGTGCCTGCACCAGCTCCAGCAGGCGCGTCTTCACCGGCCGGCCACCCCAAAAACCCGTGCGGTACTTGACGTCCACGCCGTAGGCCGAGGTGTCCTGGCTGATGACGAGCAGCTCCTTGACGCCGCCCTCGAACAAGGCCTGCGCCTCCTTCAGCACGTCGCCGATCGGGCGGCTGACCAGATCGCCGCGCATCGACGGGATGATGCAGAAGGTGCAGCGGTGGTTGCAGCCCTCGCTGATCTTCAGGTAGGCGTAGTGGCGCGGCGTGAGCTTGAGCCCGGCCTCGCCAAACGCGCCCGGCACCAGGTCGATGAAGGGGTCGTGCGGCTTGGGCAGGTGCTGGTGCACCGCGTCCATCACCGACTGCGTGGCCTGCGGCCCGGTGACGGCCAGCACCGACGGGTGCAGGTGCTTGACCAGGTTTTCTGAATCATTTTGGCCTGCAGCGCTTGTCCCGTGCTCTCCGGCAGCTATCGTTTTTGCACCAAGACAGCCGGTGACGATGACCTTGCCATTGACCGCGAGGGCCTCGCCGATGGTGTCCAGGCTTTCCTTGACAGCCTCGTCGATGAAGCCGCAGGTGTTGACGATGACCAGGTCCGCGCTTTCGAAACTCTTGGCGGTCTGGTAGCCCTCGGCGCTGAGTTGCGTGAGGATCAACTCGGAGTCGGTGAGGTTCTTGGGGCACCCCAGGCTGACAAAGCCGATGCGCGGGGCAGGCGCAGCAATGGTTTCACTCATGATCTCAATCGATTTGGTTCGGGCGCCAGGGAGCCGCGAACAGCACCGGCCTCAACGCCGGATGCCAAAGGCACCCAGCAACTGGTCGGCCTGCCGGGCCATCTGCTCCTGCATCTGCAGGAAGGCCGCCTTGGACTGCTCCAGGTAGCTGCCCATCACGCCCTGCATCATTGGCGACTGCAGGTTCATGAACTGGGTCCACATCTCGGGCGTGAGGCCTTGCGACTGCTCGGCCAACTTGGCCTGGATCTCGACCAGGGCCTGGATGTTCTTTTCCAGGTACGAGCCCATGAAGCCCTGCATGGCATGGCCGTAGAACCGGATCATCTCGGCCAGCATGGGCTCGGTGAACATGGGCGCGCCGGCCGCCTCTTCTTCCAGGATGATCTGCAGCAGGATGCTGCGCGTCAGGTCCTGGCCGGACTTGGCGTCGAGCACCACGAAGGGGTCGCGCTCCATCACCAGTTGCCGCACCTGCGCCAGCGTGATGTACGACGACGCGCTGGTGTCGTACAGGCGGCGGTTGGGGTACTTCTTGATGACCCGGCTCTTGGCCGGGGCGGGTGCCGGATCGGCGGCACGTGTCGGCGCCGCGCCGTCAGGGGTGGAACGACTCATGCTGGGAATCATCCTTCAAGCGTCTGGAGTGAAGGAAATTCTAGGCGGGCAGCCGCTTGCGGCCTGGCACCGAATCCTTCGCATGGCCCGCAATGCATGAAAACCATGCCCTGGAGAACAAGGCCGCGCGTTGGATCCAGCGCGCGGCCTCAATCTGGTTGGTGGGTCGTGCAGGATTCGAACCTGCGACCAACGGATTAAAAGTCCGCTGCTCTACCAGCTGAGCTAACGACCCTCCTGCGCCGCACGCGCTTCATCGCTGCGTGGGAAAGCCTAAAATTATAGCACAGCCGTTGTTGTTGCCTGCGCCAAGCGCTCGAGAATCCAGCCCGCCGCGCACAGGCCGAAGGGCGCCGTCACCGTGACGCTGGAGCCATAGCCGTGGCAATTGAGCGTGCCATCCACCGCGGCCGGGCGATCGCACTGCTCGGGCGGCGTGACGCTTTCGCGGCTGAACACGGCCGTCACGCCAAACGGCTTGCCGGGCGCCGGGCGCAGGCCGCCGCGGCGCAGGCGGTAGCGCAACTGGGCGATCAAGGGGTCGTGCGTGACCTCGGCGATGTCGGCGATTTCCACGCGCTCGCCGTGGCGCTTGCCCCCGGCCGCGCCCACGGTAACGAAGAGCCGCCCGCTGGCCCGCGCCCAGGCCGCCATGGCCAGCTTGGCCGGCACCTGGTCGCAGGCGTCGATCACGGCATCGACCGGCTGCGGCAGCAGCCCCGGCCAATTGTCCGGCGCCACAAAGGCATCGACCTCGTGCACCTGGCAATCGGGGTGGATCTGCGCGATGCGCTCGCGCATGGCCGTCACCTTGGCCTGGCCCAGCGTGCTGGTGAGCGCATGGATCTGCCGGTTGACGTTGGATTCGGCCACGTGGTCCATGTCGATCAGCGTGAGCTGCGCCACGCCGCTGCGTGCCAGCGCCTCGGCCGCCCACGAGCCCACGCCGCCGATGCCCACCACCGCCACGTGCGCCGCGCGAATGCGTGCTGCCGCGGCCGTGCCGTACAGCCGCGCCAGGCCGCCAAAGCGGCGCTCGGCGTCCGCATCGAGCACCGCTTCGATCACGCTTGCCGCTCCAGCCGCCAGGCCTGGGCCTTGAGTGCCCCCACCGCGCCGGCAATGATGCTGGCCACCGCGCTGAAGCTGGTCAGGCTGAGGTTGGACACGCCGCTCAGGCCCTGGCCGATGGTGCAGCCCAGCGCCGTGACGCCGCCCACGCCCATCAGCACGGCGCCGATCAGGTGCGCGGCCAGGTCTTCGGTGGTGCGAAAGCCCTCCCAGCGAAAGCGCCGCGTGGCCACCGCGTGCAGAAAGCCCCCCGCCACCACGCCGGCCACGGAGGTGGCGGCAATGCCCAGGTGGCGATTGCTGTCGCTGTAGAACATCAGCCAGTCGATGGCCCAGGCCAGCGGCGCGGTAAAGGTCAGCGCCTCCATGCGGCCGGTGCGCGCACCCAGGTAGGTGGCCTCCAGCGTGTGCGGGTGCTCGGCCACGTAGCCCAACGCACCGCTGACCCACCACATGCCGACGATGACGGCGCCGACCCCCATGCCGGCCAGCAGGTTGTTGGCCCGGATGAAGCCGCGCCCGGCCAGCGCCCAGGCCAGCAAGCCCCCGCCCACCGCCAGTGCCGGCGCCAGCAAGGCCACACCGGGCGACCAGCCCAGCCACGCGGCCGACAAATGGCCCAGCGTGGCCGGCCCCGAGAAGGCCAGGTACACCCGATCGACCGTGCCGTCGCGCCACACCGCGGTCAACCCGCGCAAGGTGATGTAGGCCGCCACCGCCATGACGATGAACACCACCAGCGCCTTCAGGTTGCCCGCCCCCATGCGCACCAGGTTCTTGCTGCCGCAGCCCGAGGCCAGCACCATGCCGACGCCGAACAGCGTGCCGCCCACCACCGAGGACAGCCACATCCAGCGCGTGTCGGCATAGACCGAATCCGACGGGCGAATCCAGCCTCCCGCGCCCAGCACGGCAAAACCCAGCACCGCCACGCCGGCAGCCAGCGCCCACTGGCG
The DNA here is from genome assembly GCA_041396485.1 of Burkholderiaceae bacterium. Classification (GTDB taxonomy): domain Bacteria; phylum Pseudomonadota; class Gammaproteobacteria; order Burkholderiales; family Burkholderiaceae_C; genus Ottowia. The sequence continues at coordinate 19,167 of JAWKYM010000012.1, read as the reverse complement.
CATGCGCGTCCACTCGCCCATGGTCACCACGTCGGCCACCGCCCCCATGGTGCAAAAGCCGGTGCGATGCACGATGGCGCCAAACACCGCCGACAGCACGAAGGTCGCCACCAGGACGGCACGGGTCAGGGCAACGACATCGGATTCCAGCGGCATGGGGCGCGATTTTAGGGACTTGCGCGCCCCCGTGCTGCGCCATCCGGCTGGGGTGGCACAAGGTGGGCACTATGTTTTTTATAGCTAGTTGCGATTCAATGGCTTGGACAGCGGCCCGATTTGGCTTGAACCCGCGCCCGGCTTGCGTGGCCTTGGCCCGGCGCACGCGTCGCTAAAATCACGGGTTTTGCTGACTGCTCGCCTGGCCCCTGCGCCGTTCGGCGGCACCTCCTGACCCCACCATGCCCGACCAACCCACCCAAGCGCGCCTGGCGGCGCTGTCCAAATCCTTTGACCCGGCCAGCGTCGAAGCGCAATGGGGCCCCGCCTGGGAGCAGGCCGGACTGGGGCGCGCGGGCTGGCGCGGCACCGGCCAGGCCAATGCCGAGGCCGCCGCCGCAGGCCGCAACTTCGCCATCCAGCTGCCGCCGCCCAACGTCACCGGCACGCTGCACATGGGCCATGCGTTCAACCAGACGATCATGGACAGCCTGACGCGCTATCACCGCATGCGCGGCTTCAACACGCTGTGGGTGCCCGGCACCGACCACGCCGGCATCGCCACGCAGATCGTGGTCGAGCGCCAGCTGCAAGAAAAAGACCAGAGCCGGCACGACCTGGGCCGCAAGAACTTCGTCGCCCGCGTGTGGGAGTGGAAGCAGCAGTCGGGCGACACCATCACGCGCCAGATGCGCCGCATGGGCGCCAGCGTGGACTGGGGCCATGAGTACTTCACCATGGACGACAAGCTCTCGAAGGTCGTCACCGAGACCTTCGTCACGCTGTACGAGCAGGGGCTGATCTACCGCGGCAAGCGCCTGGTCAACTGGGACCCCGAGCTGAAAAGCGCGGTGAGCGATCTGGAGGTGGAAAGCACGGAGGAAGACGGCTTTCTGTGGCACATCGCCTACCCCCTGGCCGATGGCAGTGGCGACACGCTGGTGGTGGCCACCACGCGGCCCGAAACCATGCTGGGCGACGTGGCCGTGATGGTGCATCCCGAGGACGAACGCTATGAGCGCTTCATCGGCAAGGCGGTCACGCTGCCGCTGGTGGGCCGCGCCATCCCGGTGATTGCCGATGAATACGTGGACAAGGATTTCGGCACCGGCGTGGTCAAGGTCACGCCGGCGCACGATGCCAATGACTACGCGGTGGGGCAGCGGCATGGACTGCCCATGATCGGCGTGCTGACGCTCGACGCGCACATCAACGAGCAGGCGCCGGCGACGTATCAGGGCATGGATCGCTTTGCCGCCCGAAAGGCCATCGTCGCCGACCTCGATGCACAGGGCCTGCTGGTCGAGACCAAGAAGCACAAGCTCATGGTGCCGCGCTGCGCCCGCACGGGCCAGATCATCGAGCCCATGCTGACCGACCAATGGTTCGTGGCCATGAATAAGGCCCCCACGCTCCCTGCTTCGCATGGTTCGCTGCCCCCCGAGGGGGCTGCGCCCGGCTTGGGGCGGCCCGGCGCCGGCGCGGCTGAGCCGTTCGACACCCGATCCATCGCACAAAAAGCCATAGCCGCCGTGCAGTCCGGCCAGGTGCGCTTCGTGCCCGAGCAGTGGGTCAACACCTACAACCAGTGGATGAACAACATCCAGGACTGGTGCATCTCGCGCCAGCTCTGGTGGGGCCACCAGATTCCGGCTTGGTATGGCGAGGATGGTTCCATTTTTGTAGCACGCAGCGAAGACGGGGCGCGCGCCAAGGCGCAACAAGCCGGCTATACCGGCACGCTCACCCGCGACGAGGATGTGCTGGACACGTGGTACTCGTCAGCGCTTGTACCGTTCTCCACGCTGGGCTGGCCCGAGAAAACCGAAGACCTGTCGCTGTATCTGCCGTCATCCGTTCTGGTCACCGGCCACGACATCATCTTCTTCTGGGTCGCCCGGATGATCATGATGACCACGCACTTCACCGGCCAGGTGCCCTTCCGCGACGTGTACATCCACGGCCTGGTGCTCGACGCGCATGGCAAGAAGATGAGCAAGAGCGAAGGCAACGTGCTGGACCCCGTCGATCTGATCGACGGCATTGCGCTGGAACCCCTGCTGGCCAAGCGCACCACCGGCCTGCGCAAGCCCGAAACCGCGCCCAGGGTGCGCGAGAACACCAAAAAGGAATTTCCCGACGGCATCCCGGGCTACGGCGCCGACGCGCTGCGCTTCACCTTTGCCGCCATGGCCACGCTGGGGCGCACCGTCAACTTCGACAGCAAGCGCTGCGAGGGCTACCGCAACTTCTGCAACAAGCTGTGGAACGCATCTCGCTTCGTGCTGATGAACTGTGAGGGATTTGATTGCGGGGCGGATGCGGACGGTGCCGGCGAGCGCAGCGCCGCCGACCGCTGGATCGTCAGCCTGCTGCAGAAGACTGAAGCCCAGGTGGCCAAGGGCTTTGCCGACTACCGCCTGGACACCGTAGCCAGCGCAATCTACGACTTTGTCTGGAACGAGTTCTGCGACTGGTACCTCGAAATCGCCAAGGTGCAGATCCAGGCCGGCACGCCCGCGCAGCAGCGCGCCACGCGCCGCACCCTGGTGCGCGTGCTCGAGGCCATCCTGCGCCTGGCCCACCCCATCATCCCCTTCGTGACCGAGGCGCTGTGGCAGGCCGTGGCACCCGTGGCCGGCAAGGCGGGCGACTCGATTGCCGTGGCACCCTACCCCGAGGCCCAGTCGGCCAACCTCGACGAGGCCGCCGAAGCCCAGGTGGCGCACCTGAAGGCGCTGGTGGATGCCTGCCGCAATCTGCGCGGCGAGATGGGCGTTTCGCCCGCGCAGCGCCTGCCCCTGTACGTGCTGGGCGATGGCGACTTCATCGGCACGCACGCCGCAGCCCTGCAGGCCCTGGCCAAGCTGGGCGAGGTCAAGGTGTTTGCCGGCGAAGCCGAATGGGCCGCCGCTGCGCAGGCCGCGCCGGTGGCCGTGGTCGGTGACGCGCGCCTGGCGCTGTTCATGGAGATCGACGTCGCGGCCGAGAAAGCCCGCCTGGGCAAGGAGGCTGCGCGCCTGCAGGCCGAGTTGGCCAAGGCCCAGGGCAAGCTGGGCAACGCCGCCTTCACCGCCAAGGCGCCGCCGGCGGTGATCGAGCAGGAGCAAAAGCGCGTGGCCGACTTTGGCGCGGCACTCGAGAAGATCCAGGCGCAACGGGCGCGCCTGGGCTGAATGCCGCCGGGCGCTCAGCCCAGCGCCATCGACGCGCTGTCCGGCCCTTGCCAGCCGCCGTGCCGGGCGCTGTACTCCAGCGTCTGGTGCAGGCGGTCGGCCAGGTACCAGCTGCCGCGCAGATACGACTCCTGCGTGCGCGGTGCCAGGCGCGGCGTGATGCGCACCGAGGGCAGACCCTTGAGCGGTTGGCCCGGCTGGGCCAGCACCTCGTCGTCGCTGTCCAGCCAGCAAGCCGCCATGCGCCCCGAGCGCAGCGCCTGCGCCAGCGCGTCCAGGTCAAACAGCGCCGCGCGGCTGGCGCTTACCCACAGCTGCCCCGGCTTGCACGACTGCAGCACGCGCTCGCCCACCAGGCCGCGGTAGCGCGAGGCGTACACGGTCTGCATCGACACCGCATCGGCGGACTGCAGCATCTCGGCCAGCGACAGCGGCTGCACGCCCAGGCGCGCCCACAACTCGGCACTGCGGTGCAGGGCCGGGTCGTAGCCCAGCACGCGCGCGCCCAGCGCCACCAGCATGGGTGCCAGCATCTGCGCCGGCGCCGACATGCCGAACAGACCGATCACGCTGTCGTTGATCTCGCCCCCGGGTGACTGGGGCGCGCCGGCCTCGCCGCCCACGCTCAGGTTGCCGCCCGATCGAAACAGGGTCAGCAGGGCCATCAGCAGGAACTCGGCCGTGGCGCGGGTGGTGGCGCTGGTGGCCTGGATGACGCGCACACCGCGGCGCTGGCATGCCTCGAAGTCGAGGTTGTCGCCGCCCTCGTGAATGCGCCCCAGCGCCACCAGGCGCGGCGCATAGTCCAGCAACTGGGCACCCACGCGCAGCCAGGGCGGCACCACCAGGGCCTCGGTCTTGTACAGACGGGCGCGCAGCGCCACCGCGTCCAGCGCCAGCTCTGGCCGATAATCGACCTGATGGCGTGCCGCCAGCCATTGGCGGGCATCGGCAGCCAGGTTCTCCAGCAGCAATATCTCCACGCTTGTCCCCGTTGTTCTCCCTGCCCATGGGGCGGCCGCGCAGGCCGCACCCAAGAGTTCTGGGGCGAAAATGTAACACCCTGCCGCCATGCCCATTCCCCATCCCGTCCGCACCGCCGTCTTTCCCGTCGCCGGCCTGGGCACCCGCTTTCTGCCGGCCACCAAGGCCAGCCCCAAGGAAATGCTGCCGGTGGTCGACAAGCCGCTGATCCAGTACGCCGTCGAAGAGGCCTACGCCGCCGGCGTGCGCCACATGGTGTTCGTCACCGGACGCAGCAAGCGCGCCATCGAGGATCACTTCGACACCGCCTACGAGCTGGAAAGCGAGCTGCAGGCCGCTGGCAAGCAGGCCCTGCTGGACGTGGTGCGTGCCGTCGCGCCCGACGACATGGACTGCAGCTACGTGCGCCAGCCGCGCTCGCTGGGCCTGGGCCACGCCGTGCTGTGCGCCGCCCACATCGTGGGCGAGCAGCCCTTTGCCGTGCTACTGGCCGACGACCTGATGGTGGGCCCGCCCGGCGGCGCGTCGGTGCTCAAGCAGATGGTGGACGCCTACGCGCGCCTGGGCCGCTCGGTGCTGGCGGTGCAGCAGGTGCCGCCCGACCAGGTGCACCGCTACGGCATCGTGGCCGGCCAACCGGCGGGCGACCGGTTGATCGACATCGAGCGCATCGTCGAAAAACCCGCGCCCGATCAGGCGCCCTCACGCATGGCGGTGGCCGGGCGCTATGTGCTCAGCGCCGGCATCTTTGACGAGATTCGCCAGCAGACTCCGGGCGCCGGCGGCGAAATCCAGCTTACCGACGCCATTGCGCGGCTGATGGCCAAGGAGGCCGTTTACGCCTATCAATACAGCGGCAAACGCTATGATTGTGGTAGCAAGGAAGGCTTTTTGCAGGCCACCGTGGAACTGGCCTTGCAGCACCCGCAGATGGGCGCCGGCTTTCGCGACTACCTGAAATCGCTGACGCTGTAGCCGCTCAGCGCCGCCGCAGCACGTGCACGAACTCGTCCGGGGTGCTCTGCTGCTCGACCAGCTCGTTGCCCGTCTGCTTGGCAAAGGCCTGAAAGTCGCGCACCGAACCGGGGTCGGTGCTGATCACGCGCAGCAGATCGCCGCTGTGCAGCTCCGACAGCGCCTTCTTGGCCTTCAGGATGGGCAGCGGGCAGTTCAGTCCGCGCGCATCGACGTCCTTCGTGATATCCATGCCCGGATTGTCAGTCAATCCAGGCCGCGCCGCCGCTCGGCGTTTTCCTCGGGCGTGAAGAACACCGGCTCGTGCCCGCGCGTGCGCAGCCAGTCGGCCAGCGCGTAACCGGTGCCGGCCGGCCAGCATTTCAGGTCGGGCAGGTCGTACAGGCGCCAGTCCACCAGTTCGGGCGACAGGCGCACCTCACCCTCGGCCACCACGTGGTAGGCGATGATGACCTGGTTCATGCGCTGGAAGTCGTAGGCGCCGACGATGTGGATCTCGCTCACGTCCAGGTTGGTTTCTTCCTTGACCTCGCGCGCAATGCCTTCTTGCGGCGTCTCGCCCGCCTCCATGAAGCCGGTGATCAGCGCAAACATCTTGGCCGGCCAGGCGGCGTTGCGCGCCAGCAGCACCTGGCCGCGGTATTCGACGATGGCCGCCAGCACGGGCGTGGGGTTGTTCCAGTGCGTGAAGCCGCAGGCCGGGCAGCGCAGGCGCTCGGTGGGGCCGCCGTCCTCGTCCTGCACGATCCATTCGAGCGGGGTGGCGCAGCTGGGGCAAAATCGGAAGGCGCTCATGATACTATTATTTTTATAGCTATTTGCGCACGATTCACGTGCGCTACAGGCCGATTTTCCTTGAATCAGGCAGGAAAGACGCCGGTCGACAGGTAGCGATCGCCGCGGTCGCACACCACGAAGACGATGGTGGCATTCGACTCGCGCGCCGCCACCTGCTGCGCCACCCAGGCCGCGCCGCCGGATGAGATGCCGCCAAAGATGCCCTCCTCGCGCGCCAGGCGCCGCGCCATTTCTTCGGCGTCGCCCTGCAGCACGGGAACCCATTCATCGACCTCGCTGGGCTGGTAGATCCTGGGCTGATAGGCCTCGGGCCATTTGCGAATGCCCGGAATGCGCGCGCCCTCGGCCGGCTGCGCGCCGATGATGCGCACCTTTGGGTTCTTCTCGCGCAGAAAGCGCCCCACGCCCATGATGGTGCCGGTGGTGCCCATGGCCGACACGAAGTGCGTGATGCGCCCGCCGGTCTGCTCCCACAGCTCGGGACCGGTGCTCTCGTAGTGCGCCAGCGGGTTGTCGGCGTTGGCAAACTGGTCGAGCACGCGGCCCTTGCCCTGCGCCACCATCTTGTCGGCCAGGTCGCGCGCGTATTCCATGCCGCCCGAGCGCGGCGTCAGGATCAACTCGGCGCCGTAGGCCTTCATGGTCTGCGCGCGCTCGACCGACAGGTCCTCCGGCATGATCAGGATCATGCGGTAGCCCTTGACGCAGGCGGCCATGGCCAGCGCGATGCCGGTGTTGCCGCTGGTGGCCTCGATCAGCGTGTCGCCCGGCTTGATCTCGCCGCGCGCCTCGGCGCCGCGAATCATCCACAGCGCCGCGCGGTCCTTCACCGAGCCCGCCGGGTTGTTGCCCTCCAGCTTGGCCAACACCACGGTGCCTCGCGCCGCCTGCTCGGCCGCGCCGATGCGCTGCAGTTGAACCAAGGGCGTACGCCCCACCGCGTCTTCGATCGTTGGGTAGTTCATGGACATCACTGTGCCATAATTTGCGGCTTGCGTTCGACTCCGCCCGGGTGGCGAAATCGGTAGACGCAGCAGACTCAAAATCTGCCGGTGGCAACACCGTGCCGGTTCGATTCCGGCCCCGGGCACCACATTCAAGAACCCCACACGATCGAATGGTCGTGCGGGGTTTTTTCCGCTTTGCAACGGCGTTTGAGTTTCGCCCGGGACGGCATGTGGGGCCTTCGAGCAGCACGTCACGGATTCGGCGCGATTCCTCAAGTCAATGGATCCGCCTCACATCGCCCAGATCCGCGGCGCGTCGCCCTGCAGCCCCCAGAGCTGGCGGCGCCACAGCGCCCAGGCGCTCTTGCACAAGGCCATGGCAGGCTCCACCACCGGCGCCAGCACGCGCAGCACCAGCATGTGTTCGTTGGGCGCCGTCACACCACCGGCGAGGCCGGCGGACAGGGCCTGCAGCAGCTCGTGCGTGTGCTCCAGCAGGGCCTCGCGCTGCTCGCGGGGCAGGGGCGTGCCGCTGGCCAGGATCACGCTGGCCAGGCAGCGCTGTCCGGCCAGGCCCAGGGGGCCGTCGAGCAGCAGGCGGTCCTGCGCATCGATCACGCCACGCTCCAGGAAGCGGCCCGGCCACTCCAGATGCTGGGTGAAGCGGCCCTGTTCAAACGGTTGGCCGGCCAGCGGCAAGCCCAGCGCCGTGACGTCCCAGGCCAGCATCTGCGCCCCTGCAGCCAAGTCGCATTCGAGATGATTGACCGCGTTGCAGTCGTTGTAGGCAATGCTCTCCAGCGGCAACCATTCCAGCCGCGCACCGGCGGCCAGCCGCAGCCGCGTGCGCTGCAAGGCCTGCGGGCCGGTGCTCCTGTAAAAGCGCGTGGCCCCCGGCGTGGTCACCAGCGCATGCGCGCCCGCGCCCACCTGCACGCGGATGTCGAGCACGTCGCCCTGCACCAGGCCACCGGGTGGATGCACCAGCACGTTGTGGCAGATGCCCGCCCCTTCCGGGTACAGGCTCTTGAGCACACGCAGCGGGCCGTCGTGCGTGAAATGCAAGGCGGTCTTGCCGTGCTGCGCGCGGTACTCCAGCGCCAGCTGCGCATGCCAGGCCATGGAATCAGATGGCCACCAGCTTGCGGATGCCCTTGTGCGGCATCTCGCTGCCCGGCCCGGCGGCGATCACCTCGCCGCGCTCCATCACCACGTAGCGGTCGGCCAGCGCCTCGGCAAAGTCGTAGTACTGCTCGCACAGCAGGATCGCCATGTCGCCGCGCTGGGCCAGCAGGCGAATCACACGGCCGATGTCCTTGATGATGCTGGGCTGGATGCCTTCGGTGGGCTCGTCGAGCACCAGCAGCTTCGGCCCCGGCGCCAGTGCGCGGGCGATGGCCAACTGCTGCTGCTGGCCGCCCGATAGGTCGCCGCCGCGCCGGTGCAGCATCTGCCGCAGCACCGGAAACAGCTCGTACAGCTCGTCCCGGACCCGGGTCCGCGCCGGGCAGTACGCCAGGCCCATGCGCAGGTTGTCCTCCACCGTCAGCCGGGCAAAGATTTCGCGCCCCTGTGGCACGTAGCCGATGCCGCTGCGGGCGCGCTCGTACGGGGTCTGGCCGGCAATGTCCCGGTCCTGCCACTGCACGCGGCCACTGTGGATGGGCACCAGGCCCATCAGGCTTTTGAGCAGAGTGGTCTTGCCCACGCCGTTGCGGCCCAGCAGCACCGTGACCTGGCCGATCTCGGCCGTGATGCTCACGTCGCGCAGGATGTGCGAGCCGCCGTAGTATTGGTGCAGATGGTTGACTTTGAGCATTTTCGGCCTCCAGCGCTTGCGCTTCGTGCGCGAGCAGCTATCAAATTTGATGGTCAACGCCCCAGATAGACCTCGATCACGCGCTCGTCGGCCTGCACCTGCGCCAGCGTGCCTTCGGCCAGCACCGCGCCGTCGCACAGCACGGTGACCTTCTCGCTGATGGCGCCGATGAAGCCCATGTCGTGCTCCACCACCATCAGCGAGTGCTTGCCCTTGAGGCTCAGAAACAGCTCGGCGGTGCGCGCGGTTTCCTCGTCGGTCATGCCGGCCACGGGCTCGTCCAGCAGCAGCAGCCGGGGCTCCTGCACCAGCAGCATGCCGATCTCCAGCCACTGCTTCTGGCCGTGGCTGAGCAGCCCCGCCGGGCGCGTGACGTGGCCCGCCAGGTGGATGGTGCACAGCACCTCGGCAATCCGGTCCTTTTGCGCACCGCTGAGCCGAAACCGCATGGATGCGGCCACACCCTTGCGGGTCTTGAGCGCCAGCTCCAGGTTCTCGAACACGCTGAGCTGCTCGAACACCGTGGGCTTCTGGAACTTGCGGCCAATGCCCATGGCGGCGATCTCGGGCTCCTTGTAGCGCAGCAGATCGATGGTGGAGCCGAAGAACACCGTGCCGCCGTCGGGCCGCGTCTTGCCGGTGATGATGTCCATCATCGTCGTCTTGCCCGCGCCGTTGGGACCGATGATGCAGCGCAGCTCGCCGGGCGCGATGTCGAGGTTGAGGCCGTTGATGGCCTTGAAGCCGTCGAAGCTCACGTGCACGTCCTCCAGGTAGAGGATGCGGCCATGCGTCACATCGACCTCGCCGGGCACCACCGGGCGCGCCATGCTGGCGCTGCGCCCGCCCGATTCGGTGGCCACGGCGGCCTCGCGCTGCTGGCGATAACTGGCCAGGCGCTGCGCGCCCTCCTCCATCAGGTCGGGGGTCATGCGCGGGCTCCGCTGGGCTGTCTCGACACGGCGGCATTCGGCCGGGCGGCCGGCGCGGCCTGGGCGCGGCGCCTGTCGCGCCACTGGCGCAGTTGTCCAGGCAGGCGGATCAGCCCGCCCGGCATGAACAGCGTCACGCCGATGAACAGCGCGCCCAGCACGTACAGCCAGGACTCGGGTGCCGCCATCGTGAGCCAGCTCTTGCCGCCATTGACGGCAAACGCGCCGATGATGGGGCCGACCAGGCTGGCGCGTCCGCCCACGGCGGTCCACACGGCCATCTCGATCGAGTTGCCGACGCTCATCTCACTGGGGTTGATGATGCCCACCTGCGGCACATACAGCGCCCCGGCCAGCCCGCACATCATGGCCGAGATGATCCAGATCGACAGCTTGTAGGGCAGCGGGTCGTAGCCGCAGAACATGGTGCGCGACTCGGCATCGCGCACGGCCTGCAGCACGCGGCCGTACTTGGCTAGCGTCAGCCAGCGCGCCAGCAGCAGGCAGCCCAGCAGCGCCAGGCCGGAGGCCGCAAACAGCAGCACGCGCATGGCCGGCGCGTTGATGGAATGGCCCAGCAGCGTCTTGAAGCCCGTGAAGCCGTTGTTGCCGCCAAAGCCGGTCTCGTTGCGGAAGAACAGCAGCATGGCCGCGTAGGTCAGCGCCTGGGTGATGATGGAGAAATACACGCCCTTGATGCGCGAGCGAAACGCAAAGTAGCCGAACACGCCGGCGACCACGCCCGGCACCACTAGGACCAGTAGCACCGTGGCCGTGAAGCTGCCCGACAGCGCCCAGTGCCAGGGCAGCTCCTTCCAGTCCAGATAGCCCATGAAGGCGGGCAGCGCGCCCGGCCCTGCGGCCTCGCGCATCAGGTACATGCCCATCACGTAGCCGCCCAGCGCAAAAAACAGGCCATGGCCCAGGCTGAGGATGCCGGTGTAGCCCCAGATCAGGTCGATGGCCAGCGCCACGATGGCATAGCACATGAACTTGCCCAGCAGTCCCAGCAGATAGTCGGACAGATGCAGCGCGCTGCCCGCGGGCATCCACAGGTGCAAGGCCGGCGCCACGGCGCCCACCACGATGAGCGCGGCCAGGAAAGCGGCCCAGCCCCGGCGCCCGAACAGGGGCTCGGGCTTCGGCAGTTGCAAGTCGGTTTGCGCATTCATGAATCAAGCCTCCGCGCTGCGGCCCTTGAGGGCAAAGATGCCCTGCGGACGTTTCTGGATGAACACGACGATGAACAGCAGCACGGCGATCTTGGCCAGCACCGCGCCGGTCCAGCCCTCGAGCAGCTTGGACAGCACACCCAGCCCCAGCGCGGCATAGACCGTGCCCGCCAGCTGGCCCACGCCGCCCAGCACCACCACAAGAAAGGAGTCAACGATGTAGTTCTGGCCCAGGTCCGGCCCCACGTTGCCGATCTGGCTCAGGGCGCAGCCGGCCAGCCCCGCAATGCCCGAGCCCAACGCAAACGCATAGGTGTCGGTGCGCGCGGTGTTCACGCCCACGCAGGCGGCCATGGCGCGGTTCTGCGTCACGCCGCGCACGAACAGGCCCAGGCGCGTCTTCGCGATCAGGAAGGCCAGCACGCCCAGCACCGCGAAGGCAAACACGATGATGGCGATGCGATTGAAGGGCAGCGTGAGGTTGGGCAGCAGCGCCACGCCGCCGCTCATCCACGCCGGGTTTTCCACCCCCACGTTCTGCGCGCCGAACAGGCTGCGCACCGCCTGCTGCAGGACCAGGCTGATGCCGAAGGTGGCCAGCAGCGTCTCCAGCGGGCGGCCGTAGAGAAAGCGGATCACGCCGCGCTCCAGCACGGCCCCCACCAGCGCAGCGGCCACAAAGGCCACCGGAATCGCCAGCACCAGATAGCCGCCGAACCAGGACTCGGGCAGCCAGCGCTGGAACAGCACCTGCACCACGTAGGTCGCATAGGCGCCGATCATGATCAGCTCGCCATGCGCCATGTTGATCACGCCCATGAGCCCATAGGTGATCGCCAGGCCCAGCGCGGCCAGCAGCAGCACCGAGCCCAGGCTGAGGCCGCTGAAGACCGCGCCCAGCCGATCGCCCCAGGCCAGCGATTCGGCAATGGCCGACAGCGCGGCCTGGATCGCCTGGCGCACCGCGGGGTCGGGCTCGTCGGCCAGCCGCTGGTTCAGCAGCAGCTGCGTCTCGGGGGTCTTGATCTGCGCCAGCTGCTGCACCGCCTGCAGGCGCTGCGCGGCATCTGCGCTGCCCAGCCAGCCGGCCGCCCGGGCGCGCGCCAGCAGGGTCCGGACCGGTTCATCCGTCTCGCTGGCCAGCGCCTTGTCGATCAGCGGCAGGCGGCTGGCATCGGGCTCGTCGGCCAGCTTGCGCGCCGCGGCCCGGCGGGCCGGCACGTCGCCGCTGGTGAGCGCCAGCGCCGCCTGCGCGGACGCGATCACGCCGCGCAGGTAGTTGTTGTTGATGACCTCCTCGGCGTCCGCGGGCAGCGGGGCGGGCGCACCGGTGGCGGGGTCGGTGGCCGCGTCGTCATGCACCACGTAGGCCTGGCCGCCTGCGGTGCGCACCGCGTCGTCGGCCAAGGCCTGCAGATAGGCGGCCAGCCGGCCGTCCGCGTCGGGCACCAGCACCGCGGCGTTGATCGCCTCGACACGCGCGGCATTGCCGTCGGCCGCCGCCATGGCAAACGCCTGTTCGGCGGTCAGTGCATGGCTGGGCAGACTCAGCGACAGGCCCAGGGCGCCGGTCAGGGCCCAACGCAGAATGTTCATGGTCAAATCGGTCTCCAGCGCCCATACATCAAGCGCCAGCAGCTATTGTTTTAGAAGTTGCTGATGCTTGACCGGCGCCGCGCCGGTCAAGCGATCCGCGATCAGGAGCTGCTCTTGCCGTCCGGCGCGTCCAGCTTCTTGTCGTTGCCGTCGATGAAGGGGCTCCAGGGCTGGGCCTTGATGGGGCCCTTGGTCTTCCAGACCACGTTGAACTGGCCGTCGGCCTTGATCTCGCCCACCATCACGGGCTTGTGCAGGTGGTGGTTCTTCTCGTCCATCTTCACGGTAAAACCGTCGGGCGCGACAAAGGTCTGGCCGGCCATGGCGGCGATGACCTTGTCCACGTCGGTGCTCTTGGCCTTCTCCACGGCCTGCTTCCACATGTGGATGCCGATCCAGGTGGCCTCCATCGGGTCGTTGGTCAGCGGCTTGTCCTTGTGGCCGGCAATGCCCTTGGCCTTGGCGTAGTCGCTCCATTGCTTGATGAAGGCGGTGTTGGTCGGGTTCTTCACGCTCATGAAGTAGTTCCACGCGGCCAGGTGGCCGACCAGCGGCTTGGCATCGACCCCGCGCAGCTCCTCCTCGCCCACGCTGAAGGCCACCACGGGCACGTCCTGGGCCTTCAGCCCGGCATTGCCCAGTTCCTTGTAGAAGGGCACGTTGGAGTCGCCGTTGATGGTGGAGATCACCGCCGTTTTGCCGCCGGTGGAAAACTTCTTGATGTCGGCCACGATGGTCTGGTAGTCGCTGTGGCCGAACGGGGTGTAGGTCTCCAGGATGTCGGCCTCCTTCACGCCCTTGCTCTTGAGAAAGGCGCGCAGGATCTTGTTGGTGGTGCGCGGGTACACGTAGTCGGTGCCCAGCAGCACGAAGCGCTTGGCCCCGCCGCCCTCCTTGCTCATCAGGTATTCAACGGCGGGAATGGCCTGCTGGTTGGGCGCGGCGCCGGTATAGAACACGTTCTTGGACAACTCCTCGCCCTCGTATTGCACGGGGTAGAACAGCAGGCCGTTGTTCTGTTCGAACACCGGCAGCACCGACTTGCGCGACACGCTGGTCCAGCAGCCGAACACCACGGCCACCTTGTCTTGCGTCAGCAGCTGCTTGGCCTTCTCGGCAAACAACGGCCAGTTGGAGGCCGGGTCCACCACTACGGGCTCCAGCTTCTTGCCGAGCACGCCGCCCTTGGCGTTGATGTCGTCGATGGCCATCAGCACCGTGTCCTTGAGCACGGTCTCGGAGATCGCCATGGTGCCGGAGAGGCTGTGCAGCACACCGACCTTGATGGTGTCGGCGGCCTGGGCGCTCACGCCCACGACAGACAAGCCGGCGAGGGCTGCGGCTGCAGCCAGGGTGTTCATGGCGGTGCGACGCTTGAGCATGGTTTTACCTTTCAGGAAAGTAGGATTGCAATGAAGGCCAGGGATCGCCTCCCGGCCTTGCATGGTTCAAGCAAGGTGCGTGCCACGCTGCGTTTCCGTCGGCTGCACGGCCACAAGCACGGGCATCGGCTCGATCGCGGCGGCTCCAAGTTGGTGCACGCCCGCACCACAAACCGGCAGCCGCGGGATGCACCCGTGCGGCCCGCCCGGGCGGGTGCACCGATGTGGTGGGCGGCCAACCGTCGATGGGCCGAAATTCGCTGGCACGCCCCTTGCATCCTGCAAGGGCATGGAACTCTCCCCTCGCGAAAAGGACAAGCTGCTGATCTTCACCGCCGCGCTGCTGGCCGAACGCCGCAAGGCGCGCGGGCTCAAGCTCAACTACCCCGAGGCCGTGGCCCTGATCAGCGCCTTCGTGATGGAGGGCGCGCGCGACGGCCGCACCGTGGCCGAGCTGATGAGCGCGGGCCGCACCGTGCTCACGCGAGGCGACGTGATGGAAGGCATCGCGGAAATGATCCCCGACATCCAGGTCGAGGCCACCTTTCCGGACGGCACCAAGCTGGTCACCGTGCACCAGCCCATCGCCTAGCGCCCACCTCTCCAGCCATTGACCAACCAACGCAGAAACCCATGAAAAAAACAGCACCAACCATCCTGTCTCTGCTTGCCCTGCTGACGCCGGCGCTGGCGTTCGCCCATGCCGGCGCCCTGGCCGATCACGCGCACGCCGGTTTCGCGGCCGGACTGCTGCATCCGCTCACCGGCGCCGACCACCTGGCCGCGATGCTGGCCGTGGGGGTCTGGAGCGCGCTGGCGATCCGGCCCGTGTGGCTGGCGCCGCTGACCTTTGTCGCCATGCTGCTGGCTGGCGCACTGGCTGCGCAGGCTGGCGTCACGCCCCCCGGCGTGGAGCCGATGATCGCCGCTTCGCTGCTGGTGCTGGGCTTGCTGGTGGCCACGCGCGCGCCCGTGCCGCGCGCAGCGGCGGCGGCGCTGTGCGGTGTCTTCGCGCTCTTCCACGGAGCCGCGCATGGCGCCGAGTTGGGTGGCAGCTCCACCGCCTGGGCGGCGCTGGGCGGCATGGTGCTGACGACGGCCGCACTGCATGCCACCGGCATCGGCCTGGGTGAATGGGTGCTGGCGCACCGCCGCTGGCTGACCCGCGTCGGCGGAACCGCGGTGGCGACACTGGGCGCCTTCATGCTGATGAACCTGGCCTGAACCGGAGACCCCGCATGATTCCCGGCGAATTGATTCTGGACGCGGGCACCCACCCGCTGAACCCCGGCCGGCGCACGCTCACGCTGGTGGTGCAAAACGCCAGCGACCGGCCCATCCAGGTCGGCTCGCACTACCACTTTGCCGAGACCAATGCGGGGCTTCAGTTCGACCGCGCCGCCGCGCGCGGCATGCGGCTGAACATCGCCAGCGGCATGGCCGTGCGCTTCGAGCCCGGTCAGCAGCGCACGGTGGAACTGGTCGACATTGGCGGCAACCGAAAAATCTACGGCTTTCGCGGCCTGATTCAAGGAGCGCTTTGACATGGCAACCATGGACCGACGCGCCTACGCCGAAACCTATGGCCCCACCGTCGGCGACCGCCTGCGGCTGGCCGACACCGAGCTGATCATCGAGGTCGAACGCGATTTCACCCTGGCCGCAGGCGGCTACGGCGAGGAGGTGAAGTTCGGCGGCGGCAAGACCATCCGCGACGGCATGGCGCAAAGCCAGCGCGCGCGTGAACAGGGGGCGGTCGACACCGTGCTGACCAACGCCCTGATCCTGGACCACTGGGGCATCGTCAAGGCCGACATCGGTCTCAAGGACGGGCGCATCGCCGCCATCGGCAAGGCCGGCAACCCCGACACGCAGCCGGGCGTGGACATCATCATCGGCCCCGGTACCGAGATCATCAGCTGCGAGGGGCTGATCGTCACCGCCGGCGGCATCGACTCGCACATCCACTTCATCTGCCCGCAGCAGATCGAAGAGGCGCTGACCAGCGGCGTCACCACCATGATCGGCGGCGGCACGGGCCCGGCCACCGGCACCTTTGCCACCACCTGCACGCCCGGCCCCTGGCATATCGAGCGCATGCTGCAGGCGGCCGACGCCTTTCCCATGAACCTGGGCTTTCTGGGCAAGGGCAACGCCAGCCTGCCCGGCGCGCTGCACGAGCAGATAGCCGCCGGCGCCATTGGCCTGAAGCTGCACGAGGACTGGGGCAGCACGCCCGCGGCCATCAGCAACTGCCTGGATGTGGCCGAGGAGACGGACACCCAGGTCGCCATCCACACCGACACGCTGAACGAGAGCGGTTTTGTCGAGGACACCGTGGCCGCCTTCAAGGGCCGCACCATCCACACCTTTCACACCGAGGGCGCGGGCGGCGGCCACGCGCCCGACATCCTGAAGGTGGTGGGCGAGGCGAATGTGCTGCCCAGCTCCACCAACCCCACCCGCCCCTACACCATCAACACGCTGGACGAGCATGTGGACATGCTCATGGTCTGCCACCACCTGGACGCCGGCATTGCCGAGGACCTGGCCTTTGCCGAGAGCCGCATCCGCAAGGAGACCATTGCGGCCGAGGACATCCTGCACGACATCGGCGCCATCAGCATGTTCAGCTCCGACAGCCAGGCCATGGGCCGCGTGGGCGAGGTGATTTTGCGCACCTGGCAGACGGCGCACAAGATGAAGCTGCAGCGCGGCCATCTTGCTCCCTCGCCCCTCTGGGGAGAGGGCAGGGGTGAGGGGCCGGCGGCGGTCGAACAGCACAGCCGCAACGACAACTTCCGCGCTAAACGCTACATCGCCAAATACACCCTCAACCCCGCGATTGCCCACGGCATCAGCCACGAGGTGGGCAGCATCGAGGTGGGCAAGTGGGCCGACATCGTGCTGTGGAAGCCGGCCTTCTTCGGCGTCAAGCCGTCTTGCATCCTGAAGGGCGGCAGCATTGCGATGGCGGCCATGGGCGACCCGAATGCGTCCATCCCCACGCCCCAGCCGGTGCACTACCGGCCCATGTTTGGCGGCTTTGGCGCAGCGATTGCCAAGACGTCCCTCACCTTTGTCTCGCAGGCCGGCCTGGCCGCGGGCATTGGCACGCGCTTCGGCCTGGCCAAGACCTTGTCCGCCGTGAGGGGCATTCGCGGCGTGCAAAAGCGCCACATGGTGCACAACGACCTGGCGCCGCACATGGAGGTGGACGCCCAGACCTACGCCGTGCGCGCCGATGGGCAGCTGCTGAGCTGCGAGCCGGCCACCAGCCTGCCGATGGCGCAGCGCTACTTTCTTTTCTGAGTGTCATGCTGACCGCCAACAAACTGCTGCCCCAGGGCCAGAGCCTATCCCCGGTGCTGCTCAAGCGCGCCGCCAGCGTGGAGCTGGACTGGGACGTGCGCCAGAAAAGCCGCTTTGCCGCCACCGACAGCCAGGGGCGCCAGCTTGCCGTCTTTCTGCCGCGTGGCCAGGCCGTGCGCGGCGGCGACGTGCTGGTGGCCGAGGACGGCTCGCTCATCCGCGTGCTGGCCGCGCCGCAGAGGGTGCTGCGCATCACGGCCTGCGCCAAGCACGGCTCGCCCTTCGACCTGATGCGCGCCGCCTACCACCTGGGCAACCGCCATGTGCCCATCGAGCTGCAGCCCGACCACCTGTTGATCGAGCCCGACCATGTGCTGGCCGACCTGCTGCGCAGCATGCACATGACGGTGGTGGAGGCCGAGCTGCCCTTCGAGCCCGAGGGCGGCGCCTACGGCGGCCATGTGACCAACGACGGCCACGGCCATCACCACCATCACTCCCACGGCGACGGTCATGGGCATCACCATGAGCATGGCCACTGAGGCCCCGCAGCCCATCGCCCCAGCCACGCTGCTGCAGCTGATGTGGCTGGCCTCGCCGGCCCTGCCCATTGGCGGCTTTTCCTATTCCGAGGGACTGGAGGCGGCCATCGACGCCGGTCTGGTCGGCACCGAGCAGCAGGCCGGCGACTGGCTGCTGGAGCAACTGCAGCTGACGCAGGCACGCGGCGACATGGCGGCCATCGCCCAGGCCCTGCCGGCCTGGCATGCGCATGACCTGGCGCGCGTCGAGCGGCTCAACGACTGGGTGCGCATGACGCGCGAGAGCGGCGAGCTGCGCCTGCAGTCCGAGCAGATGGGCCGGTCCCTCGCCGACTGGCTGCGCAACCAGCATGCGGGCAACGCCGAGCGCAGCGCGCTCATTGAGCGGCTGGCGGCGCTGTCGGGCCAGCAGCCCAGCTACCCCATCGCCTTTGCGCTGGCCGCGGCGTTCACGCAAGCGAGCACACGCGATGCCCTCCTGGCCTATGCCTTCGGCTGGGCCGAGAACATGGTGCAGGCCGCCATCAAGGCCGTGCCCCTGGGCCAGAGCGCCGGCCAGCGCATCCTGGCACGCCTGGCCCAGGCCATTCCCGCCACCGTTGACCATGCCCTGGCCCTACCCGATGACGCGCGCCAGGCCTTCTCGCCCATGCTGGCCATCCTCTCGGCCCGGCATGAACACCAATACTCACGCCTGTTCCGCTCATGACCACCGCACTGCACCACATCCCCCTCCGCACCAAGAAGCTGCCGCCGCTGCGCGTGGGCATCGGCGGGCCCGTCGGCTCGGGCAAGACCACCCTCCTGGAAATGCTGTGCAAGGCCATGCGCCAGAAGTGGGATCTGGTCGCCATCACCAACGACATCTACACCAAGGAAGACCAGCGCCTGCTCACCGTCAGCGGCGCCCTGCAGCCCGAGCGCATCATGGGCGTGGAGACCGGCGGCTGCCCACACACCGCCATCCGCGAAGACGCCTCCATCAACCTGGAGGCCATCGACCGCATGCTGGGCCAGTTCCCCAACGCCGACATCGTCTTCATCGAGTCCGGCGGCGACAACCTGGCCGCCACCTTCAGCCCCGAGCTGTCCGATCTGACGATCTACGTGATCGACGTGGCCGCGGGCGAGAAGATCCCGCGCAAGGGCGGGCCCGGCATCACCAAGAGCGACCTGTTCGTCATCAACAAGACCGACCTGGCCCCGCATGTGGGCGCCAACCTGGACATCATGCGCAGCGATACCGAGAAACAGCGCGCCACGCCCAAGGGCCTCAAGCCCTTTGTCATGACCAACCTGAAGACGCTGCACGGCCTGGACGAGGTGGTGGCCTTCATTGAAAGCCGTGGCCTGTTGGCCGTTCGCGAGGGGGCCAC
>JAWKYM010000011.1:0-85666 GCA_041396485.1 Burkholderiaceae bacterium | reverse complement strand
AGACAACAGGGGGCCGTATGTCGTTTGCGGCAAAGACCTTGTCGCCTGGTGCAAAGCCTTTGTCGCGCAAGCCCAAGACGCGGGGCGTGCAATGGTCGGTATTTGCTCTTTAAAAAGGAGCATTCAGCGCTTGATGGGTGGGCGATATGGCCTGTTTTTACCCATAAAACCCGCCCGCCTGCGCTTTGCCAATGGCGACACCCGCCGCCCGCTGTCGTTTGCGGCAAAGACCTTGTCGCCCCGCGCAAAGACGCCGCCGCCCCGCTTGCGAAGAATCGCCGCCACAACCCAGAAGCAAACCCCGCCCGTGCTACACCGCCCCCTCCTCGCCTGCACCCTGCTGCTCGCCGCAACGGCCCAAGCCGCCACCTTCACCGTCAACACCACCGACGACTTCAACGATGCCAGCCCCGGTGACGGCCAGTGCCTCAGCACGGCCAGCAACTGCACGCTGCGCGCCGCCATCCAGGAGATCAACGCCCTGGGCGAAGGCGCCAACACCATCCGCTTCAACATCCCCGGCGGCGGCTCCTGGAACGGCATCTACCCGCAATACGCGGGCTTGCCCGACATCACCGTGCCCGTCACCATCGACGGCACCACCCAGCCCGGCAGCCAGCCCAACACCCTGCCCGTGGGCACCAACGCCATCGTCGCCGTGGGCATCGACGGCGGGGATGCGGGCAGCGCGCCGGGCCTCGTCTTCAAGCCCGGCTCGGGCGGCTCCGAGGTGCGCGGCCTGCGCGTCACCGGCTTTCAAGGCGGGGGCATCGTCATCGACGGCGAAGGCCAGCCCGGCAGCGTGAACGACATCCTCCTGCGGGGCAACTTCATCGGCACCGACGGCAGTGGCGTGAATGACGATGTGAACGGCTGGCTCACCAACGGGCCGCACGGCATCTACGTCACCGGCGGCGCGGGCGGCACCGCCATCGGTGGCGGCGGCCTGGCCGGCCGCAACCTCATCGTCGGCGACGTGCAAGGCAGCGCCGTCACCGTGGCCTGGGGCGCGCACGGCACCCAGGTCATCGACAACCTCATCGGCACCAACCGCGCAGGCACCCAGCGCAACGCCACCCAGGTCGGCGTGCTGCTCGAAGAAGCCGCGCGCACCGCCATCGTGGTCGGCAACACCATCGGCGCGGCCCACACCGGCGTGCTCATCCGCCACGGCGGTACTGATCCGCAGGGCGACGCCCATGCCTTCCGTGGCAACCGCATCGGCATCGGCCCCGGCGGCGAAAACATCGCGGGCAGCGAAGACGGCGTGCACATCACCAACGCAGGCCGCTCCGCCACCATGCCGTGGAACAACGCCATCGGCGGCGCCGCGCAAGACCAGGGCAACACCATCGCCCACTGGGGCAACAACGGCGTGCGCATTGCGCGGCTGAACGACCCCGCCGCCCCCGCATCGCCCCGCAACACCATCCTGGGCAACAGCATCTTCGGCAACGGCGCCCTGGGCATCGAGCTGATCGACATCACCGTCATCCCGCCCCTGGGCGGCCAGCCGCAAGAGCCGCCCCCCGCCGCCATCAACGGCGGCCAGGCCGCCCCCGCCATCACCAGCGCGCTCGTCGGCGGCGGCGGCGTGCAACTGGCCTACCAGTTCAGCGGCCCGCCGGGGCAGGCGTACTACATCGAGGTCTTCACCAACAGCGCCTGCGACGCCAGCGGCTACGGCGAAGGCCAGACCCTGCTCACCCGCATCAACCTGCCCGACGCCAGCGGCGGCCAGCACACCGCGCAACTGCAGCCGCTGCTGCCCGGCACCGTGCTCACCCTCACCGCCACCGCGCACCAGGGGCAATCGCCCACGGGCGGCACGTCCGAGTTCTCGCGCTGCCTGGCCGTGGGGCAGACCGCTGGCGGCGGCAACCCCCAGCCGGGCCAGCCTGGCATCGCCCCGGTGCCCACGCTGGGCCACGCCGCGCTGGCGCTGCTCAGCGTCTCTGTCGGCGGGCTGGGCCTGCGCATGCGGCGGCGCAATTCCTGAATTGATAGCTGCTAGCGCTTGCCACATAAGCGCTGGAGGCCATTTTGACCATGAAGACACAACACATCGCCGCCGCCATCCTGGCCCTGGCCGCCAGCGCCGCGCAGGCCGCGCCGTTCGCCATCACCTACCAGGGCACCATCAGCAACTCCACCATTCCCGGCATCCACAACGGCCAGCGCTACACCCTCACGCTGGTGATGGACCACGGCAACCCTGTGTTTGACAGCGCCAGTTGGGAGCCGCAGATGCTCACCTGCGCCATCTGGCGCATGAACGACGCGGGCAACGTCGTCGCCGCGCACGACCTGGCCGCCTCGCCGCCCACCGCCGTCCAGGGCACTGCCAGCGCCGTGGGCGGCAATGGCGCGCTGACGCAGATGTTCACCGACATCCGCACCACCAGCGCCATTCCCGCCGCCGCCCTGCGCACGCGCGGTCTGCCGCCCGGCTGGGTGATGGACGACTGGTACGCCAACAGCAGCGAGAGCGAGGTGTTCAACATGGCCGACCCCCAGCCCGACACCCAGTCGTTCGAGGACGCGGCAGGCGGCGTGCAGATGACCCCCGCCGCGTGGAGCAACCCCGTGCCCTTCACCGCCAACTGCCTGGACACCACGGCGGTGCCCATTCCACCCATCACCCCGCCCAGCCCCGGCAGCGGCGCCACGCCCGTGCCCACGCTGGGCCACGCCGCGCTGGCGCTGCTGGGCGTGCTGGTCGGCGGCGCGGGGCTGCGCACGCGGCGGCGCCACTTGACGCCGCCCACCCCGTGACGGCCGGTATCGGCACGGTGAAGTCGGCCAAAGCCGTGTACTTCCACGGCGCGCCCGGCGGCCCGCGCGAACTCGACCTGAGCGGCGAGGTTGCAAACGGCGCTCCCATCGCCATCGACCGCTTTGCCCTGAACGCCGTCACCAGCACGGAACTGGTGGACGCACTGCTTGCGTGCGTTGACGCCCAAGCGGCGAGCCAGCCGCTGCGGCTGATCGGCTTTTCCATGGGCTGCCGTTGGGCGCTGGCGGTGGCGGCGCGCCTGGGCGCGCAGGTGGTCCGCATCGACCTCATCGCGCCGCTTGGGCCTTTCAGCCTGGGCCACTACGGGCGCGACCTGAAAGGCTATCCGCTGTTCGAGCTGGCGCGCAAGAGGCGCGGTGTGCTGCGCCTGGTGCTGGCCGCGCAGGCCTGGCTGGCTCGCCGGTCGCCACGCAGCCTGGTGCAACTGGCCCTGCAGGGCAGCCGTGGCGGCGATCGTGCGTTGGCGCAAGACCCGGCGTTCCGTGCGCTGGTGGCAACGCTGTTTCTGCACGCCCTGGGGCCGAGCCGCCACGCCTATGCGCAAGAGCTTGCCTTTGCTTCGGAGGACTGGTCCCCGCTGCTGGCCGAGGTGGCCGCACCCGTCCACATCTGGCACGGAACAGAAGACAACTGGGCCGCCCCGGGCATGGGCGATGCGCTGGCCCGACATCTGCGGGGCGCGCGCATCACGCGCCTCGCGGGGCTCTCGCACTACTCGGCACTGCAACACATGCTGCCGGTCCTGCTCCATCCCTGGGCGGACAGCCAGGGCCATTGCTTCGGTCAATAGGAGAAAAACCCCATGAACCAGCAAGCCATCACCATCGCCGCCATCCTCGCCCTGGCCGCCAGCGCCGCGCAGGCGCAGTCCATCCAGTTGAACGGCATGGTGGTGAACACCGGCTGCAACAGCGGCAACTTCGGCACGGGCGTCACGGTGGCGGGCTTGAGCACCGCCGACTGGAGCGCGCACACCACCGTGGACATTGGCGCGCAGCGGTATTCGGACGACTTCGAGACCTTCGTGGGCGGCCTGCCTGATGGCGACACCGACGCGTACCTGATGGACGTCAACGACACCGGCACGCAGACCCACCCCTTCCCCCTGCCGCCCGGCACGCCGTTCCGCATCACCGTCACCACCTACGACGCGGCCCACCGCCCGGTGTACCGCAGCAGCGGCATGGTGACGCCCGGCTGCAACGATCCCCACGCGGAGTTCGGCCCCATCACCAACACCGCACTGCCGGGGCCGGGCGTGGCCCCGGTGCCCACGCTGGGGCGCGCGGCGCTGGGGCTGCTGGGTGCGCTGGTGGGTGGCATGGGCTTGCGCGCCAAGCGGCGCAAAAAATCTTGAATTGATAGCGGCTTGCGCTTGGCTGGCAAGCGCTGGAGGCTATTTTGACCATGAAGCCAAGGCACCTGCTTGCCACCGCCGTGCGGCTGGCCGCACTGGGTGCGAGCATGGGCACCGCGGGGTTGCACGGGCGGGTGCTGGCGCGCCAGAAGGTGCACGAAGAGCACCGCGCAGATCAACACGAAGACCCGACCACCCGCCCACCACGCCACGGCGCAACGCTCTGGAAACCATAGCTCCCTGAACAGGCACTCACGCCGTTCGTCATGCAAGACAAGAACACCATGCCGCATTGCCTTCGCACCGCAGCCGCGGCCTCGCTGCGGGCCGCGCCCGCCTGGGCTGCCACCTTCACCGTCATCAGCACCATCGACCCTGCCGATGCCAGCACCAACACACCGGCCATGGGCCGCGACGCGCGGATGCTCATCCGCCTGGACGGGCGCAACGCGGGCACCAACGCCACAGGGCGGGCGCCGCTCTCCGCTCGGGTGAGCGCGGCAGGGTGGCGGCGGCGACAATCGCGCGCATGAAGCGGCTCATGATCGCGGCGCTGTGCGCCGTCGGTGGCTATCTCATCGCGGCGGTGGCGGGGTATTTGCTCACCATGCTCCTGTCGTCCAACATGCACGACCGCGCCGTGGAGGCGGCGATGGCAGGCGCGTTCGTGTGGGGGCCGCTGGGGGCGGTGGCGGCGTTCATGGCGGGGTGGTGGATGGCGTGACGCTGCCGCCCCGGTATTGGCTGGCCAGCGAAACACCGAGCCCGCGACCGCGGGCTTTTTCACGTCCTAAGGCAACGCTGAACAAGTCTCTGCGATGGCGCGCGCCCTGATTTGGGATGGGCTGCCAGGCGCAAACCACAGCGATAGCCGTAGCTATCGCGAGGATTGGCAACGCCGCAGACCGCCCAAAGCGGGGATGCGCGGCGCGCAGGGGACCTGTTCAGCGTTGCCCTAATGCGCGGCCGCCGGCCGCTTGCCGTAGGCGCTGCTGCCCGGGTTGTCGATGGTCGAGTGCTGGCGGTTGTCGTGCATGCACAGCACGGCAATCAGCCCGCCCACGGCGACGGCCGCCACATACCACGGAAACACGCCGCCCACGCCCTGGTTCTTGAGGAACAGCGCCACGTATTCGGCCGAACCACCGAAGATCGAGTTGGCGATGGCGTAGGTGAAGCCCACGCCCAGGCCGCGCACGTGGGCCGGGAACATCTCGGCCTTCACGATGCCCGAGATCGAGGTATAGAAACTCAGGAACAGCATCGCCAGCACGATCAGCAGGCCGGCGTCGAACAGCGACTTCTGCGTGCCGATCGACGACAGCACCGGCACCGGCAGCACCACCATGCCCAGAGCAAAGACCAGCATGCTGTTCTTGCGCCCGATCTTGTCGGAGATGGCGCCGATCAGTGGCTGCAGCAGCATGAAGATGAACAGGCACACCGTCATGGTGTCGGCCACGTCGCCCTTGGAGAAGCCGCTGGTGTTGATCAGGTACTTCTGCATGTAGGTGCTGAAGGTGTAGAAGCTCAGCGAGCCGATGCAGGTGATGCCGAACACCACCCAGAAGGCCCGCTGGTGGCGCCAGACCTCGCGGAAGGTGCCGGCGCCCTCGTGGTGGCGATCCGAGGACGAGGTGGTCTCGACCAGCCCGGAGCGCAACCACAGCGACACCAGGGCCGCCACCGCCCCGACGACGAAGGGCAGGCGCCACCAGCCGGCTGTGATCTGGTCGCCGCCCAGGGTATGGGTCATGACGACGGCCAGCAGGCTGGCCAGCAACTGGCCGCCGATCAGCGTCACGTACTGGAACGACGAGAAGAAGCCGCGCCGGCCGGGCTGCGCGATTTCGGACATGTAGGTGGCCGTCGAGCCGTACTCGCCACCGACCGCGATGCCCTGGACGCAGCGCACCAGCAGCAGCAGCACGGGCGCCCAGGCCCCCGCGGTGGCGGCCGTCGGCAGCACCGCCATGCACAGCGAGCCGAAACCCATCATCAGGATCGACACCACCATGGCGTCCTTGCGCCCGAAACGGTCGGAGATGCGCCCGAAGATGTAGCCGCCCACCGGGCGCATCAGAAAACCGATGAAGAAAATGCCCGCCGCCTGCATGAAGGCGCCGGTCTGTCCGGTGCCGGTAAAGAACTGCTCGGCAAAATAGACGCTGAAGAAGGCGTAGATGTAGAAGTCGAACCACTCGACCAGGTTGCCGCTGGAGGCCTTGATGATGGCCCAGACCGTCTCGCGCGTGGACAACTGGCCCATGATGGGCGCGGGCGCGCTGGCGGGCGCCTGTGCCAAGCTTGCATTCGCCATGGTGCGACCTCTTTCCTTGCCGGGATGCGGTGGCCATAGTACTGCGGCGCCGGCTTTCGCGCCCGGCGCGTGGGCGCGTGCTGCGGACCCACCTTTTTGCCCCCTTTGCACAGGCCAGGCGCCTGCCATGGCGCCCCTGCGCCAAGCCGATATAATGGGAGGTTTTTCGGAAAGTACGCCGGATGGGCCGGCGCGGCTACCGCAGCGAACCTCCCAAGGATTTCATCATGCGTGAAGGCATTCACCCCGACTACCGCGAAGTGTGCTTCGTGGACCTGTCCAACGGCTTCAAGTTTGTTACCCGTTCGTGCGTCAACACCAGGGAAACGGTGAAGATGGACGACGGCCGCGAACTGCCTCTGTTCAAGCTGGACACCTCCAGCGAATCGCACCCCTTCTATACCGGCACGCAGAAATCGGTGGACAACCTGGGCGGGCGCGTCGAGAAGTTCCGCAACCGCTACGGCAAGGTCGCTCGCTAAAATCGCGCAGCGCCTTTTACGGCTCTCGAAGGGCAGCACGGGCAACCGCGCTGCCCTTTTGCTTGCTTGGACCCCCTCGCCTTGAACGAACCCAGCCCCGCCATCGTTGCCCAGGACGCCGTGCGCCGCCTGCCGCGCTGGGCACTGCTGCTGCTGTGCCTGGCCTATGTGGTGCCGGGCTACGTGGGGCGCGACCCCTGGAAGAGCGCCGACCTGGCGGCCTTCGGCATCATGCGCGAGCTGGCGGGCGAGGCGTGGTGGCCCGCCTGGTGGCATCCCAGCCTGATGGGCCTTGCGCCCGATACCCCTGCCCTGCTGCCCTACTGGCTGGGCGCCTGGGCGCTGCAATGGGCGCCAGCCTGGGTGGCGCCGGACTTCGCCGTGCGCCTGCCCTTCATGCTCATGCTGGCTGGCACGCTGACCGCGACCTGGTACGCGGCGTACGATCTGGCGCGCCACCCCGGCGCGCAGCCCGTGGCCTTTGCCTTTGGTGGCGAGGCACGCGCCGTCGACTATGCCCGCGCCCTGGCCGATGGCGGACTGCTGGCGCTGATTGCCACGCTGGGGCTGGCACAGTTCTCGCACGAAACCACGCCGGCGCTGGGACAGCTGTTCTTCTCGACCCTGGTGTTCGGCGGCCTCGCCGGCTTGCCGTTCCGGCCACGGTCCTCCCCGGCGGCACTGGTGCTGGGCCTGCCCGGCCTGGTGCTGTGCGGCGCCCCGTCGATCGCGCTGATCTTCGGTGGCGTGGCCACGCTGGGCCTGCTGCTTCCGGCGGCCGAGCACCTGCCCGCCGCCGTACGCCGGCGCGCGGCGCTGGTGTTGGGCACCACCACGCTGGCCAGCGCAGCCCTGGCTGCATTCAGCGGGCTGCTGAGCTGGCAGCTGGCCGGGCCGGGATCGGGCTGGAGCAATGCCCGCACCCTGGGGCAGCTGCTGATGTGGTTTACCTGGCCGGCCTGGCCACTGGTGCTGTGGGCACTGTGGCGCTGGCGCCGGCAGCTGGGGCAGCTGGGACGTCAGCGCCACCTGGGACTGCCGCTGTTGATTGCTGGCGTGCCCCTGGCCAGCACCGTCGTCACGCCGGCCGGCGACCGCGCGCTGCTGCTGGCGCTGCCCGCCCTGGCCTGCCTGGCGGCGCTGGCCCTGCCCACCTTCAGGCGCAGCGCCGCGGCGCTGATCGACTGGTTCACGGTGCTGTTCTTCAGCGGCTGGACGCTGGTGATCTGGGTGGTGTGGGTGTCGCTGCAGACAGGGGTGCCAGCCAAGCCCGCGGCCAACGTCGCACGGCTGGCGCCCGACTTTCACCCCATCTTCCAGTGGCCGGCCTTCTTGGCCGCCCTGGCCGCCACGGTGGCCTGGATCGCGCTGGCCCGCTGGCGCACCGGACGCCATCGCACCGCGCTGTGGAAGAGCATGGTGCTGCCCGCGGCCGGTGCCACGTTGTGCTGGCTGCTGCTGATGACGCTGTGGCTGCCGGCGCTGAACTACGCGCGCAGCTACGCGCCGCAGATGCAGCAGGTGCGCCGGCTGGTCGGTGACGCCCCCTGCGTGCAGGTGCATGGCCTGTCGGTGGCGCAGGTCGCGGCGGTGCGCTTTCATGGCGGCTGGACGACAGTGCCGGCACGCAGCCTGGCCAGTTGCCCCTGGCTGCTGGTGGACGTGGACGCCACGGCCAGCCTGCCCGCCACGGTGTCGATGACGCACTGGCGACTGGTGGGCGAGGTGCGCCGCCCGACGACCAAGGACGAGAACCTGCTGGTGTACCGGCGCCTTGGCGCGCCCTGAGCAGGACGCGGCTCAGGCCGCCACCGGCACCTGCAGATACAGCCGGCGCAATTGCTCGCGCGCGGCCACGCCCACGCCAAGCTGCTTGGCCAGGTAGGCGTCCAGGCCGCCGAAATCCTCGTCCACCGTCTGCAGCGCGGCGTCGAGAAACTCGCTTTGCACGCGCCACAGCACGTTCAGCACCTCCGGCGCGATGCGCGGGTCGCTGGCGGCGGGCATTCGGTAGCAGTCATTGGTCAGCAGGTAGTCGTGCATGACCGCGCTGCGCGGCACGCCCAGCGCCAGCAGGATCAGGGCGGCGGCGTAGCCCGTGCGGTCCTTGCCGGCGGTGCAATGAAACACCAGCGGCTCGTCGCTGCGCAGCAGCTGCGCAAACAGATCGGCAAAGCGCGGTGCGTTGTGGCGCACGAAATTGCGATAGGTCAGGCACATCAGCTCGACCGTGCGCTGGGCCGTCAGCAGCTCGCCGGCCGCCAGGATGCTCTGCATGCCCTGCACCACCGTGGGCTCGATGGGCAAGGGGTACTGCACCACGCCGGGCAGCTGGTAGGCGGCGGCGGCCCGCTCGCTGCCGCCGCGAAAGTCCACCGCCCGCGTGACGCCCAAGGCTTCGAGCACCTGGGTGTCGCCGGCCGTGAGCGCCGCCAGGTGGTCGGAGCGAAACAGTCGGCGCCAGCGCACCACGCGCCCGTCGGCCGCCCGATAGCCCCCCAGGTCGCGGAAATTGCTGGCGCCGGTCAGGTGCAGGGAGCGGTCAGGTGGGCTGGACATGAATGGGTGACTGGCGATGGAAGGGTGCAACCCGTCATTGTCGGGCAGCCCGACCGGCTTTCATGTCGCCGACGGGGCTTGGGCGTCAGGCAACGAGAACTCTGGCACGCAGCGAGTGCGGCAAGGCTTCGGTGATGGTCACGTCCAGCATCTGGCCCACCCGCCGCGCCCCTTCGGGCCCGCCGTCGAAATTGACGATGCGGTTGCACTCGGTGCGCCCCATCAGCTCGCGCGGATTCTTGCGCGAGGGCCCCTCGACCAGCAGGCGCTGCACGGTGCCCACTCGGCTGGCGCTGATGGCCCGCACGTTCTGCTCCACCACCGCCTGCAGGTGCTGCAGGCGCGCCAGCTTGACTTCATGCGGCGTTCGGTCGGGCAGGTTGGCTGCGGGCGTGCCGGGGCGCGGGCTGTAGATGAAGGAAAAACTGGCGTCGTAGCCGACCTCGTCGATCAGCTGCATCAACTGGTCGAAGTCGGCGTCGGTCTCGCTGGGAAAGCCGACGATGAAGTCGCTCGACAGGCTGATGTCGGGGCGCACCGCGCGCAGGCGGCGGATGATGCTCTTGTACTCCAGGGCGGTGTAGCCGCGCTTCATCAGCGACAGGATGCGGTCCGAGCCGTGCTGCACCGGCAGGTGCAGGTGGTTGACCAGCTTGTCGACCCTGCCATAGACATCGATCAGGCTTTGGGTGAACTCGTTGGGGTGGCTGGTGGTGTAGCGGATGCGCTCGATGCCGGGGATTTCGGCCACGTACTCGATCAGGGTGGCGAAGTCGGCGATCTCGGCGGTGCCCCCCATGCGGCCCCGGTAGGCATTCACGTTCTGCCCCAGCAGCGTGACTTCGCGCACGCCCTGGTCGGCCAGGCCCGCCACCTCGGTCAGCACGTCCTCGAAGGGGCGGCTGAACTCCTCGCCGCGCGTGTAGGGCACCACGCAGTAGCTGCAGTACTTGGAGCAGCCCTCCATGATCGAGACGAAGGCCGTGACGCCTTCCACGCGCGCCGGCGGCAGGCAGTCGAATTTTTCGATCTCGGGAAAGCGGATGTCCACCTGGGGCGCCTGCGTGCGCCGGCGCTCGGCCAGCAGCTCGGGCAGGCGGTGCAGGGTCTGCGGGCCGAACACCACGTCCACGTAGGGCGCGCGCTTGATGATCTCCTCGCCCTCCTGGCTGGCCACGCAGCCGCCCACGCCGATCAGCACGCCCTTGTCCTTGAGGTGCTTGACGCGGCCCAGGTCGGAAAACACCTTCTCCTGCGCCTTCTCGCGCACCGAGCAGGTGTTGAACAGGATCAGGTCGGCCGCTTCCGGGTCGTTGGTGGCCTCGTAACCCTCGGCGGCGGCCATCACGTCGGCCATCTTGGCCGAGTCGTAGTCGTTCATCTGGCAGCCGAAGGTCTTGATGAAAAGTTTGCGGGTCATGGCAGGTGGCAGGAAGCAATGCAATCGGCCGGCATGGCGCCGGCCGGGCGAGCCGAGGGCCGTACAGGCCGTCAGTTCAGATATTCGGGCTCCGGCCGCGCCGTGTCGGCGGCCGCGCCACGAACCGAGCGCGCGATCTCGGCCGGCGTCAGGATCCAGATCTCGCGCACCATGCCGGCGGCATCGCGCTGGTAGTTGACGACAAAGCTCTTGCCGCGGAGCGTGCCGGTGAGGGCCACGCGGTTGTGGGCGTCGCGCACGCGCACGCCGGGGCCCAGGCGCTCGGTCTTGCCGTCGAGCTGCACCACGGGCGGCGCCGTGAAGGTGATGGCGCCGCGCTGCACCTTGGCCGGAAACAGGCGTTGCATCTGCGCCTGGGCGGCCAGCGGCAGCAGTCCGGCCAGCGCCAGCGTGGCGCCCAGCGCGAGGCGGCGCCACGTGGCAGGGGATTTCGAGCAGCGGTTCATGGTGTCTGTCCAGAGGCTGTGAAAGCGGGGGGTCAAGCTTCGCATTTTACGGCTCGCCCAGTCCCGCCAAGGAGTGCCGCGCGGCGCCGCGCCGTGCGGCAAAGCCCGCAGCGCCAGTGCTGGCACCACGCGGCCATGGGCAAAGCCGATAAAGTTGCATAAAATCTGCATATTTAAAACGCCACTCATCCCACGTTCATGGCTGCTCTTCCCGAAGCCTCCGGCCTGCCCACCGCCAGTGAGGAAAAAACCCAGGCGCCGGCGCTCACCCAGGCGCTGGCGCGCCCCTACCAGCACGGCTTTGTCACCGACGTCGAGTCGGACTCGCTGCCGCCAGGGCTGAACGAGGACACCATTCGCTCCATCTCGCGCATCAAAAAGGAGCCCGAGTTCCTGCTGAAGTGGCGCCTGGCCGCGCTGGAGCGTTTCTTCAAGATGGAAGAGCCCGACTGGGCCTACCTGCGCATGCAGCCGATCGACCTGCAGGCGCTGTCGTACTACTCGGCACCCAAGTCGATGAAGAACGCGCCCAAGAGCCTGGACGAGGTGGACCCCAAGCTGCTGGAAACCTACGAAAAGCTCAACGTGCCGCTGCACGAGCGCGCTCGCCTGGCGGGCGTGGCGGTGGATGCCGTGTTCGACTCGGTCTCGGTGGGCACCACGTTTCGCAAGCAGCTGGCCGACGTGGGCGTGATCTTCTGCTCGTTCTCGCACGCGGTGCAGAACCACCCCGAGCTGGTCGAAAAATACATGGGCACCGTGGTGCCCCAGGGCGACAACTACTACGCCGCGCTCAACTCGGCGGTGTTTTCCGACGGCTCCTTCGTCTACATCCCCAAGGGCGTGAAGTGCCCGATGGAGCTGTCGTCGTACTTCCGCATCAACGCGGCCAACACGGGCCAGTTCGAGCGCACCCTGATCATTGCCGAGGAAGGCAGCACCGTGAGCTACCTGGAAGGCTGCACCGCACCGCAGCGCGACGAGAACCAGCTGCACGCGGCGGTGGTCGAGCTGATCGCGCATGACGACGCCTTCATCAAGTATTCGACGGTGCAAAACTGGTACCCCGGCGACGAAAACGGCGTGGGTGGCATCTACAACCTGGTGACCAAGCGCGGCCTGTGCGCGGGCAAGCGCTCGCGCATTGCCTGGACGCAGATCGAGACCGGCTCGGCCGTCACCTGGAAGTACCCCAGCGTGATCCTGCGCGGGGATGATTCCAACGGCGAGTTCCACTCGATCGCCGTGTCCAACCACTTCCAGCAGGCGGACACCGGCACCAAGATGCTGCACATCGGCAAAAACACGTCCAGCCGCATCGTCTCCAAGGGCATCAGCGCCGGCAACGCGCAAAACAGCTACCGCGGCCAGGTGCGCATCAACCCCGGCGCCGCGGGCGCGCGCAACCACACGCAGTGCGATTCGCTGCTGATCGGCCCCGACTGCGGCGCCCACACCTTCCCCTACATCGACGTGGCGCGCAGCGACGCGGTGGTCGAGCACGAGGCCACCACCACGCGCATTTCCGAGGAACGGCTGTTTTACTGCCAGCAGCGCGGCATCGACCCGCAAGAGGCCACGGGCCTGATCGTGGGCGGCTTTTGCCAGGCCGTGATCGAGGAGCTGCCGATGGAGTTCGCGCTCGAGGCCAAGGCCTTGCTGGCGGTGTCGCTCGAAGGCGCCGTCGGTTGAAATTCAAGCAAAACATGGCTCTGGCGCCCGTGTATCAAGCGCAAGCAGCTATCAAAACAATAGGAACCCACATGATCTCTCCCTCTCCCCTGCTGCAAGTGCGTGACCTGCGGGTCGACGTGGGCGAGCGCACCGTGCTGCGCTCGGTCTCGCTGGACGTGCCCGCCGGTTCGCTGATGGTGCTGATGGGCGCCAACGGCAGCGGCAAGAGCACGCTGGGCATGGCCCTGGCCGGCCACCCCAACTACCAGGTCGTGGCCGGCAGCGCCCGTCTGGGCGACGTGGACCTCTTGGGCCTGCCCGCGCACGAGCGCGCACGCGCCGGCCTGTTCCTGTCCTTCCAGTCGCCGCCCGACGTGCCGGGCGTCAAGAACAACCTGTTCATCCGCACCGCGCTCAACGCCGTGCGCGAGGCGCGCGGCGAGGAGCCGCAGGACGCGTTCGACTTCCTGTCCAGCGCCAAGCAGGGCGCCAAGCAGCTGGGCCTGCCCGAGGCCATGCTGGGCCGCCCGGTCAACGAAGGCTTTTCGGGCGGCGAGCGCAAGCGCAACGAGCTGCTGCAGCTGTCGCTGCTGCAGCCGCGCCTGGCGATGCTCGACGAGATCGACTCGGGCATGGACGTGGACGGCGTGCGCGCGGTGGTCGAACTGGTGGCGCGCCTGCGCGCGCAGGGCACGGCCTTCATCATCATCTCGCACTACCTGCAGATGATCGAGCAGCTGCAACCCGACGCCGTGCTGCGGCTGGACCAGGGCTGCATTGCCGAAACCGGCGACATCGAGCTGGCGCGCAGCATTGCGCGCACCGGCTTTGCGCGCGCCGCGGTCACGGAAACCGCAGGGGCCTGAGCATGGACAGCGCCCGCGCCGACATCCTGGCGGCTCAAAGCCACCTGCAAGCGCACGGCTGGATCGGCCGGCGCAACGAATCGTTTCGCCACCTGCCACCGCCGGATCTGCCGCAATGGCAGGGCGACGCCGCCGCGCCCGACGCGGCCTGCGGCGCGCCGCCCCTGGACGGCACCGGCTGGACTTTGCACCCCATAGGCCAGACGCCGGCCAGCGGCGTGGATGCGCGCTGGCTCGACGCGCTTGAGCCCGCGCAGCGCGCCGAGCTGTTTGCCGGCCTGCCCCCGCCCGGCGAAGGCGGCGACGCCGCGCCCTTTGCCTGGGCCCACCGCGCCCTGTGCCGCCAGGGCCTGCGCCTGCGCATCAACGGCACGCCCGGCAAGGCACCCGGCGAGCAGGACACCGTCTGGCTGCAGCTGCGCCATCAACCACGCACCCAGGCCGAGGCGCCGCTGCTGGTGCTCGAGGTGGGAGAAGGCGTGCGCTGCATGCTGATCGAGTCGCACGAACACGATGCCGCCGTGTGCAGCCAGGGCCTGGCGCAAAACCTGCACGCCCACATCCACCTGGCGCGCGGTGCCCGCCTGCAGCACCTGCGCATCGCCGCGCCGGGCCCGCAAGACCGCACCGCCCACTTCGTGCACGCCACGCTGGCGGCGGACGCCCACTACGCCCAGGCGCTGGTGGCCACCGGCGGCAACTATCACCTGCAGCGCTGCGTCGTGCAGCTGCAGGGTGCGGGCGCCGAGGCCCACCACGCCGGCCTGCTGCTGGCTGGCTCGCAAACCATCGACCATCAGATCGTCAGCCGCCTGGACGCCGCGCGCACCACCAGCCAGGTCGAGGCCCTGGCCCTGGCCAGCGGCAGTGCCCGCGCGGTGGCCAATGCCTACACCCGCATCGCCGCCGGCAGCGACGATGCCGCGGTGCGCCAGCGCCTGTCGGGCATCGCCCTGGACGGCCAGCCGCGCATGGTGCTGCGCCCGCACCTCGAAATCCTGCACGACCAGGTGCAGGCGGTGCACGGCGCCACCTGGGGCGCGCTGCCGGCCGACGCCCTGTTCTACGCCCGCCAGCGCGGCCTGGACGAAGCCAGCGCACGCGCCCTCATCATCGATGGCATGGCGCGCGCCGTGCTGGAGCGCTGCCTGATCGATGCCGACGGCGCCAGCCTGCTGGCCCAATGGCTGGACGGCGGCTGGCTGCACCAGGCCATCGCCCGCCACCTGACCGCCACCGAGGAGTCCGTCCATGGGTGAAGCCCACGCCTTCCTGCACAACGGGGCCCTGAACGTGGCCGCCCTGCGTGCGCAGTTTCCGGTGCTGGCGCAGACCGTGCATGGCGCGCCGCTGGCCTACCTGGACAACGGCGCCACCACCCACATGCCGCTGGCGGTGCTGGAAGCCATGCGCCGCTTCGAGGAGCACGACCGCGCCAACATCCACCGCGGCGTGCACACGCTGAGCCAGCGCGCCACCGACGACTTCGAGGCCGCGCGCGCCACGCTCAAAGGCTTTATCGGCGCGGGCAAGGAGCACGAGCTGGTGTTCACCTCGGGCACCACCGAGTCGCTCAACATGGTCGCGCAGGGGCTGTGGCTGGGCGGTGCGGGCAAGGCCTGGCTGCGCGCCGGCGACGAAATCATCGTCAGCGGCCTGGAGCACCACGCCAACCTGATCCCCTGGCAGCAGGCCGCGCAGGCCAGCGGCGCCCGGCTGCTGGTGCTGCGCCCCGATGCCGCCGGCCGCCTGCACACCGCCGACCTGCAGCGCCTGCTCGGCCCGCGCACCCGCGTGTTTGCCGTGACGGCGGGCGCCAACGCCACCGGCGAACGCCCGCCCTATGAAGAAATGCTGCAACTCGCCGCGCGGGCCGGTGCACTCACCGTCCTGGACGCCGCGCAGGCGGTGAGCCACGCGGTGCCCGCGCTGGCCAGCCTGGACTGCGACCTCATGGCCTTCTCGGGCCACAAGATGTACGGGCCCATGGGCACCGGCGTGCTGGCCGGCCGACGCACGGCGCTGGAGCGCCTGCACCCGCTGCGCCTGGGCGGCGACATGGTCGAATGGGTCAAGTACGACAGCGCGGCCTGGACTGCCTTGCCCGCGCGGCTGGAAGGCGGTACGCCCAACGTCGGCGGCGCCGTCGGCCTGGCCGCCGCGGCGCAATTCATCGACCAGGTGGGCCGCGTCGCCATCGATGCCCACGTGCACGCCTTGCGCGCGCAGGCCGTGGCGGGCCTGGCCGCCATCGAAGGCGTCACCGTGCTGGCGCCGCACGCCACCGGCGCGGCCCTGGTGTCCTTCGTCGCGCAGGACGTGCACCCGCACGACATCGGCACCCTGCTGGACGAGCGCGGCATTGCCGTGCGCACCGGCCACCACTGCGCCCAGCCGCTGATCGACCACCTGGGCCTGGGACCCACCACGCGGGCCTCGTTTGCCGTCTACAACACGCCCGAGGAAGTCGAGCGACTGATTGCCGGCGTGGCGCGTGCGCTGGAGGTCCTGCGATGAGCAGCGCCGAGAACGAGCTGTACCAGGAGGTGGTGCTGGAGCACAAGCGCGCGCCGCGCAACTTCGGCCACCTGCCGCACCCCACGCACCAGGCGCAGGGCACCAACCCCTCGTGTGGCGACCGCATCGCCGTCGAACTGGATCTGCAGGGCGAGCGGGTGGCCGACATCCGCTTCACCGGCCATGCCTGCGCCATCTGCATGGCCTCCACGTCGATGATGACCGAGGCCGTCAAGGGCCGCGACATCGCCACCGCCAAGGCCTTGCAACAGCACTTTCGCGCCGTGCTGACGGGCGAGGAAGAGCCTGAAAGCGCGCCGCTGGGCAAACTCATCAGCCTGGCGGGCGTGCGCCAGTACCCCAGCCGCATCAAATGCGCGCTGCTGGGCTGGCATGCGCTGATGCACGCCATTGCACAAGACGGCTCGGGCCCCAGCGAGACCGTCATCTCGGATCAGGAGCCCATGCAATGAGGCGCAACCGAGAAACCGTGCTGGTGCGCCGCACGGTGCAGGTCGAGCTGGTGCCCGCGGGCACGCCGGTCGAGCTGGAAGAAGGCACCTGGTGCGAAGTCACCCAGGCGCTCGGCTCGTCCTTCACCCTGCTGGTGGAAGGGCAACTGGTGCGCCTGCGCGGCAGCGACGCCGACGCCATCGGCAAGAAGGACCCCACGCCGGTCGTCGAACACGGCGACGTGGAAGCCACCGACGTCGAGCCCCTGGTGTGGGACGCCCTGCGCACCTGCTACGATCCCGAGATCCCGATCAACATCGTCGATCTGGGCCTGGTCTACCGCTGCGAGCTGCGCCCCTTTGCCGAGGAAGAGGGCAAGCTGCACGTGGTGATCGACATGACCCTGACGGCGCCGGGCTGCGGCATGGGCGAGGTGATCGCCAACGAAGTGAACGACAAGGTGCTGAACCTGCCGCGCGTGGAGGAATGCACCGTCAACATCGTGTTCGACCCGCCCTGGGACCGCTCGATGATGACCGAGGAAGCCAAGCTGGCGCTGGGACTTTGAAGCGCCAGCCGGTGCACCATCAAACAAATGGGGGCCGCAGCCCCCATTTCCATTTTCAATGGCTGAACAATGCTAACCATCCTTGCCATCCAGCCGCGTTTGGGTGAGCCAGGGCGCGTAGATCAGCAGGTAGATCAGGAAGGCCAGCCCCCACAGGCCAGCGGCCAGCAAAAGGGCCGGCGCGTAGACGGCCGGCACGGCGGCCGGCACCCCCACCCGCACCACGGCCGCCGCCAGCACCAGGGCGTAGGCCAGGGTCTCGCCCCATGAGGCCTTGAGCGGGCGTCCGGTGTGACCGCGTGCCGTGCGCGTGATCATGCCGATGATCAGCCCACCCACCGTGCCGACGGCAAACGCGTGCACCGCCAGCGAGGGCGCCAGCCAGCCGGCCTGTGCCGCGGCCAGCACGGCAAAACCGATCGGCAGCCAGGCATAGGCCAGGTGCAGGATCCACAGGATGGGCCGCGTCAGCGTCACCTGCGGCTTCCACAGGGCCAGCCGCACCGCATGCAGCACGGCGGCCAGCGCGCACAGCACCCCGGTGATGCCGGCGGGCGCGCCAAACACCCACAACGCCAGCGCCAGCCCCGTGGCCGCCAGCACGCCCCACTCCAGGGGCTTGGGCACGCTGTTCTTGAGCCCCGGCGTGACGTTGCGGGTGAACACCGGCACCACGCGCCCTGCCATCACGGTCACCACCATCAGGATCAGCGCCAGCCCGGCGTACAGCGGCGTCGCGGCCGGCACCGCCAGCACGCCCGTCACGCTCAGGTGAAACACCGCATTGGCCACCGCCAGCAGCAGCAACAGTGAAATGAGCGGGATGTTGCGCCGGTTGCCCGCCCTCACCAGAATGCGCAGCAGCAGCACCGCCACCACGGGCAACAGGGCGAAATCCAGCACTGCGAACAAGGCGTAGGGCCCGGTCACCGCCGCCACCCGCGCCGCCAGCCACAGGACGGTGAGCGCGGCCAGCAGAGGCCCCCGCGGGGTTTCCAGGCCGGTCCAGGCCCGCACCCCGGTCAGCAGAAAGCCGATGACCACGCCCGCCGCAAAGCCGAACACCATCTCGTGGCCATGCCACAACAAGGCGGGCAGCGCGAACGCGGTGCTGACGTGACCCAGGAAGACGGCCACCCACAATGGCACCGACGCGCAGGCCAGCAGCGCCGCACCGAGATAAAACGGCCGAAACCCCAGCCGGAACACCGGCCAGCCGTGCAGGGCAGGAGCCGGCGCCGGCCCGGCGACGGGAATGGAGGAAGCGGATCGTTGGTTCATGAAACGGACGCGCGGGAGTGCGCTCGGGACCGGCTCGAATGCCGAACAGGCTCATTTTTATATAGCGGGCCGTTTGGCGCAAGAAGATTCATTTTGAGCACTTGTTCAGTAAGGTTGCTGCAGGATCATCCGTTGCCTGTCGCCCTGCGCGAAAACCCCGACGCCAAACGCCACCGGCCTTTCGGATACCGAACTGCAACAGTGCAAAAATGAGGCTTTGGTTGTCGGGCCGCTCGCTGGGCCCCGACCGCGTCGACCGAGGAGTTCACCCCATGAAAAGAGATCCGCTGCCCCAGGCGCAGCACCCACTCGCCGCCCAATCCATCAGCGCCGACGTGCTGGCGGAAAAATATTTCAAGCCCGGCGAGCACTCCCTCGAGCAACTCTACGGCCGCGTGGCCCGCGCCCTGGCCAGCGTCGAGAAGCCCGAGCTGCGCGCCGAATGGGAAAGCCGATTTCTGAGCAACCTGCACGCCGGTGCCATTGGCGCCGGCCGCATCATGAGCGCGGCGGGCACCGACATCCAGGCCACGCTGATCAACTGCTTCGTGCAGCCCGTGGGCGACGCCATCCAGGGGCGCGACGCCGACGGCTACCCCGGCATCTACGAAGCGCTGCGCGAGGCCGCCGAGACCATGCGCCGCGGTGGTGGCGTGGGCTACGACTTCTCGCGCATCCGCCCCAAGGGCGCCTTCGTCAAGGGCACGCACTCCTACGCCAGCGGGCCATGCAGCTACATGAACGTGTTCGACCAGTCATGCTCGACGGTCGAGAGCGCCGGCAGCCGGCGCGGCGCGCAGATGGGCGTGCTGCGCATCGACCACCCCGACGTGCTGGAGTTCATCACCGCCAAGCGCACGCCAGGGCGCTGGAACAACTTCAACGTCTCGGTCGGCGTGAGCGATGGCTTCATGAAAGCCGTGGCCGAAGGCACCGACTGGGAGCTGGTGCACAAGGCCGAGCCGGGCCAGAAGGTGAAGGACCAGGGCGCCTACCAGCGCGCCGACGGCCAATGGGTGTACCGCAGCGTGCCGGCGCGCGAGCTGTGGGACACCATCATGACCTCGGCCTACGACTTCGCCGAGCCGGGCATCCTGTTTCTGGACCAGATCGGCAAGGACAACAACCTCAATTACACCGAGACGATCGAGGCGACCAATCCCTGCGGCGAACAGCCACTCCCCCCCTACGGCTGCTGCGACCTGGGCCCCATCATCCTGACGAATTTCGTGCGCCATCCCTTTGGCACGGACGGGGAGCCGGCCTTCGACTTCGAGCGCTTCGAGCAGGTGGTGGCCACCCAGGTGCGCGCGCTCGACAACGTGCTGGACGTCACCTTCTGGCCGCTCGAGCAGCAGCGTGCCGAATCCGCCGCCAAGCGGCGCATCGGCGTCGGCTTCACCGGCCTGGGCAACACGCTGACCCTGCTCAAGCTGCGCTACGACCGCGAGGACGGCCGCCAGATGGCCGCCGAGATCGGCCGGCGCATGCGCGACGCGGCCTACCGCGCCTCGGTCGAGCTGGCCAAGGAAAAAGGCGCTTTTCCGCGCTTCAAGGCCGAGGGCTACCTGGCCGCAGGCACCTTCGCCAGCCGCCTGCCCGACGACATCCAGGCCGCCATCCGCCAGCACGGCATCCGCAACAGCCACTTGCTGTCGATCGCGCCCACCGGCACCGTCAGCCTGGCCTTTGCCGACAACGCCAGCAATGGCATCGAGCCGGCATTCAGCTGGGGCTACAAGCGCAACAAGCGCGAGGGCGACGGCAGCACCAGCAGCTACACGGTCGAAGACCACGCCTTCCGCCTGTACCGCACGCTGGTGGACGACAGCGTGACGACGGACGACGCGGCCGGCAAGCTGCCCGCCTACTTCGTCAACGCGCTGCAGATGAGCGCGCAGGAGCACGTGGCCATGATGCAGGCGGTGCAGCCCTACGTGGACACCTCGATCAGCAAGACCGTCAACATTCCCGCGGACTACCCGTTCGACGACTTCAAGGACCTGTACCGCCAGGCCTGGCAGGCCGGCCTGAAGGGCCTGGCCACCTACCGCCCCAACAGCATCCTGGGCGCCGTGCTCGAGACCACGCCGGCCAAAAAGGACGAACCGGCCGTTGCGTCAGCGTCAGCGGCAGCGGCGCCGGCCTACGATCCGATGCGCACGGTGATCGAAAAGCGCCCGGCCGGCGGCCTGCCGGCGGTGGCCGAGAAGATCGAGTACTGGACCAGCGAGGGTCAGCAGCGCCTGTACCTGATCGTCACCTTCCTGCCGATGCCCACGGCCGACGGCAAGGGCACGATCGAGCGCGCCATCGAGTTCTTCATGCCCGTGGGCCAGAGCAGCGAATCGCAGCAGTGGATCACCGCCACCATGCGCATGCTGAGCCTGGCCGCGCGCGGCGGCTTTCTGGACCGGGCGCTGTCGGACATGCGCAAGGTCACCTGGGACCGCGGCCCGGTGCGCCTGGGCACTTACGAAAAGGCCGACGGCACGCACGTGCCGCGCTGGCACGACAGCGAGGTGGCTGCCATCGGCTACGCGGTCGAAAACCTCATCGCCCGCCGCGCCGAGGCCGCCCAGGCCTCGCTGTTCGAGCCCGACGAGATGCTCGCCGCCGAGCCCGCCGCCGAGCCATCGAGCGCCGCCCCCGGCGTCATGGCCGGCAAGAAATGCCCCGAATGCGGCGCCCACGCCATGATCCGCAAGGACGGGTGCGACTACTGCACGCAGTGCGGGTTTGTGGGGAGTTGCGGGTAAAGAAAGCTCCCTGACGCGCAATGAGCGTGCCACACTGCGGCGCATCTCGCTTGGAGGTTGCATGACATCCCGCCAATTCGCCACCGCCCTGGCGGTGACAGTGCTTGCAGCCAGCGCGCACGCCGCGCTCAAACCCGGCGATGCCGCGCCCGAGTTCAGGACCACGGCCGCGCTGGCCGGCCACGCCTTCGAGTTCGACCTGGCGCAGGCCCTGAAGCAGGGCCCGGTGGTGCTGTACTTCTTCCCCAAGGCCTTCACGCAAGGCTGCACCATCGAGGCCCATGCCTTTGCCGAGGCCAGTCCCAAGTTCGCTGCGCTGGGCGCGCGCGTGATCGGCATCTCGCGCGATGACGTGGACACCATCAAGCGCTTTTCGCAAGAAGCCTGCCGCGACCAGTTCGCCGTCGGCTCCGACCCGGGCGGCAAGACCGTCAAGGCCTACGACGCCGCGTCCGTGATACCAGGCTACGCAAGCCGCATCTCGTACGTCATTGCTCAAGACGGAACGGTGCGCTTCGCGCATCAGGGAAGCGACCCGCTCCAGCACGTTGAGAAGACACTCGAGGCAGTGCATCGCCTGGTAGGCGCGCACCGGTGATTGGCTGGCACCTGAGCCGTAGGCCGCTTACTTGAGCCCCTTGTACCGCATCCGGTGCGGCCGCGCGCCCTCCTCGCCCAGGCGCTTCTTCTTGTCGGCCTCGTACTCCTGGTAGTTGCCGTCGAAGAACACCCACTGGCTGTCGCCCTCGGCCGCCAGGATGTGGGTGCAGATGCGATCCAGGAACCAGCGGTCGTGGCTGATCACCATCACACTGCCGGCAAACTCCAGCAGCGCGTCTTCCAGCGCGCGCAGGGTCTCGACGTCCAGATCGTTGCTGGGCTCGTCCAGCAGCAGCACGTTGGCGCCCTGCATCAGTGTCTTGGCCAGGTGCAGGCGGCCGCGCTCGCCGCCCGACAGCATGCCGACCTTCTTTTGCTGGTCCTGCCCACCGAAGTTGAAGCGGCCGCAGTAGGCGCGGCTGGGCATCTGGAACTTGCCGACGGTGATGATGTCCAGCCCGCCCGAGATGTCTTCCCACACCGTCTTGTCGTTGGCCAGCGCATCACGGCTCTGGTCGACAAAGGCCAGTTGCACCGTCTTGCCGATGGCGACGCTGCCGCTGTCGGCCTGCTCCTTGCCGGCGATCAGCCGAAACAAGGTTGACTTGCCCGCGCCGTTGGGGCCGATGATGCCGACGATGGCGCCCGCCGGCACCTTGAAGCTCAGGTTGTCGATCAGCAGGCGATCGCCAAAGCTCTTGGACACGCCGCTGAACTCGATCACCTCGGTGCCCAGGCGCTCGGCCACAGGGATGAATATTTCCTGCGTCTCGTTGCGCTGCTGGTATTCGTAGTCGGACAGTTCCTCGAAGCGGGCCAGGCGTGCCTTGCTCTTGGCCTGGCGGCCCTTGGGGTTCTGGCGCGCCCACTCCAGCTCCTTCTTCATGGCCTTCATGCGCGCGTCTTCGCTCTTTTTTTCCTGCAGCAGGCGCGCTTCCTTTTGCTCCAGCCAGCTGCTGTAGTTGCCCTTCCACGGAATGCCGTAGCCGCGGTCCAGCTCCAGGATCCATTCGGCCGCGTTGTCCAGGAAGTAGCGGTCGTGCGTGATGGCGACCACGGTGCCGGCAAAGCGCTGCAGGAAGATTTCCAGCCACTCCACGCTTTCGGCGTCCAGATGGTTGGTGGGCTCGTCCAGCAGCAGCATGTCGGGCTTGGACAGCAGCAGCTTGCACAGCGCGATGCGGCGCTTTTCGCCGCCCGACAGGTTCTTGATCTGCGCATCCCACGGCGGCAGGCGCAGCGCATCGGCGGCGATCTCCAGCTGGTGCTCGCTGTCGGTGCCGGCGGCGGCAATCACGGCCTCCAGCTTGCCCTGCTCCTCGCTCAGGGCGTCGAAGTCGGCATCCTCCTCGGCGTAGGCGGCGTAGATCTCCTCCAGCCGCGCGCGCGCGGCGTTGACCTCGCCCATGGCCAGCTCCACCTCCTGGCGCACCGTGTGCTCAGGGTTCAGCTGCGGCTCTTGCGGCAGGTAGCCGATGTCCAGGCCCGGCATGGGCGTGGCCTCGCCCTCGATCTCGGTGTCGATGCCGGCCATGATCTTCAGCAGCGTGGACTTGCCCGAACCGTTCAGGCCCAGCACGCCGATCTTGGCGCCCGGAAAAAAGCTGAGCGAAATGTCCTTCAAGATCTGCCGCTTGGGCGGCACGATCTTGCTGACGCGGTTCATGGTGTAGACGTACTGGGTCATCAAATTACTCTCAAAAAGATAGCTATCAGCGCTTTCCAGATGGGCGCTGAAGCATGAAATCGTTTGGAATCTGGAGGAGCACATCCCCCGCGCGGGCGCCGCGTGGCCGCAGGCCGCCAAACCCCGATTATCGGCGCTGCGCGACGGCCACGCCGCAACACCCGCGTCGGCGCGGGCGCATTCGCATCGCATCGCCCGGCCATGCATGCGATAATGCTTAGGCTGACGGTTCACCAGTTCCCCGTTTCAGCCAGCCCTTCCGCTGGGGCGTCTTGCGACAGCGCAGCCGGTCACGGCCCATCGCGCACGCCGACGTCCACCCCAAGAAGAACCCGCTTTTCGCCCACCTGACTGGCCGGCCTTGCGCCGGATCGGGCCCAAGGCAGCCGCGCCGCCAAGACCGGCGCATTCAATCGATGAACTTTGACGATCTGAACCTGGCACCGGCCATCCTGAAAGCCGTGCTCGATCTGGGCTACACGCAGCCCACCCCCGTTCAGGCCCAGGCCATTCCCGTCGTGCTGCAAGGCCACGACCTGCTGGCCGGCGCGCAGACCGGCACCGGCAAGACCGCCGGCTTCGCCCTGCCGCTGCTGCAGCTTTTGTCCACCCGCGCCGCGCCGCGCCCCGGCGCCATCCGCGCCCTGGTGCTCACGCCCACGCGCGAGCTCGCCGCGCAGGTCGAGGAAGCCGTGCGCCAGTACGGCAAATACCTCGAGCTGACGTCCACCGTGATCTTCGGTGGTGTCGGCATGAACCCGCAGATCGAGCGCATCCAGGCCGGCTGCGACATCCTGGTGGCCACGCCGGGGCGCCTGCTCGACCTGGAGCAGCAAGGCCACCTGGATCTCTCGCACGTCGAGATCCTGGTGCTGGACGAAGCCGACCGCATGCTCGACATGGGCTTCATCCACGACGTCAAGAAGGTGCTGGCGCTGTTGCCACAGGGCAAGCAAAGCCTGCTGTTCTCGGCCACCTTCAGCGACGAGATCCGCGCGCTGGCAGCCAACCTTCTGAAAAATCCCAAGAGCATCCAGGTCACGCCGCCCAACACCACGGTCGAGCGCATTGCCCAGCGCATCTACCCGGTGGGCCGCAACCGCAAGAAGCAGGTACTCACGCACCTGATCGGCGAAGGCGACTGGAGCCAGGTGCTGGTGTTCACGCGCACCAAGTTCGGCGCCAACAAGGTGGCCGACTACCTGAACGACCACGGCATCAAGGCCATGGCGCTGCACGGCAACAAGAGCCAGAGCGCGCGCACCCAGGCGCTGGCCGAATTCAAGAGCGGCGAGCTGCGCGCGCTGGTGGCCACCGACATCGCCGCGCGCGGCATCGACATCGACGAGCTGCCGCATGTCGTCAACTACGACATCCCCAACGTGCCCGAGGACTATGTGCACCGCATCGGCCGCA
This sequence comes from Burkholderiaceae bacterium, assembly GCA_041396485.1. Classification (GTDB taxonomy): domain Bacteria; phylum Pseudomonadota; class Gammaproteobacteria; order Burkholderiales; family Burkholderiaceae_C; genus Ottowia. The sequence continues at coordinate 60,443 of JAWKYM010000011.1, read as the reverse complement.
CCGGCCGCGCCGGCGCCAGCGGCGAGGCCGTCAGCCTGGTGTGCATGGACGAGGAAGGCTTCATGCACGAGATCGAGCGCTTCACGCGCCAGCAGATCCCGGTGCAGATCCTCGACGCCTACGGCCCCGAGGAAGGCGAGCAGGCCGAGCCCATCGCCATGGGCCGCCAGACGCTGTGGGGCGGCCTGGGCAAACCACCCAGCCGCGAGGTGATGCAGGCCGCCGCGCGCGCCGCGCGCCAGGAGATGATGCAGCGCATCCGCGAGAACAAGGCCGCGCAGGGCCAGCCGGCGCGCGGCGCCCGCCCGCCGCGCGCCGCCGGTGAAGGCGTCGAAGGCCCGCACGGTGCCGCACGCGGCGCGGACGGCCAGCCCGGCGCCGACCCGGCGCGCAAGCGCAAGCGCCGCCGCGGCAAGGGGGGCGGGGGCGGGCCCAATGTCGGCCCCAACGCCGGCCAGTCCATGCGCCCCGAAGGCACCATGGGCAGGCCCCACACGCCGCGCGCGCACGACAGCGGCTTTGACGACGATGACGACCGCGAGCTGGACACCCTGCCGCGCAACATCGACCCGCTGCAGACCAACCTGCACGGCCGCCGCAACGCCCCGCGCGGCCCCAGCCACGGCGCCGCCGGCCAGCCCGACCCGATGCGCACCAGCATCGACCTGATGGGCAAGGGCGGTGGCAAGCGCGGCCGCAGCGGCGGCGGTGGCTTTGGGGGCGGCAAGCGCTCCGGTGGCGGCTTCGGACGCTGAACGCAGCGTTTGTCCTGCAACAAGGCCTCTGCGGAGGCCTTTTTGCATTGTTTTGGCCTCAAACCCGCACCAGGCGGGCGCAGTCAGCTATTGACTTCATGGCATGACGGCCAGGCCGGAACGCTCGTGGGCATCGGCGTGCGGCGCCGTCCTACGCCCGCACGAACAGCGTGACCAGCGGCTCCGTGCCCAGCAACCGGCTGCAATGGCCGTGCACCGCCGGGTCGAACACGGCGCCCGCCGGCAGCGTGTCGTTGGAATAAAAACACTCGCCCGGGCCAAACACGCGCGCGCTGCCGTCGCGCAAGCCGATTTCCATGCGCCCCTGCAGCACCACCAGCCACTGCGGCGTGGCGGTGCAATGAAAGTCGCTGGCAAAACCCACCGGACTGTGGCGAAACTGGCAGCCGCCCGAGGCCTGCAGGGCCGACAGGCGCGTGGCCGGCGTGCCTTCGGCCAAGTCCAGCGGCCGGTCGCGAAAGCGCGCGCGGCCATCGGCGCCGGTGTACAGCTCGGTCAGGGTCAGCAAGCTCATGGGTGGGCGTCGCAAGCATTGGGTGCAGGGCCGCAGTGTAGGCCCGATGGCACGCGCTTACGCCGCGTTTCAATTTTGATCGCCCGGTTTGACCCCTTGGGCTGCGCGCCGCCGTTCAAGCCCGTTCCATTCACCCGAACCGGAGACTCGCCCATGCCCTCGCCCTCATCGCTGACACGCGCCATCACCCTGGCCATGGCCGCAACCGCCCTGCTGGCCGCCCAGCCTGCCCACGCCCTGGGCCGCCTGCTCGACGTGCGCGTGATCGACCGCGACAGCGGCGCGCCCCTGCCCGTTTACCGCGCCCGGGGCCAATGGTGGGTGGCCGGCCGCCCCGGCGCCCGCTACGCCATCGAGGTGCGCAACCCCGGCGGCGCGCGCGTGCTGGGCGTGATGGCGGTCGACGGCGTCAACGTCATCAGCGGCGAGACGGCGGCCTGGAACCAGACCGGCTACGTGCTGGACGGGCGGCAGGACGCGCAGATCACCGGCTGGCGCAAGAGCGACCGCGAGGTGGCGGCCTTTCGCTTCACCGCCCTGCCGCAGTCCTATGCCGCGCTCACCGGGCGGCCGGGCAACGTGGGCGTGATCGGGGTGGCGGTGTTTCGCGAAAGCTGGCAGCCGCCACCCGCCCCACCCCTGGCGGCGCCGCGCAGCGAGGCCGCGGCCGAAGCGGCTGCGCCGGGCCAGGCCCTGGCCGACAGCCAGGCCCAGGCGATCACCCCCGAGCGGAAAGCCAGCGCTCGTGCCCAGCGCGCCGCGCCGCAGCTGGGCACGGCCCACGGCGAGCGCGAGCGCTCCTGGGTCAGCCACACCGAATTCGAGCGCCGCCGGGCGCAACCCGACGAGCTGATCGCCATTCGCTACGACAGCCGCGAGAACCTGATTGCGCTGGGCGTCATCCCCAGCCCCGGCCGACCGGCAGCGCCCCAGCCCTTTCCCGACTCGCCCCGCGCGGGCTACACGCCCGACCCGCCCGGCTGGCGCTGAGCACGACCACCCGCATAATCGGCCGCATGTCCCCGCAGGCCGAAGTCGCCGACGAACAGCTCATGCGCGACTATGCAGCGGGCCAGATGCGTGCGTTCGAAATGCTCTATGACCGGCACGGCATGCGGGTGTGGCGCTATCTTTATCGAAGCTTGCGCGACGCCGCCGCGGCCGAGGACCTGGCCCAGGACGTGTGGCTGCGCGTGGCCCGGCACGCCAGCGCCTACCGGCCCCAGGCTGCCCGCGCCGACCGGCCGGCGGCGCGCTTTGCCACCTGGCTGATGACCATTGCCCACCACCGCCTGGTGGACCACCAGCGCGCCGCGCGGCCCATGCACAGCCTGGACCTGGCGCTGGACGACGAGCGCCCGCTGGCCGACACCCTGGCCGCGCCCTCGGGCTTCGGCCCGGTGCGCCGCATCGAAACCCGCCAGCAGGCCGCGCAACTGCTGGCCGCGCTGGAGCGCCTGCCCGCCGTGCAGCGCCAGGCCTTCCTGCTGCAGGCCGAAGGCGAGCTGAGCGTGGCCGACATCGCTGCGGCCACCGGCGTCGGCATCGAGACCGCCAAGAGCCGCCTGCGCTACGCCCGCGCCGCACTGCGCCGCGCGCTGGAGGATCTGGCATGAGCGCGCCGGGCCGCTCCCAAGCGCGAATCCCGCAGCGCACAGCGCGGAGGGTAGTCCAGTGAGCACGCCGGGCACAACGTGCAGGGCAAACCCATGAATCCCACGCCGGCCGACCCCACGACTCCGCTCACCAGCGACGCGCTGGTGCAGCGCTACCACGAGGCCGGCGCGCTCGACGGCGCGGCCCCCGGCCCCGCCCTGCGCGCCGCCGTGCTGGCCCAGGCCGGGGCCGTGGCCCGCGAGTGCGCCGCCCAGCCGCCCCACCCCCAAACGCCGGCCCATCCGGCCACCGACGGGGCGCATGCCGATGCCGCTGCTGGTGAGCTGGACTTCAGCGCCGGTCCCCTGGCGCCCACCCCGCCGGTCGAGGCCGCCAACGACCGGCGCTGGGCGGCACCGGCCGTCGCCAGCCTGGCCGTGCTGGGGCTGGCCGCTCTGCTGGCCCTTCAGTTTGAGCGCGGCGCCGACCCGCGCCACGCCCCCGACGCGCTGGCGCCGCCGCAGGCCGAATCGTCCGCAGGCGCCGCTGCGCCCAGCCCCCCTGCGCCGCCCGTCGCTGCCCAGGCCGATGCCATGCCGCCCTCGGCCCGCCGCGCGCCAGCGCCGGCGGCCGCGCGGGAGCACGCCCGGCCCCACGCCGAGCCAGCGCAGGCTGCGCCCACAGCGCCATCGCCAGCGCTCAGCCCAACCCAGCGCAACAGCGGCGCGCCGTGGCCACCCACCGCGCCCGGCGCCGCGCCCCATGCCGCACCCAATGCCTCCGCCAAGGCCGCGACACCACCAGCTCCCGCGCCACGCCCCCTGGACGCGGTGGCAGACGAAGCGGCCAGACCGGTCGATGCCGTGGACCCGGACGGCCGCACGGCCCTGATGCGCGCGGCCGCCCGCGGCGATGCGGCGCAGGTGCAACGGCTGCTGGACGCCGGCGCCGACCCGCGGCGCACCGACCCGCAGGGCCACAGCGCCGCCGACTACGCGCGCCGCGCCGGGCACGTCACGCTGGCCCGCTTGCTGGAGCGAGCCCGCGCGGCCGCGCCCTGAAATCGGCCCGCCGGGCGCGGGCCGCGCGATCGTCAAGCGGCTCCAAAGTGCATACTCAAGTGATACATTTCAGGCGCTTTTTCGACCCTGCGATTTCCGTCCCATGACCAACCCGACTCCGCCCATCTGCTTTGGCCTGCAAGGCCGTGTCGTCATCGTCACCGGCGCTGCGCAAGGCATTGGCGCGGCCTGCGCGCGGCGCTTTGCGCGCGAAGCCGCGCAGGTCGTCATCGCCGACGTGGCCGACGCCGCCGGCCAGGCCCTGGCGGCCGAGCTGCAGGCCGAGTACGTGCACTGCGACGTCGGCGACAAGGCGCAGGTGGACGCGCTGGTGGCCCGGGTGCTGGCACGGCACGGGCGCATCGACGTGCTGGTCAACAACGCCGGCATCTTCAAGGCGGCCGATTTTCTGGATGTGACCGAGGCCGACTTCGACGCCGTGCTGCGCGTCAACCTCAAGGGCGCCTTCCTGATGGGCCAGGCCGTGGCACGCGCGATGGCCGCCGCCGGCCGCGGCGCCATCGTCAACATGAGCTCGGTCAACAGCGTGCTGGCCATCCCCAACATCGCCAGCTACAACGTCAGCAAGGGCGGGCTCAACCAGCTCACGCGCGCCATGGCGCTGGCACTGGCCGACCAGGGCGTGCGCGTCAACGCCGTGGGCCCCGGCACCATCGCCACCGAACTGGCTGCCCAGGCGGTGCTGACCAGCGAGGAAGCCAGGACCAAGATCATGATGCGCACGCCGATGAAGCGCCTGGGCGAGCCCGGCGAGGTGGCCGACGTGGTGGCCTTCCTGGCCAGCGATGCCGCCAGCTACATGACGGGCGAGATCGTCATGGTGGACGGCGGGCGCATGGCGCTGAACTACACCGTGCCGGCATGAGCGCGGCACCCCACCCGCGCCATCCCATTTGCCGCCTCCGCCGCCCATGCTGATCGCCCAGATCACCGACCCGCACATCGGCCTCAAGCCCGGCCTGCTGACCGGTCCGGTCAACCCCAGCGGCGGCCTGCGCCGCGCCTTGGCGCACGTGCGCTCGCTGCAGCCGGCGATCGACGTGCTGCTGCTGACGGGCGACCTGGCCGACAGCGGCCAGCCGCAGGACTACGCCGAGATCGCCGACCTGCTGGCCAGCGCGCTGCCGGCGCCCGCCGACGGCGGCCCGCGGGTGCTGGCCGTGCCGGGCAACCACGACCTGCGTGCGAGCGCGCGCCAGGCCCTGGCCGGGGTCATGCCCGTGGCACCCGACGCGCCCGGCGAGCATCTTTGCCTGCATGTCGAACATGCGGGCATGCATTTCATCGGCCTGGACAGCGTGGTGCCCGGCGCCCCGCACGGCGCGCTCGGCGCCGGGCAGCTGGACTGGCTGCAGCGCCAGCTGGCCGCCTGCCCCGGGCGGCCGGTGCTGATCTTCCTGCACCACCCGCCCCTGGTCAGCGGCATGAGCGCCATGGACGCCTGCGGCCTGCTGCACGGCCGCGCCGAGCTGGGCCGGCTGGTGGCGGCGCACGGCGGCGTGCAGCTGATCGCCGCCGGCCACATGCACCGCCCCATCGTCGGGCAACTGGGCGGCGCGCCCGTGGTGGTGGCGCCGTCCAGCTCGCACCAGCTGTCCCTGGACCTGCGCCCGGGGGCGCCGCTGGCCTGCCGCTTCGAGCCCCCCATGGTCGGCCTGTACCGCTGGACACCCGAGGACGGCCTGGCCTGCCACTTCAGCTACGTGGACCCGTTCGGCCCCAGCCACCTGATCTGACCGCCGGCAACGCCATGCGATAGCTACTATATTTATAGCTATTCGCGCTTTCTCTATGCGCGCCAGAGCACGATTTGACTCATAATCCGGGGCAACGCCTTTCAAGGAAACCCCGATGAATCTGGCCCACTTGCTGGTGCGACAGGCGCGCCGCCAGCCGCACGGCGACGCCATCCTGCACGGCGAACGCCTGCATGCCAGCCACCGCCAGTGGGCCGCCCGCAGCGCCGGCCTGGCGACGCGCCTGCGCCATGCCGGCCTGCAGCCCGGCGACCGGGTGCTGCTGTTCGCGCGCAATCACCCGCGCTATCTCGAGGTGCTGTGGGGCCTGTGGTGGGCCGGGCTGGTGGCGGTGCCGGTCAACGCCAAGCTGCACCCGCGCGAGGTCGAATGGATCGTGGCCGACAGCGGCGCGCGCTGGGCCTTCGTCACCGCCGACGTGGCCAGCGCGCCGCTGGCCGGCATCGCGCGCCAGATCGAGCTGGATGCACCCGACGCCGACGCCCTGCTGGCCGAGGCGCCCGCCCCCCTGGACGTTCCACTGGCCGAGCGCGCGCCGGAGGACCTCGCCTGGCTGTTCTACACCAGCGGCACCACCGGCCGCCCCAAGGGCGTGATGCTGACCGGGCGCAACCTGATGACCATGGGCCTGGGCTACCACGTCGATGTCGATCCGGTGGCGCCGGCCGACGCCATCGCCTACGCCGCACCCCTCTCGCACGGCGCCGGCCTGTACGCCATTCCGCACCTGATGGCCGGCGCGCGCCATGTGGTGCCGGCCTCGGGCGGGGTCGATCCCGCCGAGCTGTTCGCACTGGGCCGCGCCGTCGGGCCGCTGTCGCTGTTTGCCGCGCCCACCATCGTGGGCCGGCTGGTGGATCACGCCGCACGTGCCGGCCTGTCGCCCGCCGACTGCGCGCGCTCGTTCAAGACCATCGTCTACGGCGGCGCGCCCATGTACCGGGCCGACATCCAGCGCGCGCTGGCCGTGATGGGCCCGCGCTTCGTGCAGATCTACGGCCAGGGCGAGACGCCCATGGTCGGCACGGTGCTCTCGCGCGCCGACCTGGCGGATGTCGCGCACCCACGCTACGGCGAACGCATCGCCAGCATCGGCGTGGCCCAAACCCCCGTGCGCGTGCGCGTCACCGACACCGGCGGCCGCGACCTGCCGCTGGGCGACGTGGGCGAGGTGCTGGTGCGCGGCGACAGCGTGATGGCCGGCTACTGGAACAACCCCGAGGCCACGCGGGCCGCCATCCGCGATGGCTGGCTGTTCACCGGCGACATGGGCGCGCTGGACGCCGACGGCTACCTGACGCTGAAGGACCGCAGCAAGGACCTGATCATCAGCGGCGGCAGCAACATCTACCCGCGCGAGGTCGAAGAAACCCTGCTGACGGCTCCCGGCGTGGCCGAGGTCGCCGTGGTGGGCGAGCCGGATGCGCAATGGGGCGAGAACGTGGTGGCCTTCGTCGTTGCCGGCGCCGGCCTCGCCGCACCCGACGTGGCCGCGCTGGATGCCCATTGCATCGCCCACATGGCGCGCTTCAAGCGCCCCAAGCGCTACGTTTTCGTGAGCGAGCTGCCCAAGAACAACTATGGCAAGGTGCTCAAGACGGCCTTGCGCGAGCGCTTGCGGGCGGCGCGCTGAAACCCGGCAGCCAGCCCCCGTTCCGCGCCGCACGGGCACAATCGGGCGCATGAGAATCCTGCACACCATGCTGCGCGTGGGCAACCTCCAGCGCGCCATCGACTTCTACACCCAGGTTCTGGGCATGCAACTGCTGCGCACCTCCGAAAACCCCGAGTACAAGTACTCGCTGGCCTTCGTCGGCTACGAAGGCGGCAACCCCGGCCAGGCCGAGATCGAGCTGACCTACAACTGGGGCACCGAGACGTATGACATGGGCTCCGCCTACGGCCACATCGCCATCGCCGTGCCCGACGCCTACGCCGCCTGCGAGAAGATCCAGGCCGCCGGCGGCAACGTCACGCGCGCGGCCGGCCCCGTCAAGGGCGGCACCACCGTCATCGCCTTTGTCACCGACCCCGACGGCTACAAGATCGAGCTGATCCAGCGCGCCGAAGGCGCCTCTGGCGGCGGCCTGCGCTGACCGCCGGGTCTGCCCCATGAAAAACCCGGCGCTGGCCGGGTCTTTTCAGGCTGACGATGACGTCCAATCACTCCAGCGTCACCTCCACGCGCCGCGCCTCGGCATTGTTGCCGCTCGCGGTGCCGACCTCGGGCTTGCGCAGCTCGATCTTGTCCTCGCCAATGCCCAGCGCCTGCAGGGCGCTCTTGACGGCCAGGGCGCGCTGCTTGGCCAGCTCCTCGTTGCTGGCCGCGTCGCCGGTGGCGTCGTGATAGCCGCTGATCACCGCCTTGCGGCCCGCCGCCACGCCCTTGACGATGACGCCCAGCGCCTCCGGCGCACCGGCCGCCAGCTCGGCCTGGCCGCTGGCAAAGAAGAACTTGACCACCTCGCCCTGCACCTGCACCCGGGCCGCGTCGCTGGCGGCAGTCTCGGCCGCCGCCGCCATGGCCACCGCCGCGGAGGCCGGCGGCATGGCTGCTGCTTGGGCCACGGCAGCCGGTGCTGCATTGCCGGCGCCGCGGCCCAGCACCAGGCCGAAAATCAGGCCAATGACCAGCACGATCAGGCCAAAAACCACGCCCAGAACCAGGCCATGCGACTCATCGTTTTGTGTTGACATGTTGTGCTCCAGAAATTCGAAACCCGCCATTGTATAAATTCGTCTCATGAAGTCTGCGTCCGCCGCCTACGCCCCGTATGAGCACCTGCGCCCACCCGGCCGCGACCCCGAGCAATTGCGCGAACTCACCCGCGCCCAATGGCGCCAGCAAGTCGGCTCGCGGGGCCAGTTGTGGGTGTTCGGCTACGCCTCGCTGATCTGGCGGCCCGACTTCAATCCCGCCGAGCGCCACCCGACCCGAGTGCACGGCTGGCACCGCGCCCTGGCCATGTGGAGCCGTGTCAACCGCGGCACGCCCGAGCAGCCGGGGCTGGTGTTTGCCCTGCTGCCCGGCGGCAGTTGCCGCGGCGTGGTCTATCGCGTGCCCACGCGCGAGGCCGACGCCGTGTTCGACCTGCTGTGGGCGCGCGAGATGCCCAGCGCCGTCTACGACCCGCGCTGGCTGCCCTGCGCCACGCCCCACGGCCCGGTGCAAGCGCTGGCCTTCACCCTGTCGCGGCGCAGCCCCTCGTACACGGGCGCGCTGGCCCCCGAGCAATACCGCGATATCTTTCGCCACGCGCGGGGGCGCTATGGCAGCACGCTGGACTACGCGCGCCAGACCCTGGCGAGCCTGCACGCCCACGGCGTGCAGGACCCCGGCCTGAGCCGGCTGCTGCGCTACGCCGAAGATTGAGAGCCCGTCAATTTTTCGACTTTCGCGTGCTCCCAATGCGATGGTGCCGGGGCTTTCGCCGATGCCGTCACGGCGGTGCCCTGCCGGTGATTTTTGGCCGTCGATGTGCCCGCGTGGGGCACTTCTTGCAGGAGCATTTGTATCCTGCTGCGCCATGGTTGATTGCTCAAATTTTGGAGTTCCCGAACACACCATGCGCCCATCCGAGCGGCGCGCCAACACGAGACAATCTCGCCCATGAAGCTTGAAGCGGACGAAGCCACCACCCCCTGGACCGACCTGCCCCTCAAGGCATGGGCTTGACCGTGGACCTGTTCATCACGACGCCGATGAGTCAAGTCGGCAATGCGCTGCGCCGGACGGTGACCGTCCCCTACGCCGAGGAGTTCGGCTTGACGGTGTCCGAGTGGCGCCTGCCGTCGCTGATCGCGCACGCGCGGCGCATCGCCTTCAACGAGCTGGTCGATCAGTCCACCTCGGACAAGGCGCTGGTCAGTCGAACGCTGAAACTGCTGGAAACGCGCGGGCTGGTGGCGCTGGAGATCGAAGGCTCAGGGCCGCGCAAGAAGACCTGGTGCTCGATTTCGGCCCAGGGTGACGAGCTCCATCGTCAAGCCCTGCCCATCGCCCGCTCACGCCAAGCCGCCGCGATCCGGCTGTTGCCGCCCGGTGAGCGCAAGGGATTCTTTCGCGCCCTGCTGCGTTTGCGCGACTACTTTCATACCGGAAACGTCAAGCGTCCGGTGGACGACGTCTGTCCCCTGGAAATCTGAGCCATCCATCCTGGCCACAATCACCCTCCATGTCTGACCCATCCAACTCCCTGGCCTCCCTGCGCAAGAGCTATGAGCGCGCCGAGCTGTCCGAATCGGCCTCGCACGCCGACCCGCTGGCCCAATTCAGCCAATGGTTCGACGAGGCGCGCCGTGGCGAGGTGGCCGAGCCCAACGCCATGACCGTGGCCACCGTGGGCAACGACTTGCGGCCCAGCACGCGCATCGTGCTGATCAAGGACTTCGACGCACGTGGCATCGTGTGGTACACCAATTACGACAGTCGCAAGGGCCACGAGTTGGCCGGCAACCCGTTTGCCGCGCTGCAATTCCACTGGGTCGAGTTGGAACGCGTGGTACGAATCGAAGGTCAGGTCGAGAAGGTGGATGCAGCCGAAAGCGATGCCTACTACGCCAGCCGGCCGCTGGACAGCCGCATCGGCGCGTGGGCCAGCCCGCAGAGCCAGGTCATCCCCAGCCGCGCTTGGTTGGCGGCCGAGGCGGCGCGCTATAGCGCGCGCTTCTTGCTCAAGCCGCCCCGTCCCTCCCATTGGGGTGGCTTTCGGTTGGTGCCCGACCGTTGGGAATTCTGGCAAGGCCGCAAGAGCCGGCTGCACGACCGCCTGCGCTATCGGCTGGACACCGGCGCCTGGGTGCGCGAGCGCCTGGCGCCGTAAGCATCTCCGCTGCCCACGGCCCTGCGCACCGCCCACCGCGCATCAGACTCACTGAGCCAAGCGGCCGCGGAGCAGGCCATATCAGCGATCGCCGTGGCCGGGCTTGTACCGGCCACTGGCGATGCCCCCGGAAGGGGGTGGGCGAAACATCGCGCAGCGAGTGGAAACTGGGGGTGAATCACCTCCTGCGCGGCGGCACGGCCGTCTTGGGCTTTTGGCCCAGCGCCTCGCGGTGGCGATTGATGCGCTCCAGCTTGCGCTGGTCGTCGCGCTCCATGGCCTTGCGCTTGGTGTAGCCCGACCAATCGGCCCAGGCCCACCACAGCATGGCGCCGGCAAAAGGCGCCAGCACCCACCACCAGGACCAATCGGCCACCATGCCGATGCCCTGCCACTTCAGCAGCAGCAAGATGATGCCCAAGCCCAACAAGTACATGGCGTATTCCTCTTGCCCCCCGTGGGGGATTTGCCAGCCGGGTCAACGTCTGATCCTACAATCACGTTGAGTGCTTGCAAGTTGACTCTCACGATAAAGGAAACATTATGAAGCGTGTACTGCTCACCCTGGCTGCCCTGACCGCCGTTGCCGCCGCCACCCCCGCCATGGCCGATGAAGCCATGGCCAAGGCCAAGAACTGCATGGCCTGCCATGCCATCGACAAGAAGGTCGTCGGCCCCGCCTACAAGGACGTCGCCAAGAAATTTGGCGGACAAGCCGGTGCCGCGGACATGCTGGCCGAGAAGATCATGAAGGGCAGCTCCGGGACCTGGGGCCCGGTGCCCATGCCGCCCAACGCCAACGTCAACGCGGCCGAAGCCAAGAGCCTGGCCACGTGGATCCTGAGCCTGAAATAACGTCTCCAATCCCCAACAAAAAAGCCTGCGCATCGCGCAGGCTTTTTTGCTTTGGCTCAAACCTTGGTCAGTGCGCCTGGCCCAGTTGGTTCAGGATCGCGGGGTTCTCCAGCGTGCTGGTGTCCTGGGTGATTTCCTCGCCCTTGGCCAGCGAGCGCAGCAGCCGCCGCATGATCTTGCCCGAGCGCGTCTTGGGCAGGTTCTCGCCGAAGCGGATGTCCTTGGGCTTGGCGATGGGGCCGATTTCCTTGGCCACCCAGTCGCGCAGCTCCTTGGCGATCCGGTCGGCCTCGGCGCCTTGCGGCAACGAACGCTTGAGCACCACGAAGGCGCAGATCGCCTCGCCGGTCAGCTCGTCGGGCTTGGCCACCACGGCTGCCTCGGCCACCAGGTCGGTCTTGGCCACCAGGGCCGACTCGACTTCCATCGTGCCCAGGCGGTGGCCCGAGACGTTGAGCACGTCGTCGATGCGGCCCGTGACGCGGAAGTAGCCCCGGTCGGCCGAGCGCACCGCGCCGTCGCCCGCCAGGTAGTAGCCCCGCATCTCATCGGGGAAGTAAGTTTTCTTGAAGCGCTCGGGGTCGCCCCAGATGGTGCGCACCATGCTGGGCCAGGGCCTCTTGTAGACCACCATGCCGCCCGAGCCGTTGGGCACCTCCTGGCCGGTCTCGTCGACGACGGCCGGGAAGATGCCCGGCAGCGGCAGCGTGCACGAGCCCGGCACCAGCGGCGTGACGCCCGGCAGCGGGTTGATCATGTGCGCGCCGGTCTCGGTCTGCCAGTAGGTGTCGATGATGGGGCAGCGCTCGCCACCGACGTTCTTGTAGTACCAGATCCAGGCTTCGGGATTGATGGGCTCGCCCACGCTGCCGATGATGCGCAGGCTGGACAGCTTGCTGTGCTTGGGGTGCACCGCGTCATTGGTCTCGGCCGCCTTGATGAGCGAGCGGATGGCCGTGGGCGCGGTGTAGAAGATGGAGCACTGGTGGCGCTCGATCATCTGCCAGAAGCGGCCGGCGTCGGGGAAAGTGGGAATGCCCTCGAACACGATCTCGGTCGCGCCGGCGGCCAGCGGGCCGTAGGTGCAGTAGGTGTGGCCTGTCACCCAGCCAATGTCGGCGGTGCACCAGAACACGTCGTCGGGCTTGAGGTCGAAGCTCCAGTCCATGGTCAGCTTGGCCTGCAGCAGGTAGCCGCCGGTGGAGTGTTGCACGCCCTTGGGCTTGCCGGTGGATCCCGAGGTGTAGAGGATGTACAGCGGATGCTCGGCCTCGACGCTGACCGGCGCGCATTCGGTGGGCTGGCCCTTGAGCACTTCGGCAAAGGTCTTGTCGCGGCCCGCCGTCATGGGGCAGGCGCTGGTCGTGCGCTCGTAGACGAACACGTTGCGGATGCTGTCGCAGCCGCCCAAGCCCAGGGCCTCGTCGACGATGGCTTTCAGCGGCAGTTCCTTGCCGCCGCGCATCTGGTAGTTGGCGGTGACCACGGCGATGGCGCCGCCGTCGATGATGCGCTCCTGCAAGGCCTTGGCCGAAAAGCCCCCGAACACCACGCTGTGGATGGCGCCCAGGCGCGCGCAGGCCTGCATGGCGACCACGCCCTCGATGGTCATGGGCATGTAGATCAGCACGCGGTCGCCCTTTTTCACCCCGTGGGCCTTGAGCGCGTTGGCGAACTGGCACACGCGCGCCAGCAACTCCCGGTACGTGACCTTGGTGACGGCGCCGTCGTCGGCCTCGAAGATGATGGCCGTCTTGTTTTCGATCGGCGTGCCCATGTGCCGGTCCAGGCAGTTGACGCTGGCGTTCAGCATGCCGTCGTCAAACCACTTGTAGAAGGGCTTGTTCGACTCGTCGAGCACGCGGGTGAAGGGCTTGTCCCAGGTCAGGTTCTCGCGTGCCAGGCGGCCCCAGAAGCCGGTGAAGTCCTTTTCGGCCTCGGCGCACAGGGCTTCGTAGCCGGCCATGCCGGAAATGCGCGCGGCCTTGACCAGGGCCTCGCTGGGCGGGAACACCCGGTTTTCAACCAGTACGGATTCGATGGCGCTCATGATTTTTGTCTCCTGGATGGGTTGCACTCAACACCGCGGATGCCCGCGTTGACGGCGGCATCATCGCGCGGCGCTCTTACAGACTTCTGACGGAGCAGGCGCGCCGTCTCGGCGGCGCGCGCGGCCCACGGGGTCAACGATACGCCAATTGGCGCGGCCGGCCCCGCCCAAGACGCAAGAATTGCGAGCCATTTTGGCCTTTGGCGCGCATCCACAAAGCGCAATAAGCTATTATTTCAATAGTATTTCTCACACCATGTCCTGCGGCCGAACCCAGGCGTCGAACTGCTCGGCCGTCAAGAAGCCGCTGGCCACCGCCGCCTCGCGCAGGCTGATGCCCTCGTGGTGCGCGCGCTTGGCGATGGTGGCGGCCTTGTCGTAACCGATGTGCGTGTTGAGCGCCGTCACCAGCATCAGCGAGCGCTGCACCAGCTCGGCTATGCGCGCGCGGTTGGGCTCGATGCCGACGGCGCAGTGCGCGTTGAAGCTTGTCATGCCATCGCCCAGCAGGCGCACGCTCTGCAGGAAGTTGTGGGCGATCAGCGGGCGGAACACGTTCAGCTCGAAGTTGCCCGAGGCACCGCCGATGTTGATGGCCACGTCGTTGCCCAGCACCTGCGCGCACAGCATGGTCATGGCCTCGCACTGGGTGGGGTTGACCTTGCCGGGCATGATGGACGAGCCGGGTTCGTTCTCGGGGATGCTGATCTCGCCCAGGCCGCTGCGCGGGCCGCTGGCCAGCCAGCGCACATCGTTGGCGATCTTCATCAGGCTGGCGGCCAGGCCCTGAGCGCGCCATGCGCCTGCACCTGCGCGTCGCAGCTGGCCAGAGCCTCGAACTTGTTGGGCGCGGTGACGAAGGGCAGCTCGGTCAGACGCGCCAGCTCGGCTGCCGCCGCCTCGGCATAGCCCTTGGGCGCGTTCAGACCCGTGCCGACCGCGGTGCCGCCCAATGCCAGCTCGCACAGGTGCGGCAACGCGGCGCGCACATGCTGCTCGCCATGCGCCAGCTGCGCCGCCCAGCCCGAGAACTCCTGGCCCAGGGTGACGGGCGTGGCGTCCTGCAGGTGCGTGCGGCCGATCTTGACGATGCCGGCAAAGGCGCTGGACTTGGCGGCCAGCGTCTCGCGCAGCTGCGCCAGCGCGGGCAGCAGCCGGTGCTCGATCGACTCGACCGCGGCCAGGTTCATGGCCGTGGGATAGGTATCGTTGCTGGACTGGCTCTTGTTGACGTCGTCGTTGGGGTGCACCAGGCGTTCCTCACCGCGCACGCCGCCCAGCAGCTCGCTGGCGCGGTTGGCCAGCACCTCGTTGACGTTCATGTTGGTCTGCGTGCCGGAGCCGGTCTGCCACACCACCAGCGGGAACTCGCCTGCGTGCTCGCCCGCCAGCACCTCGTCGGCGGCACGCACGATGGCGCCGGCCTTGGTCGGGTCCAGCTTGCCCAGGCGCTCGTTCACGGTGGCGGCGGCGCGCTTGATCAGCACCAGCGCGCGAATGATCTCCTTGGGCTGGCGCTCGCCGCTGATGTCGAAGTTCTGCAGCGAGCGCTGGGTCTGCGCGCCCCACAAGCGCTCGGAAGCGACGTCGATAAGGCCAAAGCTGTCGCGCTCGGCGCGCGTGGGTTGATCCGGGTTGGACATGGGCAGGCCTGTCAAAATATGCGGTTGCGTTGACCGGCAAGGTAGCAGAGGCTGCAAAACCTTGCTGGCGCCCGCGTTGCCCTCCCCCGATCCCCCTCTTCGTCAGGAATGCCCCCATGACCACGACCATCCGCTACACCGACCTGGTGGAGTCCGTCGCCGCCGCGCTGCAGTACATCAGCTACTACCACCCCGCCGACTACATCGCCCACCTGGCGCGCGCCTACGAGCGCGAGCAAAGCCCCGCCGCCAGGGACGCGATGGCACAGATCCTGACCAACAGCAAGATGAGCGCCTTTGGCCACCGCCCGATCTGCCAGGACACCGGCATCGTCAACGTGTTCCTGAAGATCGGCATGGACGTGCGCTTCGAAGGCTTTGCTGCCGACCAGTGCCTGGAGGACGCCGTCAACGAAGGCGTGCGCCGCGGCTACCTGAACCCCGACAACACGCTGCGCGCCAGCGTGGTGGCCGATCCGCTGTTCGCACGCAAGAACACCCGGGACAACACCCCCGCCGTGACCAACGTGCAGATCGTGCCTGGCGACAAGCTGGATGTGACCGTGGCCGCCAAGGGCGGCGGCAGCGAGAACAAGTCCAAGGTCATCATGATGAACCCCAGCGACAGCCTGGTGGACTGGGTGCTGAAAACCGTGCCCACCATGGGCGCGGGTTGGTGTCCGCCCGGCATGCTGGGCATCGGCGTGGGCGGCACCGCCGAAAAGGCCGTGCTGCTGGCCAAGGAAAGCCTGATGGACGACCTGAACATGTACGAGCTGCAGGCCAAGGCGGCGCGCGGCGAAAAGCTCGACCAAGTGGAAGAACTGCGCCTGGAGCTGTACGAAAAAGTCAACGCCCTGGGCATTGGCGCGCAGGGCCTGGGCGGCCTGTCCACCGTGCTGGACGTGAAGATCAAGCTCTACCCCACGCACGCCGCCAGCAAGCCCGTGGCCATGATCCCCAACTGCGCCGCCACGCGCCACGCGCACTTCGTGATGGACGGCTCGGGCCCGGTGTATCTGGAAGCCCCTAGCCTCGACCTGTGGCCCAAGGTGCAATGGGCGCCCAACACCGAAACCAGCCAGCGGGTCGATCTCAACACGCTGACGAAAGAACAGGTCGCCAGCTGGAAGCCCGGCCAGACCCTGCTGCTGAACGGCAAGATGCTCACCGGCCGCGACGCCGCGCACAAGCGCATTCAGGACATGCTGGCCAAGGGCGAAAAACTGCCGGTGGACTTCACCAACCGCGTCATCTACTACGTCGGCCCGGTCGATCCGGTGCGCGATGAAGTGGTCGGCCCCGCCGGCCCCACCACCGCCACTCGCATGGACAAGTTCACGCGCATGATGCTCGAGCAGACCGGCCTGATCGCCATGATCGGCAAATCCGAGCGCGGCCCCGTCGCCATCGAGGCCATCAAGGACAACGCCAGCGCCTATCTGATGGCTGTGGGTGGCGCCGCCTACCTGGTCAGCAAGGCCATCAAGGCCGCCAGGGTGGTCGGCTTTGCCGACCTGGGCATGGAAGCCATTTACGAGTTCGACGTGGTGGACATGCCCGTGACCGTGGCCGTGGATGCCGGCGGCACCAGCGCCCACATCACCGGCCCGGCCGAATGGCAACAGCGCATTGCCAGCGGCGAGTTCAAGAGCCTGAGCTTCACGGCGCGCAAGTCCGTCGCGCCGGCGTGATCGAATCGCGGCCGCACCAACGGCGCGACCCGCGCTTCAGTGCAGATGGCGCGGCCGGCGGCCGCCGCCATGGCCGGGCGTGCCGCCACCTGCGCCGCGCGGCGGCTTGCCGATCTGCAGCGAGTTGACCAGGGCGTCGAAGCGGGCCGAGAACAGCTTGTCGATCTCGCCCACCACGCCGCCCAGCTCGGCGCCGTCGAAGTGGCGCTCCATCAGGTTGACCACGTCCTCCACCAGCAGGTCGCGCTGCGCCTGCATGATGGCCTGCGGCGTGGGGCCGACGAACAGCAGCAGGAAGTCGTCGCGCGATTCGCGCCCGGCATCCTCGTCCTCCTCGTCGTACTCGGTGTCGTAGAAGGTCACCTCGACCGCGGCACCGGCGGCGCTGAGCTCGTTGACGTTCATGCACATGTCGTCGAGCTGCTGGCGAAAGTCCTCGTCGCCGGCCAGCGTCCAGCACATCTGCAGCAGGTGCTCGGCCGGATCGAAGCGGATGCCCGGCTCGTCTTCGTACAGGCTGGCCGCGCCATCGGCCAGCGAACGCGCGCCAGCGTATTTCCAGAGGGGTTTGAGGGCATCCTGCAGGGCGTCGAAGCCCACGTCGGAGCGCAATTTCACGTCGCCATGCACGTGAATCTCGAAGGGTGCGTCGTCGTGATTCATGGCGTTTTCCTGTTGTGTGATGCTGGTGCCCCGGGCCGGGGTCGAACCGGCACGCCCCCTTGCGGGAAAGCGGCGGATTTTAAGTCCGCTGTGTCTACCGATTTCACCACCGGGGCCAAAGCGCATTGTCGCAGGCTCAAGCCTCATGCGCCGGCACAAATACCCGCGACCATTGGTCGAGAAAGGCAGTGTGGAAAGAAGGGCGGTGGAGGCGCGATCCGGAGTCGAACCGGACTGGACGGATTTGCAATCCGTTGCATAACCGCTTTGCTATCGCGCCGTATTCAACCAGCTGAAAAAAAAGGAAGCGGATGCTTCCTTTTTTTGGCTGACGTGCCCGGCTTGGTGGACCGAACACTGGATGAATGGAGCGGGAAACGAGGCTCGAACTCGCGACCTCAACCTTGGCAAGGTTGCGCTCTACCAACTGAGCTATTCCCGCGTTGCAAGCCTTGTATTGTAGCCTGAAAACCGACTGCCTATGCGCGGCATGCCGAAAATTTTCAAAAAAACTTCGACCCTCAATGTTTGACGGCACTGCCCCGGCCAGTCTTGCGCTTGGCCGCGGGTGCGGTCGCCGCAGCCGCGGCCGCGGCCGCGGCGACCACGGCAGCAGGCGTCACGGTGGCGTCGTCGTCGGCCAGGGGCACGGGCTGGTGCTCCAGCGCGATCTCCAGCACCTTGTCGATCCAGCGCACCGGCGTGATCGTCAGGTGCTCCTTCACATTGGCCGGGATCTCCTGCAGGTCCTTGACGTTCTCTTCCGGGATCAACACCGTCTTGATGCCGCCGCGCAGCGCGGCCAGCAGCTTTTCCTTCAGGCCGCCGATGGCGGTGATCTCGCCGCGCAGCGTGATCTCGCCGGTCATCGCCACGTCGGCGCGCACCGGGATGCCGGTGAGCGCCGACACCATGGCCGTGGTCATGGCCGCGCCGGCGCTGGGGCCGTCCTTGGGCGTAGCGCCATCGGGCACGTGAATGTGGATGTCGCGCTTTTCGAACTGCTCGTCCTTGATGCCCAGCCCGCGTGCCCGCGAACGCACCACTGTGCGCGCCGCATCGACCGATTCCTTCATCACCTCGCCCAGCTGGCCGGTGCGCTGGATGGCGCCCTTGCCGGGCATGGTGGCGGCCTCGATGGTGAGCAGATCGCCTCCCACTTCGGTCCAAGCCAGGCCCACCACTTGGCCCACCTGGTTCTTGTGTTCGGCGCGGCCGAAGCTGTACTTGCGCACGCCCAGGAATTCGTTCAGGTTCTCGGCCGTGACCTTGACGCGCGGCTTCATCTGGCCGAGCTGCAGGGCCTTGACGACCTTGCGGCAGATCTTGGAGAGCTCGCGCTCGAGCGAGCGCACGCCGGCCTCGCGCGTGTAGTAGCGCACGATGTCGCGCACGGCGTCCTCGCCGACCTCAAGCTCGCTGTCCTTCACGCCGTTGTTCTTGAGTTGCTTGGGCAGCAGGTACTTGATGGCGATGTTGACCTTCTCGTCCTCGGTGTAGCCGGCCAGGTGGATCACCTCCATCCGGTCCAGCAGGGCCGGCGGGATGTTCATCGAGTTGCTGGTGGCCACGAACATCACGTCCGACAGGTCGAAATCGACCTCGACGTAGTGGTCGCCAAAAGTGTGGTTCTGCTCGGGGTCCAGCACCTCCAGCAGCGCGCTGGACGGGTCGCCGCGAAAGTCCATGCCCAGCTTGTCGATCTCGTCGAGCAGGAACAGCGGGTTGCGCGTGCCCACCTTGTTCAGGCTTTGCAGCACCTTGCCGGGCATGGCGCCGATGTAGGTGCGGCGGTGGCCGCGGATCTCGGCTTCGTCGCGCATGCCGCCCAGCGCCATGCGCACGTACTTGCGCCCGGTGGCCTTGGCCACCGACTGGCCCAGCGAGGTCTTGCCCACACCGGGCGGGCCCACCAGGCACAGGATGGGCGCCTTGACCTTGTCCACGCGCCGTTGCACGGCGAGGTATTCAAGGATGCGGTCCTTGACCTTCTCCAGGCCGTAGTGGTCCTCGTTGAGCACGTTCTCGGCGTAGGCCAGGTCGTGCTTGATCTTGGTCTTCTTGGCCCAAGGCAGGCCCACCAGCACGTCGATGTAGTTGCGCACCACGGTGGCCTCGGCCGACATGGGTGACATCAGCTTGAGCTTCTTCAACTCGCCCTCGGCCTTCTTGCGCGCGTCCTTGGGCATGCGCGCGGCCTTGATCTTCTTCTCGATCTCCTCGATGTCGGCGCCCTCTTCGCCCTCGCCCAGCTCCTTCTGGATCGCCTTGACCTGCTCGTTCAAGTAGAAGTCGCGCTGGTTCTTCTCCATCTGGCGCTTGACGCGGCCACGGATCTTCTTGTCCACGTTGAGGATGTCCACCTCGCGCTCGAGCTGCTCGAACAGGCTTTCCAGGCGCGCCTTCACGCTGGCCAAGTCGAGCACGCCCTGCTTGCTCTCCAGCTTGAGCGGCAGGTGCGCGGCAATGGTGTCGGCCAGGCGGCCGGCCTCGTCGATGCTGGCGATCGAGGTGAGGATTTCGGGCGGGATCTTCTTGTTGAGCTTGACGTACTGGTCGAACTGCTGCATCACCGCGCGGCGCAGCGCCTCGACCTCGGCGTTGTCCAGGTCGGTCTCGTCGGCAGCCAGCGGGGTGACGGTGGCGACAAAGTGCGTCTCGCCCTCCTCGATGTGCGTCACGGTGGCGCGCTGCTGACCCTCGACCAGCACTTTCACCGTGCCGTCGGGGAGCTTGAGCATCTGCAGGATGGTGGACACGCAGCCGACCTCGAACATGTCGGTGACGGCCGGCTCGTCCTTGGCGGCCGCACGCTGGGCCACCAGCATGATGCGGCGATCCTGGGCCATGGCCATCTCCAGCGCCTTGATGCTCTTGGGCCGCCCGACAAACAGCGGGATGACCATATGCGGGAACACCACCACGTCGCGCAGTGGCAGCAGGGGCAGATCGACCGGGGTGGCGGGCAGGGGCGTGGTTCCGGGCATGGCAAGTCCTTGTGCGTGTTCGGGCCTGAGGTGGCGACGCGGGCCCTGATTTTCAACCCGGCGCGGCGCCGGGCGGGTCAAGCCGGCCGGCCCGGCCGAGGGGCCGGATCGCGACTTGGCGGTTTACTACAAAAAATATAGCTTCTTGCGCTTGATGTGCGCGGGCTGCAGGTCAATTTGGCTTCAAATCAAGCCTTCTTGGCCGCCTCGCGATATACCAGCAGCGGCGCCTGATCGTCGTCGATGGTGCTGTCGTCCACCACCACCTTGGCCACGCCCGCCGTGTGCGGCAGCTCGTACATGGTGTCGATCAGGGCGCCCTCGAGAATGGAGCGCAGGCCGCGCGCGCCGGTCTTGCGCGCCAGCGCCTTGCGCGCGATGGCCGCCAGCGCCGAGGGGCGGATCTCCAGCTCGACGCCTTCCATCTGCAGCAGGCGCGAGAACTGCTTGACCAGCGCGTTCTTGGGCTCGGTCAGGATTTGCACCAGCGCTTCCTCGGTCAGCTCGGCCAAGGTGGCCACGATGGGCATGCGCCCGATCAGCTCGGGGATCAGGCCGTACTTGATCAAATCCTCGGGCTCCACGTCCAGAAAGGCCTCGCTGATCGAGCGCTGCTGCTTGCTGCGCACGGTGGCGCCAAAGCCGATGCCGCTGGCCTCGGTGCGCGCCTCGATCACCTTCTCGAGGCCGGCAAAGGCGCCGCCGCAGATGAACAGGATGTTGGTGGTGTCGATCTGCAGGAAATCCTGGTTGGGGTGCTTGCGCCCGCCCTGCGGCGGCACGCTGGCCATGGTGCCCTCGATCAGCTTGAGCAGCGCCTGCTGAACGCCTTCGCCCGAGACGTCGCGCGTGATGCTGGGGTTGTCGGCCTTGCGGCTGATCTTGTCGATCTCGTCGATGTAGACGATGCCGCGCTGGGCGCGCTCGACGTCGTACTCGCAGCTTTGCAGCAGCTTGCTGATGATGTTCTCGACGTCCTCGCCGACGTAGCCGGCCTCGGTCAGCGTGGTGGCGTCGGCCATGACGAAGGGCACGTCGAGCTGGCGCGCCAGCGTCTGCGCCAGCAGCGTCTTGCCGCTGCCCGTGGGGCCGATCAGCAGGATGTTGCTCTTGCTGAGCTCGACGTCGCCGCCCTTGTGGTCGTTCTTGTGCTTGAGGCGCTTGTAGTGGTTGTACACCGCCACCGCCAGCGTGCGCTTGGCCTTTTCCTGGCCAATGACGTAGTTGTCGAGGTTGGCCTTGATGTCGGACGGCGTGGGCAGGTCGCTCTTGGGCTGGCCCTCGACCGCGCCCTCGGGCACCTCCTCGCGGATGATGTCGTTGCACAGGTCGATGCATTCATCGCAGATGAACACCGACGGACCGGCAATCAGCTTCTTGACCTCGTGCTGGCTCTTGCCGCAGAAGGAGCAGTAAAGCGTTTTCTCGCTGGAAGAGCCTTTTTTCTCGGCCATTGACGCAAACTCAGTGAAGGGGTCGGACCATGATAGCGAAAACGCGCCGCGGCGCGTGCCTCAGGGACGCTGGGCCAGAACCTGGTCGATGATGCCGTAGTCGCGGGCCTCGTCGGCCGTCATGTAGTAGTCGCGCTCGGTGTCCTGCACCACCTTCTCGTAGGGCTGGCCGGTGCGCTCGGCCAGGATGCGGTTCATCTGCTCCTTGGTGCGCAGGATGTCGCGCGCCTGGATCTCGATGTCGGTGGCCTGGCCCTGCGCGCCGCCCAGCACCTGGTGGATCATGATCTTGCTGTTGGGCAGCGAGTAGCGCTTGCCCTTGGCGCCGGCGGCCAGCAGGAACGCGCCCATGCTGGCGGCAAAGCCCAGGCACATGGTGGACACGTCGGGCTTGATGAACTGCATGGTGTCGTAGATCGACATGCCCGCCGTCACGCTGCCGCCGGGCGAGTTGATGTAGAACGAAATGTCCTTGTCGGGGTTCTCGCTTTCCAGGAACAGCAGCTGCGCCACCACCAGGTTGGCGGTCTGGTCGTTGACCTCGCCCACCAGAAAGATCACGCGCTCCTTGAGCAGGCGCGAATAGATGTCGAACGACCGCTCGCCGCGGCCGGACTGCTCGATCACCATCGGGATCAGCCCGAGGTTTTGGGGAGAGGCAAGTGCGCTCATGAAAGCTCCGTCAGGGGAAATGAATGGCAAATGGGGCCGGAACCGCCGGATTCCAGACCCCATTGTCGCTGCCGGGCCGAGCCCGACCGGTTTACCAATCAAATCGGCTTGCAGCGCAGATGCACCGCGCGCAAGCAGTTTCGATTTCTATAGCAATCAGGCCTGCTGGCCCATCAGCTCGTCAAAGCCCAGCGCCTTGTCGGTCACCTTGGCCTGGCCCAGCACGTGCTCGGTCACGTTGTTTTCGATCACCATGGCCTCGACGTCCGCCAGGCGGCGGTTGTCGGCGTAGTAGTAGCGCACCACCTCGGCCGGCTTCTCGTAGCTGGCGGCCAGCTCCTCGACCTGGGCCTTGATCTGCTCGGGCGTGGCCTGCAGCTTGGCCGTCTTCACCAGCTCGGCCACCACCAGGCCCAGGCGCACGCGGCGCTCGGCCTGCGGGCGGAAGGCGTCTTCGGGCATGGGCAGCTTCTCGATGTCCTTGTCCTTCATGCCGCGCGCCTTCAGGTCGCCCCGAGCGCTTTCGACCATGCGGTCCACCTCGGCCTGCACGCTGGCCTTGGGCACGTCCAGCTCGGACTTGGCCAGCAGCGCATCCATCACGGCCTGTTTGTTGCGCGCATTCAGGCGGAACTTGATCTCGCGCTCGAGGTTCTTCTTGATGTCGGCACGCAGGCCCTCGACGGTGCCGCCGTCCACGCCCAGCGACTTGGCCAGTTGCTCGTTGACCTCGGGCAGGTGCGCCGCCTCGATCTTCTTGACCGTGACCATGAAGTCGGCCGTCTTGCCGGCCACGTCCTTGCCGTGGTAGTCGGCCGGGAAGGCCAGCGGGAAGGTCTTGCTCTCGCCCACTTTCATGCCGCGCACCGCGGTTTCGAACTCGGGCAGCATCTGGCCCTCGGCAATGACGAAGGCAAAGTCCTCGGCCTTGCCGCCGTCGAAGGGTTCGCCGTCGATCTTGCCGACAAAGTCCACCGTCACGCGGTCGCCGTCCTCGGCACCGGCACCCTGCGCGCGCTGGGCAAAACTGCGGCGCTGCTTGCGCAGGATCTCCAGCGTGCGGTCGATGGCCTCGTCCGTCACGGCGGCACTGGCGCGCTCGATCTCGGCCGTGGCCAGATCACCGATCTTGACCTCGGGAAATACCTCGAACACCGCGTCAAAAGCCATCTGGCCCTCGGGCGCGCCGTCCTTTTCGGTGATGGTGGGCTGGCCCGCCACGCGCAGCTCAGCCTCGTTGGCGGCGCTGAAAAACGCCTCGCCCACCTTGTCGTTCATCACCTCGTACTGCACCGAATAGCCGTAGCGCTGCGCCACGATGCTCATCGGCACCTTGCCGGGACGAAAGCCGTCCATCTTCACGGTGCGGGCCAGCTTGCGCAGACGCGCGTCCACCTCGTTGCGGATGGTGTCCATCGGCAGGGTGAGCGTCATCTTGCGCTCGAGTTTTTCCAGGGTTTCGACATTCACGGCCATGGGGATCTCTCAGTCAAGTTGAAGGTGGTGCGCGGGGGGGGACTCGAACCCCCACACCCTCGCGGGCGTCAGGACCTAAACCTGGTGCGTCTACCAATTTCGCCACCCGCGCGAACAGGGTTCAAACGAATCGGACGGCAGGCGCACATTGGCGCCAGCCGCCTCATTGAAATGCGGCGAACCGCGTATTTTATCTGCTTGGCGCACGCGCACCCTTTGAACAGGCCTTCGGCGGCCCGCCTGCGCCATCGCAAGGCGACGTCTTCGACGCGTCCCCTACCTCCCTGCAAGGCCGGGCCACCGGCGTGGCCCAGGGCGCGCGCATGCGGCTATAATGCCGAGTTCTTCACGAGGCCGATTGGCGCTGACGCCGGTCTGAAATCGTGAAGCCCAAGGGGCCACCGCCACCCCATTCATGGCGAGGTGAGGTCCGAGCGAGTCGCGCAAGCAAGCCGCGGCGCCAGCGAAGACCGGATGGACTGGAGAGCATTTCTCATGGCACGCGTGTGCGAAGTCACGGGCAAGAAGCCCATGGTCGGGAACAACGTTTCCCACGCCAACAACAAAACCAAACGTCGTTTCCTGCCCAACCTGCAGTACCGGCGTTTCTGGGTCGAGAGCGAAAACCGCTGGGTGCGTCTGCGCGTGTCCAGCGCCGCGCTGCGACTGATCGACAAGAATGGCATCGAGTCCGTGCTCGCCGACATGCGCGCACGCGGCCAGGCTTGATTCACTGAAGGAGCACCATCATGGCCACCAAAGGCGGACGCGAAAAAATCAAGCTGGAATCCACGGCCGGCACCGGTCACTTCTACACCACCAGCAAGAACAAGAAGACCATGCCCGAGAAGATGTCGATCATGAAGTTCGACCCCAAGGCACGCAAGCACGTCGAGTACAAGGAAATCAAGCTGAAGTGATCTTCGGCCCTTGATGCGACAACAACCCGCTGCCCGCAGCGGGTTTCTTTTTGCCTGTCCAAGGCTGGACCCGCAACCAGGCCGATAGAATTTCAGCTTTCACCCACGGAAGGGTGGCAGAGTGGTCGATTGCACCGGTCTTGAAAACCGGCGACGCGCAAGCGTCCGTGGGTTCGAATCCCACCCCTTCCGCCAGCGTCGCGGCACTCAAGCCGGCGCGCTTGCCACCGGCGCCCGCACTCCGCTGGCCGCAAACTCCACTGCAAACACCGAGCCGCGCCCCAGCACGCTGCTGATGGCCAGTTGCGCGCCGTGGCGCTGCAGCACGTGCTTGACGATCGCCAGCCCCAGGCCGGTGCCACCGGTGTCGCGCGAGCGGCTGCGGTCCACGCGGTAGAAGCGCTCGGTGATGCGCGGCAGGTGCTCGGGGGCGATGCCGGGGCCGGTGTCGATCACAGCCAGCCGGGCGCCGCCGCCCGGCAGCGGCTGCCACTGCACCTCGATGCGTCCGCCGGCCGGCGTGTAGCGCACGGCGTTGTTGATGAGGTTGGCCAGGGCGCTGTGCAGCTCCTCGGGACTGCCGGCCAGTTCGCCGGCCGATCGCAGCGTCTCGGCGGCCGGAAACACGATCTGCTGCGCGGCGCGGCCGCTGGCCTCGTTCAGCGCGTGCGACGACGCGCCTGCTCGCAGCGGGCCAGCAACGGCGCCACGCCGGTCCATTCGTGCATGTCGGGCAGCGGCCGGCCCTCCAGGCGCGAGAGGGTCAGCAGGTCCTGCACCAGGTTGTGCATGCGGCTGGCCTGCTGGGCCATCAGGCCCAGGTAGCGCTGGCGCTCGTCCTCTTGCAGCTGCAGGGTCTGCAGGGTTTCGACAAAACCCACCAGCACGGTCAGCGGGGTGCGGATTTCATGCGAGACATTGGCGACGAAGTCGCGGCGCATGGCCTCGGCCTGCTCCAGCGCGGTGATGTCGCGCGACAGCAGCAGCCGCCGCCCTTCGCCATAGGGGTGCAGCTGGGCCGACAGGCGCACGGGGTGCGAATCGGTGCTGTAGCGCCCCGGCAGCAGCACCTCGTGCGCGTAGTCGCGTGCGGCGCAGTAGGCGCTGAAGGCCGGATCGCGCACCAGGTTGCCGATGGACTGCAGCGCGTCGCGCTGGGCGTCGAAGCCAAAATGCTCCTGTGCAATGCGGTTGCACCACTCGATGCGCCCTTCGGCATCGAGCAGCGTGACGCCATTGGGCGAGGCCTGCAGCGCAGCCAGGATGCCGTGCAGCTGCGCCTGGCTGGTCTGCTCGCGCCGCTGGCTTTGGCGCAGCAGGCGCCGCGCCCGGTCGGCCACCTCGCCCCACAGGCCGCGCAGGCTGGGCGCTGCCGCGGCATCGCCATGGCGCAGCCAGGCCAGCACGCGCGTGCCGCGCCAGGCGTCCCAGCCCAGCCACAGCCAGGTGCCCACGCAAGCCCCCAGCAGGGCGCCCCAGGCGCCGGCACGCCACCCACCCAGGGCAGCGCCCAGGGCCTGGCACAAGAGAAAGCTCGTCAGGCGCAGCAGCATGAACCGGTGAAAACTATCATAAATATAGCTTGCTGCGCTTGATGGACGGGCGCCAGAGGCACAAAAGGCTTGAAATCATCGGGCGCACCGTCGCTCACTTGCCACTGGGTGCCGCCGACGCGCTGAGCCGGTAGCCGGCGCCGCGCACCGTCTCCAGCATGACGCTGGCCTCGCCCAGCGCCTCGCGCAGGCGCTTGATGTGCACGTCCACCGTGCGCTCCTCGATGAATACGTGGTCGCCCCAGATCTTGTCGAGCAACTGGGCGCGGCTGTGCACGCGCTCGGCATGCTTCATCAGGTAGTGCAGCAGCTTGAACTCGGTCGGCCCCAGCTTCAGGGGCTGGCCGGCCAGGCTGACGCGATGCGCCGCGGCATCGAGCGTCAGGGCGCCGATGGCGACGCTGTCGGCCACCTGCTCGGGCGCGCGCCGGCGCAGCACGGCGCGGATGCGCGCCAGCAGCTCCTGGGTGGAAAAGGGCTTGGTGATGTAGTCGTCGGCGCCGGCGTCCAGGCCGCTCACCTTGTCGGGCTCGTCGCCGCGCGCGGTCAGCATCAGGATGGGGATGAGCTTGGTGCGCGCGTCGGCGCGCCACTTGCGCGCCAGTTGCAGGCCGCTCTGGCCGGGCAGCATCCAGTCGAGCAGCACCACGTCGGGCAACACGGCATCCAGCTCGCGCTGCGCGGACTCGCCGTCCTCGGCCCAGATGGGCGTGAAGCCGTTGTGCCGCAGGTTGACGGCGATCAGCTCGGCAATGGGGGCTTCGTCCTCGACGATGAGGACACGGGGAAACTGTTTCATCGCCGGGCCGCCCCAAGATGAAAAAGCGGCCCTTTCGGGGGACACTGGCTTGTGCGAAGCGCACCAGCGTGGGGGCTGTGGGTCCTCATTGAACGACGGACTCGATGCTTTCCAGTGCCTGGTGACGGATGTCCTTGCCTTCAACCAGGTAGATGATGAGCTCGGCGATGTTCTTGGAATGATCGCCGATGCGCTCGATGGCCTTGGCCAGGAACAGCAGGTCCAGGCTGGGCGAGATGGTGCGCGCGTCTTCCATCATGTAGGTGATGAGCTTGCGCATGAAGCCGTCGAACTCGCGGTCGATCAGGTCGTCTTCCTTCAGGATGGCCAGCGCGGCCCGGGTATCGAGGCGCGCAAAGGCGTCCAGCGCCTTGCGCAGCAGGCCCGAGGCCAGGTCGGCGGCCACCCGCAGGTCGCTGGAAGGCAGCGAGCGCGCCGCGCCGCTCTCGATGATGGAGCGCACCATGCGCGCCATGCGCGTCGCCTCGTCGCCCATGCGCTCGAGATTGGCGGTGGCCTTGGAGAACGCCATCACCAGGCGCAGGTCGCGCGCCGTGGGCTGGCGCCGGGCGATGATGGTGATGA
The DNA here is from genome assembly GCA_041396485.1 of Burkholderiaceae bacterium. Taxonomy (GTDB): domain Bacteria; phylum Pseudomonadota; class Gammaproteobacteria; order Burkholderiales; family Burkholderiaceae_C; genus Ottowia. Next base: position 32,544 of record JAWKYM010000011.1, on the reverse strand, counting down.
GTTCGTGATCGATCTCCACTTCCATCTGGTTGACGCGGTTCTCGATGACCTGCACGCGCTCGGCGGCCTCCAGGCTGAACTCCGAGAGCGCGACGATGGCCTGGCGGATCTGCGACTCGACCAGGCCGCCCAGCTCCATGACGCGGGCCGAGACCTGGTTGAGTTCGCTGTCGAACTGGGAAGAAAGATGCTTGTCTGCCATGGTGTGTGCCCTCAGCCGAAACGGCCCGTGATGTAGTCTTCCGTCTCCTTGCGCTGCGGCTTGAAGAACATCTGCTCGGTGGCGCCAAATTCCACCAGGTCGCCCAGGTACATGTAGGCCGTGTAGTCGCTGCAGCGCGCGGCCTGCTGCATGTTGTGCGTGACGATGACCACCGTGTATTCGTCCTTGAGCTCGGCAATCAGCTCCTCGATCTTGGCGGTGGAGATCGGGTCCAGCGCCGAGCAGGGCTCGTCCAGCAGCAGCACCTCGGGCTTGATGGCGATGCCGCGCGCAATGCACAGGCGCTGCTGCTGACCGCCCGACAGGCCCGCACCGCTCTGGTTCAGCTTGTCCTTGACCTCGTTCCACAGCGCGGCCTTCTTCAGCGCCCATTCCACCCGCTCGTCCATGTCGGTGGCGTTCAGGCTCTCGAACAGCTTCACGCCAAAGGCGATGTTGTCGTAGATCGACATGGGAAACGGCGTGGGCTTCTGGAACACCATGCCGACCTTGGCGCGGATCAGCGCCACGTCCTGGCGGCTGGCCAGCAGGTCGTCGCCGTCCAGCAGGATCTGGCCCTGCGCCCGCTGCTCGGGGTACAGCTCGAACATGCGGTTGAAGGTGCGCAGCAGCGTGGACTTGCCGCAGCCCGAAGGGCCGATGAAGGCCGTGACCTTGTTTTCGGGAATGTCCAGGTTGATGCCCTTGAGGGCATGGAACTTGCCGTAGTAGAAATTGAGGTCGCGCGCCGCCAGCTTGGCGGTCGGCATGGGTGAAATGACGGACATGAAGCGCCTTCCTTATTTTTGGCGCGTCAGCACGCGCGCCAGGATGTTGAGGCCGAGCACCGCCAGGGTGATGAGAAACACCGCAGCCCACGCCAGCTGCTGCCAGTTCTCGTAGGGGCTCATGGCAAATTTGAAGATGGTCACCGGCAGGCTGGCCATGGGCTTGGCCAGGTCGCCGTTCCAGAACTGGTTGTTCAGCGCGGTAAACAAGAGCGGCGCCGTCTCGCCGGCAATGCGGGCCACCGCCAGCAGCACGCCGGTAATGACGCCCGAACTCGCCGCGCGCAGCGTGATGAGGGTGATGACGCGCCATTTGGGCGTGCCCAGGGCATAGGCCGCCTCGCGCAGGCTGGCGGGCACCAGGCTCAGCATGTTCTCGGTCGTTCGAATGACCACCGGAATCACGATCAGCGCCAGGGCCACGATGCCGGCCCAGGCCGAAAAGCTCTTGAACTGCGCCACCACCACTGCATAGACGAACAAGCCGATCACGATGGAGGGCGCCGACAGCAGGATGTCGTTGACGAAACGCGTGATGCCCGCCAGCCAGCCGCGCGGGTCGTACTCGGCCAGATAGACGCCGGCCATGATGCCCACCGGCGTGCCGATGAAAGTGGCCATCGCCACCATCACCAGCGAGCCGTAGATGGCGTTGGCCAGCCCGCCGACCTCGTTGGGCGGCGGCGTCATGTCGGTGAACAGCGCCAGCGACATGCCCCCCAGTCCCAGGCGCAGCGTCTCCCACAGGATCCACACCAGCCAGAACACGCCAAAGGCCATGGCGGCCAGCGACAGCGACAGCGCCACCCGGTTGACGCGCTTGCGGGCGGCGTAGCGCGACTGGCGCGCCGGTGCCCCTTGCGCGGCGGCCGCTTGTTGAGTCGTCGTCATGCCCGCCCTCCCTCGGCCTTCTTCAAGCGTCCCAGCAGCAGCTTGGACAGCGCCAGCACCACGAAGGTGATGAAAAACAGCACCAGGCCCAGGTACATCAGCGAGGCCTGGTGCAAGCCCTCGCCGGCCTCGGCAAACTCGTTGGCCAGGGCCGAGGTGATGCTGTTGGCCGCCTCGAACAGCGAGAGCGAACCCAGCTGGTTCATGTTGCCGATGACGAAGGTGACCGCCATGGTCTCGCCCAGCGCCCGACCCAGGCCCAGCATGATGCCGCCCAGCACGCCGGTCTTGGTGTAGGGCAGAACCACCTTCCAGACCACTTCCCAGGTGGTCGCGCCCAGGCCGTAGGCCGACTCCTTGAGCAGCGCCGGGGTCACCTCGAACACGTCGCGCATGACCGAGGCGATGAACGGGATCACCATGATCGCCAGGATGATGCCGGCCGACAGGATGCCGATGCCCACCGGCGGGCCGGACACCAGCGCACCGAGATACGGCACGCCGGCAAACAGCGCCTGCAGGGGCTGCTGCACCCAGGTGGCCAGGATGGGGCCGAACACCATCAGCCCCCACATGCCATAGACGATGGAAGGCACGGCCGCCAGCAACTCGATGGCCGTGCCCAACGGGCGCTTGAGCCAGGCGGGTGAGAGCTCGGTGAGAAACAGCGCAATGCCGAAACTCACCGGCACCGCGATCAGCAGGGCGATCGCCGACGTTGCCAGCGTGCCGTAGATCATCACCAGGCCGCCGTACTCGTTCTGCACCGGATCCCACTGGCTGCGCACCAGAAAGCCCAGGCCGTAGCGCTCGATGGCGGGCCAGGCGCCATGCACCAGCGCGGCCAGGATGCCCAACAACAGGGCCAGGGTCACCAGGGCCGCAGCGCGCGCCAGAAGGGCGAACAGGCGGTCGGCCAGCAGCGCGGTGGGCCGCGACGGCCGCGGTGGCACCGGACGGTGGACGGCACCGGCAGGCAAAGGCAGCGCCTCTTGTGCAAGCGTAGGTGGATTCACTGGCATGAGCCCGAAAGATTGGTCAGGGCCGGCGGCCTGCCCCACGGGCCAGGCCGCCGCGGTTTGCAATGATGCAAGATTACTTCAAGGCGATGGGCTTGCCCGCGCCGTCCTTGATTTCGGACCAGGACTTGGTGATCACCGCCTCGACCGACTTGGGCATGGCCACGTAGTCCAGCTCGCTCGCCGTCTGGTCGCCCGAGGAGTAGGCCCAGTCGAAGAACTTCAGCACGGTGGCGGCCTGCTGCGGCTTGTCCTGCACCTTGTGCATCAGGATGAAGGTAGCCGAGGTGATGGGCCAGGCATCCTTGCCCGGCTGGTTGGTGAGAATCTGGTGAAAGCTCTTGGCCCAGTCGGCACCCGCCGCAGCGGCCTTGAAGCTGGCCTCGTCGGGGGAGACAAAGTGGCCGGCGCTGTTTTGCAGCTGCGCGTAGTTCAGCTTGTTTTGCTTGACGTAGGCGTATTCGACGTAGCCAATCGAGTTGGCCAGGCGGCCCACGAAGGCGGCCACGCCCTCGTTGCCCTTGCCGCCGGCGCCCAGCGGCCAGTTCACCGCCTTGCCCTCGCCCACCTTGTCTTTCCACTCGGAACTGACCTTGGACAGGTAGTTGGTGAAGCCGAAGGTGGTGCCCGAGCCGTCGGCGCGGCGCACCGGGGCGATGGTGGCGTCGGGCAGCTTGACACCGGCATTCAGCGCCACGATGGCCGGATCGTTCCACTTGGTGATCTTGCCGAGGTAGATGTCGGCCAGCAGCGCGCCGCTGAGCTTGAGCTGGCCGGGCGCCACGCCCTGGATGTTGACTACCGGCACGATGCCGCCGATCACGGTCGGGAACTGCACCAGGCCCTTCTTGGCCAGGTCTTCATCGGTCAGCGGCTCGTCGGAGGCGCCAAAGTCCACCGTCTTGGCTTCAATCTGCTTCAGGCCGGCACCCGAACCGACCGACTGGTAATTGATCTTCACGCCCGTGGCCTTGTTGTAGTCGGCCGCCCATTTGGCGTACAGCGGCGCCGGAAAGCTGGCCCCCGCGCCGGTGGCCTCCTGAGCCCACGCGGCCGACAGGGCCCCACAAGCCAGCACACCCGACACCAAAATCCGAATCGCAGACAGTTTCATGAGAAAACCTCGTGGTTGGAAAGTTCAGTACGGTCAATGTAGGAGGCGTTTGTGACATCGTCGTGACAGTCCAATTCGGCGGTCGCCGCGCCGTCACGGGCCGGTACCAGGCTGTCACACGTTTGCCACATGGGCCGCGTAGGCTGGCGCCCCGCCTGTCCTGCAGGCCGTTCGTTGGCTTCACCTTCTCCTTCCTCACGCCATGCCCGTTTTCTCGCGCCGCGCCGCCTTGCGCGCCGGTGCCGCCGTCTGCACGCTGCCGCTGCTGCCCGCCCAAGCACAGGACAGCGCCGCACTCACCGTGGCCCAGATCATCGACGAGTCCCCCGAGCAACACGACGTGAGCCGCGACTTCGCCGTCGGCGCGCGGGCCGCCTGGGCCGCCGTCAATGCCGATGGCGGCGTGCGCGGCCAGCGCGTGCAGCACCTGGTGCTGGCCACCCAGGGCCGCAGCGCCGAGCTGCGCCAGGCGTGGCAAACGGCGCTGGCGCAACCCGGTTGCGTGGCGCTGTCGGGCTGCGTGGGCGATGGCGTCGCCGCCACCGTGGCCGCGCTGCAGGCCGAGGCGCCGACGCTGGCGCACGTGGCGCCGTGGCTGATGCGGCCCTGGCAGGACAGCCACGATGGCGTGTTCCCGATCTTTGCCGGTTACCAGGCGCAAATCGAGCACGCGCTGCGCTCGCTGGGCCAGATGGGCATCCGGCAGGCTGGCGTGGTGTTCGGCAGCCCGGCCCTGCGCCAGCAATGGGAGCGCAGCCTGGCCCAGGCCGCACAGGCCAACGGCCTGCAGCTGCACGCCACGCAGGCCAATCAGCCGCCGCTCATGGTGCTGTTTGCCGGCGCCACGCCGGAGCTGCACGGCTTTATCGGCCAGTTGCGCCTGCCCGCCGGGCGCCAGTGCTACGTGGTCGCCCTGGCCGATGTCAACCTGCAGGTGCTGACCCAGCTGGGCCGCCTGCCGCGCGGTGTCTCGGTCATCGCCACGCAGCCGGTGCCGATGGTGGGCAGCAGCCTGCCGGTGGTGCGCGCCTACCGCGCGGCCCTGGCCCGCTGGTACGACGAAGCCCCCACGCCGCAAGGGCTGGCCGGCTTCATCGCCGCGCGCCATACCGCCGAACTGCTGGCCGGCGTGCCGGGGCCGATCACGCGCGCGAGCATGCTGGCCGCGTGCCGCCGGCGCAACGCCAGCTCCCTGGGCGGCTACGCGGTGCGCTACCAGGGGCGCGAACTGGTGGCGGGCCTGGTCACCCAGGCCATGCTCACGGCCGATGGACGCATCGTCGGCTGAGCGTGCCAGCGATCCGAGATGGACGCATGGGCCGGTGCTATGCTGCGCCGCTTTCACCAACCCGACGGGCGCAAACCTTCATGCAAGACGGCACATTGCTGGCTGCCGTGGATCTGGGATCCAACAGCTTTCGCCTGGAAATCGGCCGCCTGGAGCACGGCCAGATCCAGCGCGTCGAATATCTCAAGGAAACCGTGCGCCAGGGCGCCGGCCTGGACGACAAGCACGAGCTGACGCCCGAAGCCATGCAGCGCGGCTGGGATTGCCTGGCCCGCTTTGCCGAGCGCCTGGCGGGTTTCGCCCGGCCCCAGGTGCGCGCGGTGGCCACGCAGACGCTGCGCGAGGCGCGCAACCGCGAGGCCTTCATCGCGCGCGGCAGCGCCATTCTGGGTTTTCCGATCGAGGTGGTCTCGGGCCTGGAAGAAGCGCGCCTGATCTACAAGGGGGTGGCGCGCATGCTGCCCCAGTCCGACGAGCGGCGCCTGGTGGTGGACATCGGCGGGCGTTCGACCGAGCTCATCGTCGGCCAAGGCTTCACGCCCGCCGCCGCCACCTCCTGCCGCATCGGCAGCGTGGCCTGGTCAACCCGGTACTTCGCCGACGGAGCCTTCACGCGCGCCGCCTTCGACGCCGCCGAGCTGGCCGCCCAGGCGGTGCTCGACGAGGTCATGACGCAATTTCCGCGCAGCAGCTGGGACGTGGCCTATGGCTCCTCGGGCACGGTGGGCGCCGCCGGCTCCGCGCTGGCACCGGTGCTCGGGCACCAGGGCGTGATCACGCGCGGGGGCCTGGCCTGGCTGCAGGAGCAGCTGCTGCGCGCACGCCACGTCGATCGCCTGCGCCTGGAGGGGCTCAAGGACGACCGGCGGGCGGTGATCGGCGGCGGCCTCAGCATCCTGCGCGCCGTCTTCACGCAACTGGGCATCGAGCGCATGACCGTGGCCCAGGGTGCGCTGCGCCAGGGCGCGTTGTACGAAATGCTCGATCGCGAGCAACCTGGCACCGACCTGCGCAGCGCCAGCGTGCGGGCCCTGATGCGCCGCTTTGCGGTTGACGAAGTGCAAGCCGAGCGCGTCGCCCGCGTGGCCGTGGCGCTGTTCACGCAGGCCGCTTGCGCGGGCGGCGAGCGCGCCGCGCGCAAGCTGGGCTGGGCGGCGCAGCTGCACGAGATCGGCCGGCGCATCGCGCACAGCGACCACCACCAGCACGGCGCCTACATCCTCGAGCACACCGACGCCCCCGGCTTTGCCCTGCCCGAGTTGCAGCGCCTGGGCTTGCTGGTGCTGGGCCAGCGGGGCAAGTTGCGCAAGCTGGCGGGCCCACTGGAGGACGCCGGCTTTGCGCTGCAACTGATGTGCCTGCGCACCGCCCTGGCCTTGTGCCACGCGCGGCGCGACCCGGACGTGGCCGGCCTCACGCTGACGCTGCAGGACCGGCGCTGCACCGTGCACACCCGCGCCGGCTGGGCCCAGTCCTACCCGCAATCGGCGCATCTGCTGCGCGAGGAGAGCCAGGCCTGGGCGCGCACGCCCTGGGACTACGCCGTCGTCGAGGCTTGAACCGCCGGGCGCTACAGCAGATCGGGCGCCTGCACGGCCAGCAGCACGGTCTCGCTCACGCCCTGGCGCTCGCGCTGGCGCAGCCACCACACGGCGCCTTTGCGGATGGCGCAGTCGGGCCCGGCCATGCCCAGCAGGCGCGCCGCCGCCTGCCCCAGCACGGGCTGGTGGCCCACCACCAGCACCGTGCCGCGGCCACGCGGCCACTGCACGACCGCCAGCAGGTCATCCGGCGTGGCCACCGGTGCCAGCTCGTCACGCAGCTTGAACTTGCGCCCCAGCGCCTGCGCCGTCTGCTGCGTGCGCACGGCTGGGCTGACCAGCACGCGCAAGCCGTCCGGCAACTGGCGATCGAGCCAGGCCGCCATGCGCGTGGCCTGGCGCTGGCCGCGCGGGGTCAGGGGGCGTTGCAGATCGTCGGCGCCTTCACCAGGCTCCTCGGCCTCGGCGTGGCGCCACAGGATCAGGTCCATGCCCGGGCCCGCTTCTTGGGCTCGCTCGGCTGCGCGGCGTAGCGCGCCATCAGCGCCTGCTGCGCGCCATGGCCGTCCAGCACGCGGGGCGCGCGGGCATAGCGGCCGTCGGGCTGCAGCGTCCAGGCATCGCGGTCGTCGTGCAGATAGGCCACCAGGCACTCGTTGATGATGCGCTGGCGCAGGCGCTTGTCGGTCACCGGCCAGGCCAGCTCGACCCGACGCAGCATGTTGCGGTTCATCCAGTCAGCGCTGGCCAGGTACAGCTCATCGCGCTTGCCCACGCCGAAGTAGAACACCCGAGTGTGCTCCAGAAAGCGCCCGATGACCGAGCGCACGCGGATGTTGTCGGTCCAGCCGGGCCGCCCGGCCGGCAGCATGCAGGCCCCGCGCACGATCAGGTCGATGCGCGCGCCGCGCCGGCCGGCGCGCACCAGTGCGTCGATCAGGTCCTCGTCGGTCAGGGCGTTCATCTTGGCAACAATGCGTCCGCCCTCGCCGCGCTCGGCCGCCAGGCCGGCGGCGTCGATCTTCTCGATCAGGCTGCGCTGCAGGTCGAACGGCGCCATCAGCAGGCGCTGCAGGCGCGGCCGACGGTTCTGGTTGGCCAGGTGGTCGAACACCGCATCCATGTCGGCCGTGATGCGCTCGTCCACCGTCAGGTGGCTCAGGTCGGTGTACAGGCGCGCCGTGCGCGGGTTGTAGTTGCCGGTGGACAGATGGCCGTAGCGGCGCAGGCCCGCGCCTTCGCGGCGCGTCACCAGCAGCATCTTGGCGTGGGTCTTGAGGCCCACCACGCCGTAGACCACCTGCGCGCCGATCGACTCCAGCGCCTCGGCCCAGTTGATGTTGGCTTCCTCGTCGAAGCGCGCCTTCAGCTCCAGCACCACCGTCACTTCCTTGCCGCGGCGCACGGCCTCGCGCAGCAGTTCCATCATCTCGGAATCGGCGCCGGTGCGGTAGACGGTCTGCTTGATGGCCAGCACCTGCGGGTCGCTCACGGCCTCGCGCAGGAAGGCCAGCACGGCGTCGAAGCTCTCGAAGGGCTGGTGGATCAGGATGTCGCGCCGGCGCATCTGCGCCATCACGCCGCCGGCGCGCGGCAGCGCGTGCGGCCAGGCCGGGCGCCAGGGGGGAAACAGCAGGTCGGCTTCGCCCGCCAGCTCGACCAACTGCATCAGCCGCACCAGGTTCACCGGACCCGGAACGCGCATCACGGCGGCGTCGGGCAGGGCAAACTGTGCCTGCAGCAGGTCCGCCAGGAAGGGCGAGCACCCGGCCGACACCTCCAGCCGCACCGCCTGGCCGTAATGACGTTGCTGCAGGCCCTGGCGCAGCGCGGTGCGCAGGTTGCGCACGTCTTCCTCATCGACCGCCAGGTCGGAGTGGCGCGTGACGCGAAACTGCGAGAACTCCAGCACCTGGCGCCCCGCAAACAGCTCTTCCAGATGGGCGCGGATGATGCTCGACAGGCTGACGAAGGACTGCCCCCCGTGCGCCCCCTCGCGCGGCAGGCGCATGAGGCGCGGCAGCGCGCGCGGCACCTTGACGATGGCGATTTCGTTGTCGCGCCCGAAGGCGTCGCCGCCGCGCAGGCGCACGATGAAATTGAGCGACTTGTTGGCCACCTGCGGAAACGGGTGGGCCGGGTCCAGTCCCACCGGAATCAGCAGTGGGCGCACCTGGCGCTCGAAATGCTCGCGCACCCAGGTGCGCTGGGCCTTGGTGCGTTCGCCATGGCCCACGATGCGGATGCCGCGCGCGGCCAGCGCCGGCGTCAGCGTGTCGTTGTACAGCGTGTACTGGCGCGCCACCAGCGTCTTCACGGCACCGGCCAGGGCGGCAAACGAGTCGCCGCCGGGCGGCCCCGGCGGGGACGAGGCCATCAGGTGCTCCGCAGCCCGCACCTCGAACAGTTCATCCAGGTTGGACGATACGATGCACAGGTAGCGCAGGCGCTCGAGCAAGGGCACGTCGTCGCGCTCGGCCCAGTCGAGCACGCGTTCGTTGAAGGCCAGGATGCTGTGGTCGCGATCGAGCAGCTCGAAGGCGGCGGGCGCCGGATCCGCCGCGGCCGGCGGCGCCGCCTCGGACGGCAAATCGGGAGTGTGTCGGTCAGGCGGATCGGGCGGCAGAGGCTGCTGGTGCATGGGATGGGTCATGACGCGGGAGACGCAAGGAGTGTCCCGCGGCTTGATGACAGTCCCGTGACAAAACCGTGACGATCGGCCTTTGCCGCCGCCAGCGTGACCGGTGCCGGCCGGCGGACGCTTGCCTACAGGTCGTAGAACTGCCGGATGACGCCCCACGCCTCTTCGGGTTCGTCGACCAGCTCGTACAGCTGCAGGTCTTCGGCCGCGATGGCGCCCTCCTCCACCAGCATTTCCAGGTTGAACAGGCGGCTCCAGTAGCTCTTGCCGAACAGCACGATGGGCACGCGATGGACCTTGCGCGTCTGCACCAGGGTCAGCACCTCGAACAGCTCGTCCAGCGTGCCAAACCCCCCCGGAAACGCCACCAGCGCCTTGGCGCGCATCATGAAATGCATCTTGCGCAGCGCGAAGTAGTGGAACTTGAAGGCCAGGTAGGGCGTGACGTACGCGTTGGTCTGCTGCTCGTGCGGCAGGCCGATGTTCAGGCCCACCGAGGGCACGCCCACGTCGTGGGCGCCGCGGTTGGCGGCCTCCATCACGCCGGGGCCGCCGCCGGTGCAGATGAACAGGCGGTCTTCGGGTTGCTGGCGCAGGCTGTGCTCGGCCACGATACGGGCGAACGCGCGCGCCGCCGCGTAGTAGCGGGCCCCCTTCTGGGCATGCTCGGCCTTGGCGATGGTCGCCGCATCGCCCGTGGCACGGGCCGCCGCCAGCTTCGCCTCGGCAGCCTCGGGGTCGAGCACGCGCGCACTGCCATACACCACGATCGTGTTGTGCACGCCAGCCGCGGCCAGGCCCATGTCGGGCTTGAGCAATTCCAGCTGAAAGCGAATGCCGCGCGTCTCGGGGCGCAGCAGGAACTCCGGGTCGGCAAAGGCCAGGCGATAGGCGTCGGGACTGAGCGGATCGCCGCGCTCGGCATGGGCTTGCAGCGTGGCCCAGGCGTCGATGATGGCCTGGCGCGAGGACTCCTTGATGCTGTGCGTGGTCTTCATGCCCCCCATGGTATTGAATGCCCGCCCGCCACGCGCACCGGCCTGCCGCGCAGGCATGAAAAAAGCGCCGCAAGCGGCGCTTTTCTGCTGGGCCGGGAGGCCGGCGTTCATACGCGCTTGCGGTATTCGCCGGTGCGGGTGTCGATTTCGATCTTGTCGCCCTGGCTGACGAACAGCGGCACGGGCACCTCGAAGCCGGTGGCGATCTTTGCGGGCTTGAGCACCTTGCCCGAGGTGTCGCCCTTGACGGCCGGCTCGGTCCAGGTGATTTCGCGCTCGACCGAAGTCGGCAGCTCGACCGAAATGGCCTTGCCGTCGTAGAACACCACCTCGACGGCCATGCCGTCTTCCAGGTAGTTCAGCGCGTCGCCCATGTTCTCGGCCTCGACCTCGTACTGGTTGTACTCGCCGTCCATGAAGACGTACATCGGGTCGGCGAAGTACGAGTAGGTGCAGTCCTTGTGGTCGAGGATGACCTGCTCCATCTTGTCATCGGCCTTGAAGACGACCTCGGTGCCCATGTTGTTGAGCAGGGCCTTGAGCTTCATGCGCACGGTGGCGGCGCCGCGGCCACCGCGGGCGTATTCGGTCTTCAGCACGATCATGGGGTCCTTGCCGTGCATGATGACGTTGCCGGCGCGGATTTCCTGGGCGATTTTCATGGGTCGAATTCCAGTGAGTGGTGGAGTCAAGCGTGGGCCGCCCCGGCAAGATGCGCCCCATGTCCTGGGCGGACCGTGACACCGATTTCGCGACTACGCGCGCGGGCGACATGCGCTGCAAACCGGCTTGCGTGCACTCGTCCAGGCGAGCCGGCTGTTTTTGCAAAGTCCTCTATTCTATCGCTTTCCGTCCACGAAGCCGGTGAGCTGGCTGGCCAGGTCGGCTTGCTGCCACAGCGCCGCGCGCGCGGCGTGGACGCATGGTCCCCAGGCCCGCTCGTCCAGCTGCGGCAGCGGCCCGGCGTCGATGCCCGACCACGCGCGATGAAACGCGCGCAACCCTGGCGGCGCCTGCAGCCAATCGAGCCAGGCCGCCAGCTTGGCGTGGTGCGCCTCGTCGTGCTGCGGATAGGGCTGCCACACCAGCGGCCGGCCCGCCCACAGGGCGCGCACCAGCGAGTCCTCGCCGCGCACGAAGTTGACATCGCTGGTCCACAGCAGTTCGTCAAAGGCTTGCTGGTCCCGATACGGAAAGTATGAAATCAATAGCTGATTGCGCTTGTCGGATGCGGGCTGCAGGCCATTTTGATGTTCAATCGCGGCGCGCACCGCCTGCGTGGCGCGCCCCGCCGTCACCAGCAGGCGCGTGGGCTGCGGGCCGCCCTGCAGCTGCGCCAGCAGGGGCACCAGCGCCGGCGGTTCGTAGCAAAACAGCGACAGCAGCCGCTCGCCCCGCCAGGGCACGCCCTGCGCCGCCAGCCAGGCCGCGCGATCAAAGGCGGCCTGGCGTGCGGGCAGGTCCGCCTCGCGCAGCAGGCCGCCGGTGCGCGGCGTAAAGCCGGGGTAGTAAAACCACTTGGTCCAGCCCGCCGCCGGCCCCTGCAGCACGGGCGAGGGCAGGCCGTGCATGCGCTCGACATACGGCTCGGCGCTGAGGTACTCGAGATTGATCCACACCGGCGGCGCCCCGCCGCCGGTCGTCGCCGCTTGCACGCCGTGGGCGACGAAGGCCGGCGGCAGCGCGCAGCCGAAGGCTTCGACCCACACGTGGGCAACGGGCAGCCGCGCCAGCACCGCGGCGTCAAAAGGCTCGCGCCAGGCCAGCACCCGCACGCCCGCCAGCGCGCCACGCAGGCCCTCGGGCGCCATCCAGGCCAGGGCGCTGGCGTCGTCCACCCACAGGCGCACCTGCTGGCCCCGCGCCGCCAGCTCGCGCGCCAGGCGCCAGCACACGCCCAGGTCGCCATGGTTGTCGATCACGCGGCAAAACAGGTCCCAGATCAAAGGCGTGGCAGGCATGCCGCAATTGTGCCCACGCGCGTGAGGCGCAGCGCCTGCCCCGTAAACTGCCCGCCATGAGCGACCCCGCCGCGCCGCCACCACCGCCCGAGCCACGAGAGCCCCCAGCGCCCAGCCACCCACCCACGCTGCTGGCGCAGGTGGCCGCCCTGCCCGGCCTGCCGGGCGTGTACCGCTATTTCGACGCCGCCGGCACGGTGCTGTACGTGGGCAAGGCGCGCAACCTGAAAAAGCGCGTGTCCAGCTACTTCAGCAAGAACCACGGCGGCACGCGCATCGGCCACATGGTCAGCAAGATCGCGCGGCTGGAGACGACGGTGGTGCGCTCCGAGGCCGAGGCGCTGATCCTGGAAAACAACCTGATCAAGCAGCTGGCGCCCAAGTACAACATCCTGTTTCGCGACGACAAGAGCTATCCCTACCTCAAGCTGACGGGCAGCGGCACGCCCCGCCCCGACCCCGGCCCCGGCACGCCCGACCCCGCCGCCTACGCGCGCATCGCCTACTACCGCGGCGCCACCGACAAGCGCCACCGCTACTTCGGCCCCTACCCCAACGCCTGGGCGATCAAGGAGACGATCGAGCTGCTGCAGAAGGTGTTTCGACTGCGCACCTGCGAGGACACGGTGTTCGCGCACCGCACGCGGCCCTGCCTGCTCTATCAGATCAAGCGCTGCACGGCGCCCTGCGTGCGGCTCATCAGCGACCAGGACTATGCCGCCGACGTCGCGCACGCCGAGCAGTTCCTGCGCGGGCAGACCCAGGAGCTCTTGCAGGTGCTGGAGCAGCGCATGATGGCGCACTCCGACGCCCTGCGCTTCGAGCAGGCCGCGCTGATCCGCAACCAGATCCAGTCGCTGTCGCGCGTGCTGCACCAGCAGGCGGTCGAGGTGGGATCGGAGGCCGACGTGGACATCCTGGCCGTCAAGGTGCAGGGCGGGCGCGCCTGCGTCAACCTGGCCATGGTGCGTGGCGGGCGCCACTTGGGTGATCGCGCGCACTTCCCTTCGCAGATCGAGGACGCGCAGGCGCTGGCGGCCGAACGCGAGGACGCCGAGCTGACCACGGTGGAGGCCCAGGTGCTGGATGCCTTCATCGCCCAGCACTACCTGGCCGTGCCGGCGCCGGCCCAGCTCATCACCAGCGAGCCGGTGGCGCGCGCGCTGCTGCAGGCGCTGTCGGACAAGGAGGAGCGCCAGATCAGCGCCACCCACGCACCGCGCGGCCAGCGCCGCATCTGGCTGGAGATGGCGCAGCAGAACGCTGCCCTGCAGCTGGCGCGCCTGCTGGCCGAGGAAGGCTCGCAGCAGGCCCGCACGCGCGCACTGGCCGAGGCGCTGGACCTGCCGACCGACCGCCTGGACGAGTTGCGCATCGAGTGCTTCGACATCAGCCACACGGCGGGCGAGGCCACGCAGGCCAGCTGCGTGGTGTTCCAGGGCCACCGCATGGCCAGCAGCGAATATCGGCGCTACAAGATCGATGGCATCACCCCGGGCGACGACTACGCCGCCATGCGCCAGGTCTTGCTGCGGCGCTACGGCAAGATCGCCGAGGCGCTGGCCGAGCAGGGCAACGCCGCCACGGTGCGCATGCCGGACCTGGTGCTGGTCGACGGCGGCAAGGGCCAGGTCAGCATGGCGCGCGAGGTGTTCAACCAGCTCGCGCTGGACCTGTCGCTGATCGTCGGCGTCGAGAAGGGCGAGGGCCGCAAGGTCGGCCTGGAGGAGCTGGTGTTTGCCGACGGCCGGCCCAAGGTGTCTCTGGGCCACGACTCAGCCGCGCTGATGCTGGTGGCGCAGATCCGCGACGAGGCGCACCGCTTTGCCATCACCGGCATGCGCGCCCAGCGCGCCCGGGTGCGGGTGGGCGGCGGCCGGCTGGAGGAGATTGCCGGCGTGGGGCCCAAGAAGCGCGCCCGTCTGCTGCAACGTTTTGGCGGCGTGCGCGGCGTGGAGGGCGCCAGCGTGGAAGACCTGATGACCGTCGAGGGCGTCTCGCGCGCGCTGGCCGAGCAGATCTACCGCGCCCTGCATTGATTCTTTCAAGCAAAATCGGGCTCTGGCGCACACCCGACAAGCGCAAGCAGCTATTATTTTGATAGTTTTCGACGTTGGCGTGCCGCGCAGCACACCGCCGCGGGCGCGTGCCACAATCGCCCACCATGTTCTTCACCGTGCCGACCCTGCTGACCTGGACGCGCATCGTCGCGATCCCGCTCATCGTCGGCGTGTTCTACCTGCCGCTGCCGTCTGAGGTCCGCAACCTCGCGGCCACGGTGATGTTCGTGGTGTTCGCCTGGACCGACTGGCTCGACGGCTACTTGGCGCGCAAGCTCAACCAGACCTCGGCCTTCGGCGCCTTTCTCGACCCCGTGGCCGACAAGTTCCTGGTCTGCGCCTGCCTGCTGGTGCTGGTGCACCTGCAGCGGGTGGACGTGTTCGTGGCGCTGATCATCATCGGCCGCGAGATCGCCATCTCGGCCTTGCGCGAGTGGATGGCCAAGATCGGCGCCAGCAAAAGCGTGGCCGTGCACATGCTGGGCAAGGTCAAGACGGCGGTGCAGATGGTGGCCATCCCCTTCCTGCTGTACGACGCCCGCGTCGGGGACGTGGACACGCGCCTGTGGGGCCTGTGGCTGATCTGGCTGGCGGCCATCCTCACCGTGTGGTCGATGGTGTACTACCTGCAGAAGGCGCTGCCCGAAATTCGCGCGAGGGTGCGTTGAGCGGCACCATCCGCACGCGATGAGCCCGGCAGAGGCCAGCCCCACCCGCGCGCTGATCCGCTGGATGCCGGCGGTGTTCGTGCTCATCTGGGCCACTGGCTTCATCGTGGCGCGCTACGGCATGCCGTATGCGCCGCCCTTCACCTTCCTGCTGCTGCGCTATCTGCTGTCCATCGCCTGCTTTGGCGTGTGGATCGCCATCGCGCGTGCGCGCTGGCCGCAAACGCGCAGCCAATGGCTGCACCTGGCCGTCACGGGCATGCTGATGCACGGCGGCTACCTGGGCGGCGTGTGGGCCGCCGTCAAGGCCGGCATGGGCTCGGGCCTGTCGGCGCTGATCGTCGGCATCCAGCCTGTGCTCACCGCCATCTGGCTGTCGGCCTTTGGCAGCGTGCTGCACCGCGTGAGCGCCCGCCAATGGCTGGGCCTGGGCCTGGGCTTTGCCGGCCTGGTGCTGGTGGTGTGGCGCAAGCTGACCGAGGGCAGCCCGGGCGACCAGGTGAGTGCCGTCAACCTGGCCTGGGCCGTCGGGGCGCTGCTGTGCATCACCGCCGGCACGCTGTATCAAAAGCGCTGGGTGGCCCCCTGCGACGTGCGCAGCGCCAACACCGTGCAACTGATGGCCGCTGCGCTGGTGACGGCCCCGCTGGCCTGGCTGGAGCCCGAATCCATGCGCTGGACGCTGCAGTCGGCCGGTGCCATGGCCTGGTCGGTGCTGGGCCTGACGCTGGGCGGCAGCTCGCTGCTGTTCCTGCTCATCCAGCGCGGCGCCGCCGCCTCGGTGGCCAGCCTGATGTACCTGGTGCCGCCCACCACGGCCGTGATGGCCTGGCTGCTCTTTGGCGAGCCCATCACCCCCGTCACGGTGGCCGGCATCGCGCTGACGGCGCTGGGCGTGGCCCTGGTGGTGCGCACCGCCGCGACACCCGGCCGGCGCTGAACCCATTGGGGCCGCCAGTGCCCAACTTTTGGCAGCCTTGTTGCGCCATCGCAGCAGCAGGGAAAACCGCGAGGGATCGGCCCCGGAATCGGTCTAGAATCCATCGCTCGCTGACGCCGCTTTCGCGAGCCAGCCCTTGTGCCACAAGGCCGGGCATGGTTTGATGATGCGGCTTGGGCGCAAGTCAGGCGAACGAGGGGGAGGGCCGGCATGATTGGCACAACAATCCCGACGTCGCTTTTTCCGGATTCCTGACACATTCTTGAAAGAGGGGCACTTTCGTGAACAAGACCGAGCTGATCGAACACATCGCCAAAAACGCCGACATCTCCAAGGCCGCTGCCACGCGCGCGCTCGAAGCCACCATTGGCGCCGTCAAGACCACCCTGCGCAAGGGCAACACGGTTTCGCTGGTGGGCTTTGGCACCTTTGCCGTCGGCAAGCGCGCAGCTCGCACCGGCCGCAACCCCCGTACCGGCGCAACGATTAAAATCAAGTCCGCCAAGGTACCCAAGTTCCGCCCCGGCAAGGCGCTGAAGGATGCGCTGAACTGAAACCTGCATCGGTTCGGCTGGGGTGCTTAGCTCAGTTGGTAGAGCGGCGCCCTTACAAGGCGTAGGTCGGCGGTTCGACCCCGTCAGCACCCACCAATTGATGTGAAGGCGAACCCGCGGTTCGCCTTTTTTCTTGTTTCTCCTGCAGTCTCCGCACGCAACCAAGAGCCTCCCGCATGTTCGACGCCATTCGCAAGCACAACAAGATCATCATGTGGATCTTGGCCCTGCTGGTCTTTCCCTCGTTCATCTTCTTCGGCATCGAAGGCTACGGCCGCTTCAATGAGGGCGCGAACAAGGTGGCCGAAGTCGATGGCCACGCCATCACGCAGACCGAGTGGGACAACGCCCACCGCCTCGAGGTCGACCGCGCGCGCAGTGCCAATCCCACGCTGGACTTGAACCTGCTCGATTCGCCGCTGATGAAGTACGGCACGCTGGAGCGCCTGGTGCGCGACCGCGTGCTGGCCGCAGCCGCCCAGGGCGAGCACCTGGGCGTGAGCGATGCCGCGCTGGCCGCCGCACTGGAGCAGGACCCCGCCATCGCCAGCCTCCGTGGCGCCGATGGCCGGCTGGACATGGAAGGCTACAAGCGCCTGCTGGCCGCCCAGGGCCTCACGCCCGAGGGCTTCGAGGCGCGCATGCGCAGCGATCTGTCGATGCAGCAGGTGCTGGGCGGGATTGCCAACTCCGAGCTGGTCAGCCAGGCCAACGTGGACGCGGCCATGAACGCCTTCCTGGAGCGCCGCGAGGTGCGCGTGCTGCGGCTGGCGCCCAAGGATTTCGCCAGCAAGGTCACCCCCACCGAGGCCGACCTGCAGGGCTACTACAAGACCCACGAGATGCAATACCAGGTGCCCGAGTCGGTCAAGATCGAATACATCGTGCTCGACCTCGACAGCGTCAAGAAGTCGGTCAGCGTCAGCGAGCAAGAGCTGCGCACCTACTACGAGCAGAACGCCGCCACGCTGGGCACGCCCGAGGAGCGCCGCGCCAGCCACATCCTGGTCGCGGTGTCCAAGGACGCACCCGCCGCCGAGCGCGAGAAAGCCAAGGCCACCGCCGAGAAGCTGCTGGCCGAGGTGCGCGCCGATCCCAGGCAGTTCGCCGAGATCGCCAAGAGAAATTCCAACGACGACGTCAGCGCACCCAGCGGGGGCGACCTGGGCTGGTTCCAGCAGCAAAAAGGCACCGACCCGACCATCGCCCAGGCCACCTTCAAGCTGGCCAAGGTGGGCGACATCAGCGATCTGGTGCAAAGCGACTTCGGCTATCACATCATCGAATTGACCGGCATCAAGCCGGCCAAGGTGCCACCCTTCGAGCAGGAGCGCGCCAAGCTGGACGACCAGTTGCGCACGCAGCAGGCGCAAAAACAGTTCACCGAGCTGGCCGACACCTTCACCAACGGCGTGTACGAGCAGTCCGACTCGCTCAAGCCGGTGGCCGACAAGCTCAAGCTGACCATCCACACCGCCGATGGCGTCACCCGCACACCCACCAAGGACGCCACCGGCGCCCTGGCCAACGCCAAGTTCCTGAGCGCCCTGTTCAGCGCCGACGCCCTGAGCAACAAGCGCAATACCGAGGCCATCGAGGTCGGCCCCAACCAGCTCGCCTCCGGCCGCGTGCTGGCGCACACCGCCGCCCACGCCAAGCCCTTCGCCGAGGTGCAGGACGCCGTGCGCAGCGCCTACATCGCCCAGCGCAGCGCCGAGATGGCGCGCCAGGACGGCCAGGCCAAGCTCAAGGCCTGGTTGACCAAACCCGCCAGCGCCACTGGCCTGCCGGCAGCCATCGCCGTGTCACGCGACGCGCCACAGGACCAGCCCGCCGCGCTGGTCGAGGCCGTGCTGCGCGCCGACCCCGCCAAGCTTCCCCATTTCGTCGGCGTGGACCTGGGGGCCGACGGCTACGCCATCGCCCAGATCGAGAAAGTGCTGCCGCCGGCCGAGCAAAACGCCGAACAGAAAGCGCAAAACCGCAGCCGCTACATCCAGCTGTGGAGCTTGGCCGAGGTGCGCAGCGACTACGAGCTGCTCAAGGCCCGCTACAAGGCCCGCATCCTGGTGCCCATGCCCAAGGCAGACGCCTTGGGCGCCGTGCGGCAGTAGTCCCGTGCAAGAACAAAAAAACCGCCCGAGGGCGGTTTTTTTGCGAGCGGCGTGCGATCACATGTGTTCGATCATCACCTGGCCGAAGCCCGAGCAACTGACCTGGGTGGCGCCCTCCATCAGGCGCGCGAAGTCGTAGGTCACCTTCTTGCTCTGGATCGCTGCCTCCATGGCCGCGATGATGGTGTCGGCCGCCTCGACCCAGCCCATGTGGCGCAGCATCATCTCGGCGCTGAGGATTTCGCTGCCGGGGTTGACGTAGTCCTTGCCCGCGTATTTGGGCGCCGTGCCGTGCGTGGCCTCGAAGCAGGCCACCGAGTCGCTCAGGTTGGCGCCCGGCGCGATGCCGATGCCGCCCACCTGCGCGGCCAGCGCGTCGCTGATGTAGTCGCCGTTCAGGTTGAGCGTGGCGATCACGCTGTACTCGGCCGGGCGCAGCAGGATCTGCTGCAGGAAGGCGTCGGCGATCACGTCCTTGACGACGATGGGCTGGCCCGTCCTGGGGTTGTTGAACTGGCACCACGGCCCGCCGTCGATCGGCTGGGCGCCGAACTCGCGCTGCGCCAGCGCATAGCCCCAGTCGCGAAAGCCGCCCTCGGTGTACTTCATGATGTTGCCCTTGTGCACCAGGGTCACGTTGGGCTTGTCGTTGTCGATGGCGTACTGGATGGCCTTGCGCACCAGGCGCTCGGTGCCCTCGATCGACACCGGCTTGATGCCGATGCCCGAGCTGGCCGGAAAGCGGATCTTGGTCACGCCCATTTCCTCGGTCAGGAAGCGAATCAGCTTTTGCGCGCTGGCGCTCTTGGCCTCCCACTCGACGCCGGCGTAGATGTCCTCGCTGTTCTCGCGGAAGATCACCATGTTGACCTTCTCGGGCTCCCTGACCGGGCTGGGCACGCCCTTGAAGTACTGCACCGGCCGCAGGCACACGTACAGATCCAGCTCCTGGCGCAGCGCCACGTTGAGCGAGCGGATGCCGCCGCCCACCGGCGTGGTGAGCGGGCCCTTGATCGACACCACGTACTCCTTCAGCGCCGCCAGCGTCTCCTCGGGCAGCCACACGTCGGGGCCGTACACGCGGGTGGACTTCTCGCCGGCGTAGACCTCCATCCAGTGAATCTTGCGCTGGCCACCATAGGCCTTGGCCACCGCCGCGTCCACCACCTTGATCATCACCGGCGTGATGTCCAGGCCGGTTCCGTCGCCTTCGATGAAGGGCACGATGGGGTCGTTGGGCACGTTCAGCGAGAAATCCGGGTTGACTGTGATCTTCTGCCCCTGGGTGGGCACCTTGATGTGCTGATAGGCGGTCATGCGCGAGCGTCTCCGTGCAAAGCAATGGAAAGAGTGACACGAGCGGGCCGGCAATGCCCGGCCCGGACGACGGAAATTCTACCGACATGGCCACCCGCTCCGGGCTCGCCGCGCGCCGTCAACGGCGCGCCCGCCTGCGCCGTTATGCTGGAGCGGCACGATGGTTCGCGCGCTGCACCTCATCCATCGAACCTTGTCCAAGAAGTCCGACCATGAAGCAAGTTCTCACCGCACTGACCGCCGCGCTCATCGCCTGTGGCACCTGGGCCCAGGCGCCTGCGACACCCGCCGCTCCGGCCGCCCCCGCCGTCGCCGAAGCGCCGGCTGCTGCTGCGCCCGCCCCCAAGGCGAAAATGGCCACGGCCCACAAGACCAGCGCCAAGAAGCACGCGACCAAGAAGCATGGCGCCAAGCACGCCAAGAAGCGCACCAGCAAGCACGCCAAGCCCGCCGCCTGATCGGGCGCTCGTCTCGGGGGCCCCTGCCTCCGGTCCGCCAAGCCTGCAAAATGCCGGTCGTTTTGCAGGCTTTCCCATTTTGGCCATCCACTTCCTGCTCCAGCCATGCGCCCGTTCACTCGCCGCCTGTCCCTGCTCGTGATGCTGAGCGCCAGCCTATCGGGCGGCGCCGCCCTCGCCCAGATGGGACCGCAGCTCAATCTGCCGCGCCTGCAGCTCACGGTCGGCATGTACCGCATCGACGTCCAGGTGGCCAGCACGCCGCTGCAGCGCCAGATCGGCCTGATGAACCGGCGCGACATGCCGCAGACCGAAGGCATGCTGTTCGTCTTCGAGCAGCCGGGTGAGCAGTGCTTCTGGATGAAAAACACCCTGATCCCGCTCACGGCGGCCTTCATCGCCGACGACGGCCGCATCGTCAACCTGGCCGACATGAAGCCGCTGGACGAAACCAGCCATTGCTCGGCCAAGCCGGTGCGCTACGTGCTGGAAATGAACCAGGGCTGGTTCGAGGCCAGGCACGTCAAGGCCGGAAACAAGCTGGGTGGCGAAATCTTCAAGCGCCCATAAGCGGCATGCCGCGGCCGGCTCGCTCGGTCATCACCAATACCCCAGCACCTTCCACCAGGCCGAGCCGACCGCCATCCAGACGACGATCAGCACCACGCTCATCACGAAGCCCGCCTTCCACCATTCGCCGAGCGTGGTGTAGCCCGAGCCGAAGATGACCGGCGATGTGCCCGTGGCGTAGTGCGTGAGCGTCATCATGATGTTGGAAGCCGCGGCCATCATCAGCGCCCAGGGCAGCGCTGGCGCGCCCAGCGCCAGGCCGGCGCCGTAGAAGGCCGCGAACATGGCCGTGATGTGCGCCGTGGTGCTGGCGAACATGTAGTGTGCATAGAGGTAGGCCAGCATCAGCAGCGCGCTGGCGCCCATCCAGCTCATGCCCAGCTGGTCGATGCTGCGCTCCAGCGATTGCGCGAACCAGCCGATCAGGCCCAGCTTGTTGAGAAAGCTGGCCATCATCACCAGCGCGCCGAACCAGACGATGGTGTCCCAGGCGCTTTTTTCCCGGATGACGTCCTCCCAGGTGAGCACGCCCGTCAGCAGCAGCAATGACAGGCCGACAAAGGCGGTGGTGGTCGGGTCCACCGCCGCGCCGCTGCCGAACACCATGGCCGGCACGCCCGCCCACAGCAGCAGCAGCACGCCGAAGACACAGAACATGATGACCTCGCCGCGCGTGATCGGCCCCATCTCCTTGAGCCGCTGGATGGCGAACTGCGAGGCGTTGGGCGTGCTCTTGATCTCGGGCGGATACATCCAGTAGATGACCAGCGGCATCAGCGCCAGCCCCACCAGGCCGGGCAGCAGCATGGCCAGCGCCCAGGTGCCCCAGCTGAGCGAAATCTGCGCGCCGGTGGCGTCGGCAATGAGCTTGACCACCAGCGGATTGGGCGCCGTGGCGGTGATGAACATGGCCGACGTGATGGGGTTGGCGTGGTAGTTGGTCAGCGCCAGAAACCGCCCGATGCGCCCTTGCGTGCCCTGCTCCGGGTCGGAGTCGTAGCTGCCCGCGATGGCCCGCATGATGGGGTGGATGATGCCGCCGCCGCGCGCCGTGTTGCTGGGCGTGACGGGCGCCAGGATCAGCTCGGACAGCGCCAGCGAATACGCGATGCCGATGGTCTTCTTGCCCCACACGGCGATGAACAGATAGCCGATGCGCGCGCCCAGGCCGGTCTTGATGATGCCGCGCGAGATCATGATCGACACGCCGATCAGCCAGATCAGCGAATTGGAAAAGCTCGACAGCGCATCGCCGATGGCGCCCGCCGCCGTGTTGCTGGTGACGCCCGTCAGCGCCACCAGCGCGACGCCAATGATGGACAGCGCGCCGATCGGCAGCGCCTTGCCGATGATGGCGGCAATGGTACCCACGAACAGCGCCAGCAGATGCCAGGCCTCGGGCGTCACGCCCAGGGGTACCGGGATGACGAACCAGATCAGCAGGCCGATCGCGACGGCGATGGCGGCGGACAGCGGCTTGAAACCCATGGGCTTTCCTCTCGTCGAATCGGCAAACAGGTGAGACGCGCGGCACGGCGCACGCGGCATGGCATGCCCATGACGCAACACCGTGGCGCCAAGGGCCGTTCATCCTCGCATACGGCGCACCGCGCATTCTTGACGCGCATCAAGCTCGCCGATCGCCGGCGTCCCCGCACGCCGGGTCGACCACGTCCTACAGCACCGGGCGCCCCGGCGGCGTAGCATGTGCCGATGGACACGCTTCTGCTGTCGCGCATCCAGTTCGGATTCGTGATCTCGTTTCACATCCTGTTTCCGGCCTTCACCATCGGCCTGGCGAACTGGCTGGCGTTTCTGGAGTGGCGCTGGCTGCGCACGGGCCAGGCGCTGTGGTGGGATCTGTACGTCTTCTGGCGCAAGGTGTTCGCCATCTCCTTCGGCATGGGCGTGGTCTCGGGCATCGTGATGAGCTTTCAGTTCGGCACCAACTGGGCCGTGCTGTCCGAGCGCGCCGGCAACGTGCTGGGGCCGCTGCTCAGCTACGAGGTGCTGACGGCCTTTTTTCTCGAAGCGGGGTTTCTGGGCGTGATGCTGTTCGGCGCGCGGCGGGTCGGCCCGTGGGTGCACTTTTTCTGCACCGCCATGGTGGCGCTGGGCACGCTGATCTCCACCTTCTGGATCGTCGCCGCCATCAGCTGGATGCACACGCCGCAAGGCCATGTGCTGCAAGGCGGCGTGTTCGTGCCGGGCGACTGGTGGGCCATCGTGTTCAACCCCTCGTTCCCCTACCGGCTGGTGCACATGGTGCTGGCGGCCTTCATCACCACCTGCTTCGTGATCGGCGGCACCAGCGCCTGGTACCTGCGCCGCGGCGTGCATCCCGAGGCGGCGGCGCGCATGCTGCGCCTGGCGGTGGTGTTCGGCGCCATCGCGGTGCCGGCACAAATCCTGGCGGGCGACCAGCACGGGCTCAACACCCTGGAGCACCAGCCGATCAAGGTGGCCGCCATGGAGGGCCACTGGCACGCCGGCGCACCGGGCGCGGGCGTGCCGCTGGTGCTGTTCGGCGTGCCCAATCAGCAGGCCGAGCGCAACGACTTCGAGCTGGCCGTGCCGCGCCTGGGCAGCCTGATCCTGACGCACAGCTGGTCGGGCGACATCGAGCCGCTCACCGCGGTGGCGCCCGAGGATCGGCCGCCGGTGCTGCCGGTGTTCGTGTTCTTTCGCGTCATGGTCGGCCTGGGGCTGCTGATGCTGGCGGTGGTGGCGGCCTCGGCCTGGACCTGGTGGCGCGGACGGCTGGAGCGCGCAACGTGGGTGCTGCGCGGCTGGCAGTTGCTCAGCCCGGCGGGCTTTGCCGCCCTGCTGGCGGGCTGGTGGGTGACCGAGTTCGGGCGCCAGCCCTGGGTGATCTACGGCCTGCTGCGCACGCGCGACGCGGTCAGCCCCCACCTGGCGGCGGGCGCGGTGGCGACGTCGCTGGCGGGCTATGTGCTGGTGTATGCGGTCATCTTCGGTGCCGGCATCTGGTATTTGTGGCGCCTGCTGAACAAGGGGCCGACGCCGGCCGCGCCAGGGTCCGCAGACGCGGCGGCCACCGAAGTCCGCACCGCGGCGCGGCCGTTGTCGGTGGCGGGCGAGACTGACATCGCCGAAGGAGACGCCCGATGAACGACGCCACCCTGATCCTGCACGCCAGCGATGGCCTGGCCTTCTGGCTGCCGGTGGTGTGGCTGGGCGTGCTGGGCGTTGGCGTGCTGATGTACGTGCTGCTGGACGGCTTCGTGCTCGGCCTGGGCATTTTGGCGCCGCTGGCCGAGGACGGCGCGCAGTTCGACCACATGATGAACACCGCCGCGCCCATCTGGGACGGCAACGAGACCTGGCTGGTGCTGGGCGGCGCCGGACTGCTGGCGGCGTTTCCGCGCGCCTACGCGTTGCTGCTGTCGGCGCTGTACCTGCCGGTGCTGACCTTGCTGCTGGGCCTGATCTTTCGCGGCGTGGCCTTCGAGTTCCGCTTCAAGGGCCAGGGCTTTGCCCGCCGCGCGTGGGGGGCGGCGTTCAGCGGCGGCTCGGTGCTGGCGGCGTTCAGCCAGGGCGTGATCCTGGGTGCGCTGGTGCAAGGGCTGCCGACGCAGGCGGGCGCCTATGCCGGCGGCACCTGGGGCTGGGCCAGCGCCTTCAGCCTGATGACCGGCGTGGCGCTGGTGTGCGGCTATGCGCTGCTGGGCAGCGGCTGGCTGATCCTGAAGACCGAGGGCCGCCTGCACCAGCGCGCACGGCGCTGGGCACGGCCGCTGGTGCTGGGCGTGCTGGTCTTCATGGCGGTGGTCAGCGCCTGGCTGCCGCTGCTGAGCACGCCGGTGATGCAGCGCTGGTTCACGGGCGGGCGCTTCGTGTGGCTGGCGCCGGTGCCGCTGCTGACGCTGCTGGTGGCGGCGCGGCTGTGGCGCGACGCGGCGCACCGCCCGGACGCCGCGCAGCCGCACGACGCCCGTCCCCTGATGTGGACGCTGGCACTGTTCGCGCTGGGCTTTGCCGGCCTGCTGCTGGGCCTGTGGCCGCACCTGGTGCCCCCTGCGCTGACGATCTGGGGCGCCGCATCGCCGCCGGCCTCGCAGGGCTTTCTGCTGTGGGGACTGGCCGTTTTGCTGCCCGTGATTCTGGGCTACACCACCTGGTCGTACCGCGTGTTTCGCGGCAAGGTCACGGCCGAGATGGGCTATCACTGACCGGCGGGTCGGGCAGCCTTCCCGCCCCGAGCGGGCGAAAGTAAAAAGCCGCCCGAAGGCGGCTTTTGCAGGCAGATAAAGACCGATCAGCCGAAGTTCTTGGCCGCGAAGTCCCAATTGACCAGCTTGTCGAAGAAGGCATCGACGAACTTGGGCCGCGCATTGCGGTAGTCGATGTAGTAGGCATGCTCCCACACGTCCACCGTGAGCACGGGCTTGTCGCCGGCCGTCATGGGGTTGCCGGCGTTGCTGGTGTTGACGATGTCCACGCTGCCGTCGGCCTTCTTCACCAGCCAGGTCCAGCCGCTGCCGAAGTTGCCGGCCGCGCTGGCGGCAAAGGCCTTGCGGAAGTCGGCGTAGCTGCCCCACTTCTTGGCGATGGCCGCGGCCAGCGCGCCGGCGGGCTCGCCGCCGCCTTGTGGCTTCATGCAGTTCCAGAAGAAGGTGTGGTTCCAGATCTGCGCGGCCTGGTTGAAGATGCCGCCCTGGGCCTTCTTGATGATGGCTTCGAGCTCCATGGCCTCGAACTCGGTGCCCTTTTGCAGCTCGTTGAGCTTGTCCACGTAGGCCTTGTGGTGCTTGCCATGGTGAAACTCCAGCGTTTCCTGGCTGTAGGCAGGCGCCAGCGCGTCGATCGGGTACGGCAGGGGGGGAAGGGTGCGTTCCATGCGGGTTCTCCGGTTCTCGTGGGTTGATGGGCTCCGTGGCGGCCGCCGGCCGCCATGGCACACCCAGGCATTGTAGGAACTCAGCGCAAGCGGCGCCCGGTGACGGTCATCTCGACCATGCCGTCGGCCAGCGTGGCGGCCAGCGCCTGCCCGGCCTGGGCCTGGCGGGCGCGGGTCAGCGGGCGGCCCGCTTCGTCCTGCAGCCAGGCGTAGCCGCGCTCGAGCACCAGACGCGGGTCGAGCAGGCCCAGGCGCAGCTCGGCACGCTCCAGGCGCTGCTGCTGGGCCTGCAGCGCGCGTTGCAACGCGGCGGGCAGGCGCTCGGCGGCGCGCGCCAGGCGGCCCTGCTCCTGCTGCAGGCGCACGGCGCCGGCGTGCTGCAGGCGCTGGCCCCAGCGCACCAGGCGCAGCTGTTCGGCCGCCACGGCGCCCGAGGGCCGACCCAGCCGCGCGGCAAGACGGTCGACGCGCTGGGCCTCGGCGTCGAGACGCCGCTGCAACGCGCCCCGCAAACGATCTTCGAAGGCCTGCAGCTCGGCCAGCCGCTGCACGCGCGGGGCGCTGGCCAGCTCGGCGGCGGCGGTCGGCGCGGGGGCGCGCAGGTCGGCCACGAAGTCGGCGATGGTGAAGTCGGTCTCGTGGCCGATGCCGGCAATCACCGGCACCGGGCTGGCGGCGATGGTGCGCGCCAGTTGCTCGTCGTTGAAGGCCCACAGGTCCTCGATCGAGCCGCCACCGCGCACCAGCAGGATGAGGTCGATCGGCGGGGTTGGCGGATTGTTGGCCAAATTGGCCTCCAGCCCGCTCCCGTTCTGCGCAAGCAGATACAATTTTGATAGCGATTCACGCAGCGCCTGCGCCGCCCCCTCGCCCTGCACCGGGGCGGGCGCCAGCAGCACGGGGATGTGCGGGACGCGCCGCGCCAGCGCGGTCAGTACGTCATGCAGCGCGGCCGCGCCCCGCGAGGTGACGATGCCGATGCCGCGCGGCTGCGCCGGCAGTGCGCGCTTGCGGCCAGCGTCAAACAGGCCCTCGGCCTCCAGCCGGGCCTTGAGGCGCAAAAACTGCTCGAACAGCGCCCCCTGGCCGGCGCGGGTCATCGACTCGACCACCAGCTGCAGGTCGCCCCGCGCCTCGTACACCGACAGCCGCGCGCGCAGCTCCACCTGATCGCCCTCGCGCGGGGCAAAGGAAAGCAGGCTGGCGGCGCGCCGGAACATGGCGCAGCGCAGCTGCCCGCTGACGTCCTTGAGCGTGAAGTAGCAATGCCCGCTGGCGGCGCGCGCAAAGCCCGAAACCTCGCCGCGCACGGCCACAGGGTTGAAGCGCGCATCCAGCGCGTCCGCCACGGCGCGCGCCAGCGCCCCAACCGCCCACACGGGCGGCGTCAAATCGGGCTGGCGGGGTGAAAACCCAGTGTTCATGCGCTCTGGCGGGCCATGGGGCGGGCGCAGGCCGCGTCACTCTTCCACAATGTGGCGCGAGCAGGTCCCTGCGCATGGCTATCTGTCAAAAGCACGAGTATTCGGAACAAGTGGTTGATTTTAAATGAATTTTATCTGCTTATCTCGTAAGCACTTTGTCACAAACCGCGCCGGCGCTGGCTTTCGCCGGCTTGGGCCTCGGGTTCTTCACAAAGTTATCCACAGATTTTGTTCATGAGGCGCGGCGTGCGTCCAGCCGCCGGCGCCGCACCCGCGAGAGTGGGGGATAATCGCGCGCACCCCTCTCATTGCACCTGTTCTGACTGACCCGGCGGCGGCCGGGCGCCACCGCGGAGAAGTCCCTTTGCTTTCGATCATACAAGCGGCCGGCTGGCCGATCTGGCCGTTGATCCTGTGCTCCGTGCTGGCGCTGGCCTTCATCGTCGAGCGCTTCATCCAGCTCAAGACCTCGCGCGTGCTCACGCCCGGTCTGGTGGACGAGGCCATCAACGTCTCGCGCACCGCGCCACCCACGCCCGAAATGGTCAACCAGCTGGCGCAGCACAACCACCTGGGCCAGGTGCTGGCGGCCGGCTGGCGCGCCATCAACAGCAACCCGCGCTGCACCGCCGCCGAAATGCGCGCCGCCATGGAAGCGGCCGGCCGCACCGCCGCGCACCGGCTGGAGCGCTACCTGCCGGCGCTGGGCACCATCGCCTCGGCGGCGCCGCTGCTGGGGCTGTTCGGCACCGTCATCGGCATGATCGAGATCTTCGGCTCGCAGGCGCCCACCGGCTCGCTGTCGGGCGGCAACCCGGCCCAGCTGGCGCACGGCATCTCGACCGCGCTGTACAACACCGCGTTCGGCCTGATCATCGCCATCCCGGCGCTGATCTTCTGGCGCTACTTCCGCGCCCGGGTCGACGGCTACGTGCTGGAGCTTGAGCTGGCCGCCGAGCGCTTTGCGCGCCACCTGGAGCCAATGTGCCCCGGCGGCGCGGGAGACGCGCGGTGAAGTTTCGCCCACGCCAGCCGGAGGAGCCCCAGATCGACCTGGTGCCCTTCATCGACGTGCTGCTGGTGATCCTGATCTTCCTGATGCTGACCACCACCTACAGCAAGTTCACCGAGCTGCAGCTGACCCTGCCCGTGGCCAACGCCGACGCCGCGCGCGACCGCCCCAAGGAAGTCGTCATTGCCGTGGCCGCCGACGGCCGCTACGCCGTCGACAAGCAGCCCCTGGCCGCGCGCAGCGTGGAGGCGGTGGCCGATGCCCTGCGCGCCGCCCAGCCCGCGCCCGACACCGTGCTGATCATCAGCGCCGACGCCGCGGCCACGCACCAGGCGGTGGTGACCGCCATGGAGGCCGCGCGCCGCCTGGGCCTGACCCGCATCACCTTCGCGGCGCAGACCGGCGCCGCCCGCTGACACTGCCGCCATGCCCGCAGGCGCCCGCGCCGGCCTGGAGCAGCGCCTGATCCGCGCCTGGGCCGGGCGCGGCCCGCTGGCGTGCGCGCTGTGGCCGCTGTCGCAGCTGTATCGGGCACTGCTGGCGCTGCGCCACGCGCTGTATCGCTGGCAAGCGCTGAAGACGGAGCGCCTGCCCGTGCCCGTGGTCGTGGTCGGCAACGTGATTGCCGGCGGCGCGGGCAAGACGCCCACCACCCTGGCCGTGGTGGCGCATCTGCAGGCGCGCGGCTGGCGCCCCGGCATCGTCTCGCGCGGACATGGGCGCGCCACCACGGATGTGCGCGAGGTGACCGCCGATGCCGACCCGAGCGCGGTGGGCGACGAACCCCTGTTGCTGCGCCGCCGCGCCCAGGTGCCGGTGGCGGTGGGTCGGCAGCGCGCGGCCGCCGGCCAGGCCCTGCTGGCCGCCCACCCCGAGGTGGATGTGCTGGTGTGCGACGACGGCCTGCAACACCTGGCACTGGCACGCGACATCGAGATCGCCGTATTTGACGCCCGCGGCATCGGCAACGGCTGGCTGCTGCCGGCCGGGCCCCTGCGCGAGGCCTGGCCACGGCCGGTGGACGCGGTCTTGTGGACCGAAGCGCCCGTTGCGCAAAGACCTGCGGGATTTGCCGCGCGCCGCCGTCTGGCCGAGCACGCCCGGCGCGCCGATGGCGTCGCCGTGCCCCTTGCCGCCCTGCAGTCCACGCCGCTTGCCGCCGTGGCCGGCATTGCCCGGCCCGAGGCATTCTTCGCCCTGCTGCGCCAGGCCGGCCTCACGCTGGCCAAGACCGTGGCCTTGCCCGATCACTATGACTTCAATAGCTTGTCACGCTTGCCCAACAAGGGCTGCACCCTGATTTGCACCGAAAAAGACGCAGCCAAGCTGTGGCGCCACCGCCCCGACGCCCTCGCCGTGCCGCTGGAGCTGGAGGTGCCTGCCGCCTTCTTCGCCATGCTGGACGAGCGCCTGGCCGCGCGCGGCTATCATCCTCTCAAGCCGGCGTAGGCGCCCTCGCCCGCATTCCATCCGCCCATGAAAAACCACCTGTTCCTGCTGGGCGCCATCGGCGCCGAAGTCGTCGCCACCAGCGCCCTCAAGTCCAGCGAAGGTTTCACGCGCTGGGGCCCCACCGCCCTGGTCGTCATCGGCTACGGCCTGGCCTTCTGGCTGCTCTCGCTCACCCTGCGCAGCATCCCGGTTGGCGTGGCCTACGCCACCTGGTCGGGCCTGGGGATCGTGCTGATCGCCGTGGTCGCCTGGCTGGTGCACGGCCAGACGCTGGACGCCTGGGCCCTGCTGGGCATGGCCTTGATCGTGGCCGGCGTGCTGATCATGAACCTGCTGTCCTCGTCTTCCGCACACTGAACCGAGTCTCGTCATGGACCCCAAACTGCTCGAACTGCTGGTCTGCCCCGTCACCAAGGGCCCGCTGGACTACGACCGCGACAAGCAGGAGCTGATCTCGCGCTCCGCCCGTCTGGCCTACCCCATCCGTGACGGCATCCCCATCATGCTGGAGGCCGAGGCACGCGCGCTGTCGGACGAGGAGCTGGAGGCGCTGCCCAAGCGCACACCGCTGGTGAGCTGATGGGTTTTACCGTCCTCATCCCGGCCCGTCTGGCCTCCACCCGGCTGCCCAACAAGCCCCTGGCCGACCTCAAGGGCAAACCGATGGTGGTGCGCGTGGCCGAGCGCGCGGCGCAGTCGGGCGCGCAGCAGGTGGTGGTGGCCGCTGACGCGCCCGAAATCATCGCCGCCTGCGCCGCGCATGGCGTGCAGGCCCTGGCCACGCGGATTGATCACGCCAGCGGCAGCGACCGCCTTGCCGAGGCCTGCGGGCAGCTCGGCCTGGATGGCGATGCGGTGGTGGTCAACGTGCAGGGCGACGAGCCGCTGATCGAGCCCGCGCTCATCCGCGCCGTTGCCGAATTGTTGCCAAATCAGCCTCTGGCACAGATGGGGACTGCGGCACACGCTATCGAAACAGTAGAAGACTTCGTCAACCCGAACGTGGTCAAGGTGCTGACCGACGCCCAGGGGCTGGCGCTCACCTTCTCGCGCGCGCCGCTGCCCTGGTGGCGCGACGGCTTTGCCGGCGGCATCCATGCCCTGCCGACGGCGCCCGCGCCGCTGCGCCACATCGGCCTGTACAGTTACCGCGCCGGCTTCCTGCGCGCGTTTGCCCGTTTGGCGCCCGCCCCGCTGGAGCAGTGCGAGGCGCTGGAGCAGATGCGCGCACTGTGGCACGGCCACCGCATTGCCGTGCACGTCGCGGCCCACGCCCCCGGCCCCGGCGTGGACACGCCCGCCGACCTGGCCCGCGTACGCGCCCTGATGGCCTGACGACGCCCGGGCTGTCTGCCTGGGCACAGGGTGTGCATGCTATTCTTGATCGCAAGGCGCCTGGCGCCAGCGGCATGAGGCAGCGCCACGCATCCGGCCGCGGATCGGACCACAACTATCGAGGATTCGCATGAAACTGATTCTCCTGGGCGCCCCCGGCGCCGGCAAGGGCACGCAGGCCGCCTTCATCTGCCAGAAGTACGGCATCCCGCAGATTTCCACCGGCGACATGCTGCGGGCGGCCGTCAAGGCCGGCACGCCGCTGGGGCTGCAGGCCAAGGCCGTGATGGATTCCGGCGCCCTGGTGAGCGACGACATCATCATCGGCCTGGTCAAGGAGCGCATTGCCCAGCCCGACTGCGCCGCCGGCTTTCTGTTCGACGGTTTCCCGCGCACCATCCCGCAGGCCGAGGCCATGAAAACGGCGGGCGTCAAGCTGGACTACGTGCTGGAAATCGACGTGCCCTTCGACGCCATCATCGAGCGCATGAGCGGCCGGCGCAGCCACCCGGCGTCGGGGCGCACCTACCACGTCACCTTCAACCCGCCCAAGGTCGCGGGCCGGGACGACGTCACCGGCGAGCCCCTGGTGCAGCGCGAGGACGACAAGGAAGAAACCGTGCGCAAGCGCCTGGAGGTGTACAGCCAGCAGACCCGCCCGCTGGTGGACTACTACAGCGGCTGGGCCGCGCGCGAGCCGGCCGCCGCACCCAAATACCGCGCCATTCAAGGAACCGGCACGGTCGAGCAGATCACCGAGCGGGCGCTGGCGGCGCTGGGCAGCTGACGCAACGCGCTCCCTGCGCGCGTCAGCCAGTTCGCCAGCCGGTCAGCGGCGATCAGCGGGGCCTGCCGAGGTCGATCGTCCAGTAGTAGCCATAGGCCGTGCCGGCCTTGTACATACACGAGCCGCCCACCTCCACATAGGTCGCGCTCATCATCGCCTGGCAGTGCGGCGCGCTGTCAACCCACTGGCTGACGGTCGCCGTGGCCGTTGAATTGCCGGCCGCGATGTTCTCGGCGATGGCCGACCAGGCATAGCCCGCCGCGTTGACCCGGTCGGCCAGGCTGCTGCCGTCCGAGCCCGTGTGGCTGAAGAGGTTGTTTGCCGCCATGTCGGCGGAATGTGCCGCGGCCGCACTGGCCAAAGCGGCATTCCAGCGGATGGCCGCCGCCACCGGCTTCGCCGCGGCGCCGCAGCTGCGCGCCTGCGCCCGCACCGCATTGATCGCATTGAGCAGTTCCGTCATGTCGCCACAGGCCGTGACACCGGGTGCCGGGCTGGGTGCCGGTGCCGGTGCCGGTGCCGGTGCCGGTGTGGGGCTGGGCGCTGGTG
>JAWKYM010000010.1:0-153225 GCA_041396485.1 Burkholderiaceae bacterium | reverse complement strand
GGGGTGCAAGAGGGTGCGCCTGCATCATAGGCGGCACGCCCCTACAGCCAGGTCAGCGTGGCCCACACCACCAGCGGGATGGTGACCAGCGACAGCGCATTGCCCACCAGCACCACGCTGGCCACGGCCTTGGGGTCGACCTGGTACTGCTCGCACAGCAGGTAGTTGAGCACGGCCGGCGGCAGCATGACCGACAGCGCCACCAGGCGCGACCACTCGGGCGTGAGCGGCAGCAGCCACAGCACCAGCGGCAGGGTGACCAGGCCGGCCAGCAGGTACAGGCCATTGACGCGCAGCGGCAGCGCCCACTGCTCGATGCGGTCGCGCGACATGCGCACGCCCAGCCCGAACAGCATGAGCGGAATGGCCAGCTGGCCGGCCAGCTCGGCCGTGGTGGTGACGAAGCCCGGAATGTATTGGCGCCAGGGCGCCAGCGCCACGCCCACCACGGCGGCCCAGACGTTGGGGTTGCGCAGCCACTGCCAGCGCCCGGCCGCGCGCGACAGCAGCATCAGCCCGAGCGAAAACTGCAGCAGGTTGGAGATGACGAACAGGATGACGATGTCGCCCAGCAATTGCTGGCCATAGGCCAGCATCATCAGCGGAATGCCCAGGTTGCCGGTGTTGCGGAACATGCCCGTCACCAGAAAGCCCGGCCGCGCCAGGCCGGGCCGGCGCACCAGCGCCAGCAGCAGGCCGGGCAGCACGATGATCCCCACGCCGGCGGCCACCAGCGGCCAGCTGTGCCGCAGGCTGACCGGGTGCCCCAGCAGCGCCGAGAACACCAGCGCCGGGCAAAACACCATCACGTTGGCGTGATTGATGAAGCCCATGTCGGGCTCGCGCCGCTGGCGCCGGCCAAAGGCAAAGCCCAGCCCCGCCACGGCGAACACGGGCAGCACGATGTTGAGCAGGGTCAGCAGCATGGGGGCGGCGAATCAAGGGCACGACGCCGCCCCGCGCGCGGCTGCGAGTCGCAGCGCGGGATGCGGTGGTAAGGGTGCCGCTCAGCGCGCGGCGGCCGCCAGCGCGTCGTTGAAGGTCTTGCTGGGGCGCATCACGGCCGCCGTCTTGGCCTCGTCGGTCTGGTAGTAGCCGCCGATGTCGGCGCCATGGCCTTGCACCGCCGCCAGTTCGCCGACGATCTTTTGCTCGTTGGCAGCCAGGGCGTCGGCCAGCGGCTTGAAGCGCGTGGCCAGCGCCTGGTCCTCGGTCTGCGCGGCCAGCGCCTGCGCCCAGTACAGCGCCAGGTAGAAGTGGCTGCCGCGGTTGTCCAGCTCGCCGGTCTTGCGGCGCGGGCTCTTGTCCTCGTCCAGCAGCTTGCCGGTGGCGGCGTCCAGCGTCTTGGCCAGCACGCCGGCCTGGGCGTTCTGGTTCTTGTGGCCCAGGTCTTCCAGGCTGACGGCGAGCGCCAGAAACTCGCCCAGGCTGTCCCAGCGCAGGTGGTTTTCTTCCACCAGCTGCTCGACGTGCTTGGGCGCCGAGCCGCCGGCGCCCGTCTCGTACATGCCGCCGCCGGCCATCAGCGGCACGATGGAGAGCATCTTGGCGCTGGTGCCCAGCTCCATGATCGGGAACAGGTCGGTCAGGTAGTCGCGCAGGATGTTGCCGGTGGCGCTGATGGTGTCCAGCCCGCGGATCACGCGCTCCAGCGTGTAGCGCATGGCGCGCACCTGGCTCATGATCTCGATCTGCAGGCCGTTGGTGTCGTGCTCGTGCAGGTACATCTTGACCTTGGTGATGAGTTGCGCCTCGTGCGGGCGGTACGGGTCGAGCCAGAAGACGACCGGCATGCCTGGACTGGCGCGCGCGCGTGACGGCCAGCTTGGACCCGTCGATCGGCGTCCTTCACCTGGCACATGCGCCAGATGTCGCCGGCCTCGACGTGCTGGCTCATCAGCACCTCGCCGGTGGCGAGATCCGTGATGTTGGCCGTGCCGTCCTCGGGGATTTCGAAGGTCTTGTCGTGGCTGCCGTATTCCTCGGCCTGCTGGGCCATCAGGCCGACGTTGGGCACGGTGCCCATGGTCTTGGGGTCGAACGCGCCGTGCCACTTGCAGAAGTTGATCATCTCCTGGTAGATGCGCGCAAAGGTCGATTCGGGCATCACGGCCTTGACGTCCTTCAGGCGGCCGTCGGCGCCGTACATCTTGCCGCCGTTGCGGATCATGGCCGGCATCGAGGCATCGACGATGACGTCGTTGGGCGAATGGAAGTTGGTGATGCCCTTGCTGGAATCGACCATCGCCAGCTCGGGGCGGTGCTCGTGGCAGGCGTGGATGTCGGCCTTGATCTCGTCTTGCACGCTCTTGGGCAGGCTGGCGATCTTGTTGTAGAGATCGACCATGCCGTTGTTGACGTTGACGCCCAGCTCGGCCAGCAGCTTGGCGTGCTTGGCGAACGCCTCCTTGTAGAAGATGCGCACGCAGTGGCCGAACACGATGGGGTGCGAGACCTTCATCATGGTGGCCTTGACGTGCAGCGAGAACATCACGCCGGTCTTGCGCGCGTCTTCGATCTGCTGCTCGTAAAACGCGAGCAGCTTCTTCTTGCTCATGAACATCGAGTCGATCACCTCGCGGTCCTGCAGCGCGACCCTGGGTTTGAGGACGATGGTCTTGCCCGCCTTGGTGATCAGCTCCATCTTGACGTCGCGCGCCTTGTTCAGCGTCATCGACTTCTCGCCGCTGTAGAAGTCGCCGTCGAACATGTGCGAGACGTGCGAGCGCGAGGCCGGGCTCCACTCGGCCATGCTGTGCGGGTGCTTGCGCGCGTATTCCTTGACGGCGCGCGGTGCGCGGCGGTCGGAGTTGCCCTCGCGCAGCACCGGGTTGACGGCACTGCCGATGCACTTGTTGTAGCGCGCGCGAACGTCCTTGTCGGCGTCGCTCGTCGGGTTCTCGGGATAGTCGGGCAGCTTGTAGCCCTTGCCCTGCAGCTCCTTGATGGCGGCCTTGAGCTGCGCGACCGAGGCGCTGATGTTGGGCAGCTTGATGATGTTGGCCTCGGGCTTCAAGGTGAGCTTGCCCAGCTCGGCCAGGTTGTCGGGCACGCGCTGCTCGGGCGTGAGCGCCTCGGGAAACTGCCCCAGGATGCGCGCGGCCACCGAGATGTCGCTGGTCTGCACGTCGATGCCCGCCGCCTTGGCGAAGGTGCGCACGATGGGCAGCAGCGAGGCCGTGGCCAGCGCGGGCGCCTCGTCGGTCAGGGTGTAGATGATGGTGGACGGCGTGCTCATGCGCGAAAACTCCTGTGGGCTCGGTTCGGGATGGGGTCGAGGGGTGGGCCGGTCGGCTTTTGGCTTGCGGACGCGCGCACGGGCGTGCGCCGCATCCGACCCATGGGGCAATGGTACGCGGTGCGCAGCAACCCCGGGACAACTATTGTTTTGATAGCTGTTGACGCGGATCAGAAAAGGGCCAGAGCCTTGTTTTTCTTGTAAAAATCGGTTTCAGGTGCCGGCCACGAGGCACGCTCAGGCGCCGCCCGGCGGCAGCACGCCGGGCCGGCCGATGCTGACGTAGCCCAGGCCGTGGCGCGCCAGCTGGGCCGGGTCGTACAGGTTGCGCCCGTCGAACACCATGCGGTCCTTCAGCTCGGCCGCCAGTTGCGCCAGGTCGGGCACGCGAAAGGCCTTCCACTCGGTGACGATGGCCAGGGCGTCGGCGCCGTGCAGCGCCTCGGCGGGCGTGTCGCACAGCCGCAGGTCGTCGCGCGCGCCAAACGCGCGGCGCGCCTCGTCCATGGCGGCGGGGTCGTGCGCCTGCACGCGCGCGCCGGCAGCCCACAACTGCGCCAGCAGGCTGCGGCTGGGCGCCTCGCGCATGTCGTCGGTCTCGGGCTTGAAGGCCAGGCCCCACACGGCAATGGTCTTGCCGCGCAGGCGCGCGCCGTAGTGCGCGGCAATGCGCTCGCCCAGCACGCGGCGCTGGGCGTCGTTGCGCCGTTCGACGGCGTCCAGCACCAGCGGGTCGAGGCCGACCTGCTGCGCGGTGTGGATCAACGCCTTCACGTCCTTGGGAAAGCAGCTGCCGCCATAGCCCGCGCCGGGGTAGATGAAGTGGTAGCCGATGCGCGGGTCGCTGCCGATGCCGCGACGCACGGCCTCGACGTCGGCGCCCAGGCGCTCGGCCAGGCTGGCGATCTCGTTGATGAAGCTGATCTTGGTGGCCAGCATGGCGTTGGCGGCGTACTTGGTCAGCTCGGCACTCTTCACGTCCATCAGCACGATGCGGTCGTGGTTGCGGTTGAAGGGCGCGTACAGCTCGCGCAGCTTCGCCTCGGCGGCCTGGCTGGCGGTGCCGATGACGATGCGGTCTGGACGCTGGCAGTCGGCCACGGCCGCGCCCTCCTTCAGGAACTCGGGGTTGGAGACCACTTCAAAGGCCAGGTCGGCGCCGCGCCCCTGCAGCACCGCGCGCACCGTTTCGGCCACCCGGTCGGCCGATCCCACCGGCACGGTGGACTTGTTGACGATGATCTTGGGCTCGGTCATGTGCGCGCCGATGCTGCGCGCCACCGCCAGCACGTGCTGCAGGTCGGCGCTGCCGTCCTCGTCGGGCGGCGTGCCCACGGCCAGGAAGATCAGCTCGCCATGGGCCACGCCGTCCCGGGCGTCGGTGGTAAAGCGCAGGCGCGCCGCGGCCTGGTTGGCCTGCACCATGGGCGGCAGGCCGGGCTCGTGGATGGGGATGCGGCCGGCCTGCAGCGCCGCCACCTTGGCCGCGTCCACGTCCACGCACACGACGTCGTGGCCCACGTCGGCCAGCACCGCACCCTGCACCAGGCCGACGTAGCCGGTGCCGAAAATCGTGACTTTCATGATGGGTAGAACTCCCGATACCAGCGGACAAAGCGGGCCACCCCCTCGCGCACCGGGGTGGCGGGCGTGAAGCCGACCCAGGCCGCCAGCGCCGTGGTGTCGGCCGCGGTGGTGTGCATGTCGCCGGGCTGGATCGGCAGCAGGCGCTGGCGGGCCGTGATGCCCAGCGCCGCCTCCAGCGCGGCGATGTAGTCCCGCAGCAGCGTGGGCGCGCCGCCGCCGATGTTGAAGATGCGATACGGCGCGCGGCTGGTCGCCGGCCTGGGCGCCGCCGGATCGAAGTGCGGATCGGGCGCAGCGGGCTTGTCCAGCACGCGCAGCACGCCGGTCACGATGTCGTCGATGTAGGTGAAGTCGCGCACCAGGCGGCCTTCGCCGTACACGTCGATGGTCTCGCCGGCCAGCATGGCGCGGGTGAACTTGAACAGCGCCATGTCCGGCCGGCCCCAGGGACCGTAGACGGTGAAAAAGCGCAGGCCCGTGCAGGGCATGCCATACAGATGCGCGTAGCTGTGGGCCATCAGCTCGCCCGCCCGCTTGGTGGCGGCGTAGTAGCTGATGGGGTGGTCCACCGCATCGCTTTCGCTGAACGGCGTCTGGGTGTTGCCGCCGTACACGCTGGAACTGCTGGCAAAAACCAGGTGCTGCACGCGCGCCGCGCGGCAGCCCTGCAGGACGTTGGCAAAGCCCAGCAGGTTGCTGTCGGTGTAGTCGTCCGGGGCGTCGATGGAATGGCGCACGCCGGCCTGCGCCGCCAGGTGCAGCACGCGGGTGGGCCGCACGCGCGCGAACAACGCGGCCACGGCGGCGCGGTCGGCGAGGTCGAGGCGCTCGAAGCGAAAGCCCGGGTGGGCGCCGAGCCGCGCCAGCCGTGCCTGCTTCAGGCGCACGTCGTAGTAGGCGTTGAGGTTGTCGACGCCCACCACGGACTCGCCGCGCTCCAGCAACTGCAGCGCACAGTGCATGCCGATGAAGCCGGCGCAGCCGGTCAACACAATCACGTCGATCACCCCTGCGGTGGAAACCAGATGAAGCGATAGTAAGCCGGCGCGCTGCCCGCGGGTACATGGCGGCGCGGCAGTGCCAGCACGCGCGGCTCGCTGCCTGCGGGCAGCACGGCCTGCGCCTCGGCCCACCAGCCCGGCGGAAGACGGTCGTCGCGCGCGATCAGCAGCCAGCCGCGGCCGGCGGCTTGCGCCTGGGCCAGATGCCCGGCCACGCAGGCCGCAACCGGCTGCAGGTTGCCGTCGCAGTCAAAGGCCGGTGCGGCGGCAAAGCGCGTGCGCAGCGCGCCGGCCAGCATGTGGTCGGCGGCGATCACCGGGCTGCGGCCGTCGTAGCCGGCCGCGCGCAGTTGCTGGGCGAGCGCGCCGATGGGCTGGTTCAGCTCGCCCGGCCGGCCGCGCCAGCCGGCGATCCAGGGATAGGCAGCGGTCGCCAGGAAGAACAGCAGCGCCACGCCCAGCACGGCGCCCGTGAAGCGCCCGCCACCGGGCGCCGACTCGAGTTGCGGCCGCCACACGAAGGCGGCCAGCGGCCACACGCAAAACAGCGGCTGAAACCAATGATCCCTGAACTCCGTCACGCCGCCCAAGAGCACCATGCCGACGAACACCGCCAGCACCAGCGCCAGGTAGCGCGCCAGCAGCGGCCTCACCCACTCCGCCGCCGCCACGGGGGATGCCAACTCCGCCGGGGGCCGGCGCAGCCAGGCACCGCGAAACGCCCAGGCCGCCAGCAGGGTCCACAGCAGCAGGGTCTCCAGCAGGGTCAGCGCCAGCTTGCCCAGGCCACCGAGGCGCGCCCCCACGGGCCGCACTTCCAGCTTCCCGGTGATGGCGTTCGCCGTCTCGTGCCAGTGTCCCAGCAGCCACAGGGCATGCGGCGCCACCAGCACCAGCGCCAGCGCCGCCGTGATCCCGAGGCCGCGCGCCAGCAGCACCTGGCGCGGCGCCGGCACGCTGAGCGCCGCCAGGCCGAGCGCGGCGGCAAACAGCGCGAAGTTGTATTTGGACAGCATGCCCAGCCCCAGCATGAACCCCAGCAGCGCGTAGCGCGCCGGGTGCGGCGACTGCAGCAGGCCGATCAGCGCCCACCAGGTGCCGGCGGTGACGGCCGTGACCAGCACGGTGTGCGTCTGGTCATGCAGCGAGGACCAGCCCAGCGCCGGCAGCATCACCATGCTGGCGGCCGCCCACCACGCCGTGCGCGGTGGCAGCAGCGCGCGCGCGGCCAGGCCCATGAACAGGTAGGTCAGCGCCAGCAGCGCGTGCTTGAGCACAGCCAGCGCCAGCACGCTCGGCCCCAGCACGGCGTTCAGCCCCCACTGCAGCCAGGTGTAGAGCGGTGGCTGCATGCCATAGCCCCAGGCCAGGTGCTGCGACCAGAGCGTCTGCTCGGCCTCGTCCCAGCGCAGCGCCGGCGACAGAGCCAGTCGCAGCGCCACGTGCGCCGCCGCCCAGGCCAGCAGCCAGGCCAGCGGCCGGCGCATGACGGCCGGCAGGGGCAGGGACAGGGCGGTGGACGGGGAGGACATTCGGACCGTGGCACTGCCTGGGAGCGGGGCAGGCACAATGACCGCTCGATTATCCGTGCTCGAACCGTGCCCATGCCCCCGGCCCCAGACCCAGCGCCCGACGTCTCCATCGTCGTGCCGATCTACAACGAGGCAGAAAACCTGCCCGACCTGGTGGAGCGCATCGCCCAGGCGATGGCGACGCAGCCGCTCGGCTTCGAGCTGCTGGCGGTGGACGACGGATCCACCGACGCCAGCGCCGCCCGGCTGCGCGAGCTGGCCGCCATGCGGCCCTGGCTGCGACCGGTGTTCCTGGCGCGCAACTACGGCCAGTCGAGCGCGCTGCAGGCCGGCTTCGACCGCGTGCGCGGCCGCTACGTGGTGACGCTGGACGCCGACCTGCAAAACGAGCCTGGCGACATTCCGCTGCTGCTGCAGCGCCTGGAGAGCGACCCCGACGTGGACATGGTGAGCGGCTGGCGCAAGGAGCGCCAGGACGCCGAGCTGTCGCGCAAGCTGCCCTCGCGCATCGCCAACCGGCTGATCTCGCGCGCCACCGGCGTGCACCTGCACGACTACGGCTGCGCGCTCAAGGCCTACCGCCGGCCAATCATCGACCGCATCCGCCTGTATGGCGAGCTGCACCGCTTCATCCCCTCGCTGGCCAAGGAGGCGGGGGCGCGCATCACCGAGGTGCCGGTGCGCCACCACGCGCGCACGCGCGGCGTGTCCAAGTACGGCATCGACCGCACCTTCCGCGTCATCCTGGACCTGATCCTGGTCGTCTTTTTCATGCGCTACCGCCAGCGCCCGCTGCACGCCTTCGGCGGCCTGGGGCTGTGGCTGGCCGCGCCCGGCGTGCTGATCCTGCTGTGGCTGCTGCTGGACAAACTGACGGGCCACGACATCGGCGGCCGCCCGCTGCTGCTGGCCGGTGTCATGCTGCTGCTGATGGGGGTGCAGATGATCGTTGCCGGGCTGATCGGCGAGCTGCTCATGCGCATCTACCACGAGGCCGGCGGGGCGCCGCAGTTTTACGCCCAGGAGTATGTTCATGAAAATGAACAAAAAATGGCTGTAGCGCCCGCCGATAAAGCGCAGGACGCTTCCAAAACAATAGTGTGAAGCACGTACGCAAGGCGTTGCTGCGCGGCCTGCTGGGCCTGGCCGTGCTGGGCGCCGTGCTGGCGCTGGCCGACCCCGCGCGCGTGGCCGTGCAGCTGGGCCGGGCCGAGCCGCTGTGGCTGGCGGCGGGCCTGCTGGCGGGCATTGCCTCCAACGCGGTGTCGGCCCTGCGCTGGCGCGCGCTGGCGCGCTGGCTGGGCGCCGAGCTTGGCGCGCGCGACGCCTGCCGCTGGTACTTCCAGGCCATGGGGCTGAATGCGCTGCTGCCGGGCTCCGTGGTGGGCGGCGACGTGTACCGCGCCCTGCTGCTGCGCCGCGCCGGGCAGGACACGGCGGCGTCGAGCTGGTCGGTGGTACTGGACCGCGCCAGCGGCCTGTGGATGCTGTGCGCCATCGGCGGCCTGGGCGCGGCTGCCTGCGCCGGCGTGCTGGCGCCTTGGCTGCACCTGCCGGCGGCGCCCTTCGCCACGCTGATGCTGGCGGGCACGGCGCTGTGGCTGGCGCTGCCCTGGGGCCTGCCGCTGGTGCTGCGCCGCTGGCGCCCCGGCTGGCTGGCGCCGCTGCGCACGGCGGTGGACCGGCCCGACTTCAACGCCCAGCTGGGCTGGCAGGTGCTGGCATCGGTGGCGGTGCAGCTGCTGTCGGCCGCCGCGCTGGCCGGCGGCGGGCTGGCGCTTGGTGTGCAGCTGTCACCCGCGGCCTGGGCGTTCGCCATCGCGCCGGTGTTCCTGATGGCGGCGCTGCCCGTCAGCGTGGGCGGCTGGGGCACGCGCGAAGCGGCGGCCGTGGCCGCGCTGGCGCCGTTTGGCGTGGCGGCCTCAGCAGCCGTGGGCGTCGGCTTGATCTACGGGATCTATGCGCTGGCGCAGGGCGCGCTGGGTGCGCTGGCGTTCGGGCTGCCTCGGCGGGAACCGGTATCTGGAAGCGGGCCTTGAAACAGCCGAACGCAGAGGACGCAAAGATTACGCAAAGGGCGCAAAAAGGAAATCGGACTGAGTCACTTAAAATTTGATAGCTTTTAGCGCTTGTCACACAAGGGTTTCAAAGCGATTTAAGCAAATTCTTTGGTATTCTTTTGCGTCCTCTGCGATTCCTTCGCGTCCTCTGCGTCCGGTACCCGCATTCAGGAGCTCGCCTTCAGCACCCCGCGCCGCATCTGGTCCAACTCCATGGTCTCGAACAGGGCCTTGAAGTTGCCCTCGCCGAAGCCCTCGTTGCCCTTGCGCTGGATGAACTCGAAGAAGATGGGGCCCAGCTGGTTCTCGCTG
Organism: Burkholderiaceae bacterium; assembly: GCA_041396485.1. Taxonomy (GTDB): domain Bacteria; phylum Pseudomonadota; class Gammaproteobacteria; order Burkholderiales; family Burkholderiaceae_C; genus Ottowia. The sequence goes on along the minus strand of JAWKYM010000010.1, from coordinate 143,495 downwards.
AAGATCTGCAGCAGCAGCTCGTTTTGCACCCCATCGACCAGGATGTTGCGCGACTGCAGCTCGGCAATCGGCTCCTTCAGGCCCGGGATGCGCTTGGGCAGCAGCTCGTAATAGGTGTCGCTGGTCTCCAGCAGCTTGACGCCCGCCATGCCCAGCTGATCGACGGCGTGGTAGATGTCCTTGCTGGCCAGCGCGATGTGCTGCACGCCCTCGCCGTGGTACATGTCCAGGTACTCCTGGATCTGGCCCTTCTGGTCGTTGCCCTCTTCATTGATGGGGATGCGGATCTTGCCGCAGGGGCTGGTCATGGCCTTGCTCTTGACGCCCGTGGCCTGGCCCTCGATGTCGAAGTAGCGCACCTCGCGGAAGTTGAACAGGCGCTCGTAAAAGCCCGCCCACTCGTCCATGCGGCCCTTGTGCACGTTGTGCGTCAGGTGATCGACCACCGTCAGGCCGTAGCCCTCGGGGCTGATGGCGGCGCTGCCGTGCACGCCGGGCAGCGGCTCGAAGTCGACGTCGTAGAAGCCGATGTTGCCGATGTCCCCCTCTTGGGCGCCGTTCTTGCCGCGCCAGCGGTCGATGAAGTAGATGATGGAGTCGCCGATGCCCTTGATGGCGGGGATGTTCAGTTCGCCCGGATTGGCGTGGCCGGCATAGCCCCAGGCGCCCAGGCTGATGGCGCGCTCGTAGGCAGCCTTGGCGTCGCCCACGCGAAAGGCGATGGCGCAGATGCTGGGGCCGTGCAGGCGGGCAAAGCGCTGGGCAAAGCTGTCCGGCTCGGCGTTGATGATGAAGTTGATCTCGCCCTGGCGGTACAGGGTGACGTTCTTGCGGCGGTGTTTGGCCACCGCGGTGAAGCCCATGCGCTCGAACAGCTCACCCATGGCCTGGGGGTCGGGTGCGGCGTATTCGATGAACTCGAAGCCGTCGGTGCCCATGGGGTTGTCCCAGGCAGTGGCGGCCGTGCTGGCGTTGGCGGATGTCATGGCGGGGTCTCCTGAAAAGCTAAGGCGCTGGGGCCAATCCTTCAACTGTAGGCTCAACGCGCATCAGGTTTTCAGCTTTGCTGCACTTGACGGCCATCAAACACTTCGTTTTTTTGCATTACTGATCGATGGAACGCATAATTCATGCATTGAATTGGTTTCCTCTGCAGATCGTCGCCTTTTTGTCGTCCCGACATCGCCGCCATCATGACCGCCACCCTGGCCCTGGACAAGCTCGACCGCGCCATCCTGCTGCGCCTGCAGCAGGATGGGCGCACGCCCTGCGAGGCCATCGGCGAACAGGTGGGCCTGTCGGCCAGCGCCGTGCTGCGGCGCGTCAAGCGCCTGGAAGACAGCGGCGTGATCGAGCGCACGGTGGCCCTGCTGCGGCCCGAGGCCGTCGGCCTGGGCCTGGTGGCCTACGTCAACGTGCGGCTGGAAAAGCGCCAGGACCATGCCAAGCGCAACCCCATGGACGAGTTTCGCGCCAGCGTGCAGAACTGGCCCGAAGTGGTGGAGTGCGCGGCGCTCACGGGCGAGATGGACTTCCTGCTGCGGCTGGTGGTGCAGGACATGGCGGCGTATTCGCGCTTCATGATGGACACGCTGCTGCGCCACCCCGCCGTGCAGGACTGCAAGACCAGCTTCGTGATGGAGCGGGTGAAATCGACGACGGCCTTGCCGATATAGGCCCACCCCAGGGCTCCGCCCGTTGCGCGTTGCGATGCCCCTCCGAAAGGGGGCAACCCCGGGGCCAGGCAAACCCCGGCCCCGGGTTCCGCTGCCTTTGGAGTGGCAACTCTAGGCCCGGGCCCTAACATGGGGTGCATGGAAACCCCCGACCTCTCCCGCCGCGCAGACCCTGCACCGGCCGTGAGCCCCACGGTCGCCCCGGCCAAGCCGGCCCAGCCCTACGCCCAGGCCAGCGCCATCGTGCCGATCCGCGAGATTGGCGTGCGCTACCGCGCGCGCATCGCGCGGCACCTGCTCGAGCTGGACGAGCACGACCGCTACCTGCGCTTCGGCTACGCCGCCACCGAAGAGCAGATCCGCAAGTACGTGGACGGCCTGAACTTCGAACGCGACCAGGTGTTCGGCATCTTCAATCGCCGCCTGGCGATGATCGCGATGGCGCACCTGGCCTACCCCGGCGACCTGGCGCAGGCCGGCTTTGCCGAATTTGGCGTGTCGGTGGCCAAGCACGCGCGCGGGCGCGGCTACGGCAAGCTGCTGTTCGAGCGCGCCGCCATCCACGCCGTCAATCATGGGGTGGACACGCTGTACATCCACGCGCTGAGCGAGAACACCGCCATGCTGAAGATCGCGCGCCACGCCGGCGCCGTGATCGAGCGCGCCGGCAGCGAGAGCGAAGCCTACCTGCGCCTGCCCGAGGCCACGTTCCGAACCCGCATCGACCAGCTCCTGGCCAACCAGGTGGGCGAGGTGGACTACTGGATCAAGAGCGAAGCCGCCACGGTGCGCAACATGCTGGCCACCATGCAGGAAGTGCGCGACGGCGCGCGCGACGCGGTGCACCGCAGCGGCCGTTGAGCCCGCGGGCCGGGCATCAAGCCCGGACTGGATTGGCCGGCTGCTCGAATGGGAGGCTTGCGCACGCGCGCGTCGAACCCCGCTGCTGCGCCGCCTCCAGTTCCCAGGGGTTGTGGGCGCAAAACACCTCGACCTCGGGGTGATCGGCGGTGAACCGGCGCAAGCGCGCCTGGTTGAACAGGCGCAGCGAACGGTCGGTCTGCACCACGGCCTGAAACAGGCCCACCTTCCAGGCGCATTGGCGGCGCGCGCCCCTGACCTCGCGCGGGTCGAAGTACGCATCGCCGGCGTGCAGCAGCCAGCCATCCGCGGCCTGCACCGCCACCCCGCAGTGGCCCAGCGTGTGGCCAAACAGCGGCACCATCAGGATTTCGGGCGGCAGGCCGCGCAATTGGCGCACCGCCTCGAAGCCGAACCACGGCTCGCCCTGCACCTCGTAGGTCTCGGCGTCCAAGCCGTGCGCCCACATGGCCGGCAGGTAGCGGTGCCGGTCCTTGAACGTGCGCCGCTCGGTGCACTGCTTCAGCTCCGCCGCGTGCAGGTGCACCTTGGCCTTGGGGAAGTCCGCCAGGCCGCCCACATGGTCCAGGTCCATGTGCGTCATCACGATGTGGCGTACGTCGGCGGCGTCGAAGCCCAGCGCGCGGATCTGGTTGAGCGCGGCCAGCGCGGGGTCGCATTTGGGCCGCGCGTAGCCGTAGACGAAGGACTTGGTCAGCCGCGAGGTCATGTTGGCGTAGTCCAGCGTGCCCAGGCCGGTGTCGACCAGCACCAGGCCGCTGGCGGGGGTCTCCACCAGCAGCACGTGGCAACCCAGTTGCCTGCCCTGGATATCCAGGCGCTGGATGCAGGCGCAGTTCAGGTGATGCACGCGCAGGCGGGCGTAGCTCATGGCGCAATCTCCAAAAAGGAATGAATGTTCCCCATTAAAGCGCCACCACGTCGATCGTGTCAAGGAATATTCATTCCTTTTTTTGCTACCATGGCCGGATGCCGAAGATCAGCGACCAGCACCGCGCCGCGCGCCAGGCGCAAATCCTGGAAGCCGCCTGGCGCTGCTTCTATCGCCAGGGCGTGCAGGCCACGACCATGGAGCAGATCATGGCCGAGTCGGGGCTGTCGGCCAGCGCGATGTACCGCTATTTCGCCGGCAAGGACGACATCATCGTGGCCGCCATCAGCAGTTCGCTGTGCCGGCTGGCCCAGTTGCTGCAGCCGATTCTCGAAGCCCCGCAGCAGCGCAGCGTGCCAGCGCTCATGCAGCAGGTGACCGCCACCGTCCTGTCCTTCTCCGCCCAGCCCGGCTACAACCTCTGCAGCATCGCGCTGCACGGCTGGAGCGAGGCGCAGCGCAACGAGCGCCTGCGCGGCCTGATGCGCGACTTCTACGCCGCCTTCCGCGACCGCCTGGCCGACCGCGTGCGGCGCTGGCAGGCCGAGGGCGAGCTGGACGCGGCGGCGGCGCCCCAGGATGTGGCGCAAACCCTGCTGTCGCTGATCCTCGGCTTTGTCGTGCAGTCGGCCATCGTGCAGGACGCCGAGCCGGCCGCGCACGGGCGCGGGCTGGCGACGCTGGGCGCCAACCCCGCCATTGCGGCCGCCGCGCCGCATCCGCTATCCTAGGCAGCCCGCAACCACCGCACGTCCTGCACCCCAGCACCTTGCCCGACCCTCACCCTGCGCGCCCCCATGAGCGCGAAGACAAGCGCAGCCTGCTGCGCAAGCTGATCGAGTTCATCAATCCGGGGCCCGACTCCACCGACGAGCTGATCGAGACCCTGGCCGAGGCCGAGGACAAGTCGCTGATCGACGCCGAAAGCCGCGTCATGCTCGAGGGCGTGCTGCGCCTGTCCGACCAGAGCGCGGGCGACGTGATGGTGGCCGCCCCGCGCATGGACCTGCTGGACATCGACGCCCCCTACGACGAGCTGCTGCGCCAGGTCATCACCACCGCGCATTCGCGCTTTCCGGTCTATCAGGGCGAGCGCGAGAACATCATCGGCATGCTGCTGGCCAAGGACCTGCTCAAGCTGCAGCGCGCGCCCGAACTGAATTTGCGCACCCTGCTGCGCCCGCCGGTGTTCATCCCCGAGAGCAAGGGCCTGAACGACCTGCTGCGCGAGTTCCGCGCCAACCGCAACCACCTGGCCATCGTGGTGGACGAGTTCGGCCGCACGGCGGGGCTGGTCACCATCGAGGACGTGCTGGAGGAAATCGTCGGCGAAATCGAGGACGAGTTCGACATCGAGGGCGACGCGGGCGACATCTTTGCGCTGGCCGACGACACCTGGCGGGTGGCCGGCAACACGCCGCTGGAGCGCGTCAACGAGTCCTTCGACGTGCACCTGGGGGTGGACCCGGACAGCGACCTGGACGTCGAGTTCGACACCATCGGCGGCCTGATCGCTCACCAACTGGGCCATGTGCCCACGCGCGGCGAGCGCTTCAGCTTGGGCGGGCTGGACTTCGTGGTGCTGCACATCAAGGGCGGGGCCGTGCGCTGGTTCAAGGTCTCGCGCACGCCGCCTGCGCCCGCGTGATTGCCGCCCTGATCGCCCTGGCCACGGGCGCCACGCAGGCGCTGGCCCTGGCCGACCCGTGGACCGGCCAGGCGCACGGCTGGCTGCAGGTGGGGGGCCTGGCCGTGCTGGTGGCCCTGCTGCTGCGTCCCCCCCCAAGAGGCGGCTCGGCGCAGTGGCGTGGATTCAGGCTGGGCTGGTGCTTTGGCCTGGCCTGGCTGGCCGGCACCTTCTGGTGGCTGTACATCTCCATGCACACCTACGGCGGGCTGAACGCGGCGCTGGCGGTGGCCGCGGTGCTGGCGCTGGCGGGACTGCTGGCGCTGTACTACGCGCTGGCGGCGGCGGCCTTTGCAGCGCTGGCGGCGCGCCCCGGCCTGCGGCTGCGCCCCGGGCTGGCCAGCCTGCTGTTTGCCGCGCTGTGGACGCTGGCCGAGCTGGCGCGCGGGCGCTGGTTCACCGGCTTTCCCTGGGGCGCCGGCGGCTACGCGCACGTGGACGGCCTGCTGGCCGCCTACGCCCGCTGGGTGGGGGTGTACGGCATCGGCCTGGCGGCCGCGTGGCTGGCGGCCCTGCTGGCGCTGGGCCTGAGCCCGCGCACCGGGCCGGCCGCGCGTGCGGCGCGCGGCCTGGCCCCGGCTGGACTGATCGCCGTGCTGATGCTGGCCTGGGGGCTGGCGCAAACCCTGCTGCCGGTGCCGCCGGCACCGGCGGGCCCGCGCCTGGAGGTGGCCCTGCTGCAGGGCAACATCGCGCAGGACGAGAAATTCATCCCCGGCACCGGTGTGACCGACGCCCTGCGCTGGTACGGCGAGCAGCTGCAGGCCAACACCGCCCCCCTGGTGGTGGCGCCCGAAACCGCCCTGCCCCTGCTGCCGCGCCAGTTGCCCGAAGGCTACTGGGCGGCGCTGCAGGCCCGCTACGCCCAGCCGGGCCAGGCCGCGCTGCTGGGCATGCCGCTGGGCGACCTGCAGGCCGGCTACACCAACTCGGCCGTCGGCCTGGCGCCCGGACAGGCCGCGCCCTACCGCTACGACAAGCACCACCTGGTGCCCTTTGGCGAGTTCATCCCGCCGCTGTTTCGGTGGTTCGTGCGGTTGATGAACATTCCGCTGGGCGACTTCACCGCCGGCGCCGTCAATCAGCCCTCGTTTGAATGGCAGGGCCAGCGCCTGGCGCCCAACATCTGCTACGAAGACCTGTTCGGCGAGGAGCTGGCCGCGCGCTTTGCCGACCCGGCCACCGCCCCCACGGTGTTCGTCAACCTGAGCAACATCGCCTGGTTTGGCGACACGGTAGCCATCGACCAGCACCTGGCCATCAGCCGCATGCGCGCACTGGAGTTCGAACGCCCGGTGCTGCGCGCCACCAACACCGGCGCCACCGTCATCATCGACGCGCAGGGCCGCGTCACGCACCAGTTGCCGCGCCTGACCCGCGGCGTGCTGCAGGGCAGCTTCGAGGGGCGCCACACCCTCACCCCCTATGCCGCGTGGGTGGCGCGCTGGGGCCTGGGGCCGCTGTGGGCCGCCGCGGCGCTGATCGTGCTGACGGCCGCCGCGGCCGCCGGGCGGCACCCGCGCTGACACCGGCTTGTCACGTGGGCGCTGGCAGCGCTCAGGCACAATCGCCCCTCTATGGCTGAATCCTTTTCCTATGAGCAGCTGATCGCCTCGGGCGAAGGCCGCCTGTTCGGGCCCGAGGCCGGGCGCCTGCCGCTGCCCCCCATGCTGATGTTCGACCGCATCACGCACATCGACGACACCGGCGGCGCGCACGGCCTGGGCAAGATCGTCGCCGAGCTGGACGTCAAGCCCGAGCTGTGGTTTTTTGCCTGCCACTTTCGCGGCGACCCGGTGATGCCCGGCTGCCTGGGGCTGGACGCCATGTGGCAGCTGATCGGCTTCTTCCTGACCTGGCTGCGCCTGCCCGGCCGCGGGCGCGCCCTGGGCGCGGGCGAGGTCAAGTTCACCGGCGAGGTGGGCCCCGACGTCAAGCGCGTCACCTACGAAATCGACATCAAGCGCGTGGTGCGCCGCAGGCTGAACATGGCCATCGGCGATGCGCGCCTGCTGGCCGACGGCAAGGAAATCTACGTCGCCAATGACTTGCGCGTGGGCCTTTTTCTGCGCGAGGGCGACAGCAAGGAAACGCCATGAACAAGCGGCGTGTGGTGATCACGGGCGCGGGCATCGTCTCGTGCATCGGCAATGATCTGGCGACGGTCGAGGCCTCGCTGCGCGAGGGTCGCTCGGGCATCAAGGCGGCGCCCCAGTTCGCCGAGTTGGGCCTGCGCAGCCAGGTGGCTGGCGCGCCCGAGATCGACCTCGAAGCGCGCATCGACCGCAAGCAGCTGCGCTTCATGGGCGACGCCGCGGCCTACGCGCAGATTTCGCTCGAAGACGCAATCCGGCAAGCCGGCCTGACGCCCGCGCAGATCAGCCACCCGCGCACGGGGCTCATCATGGGCTCGGGCGGCGGCTCGCCGGCCAACCAGATCGAGGCCGCCGATACCCTGCGCAGCAAGGGCATCCGTCGCGTCGGCCCCTACCAGGTCACGCGCTGCATGGGCTCGACGGTGTCGGCCAACCTGGCGACCAACTTCAAGATCAAGGGTATCAACTACTCCATCACCTCGGCCTGCTCCACGTCGGCGCACTGCATCGGCGCGGCCGCGCAGCAGATCGCCTGGGGCATGCAGGACGTGATGTTCGCCGGCGGCGGCGAGGAGCTGTCCTGGGGGCTGGCGCTGCTGTTCGACGGCATGGGCGCCATGTCCAGCAAGTTCAACGCCACGCCCGACAAGGCCTCGCGCCCGTATGACGCCAACCGCGACGGCTTCGTCATCGCCGGCGGCGGCGGCGCGCTGGTGCTGGAGAGCCTGGAGCACGCCGAGCAGCGCGGCGCCACCATCCTGGCCGAGGTGGCGGGCTTCGGCATCTCCTCCGACGGCGAGGACATGGTCGCCCCGTCCGGCGAGGGCGCCGTGGCCTGCATGCGTCAGGCCATCGAGGGCCTGGCCGATCCGATCGACTACATCAACACCCACGGCACCTCCACGCCGGTGGGCGACGTGCCCGAGCTGCACGCCATCCGCAAGGTGTTCGGCAGCCGCATCCCGCCGTTTTCCAGCACCAAGTCGCTGGCCGGCCACTCGCAGGGCGCCACCGGCGTGCAGGAGGCCATCTTCAGCCTGATCATGCTGATGAAGGGCTTCATCGCCGGCTCGGCCAACGTCGAGACGCCCGATCCGGCCGTGGGCGACATGCCGCTGGTGACCCAGGCGCGCGAGGCCACGCTGCGCCAGGTGCTGTCCAACAGCTTCGGCTTTGGCGGCACCAACGCCTGCCTGGTGCTGCGGCACTGGGCCTGATTACTGCGAATTTGATAGCTTCTCGCGCTTGATTGGCAAGCGCTGGAGGCCTATTTGTTCTAAATCGCTAAAATACCGGGTTGGTCTCGCCCCGGTCTTCCCTTGCCATGCTCACCTTCCAGCAAATCATCCTCAAGCTCCAGCAATACTGGGACGCGCAAGGCTGCGCGCTGCTGCAACCGTATGACATGGAAGTGGGCGCCGGCACCTCGCACACCGCCACCTTTTTGCGCGCCATCGGCCCCGAGCCCTGGAAGGCCGCCTACGTGCAGCCCAGCCGCCGGCCCAAGGACGGGCGCTATGGCGACAACCCCAATCGCGGCCAGCACTACTACCAGTACCAGGTGGTGCTCAAGCCGGCGCCCGACAACATCCTGGAGCTGTACCTGGGCAGCCTGGAGGCGCTGGGGTTCGACCTGAAGAAGAACGACATCCGCTTCGTCGAGGACGACTGGGAGAACCCCACGCTGGGCGCCTGGGGGCTGGGCTGGGAGGTGTGGCTCAACGGCATGGAGGTGACGCAGTTCACCTACTTCCAGCAGGTCGGCGGCATCGACTGCCGCCCCGCCACCGGCGAGATCACCTACGGTCTGGAGCGCCTGGCCATGTACCTGCAGGGCGTCGAGAACATGTTCGACCTGGTGTGGACCGTGGACGGCGACGGCCGCAAGCTGACCTATGGCGACGTGTTCCACCAGAACGAGGTCGAGCAATCGGCCTACAACTTCGAGCACAGTGACGCGGCCTTCCTGTTCACCGCCTTCGACGCGCACGAAAAGCAGGCCAAATACCTGGTCGAGCAGCAGCTCGCGCTGCCGGCCTACGAGCAGGTGCTCAAGGCCGCCCACACCTTCAACCTGCTGGACGCGCGCGGCGCCATCAGCGTGACCGAGCGCGCCGCCTACATCGGCCGCATCCGCAACCTCGCGCGCGCCGTGGCCGCCAGCTACTACGACAGCCGCGAGCGCCTGGGCTTTCCGCTGGCGCCGCGCGAGTGGGTGGCGCAGATCGAGAAGCGGGCCGCTTGAAAGAACCCGACACCATGAGCACACAGAATCTGCTGGTCGAACTTTTTGTCGAAGAACTCCCCCCGAAGGCCTTGCGCAAGCTGGGCGAAGCCTTTGCCAGCCAACTGTTCGAGCAACTCAAGGCCCAGGGCCTGACCGCCGCCGACAGCCACGTCACGCCGTATGCCAGCCCGCGCCGGCTGGCCGCGCACATCACGCAGGTGACGGGCAAGGCGGCCGACAAGGCGGTTCGGCACAAGCTCATGCCCGTCAGCGTGGCGCTGGACGCGGCCGGCCAGCCCACGCCCGCACTGCTGAAAAAGCTGCACGCGCTGGGCGCCGACGCTGCGGTGCTGCCGCAATTGCAGCGCGCCGTCGATGGCAAGGCCGAAGCGCTGTTTCTGGACAGCGTGCAGCCCGGCGCCACGCTGGCCGATGCGCTGCAAAAGGCGCTGGCCGAGGCGCTGGCGCACCTGCCCATCCCGAAGGTCATGACCTACCAACTGCAGCACGGCACGCCGCTGCCCGGCTGGGACAGCGTGCAGTTCGTGCGCCCGGCGCACGGCCTGGTGGCGTTGCATGGCGCCGCCGTGGTGCCGGTGACGGCGCTGGGCCTGACCGCCGGCCGTGCCACGCACGGCCACCGCTTCGAGGCCGCGCCGGGCACCATCGAGATCCAGCATGCCGACCACTACGCCGACACGCTGCGCGAGCAGGGCGCCGTGATCGCCTCCTTCGACGAGCGCCGCGCCCTCATCCAGTCACAAATAAAAACGGCGGCAGCGCGTGCAGGACAAGCGCTGCACGCTATCGAAGACGAAGCGCTGCTGGACGAGGTGACGGCCCTGGTGGAGCGCCCCAACGTGCTGCTGTGCCAGTTCGACCCGGCCTTTCTCGATGTGCCGCAGGAATGCCTGATCCTGACCATGAAGGCCAACCAGAAGTACTTTCCGCTGCTGGACGGCGCGGGCAAGCTGACTCACCAGTTCCTGGTCGTCAGCAACATCAGCCCGCAAGACGCCAGCGCGGTGATCGAAGGCAACGAACGCGTGGTGCGCCCGCGCCTGCAGGACGCCAAGTTCTTCTTCGACCAGGATCGCAAGAAGACGCTGGAATCGCGCCTGCCGCAACTGGCCAAGGTGGTCTATCACAACAAGCTGGGCACGCAGGGCGAGCGCAGCGAGCGCGTGCGCGCCATCGCCCGCGCGATCGGCGAGCAGCTGGGCGGCGCCGCGCTGGCGGCGCAGGCCGAGCAGGCCGCGCGCCTGGCCAAGGCCGACCTGGTGAGCGACATGGTGGGCGAGTTCCCCGAGCTGCAGGGCGTGATGGGCCGCTACTACGCCCTGCACGACGGCCTGCCGCCCGCGGTGGCCGACGCCATCGAGGACCACTACAAGCCCCGCTTTGCCGGCGACACCCTGCCGCGCGGTGAAGTGGGCACGGTGGTGGCGCTGGCCGACAAGCTGGAGACCCTGGTGGGCCTGTTCGGCATCGGCAGCCTGCCCACGGGCGAGCGCGACCCCTTTGCGCTGCGCCGCCATGCGCTGGGGGTGATTCGGATGTTGATCGAGAAGGCACTGCCGCTCAACCTCGGACAGATCGTGCCGAAGGTCGTCGCGATCTTCGAGGATACGGACCTCCAACGCGAGTACTACGCCACGCTGCCCGAGGCGGGTCATCGAGCCATTCAGCAGCACAAGCTTGTACCCAACACGTCCGACGAGCTTTTGCAGTTTGTGTACGAACGCCTGAGCGGCTACCTGCGTGAGCGCGGCGCCAGCGCGCAAGAGGCGGATGCGGTGATAGCTGCCCGCCCGATGTGGGGCGAGTTCCCTAAGGCGTTGGACGCGGTGCGCAACTTTGCCCAGCTACCAGAAGCACCCACCCTGGCCGCCGCCAACAAGCGCGTCGGCAACATCCTGAAAAAGGCCGAGGGTGAAGTCGGCGGCGCCGTGAAGCCCGAGCTGTTGGTCGAAGACGCCGAAAAGGCCCTGTACGAGGCCCTGCAGACCGTGGCCCCAAAGGCCGCCGCCGCCTTCGAGCGGGGCGACTACACCGCCAGCCTGCGGACCCTGGCCGCCCTGCGCGCGCCGGTCGATGCCTTCTTCGACGGCGTGATGGTCAACGCCGACGATGCGGCGCTGCGGGCCAACCGCCTGCACCTGCTGCAGCAGCTGCACCAGGCCATGAACCGCGTGGCCGACCTCTCGCGACTGGCAACCTGAATGACCGCGCCCGCACCCTGGCGCGCCTGGGCCGAGGTGCTGGCCGCGCCCGTCGCGGTGCTGCTGCTGCGCGCCGGCCTGCAGGCGCAAGCCGACCACGACGCCAGCGGCTTGCAGCCCCTGCGCGCCGCCACCCTGGTGGCCGACCCCTACCAGGCCATGTGGGCCGCGGCGCGCCCCTTCGTGCTGACCGCGCTGGGCCTGCTCGTCGCCGGCTTGCTGCTGCGCTGGGGCCTGCGCGCGGTGCTGCGCCGCCACGGCTGGCCGCGCGTGCGGCCCTGGGTGCTGGCGCTGTGGGGGCTGGCCTGGCTGCTGGGTGGCGCGGGGCTGCTGGCCAGCCACCTCAACCAGGCCGGCCGCCAGCCCGTGGCCGAGCAGGATGCGCGCGTGCTGCTGGCGCGCGCGGTGCCCGCCAATGCGCGCAGCCCCGGCGGCACCGAGCTGTACCTGGAGCTGCCCGGCGCACCCGGACCGCAGCGCCTGCTGGCCGAGGACCAGCCACCCGGCGCCTGGCCGCCCGGCCGCGTGGCGCGGCTGCACGTGGAGACGGGCCGCTGGTGGGGCCGCTGGGCACGCCTGGCGCCGACGGCCGGCAGATAATCGCACCCATGAAACTGGTCATCGTCGACCGCGACGGCACCCTCAACGTCGAACGCGAAGGCTTCGTGCAGTCGCCCGACGACTGGCAGCCCCTGCCCGGCGCGCTGGATGCCATTGCGCGGCTCAACCACGCCGGCTACCAGGTGGTGATTGTCGCCAACTGGCCGGGCCTGGGCCGCGGACAGGTGGACATGGCCACCGTCAACGCCATCCATGCCCGCATGAACAAGCTGCTGGCGGCGGCCGGCGGGCGCATCGAAGCCATCTTTTTCTGCCCGCACACGCCCGAGGACGGCTGCAGCTGCCGCAAGCCGCAACCGGGCTTGCTGCGCCAGATCGGCGAACGCTACAAGCTGGACCTGGCGCGCGTGCACGCGGTGGGCAACAGCGCCAGCGACGCGCAGGCCGCGCACGCCGCCGGCTGCCGGGTGCACCTGGTGCTGACGGGCCGCGGCGCGCCGGCGCTGACTGATCCGTTGCCGCCCGAGTTTCCACCCGCCACCCAGGTGCATGCCGACCTGGCCGCCTTTGCCACGTCCCTGATTGCGGCCGACGAGGCCGCCCGCCCCGAGGCTCAGTCTCCGTCCGCATGAACGCCATCCGCTCCGCCCTGCACCTGCTGTGGATGACGATCACCGTCATCCCCTGGGCCACGCTGGTGGTGCTGCTGGCACCCTTCACCGCCAAGCCCGTCCTGTACCGCATCTGCCGCGCCTGGCTGGGCCTGACCATGCACGCCGGCGGCTGGATCATGGGCATCAAGAATCGCGTCAGCGGCATGGAAAACCTGCCCACCGGTGCCACCGATGGCGCGGTGCTGCTCGTCAAGCACCAGTCGGCCTGGGAGACCTTTTGCATGCCGCCACTGATGCCGCACCCGCTGGCCTACGTGTTCAAGCGCGAGCTGCTCTCCATCCCGTTCTTCGGCTGGGCCATCGGCCGGCTGGACATGATCCACATCGACCGCGAGCACCGCACCGAGGCCCTGCGCAAGGTCACCGAGCAGGGCCGGCGCTTGCTGGGACAGGGCGTGTGGGTCATCATGTTCCCGGAGGGCACGCGCATTCCGCGCGGCGAGAAGGGCGCCTACCAGAGCAGCGGCGCGCGCCTGGCCATCGACTGCGGCGTGCCGGTGATCCCGATCGCCGTCACTTCGGCGCGCTGCTGGCCGCGCAAGGCCTTCATCAAGAAGCCCGGCATCGTGGACATCTCGATCGGCCCGCCCATTGCCACCGCCGGCCGCAAGGCGCACGAGGTCACGCGCGAGGTGGAGGCCTGGATCGAGACCGAGATGCGGCGCCTGGACCCCGCGGCCTACCCGACACCCGAAACCCCGCGCTCGAGCGTGCGGCCCAGCGCCTGAACGGCCTTGAACCACGCCATGCGCCAGCTCCTGCTCGATCTGTTCAGCGGCAGTGCAGGCAGCGCAGATTTGGAGTCAAATCAGCTTCCGGCGCCCATCCAGAAAGCGCCACCAGCTATTGAATTGATAGAAACCGGACCGGCGCCGCTCGATCTGCAGCAGGCGCTGCCCCCGGCCGCCTTCAGCCACCCGCAGGCCAACCGGCACATTCGGCTGGGCGATGCGCAGGTGGCCTACGCGTTTCGGCGCGGGCGACGGCGCACCATCGGCCTCACGGTGGACGCCGAAGGCCTTGCGGTCAGCGCGCCACGCTGGACGCCCCTGGCCGAGGTCGAGGCCCTGCTGCGCCAAAAATCGCGCTGGGTGCTGGACAAGCTGACGCAGGCGCGCGAGCGCCAGGCCCAGGCCGCCTCGGCCAGCATCGACTGGTGCGAAGGCGCCCAGCTGCCCTACCTCGGCCAGCCGCTCACGCTGCGGCTGGACCCGCGCCAGGCCCATGCCCCGGCGGGCGCGGCGCTGCACGACGGCAACCTGTGGCTGGGCCTGCCGGCGGGCGCCGCACCCGAGCGCCTGCGCGACACTGCGCAGGCCTGGCTGCTGGGCCAGGCGCGCCGGCTGTTCACCGCGCGGCTGGACCACTTTGCCCCGCAGCTGGGCGTGCGCTGGCAGCGTCTCACGCTGTCATCGGCCCAGACGCGCTGGGGCAGTGCCAGCGCGGACGGCTCGATCCGCCTGAACTGGCGCCTGATCCATTTGAGCGAGGCCGTGATCGACTACGTGGTGGTGCACGAGCTGGCTCACCTGCGGGAGATGAACCACGGCCCGCGCTTCTGGGAGCACGTGGGCGCCGTGCTGCCCGACTACGGCCAGCGGCGCCGCCAGCTCAAGCACGAGCGCGTGCCCGGCTGGTGAGCATGGCGTGCATGCGATAGCAAGCCGCGGGAGGCGCGGTGCACCGGCCCGGCCTACAGTGACGCCATGACTGCCGCCGCCCTCACCCCAGCCCGCGCCGCCCGCACACGCCGTCACAGCTCGCCCGACATCGACCATGCCCGGCGCGTCGCTGCGGCCTGCGCGCAAATCGAGGAATGCGTGCGCGCCGGCGTGCCCGCGCCCACGCTCGAAGAACTGGCCCAGCCCAGCGGCCTGAGCCCGTTTCACTTCCACCGCGTGTTCAAGGCCGCCACCGGCCAGACGCCTGCCGCCTGGGCGCGCGCGCGCCGCGCCGCCGCCCTGCGCGCCACGCTGCCCACAAGCCGCCGCGTGACCGACGCCGTGTACGACGCCGGCTATGGCGCAGCCAGCCGCTTCTACGCCCAGGCCGACGCGGCGCTGGGCATGGCCCCGGCCGACTATCGCGCCGGCGGGCGCGGCCAGACCATCCGCTTTGCCGTCGGCCAGTGTGCGCTGGGCGCCATCCTGGTGGCCGAAAGCGAGCGCGGCCTGTGCGCCATCGCGCTGGGCGACGAGCCCGAGGTGCTGGTGCGGCAGTTGCAAGACCAGTTTCCGCAGGCCGAGCTGGTGGGCGGCGATGCCGCCTTCGAGCAGCACGTGGCGCGCGTGATCGGCTTTGTCGAGCAGCCGCGCATCGGGCTCGAGCTGCCGCTGGACGTGCGCGGCAGCGCCTTTCAGCAGCGCGTGTGGCAGGCGCTGCGCCAGGTGCCCGCCGGCAGCACCGTCAGCTACGCCGAAATCGCCCGGCGCATCGGCCAGCCGAGCGCCAGCCGCGCCGTGGCCCAGGCCTGCGCGGCCAACCCGCTGGCCGTGGCCATTCCGTGTCACCGCGTGGTGCGCAGCGACGGGGCGCTGTCGGGCTACCGCTGGGGGGTGGAGCGCAAGGCGACGCTGCTGGGACGCGAGCGCTCTTGAAGGCTTGCTACCGCGCCCAGGCCACCCCGCCATCCACCACCAGGGTGGAGCCCACCACGTAGTCGCCGGCGCGCGAGGCCAGGTAGATGGCAGCGCCGGCCATGTCCTCGGGCGTGCCGATGCGGCCGGCGGGCGTGCGCTGGGCCACCTCGTCGGCGTGGTCGCGCGCGCTCTTGTTCATCTCCGACGCAAAAGGCCCCGGCGCGATGGCGCTGACGATGATGCGCTGGGACGCCAGCGTCATGGCCATGCGCTTGGTCAGGTGGATCAGGCCGGCCTTGCTGGCGGCGTAGGAATAGGTCTCCCAGGGGTTGACGCTGATGCCATCGATGGACGCGATGTGGATCACCTTGGCCAGGTGATCGGTGGCGGCCGCCTTGAGCATGGGCGTGAGCGCCTGCGTGAGGAAAAACGGTGTCTTCATGTTCAGGTCGGCCACCTTGTCCCAGCCGCTTTCGGGGAACTCGGCGTACGGCGCGCCCCAGGCCGCGCCGGCGTTGTTGACCAGGATGTCCAGGCTGCTCTCGTGCTTTTGATAGGCCGCCACCAGCGCGTGGATGCCGTCCAGAGTCGAGACATCGGCGGGCAGCGACACGCAGGGGCCGATGGCCGACAGCTCCTTGGCGGTGGCGTCGCAGGCCTCGGCCTTGCGCGCGGAGATGTACACGCGCGCGCCGGCGCGCAGAAAGCCCTCGGCGATCATGCGGCCGATGCCGCGCGAGCCGCCGGTGACCAGGGCGCTGCGGCCCTGGAGCGAAAACAGATTCTCGAGGTTCATGGTGGGCACAATCCAGTAACTATTGATTTGATAGCTGACTGCGCTTGTCCATCAAGCGCCATAGGCCAAATCCGCTTGAAAAATCAGACGGGCGCAAAGCGCCAGATGCCCTCGCCATCGCGGGCGCGCGCCAGCTGTCCGCCGTGCCACAGCCGATGCAGGTGCGCCACCGACTCGCCCAGCGCGAAGGTGGTCTGGTGCAGGTCGAGCGGGCGCTTGAACAGCACGGGCAGCATGTCGTAGGCGCTGGCGGGCTTCTCGAGCGCGGCCGCCATCACCTCGGCCAGGCGGTCGCGGTGGTGGTCGTGCAGCTGCTGGATGCGGGTGTGCAAGCCCTTGAAAGGCTTGCCGTGCGAGGGCAGCACCAGGGTGTCTGCGGGCAGCGGCCGGAAGCGGTCGATGGAGTCGAGGAACAGCGTCAGCGAGTCGGCCTCGGGCTCCATCTCGTAGACGCTGACGTTGGTCGAAATGCGCGGCAGCACCATGTCGCCGCTGATCAGGATGCCCAGCTGCTCGCAGTACAGCGCCATGTGCTCCGGCGCGTGGCCGTAGCCCGCGATGCAGCGCCAGGCCTGGCCGCCGACGGTCAGCTGCATGCCGTCGATCAGCCGCGCATACGACTTGGGCACGTCGGGCACCAGGCCGCGGTAGTAGCTCTTGCGGTTGCGAATCTTGTCCAGGTCGCCCTCGTCCACCATGCCGTGACTGCGGAAGTACTCGGCCAGGCGCTCGCCGCCAAAGCTGTTGACCACCTCGCACGCATAGCGCGCGGTCTGAAAGTCGGTGGCGCTGATCCACAGCGGCGCCTGCCAGCGCTCGCACAGCCAGTGCGCCAGGCCGATGTGGTCGGGGTGCATGTGGGTGACGACGACGCGCACCACGGGCAGGCCGTCCAGCTCGTGCTCAAACACCTGCTCCCATTGCGCGCGCGACTCCGCATGGTCGATGCAGCAGTCCACCACCGTCCAGCCCTCGCGGCCCTGAAAGCGGTCGCGCAGCAGCCACAGGTTGATGTGGTCCAGCGCAAAGGGCAGCGCCATGCGGATCCACTTGACGCCGGGCGCCAGGGTGATGGCGCGGCCGGGCGTGGGAAGTTCGTCGCCCAGCGGGTAGTGCAGGGCGCGTTCGAGTTCGGCGGAAAGGGACATGAAGGGGGGACCTGAGGTCTCGGGTAGGATGCCGGTGCAGTTGACGTAAACGTCAATCAAACGGATCATTTTAGGAACACGGCAGCTTTTCTGCCCAGCACGCGCGCGACAGCGCGCCCCTCCATGGCCACCACCTACACCATCAGCGACCTGGCGCGCGAGTTCGACCTCACGCCGCGCGCCATGCGCTTTTACGAGGACATGGGCCTGCTGCAGCCCGAGCGGCGCGGGCCGGGCGGGCGCCAGCGCGTGTACAGCAACCGCGACCGCACACGCCTGAAGCTGACCCTGCGCGCCAAGCGCCTGGGCCTGTCGCTGATCGAGGCGCGCGCGCTGATCGACATGTACGACAGCCCGCGCGACACCCAGCCCCAGCTGGAGCAGTTCTTGCGCGTGCTGGGCCAGCACCGCGTGCAGCTCGAGGCGCAACTGGCCGAGCTGCAGGCCACGCTGCGCGAAGTCAGCCAGCACGAGAAGGACGCCCGCACCCTGCTGGCCGGCACGCGCAGGGGTGCCGCCCGGCCGCAGGCGGAACCCAGCGATGCCAATTGACGTTTACGTAAACGTCAATCAAAATCCACCATTCACCCATGACCCCGGCCACACCCCCCATCCAGCACCCCGCCCTGCACCAGCGCGTGGCCGACAGCCTGGCACGCCAGGGCATGATGCGCCACCTGCAGGCGCTTCTCGTGCGCGTGGCGCCGGGCGAGGTCGAGTTGTGGCTGCCCTATTCCGACCGCGTGACGCAGCAGCAGGACGGCTTTCATGGCGGCGCCATGGGCGCGCTGGCCGACATCGCCGGCGGCTACGCGGCGCTCACCGTCGCGCCCGAGGGCATGGAAGTGGTCACGGCCGAGTACAAGATCAACTTCCTGGGCAGCTACCAGGGCGGCGCGCTGCGCGCCGTGGGCCGCGTGGTCAAGCCCGGCCGGCGCCTGATCGTCGCCAGCGCCGAGGTCACGCATGTGGCCGACGACGGCACAGAGGGCCCCTGCGCGCTGATGCAGCAGACCCTGGTGCCCGTGCCCCGCACTTACTGAACCCCGTTTTTCACAGGAGACCCCCATGAGCCAGCTTCCCGGCCTGAACTTCCACCTGGGCGAGGACATCGACGCTCTGCGCGAGGCGGTGCGCACCTTTGCCGCCGAGGAAATCGCGCCGCTGGCCGCGCAAGTGGACCGCGACAACTTGTTTCCGCACGATCTGTGGGCCAAGCTGGGCGAGCTGGGCCTGCACGGCATGACGGTGAAGCAGGAGTACGGCGGCACCGAACTGGGCTACCTGGCGCACATCATCGCGATGGAAGAGGTCTCGCGCGCCTCGGCCTCGGTGGGCCTGTCCTACGGCGCGCACTCCAACCTGTGCGTCAACCAGATCCACCGCAATGGCAGCGCCGCGCAAAAGGCCAAGTACCTGCCCAAGCTGGTCAGCGGCGAGCACGTGGGCGCGCTGGCCATGAGCGAGCCCAATGCCGGCAGCGACGTGGTCAGCATGAAGCTGCGCGCCGACAAGAAGAACGGCTACTACGTGCTGAACGGCAGCAAGATGTGGATCACCAACGGCGGCGACGCCGACACGCTGGTGATCTACGCCAAGACCGAGCCGGAGATGGGCGCGCGCGGCATGACCGCCTTCATCGTCGAGAAGGGCTTCAAGGGTTTCAGTGCCGGCACCAAGCTCGACAAGCTGGGCATGCGCGGCAGCAACACCTATCCGCTGTTCTTCGACAACTGCGAGGTGCCCGAGGAAAACGTGATGGGCGGCGAGGGCAATGGCGCCAAGGTGCTGATGAGCGGGCTGGACTACGAGCGCGCCGTGCTCTCGGGCGGGCCGCTGGGCATCATGGCCGCGTGCATGGACGCCGTCGTGCCCTTCGTGCACGAGCGCAAGCAGTTCGGCCAGAGCATCGGCGAGTTTCAGCTCATGCAAGGCAAGGTGGCCGACATGTACAGCACCTGGCAGGCCACGCGCGCCTATGTCTACGCCGTGGGCCGGGCCGCCGACCACGCCGAGCACGCGCGCAGCTTCCGCAAGGACGCGGCCGGCGCCATCTTGTATTCGGCCGAAAAGGCGACCTGGATGGCCGGCGAGGCGATCCAGGCGCTGGGCGGCGTGGGCTACACCAAGGACTTTCCCGTCGAGCGCCTGTGGCGCGACGCCAAGCTGTACGAGATCGGCGCCGGCACCAGCGAAATCCGCCGCATGCTGATCGGCCGCGAGCTGTTTGCCGAAACCACCTGAAGCAGACTCGAGCGCCCGCGCGCACAATCGCCCCATGCCCTCATCTCTCCAACACCTGATCGACAAGAACCATGCCTGGGCCACCAGCATGGAACGCGAGCACCCCGGTTTCTTCAAGGCCCTGGCGCAGCAGCAGACGCCCAAATACATGTGGATCGGCTGCTCGGACAGTCGCGTGCCGGCCAACCAGGTCATCGGCCTGGAGCCGGGCGAGGTGTTCGTGCACCGCAACGTGGCCAACGTGGTGGTCAGCTCGGATCTGAACGCGCTGTCGGTCATCCAGTTCGCCGTCGACGTGCTCAAGGTCGAGCACATCATGGTGGTGGGCCACTACGGCTGCGGCGGCGTGCTGGCCGTGCTGCGCGAGCAGCGCATCGGCCTGGGCGACAACTGGCTGCGTCACGTGCATGACGTCAAGCAGCGCCACCGGGGCCGCTGGATGCACCTGTGCACCGCCGACCAGGAAAGCACGCTGTGCGAGATGAACGTGATCGAGCAGGTTGGCCACGTGGCCGAAACCACGGTGGTGCAGGACGCCTGGGCGCGCGGCCAGAAGCTGGCCGTGCACGGCTGGTGCTACGGCCTGAAGGACGGCCTGGTGAAGGACCTGGGCGTCACCATGTCGCGCGCCGACCACGTGGTGCAGGTCTACAGCGACGCCATCAAGCGCTATCCGCGCCAGGCGGCAAACGCCAAAGCGGGATAGGCCCATGCCTGCGGCGCTGACGGCCGAGCAAGCCGCCCTGGCGCATGATCTCGCGCAGGCGATGGTGGACGGCTTCAACCGCCACTACCGCCTGTTTCGCACCGAATCGGCGCGCGGCAAGCACCGCTTCGAAACCGGCGACTGGCACGGCCAGCAGCGCGCACAGCGCGAGCGCATCGAGTTCTACGACCTGCGGGTGAAGGAGTGCGTGCGCCGGCTGGAGCGCGAGTTCAAGGCGGGAGCGCAGCCCATGTCCGTGTGGCACCAAGTCAAGCTGCAGTTCATCGGCATGCTGGTGCGCCACCAGCAGCCCGAGCTGGCCGAGACCTTCTTCAACTCGGTCACCACCAAGATCCTGCACCGCAACTACTTCCAGAACGACTTCATCTTCGTGCGCCCGGCCATCAGCACCGAGTACATGGAGACGGCGGACCCGCGCGCACGCCCCACCTTCCGCGCCTTCTACCCGTCGCCGGATGCGCTGGCGGGCGCCGTGCGCGAGGTGATCGAATCCTTCGAGCTGCGCTGCCGCTTCGAGGACATCGAGCGCGACGCCGGCTACGTGGCCGCCGCCATGCGCCGCGAGCTGGGGGCCGACAAGCCGCGCAGCAACTTCCAGATCCAGGTGCTCACCAGCCTGTTCTACCGCAACAAGGGCGCGTATCTGGTGGGCAAGATCATCAACGGCTTTCGCGAGATCCCGTTTGCCCTGCCCATCCTGCACCGCGAGCTGGGCGTGCTGTACGTGGACGCGGCGCTGTTCGGCGAGGAAGACCTGCTGCTGCTGTTTTCCTTCTCGCGCGCCTATTTCATGGTCGACATGGAAATCCCCTCGGCCTACGTGCAGTTTTTGCGCAGCCTGATGCCACGCAAGCCGCGCGCCGAGCTGTACAACACGCTGGGCCTGGCCAAGCAGGGCAAGAACCTGTTCTACCGCGACCTGCTGTGGCACCTGCGGCATTCCACCGACACCTTCCGCATCGCGCCAGGCATCAAGGGCATGGTGATGCTGGTGTTCGACCTGCCCAGCTTTCCCTACGTCTTCAAGGTCATCCGCGACCGCTTTCCAGCCCCCAAGGAAACCACGCGCGAGCAGGTGCGCGCCAAGTACCATCTGGTCAAGCATCACGATCGCGTCGGTCGCATGGCCGACACCCTGGAGTTCTCGCTGCTGGCCTTTCCGCGTGCGCGCTTCGAGGACGAGCTGATTGCCGAGCTGCAGCAGCACGCGCCCAGTCAACTCGAAATTTCCGACCGCGACGGCGACGGCCAGACCGAGGTCATCATCGCGCACGCCTACATCGAGCGGCGCATGATCCCGCTCAACCTGTACCTGCAGGAGGCCTTCGACGCCGGCGAGCAAGACGCAGCCGCGCAGGCGCAACTGGAGCACGCCGTGATCGAATACGGCAACGCCATCAAGGACCTGGTTGCCGCCAACATCTTTCCCGGCGACATGCTGTACAAGAACTTCGGCGTCACGCGCCACGGCAAGGTGGTGTTCTACGACTACGACGAGATCGAGTACCTGACCGACTGCCACTTTCGGCGCGTGCCGCCCGCGCGCACCGAGGAGGACGAGCTGAGCGGCGAGGTCTGGTACACCGTGGCCAAGGGCGATGTCTTCCCCGAAACCTTCGCCCCCTTCCTGCTCGGCAACCCGCGCGTGCGCGCCGCCTTCATGCGCCACCACGCCGACCTGCTGACGCCCGAGTTCTGGCAGCGCAACAAGGAGCGCATCCAGCGCGGCGAGGTGATCGACTTCTATCCCTATGGCGCGCACCGGCGCTTCGACTTCAACGGCGGCGTGGCCGGGGCGCACGAGCTGGCGGACCCGCGCGCCGCCAGCGTGGAAACGCCCGCGGATCGGCCGGATACCACGGCACCGGCAACGGCAATAGAGCCATCGGAATGACAGGGCCCGCATCCATTTTGATGGCATGTGACATCAAATTGGATGTATATTGACTTGACCATTGAAGGAGCCCGCCATGCGAACCACGGTCACCATCGACGATGCGCTGTACGAAAAAGCGCTCGAAGTCGCCGACCCCGAGATGGACAAGGCCGACCTGTTTCGCGAAGCCATCAAGACCTTCGTGCGCGTGCAGTCGGCCAAGCGGCTGGCCGCCCTGGGCGCCACCCGGCCCGACATGAAGGACATTCCGCGCCGCCGCGAGCGCGCGCCGGCATGACCGGCGTGCTGGTCGACACCAGCGTGTGGGTCGATCACTTTCGACGCCACAACGGCGCTCTGGCCGCGCTGCTCGCCGCCGACCGGGTGCTCGCTCATCCGCTGGTCGTCGGCGAAATCGCCTGCGGCACACCGCCCCGACGCCAGCAGACCCTGTCCGACCTCGACAACCTGCAAGCGGCGCGACAGGCCAGCGTGCGTGAAGCCATGGATTTCGTGGACCGCGAACAATTGTTCGGCCAGGGCTGCGGCCTGGTGGACGTGCTGCTGCTGGCGTCCACCCTGATGACGCCAGGCGCGCGGCTCTGGACGCTGGACAAGCGGCTTGGCGCCCTGGCCGAGCGCTTTGGGGCGCAACACCTGCTGCAGGTCCACTGATGCTGATTCGCCGCATGCGAGGTTTTGCGCGTCACGGCGGCGTGGCCCACACGCGCGAGCTGGCGAACCCGCGCCCCGCCAGCGTGGAGACGCCGTCGCCTACGACGGCCACAGAGCCTTCAGAATAAGTTCCTGCACTCATTTCAGAATCTCAACCATCAATGACATCCGCGACCCTCAAGCTCTTTTTGCCACATGGCGACGCCAAACGCCTGCGTGTCGGAGAAGTTTCAAATTGGACAGGAAAAGCACTTGCCGCGCCGAGGACTGAGCTTGATGATCTGCTCTTGCGAGAGGAGACTGAAAGTGCCGGAATCTACTTCCTGTTTGGTGCCGACACAGAGAACGGGGACGCCCTTGCATATGTCGGTGAGGCCGAAGTCATTCGTGATCGACTGAAGCAGCACAAGGCCAAAGATTTTTGGAACGCCGTTGTGGTTTTTGTCAGCAAGGATGAGAACCTGACCAAGGCACATATTCGTTATCTTGAGAACCGCTTGCTTCAAGAAGCGAAGAAAGTCGGCCGCTATCGTTTGGAAAACTCAAATGGCAGCAATCCTAAACTTCCAGAATCGGACCGTGAGGACATGGAGGTATTTCTAGAGAGAATTCAACAAATCTTGCCTGTACTCGGGTCCGACTTGTTGAGTCCTCTTGTTGGATCGACCAAGACTTCAAACCCACAGGAAGACCTGCTGTGCAAGAACAAGGGCGCAGTGGCGAAGGGCCGCCGAACGGAAGGCGGATTTGTCGTATTCAAAGACTCCACCGCTGTATTGACCAACCGCCCATCCGCGCAGACACAACATCCGTTCGTGATTGCTCTTCGAAAGAAGCTCGTTCTCGATGGAACCCTCGTCCAGAAGAATGGCTTATTCGCTTTCACCAAAGATGCTGAATTCGACAGCCCCAGCGCTGCTGCCGCTGTGATCCACGGCGGGGGGGCCAATGGGCTAACGGCGTGGAAGAACGCAACGGGCAAGACGCTTAAAGAACTTGAAGCCGGCTGATTCAGCTTGTCGCACTGATTCGACTCACCAACCTTTGAATAGGAGAGATCCATGTCCGACCCCATCGTCATCGTTTCCGCCGCCCGCACCCCCATGGGCAGCTTTCAGGGCGACTTTGCCAGCCTGGCCGCGCACGACCTGGGCGGCGTGGCCATCAAGGCGGCCGTCGAGCGCGCGGGCATCAAGCCCGAACTGGTCACCGAAGTGCTGTTCGGCAACTGCCTGATGGCCGGCCAGGGCCGGCGCCGGCGCGGCAGGCCGCTTTCAAGGGCGGGCTGCCCAAGAGTGCGGGGCGGTCACGCTGTCCAAGATGTGCGGCTCGGGCATGCGCGCGGCGATGTTCGCGCATGACATGCTGGTGGCCGGCAGCCATGAGGTGCTGGTGGCCGGCGGCATGGAGAGCATGACCGGCGCGCCCTATCTGCTGCAAAAGGGGCGCGGCGGCTACCGCATGGGGCACGACCGCATCTTCGACCACATGATGCTCGACGGACTGGAGGACGCCTACGAGCCCGGCCGCAGCATGGGCACCTTCGGCGAGGACTGCGCGGCCAAGTACCACTTCACCCGCGAGCAACAAGACAATTTCGCCATCGCCAGCGTGCAGCGGGCGCAGGCTGCTATCAAAAGCGGTGCATTCACGACCGAGATCGCACCCGTGACGGTGAAGGATCGCAAGGGCGAGCGCGTGGTCGACACGGACGAAGGCCCGGGCAAGGTCAAGCTGGACAAGATCGCCACGCTGAAGCCCGCCTTCAAGAAGGACGGCACGGTGACGGCGGCCAGCAGCTCCAGCATCAACGACGGCGCCGCCGCCATGGTGCTGATGCGCGAATCGACGGCCAAAAAGCTGGCTGTACGCCGCTGGCGCGCATCGTCAGCCACGCCACGCATGCGCAGGAGCCCGAGTGGTTCAGCACGGCGCCCATCGGCGCGACCGAGAAAGCGCTGGCCAAGGCCGGCTGGCAGTTGGGCGACGTCGATCTGTGGGAAGTGAACGAAGCCTTTGCCGTGGTGCCGATGGCGCTGATGCACGACCTGAAGGTGCCGCACGAGAAGGTCAACGTCAACGGCGGCGCCTGCGCGCTGGGCCACCCGATCGGCTGCAGTGGCGCGCGCATCATGGTGACGCTGATCTACGCGCTGAAGGCACGCGGCCTCAAGAAAGGCCTGGCCACGCTGTGCATCGGCGGCGGCGAGGCGACGGCGGTGGCGCTCGAACTCATCTGAGCTGCTGACCGCATCCATGCCGATCGCGAGCTGGATGGCGCGTCTGTGGTGGCGCTTCACCGCTCTGCTCGCGCTCATCGGCGCCGCCGCGCTGCTGGCGGGCGGCGCGCTGACGGCCAAGACCCTGGGCAACGCCGAGCGCACCGCCTTCACGGCCCGCTTCACGCTGGCCGCCGAGCACGCGGCCCAGGCGGCTGAAAACGCCCTGGCCTTGGGCGTGCCGCTGGAGACCAGCACGGCCCTGGCGGGCCTGTTGACGCGCGAGGCCGCGGCGCTGGAGCCGGCCCTGCAGCGCTTTCAACTGGAGACGATCCATGGCCGGCGCCTGCTGGCGGCCGAGGTGGCCCCGGCGGTGGCACTGGCCACGCCGGCCGCCACGGCGCTCGTCAGCGTGCCGATTCGAAACGACCTGGGTCAGACCGTGGGCTGGGTCCGCCTGAGTTACGACGACGGGGATCTGCGCACGGCCGAACAAGCGCTGCGCAGGTCGATCTGGCAGGCCGCGTGGCCGGCGCTGCTGTTCATGCTGGCGACGCTTGGTCTGCTGTGCGCCGTGCTGGTGCACCGGTTGCGGCGCGGGCGCCCGGCACTGCGCCTGTTTGGCGGTGAGCGCGCGCTGCTGGCGGGCGCCACGGCGTTGACCTTGGGGGTGGCACTGGCGGCCGTGGGCTGGCAGGCCAACGAGGCCGGGCAAGAGCTGATTGCCCCGGCGCAGCAAGCGCAGGCCGAGGCCCTGGCGCGCTCCAGCGCCGCGTTGATCGAGCGTGCGGTGGCGGTCGGCGTCCCCATCGGCGCCATCGCCGGCCTGCCGCAACATACGGCCGAGCTGCGCCAGCGCAGTCCGCAAGTGGCCGCGCTGGCGTTGCTGGCACCCGACGGAACACTCCTGGGCGGCAGCCCGATCGCGGCCGGCCTGGGCACCGTCGGCGTGCCGGTGCGCGATGCTGGCGGCGCGCTGGTGGCGCGCGTGGTACTGGGCCTGGACACCCAGGTGCTGACACGGGCGCTGCAGGCGCGGCTGGTGGACGTGGCCTTCCTGGGTGCCATCTGCCTGCTGCTGGCGCTGGAATGGGTGTCGCTGGGGCTGGGGGCGCGCGGTGCGCGGGCGCTGGCCGTGTCCGAGGCCTGGCGCCGCCGCCATGGTGCGGCCCGACGTCCGGCCCAGGCCTGGCGTCCATCGAGTGCCACCGCCGTTCGTCCGGCGCTGTTCCTGTTCATGCTGGCCGAGGAGCTGACGCGGCCTTTTTTGCCCACCTGGGCCCGCGCCCTGGCGCCCACCGGCTGGGGGCTGTCGCCCGACGCCTGGGCCAGCGTGCCCATGGTGTTGTTCCTCGCCGCGGTGGCCTTGTTGCAATGGCCGCTGGCCGCCTGGTCGCAGCGCGCCGGTCGGCGCCGCGGCCTCGTGCTGGGCGCGCTGCTGGGCGCGTTCGGCCTGGCGGGCGCCGCCGTGCTGCCCGGCTATGTGGCGCTGATCGGTGTCCGGCTGGTGGGCGCGCTGGGCTTTGCGCTGGTGTTCGTGTCGGCACAGGGGGCAGTGATCGATGGCTCGTCCAGCCAGGATCGCGCGCGCAGCCTGGGCCAATTCGTGCGCACCATCCTGGTGGCGGGCTTGTGCGGGCCCCCGCTGGGCGGACTGGCGGCCGACCAGTGGGGCGTCCCGGCCGCCTTCGGGCTGGCTGCCGCCGTGTGTGCGTTGGCGGCGTTGGCGGCGTGGGTGCAGATGCGCCGCGCCCACTGCGGCAGCAGCGCACCCGCACCGGCGGCCGGCGCTGGACCCAGCGCCACGCGCGGGGCGCTGCTTCAGCGCTCGGGCCTGCTGCCCCTGCTGCTGGGGTGCGCGCTGCCGGCCAAGCTGCTGCTGACGGCGCTGTGCTTCTACCTGTTGCCCATGCATCTGCAGGATGCCGGCTACGACAACGCCGTGATCGGTCGATTGCAAACGCTCTACCCCTTGATGATGGTGCTGCTGGTGCCGCTGGCCGCTCGCGCCGCCGACCGCTGGCAGCGGCGCAGCGCCTTCGTGGCGCTGGGCGGCCTGCTGGCGGGGGCCAGCGCCTGCCTGGCCTGGCCGGCCGGCAGCGCGCCCCTGGCCTTGGCCGGGGTTTTGCTGGGGCTGGGCGTGGGCCAGGCGCTGTCGATCACGCCCCAGTCGGCCCTGGTGGCCGACCTGGCGCGCCGGCAGGCGGGTGCCCATGAAGCGGCGGTGCTGGGCCTGTTTCGCCTCACGGAGCGCAGCGGCAGCGCGCTGGGGCCGGCGCTGGGAGCGGGGTTGTTGCCGCTGCTGGGCTTTGGTCCGGCCCTGGCCCTGATCGGCACCGTGGTGATGCTGGGCAGCCTGGCCTACGGCTGGAGCGCCCGCGGCGGGCGTGGCGAGCGACGGCTGCCCCAGCCGTGAGAAACTGTGGGCATGTCCGCTCGTCGCCATTTTCTCCGCCGCAGCCTGCAGTGCGCCAGCGTGCCGCTGCTGGCGCCGCTGGCGGCCCGCTCGGCCAGCGAGCGCGGGCGGCCGCTGCACATTCTGATGATCACCTTTCGGGGCGAGACCGACGTGGACCGCGGGTTTCGCGCCTACCTGGCCGACGCCGGCCTGAACGTGCGCTACACCGTGCGTGACCTGCAGCGCGACATCACGCGCATGCCGGCCATCGTGCGCGACATCCCGGCGCTGGCGCCCGATCTGATCTACGTCTGGGGCACGCCGGCCACGCTGGCCCTGGTGGGCCGGCACGACGACCCGGACCCGCAGCACCACTTCATCCACGACATCCCGGTGGTGTTCGCCCTGGTGTCGGCCCCGGTGCAATCGGGCATCGTCGCGCAACGCGAACACCCGGGGCGCAACGTGACCGGCGCCGTGCACGTGGTGCCACCGGCCGTGCAATTGCGCGTGATGCAGCACTACCGCCCCTGGCACACGCTGGGCGTGCTCTACAACGGTGCCGAAGCCAACTCGGTGGCCGTCGTGGACGAGACCCGCGCCTACTGCGTGCAGCACGGCAAGCAGTTGCTGGCCCGGCGCTTTCACACCGATGACCGGGGCCAGCCAGTGGCCGAGGGCGTGGAGCAGCTCGTGGACGAGCTGCGCAGCGCCGGCGCCGAATGGCTGTACCTGCTGCCCGACACCTTCTTGGGCACCATGTACGACCGCGTCACGCCGACGGCGCTGCGCCTGCAGCTGCCCTCGTTCGGCGCCGCCGAACTGGCGGTGCGCTCGGGCGGCGCGCTGGTCGGCCTGATCAGCCGCTACTACTCGGTCGGCCAGCTGGCAGGAAGCAAGGCCTACGCCATTCTGGCCGAGGGCCGTGCGCCCGGCAGCCTGCCGGTCGAGACGCTCAAGCGCTTTTCCCTGCTGGTGAACATGCAGGTGGCGCGCGAGCTGCGCCTGTATCCCCCCATCGACATGCTCAACTACGCGGAAGTCATTGCCGTGGCGGATCAGCCTGCAGCCGCCTCATGAGCGCCGCCACCCCCCCAACAAGTCGCCTGCAATGGCGCGAGCTGCGGCCCGCCGACCTGACGGCCATGCATGCCTTGCACCAGGCCAGCATCCGCGGCCTGCCGCCGGCCATCGTCAAGCCCGAGTCGCTGGACTTCCTGGCCAGCCTGTTGCACGGCCGCGGCCGTGTGCAAGGCGCCTGGGACGGCGATGCACTGGTGGCCTATGGCGTGCTGCAACACGATGTGCTGCCGGCCGACGACCCGCGCGCCCACCTCGGACTGAAGCCGCATCAGCCCGTATTCAAGCTGGCCGGCGCGGCGGTGGCTTCCCAGTGGCGCGGTCATGGCCTGCAGCGCGTGCTGATCGACCGGCGCCTGGCTTGGGCCACGGGCCAGGCGGTCTTTGCCACGGCGGCACCCGGCAATCCGGCCAGCTGGCGCAGCCTGCTGGCATGCGGGCTCAGCGTGCGCGCGCTGGAGGTCCGCTATGGCGGCCTGCCGCGCTACCTGATGGCGCGCGTGCCGGGGGATACCTTTGCCGCGGATGTCGCCCGCTCGATGGCGCTCGGCCCCGAGGCGCTGGACCAGCAACAGACCTTGCTGCTCCAGGGCTGGCGTGGCCTGGCCCCCGGCGCCAAGCCCGGCCAACTGCGCCTGCAGCCACCCCGGCCGGAGGCCCGCTCATGACGCACAGGCTGGCCGTCGGCGACGCGCCGCGGCTCACCATCGACCTGGGGGCGCTGGCGCACAACTGGCGGCTCGTGCAACAGGCCTGTCCCGGAGACGGCGTGGGTGCCGTGCTCAAGAACGACGCCTACGGCCTGGGGGTGACGGCGGTCGCGCCCACGCTGTGGACGCTGGGCTGCCGCGACTACTGGGTGGCCACCCTGGACGAGGCGATGGCGCTGCGTCAAACCTTGCCCGATCCGGCGGCCCGCATCTACGTCCTGCACGGCCTGGGCGGCCTGTCGGCCCGTGACTGGGCGGCGCAAGACCTGATCCCGGTGCTGGCCGGGCCGCACGAGGCCGCAGCCCTGGTCCGCGCCCCCGCGAAGGCGCGCCTGCCGATTGCCGTGCATCTGGACACGGGTCTGACGCGACTGGGCTTTGACGAAGCCGCGCTGGACCTGCTGCAGCCGGGCCGCGCCCTGTGGCAGCACGCCGATCTGCGGCTGTGGGTCACGCACCTGGGGCGTTTTCACGACCCGGCCGCGCCCCAGTGCCAGCTCCAGCGCCAGCGCTTCGTGCAGTGGACCGCGCACCTGCCCCGTGCCAGGCGCAGCATCGCCACCTCGTCCAGCGTGTTTGCCGGGCCCGACTGGCACTTCGGGCAGGCACGCGTGGGCAGCGCGCTGTGGGGTGTTTCCACCAACGTCCACGGGCAGCCGCCCCTGCGCCCCGTAGCCAGCCTGCAGGCCCCGGTGCTGCGCGTGGCCGAGGTGGCCGAGGGAACCGAAGTGGGCTATGCCGGGCGCTACATCACGCCCCGGCCGCAGCGCATTGCCACCGTGGGCCTGGGCTATGGCAACGGCCTCCCCTTTGGCCTGGTCAACCGCGGGCAGTTCATGCTGGGCGGCAAGCCCGCGCCCATCGTGGGCGGCGTGGCCATGGGCATGGTGGCCCTGGACGTGAGTGCCTTCGCGCCCGGTGAGGTGCAGCCCGGCCAGTGGGCCGAGGTGTTCGGCCGCCAACAGGCCATCGAGGCCCTGGCCGCCGCCGCCGAAGTGGCGCCCAACGTGTTGCTGTCGCTGGCCGCCCGGCTAACGCCCCAGCGCCGGCTGGAGCACGCGCCATGAGCACGGCAGACCGCGCCCCGATACAGGCTACACCGCGCGCGGCGCCAAGGAGCCGCCGTTGAGTGCACCGCTGCGCGTGCTCGCGCTGACCCTGGCCGGCGTACTGCTGCTGCTCGCCGTCTTGCTGGGCGTGGGCTGGCAGTCCCAGCAGGCGCGGCAGCAGGCCTGGCAACACCAGCTGGACGCCTACCTGCTGGGCCATCTGCGCAGCACCGTGGAGGACTACCTGGCCACGGGCCTGCAACTGGAGCAGATGCAGGCGCTGCAGGACGTGATCGAGCGCGACAAGAATGCCTTTGCGCGCATCGTGGCCATCGACGTGTTCAACCCCCGGGGCACGGTGCTCTACAGCACGGACGCCGACAATCGCGGCCAGCGCGCAGCCGACAGCTGGCTGCAGCACCTGGTGCAAACCGGGCCCTGGCGCAGCGCGCTGCCCGAACAGCGACAGATCGGCCAGCGCTTTGACAACGACCTGGGCCAGGCTGCAGGTGGCGTCGTCGTGACCCTGTCCACCGCCAGCGCCACGCCCAGCCTGGTGCAGTGGAAGGCCTGGGCGCTGATGGCCGCCCAGTGGCTGGCCGTGGCCGTGCTGGCGCTGCTGGCGGCCGGCGCGGCCATCCACGCCGCGCTGCGGCGCCTGCTGAACCCCTACGACGAGGCCGCCCGCATCCTGCAGGGTGCGGCCAGCGCGGACACGGGCGCGCTGGCCCAGGCGGCACGCCATCAACACCGCCAATGGGCCACGCGGACCGGGCGCCAGCTCCAGGCACGGCGCGAACTGGAGGCGCTCGATGGCGAGCTCTGAACCCGCCCGGCGCTGGACCCAGGACCTGCGCTGGCGCGTGGGCCTGTGGGTGTTCGCGGTGCTGCTGGGCGTGGGCGGCGCCTGCGCCACCTGGGCCCTGCAGTCGGTGCAGGCTCGCGGCCTGCAGGCGGCTCGCGCCGACGCCCTGGCCGTCGCCCAGTCGGTGGCCCAGACCCTGGCGCAGCAGCTGGGCCGTGCCGTGCGGCTGGGCATTCCGCTGGCCGAGCTGCCCGGGCTGCCCCCGTACCTGCAGACCGCGCGGACCGGGCAGCCGGCCATCGTCGCCATCGTGGTGCAGGATGCCGACGGACGCACGCTGGCCACGGCCGGCGTGCCCCCGCCCAAGGTCGAAGGCCCCGTCCCGACGGATGCCGTGAGTCTGGCCATCGGCCGCGCAGGCCACCCGGCCGGCACGGTGATGGTTCACACCGACAGCGGCGCCGCGCTGCGCGGCAGCCTGTGGCAGGCTGGCGTCTTGGCGGCACTGGCGGTGGTGTTGACGGCGGCGGGTGCGGCGCTGCTGGCCGGACTGGGGCCGGGCGCGCAACTCGAGCACGAGCGGCGCGCCGTGTGGTCCCGCCTGGGCATGGCGGCAGCAGAGGATCTGGCCACCGGCCCGGCCGTGGCCACCGCCGCCCGCCACGGCCCGCAGGCCGTGCTGCAGGCCCTGGCCGCCGGCGAGGCCGCGCAGCAAGCCGCCCGCCAGGCGCTGGACGCCTATGCCGAGGAGCTGCTGGCGGTCGACTTCGACGGCCAGTTGCGCCTGGCCATCGAGCGCATCCAACACGGCGCGGGCACGGCACCGGAGCACGGCTGAGCATGCTGCTGCGTACCCGCATCACCGCCATGGTGGCCGTCGGCCTGGTACTGACGGCGCTGGGCGTGGCTGCCGCCGGCCTGCTGCGCGAAGAGCTGTTGCAGCAGCAACTGGCCGCCACCGCCCAGCAGGCACAGGCCGCCCAGTGGCAGCAGATGCTGGCCCTGCAGGATCGCGAGCTCGATCAGATCAACGACCACCTGGCGCTGCAAGCCGACTTCGTGCGCGCGGCCGAGCATGGCGATGCCGCGGCCGTGCAAGCCTTGCTGCAGGAAAAGGGCCTGCGCCTGGGGGCCGGTCAGGCGCTGCAGGCACTGGCCGTGCTGGGGACGGCGCGCACCCCGCTGGTGCTGGGCCTGGAACTCGGACGCCCCTTGCTGGACAACCCCAGCCTGGAGCGGGCCACCACCGGCGATGCCCTGGATGGCCTGCGCCTGGTGGGCAACGGCCGCGCACTGGTGCTCTCGACCCGGCGCCTGCCCACGCGCGAACCTCTGGTGCTGGTCCTGGGGCGCGACGCCGGCGTGGTTCTGCACCAGCTCGCCGGGCACACGGCGGCCGATGTCACCCTGCTGGACCTGCCTGGCCGCGTGCTGGGCAGCACCAATCCGGCCCTGTGGCAGGCCGTCGCACCGCAGGTGGCGCTGCGCACCGCGCGGCTCGACGAGCTGACGGTGGACGGACAGCCCTACACGGCCAGCAGCCTGCCGGTGCTCGACCTGGGCGGCGAGGTGGCCGGCACCCTGGTGACGCTGAGCCAGCCCGGCCCCGAAACGCGCGCCAGCCAGTTCCTGGGCCGGCTGGCGGTGGGCGGGACGCTGGCCCTGTTGCTGGCCGTTCTGGTGGGGCTGAACGTGTATTTGCGACGCAGCCTGCGACCGCTGGAACACGCCGTGGACGCGCTGCAGGCGCTGGCCCAGGGCGATGCGGGCGTGCAGCTGGCCGAAGGCGGCGACGACGAGATCGGCCGCATCGCCCGCGCGGTGACGCGCCTGCGTGCCACGGCCCAGGAGCTGATGGCGGCACGCGCCCTGCGCGAGCGCGTGCGCCGGCGGCAGGAGCGCCTGCTGCACGGACGCCTGCAACAACTGGCCGAAGCCACCGAGCAGCCGTTTGCCCTGCAGGCCAGCACCAGTGACGAGGAACAGCTGCGCCAGCTGGCAGCGGTGATGAACCAGCTCACGGGGCGGTTGATCGACCAGCACCAGCGCCTGACCGGCATGGTGCAGGAATTGCGCGAGGCCCTGGTCACCAAGACCCGCCTGGCGGGCCTGCAGCAGGAGCTGCAAATTGCCGCGCAGGTGCAACTCAGCATCCTGCCGCACAACCCGCCGCAGGATTCGCGCATCGCGCTGCACTGCCACATCACGCCCGCGCGCGAAGTGGGCGGCGACTTCTACGACTATTTCTTCATCGACCCCACGCACCTGGGCGTGGTGATCGCCGACGTGTCGGGCAAGGGCGTGC
This sequence comes from Burkholderiaceae bacterium, assembly GCA_041396485.1. Classification (GTDB taxonomy): domain Bacteria; phylum Pseudomonadota; class Gammaproteobacteria; order Burkholderiales; family Burkholderiaceae_C; genus Ottowia. Next base: position 109,988 of record JAWKYM010000010.1, on the reverse strand, counting down.
CGGCGGCGCTGTTCATGACCATTGCGCGCACCCTGCTGAAGGCCACGGCGCAGTTCGTGGACGAGCCCACGCGCTGCATCACCCAGCTCAATGACCTGCTGGCCGCCGAGAACGAGCAGATGATGTTCGTCACCCTGTTCTACGGCGTGCTGGCGCTCGATAGCGGGCACTTCGAATACGTCAATGCCGGGCACAACCCGCCCTATCTGCTGCGTGCCCGCGGCGGCGTGACGCCGCTGGCGCGCACCGGCGGCATGGCCGTGGCGGTGGCGGAAGGCGTGCCCTACCGCAGCGCCCGCATCGACCTGAAGCCGGGCGATCAGCTCTTTTTGTTCACCGACGGCGTGACCGAAGCCTTCGACGGCGAAGGCAACACCTACGGCGAGGCGCGGCTGGAGCACACGCTGGCCCGGCTGCTGGCGACCGGCGCGACCGATCCGGCCGGCATCGGCGCCGGCGTGGTGGCCGACGTCCACGCCTTCGAGCGCGGCGCGCCGCAGGCCGACGACATCACCTGCGTGAGCCTGCGCTACGACGGCGCCTGAACGCGCTGCTCAGTTTTCGAACATCAGACGCAGCACGCACTGGCCGTCGCTGGAGCGGCTGGCGCGTGCGCGATGCGCCGAGCGCGCCACCAGGTAGCCGGCCATCTGCAGCTCGGCCTCGGTGCTGGCCAGCAGCGCCTCGGCCGAGGGCGGCTGCTGGGCCAGGGGCAACAACTGACCACGGTAGCGCATCACCAGGGTGAAGGTGTATTCGTCGAAGTCGGTGGCAATCTCCAGTGCGTCCGACTCGGGTGCGACCAGGCGGTGCGCCAGCAGCGCCTCCACCACCTGCCAGCCCACCAACTCGGCGCGGCGCACCGGCTCGTGGCGGCTGCCCCAGCGCCGGCCCTGGCCCTCCAGAAAGTCGGTGATGTCGTCCAGCGTGGTGTGGGCCAGCGCAAAGCGGCGCTGCGTGCCCTGGCGCGCGCCGAGGCGAAACAGCGCCGAGGCCAGCACCGTCACGCACACGCCGGCCGCCAGGCCGGACAGCACGACGCGGTCCAGCGCGGGCCACAACTGGTCGATGACCGGCTGGATCATCGGCTTGCCGGTGCCCACCACCAGGCCCAGGCCCACGGCCAGCACGCGCCGGTTGTCGAGCATGCGCGAGGCAATCAGCCCCAGCCCGCTGAGCGCCGTGAAGGCCGACAGATACAGCAGCAGCGCTCCCACCACCGGTGCCGGCAGCAGCAGCCACAGCCCGATCAGCCGCGGCATGAAGGCGGCCAGCAGCAACAGCAGCGCCGTCCAGTAGCCCAGGTAGCGGCTGACGCTGCCCGAGGCCGCCGCCAGGCTGACGGCGCCGCCGCTGGCCACCATGGGCAGCGCGTTGACCGCCGCCGCCAGCAGGTGGCCCACGCCCTCGGCGCGCACGCCGCCGGCCAGCGGGCGCAGGTGCGGGCGCACCCAGTCGGCGTCGGCGCTGCGCTGCACGATGGTCTGCGTGCCCAGCGAGGTCAGCGCCAGCGCAAAGCCGGTGACGATGTAAGGCACGATGGCGCCGGACTCGAAACGCCAGCCGAACACCGGCACCTGCGGCAGGTGCACCCAGTCCAGCGCCTGCCAGGCCTGCAGGCGCGCCGGCGCGAAGTCCAGCACCAGACCCAGGCCCAGGCCAGCCAGCAGCCCCACCAACGGCGCCATCAGCTTGAGCAGGCCGCGCGCCCAGACGTTGCAGCCCACCATGACCGCCAGCGCCACCGCGCCCGTCAGCAGCGAAGCCCCGGTGGGCGCGTGGCCGCCCGGGCCGCTGCCGAACATCTGCTGCAGGCCCAGCGTGCCCAGCCCCAGGCCGATCAGCAGCACCGCCACGCCCGAGACCTCGGCAGTGAACACGTTGCGCAGCCGCATGATGACGTAGCTGAAGCCAATCTGCGTCAGCCCGATCACCCACAGCATGCCGAACACCGCCTCCTGCCCGGCGCCCGGCAGCGCGCCCACCAGGTACATGCCCGGCAGCACCGCGCCCGTGGCCTGCAGCGGGTAGTAGTAGCCCGCGCCCAGGCGGCGCAGCGCATGCACCTGCAGCACGATCACCACCGCGGTGACCAGCAGGGTGGTGGCGGCTATGCTCAGGAACCCTCCCTGCAACTGCAGGTCGGCGGTGCGCACGTAGATGTCGGGGATGACCATCAGCGCGCCCAGGTAGGCGAGCTGCTGCAGCGCCAGCCCCAGCGCCAGCCGGGGCGGCAGGCGGTCGGCGACGCCGAAGGCGATGTGGTCGGGGCTGCGCATCGGCGAGCGGCGGGCCGATGCCGTCAGTCAAGCACCGGCATCAACTGCGTGCCGCCCGGCTCGGTGGCCCACAGGTCGCCGCTGTCCAGGTCGAACCACCAGCCGTGCAGGGTCAGCGCGCCGGCCTCGACCCGCTCGCGCACCCACGGGTAGGTCAGCAGGTTCTTCAGCGAGCCGGTGACCGAGGCGCGCTCGACCAGCGCCGGGTTGTCGCGCAGGCGCTGCAGCGACACCTGCACCGGCTGGCCCTCGGCGTCCTTCTCCGACAGGTGCAGGCGGCTGGCATCCAGCGCCATGGCCACCCAGTTGCCAAGGAAGTCGCGGTCAGGCCACTGGCCGCCGGCCGCGCCCAGCATGGCCTTGATGCCGCCGCAGTGCGCGTGACCGAGCACGATGATGTTGGGCACCTTCAAATCGCGCACTGCGTATTCGATGGCGGCTCCCGCGCCGTCGATGTGGCGCGTCGCATCGTAGGGCGGCACCAGGTTGGCGATGTTGCGCAGCACGAAGAGCTGGCCCGGATCGGCGCCCGACAGCAGGGCCGGATCGACGCGCGAGTCGCTGCACGAGATCACCAGCGCCGGGGGCGACTGCCCCTGCTCCACCAGGCCCTTCATCAGTGTCTTGTTGTCTTCGTAGAAGCGCTGGCGAAAGCGCTTGATGCCGGCCAACAAATGCCCGATGTCGTGCCTGGAATCGCCGTGGGGATGATGGTCGTGGCTCACGGTCAGGGGTCCTTGGTGGATGAAAAAATGGAGGGGATGCTACAGCGCCACGTCCAGCAGCAGCACGTTGCGTTCGCCCTCGCGCCGGTAGCGCAGGTGGCGCAGGTAGTGGCGCATCAGGCGCAGCCCGTGGCCACCGATGCGTGCCTCGTCCAGCGAGGCGGCCAGCGCGGGCAGCTCCTGCGCGGTGGGATCGAAGGCCGTGCCATCGTCTTCGATGCACAGCGCCAGCCCCCCGGCCGTGGGCCCGCAGGCCAGCCACAGCTGGGCGGCGGCGCCGGCGGGCGTGCGCGCGTAGGCGCCGATGTTGCTCAGGGCCTCGTCGGCGCACAGCACCAGGGCCAGGCGCGCCTTGGCGGGCCAGGCCTGGCGCTCGGCCAGGCCTTCCAGCCAGGCCAGCGCGGCCACCACGGCGGGGGCGCCGCAGCCGGGCTCCAGGCGCTCGGGCGGTGCGGTCCAGGCGGGCCAGCGGGGTGCAGTCGGGCTCATCGGACTCAATGTTCGAAATGCAGGCGCAGCACCGCACGCTCGCCGCTGGACTCCACGCCGACCCGGTCGGCCAGGTGACGCAGCAGCAGACCGGACATTTGCGCCAGCGCGGCGTCCAGCGCGTGCTCGTCGCCCTCCAGCAGGGCCGGGTTGACCGGCGCCGCCCCCGTCAGAGCCAGCGGCGCGCCGCTGTGGTGCAGCTCCAGGTCCAGGTTGAATTCGTCGAAGTGCCCGCGCAGCGTCAGCAGGCGTCGGCCGGCGCCGGCCTGGGCAATGGCCTCCGCACCTTCCAGCGCGGCCTGGGCGGCGCGCTGCACCACGTTGCGGCGCGCGCCCCAGATGGCGCCCTGCGACTCGATGAAGCCGGTGATGTCGGTGTGCAGCGTGGGGCTGTCGGGGCGCAGCGTCAGCGTGGCGCGTTGCGAAGTGCCGATGCGAAACAGCAGGTTCAGCACGATGATGGCCAGGCCCGCCACCACGAAGCCGTCGCCCAGCAGGAAATGCAGCGAGGGCGGCAGGTACTGGGCCAGCTGCGGCATCTGCAGCACCGCCACCCCGGCGCACAGCGACAGGCCGACGGCAAAGATGGTGCGGCTGTCGATGGCGCGCGACATGGCCAGTTCCATGCCCGACACCATCAGGAAACCCGCCGCGTACAGGCCCACCGCACCCAGCACCGGGGCCGGCACCAGCGTGAGCGCCATGGTGAGTTGCGGCAGGAAGGCCACCACGGCCAGCAGCACGGCCGTGACCAAGCCGATCACCCGCGCCGTGGAACGCGTGGCGTAGGCCAGCGCGATGTTGGCCGAACAGGTGGCCGTCGGAAAGCTGCCCAGCAGGCCCATGCACAGATCGCCGAGGCCGTTGGCGCGGATGCCGCCGCTGATGGCGCGCATGTCGGCGCGCTTCCAGTCGGCGTCGTCCATCTTGTCCATCATGGTGACGCTGCCCAGGGTGTCGAGCTGGGTCAGGATGGCTACCAGCACCACGGCCGCGATCATGCCGGCATCCAGGCCGAACACGGGCTTGTTCACCGTCGGCAAGGCCAGCAGCGGCACCCCGTGCAAGGCCTGGGCGCCGTCCAGGCGCCCGGCCAACGCCGCCACTCCCACGCCGGCGGCAATGGCCAGCAGCAGGGCCATCAGGCGCAGCCGACCACCCCACACCGTCAGCACCACGATGCCGCCCAGCGTCACGCCCGACACCCAGGCACTGGCACCGTCCACATGCCAGTTGCCCTCGCCCACGCCCAGGGCCTGGCGCACGGACGAAGCCACCAGGGCGATGCCACCCATGCAGATGACGGCCCCCACCACCGGCGGCGGAAATAGCGGTCGCAGATGGCGCACCAGCGGCGCGATGACGATGGCCGAGACGGCGAACACCAGCGTGGCGCCGGCCAGGGCACCGGGCCCGTGGGCGGCCATCAGGGCCGCAGCCACCGGAATCATGAACGGGCAGGGCATGTGCACCAGCAGGGTGCCGCTGCCCCAGCGCCCGCCCCAGGCCTGCAGCGCGGTGCACAGCGCCATGCCCAGCAGCGTCACCGCCACCACCGACTGCGTGGCCGTGCGCTCCAGTCCGGCCATGTGGGCGGCCACCAGCACGTAGGCGATGAAAGCCATGGTGGTGGCGGCATGCTGCGCCGCCAGCACCAGCAGCGGGCCGGCGGGCGGGCGCTCCGACGCGGCATACGCCAGCTCGGGCGGGCGACGACGCGGCGGCGAGGCCGGCAGGCGAAGACGGGGCAGTGGCATCGGCATGCTGGGGTAGAGGCGGTCGTGCATAGCGCCGCGCTATCATCGCGGCCGTTCGCATTGTGCGATAGGTTTGACCGCATCCTGGAAGGCTCCGACATGACCATTGCCACCGAAACCACGGCGTCCGCCACCGTCGTGCTGCTCCAAGGACAGATCAACAGCGCCAATGCCGCGGGACTCGAAGCCGAGATCCTGGCCCTGGTCAACCACGGCGCGAAGGCCCTGGTGCTGGATTTTTCCGCGCTGGACTACATCTCCAGCGCCGGCCTGCGCATGGTGCTGGTGCTGGCCAAGCGGCTGAAGCAGGACGCTGGCCAGCTCGTGCTGTGCGCCATGCAGCCGCACGTGCGCGAGGTGTTCGACATCAGCGGCTTTCTGGCCATCCTGAACGTCGAGGGCTCGCGCGCCGACGCGCTGGCACGGTTTTGAGCCCCTGCCGGGAGGGTGCCGGCCGATGCGCCCAGATACTCCCGGATTGATAGCTTGACGCGCTTGTCCAGCAAGGGCTGGGCCCTCATTTTCCCTGAATGAACGAGCGGTAAATCGGCTGCGGCATCAGTGCTCGAAATGCAGCCGCAGCACCGCCTGGCCGTTGCCTTGGACGGTGCTCACGCGGTCGGCCAGGTGGCGCAGCAGCCGGCCCGAGACCTGGGCCAGCGCGGCGTCGATGACGCTGTCGTCGCCCTCCAGCAGCGCGTCGGTGTGCACCGCCGCTTGCGCCGGATCGGGTCGCAGCAGCAGCGGCGCGCCGCTGTGGCGCAGCTCCAGATCGAGGTTGAACTCGTCGAAGCGCCCGCCGATGCCCGTCACACGACGGCCTTCGCCCGCGGCGGCAATGGCCTCGGCCGCCTCCAGCGCCGCCAGGGCGGCGCGCTGCACCACGGCGCGGCGCGCGCCCCAGGCGGCGCCCCGGGTCTCGACAAAGCCGGTGATGTCGGCATGCAGGGTGGGACTGTCGGCCTGCAGCGCCTGCTCGGTGCGCCGCGTCGTGCCCAGGCGCAGCACCAGGTTCAGCACGATCACGCATAGACCGGCCATCACGAAGCCGTTGCCGAGCAGAAAGTGCAACGATGCGGGCACGTGCTCGGTCAGCCGCGGCAGCTGCATCACCGCCAGGCCGGCGCAGATCGACAGGCCCACGACGAAGGTCGCGCGGCTGTCGAGCGCGCGCGTGGTCACCAGCTCCATGCCCGACACCAGCATGAAGCCGGCGGCGTAGAGGCCCACGGCGCCCAGCACCGGCTCGGGAATCAGGGTCAGCGCCATCGTCACCTGCGGCACAAAGGCCACGGCCGCCAGCAAGGCCGCCGTCATGAGCCCGATCACGCGCGCCGTCGAGCGGGTGGCGAACACCAGCGCGATATTGGCCGAGCCAATGCTCGTCGGGTAGGCGCCCGCCAGGCCCGACACCAGCGCGCCCAGCCCGTTGGCGCGAATGGCGCCGCTGACGGCCTGCATGTCGGCGCGTCGCCAGTCGGCGTCGTTCATCTTGTCGAGCATGGTCACGCTGCCCAGCGTGTCGAGCTGGTTGAGCACCGTCAGCAGCACCAGGCCCAGCACCAGCCCCAGGTCGAATCCGAACACGGGCGCCGGCACGCGGGGCAGCGCCAGCAGTGGCGCCGCGCTCACCAGTTGGGTATCGCCCAACCGGCCCAGCGCGGCCCACAAGCCCACGCCCGCGCCAATGGCGATCAGCAGGGCCATCAGCCGCAGCCGCCCGCCCCACACCGACAGCACCACGATGCCGAGCAGCGTGATGCCGGCCACCAGCGCGCTGGCGCCGTCGATGCGATAGCTGGCGTCCAGGCCCAGCGCGTGCCGCACCGACGAGGCGATCAGCGACATGCCGGCCACGATGATGACCACCCCCACCACGGGCGGCGGAAAGAACGGGCGCATGCGGCGCACCACCGAAGCCATGGCCAGCGCCGCCCCGCCGCGCACCAGCGCGGCCGTGGCCAGGCCGCCCGGGCCCTGCGCGATCAGCAGAGCGGCCATGAAGGGAATCAGCGTGGGACTGGGAATGTGCACCAGCAGCGCCCCCGCGCCCCAGCGCCCACCCCAGGCCTGCAGCGCCGTGCACAGCGCCATGCCCAGCAACGTCATCGCCACCATCGACTGGGTGGCCCGATGGTCCATGCCGGCCAGGTGCGCGACCACCAGCACGTAGGTGATGAAGGCCATGGCGGTACCGGCATGCTGCAGGCCCAGCACCAGCAGGGCGCCCCGCGGCGGGCGCTCGTCGGCAGCGTAGGCCAGTTCGGGCGGGCGGCGGCGGCGCGGCGAGGCGGGCAGGTGCAGGGCGGAAAGCGGCATGTTGGGGGCGGGCGTGGCAGCGAGGGGCATTGTGGGGCGGACCGCCCGGGTTTGCACGCCCCCCGACGTCGCCGCTGCGTCGATGCCCTTGACCGAGCGCACCGGCACGGCGGGGCGTTAGCATCCATGCCTGATCCTGGCGAGCATTCGTCCCTGCACATTCCCCATGTCGTCCGAACCGCGCCATTGCAGCCCATCGCCCGTCGCAAACGGGGCGCGCGCCATGCTGGGCGCCAGCCCGAGGAGCGCCTGCACATGCCCACCACCCTGATCCTCGGCGCCTCGCGCGGCATCGGCCTGGAACTGGCACGCCAGAGCGTGGCGGCACGCAAGCGCGTGATCGCCACCGCGCGCAGCGACGCCGACCTGGCCGCGCTGCGTGCGCTGGGTGTGGCGCAGGCCCTCAGGCTGGACGTGGCTGACCCGGCCAGCGTGAGCGCGCTGGCCCGGCAGCTGGCCGGCGAGAAGATCGACACCGCCTGGCACGTGGCCGGCGTGATGTGCTCGCGTGCCGACGCGCACCACGCGCCCACACCGGCCGAGTTCGACCGCGTGATGCACACCAACGTGATGGGCGCGATGCAGCTGATCCCGCAGGTCGCCCCGCGGGTGGAGGCCGCGCGCGGGCGCATGGGCTTCATCACCAGCACCATGGGCCAGATCGGCAGCGCGGCCGGCAGCAACGCCTGGCTGTACCGCGTCAGCAAGGCGGCGCTGAACATGGCCGTGGCCTCGGCGCGCCACAGCTACCCGCAGGCGCTGTTCCTGCTGTTTCACCCCGGCTGGGTGCGCACCGACATGGGCGGCGCCCAGGCCCCCGTGCGCGTGGCCGACAGCGTGGCGCGCCTGCGCATGACCCTGGCCAGCGCCACGGCGGCGGACAACGGCGCCTTCTTCAATCACGACGGCAGCCGCCTTGCCGGCTGGTAGCGCCGCTTGCCGTACGCCCAACCGATTACCCAATTTCCCCAACTCCCCCGTTCAAGGAAGATTTCATGCCCCGCAAACCCCTCGCCCGCTGCAGCGCCATCGCCATCGCATTGGCCTTGATGGCCGGTTGTGCCCAGCCCGGACCGGGCTCGAGCGCCACGGCCGCGGCAGCCAGCCCCCGCGCGACCCAACCCGCCGGCACACGGGACGCGGCCCTCATGGCCGCCGCCACGGCCGACCAGGCGGCCACGCTCAAGACCCTGGAGCAGTTGGTCAACATCGAGACCGGCACCGGCAACGCCGAGGGCATGGCGGCCATGGACGCCTACCTGACGCAGCAACTGCAGGCGCTGGGCGCCACCGTCACGCGCCACCAGCCCGACGCGGGCGTGGCGGGGCAGAACATCGTCGGCCGCATCCCCGGCAAGGGCACGGCCAAGCTGCTGCTGATGGCGCACATGGACACGGTGTACGTCAAGGGCACGCTGGCCAAGGCGCCGTTTCGCGTCGAAGGCAACCTGGCCTACGGCCCCGGCATCGCCGATGACAAGGGCGGCATCGCCGTCATCCTGCACACGCTGAAATTGCTGAAGGCGCAGGGCTATGACGGTTGGGGCGAGGTGGTGGTGCTGTTCAATACCGACGAGGAAAAGGGCTCCTTCGGCTCGCGCGCCCTCATCCAGCAACTGGCCGCGCAGGCCGACAAGGTGCTGTCCTTCGAGCCCACCATGGCCGGACAGGAATCACTGGTGCTGGGCACCGCCGGCATCGTGTACTACAAGGTCGCGGTCAAGGGCCTGGCGGCGCACGCCGGCGCCAACCCCGAGCTGGGCGTGAACGCCCTGGTGGAGGCCTCCGACATCGTGCTGCGCACCATGGACCTGGACGACAAGGCGCGCAACCTGCGCTTCAACTGGACGGTGGGCCAGTCGGGCAAGGTACCCAACATCATCCCGGACGAAGCCAAGCTGGAGGCCAACATCCGCTACGCTCGCCGCGAGGACCTCGATCGGTTGTTGTCCACGCTGGAGCAGCGCATCCAGGGCAAGAAGAAGCTGGCCCAGGCGCAAATCACCATCACGCCCGACTTCGGACGGCCGGCCTTCAACGCCAATGCGGGTGGCCAGAAGATGGTCGATCAGGCAGCGGTGATCTACCAGGAAACCGGCCACACCCTGAAGATCGTGCCGCAGATCGGCGGCGGCACCGACGCGGCCTACGCCGCGCTGTCGGGCAAGCCGGTGATCGAAAGCCTGGGCCTGCCCGGCTTCGGATATCACAGCAACAAGGCCGAATACGTGGAGATCGACGCCATCCCGCGCCGCCTGTACCTGGCCGCGCGGCTGATCAAGACCCTGTCTGACGAGAAATAAGCCATGTTGCTGACCCAAGACCAGGAAATGATCCGCGACGCCGTGCGCGCCTTTGCCCAGGCCGAGCTGTGGCCGCACGCCGCCGCCTGGGACAAGGCGCATACCTTTCCCGCCGCCGCGCACCAGGGCCTGGCGCAGCTGGGCGCCTACGGCATCTGCGTGCCCGAGGAGTACGGCGGCGCCGGCCTCGACTACCTGACGCTGGCGCTGGTGCTGGAAGAAATCGCCGCCGGCGACGGCGGCACCAGCACGCCGATCAGCGTCACCAACTGCCCCTACAACGCGATCCTGATGCGCTACGGGACCGAGGCGCAAAAGCGGCAGTGGCTGGCCCCGGCCGCGCGCGGCGAAATGCTGGGCGCCTTTGCGCTGACCGAGCCGCACGTGGGCAGCGACGCCTCGGCGCTGCGCACCACGGCGGTGAAGCAGGGCGATGAGTACGTCATCAACGGCGTCAAGCAGTTCATCACCAGCGGCGCCAACGGCCACGCCGCCATCGTCATTGCCGTCACCGACAAGGCGGCTGGCAAGCGCGGCATGAGCGCCTTCGTGGTGCCCACGCACAAGCTGGGCAATGCCGGCTGGCAGGTGGCGCGGCTGGAAGACAAGCTGGGCCAGCACAGCAGCGACACGGCGCAGATCAACCTGGTGGACTGCCGCGTGCCCGCCGCCAACCGCATCGGCGAGGAAGGCGAGGGCTACAAGATTGCCCTGTCGGCGCTGGAGGGCGGGCGCATCGGCATCGGCGCGCAGGCCGTGGGCATGGCGCGCTCGGCGCTGGAGGTGGCGATTGCCTACGCCAAGGAGCGCGAGAGCTTTGGCACCCCCATCATCAACCATCAGGCGGTGGCCTTCCGGCTGGCCGACTGCGCAACCAGGCTGGAAGCCGCACGCCAGCTGATCTGGCACGCCGCGAGCCTGCGCGACGCCGGCCAGCCCTGTCTGAAGGAGGCCGCCATGGCCAAGCTGTTTGCCACCGAAACCGCCGAGGCCGTGTGCAGCGCCGCCATCCAGACCCTGGGCGGCTACGGCTACGTGAGCGACTTTCCGCTCGAGCGCATCTACCGCGACGTGCGCGTGTGCCAGATCTACGAAGGCACCAGCGACGTGCAGAAGATCATCATCACGCGCGCGCTCTGATCGCCATGGCGCGTACGCCCCGACCGGCCGTCTGCCCCTGCGGCGGCCGCCCCGCCGGCGCCGGCTATGCCGCCTGCTGCGGCCGCTACGTCGAGCACTTCGACACCACGCCCGCCCCGGACGCCGAAGCGCTGATGCGCTCGCGCTACAGCGCCTTCGTGCGCGGCGACGCCGCCTATCTGCAAGCCAGCTGGCACGCCGGCACGCGCCCGGCCACACTGGAGCTGGAGCCCGGCGTGCAGTGGCTGGGCCTGGAGCTGCTCGCGCACCGCGTGCTGGACGACACGCACGCCGAGGTCGAATTCGTCGCCCGCTCGCGCGCGGGCGGCGGCCCGGCCCAGCGCCTGCACGAGCGCAGCCGCTTCGTGCATGAATGCGTTGCCGGCGTGTGGCGTTGGTACTACGTGGACGGCACGATGTTTTAGAATGTTTTGTGGCTCCGGCCCGCATCCATCAAGCGCGACAAGCTATAAGAATGATAGTTTTTTCTGACCAGGGACCCTCGCCATGCGCATCCTGATCCTCGGCGCCGGCCGCGTGGGCGAGAGCGTGGCCGAGACCTTGGTGTCGGAGGCCAACGACATCACCCTGATCAACGACGAGCCCCAGCGCCTGCGCGTGCTGGAAGAGCGCCTGGAGCTGCGCGGCGTGGCCGGCAACGGCACCCTGCCCTCGGTGCTGCGCGGCGCGGGCGCCGAGGACTGCGACCTGTTCATCGCCGCCACCGGGCGCGACGAGACCAACCTGGTGGCCTGCAAGGTGGCGCACGACGTGTTCGGCGTTCCCACCACCATCGCGCGCCTGCGCTCGATGGAGTTTGGCGAGGGCGAGCTGCTGGGCAAGACCGGCTTTGCGGTGGACCGCGTGATCTGCCCCGAGGAGTCGGTCACGCGCTATTTGCAGCTGTTGGTGGACTACCCCGAGGCGCTGCAGGTGGTGCGCTTTTCGCAGGGACAGGCGCACATGGCCGTGGTGCGCGTGGCCGCCGGCAGCGCGCTGGCGGGCCGCAGCATCGCCGAGTTTCGCGCCGGGCAGCCCGACTTGCCCATGCGCATCGTGGCCGTCTACCGTGACGACGCCGAGCAGCCCCTGGGCCCCGACACGCGCGTGCAGCCGGGCGACGAAATCTTCGTGCTGGCTGGACGCGAGCACCTGCGCGGCGCGCTGCAGGCCATCGGCAGCCCCGACCGCCAGGTGCGCCGCGTGATGCTGGCCGGCGGCGGGCGCGTGGGCCTGCGGCTGGCGCGCCAGCTGGCGAGCCGCTGCCAGGTGAAGATCATCGAGGCCGACCGCAAACGCTGCGACTACCTGGCCGGCGAGCTGCCGACCGACACCCTGGTGCTGCACGGCGACAGCTCGGACGAAGACCTGCTGCAGGACGAGGACGTGGGCGGCATGGACCTGTTCATCGCCCTGACCAGCGACGACGAGGACAACATCCTGTCGTCCATGCTGGCCAAGCGCCTGGGCGCGCGCCGCGTGATCAGCCTGGTCAACCGGCGCGTGTACGCCGAGCTGCTGGCCGGCAGCACCATCGACATCGCCATCTCGCCGGCCCAGGTGGTGATCGGCGAGCTGCTGATGCACGTGCGCCGCGGTGCGGTGGCGGCGGTGCACAGCCTGCGCCGCGGCCTGGCCGAGGCGCTGGAGGGCATTGCGCGCGGCGACGCCAAGACCTCGCACCTGGTGGGGCGGCGGGTGGAGCAGGTCAAGCTGCCCGCCGGCGCGCGCGTGGGCGCCATCGTGCGCGGCGAGGGCGAGGACGCGCGCACCCTGGTGCCGCGCCACGACACCGTGATCGAGCCGGACGACCACGTGATCATCTTCCTGCCCAGCAAGCGCATGGTGCGCGAGGTGGAAAAGCTGTTTCAAGTCCGCGCCACTTTCTTTTGAGATGCGCGCCCGCTTGCTCCCCTGCGCTCTCGACTCCTTCCCCCTCTGGGGGAAGGCTGGGATGGGGGCACGCGACGTCAACGCGTCCACCGCCGCCGGCCCCCTCCCCAACCCTCCCCCAGAGGAGGAGGGAGTTTGGTCATGACAAGGTTCGCCCCCGCCTTCCTGATCCTGTCCTGGGTCATCATGGGCTTCTCGTTTGCCTTCTGGGTGCCGCTGGCCTGGGACTGGTGGGGCGAGGGCGGGCGCAACCTGCGCATCTGGGCGGGCAGCTTCGGCATCACCTTTTTCAGCGGCCTGTGGCTGTGGTGGCGCTCGCGCCGGCGCGCGGCCGAGCTGACGGTGCGCGACGGTTTCCTGCTGGTCAACCTGGTGTGGCTGGTGCTGCCGGCGTTTGCCGCCGTGCCGCTGTGGTTCACGGTGCCGGGCATCGGCGTGGTGCAGGCCTACTTCGAGGCCATGAGCGGCCTCACGGCCACCGGCGCCACCTCGCTGGCGGGGTTGGACGTGCTGGCGCCCTCGATCAACATCTGGCGCTGCTTCCTGCAGCTGATCGGCGGGCTGGGCATCATGCTGCTGGCGCTGGCGGTGCTGCCCTTCCTGGGCCTGGGGGGCCTGCAGATCTTCAAGGCCGAGATGCCCGGACCGATGAAGGACTCGCGCCTGACGCCGCGCATCGCCGAGACCGCGCGTGGCATGTGGGGCGTGTACTTCGTGCTGTCGGTGGCCTGTTTTCTGGCCTACCGCTGGGGCGGCATGAGCTGGGCCGACGCCTTCATGCACATGTGCACCACGGTGGGGCTGGGCGGGCTGTCCTCGCACGACCGCAGCTTTGCCTTCTGGGCCTCGCCGCAGCTGGAGTGGACGGCGGTACTGTTCATGGCGCTGGCCGGCATCAGCTTCGCGCGCTACTTTCTGCTGTGGCAGCTGCGCTCGCTGGCGCCGCTCACGCGCGACGCCGAGGTGCGCGCCTACGCCACCGTGCTGCTGCTGGCCAGCGCCGGAGTGGCGGTGATGCTCGCCACGCACGACGTGTACGAGGACTTTCCCAGCGCCGTGCGGCACGCGACGTTCCAGGTGGTGTCGGTGGCCACCACCACCGGCTACTCGATCGGCGACTACCTCACCTGGCCGACCTTCGTGCCGGTGCTGCTGCTGTTTCTGGGGACTTTCGTGTCCTGCGCCGGCTCCACCGGTGGCGGCATCAAGATGGTGCGCATGCTGGTGCTGATGCGGCTGGCCCAGCGCGAGCTGCTGCGCATCCTGCATCCGCGCGTGGTGCACCCCGTGACCCTGGGCGGCGCGCGGGTCGCCAACGACGTGGTGGCCACCGTGATGGCCTTCATGCTGATCTACGGCGGCGTCACCCTGGGCCTGACCATGGTGCTCCTGGCCTCGGGCCTGGACGTGGTCACGGCCTTTTCCGCGGTGATTGCCAACGTCAACAACATCGGCCCCGGCATGGGTCGCATCGGCCCGGCTGGCAACTACGCCACGTTCACCGACCCGCAGCTGGCGCTGTGCGCGCTGGCCATGGTGCTGGGACGGCTGGAGCTGCTGTCGATGCTGGTGCTGCTGACGCCGCAGTTCTGGAAGCGATGAGAAATACCGGACGCAGAGGACGCGAAGAAGACGCAGAGGACGCAAAAAATTCACTTTGGTGAAGCGGCCTGACATGAGGCGCAGCATCGAAGCGAAAGCGACGCACCTTCCTTGAGTTTTTACGTCTTCTGCGAAACCCCGGCGTCCTGCGTTTGGCTGTTGAGTGTCGATTCACGCGATAGGATCAGCCCATGCCCGACCAACCCACCCCCGCCCACCTGGCCGCCACCCCCGCCATCGACCGCGACCACCCCACCGTGCAAGCCTTTGCCCGCCAGCACGCGCAGGGCGGCACCGACCGCGAGCGTGCCGTGGCCCTGGTGCTGGCGGTGCGCGACGGCTTTCGCTACGACCCCTACCGCATCGACCTCTCGCCCCTGGGCATGCGCGCCAGCACAGTGCTGGCCAACGGCTACGGCTGGTGCGTGCCCAAGGCCACGCTGCTGGCGGCGGTGGCGCGCGCGGCGGGCATTCCGGCGCGGCTGGGCTTTGCCGACGTGCGCAACCACCTGTCCACCGAGCGCATGCGCCAGACCATGAAGACCGACCTGTTCATCTGGCACGGCTACACCGATCTGTGGCTGGATGGCGCCTGGCGCAAGGCCACGCCGGCCTTCAACATCGAGCTGTGCGAGAGGTTCGGCCTGCTGCCGCTCGACTTCGACGGCGTGCACGACTCGATCTACCACCCCTTCGATGCCACCGGCCACCGGCACATGGAATACGTGAACCAGCGCGGCGCGTTTGACGACCTGCCGCTGGAGCGCATCGTGGCCGACTTCCACGCCACCTACGGCGACTGGCTGCCCCGCAACACGCTGCACAGCCGGTTGGAGCAGGGCGACTTCCTGGCCGACGTGGCGCGAGAAGCGGCCGCAGCGGCCGGCAAAACCTGACGCCGCCCCCTACAGCCGCACCGGCGGCACGCTGCCCAGCAGCCGGATCAGGTCCTGCTGCCGCACCGTGCCCGTCTTGGCGAAGATGGCCGAGAGCTGAGTGCGCACCGTGCTCACCTTCACGCCCAATGTGGCGGCGATTTGCGCCGGGTTGTCGCCGCGCAGCAGCGGTGGCAGCACCCGTGCCTCGGCCGCCGACAGCCCGAAGGTGCGCATTACGAAGTCCGTCACCGCGGCGGGCATGTGCGCGGGGCGCGCCAGCAGCAGCATGCTGGCACCGGGCTGCCGGCTGCCCGGCGACTGGGCGATGGGCAGCGCCAGCACCATGACCTCGGGGCGCCCGGGTTCGCCCAGCAGGGCGCCGCCGCCCTGGCCCCGGGCGCTGGCCGCCACCAGCCGGCCCAGCGGTCCGTGTGCCAGCACGCGCACGGGCAGGGCGCCCAGCCAGCGCGCCAGTTCGGGCTGGGCAGCCATCTGGCGCGCGCTGCGGTTGGCGTGCTGCGCGGCACCGGCGGGGTCGAGCATCACCACGCCGAACTCGAAGGCGTCCAGGAAGCGGTGCAGCAGCGTCACCTGGTCCTCCAGCCGGCGCAGGCTCCAGTGCAGGTCGAAGGCGCGCAGCACATGGGGATAGAAGGCGCGCAGCCGCGCCGCGTCGGCGGGGCTGAAGTCGCTTTGGTCGGGGCGCCGGAACAGGCTCAGGTGCGACGCCGGCGCCATGCCGGACACGCTGCCGTCGGAGACGACGCACGCCAGCAGGTGCTCGGCGGGCAGCCGCGCCAGGTAGTCGCGGAAAAAGGCCGTGCGCCGCAACTCGGCCGGCGGCATCAGGTCGCTGCCGCGCACAAGTGCGCCCTGCACGAAGAAGCGGCCGGCCAACCCGCGCGCCAGCCAGGGGTCGTGCTGCCACCAGTGGTCGGAATAGGCGCGGGCGGCTTCCTCGGGGTGGTTCCAGGCGGCGTAGAAGCTCTGGGCGCGCTGTCCCTGGCCGGCGGCTACCAGCATGGCGAAGCTGGCGTCGAACTCGTGCGTCAGCACGCGCAGCGCCTCGGACCAGGCATCGTCGCGGCCCACCGCGCCGTAGAGCGCGGCCTGCACGCGGTCGAACGCGGCGAGCGAAACCTCGCCGCCCTGCGCCAGCGGAATGGCCGCGCGCGCCGCGGCCTGTGCCGACTCTGCCATCCGTTCCTCACTCTCCCCGGCCCTGTGCGGGCCGGCCGCCGGCGATTGTGCGGCCGATCCGCCGGTCTGCGCAAACCGTCGTCAGGCGGCGGATTCATATGGGAAAAAGGCCGCCAACGCTTATCCAGCCATCGTGGGAAGCCATGTTGAACGCAGCATCAGGCGCGCCGCGCGCGCCGCAGGCCGAGCGCCGCGCAAACCAGGGCGAGCAGCGCCAGCGCCCATTCGGAGTGGGTGGGCACGGCGGCCGTGCCGGCAGGGGGCGGGGCTTGGGTCAGCGTGAGCGAGGCGACGTCATGCACCGTGACGTCATCCCTCTGGCACAGGTCGGTCACCCGCAGCGTCCAGTTGCCGTTGATCTGCGCGGGCGCCAGGCCCGAGAAGGTGGCGAGCAACGGCACCGGCGCACCCGTGGCGCTGCTGCTGCCGCCCGGCGCCGAGGTGTAGTAGGTGCCGGCGGGAATGGCCGTCGTGCCGTCCGCACCCATGGCCGCGCTCCAGATGCTGTTGCTGCTGACGCTCGGGTCCACGAACGTGTAGACGCCCGAGAAATCCGAGCTATCGCCGGGGGACAAGGCGCCGTTGGCGCCAATGCGGCTGACCAGCGGCATGCCGGGCGCGCCGCCGGGCGCGATCAGCTCCACCGTGGCATCGCCCGCGTGGGTCGCCGACAGCCCGATCCGCACCGACAGGCCGGCCAGCGGCCGGGTGATGCCGGTCACGGGGATGGTCAGATCGGTGGGCGCGCCGGCGGCGGCGCAGCTGGCGCCGCCGTCGGCCACCGCCGCGGGCAGCGCCGTGGTGGTAGCGAAAGTCTGCGCGTGCAGCGGAACCGCGGCGGCCAGCAGCGCGGCGGCGGCGAAGGTGCGCAGGGTGTGCATGACGGATTCCTTCCAAATACAAATGGCCACCAGCGCTTGTGTAGAAAGCGCCGGCAGCTATGCTAAATGTAGCGCTTGGCGTGCCGCGCGCGCCGCATGCCCAGCGCCGCGCAAACCAGCGCCAGCAGTTCCAGCGCCCATTCGGCCATCGTGGGCACGGCGGCCACGCCGCCGGCGGCGGCTTGCGGCGTGAAGTACTGGGCAGCCTCCGCCGCCGGGCCGGCGCCCAGGGCGTTGCGGGCGCGTGCCGTGCAGTCGTAGGGCGTGCCGTTGGTGAGGCCGGTCAGGGTGACCGGGCTGGCGGCGTTGCTCACGCTGACCGCCGCACCGGGGCCGAGCGGCGCGCAGGTGACGTCGTAGCCGGTGATCGGGTTGGCCGGCGGCACGGCGGGCGGCGCGATGGTGAGCGTCAGCCGGCCGTCGCCCGCCTGTCCCTGGGTGATGCTGGGCGCCAGCGGCGCGCCGGGCACGTCCAGGATCTCGGCCAGGCTGGCGCGCTCCTGCCGGTCGACTCGCGCGAACCAGCCGCCGACCAGCAGCCGGTCGGGCGCCAGCGACAGCAACGAATAGACGACGTAGCCGGCGCGCTCCACCGCGACATCGGTCAGCGCCGGATCGACGGCGCCGTTGCCGGCGGTGTCGATGCGCGCCACGCGGCCGCGCGTGAGGCCGCCGATGGCCTCGAAGCCGCCGGCCAGCGCCACCAGGGTGCCGGACTGGCGAGCCAGGGCGTTGACGGTGCCGTCGGTGTCGACGGTGAACGCCACGTCCAGCGTACCGTTGCCGTTCAGGCGCGCCAGGCCGTCGCGCGGCTGCCCGCCGACCTGGCCCAGGCTGCCGCCGACCAGCAGTTTGCCGTCGGGCTGCGAATACAGCGCATTGACGTAGCCGGTGATGGCGGGGTCGCCGAAGCTGGCGTCCAGGCTGCCGTTGGCCAGCAGCCGCACGACGGACTCGCGCGGCTGGCCGTGCGCCTGGTTGAAGAAGCCGCCGGCGACCAGCGAGTCGTCGGGCCGCACGGCCAGCGCGCGCACGTAGTTGTCCATGCCGGGGTCGGGGAAGCCGGCGTCCAGGGCGCCGGTGGTCTCCAGCCGCGCCAGGTAGCTGCGCGGGTCGGCGCCGCCCTTGGTGAAGCCGCCGCCGACGACGAGTTTCTCGTCGCTTTGCAGCACCATCGCCTCGACGCCATAGCCGCTGGGCGAGGCGGTGAGGTCGGGGTCGTAGGTGGTGTCGAGCGTGCCGTCGGCGTTCAGGCGGGCGATGTTGTTGCGCGCCACGCCGTTGACGTGGTCGAACCGCCCGCCGATCACGATCTGGCCGTTGGACGGCTGCACCGCGATGGCGCGCACCTCGCCCGGCTGGCCGCCCAGGGTGATGCTGGGAGCGAAGCCGGTATCCAGCGCAAGCGTGGCGGCATCCACGCGCGCCAGGCCCTGGCGCGGCATGCCATCGATGGTGAACGCGGCGCCGCCCAGCAGTGCCGTGCTGCCGCTGGTTTCGAGCACCATGGCCCGCACATCGCCGGCCTGGGGCTGCCACGGCGAGGCCACCCAGGCGGCGTGAGCGGCCCCGGTGGTCAGCAGGGCCAGCGCGAGCCCGGTCTTGAGATGGCGCAGAAAGCAGTGAAGCCTGGGGAGCACGGTGTTTTTCCTCGTCAACTGATGTAACGGGGATTGTCAAAAACGCCAGGCCGGAACGCATCCGTCATTTGAAGGAAAGCTACCGCCGCCGACACCGCGATGGTGCTAGCGCTGATCGCGCACTTCGGCCCCTTCCGGCCGTGCACCGCGGTGCAGCTCAACACCAGCTTCCTCAAGCCACGGTCGAACCAGGATGCGCTCATCGCGGCGCGCGTGCTGCGCGCCGGCAAGGCATCGGCCTTCGGCGAGATCGACCTGCGCGGCGCGGCGGACGTCAAAACCGTGTGCCGCGCCAGCACCACCTACGCGCGGCTGCAGTCCCTTACTTCAGCGCGGCTTCGACCGCCTCGCCCAACGCCAAGATGCGCGCGTCGCTCATCGCGGGGCCAGCCAGCATCAAGCCCACCGGCGCCGTGCCGGGCGCATGGCAGGGCAGCGACAGCGCGCAGCCGCCCAGGAAGTTGATCAGCGTCGGGTTGCGCAGGATCAGGCCGTTGGCGGCGAAGTAGGCCTCGTCGCTGGCCTGCAAGTCGGCGATGCGGGGCGCCACGATGGGCACCGTGGGCAGCACCAGCGCGTCGAAGCCGGCCACGCGCGCCTCGACCTGCGCGATCCAGCGCCGGCGCGCGGCCACGAGGTCGATGTAGTCGGCCGCGCCCATCTTCTCGCCGCCGCGGATGCGGCTGGACACGCGCGGGTCGTATTCGGCGCCGCGCGCGGCCAGCAGCGCCCGATGCCAGGCCCAGGCCTCGGCGGCGGCCAGGGTGCCGCGCGCGTGCAGGGCGGCAAACTGGGCGAACTCGGGCACGGCCAGGCGGGTGATGCGTGCGCCGGCAGCGGACAGCGCGCTCAAGGCCCGCTCGAAGCCGGCGGCCACGGTGGCATCCATGCCGTCCAGCACCACGGTCTCGGGCACGGCCAGGCGCGCACCGGCCAGCTCGCGCGCCGTGGGCGCCGGCACCGGCTGGCCCGCCAGCACGGCGTCGGTGATGGCGCAGCAGCGCACGCTGGCGGCCAGGGGGCCGATCGAGTCGAGCGAGGTGGACAGCGGCAGCGCGCCCACCGTGGGCACGCGCCGCTGCGTGGGCTTGAAGCCCGCCAGGCCGCACAGCGCCGCGGGAATGCGCACCGAGCCGCCGGTGTCGGTGCCGATGGCCGCCGCCGCCATGCCGTCGGTGACCGAAACCGCCGCGCCGCTGCTGGAGCCGCCGGGAATGCGTCCACCGCCCGCCCGATCCCACGGATTTCGGGGCGTGCCGTAGTGCGGGTTGAGGCCCAGGCCCGAGAAGGCGAACTCGCTCATGTTGGTGCGCCCGACGATCACCGCGCCGGCGGCGATCAGGCGGTCGATGGCGGGGGCGTTGCGGGCGGCGGGCGCGGCGCCACGCAGCACGTTTGATCCGGCGGTGGTGACCTCGCCGGCGACGTCGAACAGGTCCTTGACCGAAACCGGGATGCCCTCCAGGAGCGAGCGCACCATGCCGGCGGCGCGCAGCTCGTCGCTGGCACGGGCCGCGGCCCGCGCACGCTCGAAGCCGATGTGGGTGAACACGGCCGCGCCCTCGCCGGTCGCCGCTTCGGCGCGCGCCAGCGCCGCCTCGGTCAGGGCCTGGGCGGTGGTGGTGCCAGCCGCCAGATCGGCGGCGAGCTGTTCGACAGTGGGCAGATCGGTCATGTTTTTATAGCTGCTTGCGCTTTATGGATGGGCGCCGCGGCCCGTTTTGGCTTGAGAATCAGCGCTGCAGCTTGAACACCGCCGTGCCACCCAGCAGATTGGGCCAGCGGCGCACCACGCGCTGCTCGTCCAGGCCAAAGGCGTCCAGCACCTTCAGGCCGTTCTTGCCGGCCAGCACTTCGAAGTCCTTGAAGGTGCCGACGCGGATGTTGGGCGTGTCATACCACTGGTAGGGCAGGCGCGCGGTCACCGGCATGCGCCCGCGCAGCACCGACAGGCGGTTGGCCCAGTGCGCAAAGTTGGGAAAGGCGACGATGCCCACGCGGCCGACGCGCGCGGTCTCGCGCAGCATCACCTCGGCATTGCGCAGGTGCTGCAAGGTGTTGATCTGCAGCACCACGTCGAAGCTCTGGTCGGCAAAGGCCGCCAGGCCTTCGTGCAGGTTGACCTGCAGCACGTTGACGCCACGGCGCACACAGGCCAGCACGTTGGCATCGTCGATCTCGATGCCGTAGCCGGTGCAGCCCCGCTCGCGTGCCAGTTGCTGAAGCAACTGGCCATCGCCGCAGCCCAGGTCGAGCACGTGGCTGCCGGGCGGCACCAGGGCGGCCACGGTGTTGAGCAGGTGGGTGTCGCTCATGCCGCGGCTCCTTGCGCAATGCCATCGAAATAGGAGCGCACGACGCTCATGTAGCGCGGGTCATCGAGCAAAAAAGCATCATGCCCATGGGGCGCGTCGATCTCGGCGTAACTGACGGTGCGGCGGTTCTCCAGCAACGCCTTGACGATCTCGCGCGAGCGCGCGGGGGCAAAGCGCCAGTCGGTCGAAAAGCTCACCAGCAGGAACTTGCAGGCGGCGCGCGCCAGTGCCCGGGTCAGGTTGCCGTCAAAGGCGCGCGCCGGGTCGAAGTAGTCCAGTGCCCGGGTGATCAGCAGGTAGGTGTTGGCGTCGAAGTACTCGCTGAACTTGTCGCCCTGGTGGCGCAGGTAGCTCTCGATCTGGAACTCGACGTCCTGCGTGCTGTATTTGTAGCCACTGGCGTGCTGCGTGACCGCCTGCCTGAGTTCGCGGCCGAATTTCTCGTTCATCACGTCATCGCTCAGATAGGTGATGTGGCCGATCATGCGGGCGATGCGCAGGCCGCGGCGCGGCAGCACGCCGTGCTCGTAAAAATGCCCGCCGTGAAAATCCGGGTCGGTGACGATGGCGCGGCGCGCCACCTCGTTGAAGGCGATGTTCTCGGCGCTCAGGTTGGGCGCGCTGGCCACCACCACGGCATGGCGCACGCGCTCCGGATATTGCAGCGTCCAGCTCAGCGCCTGCATGCCGCCCAGGCTGCCGCCCATCACGGCGGCCAGTTGCTGGACGCCCAGCGCGTCCAGCAGGCGCGCCTGGGCATCGACCCAGTCCTCCACGGTGACGACCGGAAAGTCCGCGCCATACACGCGCCCGGTGTCGGGGTTGAGGTGCATGGGCCCGGTGGAGCCGAAGCACGAGCCCAGGTTGTTGACGCCGATGACGAAGAAGCGGTCGGTGTCCACCGGCTTGCCGGGGCCGATCATGTTGTCCCACCAGCCCCCGCTCCTGTCCTGCCCCTCGTAGCGGCCGGCCACGTGGTGCGAGGCGTTGAGCGCGTGGCAGATCAGCACCGCATTGTCGCGCGCGGCGTTGAGCCGGCCGTAGGTCTCGAAGGTGAGGTCGTAGCCGCGGATCCTGGCGCCGCTTTGCAGTGGCAGCGGCGCGTCGAAGTGCAGGCTCTGCGCGTGGGCGATGAATGACATGAAAAAACCCGGCTCGCCAAAGAGGCGGAAAGCCGGGGTCTGCGCTTGTCCGTCTTTAGCTGCATTTGTAAAAGCGCCCGCAAGCAGGAAGCAAATCGGCGCTGTGAGAGCCCAGTATAGCGCCGCGCCACTGGCGCCCACAATGCCCGGATGACGGACAGGGCAAAGCGCCGATTCGCCGCCGCGAGCTTGAGCGATATTGCAACAATGCAACATCGCGCCACGCGGTCGCTGGGCGTGACAGGCACGGGAAGCACGCGTCGCCCTGCGTCGAAACAAATACCCGAGTGACATTCAAGGTTGTTTTTTTCCTGCTTGACGGCAGGATTTCTGACGCATAATCGCGCGGGTGTGCACCCTGCACACATTCCCAAACATTCAACCCTTGTTTGACCCTGCGGTGAAAGCAGTCAGTTTCCCTTCGCTCTCAGCCTTGAGCAGCTTCGTCGAAGGCGTTTTGCGGACTCCATCGCGTTTCCATTGTTCTTGAGGAGTCCCTTTTCGATGGGCAACAAACTCTACGTCGGCAATTTGCCGTATTCCGTGCGCGACCAAGATCTCGAACAGGCGTTCAGCCAGTTCGGGGCGGTCACCAGCGCCAAAGTCATGATGGAGCGCGACACCGGTCGCTCCAAAGGCTTCGGCTTTGTCGAAATGGGCAGCAACGAGGAAGCCCAGGCCGCCATCGACGGCATGAACGGCCAGTCCTTGGGCGGCCGCAACGTGGTCGTCAACGAGGCCCGCCCGATGGAGCCGCGTCCCCCGCGCAGCGGTGGCTTTGGCGGCGGCGGCTATGGCGGTGGCCCGCGTGAAGGCGGCTACGGCGGCGGTCGTCGCGAGGGCGGCTATGGCAGCGGCCCGCGCGAAGGCGGTGGCGGCTACGGCGGTGGCCGCCGCGAAGGCGGCGGTGGCCATGACGGCGGTTTCCGCAGCCCCTACGGCAGCGGCCCGCGTGGCGGTGGCCGCCGCGACGGCGGTGGTGGGCGCGACGACTATTGATCCGGCGGCGCCGGGATCGCACTGAGGGCTCCTGCGGGAGCCCTTTTTGTTGCTGCGCGTTGCTACTCGGGTGTCGCTTGCCGCGCCTTGCGCGGTCGCCCGGCCAGCACGCGGTCGAACAGCGCATTGGGCAGCAGGCGCAGCAGCTTGGCCACCACACCCATGGGCCAAGGGATGACGCGGTAGCTGGCGCCCGCCGCAATGACCCGCTGGGCCCGTTGGGCAAAGGCCTCGGCCGTCATCAGGAAGGGCATGGGATAGCGGTTGCCTCGCGTAAGCGGCGTGTCGACGTAGCCCGGCAGCAGGGTGACCACGCGCACGCCACTGGCGCGCAGCTCGCCGCGCAGGCTCTCGCAATAGCTGACCACCGCCGCCTTGCTGGCGCAGTAGGCGCCATGGCCGGGCAGGCCGCGGATGGCGGCCACGCTGGCCACGCCCACCAGGGTGCCGCTACCGCGCTGGCGCATGGGCTCGATGAAGGGATGAAAGCTGGCGGCCAGGCCCAGGTTGTTGGTGGCAAAAATGCGGGCCATGACTTGAAGGTCGGCGCGCACGGCCGTGTCCACCCCCACGCTGATGCCGGCATTGGCAATCACCACCTCGGGCACGCCCTGCTGGGCCAGGCAAGCCTGGCCGGCCGCCACGATGGCGTCCAGTTGCGTCACATCGGCGCCGTACACGCACCAGCGCTCGCTGGCCCAACCCTGGGCCTGGGCCCAGGCCGTCAGCTCGGCTGCGCGCCGCGCCACCAGGGCCAGGTGCCACCCGTCCTCGGCGTAGCGCCGGGCCAGGGCCTGGCCAATGCCGCTGGAGGCGCCGGTGATGAAGACCAGTCTTGCCATCGCACCGCCTGTTCGTTGCCGCGCCTTCAGCGCCGCGCCGGCTGGATCACGCCGCGCACCTGGCCGATCAGGTTGGCCACGCCGCTCTGGTTGTCGTAGTCCAGGCGCTCGCCGGTGAAGCGGTCGGCGCCGCGCAGCAACTCGACCGGCTGGTCGGAGCTGACGCGCTCTTCCTTGACCCAGGCGTGCAGGTATTGCCCACGGAATTCCAGCCGTGGGGTGACCCGCCCGCCCGGCCCGGAGCTGGGCTCGCGCACCACCTGCGCCTGGCCGTAGAGCTGGATGTCGGAGCCGTCGCCGTTGGACACGCCGCGATCGGCGCGGCCGACGGTGAGCCGGTTCTGTTCGTCGAACGAGCGCATGCGCGGCTGGCTGACCTCCAGCGTGTCGGTGTCTGGGTAATGGTGGCCTTCGACGCCCCGCAGCTCCGAAGTCATGCGCCCGGTGGCATCAAAGCTGCGCACCGCGAACGAGCGCATCTGGTAGTCGGGCTCGTGGGTCAGTGGGGGCGGCGGACCGCCGGCGGCGCCAAACTCGGGCGCGTGCCGCACCAGCCAGCCGGTGCCCAGGGCAAACAGCACCATCATCAGCGCCGGCAGCCAGGCAAAGAACTGCTCCTTGCCGTGGCGCCACAGGCGCGCACGGTTCATGGCGCCGGTCCCAGGTGCTGCTCCAGCAGGCGCCGATAGTGACCGCCGGCGGCCAGCAGCAGGTCGCACAGCTCGCGCACCGCGCCCGACCCGCCGGCCAGGGTGGTGACGTGGGTCGCCAGGGCGCGCACTTCGGCGTGCGCCTGGGCCGGCGCGCAGGCGAAGCCGGCATGGCGCAGCAAGGGCAGGTCGGGCCAGTCGTCGCCCATGGCGGCGGTGTGGGCCCAGGCGATGCCCAGCTCCTGCAACAGCGCCTGCGCGGCGGGCAGCTTGTCTTCGGTGCCCAGGCGCGCGTGCTGGATGCCCAGCGCCGCCAGGCGCTGGCGCAGGGCCGGCGAGTCGCGCCCGGAGATGACGCCGACCTGCAGGCCCGCGCGCGCCAGCAGCTTCAGGCCGTGGCCATCCAGCGTGTGAAAGCGCTTCATGACCTCGCCGCTCTCGCCGTAGTACAGGCCGCCGTCGGTCAGCACGCCATCGACGTCCAGCAGCAGCAGGCGCATGCCCTGCGCGCGCAGCAGCAGCTCGGCCGGCCAGTGGAGTGCCGGAGCGTGGCCCATCAAATAACTTTCGCCCGCATCAGGTCGTTGGTGTTGATGGCCCCAACGAGATGGCCTGCATCGTCGGTCACCAGCAGCACGGTGATGCGGTGACGCTCCATCTGCTCGGCCGCCATGGCGGCCAGTGCGTTCTGGTCGATGGTGCGCGGCTGGGCGTGCATCACCTCGCGGGCGGTGAGCGCGCGCAAATCGCGCCCAGTCTCGACCAGCCGGCGCAGGTCGCCATCGGTGAACACGCCCAGTACCCGGCCGGCAGCGTCCACGACGGCCGAGGCGCCCAGGCCCTTGCGCGTCATCTCGCGCATCAGCTCGCCAAAGCCGGTGTCGGGGCCGACGCGGGGCACGTCGTCACCGGCGCGCATCAGGTCGAGCACACGCGTGAGCAGGCGCCGGCCCAGCGCGCCGCCGGGGTGCGAGCGGGCAAAGTCCTCGGGCTTGAAGCCGCGCGCGTCCAGCAGTGCCACGGCCAGCGCGTCGCCCAGGGCCAGTTGCGCGGTGGTGCTGGCGGTGGGCGCCAGGTTGAGCGGGCAGGCCTCCTTCTCGACCCCGCTGTCAAGCACCACGTCGGCGTGGTGGGCCAGGGTGGAGTCGGTGTGGCCCGTCATCGCCACCAGGGGCGCGCCCAGGCGCCGCACCAGCGGCACCACGACGTTGAGCTCCTCGCTCTCGCCGCTGTTGGAGATGGCCAGCACCACGTCCACGGCCTTGATCATGCCCAGGTCGCCGTGACTGGCCTCGGCCGGATGCACGAACATCGCCGGGGTGCCGGTCGAGGCCAGCGTGGCGGCGATCTTGCGGCCCACGTGGCCGCTCTTGCCGATGCCCATGACGACCACCCGGCCACGCACGTCCAGCATCAGCTGCAGGGCCCGCACAAAGCCGTCGCCCAGGCGCTGCGCAAGGGCCTGCACGGCGTCGGCTTCGATGGCCAGCGCCTCGCGCGCCAGCCGCAGGGCCTGGTCGGGGTTGAAATTCATGCCCCAAATTCTATCGGGCGCCCCGAGGGGTGCACTACCATCGGGCATGAGTTCACTCGAGCTGACGCTGCTGTACCTGCTGGCCGCCGTGCTGGGCGTGGCGGCGTGCCGCTGGGCCCGGCTGCCACCCATCCTTGGGTACCTGCTGGCCGGCGTGCTGATGGAGCCGCACACGTTGGGCCTGGCCTTCGGGCAGGACGCCGAGGGTATTCGCCAGCTGGGCGAATACGGCGTGGTGTTCCTGATGTTCGTGATCGGGCTGGAGTTCAACCTGCCCAAGCTGCGCGCCATGCGGCGGCACGTGTTCGGGCTGGGGCTGGCGCAGGTGCTGTGGACCATGCTGCTGGCCACCTGCGGCTCGATGGCGCTGGCTTGGCTGGCACCCGCGCTGTGGCACATGAGCTGGCAGACCGCCCTGGTGCTGTCGGGCGCCATGGCCATGAGCAGCACCGCCATCGTCGTCAAGATGATGGCCGACCGGCTGGAGCTGGAGTCCGAGCACGGCCAGCGCGTGATGGGCGTGCTGCTGCTGCAGGACCTGGCGGTGGTGCCGCTGCTGGTGCTGATCCCGGCGTTGGGCTCGCCGCCCGAGCAACTGCTGGCCGAACTGGGCCTGGCGGCCCTGAAGGCGGCCATCCTGATCGCGCTGCTGCTGTGGGGTGGCCAGCACCTGATGCGCGGCTGGCTCACCATCGTGGCGCGGCGGCGCAGCCCGGAGCTGTTCATGCTCAACCTGCTGCTGATCACCCTGGGCCTGGCGTGGCTGACGCAGCAGGCCGGGCTGTCGCTGGCGCTGGGCGCCTTCATCTGCGGCGTGCTGATCTCCGAGACCGAGTTTCGCGTGCAGGTGGCCTCCGAAATCCGCCCCTTCCACGACGTGCTGCTGGGCCTGTTCTTCATCACCATCGGCATGTTGCTGGACGTGCATCAGGTGCTGCTGCGCTGGCCGCTGGTGCTGGTGCTGCTGCTGGTTCCGGTGGCCTTCAAGCTGGTGCTGGTGGCGGCACTGGCACGCGGCCTGGGCGCCGGCGCCGGCACGGCGCTGCGCACCGGCCTGTACCTGGCGCAGGCGGGCGAATTCGGCTTCGTGCTGCTGACGCTCAGCCGCCGCGAGGGCCTGGTGGCGCCCGAGCTGTTTCACCCCATCCTGGCGGCGATGGTGCTGTCGATGCTGGCCACGCCCTTCATCATCATGGCCAGCAACCGCCTCGTGCTGCGCCTGGTGGCCAGCGAATGGCTGCAGCAGTCGCTGCAGATGACCCACATCGCGGTCGAGTCGATCAACACCAGCGGCCACGTGCTGATTTGCGGCTTTGGCCGCAGCGGCCAGGCCATGGCCCGCATGCTGGAGCACGAGGGCATCGCCACCGTGGCGCTGGACCTGGACCCCGACCGCGTGCACCAGGCGCGCGCCGCCGGCCAGGCCGTGTCCTTTGGCGACGCCACCCAGGCGCCCACCCTGACCGCTGCCGGCCTGGCGCGCACCAGCGCCGTGGTGCTGACCTACCTGGACACCGCCGTCGTGCTCAAGACCCTGGCCACCATTCGCACGCTGGCTCCGCACACGCCGGTAATCGTGCGCACCCAGACCGACCGCGACCTGGAGCGCCTGCGCGCCGCCGGCGCCACCGAGGTGGTGCCCGAGTCGCAGGAGGGCTCGCTCATGCTGGCCGGTCATGCGCTGGCCCTGGTGGGCGTGCCGATGCGACGCGTGATCCACATCGTGCAGCAATACCGCGAACAGCGCTACGGCCTGCTGCGCGGCTTCTTTCATGGCGCCGACGACAGCCACGACGATGAACTGGAGGCCGAACGCCTGGCCACGCTGACGGTGCCGACCGCGGCAGCGGGACAGCGCCTGACCGAGGTGCTGGGCGACAGCGGCGAACTGCGCGTGGTGCGCCTGCGCAGCCGCCACGGCGCGCCCGTGGCCGTGCACGAGGGCTTCCTGCTGGAAGGTGGCGAGACCCTGGTGCTGTCGGGCAAGGCCGAGGCACTGACGCGCGCCGAGCAGGCGCTGGCGCGCTGACACGCGCGCGCGGCACAATGGGCCTGATCCGGCCGACTGCCCGCACCCGACATGACCGCACCGCTTGCCCTCACCGACTACCTGCGCCAGCACATCCGCACCGTGCCCGACTGGCCGGCGCCCGGCGTGCAGTTTCGCGACATCACGCCGCTGCTGCAGGATCCGCGCGTGTTCCGCGTGCTGATCGACGCCTTCGTGCACCGCTATATGGAGCCGGCCCGCCGCCCCGACGTGGTGGCCGGGCTGGACGCCCGCGGCTTCATCATCGGCTCGGTCATCGCCTATGAGCTGGGTGTCGGCTTCGTGCCGATCCGCAAGAAGGGCAAGCTGCCCTTCACCACGGTGCAGGAAACCTTCGAACTGGAGTACGGCAGCGCGACCGTGGAGTTGCACACCGACGCCGTGACGCCTGGCCAGCGCGTGCTGCT
Organism: Burkholderiaceae bacterium; assembly: GCA_041396485.1. Classification (GTDB taxonomy): domain Bacteria; phylum Pseudomonadota; class Gammaproteobacteria; order Burkholderiales; family Burkholderiaceae_C; genus Ottowia. The sequence continues at coordinate 80,943 of JAWKYM010000010.1, read as the reverse complement.
GATCGATGATCTGATCGCCACCGGCGGCACCATGATGGCCGGCAAGAAGCTGCTCGAAAAGCTGGGCGCCAGCGTGACCGAGGGCGCTGCCATTGTCGATCTGCCCGAGCTGGGGGGCTCGCAGCGTCTGCGCGAGGCCGGGCTTGCCTTGTTCACTTTGGTGGACTTTGCGGGCGCTTGATCAAACGTTCGGACGCAGAGGACGCAAAGATCACGCAGAAGACGCAAACAATTCAAAAGGTTTTCATGGGTTTCTTTTGCGTCCTCTGCGTCCGGTTTTCCCTGATCCGTTCATCCATCACCACGAGCCACACCCCATGAAATCCCAAGCCGTCCTTTGCCGTGAGCTGAACCAGCCGGTCGTGGTGGAGACCATCGAGGTCGCGCCGCCGCAGGCCGGCGAGGTGATGATCAAGCTGGCCGCCTGCGGCGTGTGCCACAGCGACCTTTCGGCCACCAACGGCACCATCGCGTTTGCGCCGCCGCTGATCCTGGGCCACGAAGGCGCCGGCGTGGTGGTCGAGGTCGGCCCCGGCGTGACCGACTTTGCCGTGGGCGACCACGTGCTGTCGTCCTTCGTGACCATGTGCGGCGTGTGCCACTACTGCACCATCGGCCGCCCGGCGCTGTGCGAGCTGGGCGCCAGGACCCTGACCACCCTGCCCAGCGGCGAGCTGCGCACCAGCGACGCCCTGGGCCGGCCGCTGGGCGTGTTCTCGGGCTGCGGCGTGATGGCCGAGTACGCCACGCTGGACACCCGCAGCCTGATCAAGATCGCAGGCGACGCGCCGCTGCGCGCGGCCGCGCTGGTCGGCTGCGGCGTGATGACCGGCTTTTGCGCCGCCACCAACACGGCGCGCGTGGCGCCGGGCTCGGTGGTGGTGGTGTTCGGCGCCGGCGGCGTCGGGCTGTCGGCGATCCAGGGCGCGGCGGTGGCCGGCGCGCGCATGATCGTCGCGGTCGACATCGACGACTTCAAGCTCGACCTGGCCAGGACCCTGGGCGCCACCCACACCCTCAACTCCAGGGGCGACGAGGCCATCGTCAAGACGGTGCGCAAGCTCACCGGCGGCGGCGCCGATTACGCCTTCGAGTGCGTGGGCTCGGGCGAGCTGGCCGCTACCGCCTACGGCACGTTGCGAAAGGGCGGGCAGGCGGTGGTGGTCGGCGTGGCGCGGCCCAAGGACACCACCACGCTGCGCACCGCCAGCCTGACCTTCGACGAGAAAAGCATCGGCGGCAGCTACTTCGGCTCGGCCCGCCCGCGCGTCGACGCGCCGCGCATCCTGGGGCTGTACCAGGCCGGCAAGCTGAAGCTGGACGAGCTCATCACCCGCACCTACCCGATCGCCGAAGCGCCGCAGGCATTTGCCGACCTGCAGGCTGGGCGCAATGCGCGCGGGGTGATCGTGTTTGACGCTTCACCCGGCCCGCAATAGTTGATGGCAGCGGTGGGCCCGATCTTCGAAGCATCGAAGCAGGCACGCGCGCGCGGCGCATTGCTCTTGAGCAGATCCATGTGCGCCTCGGTGCGCTTGGGCGGCCACTGACGCGCCGGGTGCGGTCGCCCCGGTGTCACGGCACCTTCCCGCGCAGGAGTATAAAAAAAGACCCGTGCGCCGGCCACCGTGGCCGCGCCCTTCTTGCATACCTGCGGAGACAACCCCATGAACCGATTGCGTGCCACCCGCGCCCCGGCTGCGCGCTGGGTTCGGCTGTGTGCCACCGGCACCCTGGCCATTGCACTGGCCGCGTGCGGCCAACTGCCGCCACGCTCGGCCAGCCCGGTCACCGAGGGCCCTGCAGGTCTGGGCTTTTACACCCCGCCGCAGCCGCTGCCGGCCGGCCGGCACGGCGACCTGATCTGGTCGCGCGCCCTGCAGGGCGATGCCGCCCTGCCCTCGGCGGCGCGCAACTGGCTGGTGCTGTACCGCTCGACCAACGTTGCCGGCGAGCCGATCGCCGTGTCGGGCACCGTGGCCATCCCGGCCGGCACGCCGCCCCCCGGCGGCTGGCCGGTGATCAGCTGGACGCACGGCACCACCGGCATCGCCGACGTGTGGGCTCCGTCGCGCAACGGACCGAATTACCCCGACAAGGACTACGTCGACGGCATCAACCAGGTGCTCGACCAGTGGGTGAAAAAGGGCTATGCGGTGCTCAAGACCGACTACGAAAGCCTCGGCACGCCGGGCGTGCACCCCTACTTGAACGGCTGGTCCGAGGCGCGCGGCGCCACCGACATCGTGCGGGCCGCGCGCCAGCTGAGCGCGTCACTCGGCCGCGACTGGCTGGTGATGGGCCATTCGCAGGGTGGGCAGGCCGCGGCCTACACCGCCCAGCTCGGCCCCCTCTACGCGCCCGAGCTCCAGCTCAAGGGCGCGGTCGCCATCTCACCGGCCACCTCCCTGAGCGAAGCGGTGGCGCACAGTCTGAAGGACACCAAGGGCCAGGCCAATGCGTTCCTGCCGCTCATCATGGTCGGCATGGCCGCCGACGCGCCCGGGGTCAAGCTGGACGCGCTGCTGACGCCCAAGGGGCGCGAGCTGATCCGCGTGGTCGATCAGGACTGCATCGCCGCCCTGCGCGCGCCCGGTGGCTGGGGCACCTTCAAGAACGATCGGCTGATCGATTTCAAGGCCGACTTCAGGCCGCTGCTGGACGCGCTGAACAGCTTGAGCGCAACGCAGAACCTGCGCCCGGCCGTGCCGCTGCTGGTGCTGCAGGCCCATAACGACCACATCACGGTCAAGCCGCTGACCGACCTCATGGTGCACCGCTTCGAGAATCTGGGGGTGGACGTCCGGTACATCGCCTACACCGACGTTCCCGATGCCCCCGGCTCCGCCACCCACCGCGCCACCGTGCCGCGCTCGCTGAAGGACGCCATGGCCTGGGTGGCGCAGCGCTTCGCCGCCCCGCGCTGATTCGGGGGCATGACGCGGGTCAGGCATGCGCCAGCGACTATTATTTTGATAGCTGTTCGCGCTTGCTACACGGGCGCTGCAGCCATATTTCTTATAAATCTGGCGCCCCGCCCTGCGCCCGGAGTGCGCCGGCGGCGGGGGCTGACTCAGCGCGGCGCCATCGCGCAGACCCAGCCCGCCGGCATCTGCGCGGCCTGCAGGGCTTGGATGAGCGCCCCGTCGTCCCGCTGCGCCAGTTCGTCGGCGGCGCGGTAGAGGATCTGCTCTTCCTTCGGGTTGTGGATCTGCAGCATCTGGAACAGCTCGCGGCCCGCGCCCTGCCAGCGGGCGTCGTCGCCGGCGTCGGTCAGGGCCTGGATCAGCGGCCACATCTGCCCATGCTCGCGCTGCATCACGAAGATGGGCATGGTCAGGCCCGCGCGCTCCAGCGGCGGAAACAGCACCGCCTCTTCCAGGTGAATGTGCTCGCGCAGCAACAGCAGGGCTTCGACCAGCACCGCGCGAGGGGCGGTGCCCTTGAGGGCCGCCTTGATGCCCTCGTCGATGCGGCGGTGCTGCTGCTCCAGCAGCGCGCTGGGTGTGCTCTGATTCATGATCGGTTCTCCCGGCCCGTGCGGCCGTGAGCGCACCGTAGCGCAGGCGCGAAGAGCCCGCTGCCGATGCGGATACCCGCCCCCCGGGCGCACCGGCTACTTGCCGATGCAAAAGCGCGCAAAGATGACGCCCAGCAGGTCGTCGGCGGAAAACTGGCCGGTGATCTCGCCCAGCGCGTTCTGCGCCAGGCGCAGTTCTTCTGCCAGCAGCTCCAGCACGGGGCTGCCGTCCAGATGGGCCGCGGCCAGCGCCAGGTGCTCGGCGGCGCGCGCCAGCGCCTGCAGGTGCCGCTCGCGCGCAATGAACAGGCCTTCGCCCGTGCCGCCCTGCCAGCCCGCCAGCGCCAGCAGGCGCTGGCGCAGCGTGGCCAGGCCCTCGCCGGTGTGCGTCGACAGCGCGATGCCGCCCGCGGGAACGGTCGCCTGCGGCGCGGCGTCGTGCTTGTTCCACAGGTGCAGCACCGGCACGCTGGCGGCGACGCGCGCGGCCAGGCCGGCGGCGATGTGCTGTTCGCCCGCGTCGTAGTCGGCCTGGCCGCCGCGCGTCAGGTCGTGCAGCCACAGCACGGCGTCGGCGCGCTCGATGTGCTGCCAGGCGCGCTCGATGCCGATTTGTTCCACCGCGTCGCCCGCCTCGCGCAGGCCGGCGGTGTCGAGCACGTGCAGCGGCACGCCCTCGATCTGGATGCTCTGGCGCACCACGTCGCGCGTGGTGCCGGCAATCGGGGTGACGATGGCCAGCTCGGCGCCGGCCAAGGCATTGAGCAGGCTGCTCTTGCCGGCATTGGGCTGGCCGGCGATGACCACCTGGATGCCCTCGCGCAGCAGCGCGCCCTGGCGCGCGCGCGCCTGCACACCGGTCAGGGTTTGCTGCAATTGTGATAGCTGCCCGCGCACGTCGTGCGCCGACAGGACGTCGATTTCTTCCTCGGGAAAGTCCAGCGTGGCCTCGATCAGCATGCGCAGCTGAATCAGGCCAATCGGTCCAGTTGATGGATCTCGCGCGAGAAGGCGCCCGCCAGCTTGGCGCGGCTGGCCAGCGCGCCGCCTGCTCGGTGCTGGCGTCGATCAGATCCATCACCGCCTCGGCCTGGGCCAGGTCGAGCTTGTCGTTCAGGAAGGCGCGCTCGGTGAACTCGCCCGGCCGCGCCAGGCGCAGGCGCGCCAGCAGCGGCTGGCCGGTGGCGGCATCCGGCTCGGCCGCCGCCTGCAGGCAACGCGCCAGCAGCAGTTGCAGCACCACCGGGCCGCCGTGGGCCTGCAGCTCCAGCACGTCCTCGCCGGTGTAGGAGTGCGGGGCCGGAAAGTACAGCGCCAGGCCGTGGTCGATCGGGCTGCCGTCGGCATCCAGGAACGCGCCATAGGCGGCGTGGCGCGGCGCCGGGGTGCGCCCGGTGAGGCGTTGCGCCAGCGGCAGCAGGCCGCGCCCCGACACGCGCACGATGCCCACCGCCCCGCGGCCGGGCGCGGTGGCGATGGCGACGATGGGATCCGGCGCGGCGTGCATGGCATGATTGTCTGCGACTGCCGCTCCATCCTTCGCGCGACCATGAGCCTGACCCTGTTCCGGAACGTCCACGTGCTCGACCTGCGCCAAGGCGTGCTGCTGGAGGGCCACGCAGTACTGGTGGCGGACGGGCGCATCCGCGAGGTCAGCGACAGGCCCATCGCCAGCCCCGGCGCGCGCGTGATCGACGGTGGCGGCCGCACCCTGATGCCGGGGCTGATCGACTGCCACGTGCACGTCACCTTCTCGCAGACCAACCTGGGCCTGCTGGCGGACACGCCCAACACCACCCTGGCCTATCGCGCCCTGCCCATCCTGCGCGGCATGCTGCGCCGCGGCTTTACCACCGTGCGCGACTGCGGCGGCGCGGACTGGGCGCTCAAGCAAGCGCTCGAGGACGGCATGGACGGCACCGTCATCGGCCCGCGCCTGTTCGTCAGCGGTCCGGCGCTCAGCCCCACGGGCGGGCATGGCGACTTTCGCCCGCGCTCCGACCGCTTGCAGCCGGTGGGCTGCGGCTGCCAGCGGCTGGCCAGCACGCGCGTGGTCGATGGCGTGGACGCCGTGCGCGGCGCGGTGCGCGAGCTGCTGCAGATGGGGGCCGACCAGATCAAGATCATGTCCTCGGGCGGCGTGGCCTCGCCCACCGACCCGATCGACGCCATGGGCTATTCGGTGGACGAGACGCGCGCCATCGTCGACGAAGCCGCCGCACGCCACGCCATGGTGCTGGCGCACGCCTACACGCCGGCGGCGATTGCCCGCGCGGTGGAATGCGGCGTGCGCAGCATCGAGCACGGCAACCTGATCGACGCACCCACCGCCGCGCTGATGGCCGAGTACGGTGCCTACGCCGTGCCCACGCTGATCACCTACGAGGCGCTGGCGCGCGACGGCGCGCGCCAGGGACTGGGCGCCGAGAGCTTGGCCAAGATCGAGCAGGTGCGCGCGGCCGGCCTGCGCTCGCTGGAGATCTTTCAGGCCGCGGGCGTGAAGATGGCGCTGGGCACCGACCTGCTGGGCGCCTCGCACCCGCTGCAAAGCGAGGAGCTGCTGATCCGCGCCCAGGTGCAGACGCCGCTGCAGGTGCTGCAGAGCGCCACGCTGATCGGCGCCGATTTGCTGGGCCAAACCGGCCAAATCGGCGAAGTCGCGCCGGGCGCACGCGCCGACCTGCTGCTGATCGACGGCAACCCATTGCTGGACCTGGCCTGTCTGGCAGGCCAGGGCGAACGCATTGCGCTGGTGATGCAGGGCGGGGAAGTGCGCTTCAACGCCATGCCCAAATAAAAACCCCGACGCCGCGAAGCGCCGGGGTTTTAAATCAAATCACGCTGAAGCGCCCGTCGAACAAGCGCAAGCAGCTATCTATTTGATAGTTGTCCAAATCGGCATCGGGCGGTCGTCCGCGCGGTGCACCGTGGTCACGTTCTTGCGCATGGCCCAGGGGCGCACCTGGTCGTGCAGCGGCAGGTAGTTGTAGTCGTCCTTCACGATCTGCAGCGCCTGGTGGATCATGTCGTCGCGCTTCTTGGTGTCCATCTCCACCTTGATGCCGTCGATCAGCGCGTCCAGCTTGGGGTTGCTGATGCGACCGTTGTTGAAGTTGCCCGAGGCGCCGCCCTTGGGATCGACGGTGTGCATCAGCGAGTCCAGCGTGTACAGCGCGTCGAAGGTGGCCACGCCCCAGCCCAGCATGTAGGCGCTGGTGTCGAACTTCTGGATCTTGGCCGAGTGGATCGACATCGGGTTGGTCTGCAGCTTGGTCTTGACGCCGGCCTTGGTCCACATGGCGGTCACGGCCTGGCAGATCGCCTCGTCGTTGACGTAGCGGTCGTTGGGACAGTCCAGCGTCAGCTCGAAGCCGTCGGGGTAGCCGGCCTCGGCCAGCAGCTTCTTGGCGGCCTCGACGTCGTACTTGGAGGCGCGCTGATGCAGCGCCTCGGTCCAGCCGTTGACCATGGGCGCGATCATGGTGCCGGTGGGCTTGCCCAGGCCGCGCATCACGTTGCGCTCGATGGCGCTGATGTCCACCGCCTGATACAGCGCCTGGCGCACGCGCTTGTCCTTGAGCGGGTTCTTGCCCTTGATGTTGGAGCCCTGCAGCTCGTCGCGGAACTGGTCGAAGCCGAAGTAGATGGTGCGGTTTTCCAGCCCGTCGATGACCTTGAGGTTGGGGTCGCGGCGCATGCGGTCGATGTCCTGCACCGGCGGGTCCTGCACCAGGTCGACCTGGCCCGAGATCAGCGCCGCCGAGCGGGTGGCCGCCGACTTGATGGGGGTGAACACCACTTCGTCGATGTTGCCCTTGGGCTTGTCCCACCAACCCTCGTTCTTGGTCAGCGTCAGCTTGGTGTCGGGCTGCCAGCTGACCAGCTTGAAGGGGCCGGTGCCGTTGGCGTTGCGCGAGGCGTAGTTTTCGTCCTTGGCCTTGTAATCCTGCGCCTTCACGCTGTTGTTCTTCTCGGCCCAGGCCTTGTTCATGATGTAGGAGCCGGTGAGCTCACGCAGCACCACGGGGCTGGGGCCCTTGAGGATCAGATCGACCGTGAAATCATCGACCTTTCTGGCCTCCTTGACGCTTTGCACGTAGGCGCCCATGTTGGACGGCGGCGTCATGGCCCGGGTGATGGAAAAGACCACGTCGTCGGCGGTGAACGGCGCGCCGTCATGAAATTTGACGCCCTTGCGCAGCTCGAAGCGCAGCTGCGTGGGAGTGACGAAAGTCCATTTGGTGGCCAGCGCCGGCTCCACCTCGAACTTCTCGTTGTAGCGCACCAGGGTCTCATACACCATCTGCTGGTAGGCCAGCGTGGTCTGGTGGTTCTGCCCATGGGGGTCGAAGGTCAGGATGTCGTTGGCGCCGCCGATGCGCAGCGTGGCGGCACCCGCGGGCTGCAGCAGGGCCAGGCTGGCCGCGGCAATCAGGCTGAGCTTGGGGATGGTGTTCATGCGTGTCCTCGGGCGAAAAATGGAGTGGAACGGAAGATCGTACACAAACAAAGGCCGCCCGAAGGCGGCCTCTGGTGCGTCTCGGGTTTACCCCGATCAGGAGAACTTGGGCAGGTTGAACTGCGGCGGCACGCCCATGCGCTTGTTGATGATCCACTGCTGGGCAATGGACAGCAGGTTGTTGGTGACGTAGTACAGCACCAGGCCGGCCGGGAACATGAAGAACATGACGCTGAACACCAACGGCATGATCCACATCAGCTTGGCCTGCATCGGGTCGGGCGGCGCCGGGTTGAGCGCCGTCTGCAGCAGCGTGGTCAGGGTCATCACCACGGGCAGGATGAAGTACGGGTCCTTGGCCGACAGGTCGTGCACCCAGCCGATCCAGGGCGCGCCGCGCATCTCCACCGAGGACAGCAGCACCCAGTACAGCGCGATGAACACCGGAATCTGCACCAGCATCGGCAGGCAGCCGCCCAGCGGGTTGACTTTTTCCTCGCGGTAGATGCGCATCATCTCCATCTGCATCTGCTGCGGCTTGTCCTTCAGGCGCTCGCGCAGGGCGGTGATCTTGGGGTTCAGCGCCTTCATCTTGGCCATGCTGGAATAGGCCTTGGCGTTCAGCCAGTAGAAGGCGATCTTGAGCAGCAGCACCAGCGCGACGATCGACCAGCCCCAGTTGCCCAGCACCTTGTGGATCTGGTCGAGCAGCCAGTACAGCGGCTTGGCCGCGATGGTGACCCAGCCATAGTCCTTGACCAGCTCCAGTCCCGGCGTGATCGACTCCAGCATGGTCTCCACCTGCGGGCCGACGAACAGGCGCGAGTCCACGTTCAGGTGCGCGCCGGGGGCGATGGCCGCCAGGGGGGCAATCATGCCGGCGGCGTACAGGTTGGGCGCGATCTTGCGGGCAAAGTTGTCGTGCGGCGTGTCGGGCGCCAGCATCCAGGCGCTGGCAAAGTAGTGCTGCACCATGGCCACGTAGCCATCGGGCGCCTGCTTGACGAAGTCGTCCTTGCCCTTCTCGATGTCGCTGAAGCTGACCTTCTGGTATTTTTTCTCGTCGGTGTAAAAGGCCGGGCCGGTGAAGGTGGAATAGAACGGCGTCTTGCTGCCGGGCTCGGCGCCGTGGCGCACCAGCTGCACATACAGCTGCGGCTGCACCGGCTGGCCGCTCTCGTTGATGATCTCGTTGCGCACGCCGATCACGTAGGAGCCGCGTGTGAGCGTGTAGGTCAGCACGCGCTTGACGCCGCCCACCACGGGCGAGGTGAAGCGCACCACCAGTTGCTGCGCGCCATCGGCCAGGCTGCGGTCACCGCTGAAGCTCATCGCCGTCTTGTGGTTGGGAAAGGCCCCGCCGATCAGGCCCGACTGCGCCTGATACACGTCATTGCCCTGGCTGTCGAACAGCAGCACGTGGCGGTCGGCCTGCTCGGGGTCGGGGTATTTCAGCAGCTCGCTGTCGATGACCGAGCCGCCCTCGCTGTCGAAGGTGAGCTTGAGCACGTCGGTGCTGACCGTGATGCGCTCGCGCGCCACCGCGGCGCCCTCGGGCACGGGCGGCTGGCCGCTGGCCGTGGCATTGCCGGCCGGGACGGCCGACGGCGCACCCGCGCTGGCGGCGGTGGCCGGCGGCACCGGCGAGGCCGGTGCACCGGGCTGGGCCGAATGCGTGGCGGCACTGGGGAAAAACGTTGCCTTGTGGCCGTTGTGCACCTGCCACTGGTCCCACAGCATGACCAGCGAGAAGGCAAAAATCACCCAGAGGATGGTGCGGCGGATGTCGTTCATGTTGACTCTGAATGCTTGCCCGGCGGCTTGGAGCGCACGCCAGGCAGGCCGGTGAAAAGACGGGGACGTTCGGCCGGCACCGGGTCGCAACCGCCCGCGCACCACGGATGGCAGCGCGCCAGCCGGCGCAGCGTCAGATAGCTGCCCATGGCCGCGCCATGCTGCTCCAGCGCCTGCAGCGCATAGCGCGAGCAGGTGGGCTCAAAGCGGCAGGCCGAGCCCAGCCAGGGCGACAGCAGCAGCCGATAGCCCTTGACCAGCCCGATCAGCAGCCGCTGCATCATGCCGGCTCCCGCTTCAGCAGCTCGCGCAACTCGGCACGCACGGCGCGCCGCAACGCCGGCGAGCCGGCACTGGGAAACTGGGCGGGTGAAAACGCCGTATGCAGGCGCACCAGCCGCGCCGCGGGGCGCGGCCACGGCTGCGCGCCGCCCAGGGCGTAGACCTGGCGGCGAATGGCATTGCGCGTGACCGCCCGGCGCGCCCAGCGCTTGGGCACCATGGCGCCCAGCCAACTGGCGGGCGCGGGGCCGAACAGCTCGGCCTCCGGCGCGCGCTCGGCCGGCAAGGCCAGGCGATGCAGGGCGAAATGGGCCGTGCGGGCCACGGGGCGATACGCCAACAGCGCCTGAAACTGCGCACGCGTGCGCAGCCGCTGCACGCGGGCCGGCGCGCCCTCAAGGGGCGGTGCGGCAAGCCCGGCAGCCACAGGCGTGGGCAGCCTGGCTCAGACCGCCAGGCGCTTGCGTCCCTTGGCGCGGCGCGCGTTGATCACCGCGCGGCCGCCGCGCGTCTTCATGCGCACCAGGAAACCGTGCGTGCGCGCACGGCGCGTCTTGGAAGGCTGGTAAGTACGTTTCATGGATCGCCCCTTGAGGAATCTGGATGGTGTGTGCGTTTGGCGCCGGGCAAGCCCCCAGTCGCTGCAATGGAAAGCCCCAGCGGCTCCGGCCCGATGGCCAAAAGGGCCAGCAACCGGCGCGCACGCCCTTTGCCAAGCCCGCCCAGGCAACCTGCCCCAACGCCCCGCACACGGGCAGCTGGCGCAGGCATTGCCCGCTGGCCCAGATCTGCCAGTTAAGGAAAACCGTTGATTATCGCAAATATTTCCAATGCGGCCAATGCCTTGCGCGCATTCTTGCCCACCGGCAGGGGCACGCAGGGCCTGGTGGCCCACCGTGCGGGCTTGTGGACAAGTACTCGCCTCCCTACAATTGCCAAGATCGGGAGCAGCCAGTTGTCCACAATTCGGACACGTGCCCCGGAAACAATTCAACACCTCTTTGTGATTTCCGATTCAAGTCAAACCTTGTGGCCGGGCTGTCTGGACGTGCTGGCGCAGGAATTGCCCGAGCAACAATTCAACACCTGGATCAAACCGCTGTCCGCGCAAGTGGCCGCCGACAGTTCGCGCCTGACTCTGCTGGTCGCCAACCGCTTCAAGATGGACTGGATCCGGGCGCAGTACGCCGCCCGCATAGTTGCCACGCTGGAGCAGCTGGCCGGCCATCCGGTGCAATTGGAGTTAGCACTTGCTCCGCGTACAATTAGCACCAATAAGCCATTTCATTCAACCAGCGGAGTGCCAACCGGGCCGGCGGCCGAGCCCGCCATGGCGGCCACCGAGGGGCCCGCTGGCGCCCCGGCGCGCGAGGCCGCCGAGGGCGCGCACCGCAGCCGCCTGAACAGCGCGCTGACCTTCGACGTGCTGGTCGAAGGTTCGGCCAACCGCATGGCCCGCGCGGCGGCGCTGCACGTGGCAGGCGCGCCCGGGCGCCTGTACAACCCGCTGTTCATCTACGGCGGCGTCGGCCTGGGCAAGACGCACCTGATGCATGCGGTGGGCAACCGGCTGCTGGCCGACCACCCGGATGCCAAGGTTCTCTACATCCACGCCGAGCAGTTTGTGTCGGATGTGGTCAAGGCGTATCAGCGCAAGACTTTCGACGAGTTCAAGCAGCGCTATCACTCGCTCGATCTGCTGCTGATCGACGACGTGCAGTTCTTCGCCAACAAGGACCGCACGCAGGAGGAGTTCTTCAACGCCTTCGAGGCGCTGCTGGCCAAGAAGTCGCACATCGTGATGACCAGCGACACCTACCCCAAGGGGCTGACCGACATCCACGAGCGCCTGGTGTCGCGCTTCGACGCCGGCCTCACGGTGGCCATCGAGCCGCCCGAGCTGGAAATGCGCGTGGCCATCCTGATCAACAAGGCCGGTGGCGAGGGCGCGCAAATGCCCGAGGAGGTGGCGTTCTTCGTCGCCAAGAACGTGCGCTCCAACGTGCGCGAGCTCGAAGGCGCGCTGCGCAAAATCCTGGCCTATTCGCGCTTCAACCAGCGTGAGATTTCCATCCAACTGGCCCGCGAGGCGCTGCGCGACCTGCTCAGCATTCAAAACCGGCAGATCAGCGTCGAAAGCATCCAGAAGATGGTGGCCGACTATTACAAGATCAAGGTGGCCGACATGTACAGCAAGAAGCGCCCGGCCAGCATTGCGCGACCGCGCCAGATCGCCATGTACCTGGCCAAGGAGTTGACGCAAAAAAGCCTGCCCGAGATTGGCGAGCTGTTTGGCGGGCGCGACCACACCACGGTGCTGCACGCCGTGCGCAAGATCGCCGGCGAGCGCCAGCAGTTGACCGAGCTCAACCAGCAGTTGCACGTGCTCGAGCAGACCCTCAAAGGCTGACGCCCACCGTGCCGCCAATCACACGAAACCGCTTGCAAAAGCAGCGACAATATGGGATTTGCCAAACTTGGCACTCCCGGGTGTTGGACGGGCTTTTGCCCAGCACCGGGGTTTCGACCGTGCTTACAACCCAGAGGAAGACATGATCGTTCTGAAGACCACCCAAGACACCCTGCTGGCGGCCCTTCAATCGGTCTCAGGCATCGTCGAGCGGCGCCACACGCTGCCCGTGCTGGCCAACGTGCTGCTGCGCAAGACCGGCCCCAGCGTCCAGCTCACCACCAGCGACCTCGAAATCCAGATCCGCACCCAGGCCGACTTGGGCGGCGACAGCGGCAGCTTTGCCACCACCGTCGGCGCGCGCAAGCTGATTGACATCCTGCGCACCATGCCCGCTGACCAGACGGTGAGCCTGGAAGCGCAGCAGGCCAAGCTGATCCTGAAGGGCGGCAAGAGCAAGTTCACTCTGGCCAGCCTGCCGGCCGAGGACTTTCCGCTGGTGCAGGAGGCGCCCGGCTTCGGCCCCGCCTTCAGCGTGCCGCAAAAAACCCTCAAGACCCTGCTGGGCCAAGTGGCCTTCGCCATGGCGGTGCACGACATCCGCTACTACCTCAACGGCATCCTGTTCGTGGCCGAGGGCAAGACGCTGTCGCTGGTGGCCACCGACGGCCACCGCCTGGCCTTTGCCAGCAGCCAACTGGACACCGAAGTGCCCAAGCAGGAAGTGATCCTGCCGCGCAAGACCGTGATCGAGCTGCAGCGCCTGCTGTCGGACGCCAGCGTGCCCGAGGGCCAGGCCGCGCCCATGATCGAGATGCAGTTTGCCGCCAACCAGGCCAAGTTCAGCTTTGGCGCGATGGAATTCGTCACCAAGCTGGTCGAGGGCAAGTTCCCCGACTACAACCGCGTCATTCCGCGCAACCACCGCAACCAGGTCACGCTAGGTCGCGCGCCGCTGCTGGCCAGCCTGCAGCGCACCGCCATCCTGACCAGCGAGAAGTTCAAGGGCGTGCGCCTGTCCTTCGACCCCGGCACGCTGCAGATCGCCTCCAACAACGCTGAGCAGGAAGAGGCCGTGGACGAGCTGGACATCGACTACGGCGGCGACTCGATCGAGATCGGCTTCAACGTCACCTACCTGATCGACGCGCTGGCCAACATGAGCAGCGAGGAAATGATCCGCATCGAGCTGGCCGACGGCAACAGCTCGGCGCTGATCACCCTGCCCGGCAACGACAACTTCAAGTATGTGGTGATGCCGATGCGCATCTGAGAATGCTCCTTTTTTGTGAGCATTTTGCGCAACAAACCCGCCCGCGTTGGCGGGTTTTGAGCTTCAATTGATTGAAAGAACGTGATGACCGATTCCACTCCCACTCCCGATTCCCCGTCGTCTGCCGGCGCCAACGGCGGCTACGGCGAGGGCGCCATCCAGATCCTGGAAGGGCTGGAGGCGGTGCGCAAGCGCCCGGGCATGTACATCGGCGACACCAGCGACGGCACCGGCCTGCACCACCTGGTGTTCGAAGTGGTCGACAACTCCATCGACGAGGCGCTGGCCGGCTGGTGCGACGACATCGTCGTCACCATCCACGCCGACGGCAGCTTGAGCGTGGTGGACAACGGCCGCGGCATTCCCACCGGCGTGAAGATGGACGACAAGCACGAGCCCAAGCGCTCGGCCGCCGAGATCGCGCTGACCGAGCTGCACGCCGGCGGCAAGTTCAACCAGAACAGCTACAAGGTGTCGGGCGGCCTGCACGGCGTGGGCGTGTCCTGCGTCAACGCGCTGTCCAGCCGGCTGCACCTGATCGTGCGCCGCGAGGGCAAGAAGCACGAGATCGAGTTCAGCCGTGGCTTTGTGCAGAACCGCCTGGTCGAAACGGTGGACGGCTTTGAAGTCTCGCCGATGCGCATCACCGGTGTTACCGACAAGCGCGGTACCGAGGTGCACTTTCTGCCCGACACGGAGATCTTCAAGGAAAACAACGACTTTCACTACGACGTCCTGGCCAAGCGCCTGCGCGAACTGTCCTTCCTGAACAACGGCGTGCGCATCCGCCTGGTGGACGAGCGCAGCGGCAAGGAAGACGACTTCTCGGGCGCCGGCGGCGTGCATGGCTTCGTCGGCTTCATCAACGGCAGCAAGAAGGTGCTGCACCCCAATGCCTTCTACGCCGCTGGCACGCGCCCGGCCGACACCTACGGCGGCATCCCCGGCACCGAGATCGGCGTGGAAGTGGCCATGCAGTGGAACGACGGCTACAACGAACAGGTGCTGTGCTTCACCAACAACATTCCCCAGCGCGACGGCGGCACCCACCTGACGGGCCTGCGCGCAGCCATGACGCGCGTGATCACCAAGTACATCGAGGCCAACGAGCTGGCCAAGAAGGCCAAGGTGGACGTGAGTGGCGACGACCTGCGCGAGGGCCTGGTGTGCGTGCTGTCGGTGAAGGTGCCTGAGCCCAAATTCAGCAGCCAGACCAAGGACAAGCTGGTCAGCAGCGAAGTGCGCGCGCCGGTGGAAGACATCGTGGCCAAGGCGCTGACCGACTACCTGGAGGAGCGCCCCAATGACGCCAAGATCATCTGCGGCAAGATCGTCGAGGCCGCGCGCGCCCGCGAGGCCGCCCGCAAGGCGCGCGAGATGACGCGGCGCAAGGGCGTGCTGGACGGCTTTGGCCTGCCCGGCAAGCTGGCCGACTGCCAGGAGAAAGACCCGGCCCAGTGCGAGATCTACATCGTCGAGGGTGACTCGGCCGGCGGCAGCGCCAAGCAGGGGCGCGACCGCAAGTTCCAGGCCATCCTGCCGCTGCGCGGCAAGATCCTGAACGTGGAGCGCGCGCGCTACGAAAAACTGCTGTCCAGCAACGAGATCGTGACCCTGATCACTGCCCTGGGCACCGGCATCGGCAAGGCCGCCGAAGACGGCAACGGCAAGAGCGCCAGCGACGACTTCGCCATCGACAAGCTGCGCTACCACCGCATCATCATCATGACCGACGCCGACGTGGACGGCGCGCACATCCGCACCCTTCTGCTCACCTTTTTCTATCGCCAGATGTCCGAGCTGGTCGAGCGCGGCCACATCTACATCGCGCAGCCGCCGCTGTACAAGGTCAAGTCCGGCAAGGAAGAGCTGTACCTGAAGGACGACGCCGCGCTGGATGCCTTCTTGCTGCGCGTGGCGCTGAAGGACGCCGTGGTGCACCCTGGCGCAGGCGCTGCACCCATCGCCGACGAGGCACTGGCCGAGCTGGCGCGCAAGCATCAGGTGGCCGAAGGCGTGATCGCGCGACTTTCAGCCTTCATGGACGAAGAGGCCCTGCGCGCCATCGCCAGCGGCGTGGTCATCGACCTGGACACGCCCGAGGCCGCCGCCGCCAGCGCGCGTGAGCTGCAGTCGCACCTGCACGAGCAGCAGGCCAACGGCGGCGCGCCCGAAGTGGCCGCCGTGCAAGACCCGCGCACCGAGCGCACCGTGTTGCGCATCAGCCGCCATCACCACGGCAACATCAAGAGCAGCGTCATCCCGCAGGACTTCGTGCATGGCGGCGACTACGCCGCCCTGGTGGCCGCCGCACAGACCTTCCAGCACCTGCTGGGCGAAGGGGCCAAGGTCACGCGCGGTGAAGGCGAGCGCCAGCGCGAGCAGGCCGTGGGCACGTTCCGCGAAGCCATGCAATGGCTGATCGGCGAGGCCGAGCGCACCACCAGCCGCCAGCGCTACAAGGGCCTGGGCGAGATGAACCCCGAGCAGCTGTGGGAAACCACCATGGACCCGGCCGTGCGGCGCCTGCTGCGCGTGCAGATCGAAGACGCCATCGCCGCCGACCAGGTCTTCACCACCCTGATGGGCGACGACGTGGAGCCGCGGCGGGCGTTCATCGAGACGAATGCGCTGAGGGCGGGGAATATCGACGTTTGAGGGCCTCCTTGAGGTCTGACCCACGTAGGGCGCCAAAGTATTTGCGACTCGCGACACAAAGTTGCGACTGGCGAACGCTAGTTATTGCGACTGCCCTACTCTCGTCCGAGTTAGTGCGACTAGCCTACTAAAGGCTAATCGAGTGAGTAGGTAGTGAATTGCGGCGCGCTAGGCTCGGCCGCGGCTAGGATCCAAAGGTCGACGGAGAACGGAGGACTTGTCCCCTCTTACTGACCTGTGCACCAAATAGTGCGGTAAGGCGTTAAGGATTGATGAGAATCGATGGACGCAAACTTGACCGGGCGACGCAAGCTCACTTGCGCAGGCAAGTGGTGCTGGCGGTGCGGGGCGGCATGACGCAAGCCGAGGCCGCGCGCGTGTATGGACTAAGCTTGCGAGCGGTGCAAAAGGCCTGCGCGCGAGCGCGCGAAGGCTCGCTGCGAGCGCTCAAGGGCGACGCGCGAGGCCGCCCGGCAGGCCATACGCTTCTGACTCAGGCGCAGCAGGCGAAGGTGCGCGGCATCATCTTGGGCAAACTGCCCGACCAGCTCAAACTGCCCTTCTATCTGTGGACTCGCCAAGCCGTGGCGCAGTTGGTCAAGCGCGAGTGCGGCGTTGACCTCTCGCCCACGACGGTTGGTCGCTACCTCCAAGCGTGGGGTATGACGCCGCAAAAGCCGGTGCGCCGAGCCTATGAGCGCAACGACGCAGCCATCGCGGCGTGGCTCGCCGAGCAATATCCATTGATCGCCAAGCAGGCCAAGCGCGAAGGCGCCCAGATTTACTGGGGCGACGAGATGGGACTGCGCAGCGATCACGTCAGCGGCAAGAGCTACGCACCGGCGGGCCAGACGCCCCTGATCCGGGCCACCGGACAGCGCTTCGGGTGCAACATGATCTCGGCCATCACCAACAAAGGCGCCTTGACCTTCATGGTCTTCGAGGGGAAATTCAGGGCGCCGCTGTTCGTCGAGTTTCTGCGCCGATTGCTCAAGCAAGTCGAAGGCAGGATCTGTCTGATCGTGGACGGCCATCCGGTTCACAAGTCCGGCGTCGTCAAGAGGTTTGTGCAAGCCAACGCGCAGCGGCTGCGCCTGATCTTGCTGCCGGGCTACTGCCCCGAACTCAACCCGGACGAGTTGCTCAATCAGGATGTCAAGACCAATGCTCTGGGCAAGAGCCGGCCGGCCAACAAGGGCGAAATGATCAGGGCCGTGCGCAGCCACCTGCATCGCAGGCAAAAGCAACCCGCAATCATCCGCAATCTGTTCAAGGAAAAACACGTTCGGTACGCCGCGTAATTCGTTACGCACTATTTATGGGCCGGCTCAGTATGTTGAATGTTTCAAGTTGGATCAAATCCCCCACAATGGAAACGATGCATTTGTCGCATATTGGTGACAAAAGATGGGAAACTGGGGTCAGATGAACATTTCCCCCAATGATGGTCTCCTCCGGAGCGCTCCCCGTCAGTGCTTGAAGCCCGATTCGCGCTGCGCCCGCAGCGCCAGTACGAACGCGGTGTCAATCTCGGCCAGATAGCGGTACAGCGCGACATAACCCCGGTTGCCGCGCCCGATGACCAACTCCCGTTTGCCGCCGGCAACGGGGCGGCCGATCAAGGGGCTGTGCGTCAGCACCTGAATGGCATCGAGAATGTCTTGCAACCGCCCGGAAACGTCGGCGACTTCGAAACGCGCCATGTGCTCAAAGAAGCGATCGAAATCGTCCAGCACCTCCGGCGCCAGTTCGATGCGCGTCATCCTCAGCGCGCCGGCACGCGGGCCTTGGGTTTGCGCGCTGCCCTGCCGGCGGCTCGAGATTGCAAGTAGGCCTTGGCGTCATCCCATGATACGGACTCGCCTGATCGCTTCAGCGTGGCCCATCGTGCGTCGGCCAGGCGGTGCAATGCCGCGTCGGTTTCGGCACGCTCGACTGCATCCGTCAAGGTTTCAAGAATCAGTGCGTGTGATGTCTTGCCGGTTCGCTGTGCCACCGCCGCAAGGCGTGCCTTCAACTGGTCGTCGATGCGAATGGTCGTGGTGGACATGATCTCGAATGCGCTGGCGAGTCCGGATCAGTCAGAATAGCACATTTGCGCTACAAACCGCCTACTGCACAAACCCCATCCCCCGCTGCTCTCGCACCTCGGGCTTGATGCGGTGCTCGGCCTCGAGCTGGTCGAGAAACTCGTCGGGCGAGAACTCGGTGGCCAGGATGTCGGTCTGGCGCTTGACGGCGGCGAAGTCGCCGGGACACAGTTGCTCCAGTTTCGATAGCCGCCGGCGCGCGTCGGGCGTTAGCAGATGGGCTTTTCCGCTCAAGGCCTCGGTGACGAACATGCGCTCGCGCTGCTCGTTTGTCAGCGGCTTGAACCTGATCTTGAAGGTAAAGCGCCGCAGCGCCGCCTGGTCGATGCGGTCGAGCAGGTTGGTGGTGCAGATGAACACGCCGTCGTGCCGCTCCATCTGCTGCAGCATCTCGTTGACCTCGGTGACCTCGTAGCTGCGCTGCGCGCCGCGGCGGTCCAGCAGGAAGCTGTCCGCCTCGTCCAGCAGCAGCACGGCCTTTTCTTCACTCGCCTCCTTGAACATGGCGGCCATGTTCTGCTCGGTCTCGCCGACGAACTTGCTCACCAGGTCGCTGGCCTGCTTGACGATCAGCGGCTTGCCCATCTGCTCGGCGATGTATTCGCCCAACGCGGTCTTGCCGGTGCCGGGCGCGCCGTAAAAGCACAAGGCGCCGTGGCCGCGGGCCTTGAGCGCTTCGACGATGCGCGGAATCTCGAAGCGGCTTTCGACGTTGAGCATGCCCAGGTCGTAGGTGGTGACTTGGCGCCGGCCGCGCTGGGCCGCATCGTCCGGCCTGCGGCCCAGCGCGGCGTCGGAGTTCTTCAGCTGCCGCTCGATCAGGGCTTCGAAGGCCTCGCCGTCGCGCTCGTCACCGGGGTGCGCCAGCTCGGCAAAGCGCACCGCCGTGCGGATCTGCGCCGGCGTCAGGCCCTTGCGCTCGGTCAGGCGCGCCAGCAGGCCGTCGCTGACCGCGGCGCCGTCGAGCGCACGGCGCACCAGTTGTTCGCGGGCGCCGGGCGGCGGCGACTTGAGCTCCAGGTGATAGGCAAAGCGGCGGCGGAAGGCCGGGTCGATCTGCTCGATGCCGTTGGTCACCCAGATGGTGGGCACGGGGTTGGATTCGAGGATCTGGTTGACCCAGGCCTTGCCGTTGACGCTGTGGCCGACGGCGCTTTGCATGGCCTGCTGCTCGGCGCGCGCCATCAGGCCGGCGGCGTCGACGCTGATGGGCGGAAACACGTCCTCCACCTCGTCGAACAGCAGCGCCGCCTCCTGCGAGCCCTTGAGAAACACCTGCGCGATCTGCATCGAGCGGTAGCGGTCGCGCCCCGACAGGCTGTTGCCGTCGCGGTCGGCGTATTCGACCTCAAACAGCGCCAGCCCGGCCTCGCGCGCCACCACCTTGGCCAGCTCGGTCTTGCCGGTGCCGGGCGGGCCGTACAGCAGCACGTTGACGCCCTGCGCGTGCGTGGCCTGGGCCTTGCGCAGCAGGTTGACCAGCACCGGCACGTCCTCGCCGACAAAGTCGAAGTCGGCCAGCTTCAGCTCGCTCGCGGTCGCCGGCCGGGTGAACACGGCCATCAGCTCGGCGCGGTCGCGGTACTCGCGCATCAGCACCGGCGGCAGCTTCTCGCTCACCTTCATCAGGTCGGCCAGATCGGTGATGCTGTGCTCGGAAATCAGGTTCTCCACCAGGCCGATGCGCTCCAGCCGGCCACCGGCGCGCAGCGCCTCGCCCACCTCGGACGCGCTCACGCCGGCCAGCTCGGCAATGGCGGCATAGGCCTCGGGCGCGTTGTTGACCTTGAACTCGACCAGCAGGCTGCGCAGGTCGCGCTGATAGCGTGCCAGCGTGCCATACAGCAGCAGCGCCCGCTCTGCCTTGTTCAGTTGCAACAAATTCGATAGCGAATCGATGTTCTTCTCGACCAGGGTGGAGTGCTTCTTGAGCGCGTGCTTGAGCCACTGGCCGGTGGCCGCCAGCAGCGCCAGCAGGTCCTTGGGCGCGTCCTTGGCGTATTCGTCCAGGTAGAAGAACAGCGTGCCTTCTTCGTACGGGCCGCGCCACAGGCCGTGGCGCTCTAGGAACTCGGCGTCCGACAAGTGCTCGTGGCCGCGCCACAGCTCGTTGTCCTTGCAGCGGCGCGTCAAAAATTCGCGCAGCCGCGCCAGCACGGCGGGCGGCCACATCAGGTGGCGGCCGGCCAGCGACATCAGGCCGTTGATGTCGCGCCGCACGTTGAACTTGCCGCCGGGCTGCGCGGCCAGCGTCAGCACGAAGTGCGAGCACATCAGATCGAGCACGGGCGCACTCGCCAGCCCGGGGGATGCCAGCATGCCCGACTTGTCCTGCACCGCAACCGACCGTTTGACCATGTCAGTCTCCCGCCAGAAATCCGCGCTCCAACTACGGGCGCACAAACCTCACCATAACGCAAATCCGGCCGGCGCAAGCCCCCCGGCTGGCCCCTGCCCGCACGGCTGTGGCTTGCATCGCACAGGCGCCGTCGGGCGAGCGAAGGGACTCCATGCACCAGCCGGCCCCACGGTTGACGCGGCGCGGGGGGCCCGTCATGATGATCCGCTCCCCATCCAAAACCAAGCAAGGAGGCTGTGAATGGATCGTTTGAGACCCCTGTGGGACGCGTTGCAGGGCGCATTGGGTGCCAACCTGGCGCAGTTGCTGGGCGCACTGGCCATCGTCGTTGTCGGCTGGTTCATCGCCGCGCTGGTCAAGGCCGGCGTGCGCAAGGCGCTGGGCGCGCTGCGCATCAACGCGCGCTTTGCCGGCAGCACCGGGCAAAAGGCCGACATCGAAGGCGTGGTGGCGCTGGCGCTGTTCTGGGTGGTGATCCTGCTGACGCTGGGTGCCATGTTCAACGCGCTCAACCTGCCGGCGGTCTCCGGCTCGTTTGCGGCGCTGACCACGCAGCTGTTCGAATATGCACCGCGCGTTCTGGGCGCCGCGCTGCTGGCCTTGCTGGCCTGGCTGGTGGCCACCGCCATCCGCGGGTTGACGCAAAAGGTGCTGGACCGCACCACACTGGACGAAAAGCTGTCCGAGCACGCCAACATCTCGCCGATCAGCGAAAGCCTGTCGGGCGCGCTGTTCTGGCTGGTGGTGCTGCTGTTCGTGCCGGCCATCCTGGGCGCGCTGCAGATGGAGGGCTTGCTGGCACCCTTGCGCGACATGACGACCAAGGCGCTGGACATCCTGCCCAACGTGGTGGCGGCGCTGGTGATCGGCGGCGTGGGCTGGGTGGTGGCCATGGTGCTGCGCAACCTGGTGAGCAACCTGCTGCGCTCGGTCGGCGCCGACCAGGTGGGGCAAAAGGCCGGCCTGGCCGAGACGGTGCAGATCTCCAGGCTCGCGGGCCTCCTGGTATTCATCGTGGTCTTCGTGCCGGCGCTGATCGCGGCGCTGGACGCGCTCAAGATCGACGCCATCTCGCAGCCGGCCACCGAGATGCTGGCCCTGCTGCTGGACGCGGTGCCGCGCATCGTCGGCGCCGGGCTGATCCTGGTCGTGACCTGGATGGTGGCCTCGTTTGCCTCGCGCCTGCTGGCCAACCTGCTGGCCAGCGTGGGCCTGGACACCCTGCCGGCACGGCTCGATTTGCAGCACGCCTTTCGCAGCACCGCGCCTTCCACCCTGGTGGGGCGCATCGCGCTGGTGTTCGCCATGCTGTTCGCCACCGTCGAGGCAGGCAACCAGCTGGGCTTTGCGCGCTTTTCCGACGTCATCACCACCTTCATCGAGTTTGCCGGCGATGTGCTGCTGGGCTCTGTCATTCTCATCATCGGCTTCATGCTGGCCAACCTGGCCTACGCCGCCATCGTGCGCGCCAATGGTGCCAACGTGGTGCTGGCGCGCGTGGCGCGGCTGGCCATCCTGGGCATCGTGCTGGCCATGGGCCTGCGCGCCATGGGCATCGCCGACGACATCGTCAACCTGGCCTTCGGCCTGACCTTGGGCGCCGTGGCGGTGGCGGTGGCGCTGGCCTTTGGCCTGGGCGGGCGCGAGGCGGCGGGCCGCCTGGCCACGCGCTGGGTCGATCGCCTGTGCCGCGAGACCGAGGCCAAGCCCGCCGACCCGGCCCCGTCCGCCCCCAACGAGCCGCCCGCTGCCGGGCCCCAGGCCTGATGGCCGCGCCCGCCATGGATTGCGCCGCCCTGCAGCGTGCGCTGGCCGAGCTGTTTGCGCCCTGGGTGCAGGCACTCGATCTGCAGGTGGAGACGGCCGCTGACGACGGCGTGCGGCTGCGCCTGCCGCTCACGCCCGCGCTGGTGCGCGCGGGTGACGTGCTGTGCGGCCAGGCCATGATGGCTGCGGCCGACACCGCCATGGTGCTGGCGCTGATGCAGCACTTTGGCCAGTTCCGCCCCTGCACCACGGTGCAGTTGAACAGCAGCTTCCTGCGGCCCCTGTCGGCGCAGGATGCCGCAGTGCACGCGCGCGTGCTGCGCGCCGGCAAGGCGCTGGCCTTTGGCGAGATCGAGATCGCCGGCAGCCGCGACGGCAAGAGCGTGTGCCGCGCCAGCACCACCTACGCCCTGCTGTAATGGCAAGCCCGGGGCGAGCCCACGGGTTCCGCCGGTAAAATCACCGATCCGATCCAACCCATACCAACAAGAGGCACAGCCATGTCTGCACCCGCGCACGACCAGAACGAACCCATCGACCCGATCGAGGCGGCCACCCACAAGATCCCCTGGGCAATCCCGCTGTTTGGCGCCGTGATGATCTTCCTGCTGGCCATGATCGCCGTCACGATGGCCTGAGTTTTATAGGTTTTTTTGCCTTGCAGCGCCCATTCCCAGGGCGCTGCCAGCTATATAAATCATAGTTTTCGGCATGGCCTGGCCGCCGCCGGCGCTCATCTCGGCACGCTCCCCCAAATCCTCTTTCCCAAGGCTGGCGCGCCTTCGGAAAGACGATTTTCATATCAGGAGCCTTGCGATGAACGCACCCGTTGAAGCCGGCCAGCTGCAACCGCTGAACACCCCGGACTACGTCAAGAACACCCGTCTGATCGAGTGGGTCGGTCGCATGGCCGCGCTGTGCAAGCCCGATCGCATTCACTGGTGCGACGGCAGCCAGGCCGAATACGAGCGCCTGTGCCAGCAGCTGGTGGATGCCGGCACCTTCAAGCGCCTGAACCCGGCCAAGCGCCCGGGCTCCTACCTGGCCTGGTCCGACCCGTCCGACGTGGCGCGGGTCGAAGACCGCACCTTCATCTGCTCCGAGCAGCAGGCGGACGCCGGCCCCACCAACAACTGGATGGCCCCCGCCGAGATGCGCGCCACGCTGCAGCCCCTGTTTGACGGCTGCATGCGCGGGCGCACCATGTACGTCGTGCCCTTCAGCATGGGCCCGCTGGGCAGCCCGATCGCGCACATCGGCGTCGAGCTGTCCGACAGCGCCTACGTCGCCGTCAACATGAAGCTGATGACGCGCATGGGACGCGGCGCCGTCGAGGTGCTGGGCACCGATGGCGAGTTCGTGCCCTGCGTGCACACCGTGGGCGCGCCGCTGGCCGCCGGCCAGCAGGACGCCACGAGCTGGCCGTGCAACCCCGACGTCAAGTACATCGTGCACTACCCCGAGACGCGCGAGATCTGGTCCTACGGCTCGGGCTACGGCGGCAACGCGCTGCTGGGCAAGAAGTGCTTTGCCCTGCGCATCGCCTCGCGCATGGGGCAGGACCAGGGCTGGCTGGCCGAGCACATGCTGGTGCTGGGCGTGACCAACCCGCAGGGCCAGAAGTACCACGTGGCCGCGGCCTTTCCCAGCGCCTGCGGCAAGACCAACTTCTCGATGCTGGTGCCGCCCAAGGGCTTCGAGGGCTGGAAGGTGACCACCATCGGTGACGACATCGCCTGGATCAAGCCCGACGCCGCCGGCCGCCTGCGCGCGATCAACCCCGAGGCCGGCTACTTCGGCGTGGCGCCGGGCACCAACCTGCACACCAACCCCAACTGCATGCACAGCCTGGATCGCGACGTGATCTTCACCAACGTCGCGCTGACGGATGACGGCGACGTGTGGTGGGAAGGCATGGAAAAGGACCACGGCGGCCAGCTGCCCGGGCACCTGATCGACTGGAAGGGCCAGGACTGGACGCCCGAGGACGCGAAGGCCGGCCGCAAGGCCGCGCACCCCAACGCGCGCTTCACCGTGGCGGCCACCAACAACCCGGCGCTGGACGCGGCCTGGGACGACCCGGCGGGCGTGCCCATCGACGCCTTCATCGTCGGCGGGCGCCGCTCCAGCACCGTGCCGCTGATCACCGAAGCGCGCGACTGGACCGAGGGCGTCTACATGGGCGCCACCATGGGCAGCGAGACCACCGCAGCCGCCTTTGGCGCGCAGGGCGTGGTGCGGCGCGACCCCTTTGCCATGCTGCCTTTCTGCGGCTACAACATGGCCGACTACTTTGGCCACTGGCTCAAGCTGGGGGCCGCCCTGCAAGCGCGGGGCGCCCGCCTGCCGGCCATCTACTGCGTCAACTGGTTCCGCAAGGACGCGGGCGGCCACTTCGTGTGGCCGGGCTACGGCGAGAACATGCGCGTGCTGGGGTGGATCATCGACCGCATCGAGGGTCGCGCCGCCGGCCAGGCCACGGCCTTCGGCGTGGCGCCGCAGTATGGCGAAATGAACTGGCAGGGCCTGGACTTCACCGCGGCGCAGTTCGCCACCGTCACCGGCCTGGACGGCCAGGCCTGGCGCGACGAGTTCAAGCTGCACGACGAACTGTTTGCCCGCCTGGCCGAACGCCTGCCCGCGGCGCTGGGCGAGACGCGCCGCGCGCTCGAGCAGCGCTTTGCGTCGGCCTGCTGATCCACTCCGGCCTGGCCAAGCCGCCTCTCGGGGCGGCTTTTTCATGTGCTGTGCAGCGCCCAGGTTGCGCCCAGACAAAAGCCGCCCGAAGGCGGCTGGCGGTCAAGGCGGGCCTGAGGGGGTTGGTTCACCCCGTCTCAGGCAGGCTGGGCAATCAACGGGGCGACTTCCACTCGGCCAGGTCGCGCGCCACCTGCAACTCGCGCAGCACGCGCGGGTCGGCCATGGCCAGCGCTTGCAGATCGGCTTCGGCCCTGGCCTGCGCCATGCGCTCGCGCAGCGCCTGCCACCAGGCCCGCACGCCGGACGGACGCAGGGCAGCAGCGGCTTGCTGGCGCTGGGCTTCCTGCTCGAAGCGGTGATCCACGCGCGACGTGATGCTGCCGGCGCCTTGCACCGACCACTGGCCGGCACGGGCCTGCTCGCCGAACCAGTGGTCGACGCGCGCGGTGCTGATCTCGGCCGGCACCTGCAGGTCGGCCGACTGGGGCTGCGGCGCGCGCTTGAACCAATGGTCAACGCGGGCGGTGCCCACGCGGCGGTCACGCGAAGCGGTGGGAGCGAAGGAAAGGGCGGTGGCAGTCATGATGTTTTATCCTGATGAAGAAGTCGGATGACGACAGTTGAGGGCAAGTTCAGCGCACAACGCCCAGATAGGCCATGGCCGCGGTGCGCAACTCCTCGGCGCGGCGCGGGTCTCGCCCGGCGCAGCCCTCGGCGCGCTCCAGCAGGGTGCTGGCCAAGCCAACGCGGCGCTGGGCCATGTTTTGGCTGTCCATGAAAAGAGACTTCAGGTACTGGATCAGGTTGTTTTGCATGTCATTGCGCTGACCGGGTTTCGGTGAGCGCCCTCGCGAACTGGCTTTTGGCCGACATCAGGGATTATACCTATTTCATAGGGTTAACCCTAGGGCGCGCCCTCTAAATCCCCGACCACTGCAGCCGCCCGTGCCACACTGGGGTCGGTTCACCTCGCCACGCCCATGAGAATCCAACTGCTGTCCGACCTGCACCTGGAGCAGAACCCCGACTTCCAGCCCCAGCCGGCGCCCGACGCCGACCTGCTGGTGCTGGCCGGCGACATCGGCTCCTACCAGCGCGGCTCGCAGCTGGCGGCACGCGGCGACCGGGACTTTGGCCTGACGCGCTTTTCACCCCTGCCGCGCGGCGCCGGCTGGCCGGTGCCGGTGCTGTACGTGCCAGGCAACCACGAGTACGACGGGCTGGACGTGGACGTCACCCACGCCCGCCTGCGCGACAGCTGCGAGCGGCTGGGCATCCGCTGGCTGGAGCGTGAGCAGTGGGTGCTGCCGGGCGTGCGCCTGCTGGGCACCACGCTGTGGAGCGACTTCGAGGCCCTGGTGCCGCACGGACCCGCGGTCACGCCCGAACAGCAAGCGCAGGCGCGCGCAAAGGCCTTTCGCGCCGCCAACCACTATCTGCGCCACGCCGGCGCCCTGCGTCGCGGCCAGCGTTGGCTGGCCGCAGCGCTCCGGGAGCAGGCGCTGGCCTGCCAGGCCTGGCTGCGCGCAGCCCTGGCCGAGCCCTTTGCCGGCACCACGGTGGTGGTCACCCACTTTGCGCCCAGCCTGCGCAGCAACGACGCCCGCTATGGCCTGACGCCCGGCACGGCGGGCTTTTGCAACGCGCTGGACGTGTTGTTCGAGCAGGCCGACCTGTGGCTGCACGGCCATCTGCACTGCGCGCGCGACTACCAGGCGGGGCGCTGCCGGGTGGTGGCCAACCCGCTGGGCTATGCCGCCAAGGGCGAGCAGGCAGGGTTTCAACCCGCACTCTGCATCGAGGTGCCCGGCACCTGCCCCGGCACCTGCAATTGACGCGCATCAAATGGATCTGGCGCAACTCAGGCTACAGTGCACGCATCGCACTCCGCCCTTATACGAGGACCCGCATGAAAATCCTGTTGGCCGTCGACGGCAGCGCCTACACCAAGAAGATGCTGGCCTACCTGGCCGCGCACCCCGAGTTCCTGGCCGACGTCAGCTCGATCACGGCCCTGACCGTGCAGCCGGCGCTGCCACCGCGCGCCCGCGCCGCACTGGGCAAGGAGATGGTGGACAGCTACCACGCCGACGAGGCCGCCAAGGTGCTCGATCCGGTGGTCAAATACCTGACACGCCAGAGCCTCAAGCCCAGGACGGCCTGGAAAGTCGGCCCCGCCGGCGAGACCATTGCCAAGTTTGCCGAGGCCGGCAAGTTCGAGCTGGTCATCATGGGCTCGCACGGCCAGAGCGCCTTGGGCAACCTGGTGATGGGCTCGGTGGCCACCCAGGTGCTGGCCCGCTGCAAGGTGCCGGTGCTGCTGGTGCGCTGAAGCCCACGGCGGGCAGCGCGTTCGGCGCGGGGTTTGATACATTGATGGAACCCATCCCCCGAGGATCCCCCTGAAATGCAGCCGGGTACGCTGGCCGACCAGGCGTCTCAACTCAAGCGCGACGGCTACGTCCGCTTGCCAGGCCTGTTCGGGCCGGCGGCCGTCGAGCAGGCCCGGCAGCGGGTGCTCAAGCACCTCCATCTGCTCAAGAACACGCGCCCCAACCGCTCAGCCGGGCATCTGGCCGGCTTCCACCGGTATCCGGAGCTGGAGCCCCTGCACCTTCCCCTGTCCGGCCATGGCGACATTCTCGGCGTGCTGGGCGCCGCAACCGATGACGGCGCGGTGCGAACCATCGGCTTGAGCGACATCACCATCAACCGGTCGCAGGAGTGGCACGTCGATCTGCTGCGCGGCGCCTATCGGCGCCATCTCACCGCCGAGATGTGCTGGGGCCCATCGGGAGGTGGCGTGTACAAGGTCCTGTGGTATTTGCAGGACGGGCGCAGCCTGCAGGTCGTGGCCGGCGCGCACACCGTGCCGCTCGAATTGAACGACGATCGAGCCAGCGAACCCCGAAATGGCGCAAGCCCGCGTGCCATCGCCATGAAAGCGGGCGACGTCATCCTGATGGACATCCGGCTGCCCCATCGCGGCTCGACCGAGCGGGAACTGAGCGACGGCGCCTTCCTGAAGGCACCCAAGATCCTGATATCGACCGTACTCGGCGCATCCACCCGGCCGCTGACCGGGGCGATGGAGAGAGGCAACGGGGAGCGGCTGTCCGACTGGGACCGGGCGCATCGCCATCGCGGTCCGCCCGTCCTCGGCTGAGCCCATGCTGCTGACCCAGATTCTGATCCGCGCATCCAGCTCCGGCCTCGCCTCGCCCCTTCCGCCGATCGTCCAGCAAAACGTCCGCTCCCTGTCGGCCGCCCATCCGGGCTGGCCGCACTGCATCTTCTCGCACGACGACATCCGGGATTTCCTGCGCGATCAGTTTCCCGCCGAAGTGTCCCGCGCCTTCGCCATCCTGAAGCCGTTCGCCTACAAGGCCGATCTGGCACGCTACTGCCTGCTGTACCAGTCGGGCGGGATCTACGCCGATCTGTCCTACTACTTCACGCACCCCCTGCCCACCCAGACGCCGAAGCTGGTCGTCTTTCGCGACCTGCTCTGCTCCTCCCCCTGGGACACCAGCAATGGCGTCTTCCATGTCCCGCCCAGGCATCGGGCCCTTGCGCACGCCATCGAGCGGGTATGCGCCAACGTCCAGCGCGGCTACTACGGCGCCACGCCCTGGTGCCCCACGGGGCCGGCGCTGTTCGGGCAAGCGCTGGCCCGCACCTGCGAGGCCGAAGACCTGATCACGGGCACGGCCACGCTGGTGCCGCGGGCCACCTTGCAGTCTCTGCATCCCGACCTGCTGCTGCCTGAAGGCGAGCTCATCCACTGCCTGACGATCCAGGGGCACTTGATCGCCATCAAGCGAAAAGCCGTGGTCGCGCCGGGCCTGGAAAGCCTGGGCATCGCGGACGGCAACATGTACCGCGCCATGTGGGGCAAGCGCGACATCTACGACAGCGCGGCCTCATGACCCCCGCGTGGCCTCGCACCGGGCCGGCCGCGCGACCATGCGTCAGTGCACGCGCACCGGCCCCGCCGCACGCAGGAAGTCCAGCAGCGCCCAGTCAAACGTGTCGGGCGCCTCCAGATGCGGCAGATGGCCCACGCCGGGCAGCTCCACCAGGGCACTGCCCCGGATCGCCGCCGCCATCGCGCGCAGCACCGCCGGCGGCGTGACCCGGTCGTGCTCGCCCGCCACCAGCAGGGTCGGCACCCCGATGTGCGCCAGCGCGGCGCGCCGGTCGAAGTCCTGCATGGCGGCCAGCGCGCGCCGCCAGGTGGCTGCGCGCACCTGGGCCTGGCAATAGCGCGCCAGGCGCAGGCCTTCGGGCACGGCCTGCGGGCCACTCAGGCGGGCCACCACCTCTTGGGCGAGGCGCTCCGGGTCGGCGTCCACGGCCAAGGCATGCTGGCAGTGGGCGATGTGGCTTGCATAGGCATCGTCCGGCTCGATGGCCGCTGCCGTGGCCGCCAGCACCAGCCGGCCCACGCGGTCGGGGCGGCGCAGCGCCAGTTCTTGCGCCAGCAGGCC
Organism: Burkholderiaceae bacterium; assembly: GCA_041396485.1. Lineage (GTDB taxonomy): Bacteria > Pseudomonadota > Gammaproteobacteria > Burkholderiales > Burkholderiaceae_C > Ottowia. Next base: position 51,141 of record JAWKYM010000010.1, on the reverse strand, counting down.
CCCCATGCCCTGCCCCACCACGGTGATGGCGCCACCGGCCGGGCTCAGCGCTTCGATCAGGGCGATACAGCGCTCGGCCAGGCCCTTGAAGGTGTAGGGCTCGATCGGCGCGCTGTAGCCGTAGCCGGGCATGTCCCAGGCCACCGCGCGCCAGCCCAGGCTGGCCAGGGTCTCGACCTGCGGCGCGAACGAGCGGAAACCCCCGCCCGATCCGTGCAGCAGCAGCACCAGCGGACCGGAACCCAGCGACGTGAAGGTCGGCAAAGGCATGCGGCCATGGTACGCCAGCGCGAATGCAGCCCGCTTGCTATCATGGCCGCAGCCCATGTCATCGACCTCCGCAGCCGTCGCGGCCCGCCTCTCGCCCACCTCGTTCCGCGCCGCGCTGGGCATGTTCGCCACCGGCGTGACGGTGATCACGGCGCGCGCGAGCAACGGCCAGCTCGTGGGGCTGACCGCCAATTCCTTCAATTCGGTGTCGCTTGACCCGCCCCTGGTGCTGTGGAGCCTGAACGGACGATCGGCCTCGCTGGCGGTGTTTCGCGCCGGCACGCACTACGCCATCAACGTGCTGGCCGCCGACCAGTTGGAGCTGGCCCAGCGCTTTGCCGCACCGATGCGCGACCGCTGGGCCGGCGTGGCCTGGCAGCCGGGCCAGAGCGGCGCGCCGCTGATCGACGGGGCGGCGGCGCACTTCGAGTGCTGCAACCGCAGCCGCTACGCCGAGGGCGACCACGTGATCTTTGTCGGCCAGGTCGAGCGCTGCGAGCATCGCGCGGGGGCGGCGCCGCTGCTCTTTCACGGCGGGCGCTATTACACCGAGCACCCGGTGCGCCGGCGCCCGGGCGAGGCTTGAGCATGGAGCGCCACGAGCACCTGGATGGTCGCGCCACCGCCATCCTGCTGGCCTGCTGCCTGTTCTGGGGCTTCCAGCAGGTGCTGGTCAAGGCCACGCTGCCCGAGCTGCCGCCCGTGTTTCAGGCCGGCGTGCGCTTTGTGGGCGCCACCGTCATCCTGTGGGGCTGGTGCCGCTGGCGCGGCGTGCGCCTGTTCGAGCGCGACGGCTCGCTGTGGCCCGGCCTGCTGGTGGGACTGCTGTTTGCCGGCGAATTCGCCGCCATGTACCTGGGCCTGCAATACACCACGGCCTCGCGCCTGACGACCTTTCTGTACACCTCGCCGTTCTGGGTGGCCCTGCTGCTGCCGCTGTTCGTGCCGGCCGAGCGCCTGCGCGGCCTGCAGTGGCTGGGCCTGGCCTGCGCCTTTGCCGCGGTGGCCTTTGCGCTGCGCGAAGGCTTCTTGCACCCCGAGCCGGGCGTGAGCGTCCGCGGCGACCTGCTGGGGCTGCTGGCCGGCGCCCTGTGGGGCCTGACCACGGTGAGCATCCGCGCCACGGCGGTGGCGCGCATCGTGGCCGAGAAGGCCTTGTTCTACCAGGTCAGCGTCAGCGCGGTCACGCTGCCGCTGCTTTCGCTGGCGCTGGGCGAGACTTGGGCGTGGCACTGGAGCGCCTTTGCCGTCACCTCGCTGGCGCTGCAGACCGTGGTGGGCGCGTTTGCCAGCTATCTGGCCTGGATGTGGCTGCTGGTGCACTACCCGGCCACCAAGATCTCGGCCTTCGTGTTTCTCACGCCCATCTTCGCGCTGGTGTTTGGCGCGCTGTGGCTGCGTGAGCCGATCACGCCCAGCCTGGTGCTGGCGCTGGCGCTGGTGGCGGCGGGCATCGTGCTGGTCAATCGCCGGCCGCAGGCCGCGCGCGCCTGAGCCCCCGCACCGACTTGCAAACGGCGGGCGCAGCCCCCATGCTCTGGGCTTGAGGCAAGCCGCCGGAAAGGCCGTCTGACGATGGAATTCAAGGACTACTACGACACCCTGGGCGTCGGCAAGTCGGCCAGCGCCGACGAGGTCAAGAAGGCCTACCGCAAGCGCGCGCGCCAGTACCACCCGGACGTGAGCAAGGTGGCCGACGCCGAAAAGCGCATGGCCGAGGTCAACGAGGCCTATGCCGTGCTGGGCGACGCCGAAAAGCGCGCCGCCTACGACACCGTGGGCGCGCAGGCCTGGGCCCAGGGCGCGCGCTCGGGCGATGACGTGCGGCCGCCGCCGGGCTGGAACGCCGGCTACGAATACACCGACGGGAGCGCGGCCGGCGCCGGCGCGCGCTTCGACGGCAACGAGGCCGAGTTCAGCGAATTCTTCGAGCAGATGTTCGGCCGTGCGCCAGGCGGGCGCCACCCGGGCGCCCGCGCCGGCAGCCACGGGGCGCTGCGCGGCGAGGACCAGCACGCGCGCATCGAGCTGGAGCTGATCGACGCCTACCGCGGCGCCGAGCGCCACATCAGCCTGCGCGGCGCACGCCTGGACGCCAACGGGCAGATCGTGCCCGAGGAGCGCACGCTGCAAGTGAAGATTCCCAAGGGCGTGAAGGAGGGCCAGCTGATCCGCCTGGCCGGCCAGGGCAGCCCGGGCGTGGGCGGCGGCGCGGCGGGCGATCTGCTGCTGGAGGTGCGCTTTGCGACGGACGCGCGCTGGCAGATCGACGGCCGCGACGTCACCCAGCGCCTGCGCGTGACGCCCTGGGAAGCCGCGCTGGGCGCGCAGGTGCCGGTCACCACACCCGAGGGCAGCGCGGTCGAGGTGACCGTGCCCGCCGGCTCGGGCACCGGCCGCAAGCTGCGCCTGAAGGGGCGCGGCATTCCCGCCGCCAGCCCGGCCCATGCCGCGGGCGATTTGTACCTGCTGCTGGAAACCGCCGTGCCGGGCGCCGTCACGCCCGCGCAGCACGCCGCCTGGCAGGCGCTGTCCCAGGCCTATCCCGGGTTCGACCCGCGCGCCGCCTGAATTCCGTGGAGACGAACGCCATGCCCCAGTCCCCCATCACCATTCCCGCCGACCTGGTGGAACTGCTGGACGACGCCGCCCTGAGCCTGCAGGAGCTGGCCCGTTGCTGCCGCGTATCGCCCGAGTGGGTGCTCACCCACGTGCAGGCCGGCGTGCTGACGCCCCAGCACGGCCGGGCCGCCGCCGACTGGCGCTTTGCCAGCGCCACCCTGGTGCGCGCGCGCCGCATCGTGCAGCTGGAGCAGACCTACGACGCCGATCCGCAGCTGGCGGCGCTGGCCGCCGACCTGATGGAAGAGGTGGCGCAGCTGCGGCGCCAGCTGGCCAGTTTTTAAGGAAAATCGGGCTCTAGCGCTTGTCCAGAAAGCGCAAATAGCTATTATTTCAATAGCTTTATCAGGGCTTGCGCCTTACCACCCGTTGCCCACGCTGATGCCCCAGCCGCCGCCGTGCCGATGGTGGCCCCAACCGCCGCCGACCGACAGGCTGACCCCGACCGGCGCGACGAACACCGGCACCGCCGGTTGCACGACCACCGGCGTGCCCACGGGCTGGGTGTAGGGGGCATAGCCCCCGGCCGCATACGCGGGCGGCGCGGCGGGAGCGTAGGACGGGGGTGCGGTCACCACCGCTGGCTCGGCCGGCAGCGCATAGCCCGCCACCGGCGGCGGCGCCACCGGGTAGGTTTGCACCGCAGCGCCGTCCCAGGCGGTATCCGGGGGCTGCGGCTGGCCATAGCCGCTGGCCACGGGCACCTGAATCCAGGCCCCCGGGGCCTGTGCCATCTGCGTCTGGTAGGTGTGCCCGTCCAGCTCATAGCGCACGTCGTAGCCCGTCACCTGCTGCTGGTACACGGTCTGGCAGCGGCCGTAGCCGGCCTGCTGCACCTCGACCGCGTTGCCCACCAGGGCGCCGCCCAGGGTGCCCAGGATGGCCCCCGCAATGTGGCCCGAGCCGTGGCCCAGCTGACTGCCCACCAGGCCGCCCATGAGGGCCCCCACCGCCGCCCCGCCGCCCGTGGGCTGGCCATAGGCAGCCGGCGCGCACTGGGTGACCGGCACCGACTGGACCATGGGGGTGGCCGACAACACGCGGGCGCTGGCCGTCGCCTGCGCCCAGGCGCCCGGCGCCGCCAGCGCCAGCAGGCCCGTGGCCAGCGTCGTCATCGCAAAGCGTTTCATGGTCTTGTCCTTTCATGCGCACGGCCGTCCAGGGCCTGCGCGCGTTCTTTCAACGAAGCAGCCCCGCCGCACGCAGACGGGCTTTACCGGGGCGATACACATCAGGCATGACAAGTTGTGACCATGCCCTACGCCCGGTACGCAGTCAGCACCACGTCGGCGGCCTGCGCGCGCAGGGGCAGCAGGGCCTGGTAGGCGTCGGAGCGAAACCATTGCTCGGCCGCCGCCACGTCCGCAAACCGGATCACCACGATGTCGCTGTAGGGCATCGCACCGGAGAACACCGCCACGTTCTGGCCGCGAAACACCAACTCCGCGCCCCACGGCGCCAGTGTGGCCGGCACGCTGGCTTGGTATTGCTGCCACTTGTCGGCGTCCTTGACGGTGATGTGACCGACCACGTAGGCTTGGCTCATGCAGGATCCCTTGTCATGTCCGGCCGCGCGGGCCGCTCGTCCCCACTGTGGCACGAAAGGCGCTTGAGCGTGCAGCACCAGCCCTTCGGCCCCACCGGGCGCAGCGTGCCGGTTCTCGATCGCTGCGGGCCACACCGCCGCGATCCAGCAGAAGGCGCGAGCGCAAGGTGTCGGGGCGGATCGGCGCCGTTTCCCGCTCGGGCGCCTGGCCGGCCGGCGGGGCCGCGGCGACGGCCCTTGAATTCCAGTCGAAAATGCCGATTGCCCTTATCAATACAGCGCAAACAGCTATTTATTTTGAAGCAACAAACACCCCAATGTGCCGCGCCACCGCCTCGGGCTGCTCATGCACCAGCCAGTGCGTGGCGCCGGGCATGCGGTGCAGCGTGAGGTGGGGCACGTATTCGTCCAGGCCGTCGAGCAGGCCCGGCAGCAGGGCCGTGTCGTCCATGGCCCACAGCACCAGGGTGGGCAGGTCCACCCGCACGCGCTCGAGCGGCGGCATGGGGAGGCGGTCGCCGGCTTGGCCCGGCAGGGGCGGCTTGAGCGGAGTGACGCGATACAGGTTGCAGCCGCCCGTCAGGCCCTGGTTCCACACGTCGCGGTACTGCTGGCGCACGGCCTCGGTCAGCCAGCCGTGGCCGTCGGCGCCGGCCTGCATGTTGGTGAAGAAGGGCCACAGGCGGCGATAGTCGTCTTGCGCCAGCAGCACCTCCGCGTCCGGGCGCGCAAGAAAGTGCATGTAAGCGCTGGCCTGCTGCTGCGCCGGGTTGTGGCGCAGTTCGCGCGCAAAGGTGCCCGGGTGCGGCGAGTTGAGAATGACCAGCCGCCCGATGCGGTCGCCAAAGGCGTTGGCCGCGCCCCAAGCAAAGGCGCCGCCCCAGTCGTGCGCGACCAGGGTATGCACGCGGCCGCCAACCCCCTCTTGCGCGGCCAGCGCCATGATGTCCTGCACCATCAGGGCCGGCTTGTAGGCGGCAACCTCGGCGGGGGAGCTGGAGCGCTCGAAGCCGCGCAAATTGGGTGCCACGCAGCGAAAGCCGCCGTGCTCGGGCTGCGCAAAGTGGGTCAGCAGCGCGTCCCAGACAAAGGCGCCCTCCGGAAATCCGTGCAGGAACAGCATCAGCGGGCGCCCGCGCTGGCCGGCGGCGCGGCAGCTCAGCGTGATGCCGTGGGGCAATGCGGCCAGCCAGGTTTCGATCATGCAGCGTCTCCGGTTGCAGGGGTGTCGCCGGGCGTCGCCGGCGCGGCGGCGTCCACCTGCTGGCGCAGCCACAGGGCCGCGGCCGCCACGCCCTGGCGCTTGAGGGCTGAAAACAGCATGACCTCGCCGCCGCCGGCCTGCAGCCGGGCAATCGACAAGGCCTTGGCCTGCTCGGCGCGCGTGAGCTTGTCGGCCTTGGTCAGCAGCACCAGGAAGTTCAGTCCCTGCTCCACCCGGGGCCGGATCACATCCAGAAGGGCTTCGTCCAGCTCTTTCATGCCATGGCGCGGGTCGCACATCAGCACCACCGCGCACAGGTTGGCGCGCGACACCAGGTAGTTGGCCATCACGCGCTGCCAGCGCAGCTTGTCGGCCAAGGGCACGGCGGCGTAGCCGTAGCCCGGCAGGTCGGCCAGCACGGCGTCAGTCGTGCCCTGCCGGCCCAGGGCGAACAGGTTGATGTGCTGCGTGCGCCCGGGTTTGCGCGAGGCAAAGGCCAGTTGGGTCTGTTGCGTCAGCGTGTTGATGGCGGTGGATTTGCCGGCGTTGGAGCGGCCGACGAAGGCAATCTCCGGCACGTCCAGCGCGGGCAGCTGGTCGAGCTGCGCAGCAGTGGTCAAGAAACGGGCCGTGTGCAGCCAGCCCAAGGCCAGCCGCGCGGCGGCGGAGTCAATGCCCGGGTCGGAGCGGGAAGGAGCGGAGCGAGGCGGCATGCGGCGGGCGGGAGTCGATCCCCTTGCTGCAAATGGGGCGTTGGGGCTGGCCATTGTAGAATCGCAGGGCTAAACGTCCTCCGATCCCCCACATTCAAAGAAGACGATCGCTCATGAAGTCGCTTGCTGCCTTTCTGATCACCGCCGTGTTGGCCGCGTCGGCCTCGGCCGCCGATGCGCCCGCCGCACCCGCCAAGCCCGACTTGGCCAAGGGCAGCGCCAGCTACGGCGCCGTGTGCGCCGCCTGCCACGGTGCGGATGGCAACTCCACCGTGCCGCTGCAGCCCAAGCTGGCCCAGCAACACCCCGAGTACCTGGTCAAGCAGTTGCTGGACTTCAAGCACGGCACCCGCAAGGACGCCATCATGCAGGGCTTTGCCGCGTCGCTGAGCGAGCAGGACGCGCGCAACATCGCCTGGTGGCTGGCCTCGCAGAAGGAAAAACCCGGTTTCGCCAAGGAAAAGGACCTGGTGATGCTGGGCGAGAAGATTTTCCGCGGCGGCCTCCAGGACCGGCACATTCCGGCCTGCGCCGGCTGCCACAGCCCCAACGGGGCGGGCATTCCGTCGCAGTACCCCCGCCTGTCGGGGCAGTACGCCGACTACACGGCCAAGCAGTTGGCCGCCTTCCGCGATGGCAGTCGCGGCAACAGCGCCACGATGCATGACATCACGCGCTACATGACGGACCGCGAGATCAAGGCGGTGTCGGACTACATCGCCGGCCTGCGCTGACGCGCGGAACGCCAGCGTCCGCGCGTCAGCGCGGGCGTGCTCGACAGCAACCGCGCCCGGTACAGCTTGGCGCGGTTTGTTTTTTGCGGTTTCGCTGCCAGGAAGCCGCAGGTATGAAATGAGGCGGCAGCCGGAACCTCGGCGGCCGCATGCGGCTCCAAGGCTTCGGCCGTGGCGCTGGTACACGGCAGGCATTGCGCATACATGACGGCATCGGCAGACATCCACGGTTACACCCCTCGACGCGGCGCGCCGGCTTGGCGCCAAGCGGTCGAGTTGCTGTCGTCGATGCGCTTTGCCATCGCGCTGCTGACCGTCATCTGCATTGCCTCGGTGATCGGCACGGTGCTCAAGCAGCACGAGCCGGTCACCAACTACATCAACCAGTTCGGGCCGTTCTGGGCCGACCTGTTTCTCCAGCTCAAGCTCAACGCCGTCTACAGCGCCTGGTGGTTCCTGCTGATCCTGGCATTCCTGGTGACCAGCACTTCGCTGTGCATCGCGCGCAATACGCCCAAGTACCTGGCGGACATGCGCACCTACAAGGAAAACATCCGCGAGCAGAGCCTGAAGGCCTTTCACCACAAGGCCGAGGGCGACGTGGCCGGCGAAGAGCCGGCCGCCAGCGCCCGGCGCATCGGCCAGCGACTGGCCGCCGGCGGCTGGAAGGTGCGCCTGCAGGAGCGCCCCCGAGCGGATGGCACGGGCTGGATGGTGGCAGCCAAGAAGGGTTCGGCCAACAAGATCGGCTACATCGCCGCGCACAGCGCCATCGTGCTGGTGTGCCTGGGCGGGCTGTTGGACGGCGACCTGTTCGTGCGCGCCATGACCTGGATGGGGGGCAAGTCGGTCTACAGCGGCGGCGGCTTCGTCTCCGAGGTTTCGCCCGAGCACCGGCTGTCCTCGGCCAATCCCACCTTCCGCGGCAACCTGGTGGTGTCCGAGGGCTCGCAGTCCAGCACGGCCATCCTGAGCCAGTCCGACGGCATCTTGCTGCAGGACCTGCCCTTTGCCGTCGAGCTGAAGAAGTTCACCGTGGACTATTACTCCACCGGCATGCCCAAGCTGTTTGCCAGCGACATCGTGATCCACGATTTCGCCACCGGCGAGAAAACCCCGGCGCGCGTGGAAGTCAACCACCCCGTCAGCTACAAGGGCATCCAGATCTACCAGAGCAGCTTCGACGACGGCGGCTCGCACGTCAAGCTGCGCGCGCTGCCCATGAACGGCAGCACCAAGAGCTTCATGGTGGAAGGCACCATCGGCGGCTCCTCGCCCATCACCAACGGCAAGGACAAGATGACGCTGGAGTACACCGGCCTGCGCGTCATCAACGTCGAGAACCTCACGGATGCCTCCGCCGGCAGCGCCACCGACGTGCGCCGCGTCGATCTGGGCCACGCGCTGAGCCAACGCCTGGGTGCCGCCGACAAGAGCGTCACCCAGCGCGATCTGAAGAATGTCGGCCCCAGCATCTCGTACAAGCTGCGCGACGCCTCGGGCCAGGCGCGCGAGTACAACAACTACATGCGCCCCATCGACATGGGCGAGGGTGTGCCGGTGTTCCTGCTGGGCGTGCGCGACAGCGGCGCCGAGGCATTCCGCTACCTGCGCGTGCCGGCCGACGACCAGGACTCGATGGACGGTTTCATCCACCTGCTGGCAGCCCTGCACAACCCGGCCGAACGTGCCCAGGCCGTGCAGCGCTACGTGGCCAAGGTGGTCGATCCCAAGCGCCCCGAGCTGGTCGAGCAGCTGACGGTGTCGGCCACGCGAGCACTCGACCTGTTCGCTGGCTCCGGCCACGACGCCAGCGCCAATGGCGCGCCCCTGGCGGGCCTGCCGGCAGTCTCCAACTTCATCGAGACCGCAGTACCGCCGGGCGAACGCGAGCGTGCGGCCGAAGTGCTGCTGCGCATCCTGAACGGCAGCCTGTTCGAGCTGGACGGCCTGGCGCGCGAGGCCAACGGCCGCAAGCCCCTGAACGAGGCCGACGACAGCACCCGCCAGTTCATGACGCAGGCGGTGCTGGCGCTGTCGGACGCGCCGCTCTACCCCTCGCCGCTGGTGTTCGAGCTCGACTCGTTCACTCCGGTGCAGGCCAGCGTGTTCCAGGTGGCGCGCGCCCCCGGAAAGAACGTGGTCTATCTGGGCTGCGCCTTGCTGATCCTGGGCGTCTTCGCCATGCTCTACATCCGCGAACGGCGCCTGTGGGTCTGGCTGACGCCAGGCGGCGAAGCCGGCAGCCATGCCATGATGGCGCTGTCGTCCAACCGCAAGACACTGGAAACCGATCGCGAATTCGAACAGCTGCGCCACCAGTTGCTGGCCGCACCAACCGCCGCCCACGATGGGGACTTGAAGTCATGAACACCACCACCCTGACCGCCTCCGGCCCACTGACGCTCAGCGAGGGCTACTTTGCGCGCCGCACCTGGGGCGACTGGCTGTTTGCCCTGCTGGCCGTGGCCGGCGCGGTGTTCGCGTTTTCGCGCTACCACGGCGCAATGGATGTGTACGACAAGGGCATCCTGGTGGCCACGGTGCCGGCGGCAATCTGGCTGGCCTGGCTGTGGCGCCCGCTGCGCACCCTGATGCTGGTGGTGGCCGCGCTGTCCCTGCTGGCCATCGTCTCCTACGACGGCGACCTGCGCCGCGGCGACACGGTGTTCTGGCTCAAGTATTTCCTGTCCAGCCAGTCGGCCATCCTGTGGATGAGCGTGCTGTTCTTCATGAGCACGATCTTCTACTGGATCGGCATGTTCGCGCGCGGGCCCGCCGCCGCCCTGGAAGGCCTGGGCAGCAAGCTGGCCTGGGTGGCGGTCACGCTGGCGCTGGTCGGCACCATGGTGCGCTGGTACGAGGGCTACCAGATCGGGCCCGACATCGGCCACATCCCGGTCAGCAACCTGTACGAAGTGTTCGTGCTGTTCTCGTGGATCACGGCGCTGTTCTACCTGTACTACGAGGCGCAGTACAAGACGCGCTCGATGGGCGCCTTCGTGATGCTGGTGGTGAGCGCCGCCGTGGGCTTTCTGCTGTGGTACACGCTGGTGCGCGACGCACAGGAGATCCAGCCGCTGATCCCGGCGCTGAAGAGCTGGTGGATGAAGCTGCACGTGCCGGCCAACTTCATCGGCTATGGGTCGTTCGCGCTCGCAGCCATGATCGCGTTTGCCCACCTCATCAAACAGCAGGCCACCGAGACGCGCTGGCACAAGCTGGCCCCCATCTGGCTGCTGGGCATCGCCCTGTGCTTCGTGCCCATCGCCTTTCGCCAACGCGGCGTGGGCGAGGCGGGCGGCAGCTACTGGGTCGGCTACGCCATCATTGCCGCGCTGATCGTCGGCGGCATCCTGCTGGGGCGCAAGCGCATCAGCGAGCGCCTGCCCAGCCTGGAGGTGCTGGACGACGTGATGTACAAGTCGATCGCCATCGGCTTTGCCTTCTTCACCATCGCCACCGTGCTGGGCGCGCTGTGGGCGGCCGAGGCCTGGGGCGGCTACTGGAGCTGGGACCCCAAGGAAACCTGGGCCCTGATCGTGTGGCTGAACTACGCCGCCTGGCTGCACATGCGCCTGATGAAGGGCCTGCGCGGCACCGTGGCCTCGTGGTGGGCGCTGGGCGGCCTGGCCGTCACCACCTTTGCCTTCATTGGCGTCAACATGTTCCTGTCCGGGCTGCACAGCTACGGGTCGCTGTAACCGGCGAGGCACCGGCGCCGAATATCAGAGCGTGACCCGAAGGAGTTTGTCATGCCGATCCGCCGCCATCCGAGTGATTTCCATCAACCGCCGGCCAGCGAAATCACGCCGCAAGCGGTCTACGCCAACCGGCGCACGCTGCTCAAGCTGCTCACCGCCGGCGCGGCGGGCAGCCTGCTGGGTGGGTGGGGCACGCGGGCGGACGCCACCGCGGCCGCCGCTGGCGCGCTGGCGCCGCTGAGCGCGGCCCGCTCCTCCGTGGCCGGTGCCGTCACGATGGAAAAGCCGACGCCCTACGAGGACGCGACGAACTACAACAATTTCTACGAATTCGGCACCGACAAGGAAGACCCGGCGCGCTTTGCCGGCAAGCTCAAGGTCGATCCGTGGTCGGTCGAGATCGAAGGCCTGGTGAACAAGCCCGGTCGCTTCGCGCTGGAAGACCTGCGCAAGCTCAGTCCCTTGGAAGAGCGCATCTACCGCCTGCGCTGCGTCGAGGGCTGGTCGATGGTGATCCCCTGGATCGGCTATTCGCTGTCGGCGCTGATCCAGCATGTACAGCCCCAGGGCAGCGCCAAGTACGTCGAATTCGTCTCCCTGGCCGACCGCGAGCAGATGGCCGGCGTGCGCTCCAGCGTGCTGGACTGGCCCTACACCGAGGGCCTGCGCATGGACGAGGCGCTGCACCCGCTGACCTTGCTGACGTTTGGCATGTATGGGCACGAGTTGCCCAAGCAGGACGGCGCCCCGGTGCGCGTGGTGATTCCCTGGAAGTACGGCTTCAAGTCCGCCAAGTCCATCGTCAAGATCCGCTTTGTCGAGCGCGAGCCACGCACCGCCTGGGACAAGGCCGCGCCCAACGAGTACGGCTTTTATTCCAACGTCAATCCCGGCGTGGACCACCCGCGCTGGAGCCAGGCGACCGAGCGGCGCATCGGCGAGGGCGGCCTGTTTGCCAAGCGGCGCAAGACGCTGCTGTTCAACGGCTACGAGGCCCAGGTCGGCCAGCTCTACGCCGGCATGGACTTGAAGAAATACTTCTAGCCCGAGCATGAAACCCGTGCGCACGCTGTTGCTGCACCCGGCGGCCAAACCGCTGGCATTCCTGCTGTGCCTGCTGCCGTTCGCCTGGCTGGTGTACGGGGCCGCTGCGGACCAGCTGGGCGCCAACCCGGCCGAGGCGCTGATCCGCGCCTGCGGCGACTGGACACTGCGCTTTCTGTGCCTGACGCTGGCCGTCACGCCCCTGCGCATCCGCACCCGCACGCCGCAGCTGGCGCGCTTTCGGCGCCTGCTGGGCCTGTTTACCTTCTTCTACGCCTGCATCCATCTGCTGGCCTACGCCTGGCTGGACATGGGGCTGGATGCGGCCGAGATCGGCCGCGACATCCTCAAGCGCCCCTTCATCCTGGTGGGCTTTGCATGCTGGCTGCTACTGCTGCCGCTGGCGCTCACCTCGTTCAACCGCGCCATTCGCTGGCTGGGCGGGCGCCAGTGGCAGGCGCTGCATCGGCTGGTCTACCTGATTGCCGGCTTGGCGCTGCTGCATTTCTTCTGGATGCGCGCCGGCAAGAACGACTTTGCCGAGGTGCAGGTGTACGCCCTCATCATTGGCGCACTGCTGCTGGAGCGCCTGCTGCGCTACTTCACGCCTCGCCCGCAATTGACGGCACGCTGACCCCGGCAAGCGTGGACGGCAAAAACGACGGCGGCTGCGGCGCCTTCCTCCGCCCGCACTCCTAGAATCGGCCGCCATGCATATTCACATTCTGGGCATCTGCGGCACCTTCATGGGCGGGCTGGCCGCGCTGGCGCGCGAAGCCGGCCATACCGTCACCGGCTGCGACGCCGGCGTCTATCCGCCCATGAGCGATCAGCTGCGCGCCCTGGGCATCGAGCTGATCGAGGGCTACGGCGTGGAGCAGATGGCCATCAAGCCCGACTGCTTCGTGATCGGCAACGTTGTCTCCCGTGCGCGCCTGGCCGACGGCACGCCCAAGTACCCGCTGATGGAGGCCATCCTGGACGCCGGCGCGTCCTACACCAGCGGCCCGCAGTGGTTGGCCGAACACGTGCTGGCCGGCCGCCACGTGCTGGCGGTGGCGGGCACGCACGGCAAAACCACCACCACGTCCATGCTGGCCTGGGTGCTGGAATGCGCTGGCCTGAATCCCGGCTTCCTGGTGGGCGGCGTGCCGCTCAATTTTGGCATCTCGGCGCGGCTGGGGACAAAGGCAGCAGGACAGGCACGCCCACTGTTCGTGATCGAGGCCGACGAGTACGACACCGCGTTTTTCGACAAGCGCAGCAAGTTCGTCCACTATCGGCCGCGCACGGCCATTCTGAACAATCTGGAATTCGACCACGCCGACATCTTTGACGACCTGGGACAGATCGAACGCCAGTTTCACCACCTGCTGCGCACGGTGCCGGCCAGCGGACGCGTGGTGGTCAACGACCTGGAAGAAAGCCTGGCGCGCGTGCTGGCGCAAGGCTGCTGGAGCGAGCGGCGCGGCTTTGGCAGCGCGGTGAGCGACTTCGGCACGCAGGGCGATGCCAGCGACTTCGAGGTGCGGCTGCGCGGCCAGGCCGTCGGCCGCGTGCATTGGGGCTTGTCCGGCGTGCACAACCAGCTCAACGCGCTGGCGGCGATCGCCGCCGCCGAGCACGTCGGCGTGGCGCCCGCCGAGGCCTGTGCCGCACTTGCGCGATTTCAGAATGTGCGCCGCCGCATGGAAGTGCGCGGTACGGTGCAGCGCGCCGACGGGTCAATCACCGTCTACGACGACTTTGCCCACCACCCCACGGCCATGCGCACCACCATCGACGGCCTGCGCCAGCAGCTCGATGCGGCCGGCCGGCGCGCGGACCGCATCCTGGCCGTGTTCGAGCCCCGCAGCAACACCATGAAGCTGGGCACCATGAAAAACCAACTGCCCTGGGCGCTGGAGCATGCCGACCAGGCCTTTTGCCACACTGGCGGCCTGGACTGGGATGCCGCCGCCGCGCTGGCGCCGATGGGCGAGCGTGCCCAGGTGGCCGCCAGCATCGAGGCCCTGGCCGCGCAGATCATGGCCGTCGCGCGCCCGGGTGACCACGTACTGTGCATGAGCAATGGCGGCTTTGGCGGGGTCCACGCCAAGCTGCTTCAATCACTATCAAATCAATAGCTATTTGCGCCCTATGGACGGGCGCAAAAGGCCTATTTGTTCTGAAGTCTCAGCATGTGGCTTCACCACGCGCACGGCGCGCCCGCACTGCGTCGGCCAGCACCTGCAGGATGGTCTGCGAGCCCTCCCAGCCGATGCAGGCGTCGGTGATGCTCTTGCCGTATTCCAGCGCGCCCACGTCGTCCTTGCCCGGCGTGAACTTCTGCGCCCCATCATGGATGTGGCTTTCCACCATCACGCCGAAGATGCAGCGCGAGCCGGCGCTGACCTGCGCCGCCACGTCCCGCGCCACGTCCAGCTGGCGCTCGTGCTTCTTGCTGCTGTTGGCATGGCTCATGTCGATCATCAGGGCGGGCGGCAGCTTGGCCTCGGTCAACTGATCGCAGGCAGCCTTGACGCTCGCGGCATCGTAGTTGGGCAGCTTGCCACCGCGCAGGATGGCGTGGCAGTCCTTGTTGCCGTCGGTGTGCACGATGGCCACCTGCCCGTTCTTGTGCACCGACAGGAAGTGGTGCCCGCGCGCGGCCGCCTGGATGGCGTCGATGGCGATGCGGATGTTGCCGTCGGTGCCGTTCTTGAAGCCGACCGGCGCCGACAGGCCGGAGGCCAGCTCGCGGTGCACCTGGCTTTCGGTGGTGCGCGCACCGATGGCGCCCCAGCTGATCAGGTCGCCGATGTACTGCGGCGAAATGGTGTCCAGAAATTCGCTGCCTGCCGGCAGGCCCAGACGGTTGATCTCGATCAGCAACTGGCGTGCAATGCGCAGGCCTTCGTCGATGCGGTAGCTCTGGTCGAGGTAGGGGTCGTTGATCAGGCCCTTCCAGCCCACCGTGGTACGGGGCTTCTCGAAGTACACGCGCATCACGATCTCCAGCGTGTCGCGGTACTTCTCGCGCATTCCGATCAGGCGCCGGGCGTAGTCCATGGCGGCGACCGGATCGTGGATGGAGCAGGGGCCGATGACCACCAGCAGCCGGTCGTCCTTGCCGGCAATCATGCGACGAATCGCCTTGCGGGTGTCGCGGATCAGCGTCTCCACCGGTGTGCCGCGAATGGGGAAGAAGCGAATCAGATGTTCGGGAGGCGGGAGCACGGCAATGTCCTTGATGCGTTCGTCGTCGGTCTGGCTGGTGCGGGCCGGCGAGGTTTGCCAGGACGTAGGGACATCCACGTGGGCTTTGGTGTTCATGGTGGCTTTCCTTGGGAAGGCTGATGGGTGGGAGTCGGACGCAGGGCACAAAAAAACCGCCGGGCTGTTCGCGTCGGCGGTTCTTGGGAGGTCTCTGCTGCAAGCGCTTACATCTTCTCCTCTCGTCCGCCGGGGACCGAGAACCAAAAGGAAAAGTAAAACGCAACGGCTTGGGACATCACCGGCAAAATATAGCACAGCTTGCGCCGCCGCGCGTGACGGTTCATCTCTGAGCCGTTGTCCATCGTTGCGTGCGGCTCACGCCGTGCCGCCGACGGTCAAGCCTTCGATCCGCAGCGTGGGCTGACCCACACCCACTGGCACGCTCTGCCCTTCCTTGCCACACACGCCCACGCCCGAGTCGAGTTGCAGATCGTTGCCGATGAGGGTCACCTTCTTGAGGGCTTCGGGCCCGTTGCCGACGATGGTCGCCCCCTTGACGGGGTATTGGATCTGACCGTTTTCAACCCAGTAGGCCTGACTGGCCGAGAACACGAACTTGCCGCTGGTGATGTCCACCTGACCGCCGCCGAAGTTGGTGGCATACAAGCCTCTCTTGATGCTGGCCACGATCTCGCGCGGATCCCTGTCGCCCGCCAGCATGTAGGTGTTGGTCATCCGCGGCATGGGAATGTGGGCATAACTCTCGCGCCGGCCATTGCCGGTCGGCTTGGTCTTCATCAGCCGGGCATTCAATGCATCTTGCATGTAGCCCTTGAGAATGCCGTCCTCGATCAGCACGTTGCACTGCGTGACATGGCCCTCGTCGTCGACGTTCAGGCTGCCGCGACGGCCGGCGATCGTGCCGTCGTCCAGCACCGTCACGCCCTTGGCAGCCACGCGCTGGCCCATGCGGCCACTGAAGGCGCTGGAGCCCTTGCGGTTGAAGTCGCCCTCCAGGCCATGGCCCACGGCCTCGTGCAGCAGCACTCCGGGCCAGCCCGATCCCAGCACCACCGTCATTTCGCCCGCCGGCGCGGGCCGCGACTGCAGGTTAGTCAACGCCGCAGCGACCGCCTCGTCCACGTAGTGGCGCAGCAGGGTGTCGTCAAAGTAGTCCAAGCCAAAACGACCACCGCCACCAAAGGAGCCCACCTCGCGCCGCCCATCTTGCTCGGCGATCACCGTCACCGACAGGCGAATGAGCGGGCGCACATCGGCCGCCATGGTGCCATCCAGACGCGCGATGAGCACCACGTCGTATTCGCTGGCCAGGCCCGCGATGACCTGGACCACACGCGGATCCTTGGCGCGCGCCCAGCTTTCGACCTGCTCCAGCATCCGCACCTTGGCGGCACTGTCCAGCGTGCCGATCGGATCCAGATCCGCGTACAGGCGGCGGCTGGTGGCGAGCTTGGGCTTGGCCAGCTTGATGCGGCGGCTTTGCCCGCTGGCACCGATGGCTCGCACGGTCGTTGCCGTTTCAAGCAGGGATGCCATCGAGATATCGTCCGAGTACCCGAACGCCGTCTTCTCGCCACTGACGGCCCGAACGCCCACGCCCTGGTCGATCGAATAGCTTCCGGTCTTGACGATGCCCTCCTCCAGGCTCCAGCTTTCGGCGCGCGTGTACTGGAAGTACAGGTCTGCGTCGTCGACAGTGTGCGTGGCAATATCGCCCAGCACCCGGCCCAAATCCGCCTCGCTGAGGCCGAACGGAGTCAGCAGCACCGACCTGGCGGTGGCCAGGCGTTCGATCGTGGGGTCACGTGAAATCATGGCTTGATTGTAGAGCTCCCCGCGCGCATTCCTTCGCGCCAAACAAAAGCGCCCCATCGAGTGATGGGGCGCTTTGTGCTGTAGAAGCCTGACGATGTCCTACTTTCACACGGGAATCCGCACTATCATCGGCGCTAAGGCGTTTCACGGTCCTGTTCGGGATGGGAAGGAGTGGTACCACCTTGCTATGGTCATCAGGCATAACTTGTTGTCTTGAAGTCGATTGACTGCAAGACCAATTCATAGAGCGGATCAGCTTCGGTATTTCACGAATGATTTGTTTGCGTCACTTGGCATAACAATCTTGATCGAGCTGATCAAAATTATAGGGTCAAGCCGCACGAGCAATTAGTACTGGTTAGCTTAGTGCATTGCTGCACTTCCACACCCAGCCTATCAACGTCCTGGTCTAGAACGACTCTTGAGGGGGCTCAAGGCCCCGGCAGATCTCATCTTGAAACGAGTTTCCCGCTTAGATGCTTTCAGCGGTTATCTCTTCCGCACTTAGCTACCCTGCGATGCCACGGGCGTGACAACAGGTACACCAGGGGTGCGTCCACTCCGGTCCTCTCGTACTAGGAGCAGGCTTTCTCAAATCTGCAGCGCCCACGGAAGATAGGGACCAAACTGTCTGCGACGTTTTGGGCAGCTCACGTACCACTTTAAATGGCGAACAGCCATACCCTTGGGACCGACTACAGCCCCAGGATGAGATGAGCCGACATCGAGGTGCCAAACACCGCCGTCGATATGAACTCTTGGGCGGTATCAGCCTGTTATCCCCAGAGTACCTTTTATCCGTTGAGCGATGGCCCTTCCATACAGAACCACCGGATCACTATGTCCTGCTTTCGCATCTGCTCGACTTGTCAGTCTCGCAGTTAAGCACGCTTATGCCATTGCACTATCGTCACGATGTCCGACCGTAACTAGCGTACCTTCGAACTCCTCCGTTACGCTTTGGGAGGAGACCGCCCCAGTCAAACTGCCTACCATGCACTGTCCCCGACCCGGATAACGGGCCTAGGTTAGAACCGCAAACGCACCAGGGTGGTATTTCAAGGTCGGCTCCACGCTAACTAGCGTCCGCACTTCAAAGCCTCCACCTATCCTACACAGATCCGTTCAAAGTCCAATACAAAGCTACAGTAAAGGTTCATGGGGTCTTTCCGTCTTTCCGCGGGTAGATTGCATCATCACAAACATTTCAACTTCGCTGAGTCTCCGGAGGAGACAGCGTGGCCATCGTTACGCCATTCGTGCAGGTCGGAACTTACCCGACAAGGAATTTCGCTACCTTAGGACCGTTATAGTTACGGCCGCCGTTTACTGGGACTTCGATCAAGAGCTTGCACCCCATCAATTAATCTTCCAGCACCGGGCAGGCGTCACACCCTATACGTCCACTTTCGTGTTTGCAGAGTGCTGTGTTTTGATAAACAGTCGCAGCCACCTATTTTTTGCAACCCTTTCATGCTCAGATGCTCTCATCACACTACTTGGGCACACCTTCTCCCGAAGTTACGGTGTCAATTTGCCGAGTTCCTTCTCCAGAGTTCTCTCAAGCGCCTTAGAATACTCATCTCGCGCACCAGTGTCGGTTTGCGGTACGGTCGTGTACAGCTGAAGCTTAGTGGCTTTTCCTGGAACCCCGTTCAGTCACTTCACGAGCAAGCTCGCTCGATGAGCAGCCTCGGTATATGGCGCGCGGATTTGCCTACGCGCCGCCTACTTCTGCCCAAACCAGAATCCAATAACTGGATGACCTATTAGGATCCGTCCCCACATCGCACTGTACATCGGTACAGGAATATTGACCTGTTTCCCATCAGCTACGCATCTCTGCCTCACCTTAGGGGCCGACTCACTCTACGCCGATGAACGTTGCGTAGAAAACCTTGCGCTTACGGCGAGGAGGCTTTTCACCCCCTTTAACGCTACTCATGTCAGCATTCGCACTTCTGATACCTCCAGCAGCCTTTACAAGCCACCTTCACAGGCTTACAGAACGCTCTCCTACCACGCACACTTGCGTGTGCATCCACAGCTTCGGTAACTGGCTTAGCCCGTTACATCTTCCGCGCAGGACGACTCGATCAGTGATATTACGCTTTCTTTAAATGATGGCTGCTTCTAAGCCAACATCCTGACTGTTTAGCCTTCCCACTTCGTTTCCCACTTAGCCAATTTTAGGGACCTTAGCTGGCGGTCTGGGTTGTTTCCCTCTTGTGTCCGGACGTTAGCACCCGGTGCACTGTCTCCCAAGCTGTACTCTGCGGTATTCGGAGTTTGCCTTGGTTTGGTAAGTCGCCATGACCCCCCTAGCCAAAACAGTGCTCTACCCCCATAAGGTAATACCCGGGCCTACCTAAATAGTTTTCGGAAGGCAGCTATTTCAAAGTTTGTTTAGCCTTTCACACTATCCACAGCTCATCCCCTGGTTTTGCAACACCAGTGGGTTCGGACCCTCCAGTACCTGTTACGGCACCTTCATCCTGGCCATGGATAGATCACTTGGTTTCGGGTCTACGCAGCGACTGAACGCCCTATTCGGACTCGATTTCTCTTCGGCTTCCCTATTCGGTTAACCTTGCCACTGAATGTAAGTCGCTGACCCATTATACAAAAGGTACGCCGTCACCCCGAAGGGCATCCGACTTGTAAGCATGCGGTTTCAGGATCTATTTCACTCCCCTCCCGGGGTTCTTTTCCGCCTTTCCCTCACGGTACTAGTTCACTATCGGTCGATGATGAGTATTTAGCCTTGGAGGATGGTCCCCCCATGTTCAGACAGGATTACACACGTGTCCCGCCCTACTTGTCTCTAGCCTGGTACCACACGTCCGCTTTCGCATACAGGACTATCACCTGCTGTGGTCAAGCTTTCCAGCTTGTTTTGCTAACTGGTCGCGCTATCACTAGAAGGCTGCTCCGATTTCGCTCGCCACTACTTTCGGAATCTCGGTTGATGTCTTTCCTCGAGCTACTGAGATGTTTCAGTTCACCCAGTTCCGCCTCTTGCAACTATGTATTCATCGCAAGATACCTTTCGGTGGGTTTCCCCATTCGGAAATCTCCAGTCAAAGCTCATTGCCAGCTCCCCGAAGCTTATCGCAGGCTATCACGTCCTTCGTCGCCTATCATCGCCAAGGCATCCACCACATGCTCTTAGTCACTTGACCCTATAACTTTGACGTTTCTCACGAAACCAAAGCACATCAAGGACTTGCCAGGTCTTTCACCTGGCGCGTTATGCTGTAATCGAGCTTTCGCTCAAATTACTCGAATACAACTCGCGTTGAATTCGTTTGTACAATCAAAAATTGTTGCCGACGGCACGGTGGACTTCCCTTTCGGTTCGCCCTTTCCGTCGACAACGCTGATTCGACTTTCCTATGGTGTTAAAACGGCGGAAGTCTTGCGACTTCTATTATTGTAATGCCAATATCAAAACACCGAAACCCTGTCGATGGCTGATATTGAAATCCTGGTGGAGGATGACGGGATCGAACCGACGACCCCCTGCTTGCAAAGCAGGTGCTCTCAACTGAGCTAATCCCGATCTCTGCTGGAGGAAATGGTGGGTCTGGTTGGTCTCGAACCAACGACCCCGCCTTATCAAGACGGTGCTCTAACCAACTGAGCTACGGGCCCCGTGGTCAAGCCGCGGGCCTTGTTCTTGCCCGGACCGCTGGCGACACCTTCCAACAACCGATAAGTGTGGACATTTGGTTAGGTGCTTGTTTCCAGAAAGGAGGTGATCCGTACCTTCCGATACAGCTACCATGCTTTGACTTTACTGGTCGAACCCTGCCGTGGTAATCGCCCCCCTTGCGGTTAGGCTAACTACTTCTGGCAGAACCCGCTCCCATGGTGTGACGGGCGGTGTGTACAAGACCCGGGAACGTATTCTGTGTGTTATGCTGATCCACGATTACTAGCGATTCCGACTTCACGCAGTCGAGTTGCAGACTGCGATCCGGACTGACTGGCTTTGTGGGATTGGCTCCCCCTCGCGGGTTGGCAACCCTTTGTACCAGCCATTGTATGACGTGTGTAGCCCCACCTATAAGGGCCATGAGGACTTGACGTCATCCCCGCAACTTCCTCCGGGATTTGTGCACCGGCAGTCCCATTGAGTGCCCTTTCGTAGCAACTAATGGCAAGGTTGCGCTCGTTGCGGGGACTTAACCCAACATCTCACGACGACTGACGACAGCCATGCAGCGCCTGTGTTACGGCTCTCTTTCGAGCACTCCTGCGTCTCTGCAGGATTCCGTACATGTCAAAGGTGGGTAAGGTTTTTCGCGTTGCATCGAATTAAGCCACATCATCCACCGCTTGTGCGGAGTCCCCGTCGAATTCCTTTGAGTTTTAACCTTGCAGCCGTACATACGAGGCGGTCAACTTCACGCGTTAGCTTCGTTACTGAGAAAATGAATTCCCAACAACCAGTTGACATCGTTTAGGGCGTGGACTACCAGGGTATCTAATCCTGTCGGTTCCCCACGCTTTCGTGCATGAGCGTCAGTGCAGGCCCAGGATTGCCTTCGCCATCGGTGTCTCTCCGCATATCTACGCATTTCACTGCTACACGCGGAATTCCATCCCCCTCTGCCGCACTCCAGCCTTGCAGTCACAAAGGCAGTTCCCAGGCTGAGCCCGGATTTCACCTCTGTCTTACAAAACCGCCTGCGCACGCTTTACGCCCAGTAATTCCGATTAACGCTTGCACCCTACGTATTACCGCGGCTGCTGGCACGTAGTTAGCCGGTGCTTATTCTTACGGTACCGTCAAGGAACCCCCTGTATTAGAGAGAGTCTTTTCGTTCCGTACAAAAGCAGTTTACAACCCGAAGGCCTTCTTCCTGCACGCGGCATGGCTGGATCAGGCTTGCGCCCATTGTCCAAAATTCCCCACTGCTGCCTCCCGTAGGAGTCTGGGCCGTGTCTCAGTCCCAGTGTGGCTGATCATCCTCTCAGACCAGCTACAGATCGCAGGCTTGGTAAGCCTTTACCCCACCAACTACCTAATCTGCCATCGGCCGCTCCAAACGCGTGAGGCCTTGCGGTCCCCCACTTTCATCCTCAGATCACATGCGGTATTAATCCGGCTTTCGCCGGGCTATCCCCCACGTCTGGGCGCGTTCCGATGTATTACTCACCCGTTCGCCGCTCGCCGCCAGGTTGCCCCGCGCTGCCGCTCGACTTGCATGTGTAAAGCATTCCGCCAGCGTTCAATCTGAGCCAGGATCAAACTCTACAGTTCGATCTTGATAAATTTATACTCTCTCGAGTCACTCATTAAACGGAATTGAAGTGAACTTCACTTCTATCTCATGAGCGTTTGCTTAGTCCTGAAAAGAACCTGGCAATTCACCATCAAACGCCCACGCTTATCGGCTGTATTTTGTTAATGAACCCGCACAAAACTCTTCATCTTGCGCCTGACTCGCTGCGATCAGCGAAGCCTTGAATTATGACACGCCTTTAAATGACCTGTCAAATTTTGGGGTCTTTCGGATTTCTGGGCCAGCAGCAAGCCGGGGCTTGGGGCCGGCAACCCTGTGGCTTGAGCGCGTCCTGCGCTGCCGCAAAGTTGCACCCGAAAGGGCAAAGACGAATTATGCCACAACTCGCAAGCGCGCCCCGGTGCGCGGCCTGACGGCCCGCCTTCGGGGGTGCTTTCGACCGGCTGCATCGCGTCCACTGCGGGCCCCCGCGTCAGGGTGCCACGCGGTCTTGGCGCGCGCGAGCGAACTCGACATACCAGGCCAGCGAGCCCGGATTGGCCATGGCTTCCTGGTTGACCACCTTCTCGAGAGGCTGCCCCAGCAGCAGCTTCTTGATCGGCAGCTCCTGCTTCTTGCCCGAGAGGGTGCGCGGGATCTCGGGCACCTGGAAGATGGCGTTGGGCACGAAGCGCGGACTCAGGGCCTGGCGGATGGCGTCGTTGATGCGCAGCTGCAGCGCGCCATCCAGGCTCACGCCGGGACGGAGTACGACAAACAGCGGCATGTAGCTTTCTCGGCCCAGGTATTCGAGGTCGACCACCAAGGAGTCGAGTACTTCGGGCAAGGCTTCGACGGCACTGTAGATTTCGCTCGTGCCCATGCGCAGGCCCTGGCGGTTGATGGTGGCATCCGAGCGGCCGTAGATGACGCACCATTCGCCCTGGCCGTATTCGTCGCCCACGCGCAGCCAGTCGCCGTGGCGCCAGACGCTGCCGGCGCTGGCGTCCAGGTCGCCGCCGCCGGGCTTGCGGCCGTGGCCGGGCGGGTACATCTCGAAGTAGCTGGCCAGGTAGCGCGCGTTGCCGGGATCGTTCCAGAAGTACAGCGGCATCGACGGAATGGGCTGCGTGCAGACCAGCTCGCCGACCTGGCCCAGCACCGGCTCGCCGGCTTCGCTCCAGGCCTCCACCGCCGCGCCCAGCATGCGGCATTGCATGACGCCGGCTTGCTGCGGCAACTCGGGCGTGCCGCCGATGAAGCCGCCGGCAAAGTCGGTGCCGCCGGAGATGTTCATCCACCAGATGTCCTGCTGCGCCGACGTGCTGGCGATGCGCCTGAACTGGTCGGTGCCCCATTGCTGCACCTCGGACGACAAGGGCGAGCCGGTGGTACCCAGGGCGCGGATGCGCGACAGATCGCCGCATTGCGCCAGGTCGACTCCGGCCTTGGCACAGCCTGCATAGAACGCCGCACCCGAGCCCAGGTACGTGACGCCGTGGCGCGCGGCAAAGCGCCACAGCGTGCTCCAATCGGGCGCGTCGCGCGGGCCGCCCGGGCTGCCGTTGAAGATGGCGCAGGTGGTACCTGAAAGCAGCCCGGAGGTCTGCGAGTTCCACATGATCCAGCCCGTTGAGCTGTACCAGTGGAAACGTTCGCCGAAGTTGTTGGGACGATAGCTGCAGCCAACGTCCATGTGCAGCGCCCCGGCCATGTACACCAGCACGATGCCGCCGTGCGAGTGCACGATCGGCTTGGGCAGGCCGGTGGTGCCGCTGGAGTAGACGATCCACAGCGGGTGGTCGAAGGGCAGCCACAATGGCTCGAACGACGCCGTTTCTGCGTCGTTTCTGGCGATGGCGCCCACCCAATCTGCGCTGTCAGCTATCGATTCGGAAGCTGCCGGGTGATGCAACACGACCACGTGCCGCACGCTGGGCAGTTTGGTGCGCAGCTCGTGCACCACGGCACTGCGATCGATGTCGCGGCCGGCCCAGGTGACGCCGTCGGCGGCGATCAGCACCGTGGGCTCGATCTGGCTGAAGCGGTCGAGCACGGCGTTGGTGCCCATGTCGGGCGCGCACACGCTCCACACGGCGCCGAGACTGACCACGGCCAGGAAGGCAATGATGGTCTCCGGCACGTTGGGCAGGTAGGCCGCCACGCGGTCGCCCGGCTGCACGCCGTGCTCTTGCAGGTGCAGCGCCAGCGAGGCCACCTGGCGCCTCAGCTCGGGCCAGGACAGCTCGCGCGCCTGGCCCTTCTCGTCGTCGCTGACGATGGCCGGCAGCCCGGCGGCGTGCGCCGCGTCGACATGGCGAAACACCTGCTGCGCGTAGTTGGCCTGCGCCCCCGGAAACCATTGCGCCCCCGGCATGACGTTGCGGCCCAGCACGGCGGTGTGCGGCGTGGGCGAGCGCAGATCGAAGTAGTCCCAGATGCTCTGCCAGAAGGCGTCCAGGTCGGTGGTGGACCACTGCCACAACGCACGGTAGCTGTCGAAGCGCAGGCCGCGCCGTTCGCTCAGCCAATTCTGGTACAGGCGGATTTGAGGGACATTGCTGGGTGTGGGCAGGCTCATGCTGAATTATTGGCACGGCCGGCGCCTGCGGGAACGCCCGCAGGCAGGATTTCGATCAGGGTTTGTACGGTTGTCCAAACAAATTGGACAACTGTCCAATACCGCCTCATGACCAACACTCTGGCCCGCCCCGCCCGTGCGCCCGACGCAGCCGGCGTCGCCGCGCGCCCCGACCGCAAGGCGGCGATCTTGCTGGCGGCCGAAAGGCTGTTTTCCGAGCACGGCTACCACGCCGTCTCGATCCGGCAGATTGCGGCCGAAGCGGGCGTGCCGTTGGCCCTGGTGGGCTACTACTACGGCGCCAAGCACGAGTTGTTCCACGCCATCTTCACGCACTGGCAGCCCACCATCGACCAGCGGCTGGCGCTGCTGCGCGAGGCGCTGGCGGGCGATGCGCCACCGCCTCTGCGGCGGGTGGTCCAGGCCTTCGTCGAGCCGGTGCTTCGGCTGCGCGCCAGCAGCGAGGGCGAGTACTACGCCACGCTGGTGGCACGCGAGCTGCAATACCGCACCCCCGAAACCGCGCGCGCGCTGGCCGACACCTTCGACCCGATGGCGCATGCCTTCATCGACGCGCTGCACCAGTTGCGGCCGCACTGGCCCAGGGCCCGCGCGTCTTGGGCCTACCAGTTTGCCATCGGCGCCCTGCTGCATCACCTGGCCGACCACCGCGTCGAACGCCTGTCGCAGGGCCACAACCGCGCCAACGACCCCGCCGCGGGGCCGCTGCTGATCGACTTCATCACCGCCGGCCTCGAAGCGGCGCTGCCCGCATCCCCCACCTCAACGACACAGGAGAGCTGAACCATGATCAACCGCCGCCAGATCACCACCGCCGGCCTGCTGGCCGCCACCGGCCTCGCCACCGGCGCGAGCGCCCAGCAGAGCATCCGCCTAACGGCCGTGGCCGGCCACCCGCCGGTGTTCCTGTGGGTCAAGACCATGGACGAATTCTTCATTCCCGAGGTCGACAAGCTGCTGGCGGCCAGCGGCGACAAGAACAAGCTCGAATGGACCAAGGCCTGGGGCGGTACCCTGGTCAAGCTGGGCGGCGAATCCAAGGGCATCGTCGATGGCGTGGCCGACCTGGGCTTCGTCAGCACCGTGTTCGAGACCGCCAAGTTCCCGCTGCAAAACATCTGCTATGCCACGCCGTTCAGCACCGGGGACATCGCCCTCGTCACCCGCCTGATCAACGAGCTGCAGGAATCGATCCCGGCCATGGGACAGGCGTGGACCAAGAACGGTCTGGTCTATTTGGGTGGCGCCGCGCTCGATGGCTACAACATGTGGACCAACTTCCCCCTCCGGACGGTGGAAGATCTCAAGGGCAAGAAGATCATCGCCCCCGGGCCCGCCGCCAACTGGATCAAGGGCACGGGCGCCGTGGCGGTGGCCGGCAACCTGAACACCTACTACGAAGACATCAAGTCGGGCGTGGCCGATGGCGTCATCACCTTCGCCACCGGCGCCTGGGGCGCCAAGGTGCACGAGGTGGCGCCCTACATCACCGTGGTCCACTTTGGCGCACCCTATGCGGGCGGCCTGTGCGTCAACAAGAAGCGCTTCGACAAGTTTTCGCCAGCCCTGCAGAAGGCGATGCGCGAAGCGGGCGCCGGCTACACCCAGCGCTTTGCCGCCGCACAAACAGCGGCGGCCGCCACCATGATGAAGAACATGCAGGACGCCGGCGCCAAGATCAGCGAAATGCCCGCGGCCGAACGCAAGCGCTGGGCCGACACCTTGCCGCCCATTGCCAAGATCTGGGCCGCCGACGTGGAATCCAAGGGCATGCCCGGCAACCAGGTGCTGCAGGCCTACATCGATGGCCTAAAGAAAGCCGGTGTGCACCTGCCGCGCGACTGGGCCGCCGCCTGAGGCGCAGCCAACATGCACACCGCCGATTCCATGCCCGACGACGCGCGCGCCGCGCCGCAGGATTCGTACGGCCGCCCCCTGCCCGGCCACTTCGAGCGCCTGACGCAGACGCTCAACGCCATCGGCACGCTGTGGATCGTGGCGCTGATGCTGCTGATCAACAGCGACGTGCTGGGGCGCGAGCTGTTTGGCACGCCGGTGCGCGGCGTGACCGAGCTGGTCGCCCTGTCGATCGTGGGCATCGTGTTTCTGCAACTGGCCGACACGCTGGCCGTCGGCCGCATGACGCGCGCCGACATCCTGCTCGACCGCCTCAAGCGCACCACCCCCTGGCTGGCAGCGGCGCTGCAGGCGCTGTTTCACGGGATCGGCGCAGTGCTGATGGGGGTCATCCTGTGGGCGGCCTGGGAGCCGCTGATGGAGTCGATCCGCATTCAGGAGTACGTGGGCGCGGTGGGCGACTTCATGGCACCGGTGTGGCCGGTGCGCGTCATCATGCTGATCGGCATGGCGGTGACGCTGGTCACCTTCATGCTGCTGGCGTGGATGGACCTGCGCCGCATGCAAGGCCTGCGGGGTGCGCGCCCATGACGCCGATCACCGTCGCAAGTTTGTCGCTGCTGGTCATGCTGGCCCTGATCTGGGCCGGCATGCACGTGGCCGTGGTGCTGGCCGTGGTGTCCTTTGTCGGCGTCTGGCTGATTCGCGGCGACATGGACGTGGCCGCCAACCTGCTGGCCGCGGCCAGCCAGGACGCCATTGCCAGCCACATCTTCGGCGTGGTGCCGTTGTTCGTGCTGACCGGCTTCCTGGTGGCACGGGCCGATGTCGGCAAGGACGCCTTCGAGGTGGCCAACCAGCTGCTGCGGCGCATCCGCGGTGGCCTGGGCATTGCCACCGTGGCGTCCAACGCGGTGTTTGCGGCCATTACCGGCATCTCGATAGCCTCGGCCGCCGTGTTCACCCGCATTGCCGTGCCCGAGATGCAGCGCTTCGGCTACAACCCGCGCTTTGCGGTGGGCGTGGTGGCCGGCTCTTCCGTGCTGGGCATGCTGATTCCACCCAGCCTGCTGATGATCCTGTACGGCTTCCTGGCCAACCAGTCGGTGGGCGACCTGTTCACCGCGGGCATCGTGCCGGGCCTGGTGCTGGCGCTGGCGTACGCGGTCGGCATCGTGCTGATGGCGACCCTGTGGCCGCGCTCGGTGTACGCATCCGGCCAGGTCAAGGCGGTGGACCGCGAAGCGCTGATGCCGCTGACGACGCTGCTGGGCAAGCTGCTGCCCAGCGTGCTGCTGATCGCCGCCATCCTGGGTGGCTTGTATGCCGGCTTCTTCACCGCCACCGAGGCCGGCGCCACCGGCGCGGCCATGGCACTGGTGATCGCGCTGCTGCGCCGCAAGCTCAACTGGAAGTCGCTGTGGGCCGTGCTGACCGAGACCGGCCACGTGACGGTGTCGGTGAGCTTTCTGATCATCTGCGCCACCATCTACACGCGCATGCTGGCCATGTCGGGCCTGCCGCAGTTCCTGGTCGAGCAGATGACGCACCTGGGCCTGGGGCCAACGGGCTTTCTGTTCATCTATGTCCTGTTCATCCTCCTGCTGGGCATGATCATCGACTCCTCGTCGATCCTGCTGATCGTGCTGCCGCTGATGGTGCCGATCGCCGAGCAGTTCGGCATGAACATGATCTGGCTGGGCGTGGTCACCGTGGTGGCGGTGGAGGTCGGCCTGCTCACGCCGCCGTTCGGGCTGTCGGTGTTCGTCATCAAGAGCACCTTGCAGGACCAGCGCATCACCCTGGTCGACATCTTCCGCGGCACCGCACCATTCACAGCGATGATGCTGGGGGTGCTGCTGCTGTTGATCTTTTTCCCGCAGCTCAGTCTGATGCTGCTGCGCACACCCGGAGGCTGACCCATGACCGCCAACCCCCTGCAGGGCTTCACCGTCGATCGCACGCAGATCAGGACCATCGGCCACGATCTGCAGCGCCCCGAATGCATCCTGGCCGAGCGGGACGGCACGCTGTGGGCGGCCGACGCGCGCGGCGGCGTCACGCGCATCGCATCCGACGGCTCGCAGCGCTTCATCGGCCAGCGCGCCGACGCGCGCTTTGAGAACGCGGCCGCCGCCAGCAGCGCCGAACTGGAGCACAAGTACACCACCGGCACCCTGCCCAACGGCCTGGCCTTTGCCGCCAACGGTGACCTGCTGGTCAGCAACTTCGGCACCGACTGCCTGGAAGTGATGACCCGCGACGGCGCCACGCGCGTGCTGTACGACCGCATCGACGGCCAGCCCATCGGCAAGGTCAATTTCGTGCTGCGCGACTCGAAAGACCGCATCTGGATCACCGTCTCCACCCGCGTCAACCCGTGGACGACGGCCGCCGCCTCGCGCGTGCAGGACGGCTACATCGCGGTCGTGGACGAGCACGGCCTGCGCGTGGTGGCCGATGGCTTTTTCTTCACCAACGAAATCCGCCTCGATGCGCGCGAACAGTGGCTCTACATCGTCGAAACCACCGGCCCGCACATCACGCGCATGCGCCTGCACGAGGGCGCGCGGGGCGTCGAGCTGAAAGACCGCGAGCGCTTCGGCCCCGCGCACCTGGGCGGCTTTCCGGACGGCATCGCTTTCGACAGTTTCGGCAACCTGTGGTGCACGCTGGTGATGGTCGATCAACTCATCGCGCTTACGCCGCAAGGCGACAAGCTGCTGCTGCTGGATGACGGCAACCCAGAGGCCTCGCGTGTGCTGCTCGACCACTTGGCGCTGGGCTGCGTGACGGCCGAGGACATGATGCAGGCCAAGGGCACCCTCGCGCCCTGGATGGCCAGCATCACCTTCGGCGGGCCCGATTTGCGCACCGTCTACCTCGGCAGCCTGATGGGCACCACCATCCCGTACTTCACCGCGCCCGTGGCTGGGCTGCCCATGGCTCACTGGAAATAAAGGAATTCACCATGTCACGCAAGTTTGTCGACCTGTCCATCTACCTCGAAAACGACATCATCTCCGACCCGCCCGCCTTCGCGCCCAAGATCCAGTACTTCAACCACCAGAACTCGTTTGCACAGATGGCGCCCTTCTTTCCGGGTTTGAAGCAGGAGGATCTGCCCGACGGCGAGGTGTGGGCGGTGGAAATGGTGCAACTGTCCACCCACAACGGCACGCACCTGGACGCGCCCTACCACTTCCACAGCACCATGAACAAGGCGCTGGGCGAGAAGAAGAAAGCCTGGACCATCGACGAGGTGCCGCTGGAGTGGTGCTTTCAGCCCGGCGTGAAGCTGGACTTTCGCCACCTGGCCGACGGCTATGTGGTGACGGCGGCCGACGTCGAGGCCGAGCTGGCGCGCATCGGCCACACGCTCAAACCCTTGGAGATCGTCGTCGTCAACACCCGCGCCGGCAGCCGCTATGGCCACAACGACTTCGTGTCGGCCGGCTGCGGCATGGGTTACGAGGCCACCATGTACCTGCTGGAGCGCGGCGTGCGCCTGACGGGCACCGACGCCTGGAGCTGGGATGCGCCCTTCGAGTACACGGCGGTGAAGTACGCCGAAAGCCACGACGCCGGCCTGATCTGGGAAGGCCACAAGGCCGGGCGCGACATCGGCTACTGCCACCTGGAGAAGCTGCACAACCTGGAGGCGCTGCCCGCCGACGGCTTTTACATCTCCTGCTTTCCGCACAAGATCCGCGGCGCCTCGGCCGGCTGGACGCGCGCCGTGGCAATCTTCGACGAGACGCTGCAGCCAGCCTGAGACTTCAAGCCAAATCGGCCGACAGCGCTTTTCCAACAAGCGCCAGCAGCTACTGTTTTGTGAGTATTCATGACCTTGCTCGACTTCACCCATGACCCCGCCGCCCGCAGCTGGCTGGCTGCCGCCAACACCGCCGGCGGCGACTTCCCCATCCAGAACCTGCCCTTTGCCGTGCTGCGTCGGCGCGGCCGCGACGAGGCGTTTCGCGGCGCCCTCGCCATTGGTGATCAGGCGCTCGACCTGGCGGCGCTGCAAGGGCTCGGGCTGCTGCAAGGCAGCGCTGCGGATGCCCTGCACCTGGCCGCGCAGCCCTCGCTGAACGATTTCATGGCGGCCGGCCCTCAGGCTTGGCGCGCCTTGCGCCACGCGCTGTTTTCGCTGCTGGCCGAAGGCGCCGCGCAGCAGGACGCGGTGCGCGCCTGCCTGCTGCCGCTGGCCGATATCGAATACGCCCTGCCCGCGCGCATCGCCGACTACACCGACTTCTACACCTCGCTCGACCACGCGCTCAACTGCATGCGCATCATGCGGCCCGAGGCGGATGTCACGCCCAACTTCCGCTGGCTGCCGCAGGCCTATCACGGGCGCGCCTCGACCATCGGCGTGAGCGGCCAGCGCTTTCCGCGTCCGCGCGGGCAGTTCCTGCCGCCGGCGGCCAGCGCGCCGGTGTTCGCGCCCTGCACGGCGATGGACTACGAATGCGAGCTGGGCCTGTGGGTGGGCCCCGGCAATGCGGCCGGCCAGCCGATTGCGATCGGCGCGGCCGAGCAGCACCTGTTTGGCGTGTGCCTGCTCAACGACTGGTCGGCGCGCGACATCCAGATGTGGGAAATGACGCCGCTGGGGCCCTTCCACGCCAAGAACTTCGCCACCACCGTCTCGCCCTGGATCGTGACGCTGGAGGCGCTGGCGCCCTTTCGCACGGCCTGGGCGCGGCCGGCCGCCGACCCGCAGCCGCTGCCCTATCTGGAGTTGGGCGAGCAGCGCGCGATGGCGGCGCTGGACATTCAACTGGAGGTGCTGCTGCAAAGCGAAGCCGCAGCGCGCGCCGGCCGCAGCCCGGCGCGCCTGTCGGGCACCAGCTTTCGCCACCAGTACTGGAGCGCGGCGCAGATGCTGGCGCACCACACGGCCGGTGGCTGCGCCCTGCAGCCAGGCGACCTGATCGGCACCGGCACCATCTCGGGCCCCGGCCCCGGCGAGGCCGGCGCCATGATCGAGCTGGCCCACGGCGGCCAGAAGCCGGTGGACATCGGCGGCGGCGAGCGGCGCGGCTTTCTGCAGGACGGCGACACCATCATCCTGCGCGGCTGGTGCGAAAAAGCCGGCGCGGCGCGCATCGGCTTTGGCGAATGCCGCGGCACGGTGCTGCCGGCGCTGGCTCCGTGACCGGGCGCCGGTTTCAAGCCAAATCGGCCTGCAGCGCCCTTCAATCAAGCGCAAGCAGCTATCAAATCAGGATCTGAAGCGGGCACTGAGCCAGTCCCACACCTCGCCCAGCCCGGCGACCCACAGGTCGTCCGCGCCGCGCACGCCTTGCCAGCGCTCCTTCTGCTCCTCGCGCCGCGCGCGTTCGCGGTCCTGCTCCAGGCGGATCAGCGCGTCGGCCAGGTCGGGCGCGCGCGGGCCCTGCTCGGCGCGGCGGGCCTGGGCGTCGTAGCTGGCCAGGGCCTGCTCGACCGCCTTGGGGTCCAGCAGCGAGAAGGCCGAGCGGCAATAGGGGCAGGCACTGTGCTGGCGCAGATCGACCGGCGCGCCGCAGCTGCCGCAATGGATGATGCGCACGCGCGCGGCCAGGTCGGTGACCTCGGCCGGACTGAGCTGGCGCACGAAGCCCTTTTCGATCATGAAGGACGAGAAGCTGGAAAAACGCCCGTGCCGCTGCGTGCAGCGCCAGGTGGTGTAGCGGCCGCTGCGCACCACGTCCACGCCCTGCGCCAGCTCGCGCCGGCAGCGTGGGCAGGCCAGGCGCTCCGCCAGCGGGCCCTGCTCGTCGTGGCGATGGGTGTGCAGGTCGTGGAACAGCTCGACCACGCCCTCGGGCGCCAGACGCAGGTTCTCGCCGTTGTCGAACCACAGGCCGCGGCAGACAAAGCACAGGTCCAGCATCACGCTGGCGCCGTTGTGCGCCGCCACCCGGTGCGTGGTCATGGGGGCGCGGCACGAGGGGCACGGCAGGCTGGGCGCCAGGGGCGCGGTTGGATCGGACATGGTGCGCGCAGCGTACCATCGCAGGCTTTCATCTGGCGCCGCTGATGCCCCGCTTTCACGTCCCGCTTGCGCTGACCGCCCACGCCCGGCTGGCCCTGCCGCCCGGTGCCGCACGCCACGTGCAGGTGCTGCGCCTGCAGCCGGGCCAGGCCGTCACGCTGTTCGACGGCCGCGGCGGCGAATGGAGCGCCACCATCACGCGCATGGGCCGCAGCGAGGTCGAGGTGGATGTCGGTGCGCACCACGCGATCGAGCGCGAGGCCGCGCGCGCCGTGCACCTGGCCGTCGGCCTGATGGCGGCCGAGCGCATGGACTGGCTGGTGGAAAAGGCCACCGAACTGGGCGCCGCCAGCCTGACGCCGGTGCTGATGGCGCGCAGCAGCCTGCGCCCAAGCGGCGAGCGCGCCGAGAAAAAGCGTGCCCACTGGCAGGCCGTGGCCGCGGCCGCTTGTGAACAAAACGGCCGCAACCGCTTGCTGGATGTGCGCGAACAGCTCTCATTTCAGGAATTTGCACGACAAGCGGGCGCAAGCGCCTGCCGCTGGCTGTTGTCGCTGGATGCCGCCGCGCCCAGCCTGCGTGCCAGCGCGGCGGCGCTGCCCGAGAACACCTCGCTCACGCTGCTGTCCGGCCCCGAAGGCGGGCTGGATGCCGACGAAGAAGCGGCCGCCCGCGCCGCCGGCTTTGTCCCCCACAGCCTGGGCCCGCGCGTGCTGCGCGCCGAAACCGCGCCGCTGGCCGCCCTGGCCCTGCTGACCGCCCCCTGACCGCCGCCCCGCCATGAACCGCAAACTGCTGCTGCTGACCCTGGTGCAGGGTCTGTTCCTGATCAACAACGTCACCTTCATCGCCATCAACGGCCTGGTGGGCCTGCAGCTGGCGCCGCACGCCTGGATGGCCACGCTGCCGGTGATGGGCTACGTGGTGGGCGGCGCGCTGGCCGCGCCGCTGGTAGCGCGCACGCAAATGCGCTTCGGGCGGCGCGGCTCGTTTCAGATCGGCCTTCTGGTGGCGCTGGGCTCGGCGCTGCTGGCCGCCTGGGCCGCGGCGCACCAGCACTTCTGGCTGCTGCTGGCGGCCACCGTGATTGCCGGCTACTACAACGCCAACGGCCAGCTCTACCGCTTTGCCGCCGCCGAGCTGAGCGCGCCGCACTGGCGCGAAAAGGCGGTGTCCCTGGTGCTGGCCGGGGGCCTGCTGGGCGGCATCATCGGCCCCAACCTGGCGGCCTGGACGCGCGCGCTGCTGCCCACGCCCTTTGTCGGCGCCTACCTGGCGCTGGCCGTCGTCGCGCTGCTGGCGATGGGTGTGATGGCGCTGATCGAGTTTCCGCCCGTGCATGCCAGCGCCGCCCACGCGCCGCAAGGTCGGCCGCTGGGGAGAATCATGCGCCAGCCGGTGTTCATCGTCGCCACGCTGGGCGCGGCCCTGGGCTATGGCGTGATGAACCTGCTGATGGCCGCCACGCCGCTGGCCATGCAGGTGTGCGGCTTCGAGTTCGGCGCCACCGCCATGGTGCTGCAGTGGCACGTGATCGGCATGTACGCGCCGGGCTTCGTCACCGGCCATCTGATCAAGCGCTTCGGCGTGCTCACCATCATGGGCGCGGGCGTGGTGCTCAACCTCTTGTGCGTGGCCATCGCGCTCAGCGGCGTGGCGCTGATGCACTTTGTCAGCGCGCTGCTGCTGCTGGGCGTGGGCTGGAACTTCCTGTTCACCGGCAGCACCACGCTGGCGCTGACGGCCTACCGCCCGGAGGAAAAGGACCGCGCCCAGGCCGCCATCAACTTCTGCGTCTTCGCCACCATGTCGCTGACCTCGTTTGCCTCGGGCGCCCTGGTCACCACGCAGGGCTGGGCCTGGCTCAACCTCGGCTCGCTGGTGCCGCTGGCGCTGACGGCGGCGGCGCTGGCGTGGCTGGGCTGGCGCCGGCCACGCGTCGCCTAATACTATTGTTTAGTTTGTGTAGGCGGTAGTGACGACTGGAAGGGCGCCGCCAGCGCTTGGCAATGCTCCGCTTTGCAATTTTCCAGCCCGACTGCACAATGCTCCCTTTTTGAGGAGCAGAAAAATGGATTTCAGGAGACCCCCCTCGACCGGCCTGCGCACGCTGATCGGCGCCGCTTGCCTGGCGGCGCTGTCGGGCACGGCGTTCGCGCAGCAAATCCAGTACACGACATCGGGGACCTACAACGTTCCCGCCGACGTCACCGCCATTCAGGTGGTCGTAGCCGGCGGCGGCGGCGGCGGCGGGGGTTACGACTCGTGCGGCGACAACATCGCGTGCGCGGGCGATGGCGGCTATGGCGGCGATGGCGCGCTGCTGCAGGGAACGATCGCGGTCGCGCCCGGAAGCACGGTGACCATTGTCGTCGGCGCGGGCGGCAGCGCTGGCGCATCCAATAGCGCCGGAGCGACGGCCAGCGGTGGCGCGGGCCTTGGCAACGGCGGTGACGGTGGCGCGGCAGGCACTGGTGGTGGTGGACTGAGTGGCGGCGGCGGCGGCGGCGGCAGCAGCAGCTCCGTTTCCGTGGGCGGCATCGTGCTCCAGGCGGGTGGCGGTGGCGGTGGCGGCGGGGGCAGCGGCTGGGCCAACGACGGCGGCGCCGGCACGGCCGACCCCGGTGGCGGGGCCGGCATGACAGCGCCCAGCGACGGCAATTGCGCCACCGGCACGGCGGGACTCGGTGGCGGCAGTCCAGGGGGCGGGGATGGCGGCGGCGGTGGTGGGGGCGGCGGCGGCGTGACGGGCGGGACAGCCGGAGCAGCAGGTCAGGACAATGTGTCGCAAGGCGGCGGCGGCGGCGCGGGCGGCTCCTGCTACCTTGGCACGGTTCAGAATCTGGTGGTGTACTCCGAAGGTGGCGCCGGCGGACTTGGCGCCTCGTTTGCCGAGTCGCGACCGTCGGCTGCTGGCGCCAATGGCTCAGTCACCATCACCCCGCTGCGGGCTCCGGCGTCGGTGCCCAGCCTGGGCGTCTGGGCGCTGGGCCTGCTGTCGTTGCTGGCCGCCGGCTTGGGCCTGCGGAACATGCGTCGGCGCACCTGACAGCCATTTCTTCACTTCAATCAACAGCTATCTTATAGATAGCTGTTTTCGCTTGTTTGACGGGCGGCGCGGGCCGATTCTGCTCAAGAATCAAGGCATGCGCGCAATCACCTCGGCCACCGCCGCCGTCAGGCGCTTGGCGTAGGGCAGGTGCAGGAACTCGTTGGGCCCGTGCGCATTGCTCTTGGGGCCCAGCACGCCGCAGACCATCATCTGCGAGGTGGGAAAACCCTGGCTGAGCTGGCTCATCAGCGGAATGGTGCCGCCCTGGCCGATGTAGCCGCAGGGCGCGCCGAAGTGGGCCAGGCTGGCGGCGTCCAGCGCCTGGGCAAACCAGGGCGCCGAGTCGGGCGCGTTCCAGCCGGTGGCGGCGCCGCCGGCGCTCTCGAAAGTGACCCTGGCCTGGTAGGGCGCGTTGTCCTCCAGCAAGCGCTTCATCTCCTGCACCGCCTGCGCGGCGTCCACCAGCGGCGGCAGGCGCAGGCTGAGCTTGAAGGCGGTGTAGGGGCGCAGCACGTTGCCGGCGTCCTGCAGCGCGGGCAGGCCCTCGGCGCCGGTCACGCTGAGCGTGGGCCGCCAGGTGCGCGCCAGCAGGGCCTCGACCGGGTCGCCCGACATGGGCAGCACCGATTGCTCGCGGCCGCCGCAGTCGTAGTGCGCCCAGGGGTAGTTGCGGAACAGCCGATCGCCCAGGATCTGCGCCGTGGCCCGCGCCTGCTCGACGCGCTCGGCGGGGATCTCGCAATGGAAGCTTTGGGGCAGCAGGCGCCCGGTCTTGCTGTCCTCCAGCCGGTCGAGCACCTGGCGCAGGATGCGAAAGCTGCTGGGCACCAGGCCCGAGGCATCGCCCGAGTGCACGCCTTCGGTCAGCACCTCCACCTTCAGCGTGCCGGCCGCCATGCCGCGCAGGCTGGTGGTCAGCCACAGCTGGTCGTAGTTGCCGGCGCCCGAGTCCAGGCAGACGACGAGGCCCACGTCGCCCAGGCGCGGGCGCAGGGCGTCGATGTAGGGCAGCAAATCGGGCGAGCCGCTTTCCTCGCTGGTCTCGATCAGGCCGACGATGCGCGGGTGCGGCAGCTTCTGCGCCTTCAAGGCCTGCACGGCGGCAATCGCTGCATACACCGCGTAGCCGTCGTCGGCGCCGCCGCGGCCGTAGAGCTTGCCGTCCTCCAGCTTGGGCGTCCACGGGCCCAGGTCGGCGCGCCAACCGTTGAACTCGGGCTGCTTGTCCAGGTGGCCGTACATCAAGGCGGTCTGGGTGCTGCCAGCCTTGGTGCCGGCGATGTCGAAAAAAATCACCGGCGTGCGCCCCGCAATGCGGATCACCTCCAGCGTCAGGCCCTGCACCTTCTGCGCCTCGACCCAGGCGGCGGCGTTGCGCACCACGGTGTCGATGAAGCCATGTGCCGCCCAGGCCGGGTCGAACGCCAGCGACTTGGCCGGGATGGCGATGTAGTCGGTGAGCTGGCGCACGATGTCGCCGTCCCATTGGGCATCGATCTGGCGCTGCGCGGCCGCGGCGTCCATGACGGCGGCGAGTTCGGGGGTGTGGGGGGCGTTCATGGCGGCAATCTCCGGCGCTCGGGTGGTGTGTCCACTCTACGCCAATGCGCCCCGGTGTGCGGCTGAAGTTCAGATGTCCAGCAC
The DNA here is from genome assembly GCA_041396485.1 of Burkholderiaceae bacterium. GTDB lineage: Bacteria > Pseudomonadota > Gammaproteobacteria > Burkholderiales > Burkholderiaceae_C > Ottowia. The sequence continues at coordinate 13,898 of JAWKYM010000010.1, read as the reverse complement.
CAGGCGCGTGCCCTTGCAGCGCGACACGCAGATCATCATGGTCTTGCCGGCCTGGCGCTCGCCCTTGGTCAGCACGCTGTCCTTGTGCTCCAGCTCGCCATCGCATTCGATGACCGCCGTCTCGCAGGTGCCGCACACGCCCTCGGTGCAGCTGTAGTCGGGGCTCAGGCCGGCGTCGATCAGCGCGTCCAGGATCGACTGGTCCTCGGGCACGGCCACCGTCTTGCCGCTCTTGGCGCACACCACCTCGAAGCCGCCGCCCAGCGCCGCGGCGGGCGGCGGCGCGGCGGTAAAGCGCTCGATGTGGGTGTTGGCATAGCCCAGCCGCACGCAGGCCTGCTCGAAAGCGCTGATCATGGGCGTGGGCCCGCAGCAATAGAAGTGGCTGTCGGCTCCCTTGCCGGCCAGCAGCTGCGCCAGGTCGGGCGGGCCGCCGTGCTCGCTGTCGAAGTGCAAGCTGAGCACCACCCCGTGCTCGCGGGCCAGTGCCTCGATGGCGTCGACAAAGGCGGCGTCGCGGCGGCTGCGCGCGCAATAGATGAAATCCGTCGCGCGTCCCTGCGCCGCCAGATGCTGCAGCATGCAAAACAGCGGCGTGACGCCGATGCCGCCCGCCACCAGCACGCTGCGCGGCGCGTCGGCATCCAGCCTGAAGTGGTTGCGCGGCGGGTCGATCGGCAGCACCGAACCCACGCGCAGCTGCTCGTGCACATACAGCGAGCCGCCGCGGGTCTTGCGGTCGCGCGCCACGCCCACCACGTAGCGCCCGCGCTCGGCGTCCGAATTGCACAGCGAATAGCTGCGCGACAGGCCGTTGGGCAGGTGCAGGTTGATGTGCGCGCCGGCCTCGAAGGGCGGAAACGGCACCTCGGCCGTCGCCGGCCGCAACTCGACGCTGACGACGTCCTGGGCTTCCCAGCGAATGGCGTACACCAGCGCGGCAAGGGTGGGGGTGGACATGGATCAAATCTCCCGTTGAGGGCGTGACGATACCGCGCCGCGCCCCACCTGCGCCGCGTCCCCGGGCTATATTGGCGCGATGACCTCTCCCCTCGACACCTTCCCCATCACCCGCAAGTGGCCCGCGCGCCACCCCGATCGCCTGCAGCTGTATTCGCTGACCACGCCCAACGGCGTCAAGGCCTCGATCGCGCTGGAGGAAACCGGGCTGCCCTACGAGGCGCACCGCGTGGCCTTCGACACGCAAGACCAGCTGTCGCCCGAGTTTTTATCGCTCAACCCCAACAACAAGATCCCGGCCATCCTGGACCCCAACGGCCCCGGCGGTAAGCCGCTGGCGCTGTTCGAGTCCGGCGCCATCCTGATCTATCTGGCCGACAAGACCGGCCAGCTGCTGCCCCAGGACCCGGCCGCGCGCTACCACGCGCTGCAGTGGCTGATGTGGCAGATGGGCGGCATCGGCCCCATGTTCGGCCAGGTCGGCTTCTTTCACAAATACGCCGGCAAGGACTATGAAGACAAGCGCCCGCTGCGCCGCTATGTGGACGAAAGCGTGCGCCTGCTGCAGGTGCTGGACGGCCACCTGAAGGGCCGCGCCTGGATGCTGGGCGAGGACTACAGCATCGCCGACATCGCCATCTTTCCGTGGGTGCGCAACCTGGTCGGCTGGTACGAGGCGGGCGAGCTGGTCGGCTTCGAGCGCTTTGCCGAGGTGCGCCGCGTGCTGGACGCCTTCGTGGCGCGGCCGGCGGTGCAGCGGGGGTTGAAGGTGCCGGCGGGTTGAGGCCCGACTGAGACTTTTGTCACGGCCGCCCGACAGCGTGGCGCCATGCACTGCGCCACGAGACCGGTTGTTACTTTATGATGCAAGTCACCGAGGTTTGGCTGAGCCCGCCATCCATCCGTCCAATTTTAGGTTTGCCTAAACGGAGCAAGTGCAATGATTGATGGGACATCGGGCTGTCGTCGTCGAGTTATACGACGTTGGCGTTCGTGGTCTGTAGTCGCCCAATTCTAGTTAGGCGTCATGAACATCCCGCCAGCGCTTCGTTCGGTTTGCGCTCAGCCCAGGGTGTCGCTGGAGATCAGCCCAGTCGTTTCGAATAGCTTTCGTGGGGTTCCCGCGAAGAGCCGAGGAGGAGTCTGATGGCGAAGAAGAAGAGGAGAGCAAAGGGCACCGGCCTGAAGAGCGAAAGCGGGAAACTATTTACTGGTGCCTTCGGTGGCAGCAGAGCCGTGGTTGTCCCTGGTACCGGCCCGCTCTTTCCTGGCCCGAAGTACCAAATTCACCGGCGCGCGTCGGTCCCAAGTTTGGATGCTCTTAGCGAAACTGCCAGCGACCTTGCAAGACAGTTGGGTCCCGATCATCCTCGCGTGAAAATGATTCGCAAGGAAATTGCTGATCGCCAGCGAGTAAGGTGAGCGCGAAGCGATGCCTAAACACAAGTCGAGCTATGCGATTGGAGGCCCAACATGACGTCTAACAGGCCGGTCGAGACGGACACGCAACTGCAGGGCGCCTCAAAATGTGGTGGAACTCTAAGGCCACGCTGCGCCATGCAGCTGCGCGCCGCTCACCTCCAACGTTAGTGAAAATTTTTAATGACCATTTTGCAGTGAGGGGCCGACGGAACATGAAAAATACCCGCACTTGCATTTCATGTGGGATAGCTATTGATGGGGAGATGACGCTATGCCTACTTTGCGCCGCCACAAAGATTGATCAGGCTTGGAAACATAAAATTGTTTCCGATTCTGATAGATCAAAAAAGACTCTGATTAAGAAAAAAATAAATAAGGTTCTTGCCAAACCATTTAATAAATTGCCATCAATTTCAAAGAAACAAACGAAGAATGGCGATGTGACTTGTGTTTTATGTGGGAAGCATATTGAAAAAGGAGGCTTGCTTCAGCACAAATATCAAGTTCATTGTGAAAATAAAATTCTTCGCTCGCCAGTGAGTCGAAGAAAAAATGTTTGGGCAACATTTGTTCAAGGAGGTCTGCCAGGGCTCGGGAAAAATTCAAAATGATAGTTTTGATAAATTGCGATGATTGCAAGATATATCGACAAATAAGATATATGGCCTGCTAAAAATGACTGGTAACTCAGTGACTCGGCGCTTCATTGCAGGCGCTCACGTTTGAAAAATGTCTCAATAGTTATCCATGAGGTATTAATAATTTGTCTCAAGGGAGGAAAAATTGAATACGGAAAATTTGGTTTACAGATGGTCGCCACATCCAGTTGAATTTTACTGTCGCGATGAGTTCTCTAATGGATGGTTGCTCAAGCTTAGCGGCGAAGCTTGGAATTTGGCGTGGATGGCGCTAGAGGATCCAGGGCTTAAACCGGCTCCAAGAGGATTTCGAACAGCACTTAGGCATAGTCTCATGCGGACCGCGAAAATTGGCCGTACCCGTTTGAGCATGAGGCAATTGCTACGTTCCACTGGGGCTGGATTTCCGCACGTTGTGGCAGCCGCCGAGTGGGACGAAATGCCGAAGTTGCTTTTGATTGATAATGACTGGAAATCTAGATGGATTAAGAGAGCCAGTCAAGCTCGTGGTGATCACCCTTTTATTCTGGATCGAACCATCGATGGCGCTTGTGTGAATGTCGAGGCCGCCAACATTCTTTTAGAAAGATTTAGGTAGGGGAAATGGGGTCCGATGAACATTTCCCACAATGACGTTGGCGACATGGCTCGTCATTGCGAGCGACGCGAAGCCATCCAGCGCGGCGTTACCGCACGCAGCGCCGCCACGGGATCGCCACGTCGCTTCGCTCCTCGCGATGACGCTGGCGACATGCGCCCTGAAGCATGCGCGCGCGTGGCACAAGCCACGCAGGGTTTTGCTGCGCCAGCCCAGCCTGCGGGGCTGATGGGTTTTTGAGCCAAATCAGGCGGTAGCCGGCGTATATCAAGCGCCGGCAGCTATCATTTCAGCAGTAACCAGCCGTCTTCAGGGGCGTTGGGATGGGCGAGCGCTTGCCGCACGCCCGCGTGCATACGACGCCACGCGCCGCGCCGTCACACCCCCGTCACCCAGCCGTCACGCCCTTGTCACGGCGGCTTTCTAGCATTTCTCACGCGACCGGGCGGCCAGCGCCGCCTGGCACCGATCCGCGTTGTCACGCCTCACGCAGGCGGGCCGCGGCTTCATTCAACGCTCGAGAAACCCATGCACCACACCTTCACCCCCAATCGCCGCAAGACCCTGAAGATGTTCGCCGGCCTGCCGCTGCTGCCCCTGGGCGCCGGCGTGTCGGCCGCCGGCCTGCTGTCCGCCTGCGGCGGCGACGACACGCCGCTGGCGCCGTCCGCGCCGCCGGCGTTCACGTCGGCCCGCTTCACGGCTATGGCCGCGCCCACGCTGGCCCATGCGGCGGCCATGGCCACCACCACGGTGGGCTCGGCGCTCGAGGTCACGTATGCGGACGGCTCGACCCAGACGTACACGCTGGCCTATCAGCCCTTCTTCATCACCGGCGACCGGGTCGCCGACGGCAAGGGCGGCACGCTGCTGGCCGGCGGCTACTACGACATCCACAACCAGCCGATCATGGACACGAGCGTGGCCGGGGCCGAGCGTCCCTTCTTCTCCGATGCGCCCGACGGCACCTCGCTGCTGACGGTGCCCAATGCCCAGGTCGACGGCGTGAAGGGCAAGCCGGTGTTCGCCGTGGTGCAGTTCGAATACACCACCTGGGCGCAGGACGGCAAGACCGACATGTACGGCAAGCTGCCCTCGCCCATCGCCGTGCTGACGCTGGACCAGGACCAGAGCACCGGCAAGCTCAGCCTGGTGAAGTACCACAACGTGGACACCTCCCAGGTGCATGGCCTGTGGATCACCTGCGGCGCCAGCCTGTCGCCCTGGGGCACGCACCTGTCGAGCGAGGAGTACGAGCCCGACGCCTTCAACGCCAGCAATGCCCAGCTCAAGGCCTTCAGCCAGAACCTGTATGGCAACGAGACCACGGCCAAGGCCTACCACTACGGCCACATGCCCGAGGTGACGGTGAACCCCGACGGCACGGCCAGCATCCAGAAGCACTTCTGCATGGGCCGCATCTCGCACGAGCTGGTGCAGGTCATGCCCGACCAGCGCACCGCGCTGATGGGCGACGACGCCACCAACAGCGCCTACTTCGTCTTCGTGGCCGACAAGGAAAAGGATCTGTCGGCGGGCACGCTGTACGCCGCCAAGGTGGGCGCGGGCTTCTCCATCGACCCGGCCGCGGGCAGCGCCGCGCCTTTGAGCTGGATCAAGCTGGGCCATGCCAGCAGCGCCGAGATCGAGCAGCTGGCGGGCACCCTCCAGCCCGCCGACATCATGACCGTGGCCAAGGCCGACCCCAACGACGCCAGCTACACAAAGATCGTCGCCAACGGCCGGGCCGAGTGGATCAAGATCAACCCCGGCATGGAAAAGGCCGCCGCCTTCCTCGAAACCCACCGCTACGCCGCGTTCATGGGCGCCAGCATGGGCTTCTCCAAGATGGAGGGCACGACCGTGAACGCGGCCGACAAGGTGGCCTATTCGGCGCTGCAGAACTGCGAAAAATCCATGGTCACGGGCGACGCCGCCAACGTGCCGGGCAACGGCATCGCCATCCCCAAGGTGCTGAAGGCGGGCGTGGTGATGGCGCTGAACCTGCGCGGCGCTCAGAAGGACACGGCCGGTGCCGCCATCAACAGCGAATGGATGCCCGTGGACACCAAGGCCCTGCTGGCCGGCGAGGACATCGCCGCCGACGCGCTGGGCAACACGGCCAACCCCGCCAAGATGGCCAACCCCGACAACCTCAAGTTCTCGGAAAAGCTGCGCACCCTGTTCATCGGCGAGGACAGCAGCCAGCACGTGAACAACTTCCTGTGGGCCTACAACGTGGACACCAAGCAGCTCTCACGCATCATGTCCATCCCCGCAGGCGGCGAATCGACCGGCCTGCACGCCGTGGACGAGATCAACGGCTGGACCTACATCATGAGCAACTTCCAGCACGCCGGCGACTGGGGCGGCATCCACAAGGTGGTCAAGGACCAGCTGGACCCGCTGATCAAGGCCAACTACAAGGGCAAGTTCGGGGCGGCCGTGGGCTACCTGACAGGCAGCACGCGGCAGCCTGCGTTGTAGGGCGCGCCATTCGACTATCATTTAAATAGCTGTCTGCGCTTGCCCTGAGCCGGTCAGCAGACGATTTGGCATGAAAAAGCCGGCGCCGTTCGCCAGCGCCGGCATGATGCACGCCAAGCCCCATCCGGCGCCCGGCGGACGCCGACGCTGTCTCGACCGTGGGCCGAGCGGGTCAGGCCCCCCGCGCCGCCCCTTGGCCAGCGATCTTGGCGAGCGCGCCGCCCAGGTTCTTTTGCAGCGCCTCCGAGCCGGCGGCCTTCACCAGTTGAAGGGCACGATCGGCGAACACCGAGGTGAGCGGATCGGACAGATCGTCGAAGCCGTCGTGGCGCCGGGGCGGCCACCCCCAGTGGTGCGGCCAGGGCGTGCCGCACCACTCGTCCCAGTCCAGCATGGCGGTCAACGCGGTGACACGATGCTGGGCCGACGCTTCGACCGGCCGCTCGCCGGACAGGGCTTTCTCGGCAGCCACCGCCAAGGCCTTGCCCGCGCCGACCGAGGCCAGCGAACCCACGGCCCGCACGACGCTCGACGCCAGCGCGGCATCGATTTCGTGCACGTAGCGCGCTCGGATCAGCAGTTGCCAATTCACATTCTTTGCGCCCGGGAAGTCTTCAGAGGTCCACATGTGATTCTCCTGACGTTACTGCCTGCGCGGCCACCGTATCGGTACGCGAAATGCAGCCGGTCTCCGGTCAACCGCCGATATCAGCATAGCCACCACGTCGCAGAGAATCAGTAAAATATAGTAATTACAAAATGAAATGAATATGTAAATTAAACACTTTCACTTCATATCGCCACGGCCAGCCCTGAAATGGGGTCAGATGAACATTTCCCCAAGCCGAATGCGTCGGCTGAAGCCACCGCAAGCACCGTTGCGAGGCCGAGGAACAAAGCCTCATTTTGCCTAACTATTATTTGAATAGCTGCTCGCGCTTGCCCCGCGCCGGCCAGAGCCCGATTTGGCTAATAAATGCCGGCGCGCCCGTCAGCGCGGCGGCGTCGGCCCCAGCTCGATGCGCAGCGCATCGGGCAGCACGCGCAGCGCGGCGTGGGTCCAGCCCAGGTTGCGCGCCAGCGCCAGCTGCTCGGCGGGCACGCGGTACAGCACGAGGTTTTGCAGCAGCTGCTGGGCGATGCCGGGCGCGTACTGCTGCACCAGCGCCTGCTGCGCGGGCGGCAGGCGGTCGATGCTCAGGCGGTTGACCTGCACGTCGACCATGCGCACCACGCCTTCCTCCAGGTCGAAGCGCAGGCCGCAGTCCAGGTCCAGCGCGCCGGTGTGGCGCGTGCCGGCCAGGCGCTCGACCAACGCCAGATCGAACGCGGTGGCGATGCGGTTGGAGGCCGGCAGCAGGTTCAGGCGCGGCGAGGACAGCGTCAGCTCGGCCAGCCCGCCCAGCAGGCCGCGCGTGACCGGAAAGCTGTGCGCCAGCAACTCGTTCAGCCGCTGCCGCGACACGGTGTAGCCGGGTGCGCCCCCGCTGCCGGCGGCGCAGGCGCCCAGGGTGGGCAGCAGGCCGCCCAGCGCGGCGGCGCCCAGCAGGCGCTGAAAGTGACGGCGCGTCGGGGCCGAGGCGGCGGGTGCCATCAGAATCCGAAGTTCAGGTCGACCATGGCGTCGACCACGATGCCCGAGCCGATGGACAGCAGCAGGATGTCGCCCGCGACCCGCACGTAGCGGTAGCCGGCCGGCGGCACGCCCAGCTGCACCACCACCGGCTGCGGCACCGCGTAATAGACGACGCCCGGCGGCAGGCGCTGGCCCACGTGCCACTTCTTGGCCTGCCCCGGCGGCAGGCAGCCGTTGTGCTTCTTGGCCAGGCCGGGCGGGCAGCGGCCGCTGCGGTACTGGTCGCCGTACCACTGGCGGGCATCGCGGCGCTGGCCGTCGTTGAAGTAGTGGCCGGGCTGCAGCACGACCACCGGCGGGCGCGCGTCACGCCGATCGCGGTGGTCGCGGCGATCCCGATGATCGCGCTCGGCGCGCGGACGGCGCTCGTCCGCATGGCGGCGGCGCTCGCCTTGGTCGTTGCGGTCGCCGCGCGGTCCGCGGTCGGCGCGCGGCCCATGGTCGCCGCGCTGCTTGACCTGGCCGGGCGAGCCGTCGCGGCCCTTGCCGCCACCGGCCCATTCGGGCTTGTCGGCCCAGGCGGCGCCGGCGCCCAGGCTGGCGGCCAGCAGCACGGCCAGTGCCCGAGCGGCGATGGCGGAATGAATCGGCATGGGTTCTCCTTGCGTGAAACGGGGGTGGGCATGTCGCCAGTTGGCGCCCTCGGCGGGATGCCGGCCGACGCCGCTACGCCGGCACGCCGGCCAGAAACTTCTCGACCCACGTCGCCAGGATGACCGGCGTCTCGTTCATCGGGTAGTGGCCGGCATTGGCCAGCACCTGCAGCTGCGCGTTGGGGTAGTGCTGCATCCAGGTGGCGCGGCAGGCGGCCTCGCCCAGGGCCGGGTCGTGCTCGCCGGGCAGCACCAGCACGGGCAATTTCTGGCCCTGAATTTTGTCGACGAAGGCGGTCTTGGCCCACGACCCGAGGTAGCCGGCCACGGCCTCGTCGTCGGACTGTTTTTGCGTGCTGGCGGCCATGGCGTCGAGCCAGGTGCCGGTCAGGCGGCTGCCGGTGGTGAAGTCGATGATGGTGCGACGGGCCGACACGTCATGACCGGCGGCGGTGAACAGGCCCCAGCCTTGCTCGTCGAAGGGCACGCCGGCGGCCGACACCGGCGTGATGGCGACCAGCGCGCGCACGCGCTCGGGCGCGGCCGCCAGCACCTGCTGGATGGCGCTGCCGCCCATGGAGTGGCCGATGAGCGAAAAGCGCTGCCACCCCAGGTGGTCGGCCAGCGCCAGCGCGTCCTGCGCGATCTGCTCCACCGTGTAGGGCCCGCCCTTGCCCTTCATGCCGCCATAGCCGCGCTGGTCCATGAAGGCGTAGCTGAAGTCGCGCCCGTTCAGATGCTGGGCAAACGGCCCCCAGCCGCGCGCGTGGCCGAACCAGCCATGCAGGGCGATGACCTTGTGCGCGCCGTTGCCGACGAGTTGATGGGTGTTGGGCATGGGTGTCTCCTATCGTTGTACTCCAAGAGGGTGCGCCCGCATCATAGGCGGCGCCATTCGCCCGACGAGGCGCCTACACCGGCATCGGCTCCATGCCCACCGGGGGATGGTCGCGCAGCAGCTGCGTGATCACGCTGGCCAGCAGCGCGCGGACTGCTTCGGCGGCACGCGTCGGCACGCTGCCCGGGTCCTGCACCACGCAGGCCGTCAGGTGCAGCGGCGGCTCGATGGGCGTGGCGACGAGGGTGCCACGGCCAGCAGCCCCTTGAAATCCCCCAGCGGCACGACGGTCGCGCCGGCGCCGGAGTGCACCGCGGCGAGCAGGTTGGACAGCAGGTTGGCCTCGACCACGACATGGGGCTGCAGGCCGGCGTCGGCAAAGGCCGCATCGAGCACGCGGCGCAGCACGTTCGATGTGCCGGCCAGCACCAGCGGCAGTGCCGCCACGCGCTGCAGCGGGACGCTGCGCGCATGGCCCGGCAGCTTCTTGCGATCGACCAGGAACAGGCGCTGGCGAAACAGCGGCAGTTGCTGCTGGCCCGGCGCTGCCTCTTGCTCGAAGATCACCGCCAGGTCCAGGCCATGCGCTTCGATGCGCGACCTCAGGTTCACGCTGTCTTCGGTGACCAGGCTCAGATTGACGCGCGGCAGCGCATGGCGGCAGGCCTCGATGAACGGCCCGGCCAGGAACGAGGCCACCGTCGAGGACATGCCCAGGCTGACCGCGCCGGCCACCTCGCCGCCACTGTCGCGCACGATGTCCGGCAGCTTCTCGACGTGGCGCAGGATGGCCTGGGCCTCGCGGTACAGCAGCAGGCCGGCCGGCGTGGGCTGCACGCCGCGCGCGCTGCGCTGCAGCAGCAGCACGCCCAGCCGCTGCTCCAGATCGGCCATCTGCTGGCTCAGGGCCGGCTGCGCGACAAACAGCGTGCTGGCGGCGCGCGACAGGCTGCCCGCATCGACGATGCCGACGAAGTAGTGCAGGTGGCGCAACTGGATCACGGCGAGTGGACCCCCACATGAGCAGGGCCCGATTGTCAGTGCAGGACGCGCACCGGACAAGCCGGCCGCGGGTACCGGCGCCGCGCCTGCGGTTCAGGAGTCCAGCCGAATCCCGCTGCGCCGCAAGAATCCGGTCCAGAACGGCGCCTCGTCGTGCATCAGCGCGCCAAAGGCCGCGGCGCCCAGCGGCAGCGGCTCCAGCTGCTGGGCATCCAGCGTCTGGCGCACCTGCGGCGCGGCCAGCGCCTTCAGCACGGCGTCGGACAGCAGCGCCACCACGGCCGGTGGCGTGCCGGCCGGCGCAACCAGCCCCCACCACGCCGACAGCTCGAAGGACGGCATGCCCGCTTGTGCGCCGGTGGGCACGCCCGGCAGTGTGGGCAGCTGCTGCGGCGCGCTGACGGCCAGCGCGCGCAGCATGCCGCCGCGAATCAGTGGCAGGGCCGCGGCCACCGTGTCGCAGGCAAACAGCAACTGGCCGCCGGCCACGTCGGTCAGGGCCTGGCCACTGCCGCGGTAGGGCACGTGTACCGCCTGCACGCCGGCCTGGCGCACGAAATACTCGGCCGCCAGGTGCCCGATCGTGCCGGTGCCGGACGAGCCGAACGCGCCGCCCGAGCCGGCCAGCCGCGCTTTCAGTTCGGCCAGGCTGTGCGGCGTGTCGGCCTTGTCGGCCGTGACCAGCACGAAGGGCGTGCGCGCCAGGCCGGCGACGGGCACGAAGTCCTTGTTGGGCTGGTAGCGCAGCTTCGGGTTCAGCGCCGGGTTGGTCAGCAGCGTGCTGGTCGTCGCCAGGGTCAGGGTGTAGCCGTCGGCCGGGGCGCGCGCGCCCTGCTCGGTGCCCAGCGTTCCGGCAGCGCCGCTGTGGTTTTCCACGATCACGCTTTGGCCCAGTGCGGCCCCCATCGCGCCGGCGACGATGCGCGCCACGGCGTCGCTGCCGGTGCCCGGCGCAAAGGCGACGATGATCTTGATCGGCCGCGACGGAAAGGGTTCGGCCGGCTGGGCCCAGGCCGTTCCGGCGGCGGCCGCAAGCAGCGTGATGCAGAGCGCGCGACGGGTGGTGGTTGAGGTGTTCATGGCTCGGCCCCCTTGGCTACTTCGCCACCGCGTCGGCAGGTTGGCGCGCGCGTACACCGGCACGCGCAAGGCCTCCAGCGCACCCTGCTGCTGCGCACCGAAAACGTCGTGCTCGTCGGGCGAAGCCGAGATGTTGGGCCGGTCCAAGGGTGATCTTGATCGCGATACAGCTGTCCACATAGAAGGTCCCGACCACCTGCTCGGCCGGCAAGCCCAGCAGCTTGGCCACCTGCGCCTTGTGGAACAGGTTGGAGCGCAGCGCGGTCGTAGTCGGCGCTGAGTGGAACACGATGTCGTAGGTCAGGCGGTTGATGCCGGCATTCTTGCTGCGGATCACCACCGCCATCTGCAACAACGGCTGCATCCCCTGCGGCGCGCCCACCGGCAGCAGCGCGTCGGCGATCGGCGACAGGCTGCGGTCGTCGAGTTCGCCGCGATAGTCGGTCAGGCCGATGTCGAAATACCGCGGCCGCAGCGTGCCTCCTTCACCCGACGCGCCGTCGGCGTACAGGGTGACCGGAAACAGCGATGCCCTGGATCAGCTCCACGTTCTGCAGCAGGTGGTAGAGCGACCATTCGTAGGCATCGGCGGCGTCGATGTCGAGGATCGAATCGGGCTTGGGCATCAGCCGCTGGCGATAGTAGCGGCGATCTCCTGCGCATGCCGGGCCGCCAGCCGGGCCGGGTCGGCGTCGATGGTGCGCAGCAGGATGGCCGGATGCTGCGCGTCGGCCTCGATGATGCGCCTTGGCCTGGGCCAGCGCCTGCGGGAAGCCGGCCGCGATCGAATCGATCACGCCCTGCTTGACCTTCGCGTAGTTCTCGAAGAACACCGGGTCGCGTGTGCCACTGGGCACGATCGCCCCCCACTGCCCATCCGCGCGCCGAAAGCTCATCAGGTTGGGCGACAGCGGGTAGCCGATGTTGCCGGCCGTGGCCTTGCGGCCCACATAGCCGAAGTGAACCAGGTAGTGCGTCAGCAGGCTGGCCAGCGTCTCGGCCGCCTCCTTCGTCGCCGCGGTGGTCTCGACGATCAGGCCGAGCTCGCGCTCGGGGCCCAAGGCCGCGCGGCGCATCACGCCGTTGCGGCCGTACACCAGCACGTCGGCCGGCACCTTGGGCGAGATCGGCCGCGTCGATGTGGATCAGCGACACCTTGCGCGCGCCCAGCCGGTGCGCGCCTTCCAGCCTGATGCTCTGACCAGGGTGCGCCGGCGTGGACAAACGGCGCTGCCGCGGATGCCGGTCGAGCGCGCGTCGCGCGCAAGAAGACTCAAGTCTGGTCCATCAGCAGCACGCCTTCCGGATAGAACTGCAGCTGCGGATGGCTTTCCCTCCGTACAGCGAATGCGCGGCGATCGGAAATACGGCGTGCAGCGGCGCTCGGGGTTGGGCGGCACAGAACACCGCGCTGCCGTCGTCGAACACCTCGGCCACCAGGCAGTCCGATGGCGAGCCGGGGTCGCAGGCCAGCGCGCCGCATTCCAGCACGTGGCCCACGTGATAGGCCAGGCCGGCGTCAATGCCTTTGCGCACCATGTCGGCGGCAAACAGCGCCACGTCGCAGCTGCGGCCGGCAAAGATGTATTGCGCGCCGGCGTCCAGTGCGGTGATGACCGGGTGGATGCCCATCTGGCCGGCGATCACGCTCGCGCGCAGGGTGGCCTCGTCCAGCACCGGGCCGTCGCCAGTGGGCAGCAGCGCATCGCGCTTGAGCTCGGCGATGACGATCTCCGGGTCCAGCTCGGCGCTGATCGTCGCCACCTTGGCGCCCTGCACGCCGAGCTCGGCAAACACCTCCCGGGCCACGTCGAGCATCCATTGCAGGTTGCGGTCGCCGCCGGCCATGCCGCAGCTGCCCAGAATCACCGGCGCGCCAGTCTTCAGGCCGGCGCGCACCATGTGCGTGTAGTCGGCCTTGACCGCCTCGCGCTCGAAGTACTGGGTGCCGGTGCCCAGGAAGTAGGGGCCGGCATCCATCGAGCCGGCGTCGGAGACGATGGCATCGACGCGGCCCTCGATGGCCCGCTCCATCGATTCCCTGGGAAAGCCGTAGCCCAGGGCGCCACAGGCCGAAACAACGCGGTAGATCAGTTGGGACATGAGTCACTCCTTGTTTGGATGGAGCGAACTGTGTCGCAGCGAAGCGCTGGCGGGAAATACCGTCTTGCGATGCGGCCATAAGCCGCCGATATGGCCTGGTTCCGCGGGGTCGGGGGCGGATCAGGGTCGCGCAGCCATCGGCGGCGCCGATGGGGGCATATCGACACGGTATTTGCATGGCGCCCGATCCCGTTGGACACTGCACGTCCCCACACTGGAGGACACGTCCATGAAAACCCCCCGTACCAAGCTCATCCTGCTGGCCGGCGTTGCAACCCTGGTCGCCTGTGCCGCCTCGGCGCAGATGCCGGTGCAGGACATCGACCCGATGCGCCACGGCAACCTGGCCGCGGCGCAGCGGCTGGTGGTGCAGGCCTTCGAAAAGCTGAGCGACGCCCAGTTCGCCAACGATTCCCACCTCGGTGGGCACGCGGGGCGCGCCAAGGAGCTGCTGCGCCAGGCCAACGAGGAGATCAAGCTCGCCGCCGAAGCCGCCAACCGGCGCTGAGGCCCGGCCGGCCGCTGGCGGCGCGGCCCCGCG
>JAWKYM010000009.1:0-166465 GCA_041396485.1 Burkholderiaceae bacterium | reverse complement strand
ACCATCAGGCACATGTTCGCAAGTGACTGAAAGAGGCCAAGGGATGCAGACAACGACAAGTAAGACGCTCATCAACCGCAAGAAGCTACTGGCGATGATCCCGCTGTCTGAGCGCACGATTTTCAATATGGAGCAGCGGGGGGAGTTTCCGCGTCGCATTGCGCTCACCAGCCGAAACGTCGCCTGGGACTTGGCCGAGGTCGAGGAATGGATCGAGGCGCGCAAGGCATCGGGCACTCAGGCCATGCGTCCCGGCTTCACCCCGTCGGTCGCAGCAGCCACTTTTTAGCGGCTAAAACGCTACGCCCCTCAAGTGTCAATGAAACCCGGGGCCATGCCTCGATGTTCGGGCAGGCGAGCGAACTGTAATCTTCTGGCTTACGCCTTCGGCCGCTTCAGTGTCCATTCGTCGATCATGTCCGCCCAGTCTTGCAACATCGCCGTCCGCTGCTCGCGGTACTCGGCCTTGTTGTAGACGGCCCTGACGCCTCGCTGCTCGTGCGCAAGGCACTTCTCAATCCAGTCCGTGTTGTAGCCGGCCTCATGCAACAACGTGCTGGCCGTGCGCCGCAAGTCATGTGGCCCGAACTTGGCGAGCGACTTCCCTTCCTTCTGCGCCAGCCGATACGTCAGCGTCAGCACCTGGTTGAGCGTGGCGCTGCTCATGGGCAAGTCCGAGTCGTACCGCGACGGCAACACGTAGTCCGATCCGCCGGCAAAGGTCTTGAGGGCAATGAAGATGTCCAACGCCTGCCGGGACAGGAACACCAGGTGCGGATTGCGTCGCTTCATCCGCTCCTTCGGGATGGTCCAAAGCGCCTCGCTGAAGTTGATCTCGCTCCAGGTCGCGTTGGTCAGCTCGCTCTTGCGCACCATCGTCAGCAGCAACAACTTGGCGGCAGCCCGAATGGATGGCGTTGTGCCGATGCGCTCCATGTACTGATACATCAGACCGATCTCGTCGGGCGTCAGCGCACGGTCGCGCGGCTCGAACTTGGCGATAGTCGTCGGCCGCACCAGCTCTGCCGGGTTCTCGACCTTCTGGCCGCGCTCGATGGCCCAGCGAAAGACCTGCAACATCACCTCGCGAGCATGCACTGCGGTCGCCGGTGCACCGCGCTCCACGATGGCATCGGTCAGCGCCCGCAAGTCCTCGTGGGTGATCTCTCCCAGTTTCTGATTGCCGAATTTCGGCTTCAGCTCGCGCTCGTAGACTGAACGGCGCATGTCGCGGGTGGAGTCAGCCATTTGGTAGCCGCGCAGCCACTTTTCCGCCCACGCCCCGAACGTCTCCGCATCCTTGACGCGGGCCTTGTCCCGAGCCTTCTCTTTGGCCGGCGACTTCCCGGCTGCGATCATCTTCTTAGCCTCTCCCAACCGCTCGCGGGCTTCCGCAAGGGTGATGCCGCCGACGCCATAGCGGCCGAAGGTGATGGTCTCCTGCCGACCGTGGATCGAGTAGTTGTAGCGGAACGAGATCGCCCCAGCGGGCGTGACGGCCACATAGAGGCCGTCACGGTCATTTTCCTTGTAGAGCTTGTCCCTCGGCTTGAGGTTACGCAGCTTGGTATCGGTCAGCATGGTTCTCGCCCTGATTCGGCTTAAATACCATGATCTGGAACCAACCCCACCTTGGCGTAAAAACACAATGAAATCATTGCACTACGCTATATCAATACCATGATCACCAGAAAGGCGGTTACATGGCATCGGCGGCATCTCATGGCATCGAAGCATTCAATGCCATTCATCATGCCATGAAAAAACGGTGCTTGGCGATACCAAAGATTGCCAGCCAGTGCCGGAAGAAATCACAAAAAAGCCCGCAGTGACGCGGGCTTAGGTGTGTTTTCGTGCTACTCGGTGCCAGCCGATGCCAGACGCCAAATCACTCCCACTCGATCGTCGCTGGCGGCTTGCTGCTGATGTCGTAGGTCACGCGGTTGATACCGCGCACCTCGTTGATGATGCGGCCGGACACCTTCTTCAGCAGACTGTAGGGCAGTTCGGCCCAGTCGGCCGTCATGAAGTCGCTGGTCTGCACGGCGCGCAGAGCGACCACGTAGTCGTAGGTCCGGCCGTCGCCCATCACGCCCACGCTCTTGACGGGCAGGAAGACGGTGAAGGCCTGGCTGGTCAGCTCGTACCAACTCCTGCCGCTGGCCGAGTCGATGCAGGCGCGTAACTCTTCGATGAAGATGGCGTCGGCGCGGCGCAGCAGATCGGCGTATTCCTTCTTGACCTCGCCCAGGATGCGCACGCCCAAGCCGGGGCCGGGGAAGGGATGGCGATACACCATCTCGGGCGGCAGGCCCAGGGCCACACCCAACTCGCGCACCTCGTCCTTGAACAGGTCGCGCAGCGGCTCCAGCAATTTGAGCCCGAGTTGCTCGGGCAGGCCGCCCACGTTGTGGTGGCTCTTGATGGTGACGGCCTTCTTGCTCTTGGCGCCGCCGGACTCGATGACGTCGGGGTAGATGGTGCCTTGGGCCAGAAAGGTGGCGCCCTTGTGTCCGCCGCCGCCGGCCTTGAGCTTGGCTGCCTCGGCCTTGAACACGTCGACAAACAGACCACCGATGATCTTGCGCTTCTGTTCGGTATCGCTGACGCCGGCCAGCTTGCCCAAAAACAGCTCGCTGGCGTCCACGCGAATCACCTTGGCGTGCAGCTTGCCCTCGAACATATCCATCACCATGTCGCCTTCATTGAGACGCAGCAGGCCGTGGTCCACGAACACACAGGTCAGCTGGTCACCAATGGCGCGGTGGATGAGCGCTGCGGCCACGCTGGAGTCGACTCCGCCGGACAGGCCCAGGATCACTTCCTCGTCGCCCACCTGCTGGCGGATGGCCTGCACCGCCTCTTCGACGTGGCCGCGCATGTCCCAGTCGGCGCGCGCGCCGCAGATGCCCAGCACAAAGCGCTCCAGCATCGCCCTGCCCTGCACCGTGTGCGTGACCTCGGGATGAAACTGCACGGCGTAGAAGTGGCGCGCTTCGTCGGCCATGCCGGCGATGGGGCAACTGGGCGTGCTGGCCATCAGCTTGAAGCCCGGCGGCAGCGCGGTCACCTTGTCGCCATGGCTCATCCACACCTTGAGCATGCCGTGGCCTTCGGGCGTGGTGAAGTCGGCAATGTCTTTCAAGAGCGCCGTGTGGCCGCGCGCGCGCACCTCGGCATAGCCGAACTCGCGCGTGTGGCCGCCCTCGACCTTGCCGCCCAATTGCTGCGCCATGGTCTGCATGCCGTAGCAGATGCCCAGCACCGGCAGGCCCAGTTCGAACACCGCTTGCGGCGCGCGGTCGGTGCTTTCCTCGGTGGTGCTGGCATGGCTGCCCGAGAGGATCACGCCCTTGAGCTGCCCGTCGGCGGCGTATTGGCGCACCCATTCCTCACTGACGTCGCAGGGGTGCACCTCGCAATACACCCTGGCCTCGCGCACGCGGCGGGCGATGAGTTGGGTGACCTGCGAGCCGAAGTCGAGGATGAGAATCTTGTGGTGTTGCATGGTTGGGATCGGGCGTACTGGAACTTCAGTAGCCGTTGAATAGAAAGTCCAGAGCAGCCACGATGCGGCCGTGCTCATGCGCCAGGTTGGCCACGGGCTCCTTGAGGGCACGCGAGGGCATGGAGGCCAGCTTGGGGGTTTCCAGCAAGCATTCTTCACCGGCCACCATCAGCGTCGGCATCAGGCTTTCGGGCATCTTGACCTGCGCGAAGTGCGAGCGGCGCCGCAAGGGGACGACGACGCGGCTGTCCAACCCGTTCAGCAAACCGCTTTGTACGTCCAGCAGATAGGGCGTGCTGGTCGCGTGGGCTCCGCTGTTGGCATAGACGTCGAAGCGCGCCATCAAAAGCTTTTCCAGCGATCCAGGGGCAAGCCTTCCTCGGCCACCGTGGCGTTGTAGGCAGCAATGAAATCAGCGTGTTCGGCGCGCCATCGCTGCGCGCGCTCGCGACGAACCAACTCACGCAGATATTGGTCACAGGCTTGAGACAGGTTGATGTCGAGCTCGCGCGCCGCCTGTAGAACGTCTTCGCTGAGGCTCAGATTGGTGGCTCGCTTGCGGTGGATGGGGTGTGCGGCTTCGGTCATGCGATCCATGCCTTCAATGCGCAGAAACGATGCGCAGATTTTAACCGCCACGACCAAAAAACCTTCAGAGCTTCTCCGTCTGCCCACTGCTCGGTTGCCACTTCATCAGCCGCCGCTCGGCCACGCCGACCAGGCCGTCGAGCACCAGGGCAAGAGCCGTCAGCAGCACGATGCCGGCCACCACGGTGTCGACGTCGAAGCTGCCCTCGGCCTGCAGGATGAGGTAGCCCACGCCGCTGGCCGAGCCCAGGTACTCCCCCACCACCGCGCCGACAAAGGCCAGGCCGACCGAGCTGTGCAGGCTGGAGAACACCCAGCTCATGGCGCTGGGCACGTAGACGTGGCGCATCAGGTCGCGCCGGCTGGCGCCCAGCATGCGCGCGTTGGACAGCACCACGGGGCTGACCTCGCGCACGCCCTGGTAGACGTTGAAGAACACGATGAAGAACACCAGGGTGACAGCCAGCGCCACCTTGGACCAGATGCCCAGGCCGAACCACAGCGCGAAGATGGGCGCCAGGATGACGCGCGGCATGGCGTTGGCGGCCTTCAGGTACGGATCGAGCACGGCCGAGGCAAAGGGCGCCAGCGCCAGCCACAGGCCCATGCCCATGCCGGCCAGCGTGCCGATTCCAAAGGCCAGCAGGGTCTCGACCAGCGTGATCCACATGTGGCCGTAGATGTCGCCGTTGGTGATGAACCAGGCCCACAGGCGTTGCGCCACGATTTGCGGACGGCCGAAGAAGAAGGCCACGGTGTCGGACGCGTTGGACGCCCAGGCCCACGCGCCAACGATGAGGATCAGCAGGCCGATTTGCCAGGCGCGCAGCTTGAAACGGTTCATGCGAGTTTCCGTTTCTGCTGGTCGTAGCCCTTGAGCACCTCGTCGCGCAGCACGGCCCAGATTTGCGCATGGAGGTCGACAAAGCGCGGCAGGTTGCGGATCTCGGCCACGTTGCGCGGGCGCGGCAGGTCGATCACGAATTCGCCGATCGGGTGCGTGGCCGGCCCAGCCGACAGCACCACCACGCGGTCAGACAGCGCAATGGCCTCGTCCAGGTCGTGCGTGATGAACAGCACCGCCCGGCCCTGCGCGGCGGCGCCGCTCTTGCCCTGCGGCGGTTCAGCCCACAGCTCGAGCAGCTCGTTTTCCATCAGCTGGCGCGTCTGCACGTCGAGCGCCGAGAAGGGCTCGTCCATCAGGATGATGTCGGGGTCCAGGATCAGCGTCTGCGCCATGGCCACGCGCTTGCGCATGCCGCCCGAGAGTTGGTGCGGGTAGCGGTCCTCAAAACCGGCCAGGCCCACGCGCGCCAGCCAGGCGCGCGCTCGGGCGTCGGCCTCGGACGCGGGCACGCCGGCAAACATCAGGCCGGCCATCACGTTGTCCAGCGCGGTTTTCCAGGGCATCAGCGACTCGGCCTGGAACATGTAGCCGGCGCGGCGATTCAACCCTTGCAAGGGCTCGCCAAACACCACCACCTGCCCGCGCGAGGGCGCCAGCAGGCCGGCGCCGATGTTCAGCAGCGTGCTCTTGCCGCAGCCCGTGGGGCCGACGACCGAGACGAATTCACCGGGTGCCACCGACAGGTCGGTGTCCTGCACCGCCGTGTAGCGCTGTCCGGGCGCGTCGCGGCTGGTAAAGACGCAGGTGATGGCCTGCAGGTCGAGTGCGGGAACAGCTTCGGATTTCAAGGAAAATAGGGCTCTAGCGCCCGTCTGACAATCGCAAGCAGCTATAAAATAATGAGCGGATGCTCAGGCGTACTTGGCGTCCGCCTTGCGGGCGAAGGCGTTGGTGTAGGTCTTGGCCAGGTCGATCGGCTTGTCCTTCAGGCTCGGCTCGAAGGTCTTGAGCATGCGCAGCGCCGTGGCGGGGCCGGCCTCGGGCATGAGGCCGTCGGGCGAGATGGCCTCGCGCACGTTCTCCCACGCCGCCAGGTACAGCGCGCGGTCGCCCAGCAGGTAGGACTCGGGCACCGTCTTGACGATGTCGGACGGGCCGGCCTTGGTCAGCCAGCGCAGCGCGTGCACCATGGCGTTGGCCAGGGCCTGGGTGGTGTTGGGGTTCTCTTTGATGAACTTTGTGTGGGTGTACAGCACGGCTGCGGGCATGGGGCCGCCGTACACCGCCTGTGTGTCCTTCAGCGTACGGGTGTCGGCCACCACCTTGATCAGCTTGTCGCGCTGCAGCATGGTGATGACCGGGTCGAGGTTGGCAATGGCATCCACCTGCCCCGACTTGACCGCCGTGATGGCGCCGCTGGACGCGCCCACACCGATGAAGGACACGTCGGTCGGCTTCAGGCCCGCCTTGGCCAGCACGTAGCTGGCCATCATGGCGGTGGACGAACCCGGCGCCGTCACGCCGATCTTCTTGCCCTTGAGGTCGGCGATCGTCTTGTAGCCGGGCATGGTCTTGGTGGACACCGCCAGCACGATCTGCGGCGCGCGCCCCTGCAGCACGAAGGACTCGATGCTCTGGTTCTTGGCCTGCATGTTGATGGTGTGCTCGTAGGCGCCCGACACCACGTCGGCGCTGCCACCCACCAGCGCCTGCAGCGCCTTGGAGCCACCGGCAAAGTCCGGAATCTCCACCTGCAGGCCCTCGCTCTTGAAGTAGCCCAGCTGCTCGGCAATGGTGAGCGGCAGGTAATAAAACAGGTTCTTGCCGCCGACGGCAATCACCAGCTTGCTCTTTTCCGGCTTGCCGGCCTGGGCCCAGACGCGCGGAAAGGCCAGCGCGGCGGGAGCGAGGGCAAGGGTCTTCAGGACGGTGCGGCGCATGGCGGAAATCCTTTCGGGTGAGCAAGGAGCAAAGGCTGAATTTAGCAGACTGCACGCCGCGCGTTCAGCGGGTAAGCCTGGAGGGCGCGTGGCCAGCGGGGTGTTGCCCTGCGGCACGGTGGCCTGGCTGGACAAGGCGGCAAGATATAAGCTCTGTCACACCCGAGGCCCGGAGGTTGCTGCCATGACGCTGAAGATCTTGCTGCCGCTGGACGGCACCGCCCTGTCGCTGGAGCAGGCGCGCTTTGCCATCCACCTGTGCCAAAGCGGACTGCGCGCCCACTTTGTCGTGGCCAACGTGCAGGAGCCGGCGAGCTTTTATGAGGTCATCACCGCGCGCGATCCGACCCAGCTGCAGCAGATGGTGATCGGCACCGCGCAGGAGCTGGTGGCGCCCGCCGTGGCCCTGCTGGCCGCGGCCGGCCTGCCGCACGAGGTGGCCATCGTCGAGGAAGGCGACCCGGTTCAGGGCATGCTGGAGCTGATCGAGTCCGAGGGCTGCGACATGGTCATCATCGGCGCGCATCCGCACTCGCTGCTGGCCACCGGCAGCACACGTTCGTCGGCCCTGCGCCTAGCCAAGGTGGCGCCGGTGCCGGTGCTGTCGGTGCGCGCGCCGGTCGCACCCGAGCCGGGCGAGGCTTACGAGCCCGAACCGGGCGAGGCGCCCGGCGCCGCCGACGCGACCGATCCGGACGCCGACTGACCCGGCCCTTCAGCCGGCAGTCGTGGGCGCCGCAGCCCGCGGGCGATGCTGGCGCAGGTCGGGCAGGAACACCGTCAGCAGGCCCAGCAGCGGCAGATACGCGCACAGGTGATAGACGTACTCGATCCCGCGCTGGTCGGCCAGCGCGCCCAGCACCGCCGCCCCGATGCCGCCCATGCCGAAGGCAAAGCCGAAGAACATGCCCGACACGGCGCCCACCCTGCCCGGCATCAGCTCCTGCGCGAACACCAGGATGGCCGAGAAGGCCGACGCGATGATCAGGCCGATGACGAAGGTCAGGATGCCCGTCCAGAGCAGGCCCACGTGGGGCAGCACCAGCGTGAACGGCGCCACGCCCAGGATCGACACCCAGATCACCCGCTTGCGCCCGATGCGGTCGCCAATGGGCCCGCCCAGCAGCGTGCCCGCGGCCACCGCGAACAGGAAGACGAACAGGTGCACCTGCGCCGATTGCACCGAGACATGGAAGCGCGTGATCAGGTAGAAGGTGTAGTAGCTGGTCAGGCTGGTCAGGTAGAAATACTTGGAGAAGATCAGCACCAGCAGCACGCCGATGGCCAGCGCCACCGTGCGCGGCGGCACCGGGCTGGCGGCCACCGGCCTGGCCTTGGCGCGCGCACCGGCGTCCAGGTGGTGGCGCTGGTACCAGCCGCCGATGCGCCACAGCACGGCGATGGCCAGCAGCGCCACCAGCGCGAACCAGGCGATGGCGCGCTGGCCCTGCGGCATCACCACCGCCGCCGCCAGCAGCGGGCCGACCGCGCTGCCGGTGTTGCCGCCCACCTGGAAGATCGACTGCGCCAGCCCCGGCTGCCCGCCCGCGGCCAGCCGCGCGATGCGCGAGGACTCGGGGTGGAACACCGATGAGCCCGTGCCCACCAGCGCCGCGGCCAGCAGCACCACGCCAAAATTGGGCGCCAGCGACAGCAGCACGATGCCGCACAGCGTCGAGCCCATGCCAAAGGCCAGCGAATAGGGTTTCGGGTGCCTGTCCGTATACAGGCCGACCAGCGGCTGCAGCAGCGAGGCGGTGAGCTGGTAGGTCAGCGTGATCAGGCCGATCTGCGTGAAGCTCAGGTTGAACTCGCCCTTGAGCATCGGGTAGATCGCCAGGATCAACGACTGGATCATGTCGTTGAGAAAGTGCGAGAAGCTGATGGCGCCCAGCACGCGGTAGCGCGTGGCGTCGCCCGCCGAGACCGTACCGGGGTGGGTGGCAAGAGGGGTGTTCATGGCAGAGGCGGAAGGCGCGGCGCGGACGCCGGCCCAGCGGGCACTCATGAAAGCCGTCACGCGCGCAGGGCCGCATGGTACGCCGGGCAGGCCCTCTTGTCCGGGATCGACCGCGCCGGGCCGGCGCGCCGGATGCGGTCGGCCGCAGCGGCCAACATCTGGCAATCTTTTGCCCATCGCCCGTCGTGCACAATGGTCGCATCGCAGTGCTTGCACGCCCGACGCCCGCCACGCAGCCATGGTAGACGCCCCGCCCTCGCCCAACGCCGCCGATGCCGACTGGCACCTGCGCGAGGCGCGCGACGTGGTGCGGGCGCTGGCCACCGACGCCGACCGCGGCCTGAGCGCCGACGAGGCCGCGGCGCGGCTGGCGCGGCACGGTGCCAACGAGCTGGCCACGCAACGGGCGCGCCCCTGGCCCCGGCTGCTGCTGGAGCAATTCACCGACTTCATGATCCTGGTGCTGCTGGCGGCAGCGCTGGTGTCGGGCGCCGTGGGCGAATGGGTCGACACGCTGGTGATCGTCGTCATCGTGGTGCTGAACGCGGTGATCGGCTTCACCCAGGCGCGGCGCGCGGACCAGGCCATCGCGGCGCTGCGCCAGCTGGCCGCCGCGCAGGCGCAGGTGCTGCGCGGCGGCCAGCCGCTGACCGTGCCCGCCGCCGCGCTGGTGTCAGGCGACATCGTGCTGCTGGAGGCCGGCAACCAGGTCCCGGCCGACCTGCGCCTGCTGCAGGCGGCGCAACTCAAGGTGGACGAGTCGACGCTGACGGGCGAATCGGTCACTGTCGAAAAGCGCACAAGCGCACTCACGGGTGCCGGGCTGGCCCTGGGCGACCGGGTCAACCTGGGGTTCAAGGGCACCACCGTGACCAACGGCCGCGCGCGCGGCGTGGTGGTCGCCACCGGCATGGCCACCGAACTGGGCAAGGTGGCCGGCCTGCTGAACGAGGCCGCCGACCGCAGCACGCCGCTGCAGCTGCGGCTGGCGCGCTTTTCCAAGCAGCTGTCGCTGCTCGTGCTGCTGATCTGCGCCCTGTTGTTCGGCTTCGGCCTGCTGCGCGGCGAGCCGCCCCTGCTGATGCTGCTGACGGCCATCAGCCTGGCGGTGGCGGCCATTCCCGAGGCGCTGCCCGCCGTCGTCACGGTGCTGCTGGCCGTCGGCGCGCGGCGCATGGCCGACTTCAACGCGCTGATCCGCCGCCTGCCCGCCGTAGAAACGCTGGGTTCGGTCAGCGTGATCTGCTCCGACAAGACCGGCACGCTGACGCAAAACCGCATGCATGCCGAGCTGCTGCTGGCCGCCGGCGCGCTGTGGCGCCCGGCGGCGGCCGACGCCGAGCAGAGCGCGCCCTCGCCCACGCACCTGCAGCTGCTGCGCGCCGCCGCGCTGTGCAACGACGCCTGCCCCAGCGGCGACACCGATGCCGCCGGCTGCATCGTCTGGCAGGGCGACCCGACCGAGACCGCGCTGACCGCGGTGGCCGCGCAGGCCGATCTGATCAAGCCCGAGCTGGAGGACGAAACGCCGCGCGTGCGCGAGCTGCCGTTCGACTCCGACCGCAAGCGCATGACCACCTTCCACCGCGCGGGCGCGGCGTTCGAGGCCTTCACCAAGGGCGCGCCCGAGAGCGTGGTGCCGCGCTGCACGGCGCACTGGTCGCCGCAACGGCCGCAGCCGCTCGATCCCGACGCCGTGCTGGCCGAAGTCGAGCGCCTGGCCGCGCAGGGCCTGCGCGTGATGGCCTTTGCCTGCCGCGCCTGGCCGCAGCTGCCGGCCACGCCGGATGTCGAGGCCATCGAAAGCGAGCTGGCGCTGATCGGCCTGATCGGCCTGATCGACCCGCCGCGCGCGGAGGCGGCGGCAGCGGTGCGCGACTGCATCAGTGCCGGCATCACGCCGATCATGATCACCGGCGACCACCCGGCCACCGCGCTGGCGATCGCCCGGCGGCTGCACATCGTGCCCGACGACGCCACCGCGGTGCTGACCGGCGCGCAGCTCGGCGAGCTCGACGAGGCCGCTTTGAGGCAGCGCGTGCTCGACGTGCGCGTCTACGCCCGGGTCGATCCGGCGCAGAAGATCCGCATCGTGCGGGCGCTGCAGTCGCACGGGCGGTTTGTCGCCATGACGGGCGACGGCGTGAACGACGCGCCGGCGCTGAAGGCGGCCGACATCGGCGTGGCCATGGGCCGGGGCGGGACCGACGTGGCGCGCGAGGCTTCCGCCCTGGTGCTGCTGGACGACAACTTCGCCACCATCGTCGCCGCCGTGCGCGAGGGCCGGCGCATCTACGACAACATCCGCAAGTTCGTGCGCTACGCCATGACCGGCAATTCGGCCGAGGTGCTGACGCTGTCGCTGGCGCCGCTGTTCGGCCTGCCGCTGCCGCTGCTGCCGATCCACATCCTGTGGGTCAACCTGGTGACCGACGGGCTGCCCGGCCTGGCGCTGGCGGCAGAGCCCGAAGAGCGCGGCGTCATGCGCCGCCCGCCGCGCCCGCCGAAGGAAAGCCTGTTTGCCCACGGCATGGGCTGGCACATCGCGCTGGTCGGCTTGTTGCTGGCCGCGCTGTGCCTGGGCCTGCAGCACTGGGCCATCGAGGCCGAGGACACGCACTGGCAGACGATGGTGTTCACCGTGCTCACGCTGGGCCAGATGGCGCACGTGCTGGCGATCCGGTCCGAGACCGATTCGCTGTTCACGCAAGGGCTGCGCAGCAACCTGCCGCTGCTCGGCGCGGTGGCATTCACGTTCGTGCTGCAGCTGGCGACGATCTACGTGCCCTGGCTCAACCCCATCTTCAAGACCGAGCCGCTGGATGCGTGGGAGCTGGCGCTGTGCATCGCGCTGGCGGCGCTGGTCTTCGTCGCGGTGGAGCTGGAAAAGGCCTGGCGCCGGCGACGCGCGCGCGCCGCCATGCTGAAGGCCCAACCCGCATGACGGCGCTGCACCCGGCGCTGGTGTTTCTGATCGGCCTGGCGATCGTCGTGGCGGGCGCCGAGCTGCTGCTGCGCAGCGCCACGCGCATCGCCAACATGCTGCGCGTGCGCCCCGTCGTCATCGGGCTGACGGTGGTGGCCATCGGCACCAGTCTGCCCGAGCTGGCGGTGGGCATCACCGCGGCCGCCGAGGGCAAGGGCGCGCTGGCCGTGGGCAACGTGGCCGGCGCCAACATCCTGGTGCTGCTGCTGGTGCTGGGCCTGAGCGCGGCCATCCGGCCGCTGCCGATCCAGCCGCACAGCCTGCGGCTGGAAGTGCCGGCCATGATCGGCGCCGCGCTGGCGCTGGTCATCATGTCGCTGGACGGCGTGCTGACGCGCACCGAAGGCGCCCTGCTGGTGCTGGCGGCGGTGTTCTACGCGGCGCTGATCGTGCAGTCGAGCCGGCGCGAGCGGCGCGCGGTGGCCGCCGAGTTCGCGCACGAATACGCCCAGCCGCCGCTGCCGCCGGGCGAGCGCGGCCGCACCTTCGCGCGGCACGGCGTGCTGCTGACGGTGGCGATCGCGCTGACCATCTGGGGCGCCGACCTGCTGGTGGCGGGCGCCTCAAGTCTGGCCACGGCCTTCGGCGTGTCGAACGCGGTGATCGGCCTGAGCATCGTCGCGCTGGGCACCTCCTCGCCCGAGCTGGTCACCACCGTGGTGGCCACGCTGCGCGGCGACCGCGACGTGGCCATCGGCAACCTGCTGGGCAGCGGCGTCTACAACATCCTGGCGATCCTGGGCACGGTGATGCTGGTGTCGCCACGCGCCATCGACGTCAGCCGCGAGCTGCTGCTGATCGACCTGCCGATGGCCGCCGGCGCGGCGCTGGCCTGCTTTCCGGTGTTCAAGAGCGGCCTCACGATGTCGCGCATCGAAGGCATGCTCTTCGTTGCAACCTACTTCATCTACATGGGCGTGCTGCTGCTGACGCGCATCTGATCGAGGGTCGGTGCGTCAGCCCAGCCATTTGCGGGCGTTGCGCCACAGCTGCAGCCAGGGGCTGAAGCCGCTGGCGTCCAGCGGCGTCCAGCTCATCTGGATGTTGCGAAACACCCGCTCGGGGTGCGGCATCAGCGCCGTGAAGCGCCCGTCAAACGTGGTCACCGCCGTCAGCCCGCCGGCGCTGCCGTTGGGGTTGAAGGGATATCGCTCGGTGGGCTGGCCGTGGTTGTCCACGAAGCGCATGGCGGCGATGACCTGCGCCGCATCGCCGCGCTGGCTGAAGTTGGCGTAGCCCTCCCCGTGCGCCACCGCGATCGGCAGCCGGCTGCCGGCCATGCCGGCAAAGAACAGGCTGGGTGAATCGAGCACCTCGACCATCGACAGCCGCGCCTCGAAGCGCTCGCTGCGGTTGGTGGTAAAGCGCGGCCAGGCCCCGGCGCCGGGGATGATGTCGGCCAGCTCGGCAAACATCTGGCAGCCGTTGCACACGCCCAGGGCGAAGGTGTCGGCGCGGCCGAAGAAGGCCTTGAACTGGTCGGCCAGGCGCGCGTTGAAGGTGATCGAGCGCGCCCAGCCCACACCCGCGCCCAGCGTGTCGCCATAGCTGAAGCCGCCGCAGGCCACCAGGCCCTGGAAGTCGGACAAGCGCACACGGCCGGTCTGCAAATCCGTCATGTGCACGTCGAAAGCCTGGAAACCGGCCTCGGTAAAGGCGTAGGCCATTTCGACGTGCGAGTTCACGCCCTGCTCGCGCAGGATGGCGACCTTGGGGGCCGACAGCAGCAGGCCGGGCGCGCTTTTGCCCCCTCCCCCGCTGGGGGAGGGTTGGGGTGGGGGCACGGCGACGCTCGCTTCTGCACGCTGGCCCCCATCCCTGCCTTCCCCCAGCGGGGGAAGGTGTGGGTCAAACGTCAGGTGCACATGCAAACCCGGATCATCCGGCGCACCTGCCGCCGCATGTTCGGCATCGGCGCACTCGGGGTTGTCGCGCCCCTGCGCAATCTTCCAGCTCACGCTGTCCCACACCTGCTGCAGGTCGTGCAGCGAGGCGCTGAACACTTCCCTGGCGTCGCGCCAGATGCCGATCTGCCCCTTGCCCTTGTCGATGCCCGACGATGCCGGCCGCGTCTTGCCGATGATGTGGCTGTGGCGGGACAGGCCGTGCGCGCGCAACACCTGCATGACGGCATCGCGCTCGCGGGTACGCACCTGCACCACCACGCCCAGCTCCTCGGCAAACAAGGCGTGCAGCGTCTGCAGCTCGCGTCGGCCTTGCGTCTGCTGCAGCCAGTTCTTGGCCTCGCCCGAATCCATGCGGCTGTCGTTCACGCCGTCGCCCTCTTGCAGCAGCATGTCCACGTTCAGCGCCACGCCGACGTGGCCGGCAAAGGCCATCTCGGCCACCGTGGCCAGCAAGCCGCCGTCGCTGCGGTCGTGGTAGGCCAGAATCTTGTCGTCGGCGCGCAGCGCATTGACGGCGGCCACCAGCGCTTTCAGGTCTTGCGGATCGGCTAGGTCCGGCACCCCGTCCGCCACCGGGCAGCCGCTTTGTCCCATGGCCTGCGCCAGCACGCTGCCGGCCAGGCGGTTGCGTCCGCGGCCCAGGTCGATCAGGATCAGCGAGCTGTCGGCCTCATCACGATCAAGCTGCGGGGTCAGCGTGCCGCGCACATCCGCCACGCTGGCAAAGGCGCTGACGATCAGGCTGACGGGCGAGACGACCTTGCGTGCCGCGCCGTCCGCGTCCTGCCACTGCGTGCGCATGGACAGGCTGTCCTTGCCCACCGGGACGCTCACGCCCAGCGCCGGGCACAGCTCCAGGCCCACGGCCTTGACGGTGGCATACAGCGCCGCATCCTCGCCCGGCTCGCCGCAGGCAGCCATCCAGTTGGCAGACAGCTTGACGCGCGCCAGCTCGATCGGCGCCGCCAGCAGGTTGGTGATGGCCTCGCAGACCGCCATGCGGCCCGACGCGGGGGCGTCGAGCGCGGCCAGCGGCGTGCGTTCGCCCATGCTCATGGCCTCGCCGGCAAAGCCCGCGTAGTCGGCCAGCGTCACCGCGCAGTCGGCTACCGGCAGCTGCCACGGGCCGACCATTTGATCGCGGTGCGTGAGGCCACCCACCGTGCGGTCGCCGATGGTGACGAGAAAGCGTTTGCTGGCAACCGTGGGGTGGCTGAGGACATTGATGACTGCGTCCTGCAGGCTCAGTCCGTCCAGATCAAGCGGCTTGAACCGGCGCGTGACGGAGGCGACGTCGCGCTGCATCTTGGGGGGTTTGCCCAAAAGCACGTCCAGGGGCATATCGACCGCCCTACCCTCACCCCCGCCCTCTCCCGCACGCGGGAGAGGGGGTTCTTGGCTCCCTCCCCCGCTGGGGGAGGGTTGGGGTGGGGGCACGACGGCGCTGGCGTGGGCGCGCTGGCCCCCATCCCTGCCTTCCCCCAGTGGGGGAAGGGGCACGTCCACATCGCCCACAACCAACTGCCGATCCTCGCTCGCCACCCCCACCACCGCAAACGGGCAGCGCTCGCGCGCGCAAAGCGACTCGAATTGCGCCAGCGACTCGGGCGCGATGGCCAGCACGTAGCGCTCCTGGCTTTCGTTGCACCAGATTTCCTTGGGTGCCAGGCCGGATTCCTCCAGCGGGATCGCGCGCAGATCAAAGCGCGCACCGCGCCCGGCGTCGTTGACCAGCTCGGGAAAGGCGTTGGACAGCCCTCCTGCGCCTACGTCGTGGATCGCCAGGATGGGGTTGGCCGCGCCCAGCGCCTGGCATTGGGTGATGACCTCCTGCGCGCGGCGCTCGATCTCGGGGTTGCCGCGCTGCACCGAGTCGAAGTCCAGCTGCGCCGCGTTGGCGCCGCTGGCCAGCGAGCTGGCCGCGCCGCCGCCCATGCCGATCTTCATGCCCGGCCCGCCGAGTTGGATCAGCAGGCTGCCGGCCGCAAATGCGATCTTGTGCGTGAGGCGCGCGTCGATGTGGCCCACCCCGCCGGCGATCATGATGGGCTTGTGGTAGCCGCGCTGCACGGCGCCATCGCCCTCGCCCACTGGCAATTCGTATTCGCGAAAGTAGCCCAGCAGGTTGGGGCGGCCGAACTCGTTGTTGAAGGCCGCGCCGCCCAGCGGCCCCTCGGTCATGATCTGCAAGGCGCTGGCCATGTGCTCGGGTTTGCCAACGCTCGAATCCCACAGCCGCGACACCGTGAAGCCCGTCAGCCCTGCCTTGGGCCGCGCGCCGCGCCCGGTGGCGCCCTCATCGCGGATCTCGCCGCCGGCGCCGGTGCTGGCACCCGGAAAGGGACTGATGGCCGTGGGGTGGTTGTGCGTCTCCACCTTCATCAGCACGTGGCGCACATCACTGTGTTTTTGATAGCTGCTTGCGCTTGCTCCATCTGGGCCAGAGGCCGATCTGGCTTCAAAAACCTCGCAGGCGCGCCCTTCCATCACCGCCGCGTTGTCGCTGTAGGCCACCACCGTGTGCTGCGGGTTTTGCCGGTGCGTGTGGCGAATCATGGCAAACAGGCTGTGCTGCTGCGCCACGCCGTCGATGCGCCAGTCGGCGTTGAAGATCTTGTGGCGGCAGTGCTCGCTGTTGGCCTGCGCAAACATCATCAGCTCCACATCCGTGGGGTTGCGCCCCAGGCGGGTGAAGCCTTCGACCAGGTAGTCAATCTCGTCATCGGCCAGTGCCAGGCCCCAGTCCGTGTTGGCCCGCTGCAGCGCCGCGCGGCCGCCGGCCAGCACGTCCACGTGCGCCAGCGGCTCGGGGCGCAGCGCGGTGAACAGTGCGCGCGCGTCCTCGCGGCGTGCCAGCACGCTTTCGGTCATGCGGTCGTACAGCAGCGCGGCGACCGCGTCTTGCTGCTCTTGTGATAGCGCCTTGCGCTTGATCAGCGCGCGCTTGAGGCCGATTTGGTATTCAACGATGCGCTCCACCCGCGCTACCGCCAGGCCGCAGTTGCGCGCGATGTCGCTGGCCTTGGAGGCCCAGGGCGACACCGTGCCCAGGCGCGGCGTGACGATCCAGCTCGTGGCGCCCTCGCCCGCCGCCGGCGTGGCCGGCTCGCCGTAGCTCAGCAGCTCGGCCAGACGCTGCAGCGTGGCGGGTGTGGGCGCGTCATCAAAGCCGGCCAGGTGCACGAAGCGCGCGCTCACCGCGTCGATGCCGGGCTCGACCGCCTGCAGGCGGTGCAGCAGGCCTTGGGCACGAAACTCGCTCAGGGCGTTGCCACCCTCGAAAAAATGGATGTGCTGGGTCACGGTCGATACGGCGGAAATCGGCGGAGCGCCGGGGGCGCAAGATACGTGGGGACGCTGACTGGGCCCCCGCGCGGGACAGGAGTCGAGATTTTATCTGTCGCGCCCGCGCGCTGCCCGGCGCGCCTGCTGCAGCCGCACGCCCCGGGTGGGATAATTTCGCCCCATGAGCATCAACATCAAGGACGAGGCCGGCATTGCCGGCATGCGCACCGCCTGCCGCCTCGCATCGGAAGTTCTGGATCACATCACGCCGCTGATCCGCCCCGGCATCACCACGCTGGACATCGACCGCTGGGCCGCCGAATGCATGGCCGCGCAGGGCACGCGCTCGGCCACCATCGGCTACCAGCCGCCGGGCTACCCGCCCTACCCCGGACATCTGTGCACCTCGGTCAACCACGTGGTGTGCCACGGCATCCCGGCCGACAAGGTGCTGAAAAAGGGCGACATCGTCAACGTCGATGTCACCGTCATCACGCCCGAGGGCTGGTTTGGCGACACCAGCCGCATGTTCGAGATCGGCGAATGCTCGATTGCCGCCCGGCGCCTGTGCCAGCTCACCTACGAGTCGATGTGGCTGGGCATCGAGCAGGTCAAGCCCGGCGCGCACCTGGGCGACATCGGCCACGCCATTCAAACCTTTGTCGAAGGCCATGGCCTGTCGGTGGTGCGCGAGTTCTGCGGCCACGGCATCGGCCAGGTGTTTCACGACGAGCCGCAGGTGCTGCACTACGGCCGCCCGGGCACGGGCGTGGAGCTGGTGCCGGGCATGACCTTCACCATCGAGCCCATGGTCAACATCGGCCGGCGCGACATCAAGGAAATGCCCGACGGCTGGACCATCGTCACCAAGGACCGCTCCCTGTCGGCGCAGTGGGAACACACGGTGCTGGTCACCCCGACGGGCTACGAGGTGCTGACACGGTCCAAAGGCAGCCCGGCCGTGCCCGAGTTCGTGCAGGGCATGGCGCAAGCCGCTGCCTGACCCACTCGCCCGAATCACCATGGCGCCCGGACTCGCCCAGCCCGTCGTTGCGGCGCGCCCGCCCGCCGCCGCCTACCGCCAGCACAAGCAGACCCTGCTGGGGCGCTTGCAGCACGTGGCCCTGTCCACCCGCAGCGTGGACGGCACCCTGCGCCGCCTGACTCTGCTCACCGACGACACGCTGCGCACCCTGTGGCAGGCCTGTGGCTTTGACGGCGACTGCGCGCTGCTGGCCGTGGGCGGCTACGGCCGCGCCGAGCTGTTTCCGCACTCCGACGTCGACGTGCTGCTGCTGCTGCCCGAAGGCAGCGATCCGGCGCGCGACGCGCCGCTGCGCGAGCGCATCGAATCCTTCATCGGCCAGTGCTGGGACGCGGGCCTGGAAATCGGCGCCAGCGTGCGCACCGTGGCCGAGTCGCTGCAGACCGCCGCCGCCGACATCACGGTGCAGACCGCACTGCTGGAGGCGCGCCGCATTGCCGGCAGCCGCACGCTGTTTGCCGAGTTCGAGCAGCGCTTTGCCGCCGAGCTGGACGCGCTGGACTTCTTCGTCGCCAAGCGCCTGGAGATGCGCCAGCGCCACCTGAAGTACGAGGACACGCCCTACGCGCTGGAGCCCAACTGCAAGGAATCGCCCGGCGGCCTGCGCGATCTGCACATCATCGGCTGGGCCATGCGTGCGGCCGGCATCGGCCA
This sequence comes from Burkholderiaceae bacterium, assembly GCA_041396485.1. Lineage (GTDB taxonomy): Bacteria > Pseudomonadota > Gammaproteobacteria > Burkholderiales > Burkholderiaceae_C > Ottowia. The sequence continues at coordinate 147,745 of JAWKYM010000009.1, read as the reverse complement.
GCGCTGGGACGACCTGGCGCGCGCCGGCCTGGCCACCGCGCACGAGGTGCGCCAGCTGCGCCGCAACGAGGCGCTGCTGGCACGCGTGCGCATGCACCTGCACCTGGCAGCAGGGCGGCGCGAGGACCGACTGGTGTTCGACCTGCAGGGCGCCGTCGCCGCTTCCTTTGGCCTGACGGACCGCACGGCGCCCAACGGCCGCCTGGCCCTGCGCGCCAGCGAGCTGCTGATGCGGCGCTACTACTGGTCGGCCAAGGCGGTGGTGCAGCTCAACCAGATCCTGCTGCAGGTGATCGAGGAGCGCCTGCGCGCCGAGCGCGGCGAGCCCGCCCCCGCGCTGCGGCCGCTGAACGCGCGCTTCCTGGAGCGCGCCGGCCTGCTGGAGGTGGCCGACGACGCGCTCTACACCCGCCAGCCGCACGCCATCCTGGAGAGCTTCCTGCTGCTGGAGCGCGTGCCCGGCGTCAAGGGCTTTTCGGCCCGCACGCTGCGCGCGCTCTACAACGCGCGCGCCATCATGGACCGCCGCTTTCGGGCCGACCCGGCCAATCGCCAGCAGTTCCTGGCGCTACTGCAGCAGCCGCAAGGCATCACGCGCGCCTTTCGGCTGCTGAACCAGACCTCGGTGCTGGGGCGCACGCTGTGGCCGTTTCGCCGCATCGTCGGGCAGATGCAGCACGACCTGTTCCATGTCTACACGGTCGACCAGCACATCCTGATGGTGCTGCGCAACGTGCGGCGCTTCTTCATCCCCGAGCACGCGCACGAATACCCCTTTTGCTCGCAACTGGCCGCCGGCTGGGACCAGCCCTGGCTGCTGTACGTGGCGGCGCTGTTTCACGACATCGCCAAGGGCCGCGGGGGCGACCACTCCGTGCTGGGCGCGCGCGAGGTCAGGCGCTTTGCGCGCCAGTACGGCATCGGGCGCGAGGACCAGGACCTGCTCGAGTTCCTGGTGCGCGAGCACCTGTCGATGAGCCAGGTGGCGCAGCAACAGGACCTGGGCGATCCGGACGTGGTGGCCGCCTTTGCCCGCCGTGTGGGCCACGAGCGGCGCCTGACCGCGCTGTACCTGCTGACGGTGGCCGACGTGCGCGGTACCAGCCCCACCGTGTGGAGCGCCTGGAAGGGCAAGCTGCTGGAAGACCTGTACCGCCTGACGGTGCGTGCCCTGGGCGGGCGTGCGCCCGATGCGGACGCCGTGGTCGAGGCGCGCAAGCGCCAGGCCCTGGCCGAGCTGGCCCGCCTGGCCGGCGCGACGGTGGCGCCGCCGGCGCTGTGGCAGACGCTGGACGTGGGCTACTTCATGCGCCACGACGCCGGCGACATCGCCTGGCACGCCTACGAGATCGCCGTGCAAGGCCACGGCGCCAGCGCCACCCCGCGCGTGCGTGCGCGCCGCTCGCCGGTGGGCGAAGGTCTGCAGGTGCTGGTGCACGCCAGCCTGCGCGACGAGCTGTTTGCGCGCATCTGCGGCTATTTCGACCGCGCCGACCTGTCGATCCAGGACGCCAAGATCCACGGCACCCGCGACGGCTGGGCGCTGGACACCTTCCAGCTGGTCGGCGACCTGCTGCCCGAGGAAGCGCCGGCCCTGATGGCGCGCATCGAGGCCGAGCTGCCGGCCGCCGTCGACAGCCTGCGCCCGCTGGCGCCGCCCCGCCTGGGTCGGGTGTCGCGGCGCGTGCGCAGCTTTCCGGTGGCGCCGCACGTCGAGCTGCGCCCCGACGAGAAGGCCCAGCACTGGCTGCTGGCCGTGTCGGCCAGCGACCGCACCGGCCTGCTCTACAGCATTGCCCGCGTGCTCACCGCCCACGCCATCAGTGTCGAGCTGGCCAAGGTGACGACCCTGGGCGAGCGGGTGGAAGACATGTTCCTGCTGCGCGGCGAGCAGTTGCAGCAAGAGCGCACGCGGGTCGCCATCGAGCAGGAGCTGCTGCAGGCGCTGGAGCCCGGCTGAAGCTCCGGCACCGGCGCGGCGCGGGCGCAGCCGCTAAAATTAAGGGTTTTCCCGATATGCGTGCCCTGCGGCCAGCCGGCTGCAGGGCGCTCCCCCCTTGCCTGCTCACATCCTGCCCGCCATGACTGCTGCCCTGCCCACCTCCCGCCGCCTCCTGCTTGCCCTGGCTGCCTCCACGGCCCTGTTGGCCGCCTGCGGCAAGACCGAGGCGCCGGCGGCTTCCACCGCTGCCGCACCGGCAACCGCCCCGGCCCTGCCGGCCAAGATCGTCATCGGCCTGGACGACAACTTTCCGCCCATGGGTTTTCGCGACGACAAGAACGAGCTGGTCGGCTTTGACGTGGACCTGGCTCGCGAGGCGGCCAAGCGCCTGGGCGTGGAAGTCGAGTTCAAGCCCATCGACTGGAATGCCAAGGAGGCCGAGCTGAACGGCCAGCGCGTGGATGCGCTCTGGAACGGCCTGACCATCACCGAAGAGCGCAAGAAGAACATTGCGTTTACCGCACCCTACATGCAGAACCACCAGATCGTCGTGGTCCAGGCCGGCGCGCCCATCAAGACCAAGGCCGACCTGGCGGGCAAGACGGTCGGGGTGCAGGACGGCAGCAGCGCCATCGACGCCATTGACAGGGACGAAGCCACGGCCCAGACCTTCAAGGACATCAAGAAATACGGCGACAACGTGACGGCCCTGATGGACCTGAGCACGGGCCGCATCGACGCCGTGGTGCTGGACGAGGTGGTGGGCCGCTACTACACCGCCAGGAAGCCGGGCGAATACGCCGTGCTTCAAGATAACTTCGGCACCGAGGACTACGGCGTGGGCCTGCGCCAGGGCGACACCGAGCTGCACGCGCGCATCGACCAGGCGCTGGCCGCCATGAAGCAGGATGGCATCGGCGCGCAGATTTCCGAGAAATGGTTTGGCAAGAACATCCTGAAGTGATCGCCGGCTGCTGAATCGAGGCCAGCGCCCTCATGGACTACCTGCTGCGCATCCTGCCGCCGCTGCTCGATGGCGCGGGGGTCACCCTTGGCCTGTTTGTCATCACGCTGGCACTGTCGCTGCCGCTGGGGCTGGCCCTGGCCCTGGCACGGCTGTCGCGCTGGGGCGCGCTGCGCGGCGCCGTCAGCGGCTTCATCTGGCTGATGCGCGGCACGCCGCTGATGCTGCAGCTGCTGTTCGTCTACTACGCCCTGCCCTTCGTGCCGCTGATCGGCGTGCGTCTGCCGGACTACCCTTCGGCCGTGGTGGCCTTCACGCTCAACTACTCGGCCTACTTTGCCGAAATCCTGCGTGCCGGCATCCAGTCCATCGACCGCGGCCAGTACGAAGGCGCCAAGGCGCTGGGCATGAGCTATGCGCATACCATGCGCCGCATCGTCATGCCGCAGGTGTGGCGCACCAGCCTGCCGCCGCTGGCCAACGAAACCATCACCCTGGTCAAGGACACTTCCCTGATCTACGTGCTGGCGCTCAACGACCTGTTGCGCGCCGCGCGCGGCATCGTGCAGCGCGACTTCAGCATCACGCCTTTTGTGGTCGCCGCGGCGTTCTACCTCTTGACGACGCTGGTGCTGACCTGGGTTTTCCGGCGGCTGGAACGTCGCTACACCGAGCATGACACCTGACGCTGCCACCCCCATGGTCCAGGTGACCGACGTGCACAAGCACTTCGGCGCCCTGCACGTGCTGCGCGGCGTGTCGCTGACGGTGGCGCGCGGCGAGGTGGTGGCCGTGCTGGGGCCGTCGGGTTCGGGCAAGTCCACGCTGCTGCGCTGCCTCAACCACCTGGAGACGATCGAGCGCGGACAAATCGAGATTACAGGAAAAACGCTGGCCAGCGCCGATGCAACGGGCGCAGCCCGCTATCCTTCCGAGAGCGAGGTGCGCCGCATCTGCCAGCACACGGGCATGGTGTTCCAGCACTTCAACCTGTTTCCGCACCTGACGGTGCTGCAGAACCTGATCGAGGCGCCGATGACGGTGCGCAAGCGCCCGCGCGCCGAAATGGTGCCGCTGGCCGAGGCGCTTCTGGCCCAGGTGGGCCTGGCCGACAAGCGCGACGCCTGGCCCGCCCGCCTGTCGGGCGGACAGAAGCAGCGCGTGGCCATTGCGCGCGCGCTGGCCATGCAGCCCGACATCCTGCTGTTCGACGAGCCCACCAGCGCGCTCGACCCCGAGCTGACCGCCGAGGTGCTGCGCACCATGCGCCAGCTGGCCGAGCAGCGCATGACCATGCTGGTGGTGACGCACGAGATGGCCTTTGCGCGCGAGGTGGCGCACCGCGTGGTCTTCATGGACCAGGGCGGCATCGTCGAAGACCGGCCCGCCGCCGACTTCTTTGCCGCGCCGCGCCACCCGCGCGCCCGGGCCTTTCTGGCCAGCCTGGCGTAGCGCGCGCCGCCTCGGGTCAGGTCACGCCAAACAGGGGCAATGGACCGGCAAGGGGCTGGGTCCCTTCCTGGCGCTGCACTTCAAACGCCAGCACCGGCGCCGTGAAGTCGGAAAACTGACCACCCAAGGCGATTTCGCCGGACGAGTGCAACAGGCAGGCGTTGCGTCGCAGCGGCACTTCGGGGCCGGCGGCGTCGGCAAAACGCACCGTGGTGCCATAGCTGCTCAGGTCGGTCAGCACGTAGGCGCCGTCCTGCCACTCGATGCAGGCGTGCTGGCGCGACACCCGCTGGTCGGCGATCACCAGGTCGTTGTCGGTGGTGCGCCCGATGCGGATCTTGTCGGTGCCGGCATCGAACACCTTGCTCTGGTCCAGCCAACGCAGCTTGATCCTGGGCTGGGCCGCCGCCTGGGTCTGCGCCTGCAGATCGGCCAGATTGCCGGGACGGGTCAACTGGTCGGCGCACACATCGGCACCCCACAGCACCTGAAACACCGAACGCGGCTGGGTCAGGCCCGGAATGCGCATCAGCCCCAGCGGGCGGCGGCGCACCTCGAGCCAGGACAGGATGCGGACGCCCGCCGCGTCGGCCGCGGGTGCGGATGCGGCCTGGCCCGCGCTGGCTCCTTCGAACACCGATTCGTCGGCCCAGATCGTGTCGGCGCCCGCCATGTCGCACAGGCGGGCCGCCAGGTTGACCGGGTCGCCGTAGCTGTCGGCCTCGATCTGCACGATGGAACCCGTGGCCAGGCCAATCTTCATGGCCAGGCGCAGGGCCTTGGGCAGCGCGCCCAGGTAGCCGGCGTAGCGCTGTTGCAAGAAAACGGCGGCACTCAGGGCATGAATGCGGGCCGGAAACTGCAGCAGTACGCCATCGCCCAGCAGCTTGATGGTGCGTCCGCGATACGCGTCGCACACGCGCGAAACCCAGTGCGTGATGCGCGAGACCATGCCGGCGACCAATTCGTTCTCAAAAGACTCGTAGGCAGCCGAGCTGCCGGTGAGATCCACGAACACAATAGTCGGGTGCATGGGTGACAAAGACCTCCTTCAGTCTCTTTGCTCGGAAAATTCTTGTTGTTACATCGATTGTCGCCCATCTGGCACCGAACGCCTACCGAATTTGCGCCCAGACCTTGTCCAGCCGCTTGACGCTGACCGGTTGCGGCGTGCGCAGCTCCTGCGCGAACAGGCTCACGCGCAGCTCCTCCAGCAGCCAGCGCAGCTCGCGCAGGCGCTCATCCTGCACCCCCTTGCGCTCGGCCACCAGGCGCCAGAAGCGCTGCTCCTGCGCGCGCACCGCGGCCATGCGTTCGGCATCGCGCGCCGGGTCGGCGCGCAGCTTGTCCAGCCGCAGCACGATGGCCTTCAGATAGCGCGCAAAGTGCTGCAGCGCGGCCCAGGGCGTGGCAGCCAGGAAGTTCCTGGGCAGCAGGCGCTGCAACTGCTCGGCCGCGTCCTGCGTGGCGGCGGGCACGCCCTTGGTGTCTTTGATCTTGCGCGTGGCCGCGGCGTATTCGACCAGGATGGCACCGGCCAGGCGCGCCACCTCGCCGGCAATCAGCACCAGGCGCGCGCGGCCCTCTTCGGTGCGCTGGGCGAAGGCGGTTTCGTTCGCCGGCAGCGGCTCGGTCAGAAAGGCGCGCTCCAGCGCTACGTCGATGATCTGCTGGCGCAGCTCCTCGATGGTTCCCAGCGGCATGTAGGCCACCGCCATCTTCTGCAGCTCGGGAATGCTCTTCTCCAGGTGCTTGAGCGTGTCGCGCACCTGCAACGCAAACAGGCGGCGCAAGCCTGTGCGGTGGCGAGCGGCAGCCACGTCCGGCTCGTCGAACACCTCGATCCGCACCGCATCGCCGGCGTCGACCAGGGCCGGAAATCCGATCAGCACCTGGCCCTTGCGCCGCAGCTCCAGCAGCTCGGGCAGCTCGCCGAAGTCCCAGCGGGTGTAGCGGGCATCATCCGCCAAGGCCTGATTTGCTATTTGTTTTATAGCTGTTTGCGATTGACTGGTGGGCGCTGAAGCCGTATTTTGCTCTAAAATCTGCGCATGGCCGGCGGCCAACTGGGTTTTGGCTGCCTTCAGCCCCGCCAGCGCCTGGAAGGCCCCGCGCGCCTGCCCGCCCAGCTGGGCCTTGAGCGCGCCCAAATCGCGCCCGGCGCCAAGCTGGCGGCCGTGCTCGTCCACCACACGAAAGTTCATGAACAGGTGCGCGGGCAGCATGTCGAGCTTGAGGTCCGTCGCCTTCACATCCAGGCTGGTGGCCTCGCGCACCTGGCGCAGCAGCGCCGCGTTCAGGCTGCCCAGGCCAAACGCGCCCGGCGCACCCAGAACGTCGTCAAGGCGCTCGGCGCTTTGCGGCAGCGGCACGAAGCGGCTGCGCGGCTTTTGCGGCAGGCTCTTGAGCAGCGCCTGGATCTTTTCCTTCAGCATGCCCGGCACCAGCCATTCGGCGCGCTCGGCCGACACCTGGTTGAGCACGAACAGCGGCACCGTCACCGTCAGGCCGTCGTGTGCATCGCCCGGCGCGTGCAGGTAGCTGGCCGCGCAGTCCACCCCACCCAGGCGGACCATCTTGGGAAAGGCCGCGGTGGTGATGCCCGCCGCCTCGTGGCGCATCAGCTCCTCGCGCGTCAGCAGCAGCAAGCCGGGCGTGGCGCGGCTGGCCTGGCGCCACCAGGCTTGCAGGGTGCGGCCGTCCACCACCTCGGCCGGCAGGTGCTGGTCGTAGAAGGCATAGATCAGTTCGTCGTCCACCAGCACGTCCTGGCGGCGCGACTTGTGCTCCAGCGCCTCGATCTGCGCCACCAGCTTACGGTTGGCGGACAAGAAGGGCAAGGCGCCGGTCCAGTCCTCGGGCCATTCGCCGCCCACCAGCGCCTCGCGGATCAGCAGCTCGCGCGCGCCGGCCGGATCGATGTGGCCATAGCGCACGCGCCGGCCGCTGTAGACCACCAGGCCGTACAGCGTGGCGCGCTCGAAGGCGATGGCCTCGCCGGCCTTTTTCTCCCAGTGGGGATCGTGCACCTGCTTCTTCAGCAAATGGCCGGCCACTTCTTCCAGCCACTGCGGTTCGATATTTGCCATGCCGCGGCCGTACAGGCGCGCGGTCTCCACCAGCTCGGCGCACACCACCCAGCGGCCGGGCCGCTTGGCCAGATGCGCGCCGGGATGGCGATGAAACTTGATACCGCGCGCGCCCAGGTACTCGCTGGCGTTGGACGCGCCGCCGCTCTCGGTCTCGATCTTGCAGCCCACATTGCCCAGCAGGCCCGTGAGCAGCGCCTTGTGCAGGGCCTCGTAGCTTGCGGGCTGGGTGTTTTCCTGCCACTGGTGCTCGGCCACCACGGTGTGCAGCTGGGTGTGGATGTCGCGCCACTCGCGCACGCGGCGGATGCTGATGAAGTTCTGGCGCAGCAGTTGCTCGTATTGGCGGTTGCTGATTTTGTGGGCGTGGAGAGCACCCTCACCCCAACCCTCTCCCGCAAGCGGGAGAGGGAGCTTGCTTGCGCCCGCTCCTCCGGTATTGCCCCCTCTCCCTCTGGGAGAGGGTTGGGGTGAGGGCCCGGCGGCCGTGGACGCACCCAGGGCCTGCCGCGCCGCCGCCAGCGCCGCTTGCGCTCGCTGCGCCACCGGCAGCGCCGCCACGTTGGCCGGTTTGCGCACGCTGCCGTGCTGCTGCTGCATCTGCGCCCGCGTCGTGGCCACGGCGCGGCCACCGCGGGCGTCGTGCAGCCACTGCCACAGCTTCAGGTAGCCGCTGAACTCGCTCCTGTCGTCGTCGAACTTGGCGTGCTGCTGGTCGGCCTGGGCCTGTTGCTCCAGGGGGCGGTCGCGCACGTCCTGCACGCTGAGCGCGGCGGCGATCACCAGCACCTCGCGCAGCGCGCCGCGCTCGCGCCCGGCCAGGATCATGCGGCCCACACGCGGGTCCAGCGGCAGCCGCGCCAACTCGCGGCCCAGCGGCGTCAGCTCGCCGCCCTCGTCCACCGCGCCCAGCTCGCCCAGCAACTGGTAGCCGTCGGCAATGGCCCGGCCCGAGGGCGCCTCCAGGAAGGGAAAGTCCTCCACCCGCGCGCCATCGGCCATCAGCCGCAGGCTCTTCATGCGCAGGATCACGCCGGCCAGCGAGGAGCGCAGGATTTCCGGGTCGGTAAAGCGCGGGCGGCCGGCAAAATCCTTTTCGTCGTACAGGCGGATGCAGATGCCGTCGGCCACGCGCCCGCAGCGGCCGGCGCGCTGGTTGGCCGCCGCCTGGCTCACCGGCTCGACCAGCAACTGCTCGACCTTGCTGCGATAACTGTAGCGCTTGACGCGCGCCGTGCCGGCGTCGATGACGTATCGGATGCCTGGAACCGTGAGCGAAGTCTCGGCCACGTTGGTGGCCAGCACGATGCGCCGGCCGCGGTGGCTGTCGAACACGCGGTCCTGCTCGGCCTGCGACAGGCGCGCAAAGAGCGGCAGCACCTCGGCGTGGCGCAGCACGGGGCTGTGGGCCAGGTGCTTGCGCAGGTGATCGGCGGCCTCGCGAATCTCGCGCTCGCCGGGCAAGAACACCAGGATATCGCCCTGTTTCCCCGGTTCGCGCCACAGCTCGTCCACGCCATCGGCAATGGCCTCGTTGAGGCCGTAGTCGCGGCTTTCCTCATAGGGCCGGTAGCGCTGCTCCACCGGATAGGTGCGCCCTGACACCATCAATACGGGCGCCGGCTGCCCCTTCGCATCGGCAAAGTGCCTGGAAAAGCGCTCGGCATCGATCGTGGCCGATGTCACGATCACCTTCAGGTCGGGCCGGCGCGGCAGCAGCTGCTTGAGGTAGCCCAGCAGAAAGTCGATGTTCAGGCTGCGCTCGTGCGCCTCGTCGATGATCAGCGTGTCGTAGGCCTTGAGCAGCGGGTCGGTCTGCGTCTCGGCCAGCAGAATGCCGTCGGTCATCAGCTTGACCGAGGCGCCGGGCGACAGGCGGTCGGCAAAGCGCACCTTGTAGCCCACCACCTCGCCCAGTGGGGTTTTCAGCTCCTCGGCAATGCGCCTGGCCACGCTGCTGGCGGCAATGCGCCGCGGCTGGGTGTGGCCGATCAGCCGGCCGCCGCGCTCGCCGGGTTGGGCGTTGATGCGCCCGCGCCCCATGGCCAGCGCGATCTTGGGCAGCTGCGTGGTCTTGCCCGAACCGGTTTCGCCGCAGACGATGATGACTTGATGCTGGCGCAGCGCCTGCTCGATCTCGGCACGGCGTGCGCTGACCGGCAGGCTGTCGGGAAACTCGATGGAAAGGACAGGCGAAGAAGCGGGAGGCGGCGCAGACATGAGGGCCGCAATTATCGGGCCTGGCCGTCGGCTCCGTGGCCGGTCAAGACCGGGCCTGCGGCTGTGGCCAAGTCAGCGCCACGCCGTGCTGGGCCGCCAGGCGCGCCAGGTCTTCTTCGGTGTCGATGTCGGTGGTGCAGCGTGCGTGCGCTTGAGCCAGCGCCTGCACCCGATCGGGGTGGGCGCGGCGCCACTCGGGCACGCCCGCCGCACCGCTGGCGCGCTGAACGGCCTGGCGCACCGCGGCGCCAAAAACCAGCGGGTGGCCAGGCTGGCCCTGGTGGGTGGGCACGACCAGGTCGATGCCTGAGGCGCGCGCATGCCAGGCTTGCAGCACGGCTCGGAAATCGTCGGCCTCCAGCAGCGGCTGGTCGCCGAGCGTGACGACGATGGCCTGCAGCGACGGCGGCAATGCCGCAAGGCCATGGCACAGCGAGGACGCGGGGCCGTCGTCGGGTGCTGGATTGACGGCCCAGCGCAGCTGCGGGAATCGGGATTGCGTGGGCTGCAGTACCGCGCGCAGCGCCTCCTGGTGGTGGCCGAGCACGACCACGACGGCGCTGGCACCCGCCAGCGACAGCAACCGTATCTGGCGCAGCAACAGCGGCTCGTCACCCCGCAGCAGCAGCGATTTGGGGCGCACTCCCATGCGCCGCCCGGCACCGGCGGCCATCACGACGGCGCCGAACGGGTCCATCACTGCGCTCAGGCGTTCTCGTGCACGACGAAACAGACGTTGGCCGCGTCGTTGGGCGTGATGTCTTGCAAATCCTTCACGTGCGCCACATCGAGGTCACGTGGCAGTGGCACGCCGTTCTTGACCGCGAGAATTTCGGCCATCACGCTCACCGCGATCTCGGGCGGGGTCTTGCTGCCGATGTAGATGCCGACCGGACCGCGCAGGTTTTGCATGCTTTCTTCGGTCTGATCAAGGTGCTCGATCATGCGCTGGTGGCGCAGCGCGCTGTTGCGCCGGCTGCCAATGGCGCCGATGTAAAAGGCCGGTGTCTCCAGCGCCTGCAGCAGCGCCAGGTCGTCGAGCTTGGGGTCGTGCGTGAGCGCGATCACGCAGGTGCGGCCGTCGGGCTTCATCTCGGCGACGGTGTCGTCCGGCATGGTCTTGACGAGGCGTGCACCGGGCACGCTCCAGCTGCCGGCGAATTCCTCGCGCGGATCGCAGACGGTGACGGAAAAGCCGCAGAACAGCGCCATGGTGGCGAGGTACTCGCTCATCTGCCCGGCACCGATGATGATCATGCGGTAGCCGGGGCCGAAGGTGTTCACCAACTCGTGGTCATTGACGATGAGGTCGGCAGGGTGCTCGCTGGGTTCCAGCGTCACGCTGCCATCAGCCAGACTGACGCGCCGGTGCATGAGGCGGCCCGCATCCAGCGACTGCAGCAACTCGCCCACCTTGGCACCGTCGAGGGTCGAACTCCAGCATCACCTCGAGCGTGCCGCCGCAGGGCAGGCCGAAGCGGTGGGCTTCGTCGGCGGAGATGCCGTATTTGACGAACTGAGGCGGGCCGGCATGCGGCAGCGGGTCGGCGGTGCCGGGCTTGGTGTAGCGGTCGATCAAATCGTATTCGATGCAGCCGCCTGAAACCGAACCGACCACGGCGCCATCCTGGCGCATGGCCATGATGCAGCCCACGGGCCGCGGTGATGAGCCCCAGGTGTGCACCACGGTGGCCAGCACGGCCGATTGGCCCTTCTCGCGCCAGTCGTGCACGGCGCGCAGGACGGTGACGTCAAGATTTTCCATAATGCAACACTCCTTTCACCCGCCTTTCAACGCAGCGCGAAATAGCCGCCGATCACGATCACCGCGATGACGATCCAGACCCAGGCCGGGATGCCGCCGCCGCTTTCCGGTGCGGCCGGTGCCGGCACGGCGGCCGGCGCGCCTGCGGCCGGTGCCGGGGCAGGGTGCAGGCGCTGCAGCTCTTCATCGAAACGGGCGAAGAATTTTTCAGCCATCTGCTTGGCTACGCCGTCGATCAGCCGCTGCCCGACTTGCGCGATCTTGCCGCCCACGCTGGCAGTGACGGTATAGCCCAATTCGCAGCCGCCGTCCTTGGGCGTCAAAGTAACCTTGGAGGTGCCCTTGCCAAAACCGGCCGGGCCGCCATTGCCTTCGAAAGTAAGCGTATAGCTGTTCGGCGCCTGGATGTCCGACAGCTGGATCGCGCCCTTGAACTTGGCGCTGACGGGGCCGATCTTGATCGCCGTCACCACGTCGTAAGCGTTTTCGCCCGTGGCGGTGATGCTGTCGCAGCCCGGAATGCACTCCTTGAGCACGTCGGGGTTGTTCAGCGCGTCCCAGGCCTGCTGCTGGGTGGCGGCGAGCTGCCGCGAGCCTTGCATTTCCATGTGTTTACTCCTCGGTTTCAGTGGTTACTGTTTCAAAAGCTTGGCAATGGCGCCTGCCAGTTCCTGCAGACGGGTGATGTTGTGCACGGCCACCATGCCATCGGTGGCCTTGTGCAGTACGGCGGCGCCACGCGCTATCGGCTGGTAAGCGTCAAAGCGCAGCAGCGGGTTGAGCCAGAGAATCTTGCGCGTGTGGCGCTTGAGCCAGTCGAGCTCGCGTGTGAGCTCTTCGGGTTCCCCGGTATCCAGACCGTCGCTCACCAGCAGCACCAGCGTGCGCCGCCCCACCATGCGCCGCCAGTGGTGTTGGCGCAGCGTGGCCAGCGAGGCGCCCATGCGCGTGCCGCCGGCAAAATCCTGGATGCTGTGGCCGGCAAACACCAGCATGTCGTCGGTATCGGCGAGGCGAAAGGCGGGGCTCAGATCCGTCAACCCGGTGCCGAAGGCGAACACGTCGCGGCGCAGCGCCAGCGCCTGACCGCCGACCTGGGTGCGCATGGTGGCGCAGTGCAAAAACGCGAGCAGCAGGCGGGTGTAGCGCTCCATCGAGCCGGAAATGTCGACCAGCACCATCAAGGGCAGCGGCTGGCGGCGGCGCTGCAGGCGGTGCAGCGCCATCACGTCGCCGCCGCACTGGGCGGCCGCGCCCATGGTGCGGCGCCAGTGAATGCGCGCGCCGCGCGCGCCGGACTGGGTGCGCCGCGCCGCCACCGTGGGCAGGGGCAGCGGAATGTCGCGCACCAAGCGCTCGACCAACGTGTATTCGCTGGCGCTGAGCTGGTTGAAATCGGCCGCCTTGACGCGCGCCAGCTCGCTGGCGGTCATCGCCGCATCCAGGTCTATGGTTTGCTCGTCCCTGGGTTTGGCCTCGGGCTTGGGCGGCGCCAGGGCTTCGGAAACGCGCGGGCGCTGCTTGGGCCCCTTGGCCTTGCCCTCGGTCTTGGGCAGCATCTGCGCCAGCAGCGCGGTGGCCAGGCGCGGGTCTTTGAAGAACGCCTCGAACAACTCGCGGAACACCCCGCGGTCCTGCTCGCGGCTGATCAGCACGGACTCCAGTGCCGCGGCGAAATCCTGCCGGTGCCGCACGCCCACGAGGTCGAGCGCCTGCTGCGCCAGCGCCATGCGCGCCGCGTCCATGGGCAGGCCGGCGCGCCGCAGCATGCGGCAAAAGCCGCTCAGGTTGCCCGCCAGCTTGCCGGTGCGCGCGTCACCCAGTTGCGACACGCCCTTCCCCGCCGCCGGCGCTTCGGCCAGCCTGTCGTCAAGCGCGTCGTCGTTCATGGTGGCGTCCAGGGGCGTCAGCGCGGCGGATCAGCCGGCCTGCGCCAGCTGCGCCGCCTGCTCGGCGGCCTGGAAGACATCGCTGGCCAATTCGCGGTTGAGCGCCGCGACATCGTCGCGTTGCTTGAACAGGATGCCGGCGGTTTCCACCGCCACTTCGGGGTCCAGCACCACGGTGTCCAGCGCCACCAGGGCGCGCGCCCACTCCACGGTCTCGGCAATGCCCGGGGCGCGCTGAAAGCGTTCGCCATAGGGCTGGCCGCGCAGCTGCTGCACAAAGCCCGCGACCTGATCCGCCAGGCGCTTGGGGGCTTCGGGCACCAGCGCGCGCACGATGGCGAGTTCGCGCTCGCGCTCGGGGTAGTCGAGCCAGTGGTAGAGGCAGCGGCGCTTGACTGCGTCATTGAGCTCTCGCGTGCGGTTGCTGGTGAGCAGGGTGACGGGCGGCACGGCGGCGCGCACCGTGCCCAGCTCGGGAATGCTGACCTGGTATTCGCCCAGGTACTCCAGCAGAAAGGCCTCGAACGGCTCATCGGCGCGATCGACCTCGTCGATCAACAGCAGTGCGCCGGGCTCGGGGGTTTCCAGCGCCTGCAGCAGCGGACGGCGCACCAGGTAGCGTGGCTGGTAGACCTCCTGCTCCAGCTCGGAGGTCGACGCCGTGCCTTCGGCCGCGCGCAGGTGTAGCAACTGCGCGGCGTAATTCCATTCGTAGAGTGCCTCGCGCTGCTCCAGGCCGTCAAAACACTGCAGGCGCAGCATCTGCCGGCCCAGCACGCGCGCAAGCGCTTTCGCCAGCTCGGTCTTGCCAACGCCGGGTTCGCCCTCCAGCAACAAGGGACGCTGCAGCTTGAATGCCAGAAAGACCGCGGTGGCCAGGCGGCGGTCGGCAAAGTAGCCCTGGGCTTGCAGGGCGGCGATCAGGGCGTCGATGGAGGCGATGGCGGCAGATGCAGCGGGCGCCGGGGAAGCGGGCATGGCGGGTGTGGGGTGGATGCAATAACTATTGAAATGATAGCTGTTTGCGCTGGTGGGGCGGGCGCAAGCGGTTGATTTGGCTTGAATGCTCCGTGATTGAACCAGCGCCGCCGGCCCTCACCCCTGCCCTCTCCCAGAGAGAGAGGGAGCAAGACAGGGCCAGCCTCAAGCCAGCGCCTGCGCCACGGCGCGCTGGGTCATCACGCTGACCAGGTGGGCGCGGTAGGCGCTGGAGCCATGCAGGTCGCTGGACATCTCGCCCGCATCGGTCTTGACGTTGGCGACCGCCGCCGGTGCGAAGCTGCCATTCAATGCCGCTTCCATGCCGGCATGGCGGAACACGCCATTGCCTGCACCCGTGACGGCGACACGCGTGCCCCCGTCGGTCTGCGCGACGAACACGCCGATGAGCGCGAACAGCGAAGCCGGCTGCGGAAACTTGACGTAGGCCGCCTTCTTCGGGATCGGGAAGCTCACCGCGGTGATCAGCTCGCCCTCATCCAGCGCGGTGGTGAACAAGCCTTGGAAAAAGTCGTCGGCCTTGATCTCGCGCTTGTTGGTGCGCACGGTGGCGCCCAGCGCCATCAGCGCCGCCGGGTAATCGGCCGCCGGGTCGTTGTTGGCGACCGAGCCGCCGATCGTTCCGCGGGCGCGCACCTGCTTGTCGCCAATGCCGCTGGCCAGGGCGGCCAGCGCGGGGATGGCGGCCTTGACTTCGGCACTTTCGGCGACGTCGGCATGCAGCGTCATGGCGCCGATGACGATGGCGTTGCCGTCGCGGCGGATGCCCTTGAGGTCGGCAATCGCGCCGAGGTCGACGATTTGCTCGGGCGCCGCCAGGCGCAGCTTCATCGAGGCGAGCAGGGTCTGGCCGCCGGCCAGCAGCTTGCCGCCGGCCTGTGCCAGCTTGGCTGCGTCGGCCTGGCTGGCGGGACGCTCATAAGTGAATGCGTACATGTGCTGTCTCCTATCAGGCTTTGGCTTTCTGGATGGCTTCCCAGACGCGGCTGGGCGAGGCGGGCATGTCAAGTTCATGCACGCCGACCGACTTGAGCGCGTCGAGCACGGCGTTCATCGCGGCCGGGGGCGAGCCGATGGCGCCGGCTTCACCGCAGCCCTTGCTGCCGATCGGGTTGTGCGTGCACGGGGTGCAGACATGGCCGATCTTGAGGTTGACCAGGTCGGCGGCGCGCGGCATGGTGTAGTCCATGAAACTGCCGGTCAGGAGCTGGCCGGATTCCTTGTCGTACACGCAGCCCTCTTGCAGCGCCTGACCCAGGCCCTGGGCCACGCCGCCCTGCACCTGGCCTTCGACGATCATCGGGTTGATGATGACGCCGAAGTCGTCCACGCAGGTGAAGCGGTCCACGCGCACCACGCCGGTCTGCGGATCGATCTCGACCTCGCAGATGTGGGTGCCACACGGGTAGGTGAAGTTGGTCGGGTCGTAGAACGCGGTTTCATTCAAGCCGGGCTCCAGCTTGTCCAGCGGGTAGTTGTGCGGCACGTAGGCCGTCAACGCCACCTGACCGAAGGGAATCTTCTTGTCGGTGCCCTTGACCTTGAACTCGCCGCCGGAGAACTCGATGTCGGCATCCGAGGCTTCCATCAGGTGCGCCGCGATCTTCTTGGCCTTGGCCTCGATTTTGTCCAGTGCCTTCATGATGGCGGCGCCGCCCACGGACAGCGAGCGGCTGCCGTAGGTGCCCATGCCGAAGGGGATGCGACCGGTATCACCATGCACGATATCGACCTGGCTGGGGTCTATGCCCAGGCGAGCGGCGACGACTTGCGCGAACGTGGTCTCATGCCCCTGGCCATGGCTGTGCGAGCCGGTGAACACCGTGACGCTGCCGGTGGGGTGCACACGCACTTCGCCGGCTTCGAACAGGCCGGCACGCGCACCGAGCGCACCGGCGATGTTGGATGGTGCCAAGCCGCAGGCCTCGATGTAGCTGGAATAGCCGATGCCGCGCAGCAGACCCTTGGCTTCGGTCGCTGCCTTGCGCGCGGCGAAACCGGCCACGTCGGCCAGATCATTGGCCTTGTTCATCACCTGGTGGAAGTCCCCCGTGTCGTACTGCAGTGCCACCGGCGTCTGGTAGGGGAACTGGGTGACGAAATTGCGCTTGCGGATTTCGTCCTGCGACAGGCCCATCTCCCAGGCGCAGCGCGTGGCCATGCGCTCGAGCAGATAGGTGGCTTCGGGGCGGCCGGCACCACGGTAGGCGTCGACGGGGGCAGTGCTGGTGAACCAGGCATCGACCTCGACGTAGATCTGCGGCGTGGTGTACTGACCGGCCAGCAGCGTGCCGTACAGGATGGTCGGCACCGCCGAAGCGAAGGTCGACAGGTAGGCGCCCATGTTGGCATTGGTGTGCACGCGCAGCGCCAGGAACTTGCCGTCCTTGTCCATCGCCATCTCGGCGTGGGTGACGTGGTCACGGCCGTGGGCGTCGGAGACGAAGGCCTCGCTGCGGTCGGCCGTCCACTTGACGGCGCAGTTGAGCTCCTTGGCGGCCCAGGTCAGGGCCACGTCTTCGGCGTACAGATAAATCTTGGAGCCGAAGCCGCCGCCGACGTCGGGGGCAATCACGCGCACCTTGTGCTCGGGCCATTGCAGCACGAAGGCGGTCATCAGGAGACGCTCGACGTGCGGGTTCTGGTTGGAGACGTACAGCTCGCTCTCGTCGGTGGCGCGGTTGTAGGAGGCGTTGACGGCGCGCGGTTCCATGGCGTTGGGCACCAGGCGGTTGTTCACCAGGTCAAGCTTGGTGACATGCGCGGCGCCGGCAAAGGCGGCATCGACCGCGGCCTTGTCGCCCAGCGTCCACTTGTAGCAATGGTTGTCGGGGGCTTCGTCGTGCAGCGCCGGGCCGTTCTTGGCCGTCGCCATGTCTATCACCGCGCCGAGGGGCTCGTAATCAACCACCACGGCTTCAGCGGCGTTTCTGGCGTTGACATGCGAGTCGGCAACGACCAGCGCAACATGGTCACCCACGTAGCGCACCTTGGTGTGGGCCAGCACCGGGTGGGCCGGCTCCTTCATCGGGCTGCCGTCGGGGTTGTGGATCTGCCAGCCGCAGGGCAGACCACCCATCTTGCCGTCGATGTCGGCGCCGGTGAACACGCGCGCCACGCCGGGCATGGCACTGGCGGCGGCGGTGTCCACCTTCTTGACGATGGCGTGCGCATGCGGCGAGCGCACGAAGACCGCGTACTTCTGGTGGGCCTGGACGATGTCGTCGGTGTAGTTGCCCACGCCGGTCAGAAAGCGCACGTCTTCCTTGCGCTTGAGCGATTCGCCGATGTGCGGCAGCTTGGCAAATTCAGTGGCACCCATGGTGTTGTCTCCTTGTCTTGGCTCAGGCGGCCAGGGCTTTTTGCGCGGTCTGCACCGCGGCGACGATGTTCTGGTAGCCCGTGCAGCGGCACAGGTTGCCCTCCAGCAGGCTGCGGATCTCGCCTTCCGTGGCGCCGGGGTGGTGCTTGAGCAAGTCGATCGTGCTCATCACCATGCCGGGCGTGCAGTAGCCGCATTGCAGGCCGTGGCATTCCTTGAACGCCGCCTGCACCGGGTGCAGCGTGCCGTCGGCGGCGGCCACGCCCTCGATGGTGGTGATGTCCGCTCCCTGCATCTGAGCCACCAGCGTGTTGCAGGCCTTGATGGAGCGCCCATTGGCGATCACCGTGCAGGCGCCGCACTGGGCCGTGTCGCAGCCCACGTGCGTGCCCGTCAGGCGCAAATGCTCGCGGATGAACTGCACCAGCAGCGTGTTGGGCGGCACGTCGGCCGTGACCGCCTTGCCATTGACCTTGAGCTCGACTTTCATCGCGGGCGTCTCCTTGTCGTGGGGTTGTCGAATTGACGTCAAAATGGTCATTCTTGGAACATGGGATTCCAGGCGGCCTAGGTGAAACCCTTGGTTTTCCACAACTGGCTTGAATATTCTCAGAATGAGACACGGAGACACCGCGATGAGTGCCCTGCCCGCTTCCCAAGGCGATGCGCGCTTGCGCCAGATCGCCCTGGCGCGACAAACCGTGCTGGCCGAAGGCACCGAGCTGACCGAAGCCCTGGCCAGCGCTTGGCTGGACCGCGCCTGGATCATGCAAAGCTGGCGCCGCTGCCTGCAACGCGGCCAGCAGCCGGGTGCACGCGTTGCCTTCGACCCCGTGCCCGCCAGTGCCCGCGCCGACGCGCAAGACGCCCACGCCGCCCTGCTGGCGAGCTGCAGCGCCTGGCCGCCGCCATCGCTCGCCCATCCGCTACTTCGTGCTGCTGACCGACGCGCAGGGTTGCGTCATCGACACCGCCGGCGCCATCGACCACCGCAACCGCGCCATCCACGCCATTGCGCGCGTGGGTGTGGATTTGTCAGGCGCAGCGTGGGCACCACCGCCATCGGCGCCGCCCTGGGCGAGCGCGCGCCCGCAATGGCTGCACCGCGGCGAGCACTTCTTCAACGACACCGCCGTCTACAGCTGCGCCGGCGCCCCGCTGTTCGGCCCCGACGGCGCCTGCCTGGGCATGCTGGACGTGACGGGCGTCGACGCGCCCGAGCTGAAGCATCTGGTGGCCCAGTCGGCCCAAAACATCGAAGACGCCCTGGTCTGGCCCGCCCCCGCCCTGCGCCTGCACCTGGCCTGGCCCGCCGGCTGGCGCGTGGCCGGCGGCGGCGAGCGCGGGCCTGCTGTGCCTGGACGCCGACGGCCAGGTCACCGGCGCCAACGCCACTGCGCGCCAGATGCTGCCCGCCCTGCACGGCCTGACCCACGGCCCCCTGCACGCCAGCGACTTGTTCGCCCTGCCCTGGGCCCAGTTGTTCGACCTGGCGCAGCGCCAAGGCGAAGCCGCCACCCTGCCCCTGTGGTCCGGCCTGCGCGTGCAGGTGACCGCGCAAGCCGCTGCGGACCACCCGGCGCCAGGCGCGTCCGCCACGGCCCGCCCCGGCACCCCGCGCTCATTGAAGGCGGTGGAAACCGACCTGATCCACCAGGCCGTGCGCCAGGCCGGCGGCCGCGTGGCCGACGCCGCCCGGGCTCTGGGCGTGAGCCGGGCGACGGTTTATCGGCGGCTCGGCAGATCCGTCGGAAGTGCCCGAGACCACTCACCCGACTGACTGGTCTGCAGCCCCACTCATGCCCAGTTGCTTCAACCACATGCCCTCCTCGAAACCCGGAGCGGTTCAAATCAACGTTTTCCAATGGGCGGATACCGTGAACCCACTGCGTGTCCTGGACCGGCTCGTCGCCCGTCAGCTCGGCCATCCCAAGGGCCTGTTGGGCGCGGTGATCGGGCGCGTGCTCAACAAGGGCAACGCCCCGACGATCGCAGCAGCGGTCGCCGCCCTCGAACTGGCCGGGACGGAAACCGCTGCGGACATCGGCTTCGGCGGAGGCCTGGGCCTGCACCTGCTGCTGGCTGCCACCGCAGGCGACGTCCATGGCGTCGAGCCGTCACCCGACATGATCCGGCGCGCCCGCCGCTCGCATTGGCGCGAGTTGGGCGCCGGTTGGCTCGATCGCCAGCCGTTCGCTCGGCATGGGTTTCTGGTCCGCCCCGTGCGCAGTATCGCCGGCGCGCTCGCGGACGCGGGCTTTTCCGTCGAGCACCGCGCCGCGCCGGCGAGCCGATCAAGCGGCGGCGGCACCCCGTACAACCTGCTGATTTGTCGCCCGGGCTAGCGGCAATACTGTTCAGATAAAATATGAACTGGCACAATCTGGTTCCGCCAACCACGGAAAGGGGGCGAAACCCATGGCCAGAACCCGCAAGTCGTTGCCCGAGCAGGTGGACGTTGCGCATCTGATCAGCACCGGGGTGCTGGCCAGCGTGTGTCCGCGCCCGGTGATCGACGAAGTGTTGCTGCTGCAGACCGGACGCGCCAGTCAGCAACCGACTGCTGCCCGCACCGGCGGTCGTGTACTACGTCATGGCGCTGGCGCTGTGGCGCGGGCGCCGCTGGAGGAGGTGCTGCGGGTGGTGTGCGAAGCTCTGCAATGGCTTGGCAGCGGCGAGGCCAAGGCGGTGCAGGCCAGCAAGTCCGCTATCTCGCAGGCGCGCAGCCGACTGGGAGCCGAAGTGATGCGGCGCCTGGCCGAACGGGTGCTGCGCCCGCTGGCAGCGCCAGTGCGCCAGGGCTTGGTATCGAGGCTGGCGTGTGATGGCGCTGGACGGCAGTTGCATGGACGTGGCCGACGAAGGCGCCAACGCCGAGTTCTTCGGCTACCCCACACCTTGCACGCGTGGACAAAGCGCCTTCCCGCAGGCGCGCCTGCTGGGCATGGTCGAATGCGGCACGCACGTCATCACGGCCGCTGCCATCGCCCCGTATGCACGCAGCGAGAAGGCGATGGCGGCCGAGCGGCGGACTGGCTCGACAAGGGCATGCTGCTGCTGGCCGATCCGGGGCTTTTACAGCCAGCTCTGGCAAAGCGCCCGCGCGGCCGAGGCGGCGCTGCTGTGGCGCGTGACCTCGAGCCTCAAGCTGCCGCGGCAACAGTTACCGTCCGACGGTTCGTACTTGAGCACGATCTACGACAGCGCGCCGACAGCGCGCGCAAGCGCAGGCAGACGGTGCGCGTCATTGGTACCCGTCGGCCACGCCGACGCAGGACAGCTATCGCCTGCTGACCAGCTTGCTCGATGCGAACCAGGCGCCGGCCGAGGAGTTGGCCGCGCTGTATCCTGACGCTGGGAGATCGAGGGCGTGTTCGACGAGTTCAAGACGCACCTGCGCGCCAACAGGCACCGTGCTGCGCAGCAAGACGCCCGATCTGGTGCAGCCAGGAGCTGTAGAGGACTGCTGCTGGCGCACTTCGCGATCCGCCAACTGATGGCCCAAGCCGCCTGGGAGCGCGGTCTCGATCCGGATCGCCTGAGTTTCACTCACGCAGTGCGCGTCAAACGCAAGATGCCGCAAGCTGCGGCCTTTCCCTTTGGCGCCTGCCAGCTTGGCGCGCGGCGCTGCTCGCCGAAATCGCCCGCGGCCGGTGCGTCAGCAGCCGCGGGCACTTCAACCCGCGCGGCGTCAAGCGCAAGATGAGCAACTTCAACGTCCGGCACCGCGGCGCCAAGCTGCATCAACGCCACGAGCCGCGCCCTTGGATCCGTATATGAACAGTATTGGGGCTAACGGGGCGTCCGCCACTCGTTGGCGGCGGCAGGTCAAACTGAAATAGTGAAATCCGCGCCGAGTCGGCAGATCATTGCCAATGTCAAGGACAGGCGAGCAGCCTCAACCTCAACGTGGGTGCCAATGGCATCGTGCCCGAGCCAACCCGCCCCGCGCGGCTTGTCTTATGCTTTGGGCCCACCCACCACGATCGCGAGCTGCATGTATGTACTACGTCATGATCAGCCTTTTGATGCTTGTGCTGCCGCTGCTGTGCATCGCGGCCGAGTGCCTGTACTTCGGAGCAGCGCTCGATGCCGCGCTCGTCGCCAAGTGGTTTGCCTTCTGGGCCGTCGGCTGGCGCCTGTTTCTGGCCGGTGCCAAGCAGATGGCCCAGCCGCGCTACACGGCGCGCGAGATTCTGGGCCTGAAGTCGGATGAGTCTCTGATCCTGGTGCGTGAACTCGGCTTTGCCAATGTCGCTATCGGGCTGGTCGGCGTGCTCAGCCTGTGGGTGCCGTCCTGGCGACTTGCCGCCGCCTTTGCGGGCGGGCTGTTCTACGGCCTGGCGGGGGTCATGCACGTCCTGAAAGGCCACCGCAACCGACTGGAGAACGTCGCCATGATCTCCGACCTGGGCGCGGCCGTGGTTCTGCTGGGCGCGTGCCTGCTGGTTCTGGGGCAGCACGGTGCGGCCTGACGGCGCGCTGGTGTCCACCTTGTCCTGGCGGCCAGTGTGACAGGCCTTCGCCGGGCCGTTGACCGGACGGGGATCCTTTTCAAACCATCCGGAAAGAACCCATGAAAGCACTGATCGCCGCAGCAGCCATCGCCTGCGTCACCGCCGCATGCGCCACCAAGCCGCCCGTCGCCGACCCTGCGCCGGGCGGCCGGGACGTGGCCTTTTCCTGCACCAATGGCGAAGAGCTGTTGGTCCGGTTCTTTCTGGCGCAAGGCCGTGCCGTGCTGATGCGCCATGGGCAAAGCATCGAGCTGCAGCAACAGCCGAGCGGCTCGGGCTTCATCTACTCCAATGGCCCCAACACCATTCGTGGCAAAGGCGCCGATCTGACGGTGGAGATCGGCCGCATGGTGCCGCTGCAGTGCAAAGCCAAATAAGGCGAGCGGCTACAACCCCAAGGCAAAGCACCGGGGGGTGCGCCGGCAACCCGTCTCAGCGCGACGCCTTCAGCTTTTCGAACGCCGAGGCCATGGCCGTGGCCTGCGGCACGGCGCGGCCCGGCGCCGGGCGCTGGCCGCGCCCGGCGGCCTCGAAGCGGTTGTCGCGGGGTTCGCGGCGGCCGGCGGCGGCGTCCAGCTTCATGCTCAGGCTGATGCGCCCGCGCGGCACGTCCACCTCCAGCACCTTCACCTTGACGATCTGCCCGGTCTTGACCACCTCGCGGGCGTCGCTCACAAAGCGGTTGGCCAGCTGGCTGACGTGCACCAGGCCGTCCTGGTGCACGCCCAGGTCGACAAAGGCGCCAAACTGCGCCACGTTGCTGACGGTGCCCTCCAGCAGCATGCCCTCGCGCAGGTCGCCAATGGACTCCACCCCGTCGTTGAAGCGCGCCACCTGAAAGTCGCCGCGCGGGTCGCGCCCGGGCTTTTCCAGCTCGGCCAGGATGTCCTTGACCGTGATGGCGCCAAACTGCGGCGTGGCAAATTGCTCGGGCCTGAGCGCCTTGATCTGCTCGGCGCGGCCCATCAATTGATCCACCGGCTTGCCGGTCCGGGCGATGATCTGCTCCACCACGGCATAGGTCTCGGGGTGCACGCCAGCGTCAGCGGGTTGTCGCCGCCGCGAATACGAAACCCGCGCTTTGCTCAAAGGTCTTGGGCCCCAAGCCGCTGACTTGCAGCAGCTGCTGGCGGTTGGTGAAGGCGCCGTTGGCCTCGCGCCAGCGCACCACCGCCTTGGCCACCGTGCCCGATAGGCCCGACACGCGAGCCAACAGCGGGCTGCTGGCGGTGTTCAGATCCACCCCCGCGCCGTTGACGCAGTCCTCCACCACGGCATCCAGCGTGCGCGCCAGCTCGCTCTGGTTGACGTCGTGCTGGTACTGGCCCACGCCGATGCTCTTGGGGTCGATCTTGACCAGCTCGGCCAGCGGGTCCTGCAGGCGGCGCGCAATGCTGGCGGCCCCGCGCAGGCTCACATCCACGTCGGGCAGCTCGGCACTGGCAAACTCGCTGGCCGAATAGACGGACGCACCGGCCTCGCTGACGACTATCTTTTGTATAGCTGCCTGCGCTTGTCCAGCGGGCGCTGCAGCCTGTTTTTGCACTAATTTTATGAGATCGCCGGCCAGTCTGTCGGTCTCACGGCTGGCGGTGCCGTTGCCGATGGCGATCAGCTGCACGTCGTGCCGGACGACCAAACGACCCAGCGTGTGCAGGCTGCCGTCCCAGTCCTTGCGTGGCTCGTGCGGGTAGACGGTGGCGGTGTCCACCAGCTTGCCGGTGGCGTCCACCACGGCCACCTTCACGCCCGTGCGGATGCCGGGGTCCAGCCCCATCACCACCTTCTGGCCAGCGGGCGCGGCCAGCAGCAGATCGCGCAGGTTGTCGCCAAACACCTTGATGGCCACCTTCTCGGCGTCCTCGCGCAGGCGGGCAAACAGGTCGCGCTCGGTGCTGAGCGAAAGCTTGACGCGCCAGGTCCAGGCCACGCACTTGCGCAGCAAATCGTCGGCCGCCCTGCCCTGGTGCGACCAGCCCAGCTGCAGGGCGATGCGGCCTTCGGCCAGGCTGGGAACGAGACTCCTTCCCCCGCTGGGGGAAGGTGGGGATGGGGGCACGGCGTTGGCAGCAGACGCTGCTGGCCCCCACCTGCCTCCCCCAGCGGGGGAGGGAGTCAACTCAGCGGCTCCCTAGCCTCCAGAATGCCCAACTGCCGCCCCCGAAACACCGCCAGCGCACGATGCGAGGGTACGCGGCCGATCGGCTCGTCGTAGTCGAAGTAGTCGCGAAACTTGGCGACTTCGGCGTCGTTTTCGCTCTTGCCCGCGGCCAGCTGGCTTTGCAGCAGGCCCTCGGCCCACAGCCACTCGCGCAGGCCTTGCACCAGGGCGGCGTCCTCGGCCCAGCGCTCGCTCAGGATGTCGCGCACGCCGTCGAGCACGGCCGTGGTCGTCGTGAAGTCCTCGCCGCCCTCGCCTTTGTCTGCCTTGACGAAGGCCTGGGCCTCGGCGTGCGGGTCCAGCGCCGGGTTGGCCCACAGCGTGTCGGCCAGCGGCTCGATGCCGAATTCGCGGGCGATCTGGCCTTTGGTGCGGCGCTTGGGCTTGTAGGGCAGGTACAGGTCCTCCAGCTCCTGCTTGGTCGGCGCGGCGTCGATGGCGGCGCGCAGCTGGGGCGTAAGCTTGCCCTGCTCCTCGATGCTTTTCAGCACGGCGGCGCGGCGCTCGTGCAGCTCACGCAGATAGGCCAGGCGCGCCTCCAGCTCGCGCAGCTGCACGTCGTCCAGGCCGCCCGTGGCCTCCTTGCGGTAGCGGGCAATGAAGGGAACCGTGGCGCCGCCGTCGATCAGGTCGATGGCGGACTGAACCTGTGCCTCGCGCACCTTGAGTTCGGCGGCGATCTGGGATGGGATGGAAAGCATGGCGTGCGTGGCATGCCCGCGCGGCAGAGGGTCAGGACGCAGGCCAAAAAAACCAACGAGTTTGCCACAGCGCGCAGCGGCGCCCACCCGGTCCAGGGGCTGGCCAGCCTGGGGCGTCAGGCCTCTTCTGTCTCCAGGCAAGCCAGCGGCACCAGCATGCGCAGGCGGGTGCCCCTGTGCGGCGCCGATTCGATCGACAACTGCCCGCCCAACTGGTGCGCCCGCGCGCGCATGCCGCGCAGGCCCTTGCCGCATGGGCGCTGCCGGGCTTGCCGGCCGGGTACGTCGCGCAGGCCAATGCCGTTGTCGTTGATCTCCAGCAACAAGGCCTGCTGCGCCTTGCTGACGCAGCAGGTGATGGCCACCCGATCGGCGCCCGAATGGCGCAGCACGTTGGCCAGGGCCTCTTGCGTCAGGTGCAGCACCTGCCGCGCGGTGTCGCCGGTCACGCGCTCCAGGTCGTCGTCATCCGCCACCGACCAATGCAGGCGGATGTGCGCGGCCGTCAGCAGCGGCTCGATGCGGTAGCGCAGGCTGGCCAGCAGACTCAGCACGGAGGCCTCTTCGTCCATGCCGTCCACCAGCAGCTTCAATTCGACAAGGCACTCCTGCAGCAGCGCCGCGGTGGTCCGCTCCTTGGCCGTGCCGGCATCCAGCGCCGAGATGATGGTCGTCAGATGCGAGCCCACGCCGTCGTGCAGGTCCTGCGCCAGGCGCTGGCGGTCCAGCAGCATCGGGTGCTGGCCCGGCGGCGCCATCGCGCGAATGCGGCGCGTGCGCGTGAGCCACAGCGCCAGCAGGATCAGCAACAGCAGCACCTGCGACCAGGAGGCCGACAGCGCGCCTCCTTCGGCCGCGCGAAAGTCATTCAACATCACGTTCAGGCTGGCCAGCGCCGCCAGCATCACCATCCATGCGGGGGCGCCGGCGTGGCGCACCAGCAGCGCATAGGCCAGAGAAAGCAGGAGCAGCGTGGCGCAAACGATGTTGACGATCGCCCAGGCCGGCAGGTGTCCCAGCGGAGCCGGCGCCAGCGCGATCAGGCCCAGGCCCAGCACCGCCTGCGCGGCCACGATCACCTGCTGCAGCGGCCGCCAGCCGTGGGCCGCCACCAGCAGAAACACGATCACGCCCAGCGTCATCAGCTGATACATCACTTGCGTCAGCGGCAGCAGTGCCGGCGGGCTCATCCAGCCGTAGTTGGCCACCAGCCCCAGCAGTGCCAGGGCGGCAAAGGCCAGTGCCGTGCCGCCAAACACGGCATCCAGCCGGCGATGGCGCCGGGCCCCCCGGCCCAGCGCGTAGCCTGCCAGGGCCAGCGCCAGCAGCAGGGCCACCCAGGGCAACAGCGCTGTGTTGTTCATGATGCTTGTCCTTTGCGCGGCGGGGCCCGCGGCCCCGGGGCTCAGTACAGCAGCCCGTGCTGCGACGCCCGGTTGACCGCCTGCGCCCGCGTGCGCACCTGCAGCTTGCGGTAGATGTTCTTGATGTGCGTGTTCACCGTCTGGGCGCTGATGGCCAGGTTCTGCGCGATCTCGCAACTGGTGTGGCCGCTGGCCACCAGCCGCAGGATTTCGCGCTCGCGCTCGGACAGGTGCTCGGCACTGGCGGTGTGCCGGCTTGCGACCGCCGTGCTGGCCGGCGCATCGCCATGCCCGCCCAGGCGGCGCAGCAGGCGCCGCGCCAGGTTGGGCGTGACCGTGGCGCCGCCGTTGACCACATGCAGAACCGCCTGCGCAAAGTTGCCAAACCACGAGCCCTTGACCAGATAGCCCGTGGCCCCCAGCTCGAACGCGTGGATGGCGTGCTCCTCGTCCTCCATGGCCGACACCACCACCGCCTCGGCCACGGGGTGCACGTTCTTCATGTACTCGATCAGCTCGAAGCCGGTGCCGTCGCCCAGGTTCAGGTCCACCAGCATGACGTCGAAGTCGTGCCGGGCCACCAGGTGCCGCCCGTCGCGCAGCGAATTGGCCTGCGCCACCAGATGAATGCGCGTGTCCGCCAGCAGCTCCTGCGCGATCACACGACACATGTGCGGGTCGTCGTCAACCAGCAGCACCCGCGCCGGGCGCTCGGACTGGCCGCGCAGAAAGGGCGGCCAGGTGATGGCGTGAGCGGTCGTCGTGCTGGCTGTGCTGCCCAGTTCGGTCAAGCCAAGCCAATCCGTGGTGGTGGTGTTCATGACATTCCCCCTACAACCCGCAGGTTGTGACACCTGTAACCCAACCCTCCTTGCCGACGCTTGTTGCCTCGCTCTGCGAGGGAAAAACCCTGTGGGGTTTTCACAGCAGCATCGGGAGTTTTTTCACGGCTTCGGCCCAGTGTGCAACCAAATCCAAAAATATTTTCACGTTTTGTGCTTGTTTTTGCAAAAGATACGATTGGTAACTACCCATTTCAATTTCGGCCACTGCTTCGTTTTTGCAAGCACCCCATCCAACGGGGTCGATCGCTCCAGAGCCTTC
Organism: Burkholderiaceae bacterium; assembly: GCA_041396485.1. Taxonomy (GTDB): domain Bacteria; phylum Pseudomonadota; class Gammaproteobacteria; order Burkholderiales; family Burkholderiaceae_C; genus Ottowia. The sequence goes on along the minus strand of JAWKYM010000009.1, from coordinate 120,256 downwards.
CCGGCCCAAGCCTGGGCACCCTCCCTCCCGCAGGCGGTGTATCCCGCCCAGGCGATTGGCATGAGGGGGTGGCGGCACCCACACTGAACCCCGACAAAGCCAAAAGCGCGTTCGACACCTCAGATTGAACCGCGGGCGGCAGCGTCAAACCCCGGTTGAGCGGCCCCGCCGTCCCGGCCGGACTCCGTGTCAGGCAGTACCTTTGGAGGACTTCATCATGAAATCGCTTGCTTTCTTCGCGTTGAGTGCGATTGCTACCGTCGCCTTGGCAGACCCGGCTCCCGCACCCATGAGTACCATCAATATCAGCGGCACGTCCAGTCAGACGGTGTCGGTCAACGGTGGGGCAACGGTCATGAACACGGCCAACGACCATACCTATGCCAACCAGAACATCGCATCCAACAAAGGTGGGATCAACATCAGCGGGCACTCTGAGCAAGTTCAACTATTGACGGCGGTGCCACCGTTTCCAACGAAGCCGTGTTGAATGGTGACGTGGCGGTACAGAACCTGGCTTCCAATGTAGGCACGGTAAATGTCAGTGGTCCGTATGTCGGCCCGTATGTCAAGGGATCGTCCAAGCAAACGGCCAACGTCGGTGGTGGCGCAACCGTGAGCAACTTGGCTGAAGGTTTGCAAGGTTGCCGTGGCTCCGACTGCAAGGACGCCGCCTTGGCGTACCAGAATCTGGCCAGCAACATGGGTGACATCAATATCAGTGGCTCTAGCACTCAGACGGTTGGCGTAGGCGGCGGTTCAAGCTTGACCAATGAGGCCAATGGCGCCAAAACGGCGGCCGTACAGAACGTGGCCTCCAACTATGGCACCGTGAATATCTCGGGCACCTCCACGCAAGTTGCCTACATTACCGGTGGATCGACGGTGGCCAACTTGGCTACTGGGCGCTTGGCTCACGCGGTTCAAAACCTGGCGTCCAACGACTCCTGCCTGCCGCCGCCGCCGATTTGCGTGGGGCCGGCTTGCGGTCCGTACGCGTTTGCCTCCCAGTGAAGCAACAACAGCGTGAGCGGCGCCAGCAATACGGGCCGCTCACCACGCCGGATCGTTTAGGTGATCTGGCGCCAATTCACCTCGTGGCTTGGGAGAAGCGTCATGTCGAAGCGTTTGCCATTCAGGATCGCGGTAGCAGGCTTGCTGCTTTCGTCGGTAGCGCTGATTCATGCAGCGCCCGGTGAAGACACGGTGACCATCACCAAACCTGTAACCTACTTGGAGTTGCCCACGTTACGCAAGGCGCCGTCGGGTGACATCCATTACAAACAGGATCTTCCTCCTGGCATTGCCGCCAAGGTGGGGCGTTACACCGCGGATGCCTACGCCAGTGCACCCAACAGCAACGTCAAGACCGATCGCGACGTGGTGCAGTCGGTGAAGACCAATGGGCTGTACACCACCTGCAACCAGTCGGTGGCCAGCACGACCGGCGCTGCCAGGCCTGGTGGCGCGACACAGGTCAATCGGGATCAGATCGTGGTGCTGCGTGGCGACATGATCAACATCTGCAACTGATTCCGTCTCGGGTGGTGGCGTGCGGGCACCAGAGCCCACAGCTGCGGCCACCCGCGGTGCTTGCCATACAGACGGGTGCTTGCAGCACACCGGGACCCTCCCGAAACACTGCGGGAGATCACAGCACAGGGCGATGGCGATGCGCCACCCCATTCGGCAGTCAAGAATAGAAGGGAACGCACCATGACCACCACGATCGCCCGGCCCTTGGTGCCTGCCCGGTTTCAGCTTCGCCATTGGGGCCTGTTGACAGCGGCATCCTTCGCCCTTCTGGCGGCCGGTTGCGGCACGCTCGACCCTCGCCGCGATAGCGAATATCACGATCGCGCCGGCACGGTGGACCGGCCCGTGGTGCGCCCCATCCGCTCCATCTCGAGCTTCTCGCCGGCGCTGACCTGCATGGACCACATGCTGCGCGCCGCCGACGTGCCGACCACGCTGATCAGCAGCAAGCAGTTTCCCGACTATTCGGGCAAGGTCGCGGTGGGCATCCTGCCCATGGTGGCCACCGCGCTGTCGCAGATGTCGCATGTGAGCAATGCCTTCCGATTCGTGGACTACGAGGTGGACATTGCCCGGCAGGACACGGTGCAGAACCTGACCACCATCCTGCTCAACAACAACCAGATGCAGCTGCAGCGCCCGGCCCTCTACGTGTCGGGCGCGGTGGCGTATGTCGATCAGAACATCATTGACAGCCGGTTGACCGCAGGGACGTCCGCCAACCGGCTGGACACTGGCTACAGCCGCAACAAGGCGGCCACGCTGGTGGCGCTCGAAGCACACCTGGGCGACTTTCGCACCCGGACGCTGATCCCCGGCATGGACTCGGCCAATGAGGTCGTCATCGGCGGCGCGGGCGAGGGGCTTGACCTGTCGGGGCGCATTGGATCGTACGGCGTCAACTTCAACGTCGGGCGCGACTACGCCATGGGCACCGGCGGCGCCATCCGCACGCTGGTGGACCTGGCGATGATCGAGCTGGTGGGCAAATGGGCGCACGTGCCGTATTGGCAGTGCCTGACGCTGGACCAGACCGACCCCAACTTCCAGCGCGCCATGCGCGACTGGTACGACGAGGGTGGCCCCAAGAACCAGTTCCACCTGGTGCGCAGCTCGCTGCAGGCCAAGGGCTACCTGCCGGCCGGCTCCGACAAGCTGCCGCTCAACGCGCCGGTGGTGCGCTCGGCCCTGGCCAAGTTCCAGGTCGACCACGACCTGGTGGTCAGCGGCGTGGTGGACTTCCAGACCTACGAGGTGGCATTGCGCGGCTTCGTCGGACTGGGCGATGACGGTTCGCTCCAGCGCATTGGCTGGAACAGCAACGGCCCGCAGCAAGTAGCCGCCGCCGAGGGCACGCAGACGCCGGCCGTGGGCGAAGGCCCCGTGGCGCCATGGACCATCGACATGCAGATCGAGAACCCGCAACCCGCCGGCGAGCGGCCGCCCTTCAGCCAGGGCGATCAGATCTTCCTGTCAGCTTCGGTCTCGCGAGCGTCGCACCTGTACTGCTACTACGCCAATTCCGACCAGGAGGTCATGCGCCTGCTGCCCAATTCGTTGCAAACCTCATCGCTGGTGTCGGCCAATGAGAGCATCCGCATTCCGGACTGGATGAGCGTCAACCCGGGCTACATCCTGGACGCTGGCAAGCCAGGCGTGGAAGGCGTGATCTGCATGGCCACCGCCGAGGACGCCGCGCCGCGCCTGCCGGCTGACCTGCAGGGCCCGGCGCTGACCCCGCTGCGTGGCGTGCGCGGATTCGAAGGCGTGAAGGAGCGCTTTGCCGCCGCCATGGGCACCGACGGACAGGTATCTCAGGAGGTGCGCTGGAGCGTGGTGCCGCACAAGCCCACCCCGGCGCCCGCGCCCGCCAAGAAGTGAGACACTGGACGGGCCAGGAGATCATCCATGATCGCCACTGCACCCGCCAGGAAGCCGTTGCACCCCGTGCGCGCGGGGCGGCGCGGTTGCCGCGGCGCCGCGATGCGGACGCTGATGGCGGTGCTGCCGATTGCAGTGATTGCGCTGACCACGCAGTTGGTGCCGGCATGGGCGCGGGCACGGGCAACCCAGGTGGAGTCCCTGCAGACCGACGTACAACCCGCAACGCCCTTGCAGGCGCCGGCCGTGCGGTCGCCTGCGATCGAGGCGCCCTCGCCCGCGGTGCCGCACATCGAAGTGCGCAAGCCCAGCGAGAGTGCCCCCCGGATCGAGGCGCCGCCGGTCGTCACCGGCTCGCTCACGCCGCCGCGTGATGCGCACTCGGCGGAGGTTCAGCACGAGTTGCAGCGCCTGAGGCACCAGGCCGATGCTTCCAGAAGCTTCGGCAGCACGCCTTCGTCGGCGCAGGCCGCCTGGGTCTTGGGCCTGATCTACCTGCATGGCGCGGGCGTGCGCCGCGATCCGGCCCTGGCGCAGCAGTGGTTCCAGCGCGCGGCGCGGCTGGGCCGCGAACCCTGGGCCTATGCCGGCCTGGCCTGGTGCGCCATTGACGGCTGCGTGGGGCCCCCAAATGTCGAGGAAGCCAACCGCAACATCGCCTTGCTGCGGCGCCGGCACCCGGCGCGGGCGGACTACTTGGCCTGGGTGCTGGCGTCCCGCCAGGCCCCGGTGCAGGTGGCCAACAACCGCATGGGCCAGGCGATGGAGCCCGAAGTGCCCGACCTGGCCCTGCTGCAGCGGGCGGCTGCGGCGGGTGACGTGCAGGCCAATCTGGAGCTGGGGATCATGGCGGCCACCGATCATCACACCGCCGATGCGCAGCGCTATCTCCAGCGCGCCAGCCCGCAGTCGCGCGCTGCCGAGGTGGACTTGCAGATCCTCAAGAACGGCGGCGTCACGCCGAACCGGGCGGTGCTGCCCTCGCCCACCCCCAACGTGGACGCGCAGGCGGCGCTGGCCATGGCGCAGCGCTATCACCGCGGGCTGGGCGTGCCGGCCAATTTTGCCGAGGCCATCCGCTTCTACCGCCTGGCAGCGGACCGCGGCAGCCAGCAGGCCAAGCGCATGCTGGCCCTGATCTACTCTCGCCCCATGCCCAACGGCAGTGTCAATATTGGCTGGATGCAGCAACTGGCCTATGTGGATCCGCTGACCACCATTCCGTCCCTGCCGGCCCAAAATGCGCAGATGATGCAGCGCGACCCCACGCCGCTGTTCGACCTGATGCCGGCGTTCTGGCGCCAGCAACTCACCCAGGTGGAGCGCTGACGGCTCAGGCGCCGCGCAACTGCTGGCGCAACCGGGCCCCGATCTCGGGCGTCTCCAAGAACGGATCGGCCGGGTTCTTCATCGCCACGATGTTCTGCATGCGGTGGGCGATGTTGCCCAGCGCCTTGGGGCTCTCGTGGCTGAAGACGTAGAACTGGTCGGCGCTGATGGCCGCAAACACCTTTTGCGCCACCTCGGCGGCAGTGATTTTGCCGCTGGTGACGGCCTTCTCGGTCATGGCCTGGCCGATCTGCTGGCTCTTGGTCAACGCCCTTGAATCGCCATCGGCCGGGCGGTTGCGCTCGCTGTGGGTGATGCCGGTGGGCACGAAGTAAGGGCACAGCAGGCTGGCGCCGATCTGGTCGGTGACCAGGCGCAGGTCCTGGTACATGGTCTCGGTCAGGCTGACCACGGCTGCCTTGGCGGCGTTGTAGATGCCCATGTTGGGCGGCGTCAGCAGGCCGGCCATGCTTGCGGTGTTGGTGACGTGGCCGCGATAGGCCGGGTCTTGGGCAGCAGCCTCCAGCATCATGGGCACGAACAGGCGCACGCCGTGGATCACGCCCCACAGGTCCACGCCCAGCACCCAGTTCCAGTCGGCGACCGAGTTCTCCCACACCAGGCCGCCAGCGCCCACGCCGGCGTTGTTGAAGACGAAGTGCGGCGCGCCAAAGCGTGCCTTGACGTCAGCCGCCAAGGCATCCATTTGCTCGGCACTGGACACATCGACCTTGCGGGCCATGACCTGCACGCCGGCGGCCGTCAGCTCGGCCGCCGCCTTGTCGAGGGCATCCTGCTGCACGTCAACCAGCACCAGGTTCATGCCGCGTGCGGCGCCGATGCGCGCGCACTCCAGCCCGAAACCCGAGCCGGCGCCGGTCAGGACGGCGGTCTTGCCTTGGAAGTCTTGAATCATGGGGTGTTCTTTCTAGGGAATGGAAGGCTTGAACAGCCGGACGCAGAGGACGCAAAAAAGACGCAAAGGACGCAAAGGACGCAAAGGACGCAAAAAATACCAATTAAATTACTATTGAAAATATAGCTTGTCACGCCGATTGCGCGCGGGCTACGGCTGAATTTAATCCAATTTTTTTATTCCTTTTGCGTCCTTTGCGAATCCTTTGCGTCCTCTGCGTCCGGTATTCATGGCATCGCGCGCGCAATGATGGCGTCCATGTCGGCACGGGCCGACAGGGTACCGAATGCCTGGCCCCAGTCGCCGCCCAGGCGCGAGGCGCAGAAGGCATCGGTGACGGCGGCCGGCGCGGTTTGCGCCAGCAGCGCGCCCTGCAGCGCCAGCGCCACGTCCTGTGCCAAGCGGCGCGCTTCGGTTTCGTTGGCCAGGGCCTCGATGCGGCTGGGTAGTTGTTCGATCGTGCGGTCGAGCGCGGCGTGGGCGCCGCGCGCCGGTGCCAGCTCGGCCTGCAAGGCAGCGGCCACGTCGCCCTTGCGCAGGGCGCGCAGCAGGTCGATGGCCATGATGTTGCCCGCGCCCTCCCAGATCGAGTTGACCGGCATTTCGCGGTAGATGCGCGCCTGGATGCCCCAGCCCCCCTCCTCCACATAGCCGTTGCCGCCCAGGCATTCCATGGCCTCCTGGCTGAAGTGGCAGCCGCGCTTGCAGATCCAGAACTTGGCCACGGGCGTGAGCACGCGGGCGATCAGGCGCTCGTGCGCGTCGCCGTGGCGCTCGAAGGCGCGCGCCAGGCGCAGCGCCAGCGCGGTGGCGGCCTCGCTCTCCAGTGCCAGGTCGGCCAGCACGTTCTTCATCAGCGGCTGCTCGATCAAAAATTTGCCGAAGGCCTTGCGCTGGCGCGTGTGGTGGATGGCGATGGCCAGGGCCTGGCGCATCAGCCCACTGGTGCCCAGCGAGCAGTCGAGCCGTGTGCGCGTGCCCATCTCCAGGATTTGCGGCACGCCGCGGCCTTCATCACCCACGCGCCAGGCCAACGCGTCCTGAAACTCGACCTCGGAGCTGGCGTTGGCCTTGTTGCCCAGCTTGTCCTTCAGGCGCTGGATGCGCAGGCCGTTGCGTGAACCGTCCGGCAGCACACGCGGCAGGAAGAAGCAGGTCAGCCCATCGGCCGCCTGCGCCAGCACCAAAAACGCGTCGCACATCGGCGCCGAGAAAAACCACTTGTGGCCGGTGATGCGATAGCGCTCGCCCCAGCCGTCGCGCCCATCGGGCACGGCCTGCGTGGTGTTGGCGCGCACGTCCGAGCCGCCCTGCTTCTCGGTCATGCCCATGCCCATGGTCACGCCGGGCTTGTCCTTGTAGAACTTGAGGGTCGGGTCATAGGCTCGGCTGGTGAGCTTGGGGCCCCAGTCGGCGTAGACGGCGGCGTTTTCCTGCAGCGCCGGGGTGACGGCGTAGGTCATCGAGATGGGGCACAGGATGGAGGGCTCCAGCTCGGTGAACAGCATGAAGCTGGCGGCGCGCAGCACGTGCGGCGCCGTGCCCTGTCCTGCTCCCCACGGTGTGCCGTGCAGGCCAGCGGCCGTCGCCGCCTGCATCAGCGCGTGATAGCTGGGATGAAACTCCACCTCGTCGATGCGGTGGCCGTAGGGATCGAACGTGCGCAGCTCGGGCGTGTGCACGTTGGCCAGGCGCGCGTGGTCTTGCATGGCGGCCGAGCCCACCGTGCGGCCCAGTTCGCGCAGCGCGCCCGTGTCCAGCTGGGGCGCGTTGAACTTGACCGCGTCTTGCAGCGGCTGGTTGATGTCGAACAGGTTGACGTCGGCCAGCGGCAGCGGCTGGTTGAAGACGTCGTGCGTGGTGTGGGCCATGTCAATCTCCTGAAGCAAATGGGTTCAACCGCCAGCGGCACATCCCCCCAACGAATCCAGAGGCTGCGGAGCAAGCCGCGCCAGCGATCGCCGTGGTCGGGGTTTCCCCGACCACTGGCGATGCCCCTTGAGGGGGAGGCGCAACAACGCGCAGCGTGTGGAGCCTGGGGTGGTCATAGTTTGACCAGTTGCTTGCCAAAGTTCTTGCCCTTGAGCAAACCCAGGAAGGCTTGTGGCGCCGATTCGATGCCCTGGGCGATGGTCTCGCGCGGGCGCAGCTTGCCCGTGCCCACCAGTTGGCCCAGTTCGGCCAGGGCCTCGGGCCAAACCTCCATGTGCTCGCTGACGATGAAGCCTTCCAGCTTGATGCGGTTGACAAGCAGCAGCGCGGGGTTGGCCATGGGCAGGGGCTGGCCGTCGTAGCCGGCAATCATGCCGCACAGGGCGATGCGGGCGAATGCGTTGGTGCGCAGCATCACGGCGTCCAGGATGTAGCCGCCCACATTCTCGAAATGGCCGTCGATGCCGTTGGGGCACGCGGCCTTCAGCGCCGCGCTCATGCTCTTGACGTCGGGGTGCTGGCGGTAGTCGATGCAGGCGTCAAAGCCCAGCTCGTCGGTGACGTATTTGCACTTGTCCGGCCCGCCGGCAATGCCCACCACGCGGCAACCGCGCGCCTTGGCCAGCGCGCCAAAGGCGCTGCCCACGGCGCCCGAGGCGGCGGTGATCGTCAGCGTCTCGCCGGCCTTGGGCGCGATGATCTTGTTCAGCCCGTACCAGGCGGTCACGCCCGGCATGCCCACGGCGCCCAGGTAGTGCGAGAGCGGCACGTGGGTGGTGTCCACCTTCTTGAGCGTGCCGGGTTGGCTGGCATTGACCACGCTGTATTCCTGCCAGCCGCCAAAGCCCACCACCTTGTCGCCCACGGCGAACTTGGGGTGGCGGCTTTCCACCACCTCGCCCACCGTGCCGCCCTGGAACACCTGGCCCAGCGGCTGGCAGGCGGCGTAGCTCTTGGCGTCGTTCATGCGCCCGCGCATGTACGGGTCCAGGCTGAGGTAATGGTGGCGCACCAGCACCTGGCCGTCCTGCAGCGGCGGGGTTTCGCTGCTGACCAGTTTGAAATTGCCGAGCGTGGCTTCGCCCTGGGGGCGGTTGTCGAGCAGGATTTGGCGGTTGGTGGGCATGGCGGGGGTCCTGTGATGGATGGGGAGTGCGAAAAGTCTGGAACAGCCGGATGCAGAGGACGCAAAGATCACGCAGAGGACGCAAAAGGGTCAAAACTTCAAACAAATCCCTTGGTAGTCCATGCAAGACAAGCGCAACGTGCTATGGATTTGAAAATTTTTATTGGTATTTTTTGCGTCCTTTGCGAATCCTTTGCGTCCTCTGCGTCCGGCTGTTCTCAACGGCTCGAACGTTCAGTCGGTCGAAATCTTGTTGGCGCGCGCCGCCACGTATTTGAAGGTGCCGGTGGATTGCGCGCACAGCTCACCGCTGGGCGCAAACACCGAGCCTTCGACAAAGGCCATGCTGCGCGTGCGGTGCAGCAGCCGCCCACGGCCGACCAGGGCGGCGCCGGGGGCGACGGGTGCAGGCCGCATGAAGCTGGTCTTCATCTCGATGGTGACCACGCCCGACTCGGGCTGCACGCTGCGCGCGGCGGTGGCCATGATGACGTCCAGAAAGGTCATCAGCGCGCCGCCGTGCGCCACGCCGAACGAATTGCAGTGCTCGGGCCGGGGCGCGAAGTGCAACGTGGACTCGCCGCCCTCGAAGCGCTCGAGCGTGAAGCCCAGGTGATCGACGAAGGGAATGGGGACATGAAAACCCACGCTCATGTGCCCTGCTCCATCAAGCCGCACCCAGCACCACGCTCACGCCGCCATCGACCGCCAGCCACTGGCCGGTGATGTGCTTGCCGGCGTCGCTGGCGTACAGCAGGGTGATGCCCTTCAGGTCCTCGTCGTCGCCCAGGCGGCCCAACGGCGCGGCGGCGGCCATCTTGCCCTCGCCCAGCTGGTCGATCAGGCCGGCGGCCATCTTGGTGCGAAAGAAGCCCGGGCAGATGGCGTTGACGGTGATGCCAAAGCGCCCCCACTCGGCCGCCAGCGTGCGGGTAAAGCCGATCACCGCCGTCTTGGAGGTGTTGTAGGCGATGGTCTTCATGTCGATCGGGTTGCCGTTCAGGCCCGCGATCGAAGCAATGTTGATGATGCGCCCGCGCTTTTGCGGAATCATCCAGCCCCTGGCCACCTGCTGGCTCAGGATGAAGTAGCCGCGCACGTTCAGGTTCATCACCTTGTCCCAGGCGGCCACGGGGTGGTCCTCGGCCGGCGCACCCCAACTGGCGCCGGCGTTGTTGATGAGGATGTCGATGGCGCCCATGCGCTGCAGGGTCTCGTCGGCCAGGCGGCGCGTGTCCTCTTCCTTCGCGCAGTCGGCGGCAATCCAGCGCGCGTCGATGCCGGCGGTCTGCAGCTCGGCGGCGGCCTGCTCCAGGTCGTCGGCCTTGCGCGAGCTGAGCATGATGCGCGCGCCGGCCTCGCCCAGCGCGTGCGCCATCTGCAGGCCCAGGCCGCGCGAGCCGCCGGTGATGAGGGCGCTCTTGCCCTTGAGGTCGAACAGTTGTTGCGTGGTGCGGGTCATGCCGGTCCTTGCGGGTCGATCAGGTTTCGTAGTCCATGCATTGGCGGGCCGTGACCACCGAGCGCAGAAAGGTCTTGACCGGCGCATGCGTGGGATGCACCTGGTAGGCGTCGAGCGCGGCGCGGTCGTCGAATTCGCTGTACAGCACCAGGTCGTAGGTGCATTCCAGGCCGGGCATGGCGGTGGCCACTTCGAGCCGGCCTTGGCCGGGCACCAGGCCCGCGCAACTTTCCAGCAGCTTCTTGGCCTGAGCCAGATTGGCGGCCTTGTCCTGGCCATTGGCCTGCTCGGCCAGCTGCCACATCACGATGTGTTTGATCATGTCAAAAGGATTCCTCGGGCAGTTGGGCGCAGGTCATGTCGCGGCTTTCCACCACGCGCAACCAGGCGTCGATCCTAGGCAATTCATAGTGATAAAAATAGCTCTTGGCGCCTATCAGGCCTATGCTGACAGCTTCTGATTTTGTAGCAATGGATACCACGGCCAGCTCCAGCCAGATCCACGCGATCACCACATGGCCGAAGGCCTGCATGTAGGGTACGGCATTGGCCAGCGCCTCGCTGGCGTCGCCACCAGCCCAGGCCGCGCGCGTAACCTGGCCGATGCGCTCCAGCGCACTGGCCAGCGCAGCAGCGTCGTGGTGCAGGGCCTCATGGGCCTGCGCCTTTTCGATCGTGGCCTGCACGCGCGCCGCCAGCAGCGCCAGGCCCCTCCCACCTTCCATGCGCACCTTGCGGCCCAGCAAGTCCATGGCCTGGATGCCGTGCGTGCCTTCGTGAATCATGTTCAGGCGGTTGTCGCGCCAGTACTGCTCGACCGGGAAGTCGCGCGTGTAGCCGTAGCCGCCGTGGATCTGGATCGCCAGGCTGTTGGCCTCCAGCGCGTTCTCGCTGGGCCAGCTCTTGGCCACGGGCGTCAGCACCTCCAGCAGCAGGCGTGCCTCGTCGGCCTGCTGCGGCGTGCCGGTGTGCTGCTCGTCCACCAGCCGCGCGCAGTACAGCAGCAGCGCCAGCGCGCCTTCGCAGGTGGCTTTTTGTGCCAGCAGCATGCGGCGGATGTCGGCGTGCTCGATCAGGCGCACCGGCGGCTGTGACGCGTCCTTTCCAGCGGCTCCGATCGGGCGGCCCTGGGTTCGCGTCCTGGCGTAGTCCAGCGAGGCCTCGTAGCCCGCCAGGCCCAGCATGGTGGCCGCCATGCCGATGCCGATGCGCGCCTCGTTCATCATGTGGAACATGCAGCGCAGGCCCTCGCCGGGCTGCCCCACCAGGTAGCCCACCGCACCGGCCTTGCCATCGACCGGGAACTTGCCTTCGCCAAAATTCAGCAGCGTGTTGGTGGTGCCGCGCCAGCCCAGCTTGTGGTTGAGGCCGGCCAGGGCGACGTCGTTGCGCACGCCGGTCAGCTGCCCCTGGGCGTCCACCAGCTTCTTGGGCACGATGAAGAGCGAGATGCCCTTGACTCCTGCCACCAGCTTGCCATCGGCGCCCGGAATCTTGGCCAGCACCAGGTGCACGATGTTCTCGGTCATCTCGTGCTCGCCGCTGGAGATCCACATCTTGTTGCCACGCAGGCGGTAGCGCGGGCCCAGCGCGTCGCCCGCGTCCTCCAGTTCGGCGCGCGTGGCCACGTCGCTCAGGCTGGAGCCGGCCTGTGGCTCGGAGAGGCACATGGTGCCGGTCCAGCGGCCGTTGAACTGGTTGGCGGCAAACACCTGTTTTTGCAATGGCGTGCCATGCGCCATCAGCAGGTTGGCGTTGCCCACCGTCAGCAGATTGGAGCCGATGCTGATGGACGCCTTGCCGAAAAACGCATTGGCGGCTGCCTCCACCAGATACGGCAGCTGCATGCCGCCGTGCTCGGCATCCTGCGCCGCGGCCAGCATGCCGCTTTCGGCGTAGGCGGCGCGCGCGGCATGGGTGGCCTGAGGCAGCACCACGCACAGGCTGCCATCGGGCGCAGCTTCAGTGCGCGGCTCTTCGGTATCGACCAGGCGGTTGAAGGGCGCGTACTTCTCGCGCGCGATGCGCTCGCAGGTGTCCAGCACCGCGTCGAAGGTGTCGCGCGAGTGATCGGCAAAGCGCGGGCGCGCGGTCAGCGCTTCGGCGTGCAGCCAGTCGTAAAGCAGGAAGTCGAGGGTGGTGCGCAGCGTGGCCATGCGGATGATTATGGGAGTGCTGTCTGCTCGGGCGTGTCCGCTGGGTGACGCGAGAGCGCCCTGAAGCGAATTGAGGGCATCTGAGCAAAACGCCCCGCGCAGACCGTGAGCCTGTGCGGGGCGCGAAGGGTGAACCCCTGCGAGGGCTTACAGCACCTCGAACACGCCGGCCGCGCCCATGCCGCCGCCGATGCACATGGTGACGCACACGCGCTTGGCGCCGCGGCGCTTGCCTTCGATCAGGGCATGGCCCGTGAGGCGCTGGCCGCTGACGCCGTAGGGATGGCCCAGGGCGATGGCGCCACCGTTGACGTTGAGCTTGTCGGCGGGAATGCCCAGTTTGTCGCGGCAGTACAGCACCTGCACGGCAAAGGCTTCGTTCAGCTCCCACAGGTCGATGTCGGACACCTTCAGGCCCAGCTTGGCCAGCACCTTTGGCACGGCAAACACGGGGCCGATGCCCATTTCGTCGGGTTCGCAGCCAGCCACGGCAAAGCCCAGGAAGCGGCCCAGGGGCTTCAGGTTCTTCTGGCTGGCGTATTGCTCGCTGACGACCACGCAGGCGCCGGCGCCGTCGCTGAACTGGCTGGCGTTGCCGGCGCTGATCAGGCCGCCGGGCAGCGCCGGCTTGATGCCGCTGATGCCTTCCTTGGTCGTGCCTTCGCGCGTGCCTTCGTCCTTGCTGCACGTCACCTGCTTGGTGATCAGGCCCAGCTGCTTGTCGGCCACGCCCATGGTCACGGTGATGGGAGCGATCTCGGCGTCGAGCAGGCCGCCCGCTTGCGCGGCACAGGCCTTTTGCTGGCTGGCGGCGCCGTATTCGTCCATGGCGTCACGGGTGATGCCGTAGCGCTGGGCCACCTGCTCGGCGGTCTGCAGCATGCTCCAGTAGATCTCGGGCTTCTTGGCCTGCAGGGCCGGGTCGAAGATCATGTGCTTGTTCATCTCCTGCTGCACGCAGGAGATGCTCTCGACGCCGCCGGCAACGAACACATCGGCCTCGCCGGCAATCACGCGCTGCGAGGCCAGCGCGATGGTCTGCAGGCCCGAGGAGCAGAAGCGGTTGACGGTGGTGCCCGAGGTGGTGACGGGGCAGCCGGCCATCAGCGCGATCTGGCGCGCGATGTTCATGCCGGTGGCGCCCTCTGGGTTGGCGCAGCCCATGATGACGTCGTCGACCGCGGCGGCCTCGATGCCGGCGCGCTGGATGGCGTGCTGCACCGCGTGGCCGCCCAGGGTGGCGCCGTGGGTCATGTTGAAGGCGCCCTTCCAGCTCTTGGCAAGCGGGGTGCGGGCGGTGGAGACGATGAGGGCGGATGTCATGAACTACTCCTGATTCAATAGCTGGTTGCGCTTGTTGGATATGGGCTGGATGCCAAAATGAATTAAAATGACTTGCCTTCGGCCGCCAGCTTGGCCAGCAGGGGCGCAGGCTGCCAGAAGCTGGCGTCGTCCAGCGGATTGCGGGCAAAGCGCTTCATGCTTTCGGCGACGTTGAACAGGCCCATCTGGCTGGCGTACTGCATGGGGCCGCCGCGCCACAGCGGAAAGCCGTAGCCCGTCAGGTACACCATGTCGATGTCGCTGGCCTTGCTGGCGATGCCGTCCTCCAGGATGCGCGCGCCCTCGTTGACCAGCGCATACACCAGGCGCTGCACGATCTCGGTGTCGCTGATCTTGCGCGGCGTGATGCCCAGATCGGCGCGGTGCTTGGCCACCATGTCCTCCACCAGCTTGCTGGGGATGGCGTCGCGCTTGCCCGGCTGGTAGTCGTACCAGCCGGCGCCGGTCTTCTGGCCAAAGCGGCCCAGCTCGCACAGCAGATCGGCCGTCTTGCTGTACTTCATGTCGGGCTTTTCGACGTAGCGGCGCTTGCGGATGGCCCAGCCGATGTCGTTGCCGGCCAGATCGCCCATGCGGAAGGGGCCCATGGCAAAGCCGAACTTCTCGACCGCCTTGTCCACCTGCGCCGGCGTGGCGCCCTCCTCGATCAGAAAGCCCGCCTGGCGGCTGTACTGCTCGATCATGCGGTTGCCGATGAAGCCGTCGCACACGCCCGAGACCACCGCCGTCTTCTTGATCTTCTTGGCGACCGCCATCGCCGTAGCCAGCACGTCCTTGGCGGTCTTGGCGCCGCGCACCACTTCGAGCAGCTTCATCACGTTGGCGGGGCTGAAGAAGTGCATGCCCACCACATCCTGCGGGCGCTTCGTGAAGGCGGCGATCTTGTCCACGTCGAGCGTGGAGGTGTTGCTGGCCAGGATGGCGCCGGGCTTGGCGACTTCGTCCAGCTTCTTGAACACCTGCTCCTTGACGCCCAGCTCCTCGAACACGGCTTCGATGATGAGGTCGGCGTCCTTCAGGTCGTCATAGCTCAGCGTGGTCTTGAGCAGGGCCATGCGCTGCTCGTACTTGTCCTGCTTCAGCTTGCCCTTCTTGACCTGCGCCTCGTAGTTCTTGCTCATCACCTCCACGCCGCGGTTCAGCGCCTCCTGCTTCATCTCGAGCATGGTCACCGGAATGCCGGCGTTGAGGAAATTCATGGTGATGCCGCCGCCCATGGTGCCGGCGCCGATGACCGCGACTTTCTTGATCTCGCGCGGCTGCACCTCGGGGCCCACGTCGGGGATCTTGCTGGCCGCACGCTCGGCGGCAAACACGTGGCGCAGGGCCTTGCACTCGGGCGTTTGCATCAGCGCGATGAAGATCTCGCGCTCCTTGGCCAGCGCGTCGTCGAACTTGTACTTGGTGGCGTTCTCGACCGCATCCACGCACTTGACCGGTGCCGGGAAATTGCGCGACATGCCCGCCACCATGTTGCGCGCAAACTGAAAATAGGCATCGCCCTGCGGGTGCTTGCACGGCAGGTTGCGCACCAGCGGCAGGACCGAGCCGTCGGCGTGTTTGGCCGCGACGTCCTTGGCCAGGGCCACCGCCTCCTGCAGCAGCGATTCGGGCGACGCGGCGAGCTTGTCAAACAGCTTCTGGCCCGGCAAGCCGGCCAGCACCTCGCTGTTGACAGGGTCGCCCTTGACGATCAGGTTCAGCGCCATCTCGGCGCCCAGCACGCGCGGCAGGCGCACCGTGCCGCCGGCACCGGGGATCAGGCCCAGCTTGACCTCGGGCAGCGCCACCTTGGCGCCCGGCGCGGCGATGCGGTAGTGGCAGCCCAGGGCCAGCTCCAGCCCGCCGCCCATGGCCACGCTGTGCACGGCGGCCACCACGGGCTTGGCCGAATTCTCGACGGCGGCAATCACCGACAGCAGCGTCGGCTCCTGCATGGCCTTGGGCGAGTTGAACTCGCGGATGTCGGCGCCGCCCGAAAAGGCCTTGCCCGCGCCGGTCAGCACGATGGCCTTGACGGCCGCGTCGGTATTGGCCTGCTCCAGGCCATTGGTGATGCCGATGCGCGTCTCGTAACCCAAGCCGTTGACCGGAGGGTTGTTCAGGGAAATGATGGCAATGTCGCCTTGAACCTGGTATTGGGCCGTCATGGGAACTCCTGGAAGGGAAAGGTGAAAACGAGCGCGCGGGCTGGCAGCACGCCGGCGGCAGCCGCCACAGGCGTTCAGTTTAGTGAGTTTGGCCGCCCGCGGGCCGCGCGGGCTGTCGCTGGTGAGACGCGGGCAAGTGCCGCGTCAGACTTCCAGCCACTCCTTGCGCACGCCGGCATCGGCGCGCAGGGTGTCGGGCGTGCCGTCGAACACGATGTTGCCGTGGCCCATGACCAGGGCACGGTCGGAAATGTGCATGGCGATGGTCAGCTTCTGCTCGATCAGCAGCACCGAGATCCCGCGCTCCTTCAGCTTTTGCAGGTACTCGCCCACCAGTTCGACGATCTTGGGCGCCAGGCCTTCGGTGGGCTCGTCGATGATGATGAGGTCGGGGTCGCCCATCAGCGTGCGGCACAGGGTCAGCATCTGCTGCTCGCCGCCCGACATCACGCCGGCGGGCGTGTGCTGGCGCTCCTTCAGGCGCGGGAACATGGCGTACATGTCGTCGAAGCTCCAGCGGCTGCCCTTGCCGGCGCCCTTCTGGCCCAGCAGCAGGTTCTGGTGCACCGTCAGGCCCGGAAAGATGTCGCGGCTTTCGGGCACGTAGCCCAGCCCCAGGTGGGCGATCTCGAAGGCCTTCTGGCCCAGCAGGCTCTGGCCCTTCCACTCGATCAGGCCTTCCCAGGCCACCAGGCCCATGATGGCCTTGGCGGTGGTCGAACGGCCCGAGCCGTTGCGGCCCAGCAGGGCCACGATCTCGCCGGGCTGCATGTCGAAGTGCACGCCATGCAGCACGTGGCTCTTGCCGTAGAAGGCGTGCAGGTCGCGGATCTTCAACATCAGTGCATCCCCCCCTGCGCATCGGCCACGGGCGAGCCCAGATAGGCCTCCTGCACGCGCGCGTCGGCGCGCACCGCCTCGGGCGTGTCGAAGGCGATCACCTCGCCATACACCACCACGGCAATCTTGTCGGCCAGGCCAAACACCACGCCCATGTCGTGCTCCACGGTCAGCAAGGTCTTGCCTTCGGTCACCTCGCGGATCAGGTTGATGAAGTGCGTCGTCTCGGTGGTGCTCATGCCCGAGGTCGGCTCGTCCAGCAGGATGACGTTGGCGCCACCGGCAATCGTCACGCCGATCTCGAGGGCGCGCTGCTCGGCATAGGTCAGGTTCACGGCCAGCACGTCGCGCTTGGCCGCCAGGCCCACCTGGCGCAGCAGGGTTTCGGCCCGCTCGTTGGCGTCCGTCAGACCGGAGAGAAAGCGCAGGAAGGTGTAGCGATGGCCCAGGCTCCACAGCACGCCGCAGCGCAGGTTTTCGAACACGCTGAGCTTGGGAAACACGTTGGTGATCTGGAAGCTGCGCGCCAGGCCCAGGCGGTTGATCTCGTAGGGCTTCTTGCCGTCGATGCGTTGGCCGTTCAGCCACACCTCGCCGCTGCTGGGCGTCAGGCGCCCGCTGATCAGGTTGAACAGCGTGGACTTGCCCGCGCCATTGGGGCCGATCACCGCAACGCGCTCGCCGGGCTGCACCGCCAGGTTGGCGCCGCGGATGATCTCGGTCTTGCCAAAGCTCTTGCGCAGGTCCTTCAGTTCGATGGCGTGGGTCATTGTTGCGGCCCCCGGGCGTGGATTTCGGTTTCGATTTCTTCCTGCGCCGCGCCCCAGGCGCGCGCAAAGCGCCGTCGCACGCCCTCGAGCAGCAGCCAGCCCACGATGGCCAGCGCGGCCGCGCCCAGCCAGGGCAACGCCGTGCGGGTGTCCAGTGGCAGGCCCAGGTAGTGCACCACCGGCCCGGCGCCGGCATTGAGCTGGCGGTGGTAGATCATCTCGATCAGCGCCGCCACGCCCAGCATCATCACCACGCCGGTCACCAGCAGGCCGCCATACAGACCCCACAGGCGACGCAGCTTGCCGAACTGCGACATGCGCACGTTGTGCATGATCAGGCTGGCCACGCCGCCCGGCGCATACATCACCATCAGCAGGAAGACAAAGCCCAGGTACAGCAGCCAGGCCGAAGTCAGCTCGGACAGCAGCACCGAGGCCAGCACCATCAGCACGGCGCCGATGATGGGGCCGAAGAACACGGTCACGCCGCCCAGGAAGGTGAACAGCAGATAGGCGCCGGACTTCAGGCCGCTGAGCGCATCGGCCGAGTTGAAGATTTCGAAGTTGATGGCCGCCAGCGCCCCGCCGATGCCGGCAAAAAAGCCCGAGATGATGAACGAATACCAGCGCACCAGCTGAGTGTTGAAGCCGATGAAGGCCACGCGCTCGGGGTTGTCGCGCACGGCGTTGAGCATGCGCCCCAGCGGCGTGCCGGTGAAGGCGAACATCAGCGCCGTGCACACGAAGCAGTACACCGCGATCAGGTAGTACACCTGAATCTGCGGCCCGAAGGTGATGCCCAGCAGGGGCTGGCCGTAGGTGCGGTTGATGGAAATGCCGCCGTCGCCGCCGAACACGTCGGGCAGCATCATGGCGATGGCCACCACCAGCTCGCCGATGCCCAGCGAGATCATGGCAAAGGTGGTGCCCGCCTTCTTGGTGGACACGTAGCCCAGCGGCACCGCCACCAGCGCGCCCACCAGGCCGCCGATGATCGGCACGAACACCAGCGGCAAGCCGATGTTGTGGTTGCTAAAGTAGTTGATGGCGATGACCGCCGCGAAACTGCCCAGGCCCGTATAGACGGCATGGCCGAAGCTGAGCATGCCGCCCTGCCCCAGCTTCATGTTGTAGGACAGGCAGATGATGATCAGGTAGCCGATCTGCGAAAGGATGTTCAGCGCCAGGCTGCTGGACAGCAGCAGCGGCGCCACCACCAGCAGCGCGGCAAAGCCGCCCCATGTGACGAGGCGCGCCGTGGGCATCGAGGGTTTGGCAACGGCGTTCATCTCATGTCTCCCGCGTACCCAGGAGGCCCTTGGGCCGGAAGATCAGGATCAAGACCATGAACAGGTACGGCAGGATCGGCGCCACCTGAGCCACCGTCAGGCGCAGCACCTGCTCCAGGCCGCCGCTGGCCGTCACTTGCATGCCCAGGCCGGCCAGCAGATCGCCCAGCGAGCTGTCGATGGCCACGGCAAAGGTCTGGATCACGCCGATCAAGAGCGACGCCAGAAAGGCGCCGGCCAGCGAGCCCATGCCGCCGACCACCACCACCACGAAGATGATCGGCCCCACGGCATAGGCCATGGCCGGCTCGGTGACGTAGGTGTTGCCGGCCACCACGCCGGCCAGGCCCGCCAGCGCGGCGCCGCCGCCAAACACCAGCATGAACACGCGCGGCACGTTGTGGCCCAGGGCCTCGACCGTGTCCGGGTGCGTCAGCGCGGCCTGGATCACCAGCCCGATGCGCGTGCGCGTGAGCACCAGCCAGATGGACAGCAGCATCAGCACCGCCACCAGCATGATGAAGGCGCGCGACTTGGGAAACTGGGTGCCGTAGATGGAAAACAGCGGGCCCTGCAACTGCTCGGGCAGGCCGTAGGGCACGACCGAGCGGCCCCAGATGAGCTGCACCACTTCGAGCACCAGGTAGGACAGGCCGAAGGTCACCAGCAGCTCGGGCACGTGGCCGAACTTGTGCACCCGGCGCAGGCACACCTGCTCGAACAGCGCCCCCAGCAGGCCCACCACGAGGGGCGCGATGAACAGCGCGGGCCAGTAGCCGATGAGGCCGGCAATCAGGTAGGCCAGATAGGCCCCCATCATGTAGAAGCTGGCATGGGCGAAGTTGAGCACGCCCATCATGCTGAAGATCAGCGTCAGCCCCGAGCTCAGCATGAACAGCAGCAGGCCGTAGCTCAGGCCGTTCAGCAGCGATATGGTGAAAAACTCCATCCCGGCTTCCTTGTTTCCCCGGTCTTGTTCAAAAACAACGCCGGTCGGGACTTGCGTCTTCCGCCGGCGTCGGGCAGCGTCGAGCTGTTACTTGTTCGGGCGCTTCATCTGGCAGGTGGTCGGCGTGCTGGCGACGAAGGGTTCCAGATACTTGACCGGCGCGAAGGTGTAGCCGGTGTTCTCGACGCTGTAGTTGTTCTTGGCGTCGACCTTCTGCCACTTGGAGATCCACATGCCCAGCTGCAGCTGGTGGTCGGTGCTGCGCATCTGCGCGTCCTCGCCATTGAAGCCCTTGAAGCGCAGGCCTTCCAGCGCCGCCGCCACCTTGACCGGGTCGGTGGACTTGGCCTTGGCCATGGCGTCGGACAGGGCCACCATGGCGTTGTAGACCGAGAAGGTATAGAAGTCGTCGTTGTACTTGGCCTTGAAGCCCTTCATCAGCTCACCCATCCGCCCCGTGTAGTTGGAGTGGTTGTAGGCGATCTGATAGACCTCCTGGTCCTTGCCCTGGGCCAGGGCGGTGGGCGTGCCCGACACGCCGGCGTAGTAGGCGTAGATGGGGATGTGCAGGCCGGCATCGTTCATGGCCTTGACCAGCAGCGTGAAGTCCTGGCCCCAGTTGCCGGTGACCAGGGTGTCGGCGCCGGCGGCCTTGATCTTGGCCACGTAGGGCGCGAAGTCCTTGACCTGGCCCAGCGCGACGAAGTCGTCGCCGACGATCTTGACGTCGGGCCGGTTGCGCGTCATGCCCTCCTTGAAGTACTTGCTGACCTGGTGGCCGTGCGAGTAGTTCTGGTTGAGCAGGTAGACGTTGTGGATGTTCTTCTGGTCCTTCATGAAGCTGGTGAGCGCTGCCATCTTCATGGTGGTGTCGGCGTCGAAGCGGAAGTGCCAGTAGTTGCACTTCTCGTTGGTCGAGGCCGGATCGACCGCGGCGTAGTTGATGTAGATCACCTCCTTGCCGGGGTTGCGATCGTTGCTTTTGCCCACCGCCTCGGCCAGCGGGATGGCCACGTTGGAGCCGTTGCCCTGCGTGACGTAGTGGATGCCCTGGTCAACCGCGGACTTCAGCAGGTTCAGCGCCTCCTGCGGCGAGCTCTTGCTGTCCATGGGCACGATCTCGAACTTGACGCCGGCGGGGTTCTCGGACGCGTTCAGGTGCTCGGCCACGTACTGCCAGCTCTTGAGCTGGTTGGTGCCCACGTTGCCCATGGGGCCGGACAGGCCTTCGATCATGGCGATCTTGACGGTCTGGCCCTTCTGGGCAAAGGCGCCACCGGCGCAGGCAACGATGGCACAGGCAGCAACGAACTTGATGGCAAATCGCATGGATGGCTCTCCTTCTGTGAATCAACGCGCTGCAGCGTACCGACTTTGCCGGCGCAGCCGAACAGGGATTGCCCTAGTCGCTATCGCCTATGCGACTGTGGGCGGGCGGGCCGGCGCTGCACGCCGGCCCGGCATCCCCGATTCAGAGTCCAGGCAGCTTGTAGTCCTTGAGGTCGGCGCGCAGCTTGGTCTTGAGCATCTTGCCGGTGGCGCCCAGCGGAATGGCGTCCACAAACACCACGTCGTCGGGCACCTGCCACTTGGCGATCCTGCCCTCGTAGAACTTCAGCAGTTCCTCGCGCGTCAGTTCGGCGCCGGGCTTCCTGACCACGGCGACGATGGGACGCTCGTCCCACTTGGGATGCGGCATGCCGATGCAGGCGGCCATGGCCACCGCCGGGTGGGCCATGGCGATGTTCTCGATGTCGATCGAGCTGATCCATTCGCCGCCCGACTTGATCACGTCCTTGCTGCGGTCGGTGATCTGCATGAAGCCGTCGGCGTCGATGGTGGCCACGTCGCCGGTGGGGAACCAGCCGCGGCCCTCGGCGTCCTTGACCAGCGGGCTCTCGCCCTTGAAATAGGTGTCCATCACCCAGGGGCCGCGCACCAGCAGGTCGCCGTAGGTGTGGCCGTCCCAGGGCTGGTCCTGGCCGTTGTCGCCCACGATCTTCATGTCCACGCCGCAAATGGCGCGACCCTGCTTGAGGCGGATCGCCAGCTGTTGCTCGGTCGGCAGCGCCAGATGCTTGTTCTTGAGCGTGCAGACGGTGCCCAGCGGGCTGGTCTCGGTCATGCCCCAGGCGTGCAGCACGTCCACGCCGTAGGTCTCGCGGAAGGTGTCGATCATGGCCGGCGGGCAGGCCGAGCCGCCGATCACGGTGCGCTTGAGGCTGGAGAACTTCAGGCCATTGCCCTGGGTGTGGCCCAGCAGCATTTGCCAGATGGTGGGCACGCCGGCGGCAAAGCTCACCTGCTCGGCCTCCATCAGCTCGTAGATCGACTTGCCGTCCATCGCCGGGCCTGGAAACACCACCTTGCAGCCGGTGAGTGCGGCCGAGTACGGCAGGCCCCAGGCGTTGACGTGGAACATCGGCACCACGGGCATCATCGAGTCGCGCGCCGACAGGTTCATGGCGTCGGGCAGCGAGCCGCCGTAGGCGTGCAGCACGGTGGAACGGTGGCTGTACAGCGCGCCCTTGGGGTTGCCCGTGGTGCCGCTGGTGTAGCACAGGCCGGCGGCGGTGTTCTCGTCGAACTGCGGCCAGGCGTAGTCGCTGCTCTGGCCGCCGATCCAGGCCTCGTAGCTCTTGAGGCCCGGAATGCCCGAATCGGCCGGCAGCTTGTCGGCCTCGCACAGCAGCACCCAGTGCTTGACGGTCGGGCACTTGGCGTGGATGGCCTGCACCAGCGGCAGAAAGCTCAGGTCAAAGCACAACACCTGGTCTTCGGCGTGGTTGATGATCCACACCATCTGCTCCGGGTGCAGGCGCGGGTTGAGCGTGTGCATCACCCGGCCCGAGCCGGCCACGCCAAAGTACAGCTCCATGTGGCGGTAGCCGTTCCAGGCCAGCGAGGCCACGCGCTCGCTGGCCGGCACGCCCGCGGCGTCCAGCGCGTTGGCCAGTTGCTTGGCACGCGCCGCGAGGTCGCGGTAGGTGTAGCGGTGGATGTCGCCCTCCACCCGGCGCGAGACGATCTCGCCGTCGCCGTGGTGGCGCGCGGCAAAGTCGATCAGCATCGAGATCAAGAGCGGTTGGTTCTGCATCAGGCCCAGCATGGAGACTCCTCGTGGTTTGGATGAACGGATCAACAGCAATCGTACCGCCCTCGCACCGTCGCATCCCCGGCCTCGGGCGCATGGGCGACTGGGGTTTGCCCCCACGCACGCGCACTCGAGCGCCCTGCCCGACAATCGCGGCATGAGTCCTGCCGACCTCGCCACCCCTGCGCTGTTTGCCGAGCACGGCGCGTTTGCCGCGCTGGGGCCCCGGTTCTTCACCGAGCTGGCGCCCGCCCCCCTGCCCGAACCCCACTGGGTCGGCCGCAGCTGGGCACTGGCGCGCGAGCTGGGGCTGGAGCCCGACTGGCTGGCCAGCGACGAGGCCCTGCAACTGTTCAGCGGCAACGCCCTGCCCACGGGCACACGGCCGCTGGCCAGCGTCTACAGCGGACACCAGTTCGGCGTGTGGGCCGGCCAGCTGGGCGACGGCCGCGCGCTGCTGCTGGGCGAAACGCCGGGCGGCCAGGAGGTGCAGCTCAAGGGCAGCGGCCTGACACCCTATTCCCGCATGGCCGACGGCCGCGCGGTGCTGCGCTCGTCGATCCGCGAGTTTCTGGCCAGCGAGGCGATGCATGCGCTGGGCATCCCGACCACGCGTGCGCTGTGCGTGGTAGGCTCCGACCTGCCGGTGCGCCGCGAGGTGATGGAGACCGCCGCCGTGGTCACCCGCGTGGCGCCCAGCTTCATCCGCTTTGGCCACTTCGAGCATTTTTGCTACAGCGGCCAGCACGCCGAGCTCAAGGCCCTGGCCGACCACGTGATCGAGCGCTTTTACCCCGAATGCCGGGCGGCCGGGAACCCCTATGCCGCGCTGCTGGGCCAGGTCACCGAGCGCACGGCGGCGCTCATCGCCCAATGGCAGGCGGTGGGCTTCATGCACGGGGTGATGAACACCGACAACATGAGCATCCTGGGGCTGACCATCGACTACGGGCCCTACCAGTTCATGGACGGCTTCGATCCCGGCCACATTTGCAACCATTCCGACAGCGGCGGGCGCTATGCCTACGACCAGCAGCCCGCCGTCGCGCACTGGAACCTGTGCGCCCTGGGCCAGGCGCTGATGCCGCTGATCGGCGAGCAGGGCCGCGCCATCGCCGCCATCGAGCCCTTTGCCGCGCTGTATTCCGACGTCCTGGCCGCGCGCATGGCCGCCAAGCTCGGCTTTGCCCGGGCCACGCAGGCCGTCAGCGCACTGATCGACGCGCTGCTGGAGCTGCTGGCACGCGAGCGCACCGACTACCCCATCGTCTGGCGGCGCCTGGCACGGCAGATGGCCGGCACGGCGGCCGAGCCGGTGCGCGACCTGTTCATCGACCGGGCTGCTTTCGATGCCTGGCTACTACAATATCAGGAGCTTGTTGCGCAGAACCCATCTGCGCACAGCCCCGATTTGATGCTCAACTCCAACCCGGCCATCGTCTTGCGCAACCATCTGGCCGAGCAGGCCATCGCGCGGGCGAAACTAAAAGACTTCGGCCTGCTCCAAGACCTGTTGGGCGCGCTCGAGCGCCCGTTCGACGAATGCCCGGCCCACCCCGACTGGGCGGGCTTTCCGCCCGACTGGGCGTCCCAGATCCAGATCAGCTGTTCCTCATGACCCATCCCGTGCAAAAGACCGAGGCCGAGTGGCAGGCCCTGCTGGCCGCCAAAGGCGCCGAGCCCGGCGCGTTTGAAGTCACCCGCCACGCCGCCACCGAGCGGCCCTTCAGCGGCAAGTACGAGCGCCACTGGCAGGACGGCAGCTACCACTGCATCTGTTGCGGTGCCAAGCTGTTCGAGTCCGGCACCAAGTTCGACGCCGGTTGCGGCTGGCCCAGCTTCTCGCAGGCCATTCCCGGCGCGATCACCGAAAAGCGCGACCTGAGCCACGGCATGGTGCGCGTGGAAACCGTGTGCGCCAACTGCGGCGCACACCTGGGCCACGTGTTCGAGGACGGTCCAGCGCCCACCGGCCTGCGCTACTGCATGAACTCGGCCTCGCTCGACTTCGAACCCGGCAGCGGCCGCTGAACCGCGATAATCACCGCCTCATGAAGCTGCTTCTGGACTTCCTCCCCATCCTGCTGTTCTTCGGCGCCTACAAGCTGTGGGGCATCTACGCCGGCACGGCCGTGTTGATGGCCGCCACCTGCGTGCAGATGGCCGTCATCTACGCGATCGACAAGAGGCTCAGCACCATGCACAAGGCCACGCTGGGCCTGATCCTGATCTTTGGGGCGCTCACCCTGGTGCTGCAGGACGAGCGCTTCATCAAGTGGAAGCCCACCGTGCTGTACGCCGCCATGGCGCTGGCGCTGGCCGTGGCGCAGTGGGGCTATCGCAAGAACGTACTCAAGGCCATGCTGGGCACGCAGATCGCCCTGCCCGACTTCGCCTGGCTGCGCCTGTCGGTGGCCTGGATCGCCTACTGCCTGTTCATGGCGGCACTCAACGGCTACGTGGCGGCCTACTACTCGACCGACGCCTGGGCCGATTTCAAGCTGTGGGGCTACGTGTTCCCGGTGGTCTTCATCGTGGCCCAGGGCTTTTACGTGGCGCGCCACCTCATCGACCCGGCCGATTCCGCCCCGGCCCACCCTGGAGCGCCCGAATGAGCGGCACGCCGGCTTCCGACGGCGCCGACAGCGCCCAGATGTCCGCCCTGGCCGGGCACATGCAGGCCCGCCTGATTGAACGTTTTTCGCCCAGCGCGCTCGAAGTGCTGGATGAAAGCTGGCAGCACGAAGGCCATGCTGGCGCCAACGGCACGGGCTTCGGCACGCATTTCCGGGTGCGCATCACGGCCGCCGCCTTTGCCGGGCTGTCTCGCGTGGCGCGCCATCGCCTTGTGTATGATGCCCTGCAGGACTTCATCGACCGGCAAGGGGTGCATGCCCTGGCCATCGAAGCCACGGGTTGAGGCCCCACACCCATCCTTCTTCCTCGTCCCGTTCGGGATTTTCTTGTTCTCACTGCAACCATGAAAAAACAGCTTCTGGCCGCCTGCGCGGCAGGCCTGCTGGCGGGCGCCATCGCGCTGCCGGCCGCGGCCCAAAACGTCGCCATCGTCAATGGCAAGCCGGTGCCCAAGGCGCGCCTGGACGCGCTGGAGACGCAAATCAAGGCCCAGGCCGCGCGCACCGGCCAGCCCGTGCCACCCGAGGTGCAAAAGCAGTTGAAGGACGAGGTGATCGCGCGCGAGGTCTTCATGCAGGAGGCCGAGAAGCTGGGCCTGCAGGGCACGCCCGACTTCAAGGCCAAGATGGACCTGGCGCGCCAGAGCGTGCTGATCGGCGAGCTGTTTGCCGACTACGCCAAGAAGCATCCGGTGACCGACGAGGAAGCCAAGGCCGAGTACGACAAGCTGATCAAGGCCCAGACGCCGGCTGCCGGCACCAAGGAATACAAGGCGCGCCACATCCTGGTCGACAAGGAAGACGAAGCCAAGGCCATCATCGCCCAGCTCAAGAAGGGCGGCAAGTTCGAGGACATCGCCAAGAAGCAGTCCAAGGACACGGGCTCGGGCGCCAAGGGCGGCGAGCTGGGCTGGGCCCCGGCCAGCACCTATGTGCCCGAGTTTGGCCAGGCGCTGGAAAAGCTCAAGAAGGGCCAGACCACCGACACCCCGGTCAAGACCCAGTTCGGCTACCACGTGATCCAGCTGGAGGACGAGCGCGACGCCAAGGCCCCCGAGCCACCGCCCTTCGACGCCGTCAAGGCCCAGCTCAAGCAGCAGATGGAGCAGCAAAAACTGGTCAAGTACCAGCAGGAGCTGCGTGAAAAGGCCAAGGTCGAGTAACGCGGGCCGGGCCCGATCCCGCCTCGGCGGACGGATGGCAGGCTCATCCGTCCGCTTTTATTTTGATAGCTGTATTTGCTTATGCAATACGGGCTGCAGCCCGATTTGACTCAAATCCCAGCCATCATGCGCCACAGCATCAACGCGCCGATCAGCACCGGCTGGTGCAGCATGTAGACCGTGAGGCTGTGGCGCCCCAGCAGCGCCAGGCCGCGGCCAATACGCCCCACCGGGCGCCTCAGCCAAGCCGCAGGCAGCGCCTGCGCCGCGCCCACTCCCAGCAGCATCACCCCCAGCCAGGGCAGCAGCGGCACATAGTCCTCGGTGATCGGCTTGTGCGTGATGACGCCCAGGCCATTGAGCCAGCGGCTGTCCAGCGCCGCCGCCAGCGCCGGCGGCGCCTGGGTGCCGGCCCAGTGGCCCAGCAGCGGCGTGACGGCGATCAGCATCAGGCCCAGCAGCCAGGCCCCCGTGCCGCGCAGCGTCCGGGTCATCAGCAGCGCACGCACCGCCAGCAGCATCACCGCCATGCCGTGCAGCACGCCAAAGCTGATCCAGCTCCGGGGAAACATCCACCACGAACCCAGCGACACCAGCGCGGCGCAGCCGGCGATCTGCGCCCAGCGCCGCCCAAAGCGCGGCCAGCCCTGCCCGCCCTGCACCGCCAGCACCTGCCCAACGCCGGCGGTGAACAGGAACAGGCTGACGATGGCCGTGCGCTGCAGCGTCCACAGCGGGTCGGCGTGGAAGTTCTGCCGGATGATCCCGAAATGGTTCAGGTCGAAGCAGAAGTGATAGGCCGCCATCCACACCAGCGCCAGCCCGCGCAGCGCGTCCAGGCGCGCGTGGCGAAAACCAGCGGCGGCGGGCGGCAAACGGGGGGCCGGGGGGCTCAATCCGCGCGGTAGTTGGGCGCTTCCTTGGTGATCTGCACGTCGTGCACGTGCGACTCGCGGATGCCCGCGGCCGTGATCTGCACGAACTCGGCCTTGGCGCGCAGTTCGTCCACCGTGGCGCAGCCGCAGTAGCCCATGGCCGCGCGCAGGCCGCCGGCCTGCTGGAACAGGATGCTGACCACGCTGCCCTTGTAGGGCACACGCCCTTCGATGCCCTCGGGTACCAGCTTGTCGGCGTTGGGGTTGCCGGTGGCGCTTTCCTGGAAGTAGCGGTCGGCGCTGCCCTGTTGCATGGCGCCGATGCTGCCCATGCCGCGATAGCTCTTGTAGCTGCGCCCGCCGTACAGCACGATCTCGCCCGGCGCCTCCTCGGTGCCGGCAAACATGCCGCCCATCATCACGCTGTGCGCGCCGGCCGCGATGGCCTTGGCGATGTCGCCCGAGAAGCGCACCCCGCCGTCGGCGATCAGGGGCACGCCCGTGCCCTCCAGCGCGCCGGCCACATTGTGGATGGCGGTGATCTGCGGCACGCCCACGCCGGCCACGATGCGGGTGGTGCAGATGCTGCCGGGCCCGATGCCGACCTTGACGCCGTCGGCGCCGGCCTCGGCCAGCGCACGGGCCGCATCGGCAGTGGCGATGTTGCCGCCAATCACGTCGACCTGCGGGTAATTCTGCTTGACCCAGCGCACGCGCTCGATCACGCCCTGGCTGTGGCCGTGCGCGGTGTCCACCACCAGCGCATCGACCCCGGCCTTGACCAGCGCGTCCACCCGCTCCTCGGTGCCGGCCCCCACGCCCACCGCCGCGCCCACGCGCAGGCGCCCATGGTCGTCGCGCGCGGCGTTGGGAAAGGTGGTCTGCTTGGTGATGTCCTTGACCGTGATCAGGCCCTTGAGGCGGTCCTGCTCGTCGATGATCAGCAGCCGTTCGAGCTTGTGTTTGTTCAGCAGTGCCTTGGCCTCGGCGTGGCTGGTGCCCTCGGGCACCGTGATGAGGCGCTCGCGCGGCGTCATGATGGCGCGCACCGGCACGTCGTAGCGGGTTTCAAAGCGCAGGTCCCGGCCGGTGACGATGCCCACCACCCGCCCCTGGTCGATGACCGGAAAGCCGCTGATGTCCAGCTCGTCCGACAGCTGCATCACCTGCAGCACCGTGTGCTCGGGCGTGATCACCACCGGGTCGCGCAGCACGCCCGATTCATAGCGCTTGACCTTGGACACCTGCGCGGCCTGCTCGCTGGCCGTGAGGTTCTTGTGCACGATGCCGATGCCCCCCTCTTGCGCCATGGCAATGGCCAGGCGCGCTTCGGTGACGGTATCCATGGCCGCCGAAATCAGCGGCAGGTTGAGCCGGATGCGGCGCGTGAACTGGGTGGAAAGCGCAGTGTCCTTGGGCAGGACCTGGGAAAACGCCGGCACCAACAACACATCGTCGAAGGTCAGCGCGGGGCCTAAAAGGCGCATGGTTTGCTCCAAAAAACGGATTGTACCGAAGCCGTTGCCTGCCAATTGGCGTGCCCAATTCGACACAAAGGCTGGAACCCAGGCCCGTCGGGACTGTACTTTTGTGCAACTTTTCGTCACGTACCGCTACACTCGCTGTCTCATGACACTCCATCGCTTTTTCCTTCTTGCCGGCCTGCTGCTGGCCAGCGTGTCGGCTGTGGCGCAGTACCAGTGGGTCGACAAGGACGGCCGCCGCGTGTTCAGCGACCGGGCGCCGCCGGCCGACGTGCCGGCCAAGAACATCCTGTCGCAGCCGCGCGGAGGCGCCGTGCCTGCCGCCGTTGCGGCCACAGCACCGGCCCCGGCGGCATCGGCGGCCGCCAGCAAGGCGCCGGCTGCGGGCACCGACAAGGCCCTGGAAGAAAAGAAGAAACAGGCCGAAGCCGCCGACGCCGCCAAGCAGAAGGCCGAGGAGGCTCGTCAGGTCGCCGCCCGCGCCGACAACTGCAAGCGCGCCCAAGGCGCCAAGGCCACCCTGGATTCGGGCATGCGCATGGCCCGCATCAACGCCAAGGGCGAGCGCGAGGTGCTGGACGACGCGCAGCGCGCGGCCGAGCTCAAGCGCGTGAACGAGGTCATTGCCGCCAGCTGCAAATAGGCCAGCCCGCGCGCCCGTGGCGCCGTCACCCGCACGCAAACGGCCCGCCAGGGCCGTTTTCAGTAACCGGGCTTGGCGCCGGGCCGGCGCCGGGCAAACAAGCCGGCCGTGCGCGCGCCCTGCTGGCCAAAGCGTTCGCGCCGGGCGCGCTTGGGGTCCACCTTCAGCGGCCGATACAGCTCCACCCGGTCGCCGTCGCGCAGCGCCTGTCCAAGCGGCGCCCGACGACCCCAGATTCCCGCCTCGTCGCCCGCTTCGGCCGACCAGCCCGCGGCCGCCAGCGCCTGGCCCAGCGTGGTGCCTGCGGGCAGCCACAGCTCGCGCCGCTCGATCTGCCGCGGACCGGGCGCGCGAACCAGCAGCACCGTGAGCATCCCGTCCATCACACCGCCGCCGCGCCGTACATCTGCTCGGCGCGCTTGACGAAGGCATCCACCATGCTGGCGGCAATGCGGTCGAACACGGGGCCCACCACCGCGGCCAGCAGCTTGTTGGAAAAACCGTAGTCCAGCTTCAGGTCGATCCGGCAGGCGCGCCGCGAGCCGTCGCCCACCGGCGAGAAGCGCCAATCGCCCTCCAGGCTCGAGAACGGGCCGTCGACCAGGTGCAGGCGCACCTCGCGGTCGGCGACGTGTTCGTTGCGGGTGGTGAAGCTTTGCTTGACGCCCTTGAAGGCGATGCCCACCTCGGCGGTCATGCCCGACTCGGTTTCGGCGAGCACGCGTGCGTGGCTGCACCAGGGCAGGAACTCCGGGTAGCGGGCCACGTCGATGACCAGCGCGTACATCTCGGCGGGCGTATACCAGATCAGGACGGACTTGTGGACGGATTTCATAGAATGCTGCTCCTGATTTTAAGGCGCCGCTTGCGCGCGGGCGCCGCTTGCAAGCAGCGGCAGGCCCCTCATATTGCCCCCATGGCGACGAAAAAACCCCAAACCGGCAATCCGGTCATTGCCCAGAACAAGAAGGCCGCGTTCAACTACTTCTTCGAAGATCGCTTCGAGGCCGGCATGGTGCTGGAAGGCTGGGAAGTCAAGGCCCTGCGCGCCGGCAAGGCGCAGCTGACCGATGGCTACGTGGTGATCCGCAATGGCGAGTTGTTCGTGATCGGCTGCCAGATCAATCCCCTGGGCACGGCCAGCACCCACGTGCGCCCGGACGCCGTGCGCACCAAGAAGCTGCTGCTGCACGCCGAGGAGATCCAGCGCCTGATCGGCAAGGTGGAGCAAAAGGGCTACACCCTGGTGCCCATCAACCTGCACTGGAAAAACGGCCGCGTCAAATGCGAGATCGCGCTGGCCAAGGGCAAGGCCACGCACGACAAGCGCGACACCATCAAGGAGCGCGAGGGCAAGCGCGAGGTGGAGCGCGCGCTCAAGAGCCACCATCGCTGAACATTTTTTCGCCGGCGCTGGAATAAAAGCCCTCCCCGCGGTGTTTATCCCTCGTCCGGCCGCAATATCGCACGCCGGCACTTGAACGGAGAACACCATGACCCCCTTCAGCGCCCTGCTCGTCACCCTCGCCCTGGCGGGCGGCTCGTCCTTGGCCCAAGCGCAGGTGAATGTCCACGACGGCGCCCTGGTCGGCCCCAATGGCATGACGCTCTATACCTTTGACAAGGACATGGCCGGCAGCGGCAAGTCCGCCTGCACCGGCAGCTGTGCCACCAACTGGCCGCCGCTGACCGCCGCCATGGCGCCCAGTGGCGCCGGCTACGGCCTGATCGAGCGCGACGACGGCGCCAAGCAGGTGACCTACAAGGGCAAGCCGCTGTACTACTGGAGCAAGGACAGCAAGCCCGGCGACCGGGGTGGCAACGGCAAGATCGACCTGTGGCATACCGCCATGCCCTGAGCGGGTGCGAACGCACCCTGCATCCATGAACCAGGCCCAGATCGCGGAGCAGTTGCCCAGCCTGCGCCGCTATGCGCGTGCGCTCACGGGCAACGCCTGGGCGGCCGACGATCTGGTGCAGGACACGCTGGAGCGCGCCTGCCGCAAATGGTTGTTGTGGCGCCGCGGCAGCAATCCGCGCGCTTGGCTGTTCACGCTGATGCACAACCTGTACCTGAACCAGCGCCGCGCGCTGGCACCGGTGCAGGCGCTGGATGACGAGGCACTGGTCCTGGTGGCCGGCGCGCCGGGCGACGCGGGCGATACCGCGATCGACCTCGACCGCTGCCTGCAGCGCCTGCCGGCCGAGCAGCGCGCCGTGCTGTTGCTGGTGACGCTGGAAGACCTGGCCTATGCCGACGTGGCGCGCATGCTGGACATTCCCCTGGGGACGGTGATGTCGCGCCTGTCCCGCGCCCGCGGCCGCATGCGGGAGCTGATGGAGCCGGCGCCGGCCGGCACGCCGCACACCCAGACTCGCCCCGGCGCGGCCCTGCGCCGCATGAAATGACAGCTTGCCCATGACCGCCCGCCGCCCCGCCCCACCGGACGATACCGAGCTGCACGCCCTGGTCGATCAGCGCCTGCCTGCGGCCCAGGCCGACGCCCTCAGCGCCGCGCTCGACGCCCCGGCGCGCCAGCAGGTCGCGGCCTGGCAACGGCAACGCGAGTTGCTGCAGGCGCTGCACCGCGACTGGCTGGAGCGCCCGACACCCGACACCGTGTGGCATGCCGGCGATCGCCTGCAGCGCCGCCAGGGCGCGCAAGGGCGTTGGATGGCCGGGGTTGGCATGGCCGCGCTCTGGGTGCTGGCCTTCGGCCTGGGCTGGGGGCTGCACGGATTGCAGGGCCGCGGCGCGGTGCAGGTGGCGGCCGCACCGCCGCTGCAGTTTGCGCACCAGGCCGCCGCGGCCTACGTGGTCTATCAGCCCGAGCAGCGCCACCCCGTGGAGGTGGCCGCCGACCAGCAGGACCATCTGGTGCAATGGCTGTCCAAGCGGCTGTCGCGGCCCTTGGCGGTCCCCAAGCTGCAGGCCCAGGGCTTTGACCTCGTGGGCGGGCGCCTGCTGCCGGGGGTCGCGCCGCCGTCAGAGCCGGCGGCCCTCAGCCCCGAGGGCACCGACGCCGCCCCAGGGCAGCCCGGCATCGACGTGGGCGTGCGCGCACAGCTCATGTACCAAAACGCCGCCGGCCAGCGCATCACCCTGTACCTGGGCGCGCTCGATGGCGCGCAGCCGGCAGCGTTCCGCTTCGACCAGCAGGGGCCGGTCTCGAGCTTCTACTGGGTGGAGGGCGGCTTTGGCTACGCGCTCACGGGAGAGTTGCCGCGGCCGGTGCTGCAGACGCTGGCGACGGCGGTGTATGAGCAGTTGCAGCGCGGCCCAGGCCGGCCAGCGGATGCTCGGACGCCGGCCAGGGGCTCCTGAAGAAGGCCTCGACTTCCTCCAGGCGCACCTGCTCGATGCGCGGCGGGTTCCAGCGCGGGGCGTGGTCCTTGTCCACCGCCAGCGCGCGGATGCCCTCCACCGTCTCGCTGGCCGCGCGCGGCCGTGCGTGAAAGCAGTGGTGCACCAGGTCGCGCTCCAGGCGCAGCTCGTCGGCCAGATTCAGCTCGCGTGCCCGGCGAATTTGCCGCAGCACGACGTGCAGCATCAGCGGCGAGCGCTGGCGCAGCGTGGCTGCGGTGGCGCGGGCCCAGTCGTCCCCCGCGGCTTCCAGCGCCGCCACGATGTCCGCGACGTCGGGCAGCGAAAAATATTGGTCAATCTGGCCCCTGGCGCCCGTCACATCAGCGCAATCAGCTATGCAATTTGAAGCAACCCAGTGCTGGACCGCGGCGCCGTCAACAAAGGCCTGCGTGGCCAGGCCCTCCCACACTGCGGCCTGGTGCTCGAAGGGCATGAAGGCGTCGGCCAGCCCGAAGGCCATGGCATCCGCCGCGCCAATGGTGACGCCCGTCAAGGCCAGCCACTCGCCCACCCGGCCGGGGCAGCGCGACAGGAAGTAGCCGCCGCCCACGTCGGGAAACAGGCCGATCGCGGTTTCGGGCATGGCCATCTTCGTGCGCTCGGTGACCAGGCGCAGGCTGCCGCCCTGGCTGAGACCCATGCCACCGCCCATGACCACGCCGTCCATGAACGCGATGAAAGGCTTGCCGAAGTGGTGGATGAGGTGGTTGAGGGCGTATTCCTCGGTAAAGAACTCGCCCAGCGCCGCGTCACCGGCCAGCGCGGCCTGATGAAAGAAGCGGATGTCGCCCCCGGCGCAGAAGGCGCCAAAGGCGGCGGGCCCCTCCGTGCCCTTGCCCATGCCGCGCACCGCGACGGCCTGGATCGCCGGGTCGTGCTGCCACGCACCGAGGATGTGCGCGAGCCGGCGAATCATCGGCAGCGACAGTGCATTCAGCGCACCGGGACGATTGAGCGTGATCAGGCCCACGCCGGCAGCGCTGATCTCGGACAGGATGGCGGTGGTGTCGTGCATGCAGAAAGTGGAAGAAGCGCGCCGGCTCACGCGCCGGCACGAAAGAACAAATCAAAGCCGCCCCAGGCCGCTGGCCGCCGCCACGCCGCGGACCGTCCGGCGCTGGCGCCACCAGCCCATCAGCTCGTTGGCCAGCAAGGCTCCCATGACCAGCGCGCCACCCTGCAGCACCTCGGGCCGTGGCGCCTCGCCCACGATGGCCCACACCAGGCCGATGCCGAACACGATCTCCAGCAGGCCCAGCAGGGACACCTCGGCGGCCGGCAGCACGCGCGCGGACAGCATGGCCAGCACGCAGGGAATGGCCAGTTGCCCCACGCCCAGTGCGGCCAGCCAGCCCAGATCGCGCGCCGACGCCGCCGTGGGCCAGGCCCAGGGCGCCACCGCCAGCGCCGACAGCACCGCGCCCAGCAGCACGGCCGGCACCAGGTCCACCGGCGTGCCGTGCGACTGGCCGTGCTGCGACACCGTCCAGTTGACGGCCGCCGCCATCGGCACGCCCAGCGCGATAATCGAGCCCAGCCAGGCCGCTCCGTCGCGGGACTCGCCGAGCTGGCCGGCAAACATCCAGGTCATGCCGGCACCCGCCACCGCGATGGCCAGCCAGGTGCGGCGCGGCAGGCGCTGGCCGGTCACCCCGCGCGCCAGCAGCGCCGTGAGGAAGGGGCCAAAGGCCATGGTCACCAGCACGCGCGGCACGCCGGTCAGCGTGAGCGCCACCATGAAGGCGGTGAACATGACCGCCCAGCACAGCCCGGACAGCCACAGCTCGGGTTGACGCCAGGCGATGCGGGCCCACACGCCGCGCCCGCGCCACAGCGGCAGGATGACGAGCAGCGCCAGCACGGTGAAGGCGCTGCGCCAGAAGGTCACCTCGAAGCCCTGGGCCTGCTCGACCTGGCGCGTGACGACGCCGGCCGTGCCCCACAGGAAAGTGGCCAGCACCATCGTCCACACCGCGCGGGCGTGCGACCACGATGAGCCGGCGGTCATGAGGGGTTCGCTCACACCTTCTCAGGCCGCGGCTTCGCGGCTGGCGCGCTTGCGGTCGTGCTCGTTCAGGTGACGCTTGCGCAGGCGGATGCTCTTGGGCGTGATCTCGACCAGCTCGTCGTCCTCGATGAACTCGACGCCGTATTCCAGCGTCAGCTCGATCGGCGGCGTGATCTTGATCGCGTCTTCCTTGCCCGAGACGCGGAAGTTGGTCAGCTGCTTGGTGCGCGTGGCGTTGACCACCAGGTCGTTGTCGCGGCTGTGCACGCCGACGATCATGCCCTCGTACACCGGGTCACCCGCGCGCACGAACATGCGGCCGCGGTCGTCGAGCTTGCCCAGGGCGTAGGTGAAGATCTCGCCCGCGTCCATGCTGATCAGCACGCCGTTCTTGCGCCCGCCGATCTCGCCCTTGTGCGGCTCGTAGCCGTCGAACAGGTTGCTGATGAGGCCCGTGCCGCGCGTCAGGTTGAGAAACTCGTTGCCAAAGCCGATCAGCCCGCGCGCCGGGATGCGGTACTCCAGGCGCACGCGGCCACGACCGTCGGGCTCCATGTTGACCAGCTCGCCCTTGCGCTCGCCCAGCGCCTGCATCACGCCGCCCTGGTGGCCTTCCTCGATGTCGGCGGTGACCAGCTCGATCGGCTCGCATTTTTCGCCGTCGATGTCCTTGAACACCACGCGCGGCTTGCTGACGGCCAGCTCGTAGCCCTCGCGGCGCATTTCTTCCAGCAGGATGGTCAGGTGCAACTCGCCCCGACCCGAGACCTCGAACACGCCGTCCTCGTCGGTTTCTTTCACGCGCAGCGCCACATTGGAGCGCAGCTCGCGCTGCAGCCGGTCCCAGATCTGGCGGCTGGTGACGAACTTGCCCTCGCGCCCGGCCAACGGGCTGGTGTTGACGCAGAAGTTCATGGTCAGCGTCGGCTCGTCGATCTGCAGCATCGGCAACGGCTGCGGGTTGGCCGGGTCGGTCAGGGTCTCGCCAATGCCCACGTTCTCGATGCCGTTGACCAGCACGATGTCGCCCGGCCCGGCCTGCGCCACCTTGACGCGGTTCAGGCCCTCGAAGGTCAGCACCTCGTTGACGCGCGCCTTGTAGCTGCCGCCATCGGGCCCGGCCATCACCAGGACGTCCATCGCCGGCTTGATGGTCCCCGCATTGATGCGGCCCACGCCGATGCGCCCGACAAAGGTGGAAAAGTCCAGCGCCGAAACCTGCAGCTGCAGCGGTGCGCTGGCATCGCCGTCGTGCGGTGGCACGTGCTTGAGCACGGTGTCGAACAGCGCCGACATGTCGGGGCCCCACTGCTCGCCCGGCTCGCCTTCGGCCAGCGAGCTCCAGCCGTTGATGCCCGAGGCGTAGACCACCGGGAAGTCGAGCTGCTCGTCGGTGGCGCCCAGCTTGTCGAACAGGTCGAAGGCGGCGTTGATGACGTAGTCGGGCCGCGCGCCGGGCTTGTCCACCTTGTTGACGACCACGATGGGCTTGAGGCCCAGGGCCAGCGCCTTCTTGGTGACGAAGCGCGTCTGCGGCATGGGGCCTTCCTGCGCGTCGATCAGCAGCAGCACGCCATCGACCATCGACAGCGCACGCTCCACCTCGCCGCCGAAGTCCGCGTGGCCGGGGGTGTCGACGATGTTGATGTGCGTGCCCTGCCAGGAGACGGCGCAGTTCTTGGCCAGGATGGTGATGCCGCGCTCGCGCTCGATGGCGTTGTTGTCCATCACCGTGTCCACGACCTTCTCGTGGGCGGCAAAGGTGCCGCTTTGGCGCAGCAGTTGGTCAACCATGGTGGTCTTGCCGTGGTCGACGTGGGCAATGATGGCGATGTTGCGGATCGGTCGGGTCATGATGGTGGTGAAAAAAACGAAGGCTCAGGACCGCGCGGGCACGCGGATGTGATCGGGGGGCAGGCCCTGGGCATGGCGCTCCCAGGCCAGGTCGAAGGCATGCTCGATGTGACGCGCAAAGCGGGCAGTGTCGAACAGGGGAACCTGCAAGCGGGTTTGCTGCAATTGCTGCTTGAGCAGTTGCACGCGCTCTGGCGCGGCCGACAGTTGCAGCGCCAAGTCGACGTACGCCTGGGCGTCGTGTGTGACGAGTTCGGACAAGCCACAGGCCTGCAACAGGCTGGCGCCCACGCGCGCGGCAAACGTCGGGCCGGCGCAGGTCAGAACCGGCAGGCCAGCCCACAGGGCGTCGCTGGCGGTGGTGTGGGCGTTGCACGGCCAGGTGTCCAGGAACAGATCGGCGCAGGCGTGGCGTGCCAGGTGCTGCGACAGCGGCACGCGATTGGCAAAGACCAGGCGTCCGGCGTCCACGCCCTGTGCCGCAGCCGCGGCGCGCAGGCTGCGCCGGACGTCCTCGCCGGGCACCAGCAGCCACAGCACGCTGGCGGGGCGCTGGCGCAACAGCGCCATCCACAGGCCGAACACTTCACGCGCGATCTTGTAGTGGTGGTTGAAGCAGCAGAAGACAAAGGCATCGTCCGGCAGGCCTTGGGAGGCGCGCGTGGGCACCACCGGGTCGATGGCGCGTGCGCGGTCGTTGACCTGGTAGCTGTCGGGCAGTGCAATGATTTTTTCGCTGTAGTGCGGGAACATCGCTGGCGGCACGACCGTGGCGTCGGCCACCTGGTAGTCGATGGCGCCGGGCATGCCCAGGGTGCCGGGGTAGCCGATGTAGTGCATCTGAATGGGCGCCACGCGCTGGGCAAACACAGCCATGCGGCTGCCCTCGGTGTGGCCCTTCAGGTCGACGGCAATGCGCAGATCGAGCGCGCGCGCGCGCTGCACCAGCTCGGTGTCGCTGAGCGCACCCCAGGTCTCGAAGCGGTCGAAGGCCGCGCGCACGCGCTGGCGCAGGGGATCGTCCTGCCCCGCCGGGTAGCGGCCCAGGCAGATGCCCACGATCTCGTAGCGCGCACGGTCGTGCTGCTCGAACAGGCTGGCCATCAGCACGCTGGTGGCGTGCTGATGAAAATCGGCGGAAAAGTAGCCAATGCGCAGGCGCCCGGGGCGCGGCTGGCCGGCGCGGCCGCGCCAGCGCGGGGCCGCCGCGTCGGCTTCGGGTCCCAGGGGGAAGCGCAGGGCACTCACGGCCTCGGTCACCTGGCGCAGCTCGGCGCCTTCCACTGGCAGGGCCAGCAGGCGCCAGGGCTCCACCCCGTCCAGGCGACCCTGCTGCCACAGCGCGCGCAAGGCGGCCAGGTCGGCATCCACCGCGTCCCAGGCACACAGGGCCAAATCGGCCGCCAGCAGGTTGCTCAGGGCCACGGTGTCCTGCGGGTCGATCTGCTGGGCCTTGGCCAGCCAGGAGCGCGCCTCGGCGGGCCGCTTGGCACTGGCCAGCACGACACCCAGGGTGCGAGTGGCCACAGCGTGGCGGGGGTCCAGTTGCACGGCGCGCTCGGCGTGTTCGACGGCCTCGGCATGGCGCTCCAGCCGGGCCAGCACCTGGGCGGCGTTGCTCCAGGCATCGACCAGCGTGGGCATCAGCCGCTGGGCGCGCTGATAGCTGTCCAGCGCCGGCTCGTCCATCTGCAGGCGGTGCTGGCACATGCCCAGCAGGTTCCAACCCGCAGCCAGCTCGGGGTGCTGCTCCACCACGGCCTGCATCAGGGCCAGCGCCTCATCCCCACGCTCCAACTGCAGCAACGCGCTGGCCTGGTTGCACAGCGGGTCGGGACGTCCGGGGGCCAGCTCGCCCGCGCGGCGAAAGCTCTGCAGCGCGGCTTCGGCATTGCCCATCTGCATCAGCACGTTGCCGCGATTGAAGTGGATGGCGGGTTGGGCGGCGTCGAGCTGCAGCGCGCGCTCCAGGTGCGCCAGCGCCTCGGCGTTCAGGCCCAGGCCCGCCTCGGTGCCCGCCAGGTTGACCCAGGCCGCCACGTCGGCCGGGGTCTGCTCGGCCAGCTGAAGCTGCAGCCGGCGGGCTTCGTCCAACCGTCCCAGGCGCTGCTGGGCCAGGCCCGCAAGCTGCAGCACCTGGGGTGCGGGCTGCGGCGCGCCCAGCCAGGGCCCCAGGGCGCCCAGCACCGCATCGAGGCGGCCCTGCTGCCAGGCCGCGGCCGCCTGCGCCAGGGCGGCCTGCTCGGCCGTGTGGGAGGGGGATGGGGCGGTCCTCATGGCGGGGTCCATGGCTCACTGGGCGGTGGCAGCCAGCATCTGCTGCAGCTCCAGCGGCGACAGCAGTCGGGTGGGGATCAGCTCGCCGGCCTTGACGTGGGCCGTGCCCAGCAGGGCGCAGGGGTCCTGCCCGTACACGGCCACCTGCTGGGCATCGGGCCAGCTGCCACGGCGGCGCAGGCCGCTCAGGAATCGCCCGGCCTCATCGGCGGCCAGCGTGATGCGCGCGTGGCCGGCCAGCAGCACCTCGGGCGGCAGCAGGGCGGCCTGCCGCTGCGCCTCGTCCATGGCTTCGAGCTGCGGCAAGGTGAGGCACTGGCTTTCGTCAAAGGGCCCGGTGGCCAGGCGGCGAAGCGCCACCAGGTGCGCGCCGCAGCCCAGGGCCTCGCCTATGTCCTCGCCCAGGATGCGAATGTAGGTGCCTTTGCTGCAGGTAACTTCCAAATTGATAGCTGGTTGCGCTTGACTGGTCTGCGCTAAAGCCATATTCAGCTTGAAAATCCGAACCGCGCGCGGCGCACGCTCGACCTCGATGCCGGCACGCGCGTAGTCATACAGCGCCTTGCCGTCCTTCTTGAGCGCGCTGTGCATCGGCGGCACCTGGGTGATGGTGCCCAGAAAGCGCTGGCGCACCCGCTTCAGCGCGGCTGCATCCAGGGCCGGCACGGGGCGCCGCTGGATCACCTCGCCCTCCGCATCGCCGGTGCGGGTGCGCACGCCGAGCAGCAGCGTGGCGGCATACGTCTTGTCGGCATCCAGGTGCAGGCCGCTGAACTTGGTGGCGGCGCCAAAGCACAGCGGCAGCACGCCGGTGGCCAGGGGGTCCAGCGTGCCGGTGTGGCCGGCCTTTTCGGCGCACAGCAGCCACTTGGCCTTCTGCAAGGCCTGGTTGCTGGACAGGCCCAGCGGTTTGTCGAGCAGCAACACCCCGTGCACCGGGCGCCGCTGCACCCGTGCGCGAGGGGTGGCGGTCATGGTGCTTCGTCGTCCTTTGAGCGCGAGGCCACCGCCTTGGCGATCAGCGCGTTCATGTCGGCCGCGCGCTCGGTGGTGCGGTCGAACACGAAATGCAGCGTGGGCACGGTGTGGATGTGCAGGCGCTTGAACAGGCCGTTGCGCAGATGGCCGGCGGCGTGGTTGAGCGCCTCCTCGGTGGCCTTGGCGTCGCCCGTCAGCAGGCTGAAGAACACCTTGGCGTGCGCATAGTCGGGCGTGACTTCGACCGCACTGATGGTGACCATGCCCACGCGCGGGTCCTTCAGCTCGCGCGCGATCAGCTCCGACAGATCGCGCTGGATCTGGTCGGCGACCTTGAAGCCGCGATTGGGGGTGGTGCTGCGCTTGGGCATAAAGATTCAGGACGCAGAGGGCACAAAGGAGTCGCAAAAAGCGCAAAAGAGACAGAACACGATTGAATGAATTCTTTTGCGTCCTCTGCGTCCGGCTGTTCGACTGTTCGAGTTACAGCGTCCGAGCAATCTCCTTGATCTCGAAGAACTCCAGCTGGTCGCCTTCCTTGATGTCGTTGTAGTTCTTGAGCTTGATGCCGCACTCGAAGCCTTCCTTGACTTCCTTGACATCGTCCTTGACACGCTTGAGCGACTCCAGCTCGCCGGTGTAGATGACCACGTTGTCGCGCAGCAGGCGGAAGTGCGCGTCGCGGCGCACCAGGCCATGCGTGACCATGCAGCCGGCCACGGTGCCGATCTTGGAGGCCACGAACACGGTGCGGATCTCGGCCGTGCCGATGACCTCTTCCTTCTGCTCTGGCGCCAGCATGCCGGACATGGCGGCCTTCAGTTCGTCCACGGCGTCGTAGATCACGTTGTAGTAGCGAATCTGGACATCGTTGGACTCGGCCAGCTTGCGCGCGCCGGCGTCGGCGCGCACGTTGAAGCCGATCACGATGGCCTTGGAGGCGATCGCCAGGTTGATGTCGCTCTCGCTGATGCCACCCACGCCGGTGTAGACCATCTGCACCTTGACCTCGTCGGTCGACAGCTTGAGCAAGGTGGCGGCCAGCGCCTCCTGCGAGCCCTGCACGTCGGCCTTGATGATGATGGGCAAGTGCTTGACCTCGCCGGCCGACAGGTCGGAGAACATGTTCTCCAGCTTGGCGGCCTGCTGCTTGGCCAGCTTGGTGTTGCGGAACTTGCCGGCGCGGTAGGTCGCGATTTCGCGCGCCCGACGCTCGTCGGTCAGCACCATGAAGTCGTCGCCGGCCTGCGGCACCTCGGCCAAACCCTGGATCTCGACCGGGATCGACGGGCCGGCCGACTTGGTGGCCTTGCCGTCCTCGTCCAGCATGGCGCGCACGCGGCCGAAGGTCTGGCCGGCCAGCACCACGTCGCCCACGTTCAAGGTGCCGGACTGCACCAGCACGGTGGCCACGGGGCCGCGACCCTTGTCCAGGCTGGCCTCGATCACCAGGCCCTTGGCGGCGGCTTCGACCGGCGCCTTGAGCTCGAGCACCTCGGCCTGCAGCAGCACCTGCTCGAGCAGATCGTCAATGCCCTGGCCGGTCTTGCTGGACACGGCGATGAAGGGCGAATCGCCGCCGAATTCCTCGGGCACGACTTCCTCGCCCACCAGCTCGCCCTTGACGCGCTCGGGGTTGGCATCGGGCTTGTCGGACTTGGTGATGGCCACCACGATGGGCACCTGCGCCGCCTTGGCGTGCTTGATGGCCTCGCGCGTCTGCGGCATCACGCCGTCGTCGGCCGCGACCACCAGGATCACGATGTCGGTGGCCTGCGCGCCGCGCGCGCGCATGGCGGTGAAGGCCTCGTGGCCCGGGGTGTCCAGGAAGGACACCACGCCGCGCGGCGTCTTGACGTGGTAGGCGCCGATGTGCTGGGTGATGCCACCGGCCTCGCCCGCGGCCACCTTGGCACGGCGGATGTAGTCCAGCAGCGAAGTCTTGCCATGGTCAACGTGGCCCATGACGGTGACCACGGGCGGACGCGGCAGCGCCTCGGCGTCCTGGGCCTGCACCTCCTGGTCGGTGAAGGCCTCGGGGTCGTCCAGCGCGGCAACGATGGCCGTGTGGCCCATTTCCTCGACCACGATCATGGCCGTATCCTGGTCCAGCGGCTGGTTGATGGTGACCATCTGGCCCATCTTCATCAGCACCTTGATGACCTCGGAGGCCTTGATGGCCATCTTGTGCGCCAGCTCGGCCACGGTGATGGTCTCGGGCACGTGCACCTCGAGCACGCGATGCTCGACGGGCGCCTCGACGGCCGCGCGGTCGTCGCGCTCGCGCTCGCCACGGCGCCCCCTGGGACCGCCGCGCCAGTTGTTGCGTCCCACCCCGCCGCTGCTGTCGCCGCGCGTGGGAATGCCCTTCTTCTTGGCCGGATCGCCGGCCCAGCTGGAGGACAGCTTGGCCGACTTGAGCTCCTTGTTGGCGCCCGGTGTTGCCGTCTTGGCGGCGGCGCCCGCTGCACCCGCCTTGGCCTTGGCCGCGGTCGTGCCGGCCGCCGCCTTGGCTTCGTCCGGCTTCTTGGCCACCAGCACCTTGCGCGGGGCGTTCATCATGGCACGGATGGCTTCGGCCTCGGCCAGCGC
Organism: Burkholderiaceae bacterium; assembly: GCA_041396485.1. GTDB lineage: Bacteria > Pseudomonadota > Gammaproteobacteria > Burkholderiales > Burkholderiaceae_C > Ottowia. Next base: position 77,605 of record JAWKYM010000009.1, on the reverse strand, counting down.
CTTGCGGCGTTTGGCCTCGTGCTCGCGGGCCAAGGCCGCCTCGTCCTCGGCGCTGAGCGCCGGCGCGGCGGCCGGCTCCGGTGCCGGCTCGGGCTTGACTGGGACAGCCTTGGCGGGTTCGGCCACGCGCGCCTCGGGTAGGCTGGCCAGTGGGGGTTCGGCCGCCGGGGCCGCTTGGGAGGCAGCCGCGGCCTGCTCCGCCGCCTGGGCGGCCAGGCGGGCCTGCTCGGCCGCAGCCTGGCGCTCCTGCTCTTCGCGCAGGCGGCGCTTGTTCTCCTGGTCCTCGGCCTGACGGCGCAGCAACTCGGCCTGGCGGCGAGCCTCTTCGTCGCGCCGAGCCTGCTCGGCGGCATCGATGATGGACGCAGGCGCCGCCAACGGTGCGGGCGCCGGTTCGACGGACGCTGGGCCGGCTTCTTCAATCGCCGGCGCGGTGGCTGCCGGCACCCCTTCATCCTCGCGCTTGACGAAGGTGCGCTTCTTGCGCACTTCCACCTGGATGGTGCGCGCCTTGCCCGAGGCGTCGGCCTGCTTGATCTCGCTGGTGGTCTTCTTGGTCAGCGTGATCTTCTTGCGCGCGGCGCCGGTGCCGTGGCTGGCCTCCAGATAGGCCAGCAACTGCTGCTTGTCGGAGTCGGTGAGCACGTCGGTGGTCGTGCGCTTGCCCACCCCGGCGGCATGCAGCTGCTCCAGCAGCGCGTCAGCGGGGCGCTTGAGTTCGTTCGCGAAATCGGCAACGGTGGTGTTCGTCATATGCGGTGCGTGTCTCCATGTCCTTACTCTTGGCCGGCGAACCAGTGCTCGCGTGCCTTCAGGATCAGGGCTCGGGCGTCGTCCTCGGACTGCCCGGTGATGGCGGTGAGTTCGTCGATGGCCAGATCGGCCAGGTCGTCACGGGTCTGCACGCCGGCCTCGGCCAGCTTGGCGATCAGCTCGGGGGTCAGGCCCGCGAGGTCGCGCAAATCCTGCGACACCGTGTCCATGCTTTCCTCGCGCGCGATGGCCTGGGTCAGCAGGGCATCCTTGGCGCGGGCGCGCAACTCCTCGACGGTTTCCTCGTCGAAGCCCTCGATGTCCAGCATTTCCTGGATCGGCACGTAGGCCACCTCTTCCAGGTTGGTGAAGCCCTCGGCGATCAGCATGTCGGCGATTTCCTCGTCGACGTCGAGCTTTTCCATGAACAGCTTGCGCAGCGAGCTGGTCTCCTCGGCCTGCTTCTGGGCCGACTCGGCGGCGTCCATGATGTTGATCTTCCAGCCCGTCAAGTCGGAGGCCAGACGCACGTTCTGTCCGCCGCGGCCGATGGCGATGGCCAGGTTCTCCTCGTCCACGACCACGTCCATGGCGTGCTTTTCCTCGTCGACGACAATGGACGACACGTTGGCCGGCGCCAGCGCGCCGATCACGAACTGTGCCGGATCGTCGGACCACAGCACGATGTCCACGCGCTCGCCGGCCAGTTCGTTGGTGACGGCGTTGACGCGCGTGCCGCGCACGCCCACGCAGGTGCCGATGGGGTCGACCCGCTTGTCGTGCGAGAGCACGGCGATCTTGGCGCGGCTGCCCGGATCACGCGCGCAGCTCTTGATCTCCAGCAGGCCCTGCTCGATCTCGGGCACCTCGTTGCGAAACAGCTCCATCATGAAGGCCGGCGCTGAACGCGACAGCAGGATGGGCGCGCCGCGCAGCGTCAGGTCCACTTCCATGATCATGGCGCGCACGCGGTCGCCGTTGCGCAGGTTTTCCTTGGGGATCATCTCGCCGCGGCGCAGGCGCCCTTCGACGCGGCCGCTTTCGACGATGATGTCGCCCTTGTCCATGCGCTTGACGGTGCCGGTGAAGATCTTTTCGCCGCGGCTCATGAAGTCGTTAAGCAGCATCTCGCGCTCGGCATCGCGAATCTTCTGCAGGATGACCTGCTTGGCCGCCATGGCGCCGATGCGCCCGATGGGCACCGAATCGACCGGCTCCTCGATGTATTCGTCCACCTCGATGTCGGGAATCTGCTCCTTGGCCTCGAACAGCAGGATTTCCTGGTCGGGCAGCTGCAGGCCGGCCTCGTCGGGCACCACGTGCCAGCGGCGAAAGGTTTCGTAGTCGCCGGTCTCGCGGTCGATCGCCACGCGCAGATCGACCTCGCCCTCGTACAGCTTCTTGGCGGCCTGGGCCAGCGCGGCCTCGACCGCGCCAAACACGACGTCGTGCTCGACGTTCTTCTCGCGCGAAATCGCCTCGACCAGCATCAACAGTTCGCGATTCATGGTGTCACCTGTTTCAGTACTCTCAATGGAACAGCAGATGGCGCTTATTCCTGTTTTGTTTCAGCCAAATCGCCCTTGGGCTTTCGACCCTTGAAATCAACCACCGGCGCCAGGCGCGCCGAGGCCAGCTCATCGAGCGCGAAGTCCAGCGCCTGTTCGGGCGCCGCCTCGCGCTTCTTGCTCACGCGCAGGCCCGGCTTGACCGCCGGCTCGTCGCGCCACACGATGCGCCAGCCCTCGCCTTCGGCACGCTGCAACGTGCCGCGAAACTTCTTGCGGTTGGCGGCCACCTGGCCGGCCGCGGCCGCCCCGATGGGCGCCTTCAGCACCAGATCGACCACCTCGCCCGCAAAGCGCTCGAAGTCCTGCGCGTGGCGCAGCAGCCGATCGATGCCGGGCGAGGACACCTCCAGGCGCTGGTAATCCACCGCCTCCACCTCCAGCACGTACTGCAACTGGCGCGTGACGCGCTCGCAGTCATCCACCGTAACCAGGCGCTCGTCCGCCCCCGGCGCCCAGGGCCAGTCGATGGTCACGCGCAGCAGACCGCCCGCGGAGCGCTCCAGCTCCACCAGCTCATAGCCCAGCCCGCGCACGGCGGCGTCGATCGTCTGCTGCAGCGTCACGTTGGCTCGATAGGGTCAAAAAAAGAACGGTTTCGACCACCGCCAGCAAGCGTCAGGCAATAAAAAAGGGCGGTTGCAAGGCCGCCCGTTTGGTCGTCGATTATCGCAATTTTAGCACGGGAAAGGCCCGGCTGACAACAACCTGCGCGCGCCAGCTGCGAGCTTGCGCGGGCCTTGCGGACCCGCTCAGGCCGCCGCCAGCAGGCTTTGCGTGTAGGGGTGCCGGGCCGCGCCCAGCACCTGCTCGGCGCGGCCGGACTCGACCACCTCGCCGTCCTTGAGCACGATCACCTCGTGCGCCATGGCCCGCACCACGGCCACGTCGTGCGTGATCAGCAGGTAGGCCAGGCCGCGCTCGCGCTGCAGCGCCTGCAACAGCGCCAGCACCTGCTTTTGAATGGTGACGTCCAGCGCGCTGGTGGGTTCGTCCAACACCAGCAGCTCGGGCCCGACAATCAGCGCCCGCGCCAGGGCGATGCGCTGGCGCTGGCCGCCCGAGAATTCGTGCGGGTAGCGCGCCAGCAGGCCCGCAAAGCGCTCCTCGGTGAGGCCGACCTCGGCCAGGGCCTGGCGCACGCGCGCGACCCGTTCGGCCTCGGGCAGCGCGCTCTGGTGCACGCGCAGGCCCTCGCCCACGATCTCCTGCACCGTCATGCGCGGCGAGAGGGAGGAAAACGGGTCTTGAAAGACCACTTGCACGGCCCGTCGCAATGCCCGATCGGGCGCCGCCCGGTATTGCCACTGCCGCCCCGCCACCCGAATGTCGCCACTGACCTGGCGGCGCGCCAGCAGGCCCAGCGCCGCCTGCGCCAGCGTGGACTTGCCCGAGCCCGACTCACCAATGACACCCAGGGTGCGGCCGGGCGGGATGGCAAAGTCGGCGCCGTGCAAGGCCACGAATTCGCCCCGGCCAAACCAGCCGCGCAGGCCGGGCAGCGCCCTGGGGTAGCGCACGCGCAGACCCCGCGCGGCCAGGGCCGGCGTGGCGCCGGCGGCGGGCTCTCGCTCGTCAACGTCGCGCTCGGGCTGACTGGCCAGCAGCTGCTGCGTGTACGCGTGCCGCGGCGCGGCAAACAGCGCCGCCGTGGCCCCCTGCTCCACCAGGCGGCCATGCTGCATCACCGCCACGCGGTCGGCAAAGCGGCGCACCAGGTTGAGGTCGTGGGTGATCATCAGCACGGCCATGCCGGTCTCGCGCTGCAGGTCATCAAGCAGCGCCAGGATCTGCCCGCGCAGGCTGACGTCCAGCGCCGTGGTTGGCTCGTCGGCCAGCAGCAGCCGGGGCTGGCAGGCCAGCGCCATGGCGATCATGGCGCGCTGACGCTGCCCGCCCGAGAGCTGGTGCGGAAAGGACTGGGCGCGCCGCGCTGGATCGGGGATGCCGGTCCTGGCCAACAAATCGATAGCTGCCAGCGCCGATTGGGCGGGCGTCAGGGCCCGTTTCAGCCGCAGTACCTCGGCAATCTGCTCGCCCACCGTCATCAGCGGGTTGAGCGCCGTCATCGGCTCCTGGAAAATCATGGCGATGGCGTCGCCGCGCAGGGCGCGCAGCGCGCGCTCGGGCAGGGTCAGCAGGTTGCGCTGGCCCTGCGCGGTCTCGAACAAGGCCTGCCCCTGGGTGCGAGCCCCGTGCAGCAGGCCCAGCAATGCCAGCGCCGTCACCGACTTGCCCGAGCCCGACTCGCCCACCAGGGCCAGCCGCTCGCCCGGCGCGAGCGTGAAGTCCACCCCATCGACCACCGTCTTGGAGCCAAACGCCACCTGCAGGCCGCGCACCTCCAGCAGCGGCGCCATCATGTCTCGGTCCCTATCATTTCAATAGCTGGTTGCGCTTGCTGCACAGGGGCGAAGTGCCGAAATGGCTTGAAAATCATGAATCCCCCTTGCGCGGGTCCAGCGCGTCGCGCAGCGCGTCGCCCATGAAGGTGAGCAGCAACAGGGTGACGACCAACACGCCGAAGGTGGAGATGGAAATCCACCAGGCGTCGATGTTGTTCTTGCCCTGGCTGAGCAGCTCGCCCAGGCTGGGCGTGCCCGGCGGCACACCCAGGCCCAGGAAGTCCAGCGAAGTCAGCGCCAGGATGGCTGCGCTCATGCGAAACGGCAAAAAGGTGACGACGGGCACCATGCTGTTGGGCAGGATGTGGCGCCAGATGATCTGCGCATTGGGCACGCCCAGCGCGCGCGCGCTCTTGACGTAGTCGAGCTGGCGGTTGCGCAGGAATTCGGCGCGCACATAGTCCGACAGCCCCATCCAGCCGAACAGGCTCAGCAGCACCAGCAGCAGGCCGACGCTGGGCGCCAGGATGGCCGAGAAGATGATCAGCAGGTACAGCTCGGGCATCGAGCCCCAGACCTCGATGAAGCGCTGAAACGCCAGATCGGTCTTGCCACCGAAAAAGCCCTGAACCGCGCCCGCCGCCACGCCCAGCAGGGTGCCCACCGCCGTCAGCGCCAGGCCGAACAGCACGCAGACGCGAAAGCCGTAGATCAGCTGCGCCAGCAGGTCGCGCCCGCGGTCGTCGGTGCCCAGCCAGTTGGCGGCGGACGGCGGCGCCGGGTTGGGTGCCTGGGCGAAGTAGTTGATGGTGTGCGCGCCGTAGGGGTTGGGCGGGTAGATGGCCCAGTTGCCGGGCTTGGCGAATTGCGCCTTGATGAACGGGTCGAGGTAGTCGGTCTCGGTCTCGAAGTCGCCGCCGAACACTTTCTCGGGGTAGGCCTTGACCAGCGGAAAGTACCACTGGCCGTCGTAGCGCACCACCAGAGGCTTGTCGTTGGAAATGACTTCGGCCAGCAGGCTGACGGCCACCAGCGCGCAGAACAACACCAGGCTGACGAAGCCCAGCCGGTTGCTTTGAAACCGCTGCCAGGCACGCCGCGAAGGCGACGGCGCATGAGAGGAGGCAGCCGCCACTTGGCGGGCGGACGCGGCCAGGGGTTCAGTCAAACTTGACACGCGGATCCACCCACACATAGGTCAGGTCGCTGATGAGCTTGGTGACCAGGCCGATCAGCGTGAAAAGGTACAGGGTGCCCAGCACCACCGGGTAGTCGCGCCGGATCACGCTCTCGTAGCTGAGCAGGCCCAGGCCGTCGAGCGAGAACAGCGTCTCGATCAGCAGCGCGCCGGTGAAGAACGCGCCGATGAACGCCGCCGGGAACCCGGTGACGATGGGAATCAGCGCGTTGCGAAACACGTGCTTGTACAGCACCTGCCGCTCCGACAGGCCCTTGGCGCGCGCCGTCAGCACGTAGTGCTTGCGAATTTCCTCCAGAAAGCTGTTCTTGGTCAGCATGGCGGTGACGGCAAAGCTGCCCATCACCATGGCCGTCACCGGCAGCGTGATGTGCCACAGGTAGTCGGTGATGCGCGCCGGCCAGCTCAGTTCGTCCCAGTTGCCTGAAGTCAGGCCGCGCAGCGGAAACCAACCCAGTTGCCCGCCAAACACCACCAGCAGCGCCACGCCCAGCACGAAGCCCGGAACGGCGTAGCCCGCCAGCACCAGCAGCGTGGTCGCCAGGTCGAACCGGCTGCCCGCGCGCACCGCCTTGGCCACGCCCAGCGGCACGCTGATACCGTAGCTGATGAAGAAGGTCCACAGGCCCAGGCTGATCGACACCGGCAGCTTTTCGCGGATGAGCTGCCACACGTCCTTGTTGTGGAAGAAGCTGCGCCCCAGGTCGAAGCGCGCGTAGTTCTTCAGCATCAGCCAGAAGCGCTCTGGCGCCGGCTTGTCGAAGCCGTACAGCTTCTTGATGGCGGCCAGGCGCTGCTCGTCCACGCCCTGCGCACCGCGGTAGGCCAGCCCCCCGCCCTCGGCCACCCCGCCGGTGCCGGCCCTGGCCTCGGCCAGGTATTGCTCCACCGGCCCGCCCGGCACGAACTGGATCACCACGAAGGTCAGCAGCAGCACCCCGAAGAGCGTGGGCAGCATGAGCAAGAGACGCTTGAGGATGTATGCCAGCATGGTGCGCGATAGGATAGTTGAAGCGGCCCCGATGTCCGCGCGCGAGACCCCCATGAAGCTTCACATTCTTTCCGACCTGCACCTGAGCGTGCAGGGCATGGCTCACCCCGCCACCGATGCCGACGTGGTGGTGCTGGCCGGCGACATCAGCCGGCCCGAGCGCGCCGCGCCCTGGGCGCTGGCCTTCGGCAAGCCGGTGCTCTACGTCATCGGCAACCACGAGTTCTATGGCTCCAGCCTGCCCGAGGTGAAGGCGGCCTTTCGTCGCCTGTTCGACGGCACGCAGGTGCACCTGCTGGATGACAGCGCCATCGCCCTGGGCGGCGTGCGCTTTCTGGGCGCCACGCTGTGGACGGACTTTCTCGCCCATGGCGATGGCGACAGGCAGGTCGAGGCCATGCAGCAGACGCGCGAGTTCATGTACGACTTCAAGCGCATTCGCACCGGGCCGGCGGCCGACGCGCCGCTGCTCACCCCCGAGGACACGACGCGGCTGTTTGCCGCCAGCAGCCGCTGGCTGGATGCCGAACTGGACCGGCCCTTTGCCGGGCCCACCGTGGTCATCACGCACCACGCCCCCACGCTGCACAGCATCCACCCGCGCTTTGCCGGCTCGCCGATCAACGCGGCCTTCGTGTCGGACGCCGCCTGGCTGCTCCGGGGCGGGCGCGCCAGGCTGTGGATTCACGGCCACACGCACGACAGCTTTGACTACCGGGTCGATGGCACGCGCGTGCTGTGCAACCCGCGCGGCTACGTCAAGGGCGATGAAGTGGAGAACGCCCTGTTCAACCCGCAATTGGTGGTGTCCATCGACTGACCGACACCCGCTTCACTGCGTGTGTTTTGCCTGCTGGCGCGCCCACCAGGTTTCGATGGCCCAGGATTCGCCCTGAAAGTAGGGGGGCACCACGGCCGGCCGGGCCAGGCGCCAGGCGTTGTAGGCCAGGCGGTGCACCGGCGAATACCACTGCGGCAGCAGGTAGTGCTCGTGGCTGACCACGCGCTCCAGCGCGCGGCACGACGCCAGGAACTCGGGCTTGGTGGCGGCCCCCACCATGTGGGCGATGAGGCTGTCCACGGCCGGGTTCTTGACGCCAGCCAGGTTGCCCGAGTCGGGGGTGTCGGCCGCCTGGCTGCCAAACAGGTCCGCATATTCCTGGCCTGGGTTTTGAGTGCCCTGATAGGCGATGGTGGTGATGTCGAAGTCGAAGGTCTGCAGCCGCTGCTGGTACAGGGCGTAGTCCACCGCGCGGTAGTTCAGGCGAATGCCCAGCTTTTCCAGGTTGCGCCGCCAGGGCGCCACCACGCGGGCGCCGCCCTCGTTGCTGTCCAGGTATTCCAGCACCATGGCATCGCCCTGCGCGTTCTTCAGCACGCCGTCCTGCACGGTCCAGCCGGCGGCGGCCAGCAGCTTTTGCGCCTGGCGCAGGTTCTCGCGCAGGCCATTGGGGCTCCGGTCGGTACGCGGCGGCTCGAAAGCGGTGCCGAAGGCGGCCGGCGGAATGTCCTTCTTGTACGGCTCCATCAGTGCGAGCTGCGCGGCGTCGGGCACGCCGGTGGCGGCGCATTCGGTGTTGCCGAAGATGCCGTGCACGCGCTGGTAGGCACCGTAGAACATCTGCCGGTTCATCCACTCGAAGTCGATCGCCAGGCCCAGCGCCTGGCGCACCCGCATGTCCCGCAGAAAGGGCCGGCGGGTGTTCAGCACGTAGCTCTGGAAACCCGTGGGCAGCTGGTGCCGGAATTCGCCCTTGACCAGCTCGCCGGTCTTGAACCGGGAGCCGTTCACGCGCCGCGCCCAGTCGCCGGCCGAGTAAAACGCCATCAGGTCGAACTCGCCGGCCTTGAGCGCCTCCAGCCGCGCCGTGTTGTCGCGGTAGATCTTGACCTGCACGCGGTCGAAGTTGTCGGTGCCGCGCTTGACGTTGAGATCGCGCGCCCAGTAGTTCGGGTCGCGCACGTAGGTGATGTCCTTGCCGAAGTTGACGGGGCCGATGCGGTATGGCCCGCTGCCGATGGGCGGCTCCATCACCACCTGGTCGAAGGGCTTGCCCTGCCCCCACTTGTGGCTGAACACGGGCAGGCCGCCGACCGTCAACGGCAGCTCGCGATTGGGCTGCTTGAAGCGAAAACGCACCGTGCGTTCGTCCAGTACGTCCACGCCCGCCACCTCGATCAGCAGGGTCTTGAACGCCGGCGAGACGTAGGGCCCGACCAGGGTGTCGAAACTGTGCTTGACGTCGGCCGCCAGCACCGGCGAGCCGTCATGAAAACGCGCCTCGGGCCGCAGGCGGAAGGTGGCCGAAAGCCGGTCGGGCGCGACGCTGACGTCTTCGGCCAGCAGGCCGTAGGCAGCGCCGGCCTCGTCCAGCGAGCCGGTCAGCAGCGTGTCGAACATCAGCAGGCTGATGTAGGTGGGCGCGCTGCCGCGAATGGTGAAAGGGTTGTACTTGTCGAAGGTGGAGGCGCGCGAGTTGCCCACCAGGCGAATCTCGCCGCCCTTGGGCGCGGCGGCGTTGACGTAGTCGAAATGGGCAAAGCCCGCCGGGTACTTCAGCTCGCCCCACAGCGCGTAGCCGTGCGCGGCCCAGGCCGGAAGACTGCATGCCGCCAACAGGGCCGCCAGAACAAGTCGCATGCGACAATTCTGCCGCTATTTTTCGAGGAGTTAGCGCATGACCAACCCGAACGGCTTTCTGGCGGGCAAGAAGCTCTTGATCACCGGCGTGCTGTCCAACCGATCCATCGCGTACGGCATCGCCCGCGCCTGCCACGCCCAAGGCGCCGAGCTGGCCTTCAGCTACGTGGGCGAACGCTTCAAGGGCCGCATCACCGAGTTTGCCGCCGAGTTCGGCTCCAGCCTGGTGTTCGACTGCGACGTGGGCAGCGACGAGCAGATCGAGCGCATGTTTGCCGATCTCTCAAAGACCTGGCCCACGTTCGACGGCTTCGTGCACGCCATCGGCTTTGCCCCGCGCGAGGCCATCGCCGGCAACTTCTTCGACGGCCTGAGCCGCGAGAACTATCGCATCGCGCACGACATCAGCGCCTACAGCTTTCCGGGCATGGCCAAGGCCGCCCTGCCCTACCTGAGCGACAAGGCCGCGCTGCTCACGCTGAGCTACCTGGGCGCGCTGCGCAGCATCCCCAACTACAACACCATGGGCTTGGCCAAGGCCAGCCTGGAGGCCAGCGTGCGCTACATGGCCGAGGCGCTGGGCGGGCGTGGCGTGCGCGTCAACGGCATCAGCGCCGGCCCGATCAAGACGCTGGCGGCCAGCGGCATCAAGGACCTCGGCAAGCTGCTGGGCTACGTGGCCGCGGCCGCTCCGCTGCGCCGCAACGTCACGATCGACGACGTGGGCAACGTGGCGGCCTTTTTGCTGAGCGACCTGGCCGCCGGCGTGACGGCCGAGATTACCTACGTGGACGGCGGCTTCAGCCAGACCGCGGGCCTGTCGGCGGACATGGTGGGTTGATCCGCGAAGTTCATGAATCAAATCGAGCTCTGGCGCTTGTCCATCAAGCGCAAGCAGCTATTGTTTTCATAGTTTTCGCACCCAGCCCGGCGCGTCGGACACAAAAAAGCCCGCCGGACAGCGAGCTTTCTGGCAGGCACCGCGGCATCAGCCGGCGGCGGTGGCCTCGTGGCGCAGCAGCGCGTAGAGCTCGTCCTTCACTCGCAGTTTTTCCTTTTTCAACGCCTCGATGGCCGCATGCATGTTGCCGGCATCCTGGGTGCCCATTTCGGTGATCTGCTGATCGAGCTGGTTGTGGCGCTCGAACAAGTGCAGAAACCGCTGGTGCGTCCCCTCGGACTTCAGGCGCTGGATCAGGTCGCGGTACTCAGGAAACATCGGTTCTCCTTGCTTGGTTGACGACGACGATCCTATGGTAGCGCGTTGTCCGGCCTGCGCAAGGGCCGCCCGGATCACCCAGCCACGCAGTCGGCAAAGAAGCGCACCCGCCCGTCCTCGCCCTCCAGTTCGACCAGGCCGTGGATGTCGGTCTCGAAACCCGGGCACAGCAGGGCAAACTCGCGCGCAAATTTCAGGTAGTCGACGATCTTGCGGTTGAACACCTCGCCCGGAATCAGCAACGGAATCCCCGGCGGATACGGCGTGATCAGGCTGGTGGCCACGCGGCCTTCCAGCTCGTCGATCGGCACCCGCTCCACCTGCCGGCGCGCGATGCAGGCGTAGGCATCGGCCGGAACCATGGCCGGCTTGAGTTCGGACAGGTACATGTCGGTGGTCAGCCGCGCGATGTCGTAGCGGGCATAAAGCGCGTGCACATGCTGGCACAGGTCGCGCAGGCCCATGCGCTCGTAGCGGCGGTGCTGGGCGCAGAACTCCGGCATGATGCGCCACAGCGGCTGGTTGCGGTCGTAGTCGTCCTTGAACTGCTGCAGCGCGGTCAGCAGGGTGTTCCAGCGGCCCTTGGTGATGCCGATGGTGAACATGATGAAGAAACTGTACAGGCCGGTCTTTTCGACCACCACGCCGTGCTCGGCCAGGAACTTGGTGACGATGGCCGCCGGAATGCCGCTCTTGTCGAACTTGCCGTCCAGGTTGAGGCCCGGCGTGACGATGGTGGCCTTGATCGGGTCCAGCATGTTGAAGCCGGGCGCCAGCTTGCCGAAGCCGTGCCAGCTCTTGCTTTTGGCGGTGCCGTTCTTGATGATCCAGTCGTCGGCGCGGCCGATGCCCTGGCTGGCGAGCTTCTCGGGGCCCCAGACCTTGAACCACCAGTCGCTCTCGCCGTAGTCGGCCTCGACCTTGCGCATGGCGCGGCGAAAGTCCATGGCTTCCTGCAGGCTTTCTTCCACCATCGCCGTGCCGCCGGGCGGCTCCATCATGGCAGCGGCCACGTCGCAGCTGGCGATGATGCTGTACTGCGGGCTGGTCGAGGTGTGCATCAGGTACGCCTCGTTGAACAGGTAGCGGTCCAGCTGGACGTTCTGCGAGTCCTGCACCAGCACGTGGCTGGCCTGGCTGATGCCGGCCAGCAGCTTGTGGATGGACTGGGTCGAATACACCACCGACTGCCGGGGCCGCGCGCGCTTCTTGCCCATGGCGTGATAGGTGCCATAGAACGGGTGGAAGGCCGCGTGCGGCAGCCAGGCCTCGTCGAAGTGCAGGTTGTCCACGTAGCCGTCGAGCTGGTGCTTGATGGTCTCGGTGTTGTAGAGCACGCCGTCGTAGGTGGACTGCGTGAGGGTCATGATGCGCGGCTTGACGGTGTCGGCGTCCACGTGCTGCAGCAGCGGGTTGGCGCGGATCTTGGCGCGGATGGCCTCGGGCTCGAACTCGCTCTTGTGGATCGGGCCGATGATGCCGAAATGGTTGCGCGTGGGCCGCAGGAACACGGGGATGGCCCCCGTCATGATGATGGCGTGCAGGTTGCTCTTGTGGCAGTTGCGGTCGATCACCACCACGTCTCCGTGCGCCACGGTGTGGTGCCACACGATCTTGTTGCTGGTGGACGTGCCGTTGGTGACGAAAAACAGTGGTCGGCGTTGAAGATGCGCGCGGCGTTGCGCTCGCTCGCGCCGATGGCGCCGTTGTGGTCCAGCAGCTGGCCCAGCTCCTCGACGGCGTTGCACACGTCGGCGCGCAGCATGTTCTCGCCATAGAACTGGTGGTACATCTGGCCGATCGGCGACTTCAGGAACGCCACGCCGCCCGAGTGGCCGGGGCAGTGCCAGCTGTACGAGCCGTCCTCGGCGTAGTCGAGCAGCGCCTTGAAGAACGGCGGCTGAATGCCCTCCAGGTAGCTCTTGGCCTCGCGCACGATGTGCTTGGCCACGAACTCGGGCGTGTCCTCGAACATGTGGATGAAGCCGTGCAGTTCGCGCAGCACGTCGTTGGGCAGGTGCTGGCTGGTCTTGGTCTCGCCGTGCAGGTAGATCGGCACGTCCTCGTTCTTGCGCCGCACCTCGGCAATGAAGTTGCGCAGGTTCTGTACCGCGGTATCCATCTCCGGGTCGCTGCCCAGCTCCTCGTCGTCGATCGACAGGATGAATGCGCTGGCGCGACTTTGCTGCTGCGCGAACTGGGTCAGATCACCGTAGCTGGTGGCGCCCACCACCTCAAAGCCTTCATCCACGATGGCCGCGGCCAGGGCGCGAATGCCCAGGCCCGAGGTGTTCTCGGCGCGGTAATCTTCGTCGATGATGACGATGGGAAAACGAAATTTCATTGCGAGCGGCCTCCGGCCGGGTTTCAGACTGCAGCGCGCAAGTGTACGGAAATCCGGGTTTGTACTGGTATCGGGCCGTGCGATGGCTGACAATCCGCCCAGCGGCCCGGCTTGGGCCGGTGTCATTCGAGGAGGAACTGATGGCTGAATCAACCATCTGGTGGATCATCACCGGCCTGCTGGTGGCGGCCGAGCTGGCCACCGGCACCTTCTACCTGCTGATGCTGGCCATCGGCGCGGTGGCCGGTGCGCTGACGGCCCACGCGGGCGCGGGCAACCACACGCAGATGGTCGTCGCGGCCCTGGTGGGGGCAGCCGCCGTCTCCGGCTGCTACTGGGTGCGCCGGCGCCGCCCGGGCGATCCATCGCCGCGCGCCGACCGCAGCGTGAACCTGGACGTGGGCGAGATCGTGCAGATCGACCAATGGAACGCCGATGGCACGACCCTGATCCGCTATCGCGGCGCGCAGTGGACGGCGGTGTACCGCGGTCCCGTGCCACCCCAAGCGGGCCGCCATCGCGTCGTCGAACTGGAGGGCAGCCGCCTGCTGGTCGAACCCGCCCCCTTCTCTTGAACCCTCGCATCAACATCACTCGGGAGTCCACACCATGTCCATTGCGCTGATCGTCGTCATCATTGCCGTCATCTTCATCACCCGCTCCATCAAGGTCGTGCCCCAGCAAAACGCCTGGGTGGTCGAGCGTCTGGGCAAATACCACGCCACGCTGGCGCCAGGCCTCAACTTTCTGGTGCCCTTCATCGACCGCGTGGCCTACAAGCACGGCCTGAAGGAAATCCCGCTGGACGTGCCCAGCCAGGTCTGCATCACGCGCGACAACACGCAACTGCAGGTGGACGGCGTGCTGTACTTCCAGGTCACCGACCCCATGCGCGCCAGCTACGGCGCCAGCAACTACGTCGTCGCCATCACGCAACTGGCACAAACCACGCTGCGCAGCGTGATCGGCAAGCTGGAGCTGGACAAGACCTTCGAAGAGCGCGACATGATCAACGCCCAAGTGGTGGCCGCCATCGACGAAGCCGCGCTGAACTGGGGCGTGAAGGTGCTGCGCTACGAGATCAAGGATCTGACGCCGCCGGCCGAAATCCTGCGCGCCATGCAGGCGCAGATCACCGCCGAGCGCGAAAAGCGCGCCGTCATCGCCACCTCCGAGGGCAAGCGCCAGGAAGAAATCAACCTGGCCGAAGGCCAGAAGCAGGCCGCCATCGCCAAGTCCGAGGGCGAAAAGCAGGCTGCCATCAACAACGCCCAGGGCCAGGCGGCCGCCATCACCGAAGTGGCCAACGCCACCGCCGTGGCCCTGGCGCGCGTGGGCACCGCCATCCGCCAGCCCGGCGGCGGCGAGGCCGTGCAGCTGAAAGTGGCCGAACTGGCCGTGGATGCCTACAGCAAGCTGGCGCTCGAAGCCAACACCACGCTGGTCGTGCCCAGCAACATGACCGAGGTCGCCACCCTCATCAGCTCGGCCATGAAGATGGTGCAGGTGCAGCAGCGCAACGACGGCTGAACACCCGCTGCGGCGCCAGAGCGCCGCTTGCGGGCACGCTACAATGCGTGGCTTCGCGGAGAGGTGGATGAGCGGTTTAAGTCGCACGCCTGGAAAGCGTGTGTGGGTTAATAGCCCACCGCGGGTTCGAATCCCGCCCTCTCCGCCAGATGGGCTTTTCAATCAATGGCTTGCCACGCGTTTCCGGCCCTTGCCCCCATTCGCTCCCACATCAAACCGGCATGATGGCCGGTTTTTTTGTGCCCGCATGGTGCACGGGTCTCACAAACGTGTTCGCTATAATTTTTGGACGCGAGGTGAGCAGCCGTTCACGTCGTGCGCTGGGGGTGCCGCAGCGCCACACCTGCACGTGGGGCGCTGCGGCTGAGAGCAGACCCTTTGAACCTGACTGAGATCATCCTCGCGCAGGGAAGCAAGGCCAGCCGGTGACTGCCGTGGCGTGCCTTCATTTCCTGCCATCGCCCTGGAGCAAGCCGATGGCATCCCCCTCCTACAACGACACCGCGCATGCCGCGGCCAGCCCGATTGGCGCGCACGAGCGCCGTTTTGGCACGATCGACCATGCGGCCCTGTGGTTCAGCCTGGGCGTGGGCCTGCTGGTGATGCAGGTCGGCGCAGCGCTGATGCCCGCGCTGTCCCCGCGCGATGCCATGCTGGCCATCGTGTCGGGATCGCTGCTGGGTGCCGGTCTGCTGGCCTGGGTGGGTTCGCTGGGGGCGCGCCACGGGCTGTCCAGCTCGGCCCTGATCGGCGCGGCGCTGGGGCGTTCGTTCGCTCTCTTGCCGGTGGGCCTGAACGTGCTTCAGCTGTTTGGCTGGACGGCCTTCGAGCTGGTCATCATGCGTGACGGCAGCGCTGCACTGCTGCAGCGCGTGGGCCTGGGCAGCGCGTGGGCGGCGCCGGTGATGACGCTGCTGTGGGGCGCACTGCTGATGGCGCTGGCCGCCGGTTCGATGGTGGGCCTGGTGCGCCGGTTTGTCAGCCGCTTCGGCCTGCCGCTGGTGATGCTGTCGCTGGCCTGGCTGAGCTGGCAGTTCGGCACGCGCCTGGCCGAGCAGGGCTTTGCCGCCTGGTGGAGCCGGCCCGGCACCGGCGCCATGAGTGCGCTGCAGGCGCTGGACCTGGTGATTGCCATGCCCGTGTCCTGGCTGCCGCTGGTGGCCGACTACGCCCGCTACGGGCGCAGCGCGCGTGGCACGCTGACGGGCATCTGGCTGGGCTACGTCCTGGCCAACCTGTGGTGCTACGCGCTGGGTGTGGTGGTGGTGGCCACCGCGCCGGCCAACGCCGACCTGCTGGCCACGATGCTGCTGGCACAGGGCGGGCTGATCGCGCTGGGCTTCATCCTGATCGACGAGGTGGACAACGCCTATGGCGACGTGCATTCGGGCGCGGTGTCGGCGCACTTTCTGACCCGCTCGCGCTGGAGCATTCGCCGCCTGGGCATCGGCCTGGCCGCGCTGGCCACGGCCGCCGCGCTGGTGCTGCCCATCCACAGCCTGGAGCCCTTCCTGCTGCTGCTCAGCTCGGTGTTCGTGCCGCTGTTTGGCGTGGTGCTGTCCCAACTGGCCGGGGGCAAGCTGCCCGCCGCCCGCGCCATTCGGCCAGGTCCGGCGCTGCTGTGGCTGGCCGGCATCGCCTGCTTTCACCTGGGCAGCATCTACTGGCCGCAATGGGGCTCGGCCCTGCCCTGCCTGGCCTTCACCCTGATCGGTGGCTGGCTGCTGCGCCTGCTGCCAAAAGGCCCGCGGCCCACATCGCCGGCGCAAGCGCGCTGACGGTCGACCCCGCGCCTCGGTGGCCCGGCGCGCGTGCCGCCCAAGTCGTTGTCGACCGGCTCGTCAGTATCATTTTCATAGCTTATTGCGCTTTATGGACGGGCGCCAGGCAGTGATTTGACCACCAATTTCGCCCGACCGCGAAGTGCCGCGCACGATGGCTTGACCGGCGCTGGCACGCGATGGCCCCCGCGTGGCGACCATTACGACAAGCGCAGCACCTGCTGCCAGGGCACGCCGGGAATCGGCTCGCAGTTCGCCACCACGATCGTTCGCCCGCTCTCCTGGCTGCGCCGTGCCTCGGCAGCCAGCAGATCCCGCAGATGGCGGATCGAGGTCCAGTCGAGCGCGGCCTCCGGTTCGTCGATCAGCGTGAGCGGCGCACCGCTGGCCAGCGCCGCGGCCAGAATCACCTTGCGCCTGCCACCGGCGGACAGGCGAAACATTTCCTTGTGCCGATGCTCGGCCAGACCCAGCCCCTGCACGTGCGCGTCCCAGTCGGCCACGCACCAGGCGGGGTGGCGTGCCGCCTGCTGCTGCGCCCACTGATCGGGAGACAGCTCCGGCCACGGCGCGCGTGGGTCGCGCCAGAACACGGGCGCGGCGTGCGCGGCCGCGCTCGGCCCCGCCCCGTCGGTGCCGCCCCAGCGCACCGTGCCTGCGTCGGGGACGCGCTCGCCGGCCAACAGGCGCAGCAACGCGGTCTTGTACTCGCCCTCTTCATCGACGACGAGCGACAGGCCGGGTGCGAAGCGGGCGCTCCAGCCGGCGATGCGGGCGCCGCTGGGGGCTGCCAGCGTGATGGCGTTCACCTGCAGGGACGAAAGCGGGGCGGCGAAAGTCATGGGGTACAGCTCGTGGACAGCATGCCCGCGTTTTTACACCGGGCCCACGGTTGGCGGCCCACGCCATGCGGTGGCGCGCGGCCCGCTGCGCCCACCGATCCGGCAGCTCGCGGCATCCAGAGGCTGGGCGCCGCGGGCGATCCGGAACCAAGTGCGCCGCAGCGCCTCAAAGAAGGTAGAGCCTGTTGACGCCAGTTCGGGCGGATGCATCGCCCATCAAAAGGCCATCCATCCAGGCCCATGCGGCCATTGATGGCCTAGTTGATCGCAGCCCGAAGAGAACACGCTCAATGCGACGTTCAACGCCGTCGCCCCGCTGGTCATGGCATTGCCTGTGACCAGATGCGCACGACCCGATGACGCGGTCTTGGGTCTGTTCACGCCGCCGGACGTGGTGCTGCAAGCCCTGTTCAGACGAAAAGGAGCTCTGCCATGTCCACAATGCTTGAAACCTCACAAACCGACCCTCGCAAGCTGGTCAAGACAACCATGACCGGTTCGGGCATCGAAGCGGCGGGTGGCGCCGCGGCGGTGGTGCTCGCCATCCTGGGCTTGGCCCATGTCGCCCCCGAGCACATGCTGCCGGTTGCGTCCATCGTGGTTGGCGCGGCGCTGCTGGCGCAGGCCGGCCTGCTGGCCAACGGAGCATCCGACGTCGTCGTGCGCGAGGCCATGGGCCGACGCGACAAGATGGAATTTGAAGGCGGCATCGGCGCCGAGGCACTGGCCGGCGGCGCCGCGGTGGTGCTGGGTATCCTGAGCCTGATCGGTCTCGACGCCAGTGTGCTGATGTCGGTGGCGGCGATCGTGCTGGGCGTCGGCCTGGTGTTGGAAAGCGGTGCCACATCGCGCCTGAACCGACTGGATGACGCGGGCGACATGCCAAGCACCGCGCGCAGCACGACCGCGCGGCGCGCCGTGGCCGGAACCGAAGGCACGCAAATGCTGATCGGCCTGGCCGCGATCGTGCTGGGCATCCTGGCGTTGATCGGACTCGATCCGATGGTGCTGAACCTGATTGCCATGCTGGTCGTGGGGGTCTCGATTCTGCTGTCGGGCGCCGCCCTGGGCGGCAAGATGGCCAGCATGCTGGCCACGCGCCACTGAGCAGGCGCTGGGCGCCGCCCGGGCCTGCCCGTGCTGCGGCCCTTTCACCCCGGCCCTCCTGCGACGGCCGGGGTGCAGAATGCGGGCATCTGCCCTCAGCCACAGCGCCATTGACCCATGCTCGCCAATCTCACCCCCTTCCTGTGGCACTGGGCCATCACGGCGTTCGGCCTGTGGGTGGCCAGCCACGTCTTCAAGGGCTTGCGCTTTGATGGCGCCAGTGCGCTGATCGTGGCCGCCCTGCTGCTGGGACTGGCCAACGCGGTGGTGCGGCCGTTGCTGGTGGTGCTGACCTTGCCGCTCACACTCGTCACCTTCGGGCTGTTCCTGCTGGTCATCAACGCGCTGGTGCTGCTGGGGGTGGCCGCGCTGGTGCGCGGCTTTCACGTGGGCGGCTTCTGGACCGCGTTCTGGGCCAGCATCTTCATGTCGCTGCTGAGCCTGATCCTGGGCACCTTCGTGCTGGGCGGCACGCCGGAATTCACCATTCACACCAAGCCCGGACCCAGCGGCTGGATCTGAGAAGGCGCGGGCCAACGCTCATCCAGGATCCGCCCGCGGCGGCACCAGGCCCGGGGATGGCCCGAGCGCCCATCGCATCAGGGTCGCGCTTCGTAGATCAGGTTGAACGGCGTCTGGGCGGCACGCCGGAACTGCGTGAAGCCGCCTTGCATCACCACCTCCCGCATGCGGGCCTCGCCCGCCTGCGCACCCAGGCACAGCCCCACCTCCTGCGCACGCGAGGCGGGCGTGCAGATGAAGGTGGACGCCGAATAGAACACCCGGCCGACGGGATTGAGGTTGTCCTCCAGCCGGTCGTTGGCGAAGGGCTCGACGATCATCCAGCTGCCGTCCGGCTTGAGGCTTTGCCTGACGTGGGCCGAGGCACCGACCGGATCGCCCATGTCGTGCAGGCAGTCGAACACCGTCACCAGGTCATAGTCGCCGCCCGGATAGTCCTTGGCGCTCGCCACTTCGAAGCGCAAGCGGCCGTCCAGCTTGGCGCGCTCCGCTGCCTCGCGCGCATGGTCGATCGACGGCCCGTGATAGTCGAAGCCTGCGAAGCTCGATTTGGGGTAGGCCTTCGCCATCAGGATGGTCGAGGCACCGTGACCACAGCCCACATCGGCCACTCGGGCACCTTCGGTCAGGCGCGCCTCCACCCCCGCCAGCGCGGGAATCCACTGGCTGACCAGATTGGCCGCATAGCCCGAGCGAAAGAATCGCTCCGTGCCGTGGAACAGCGAGGCATCGTGCTCGTGCCAGCCCACCCCCAGCCCGGTTCGCAGGGCCTGGACCATTCGGGTGATGCCCTTGTACTGGTCGATCGCGACCTGGAAAGCGCCCAGGACAAAGGCTGGACTGCCCTCCTCGGCCAAGGCGAAGGCCTGCTCCTCGCTGAGCGAAAAGCGCTGGCTTTCGGCGTCATAGCCAACGTAGGCGCTGGCCGCCTGGGCCGAGAGCCATTCGCGCAGGTAGCGCGGATCGGTCTCGGTGCGCCGAGCCAGCTCCTCCACCGTCGCTGGCGCCTCGGCCAGGGCCTTGTACAGGCCCAACTGGTCACCCACGATAACGGTGGCGCCATGCATCACGGCACCGAAGTCGTTCACAAACTGGCCGATGAACTGGTTGAGCTTTTCCTCATTGATGGCCATGATCGCCTCCTGGATTCCACGCCTGCTGACGTCGAAGCGCCCGCCGGACTGTCCCATGCCCCGACCAGCCCACGGCCGGCGGCGGCGTCGCCGCGGTCGCAATGACCTCGGCTCGCGTCAGGGAAGAGGCGGTCACCCCGTCTTCGAGAACCAATGGCTGCTCGCCGCGCGCGGGCCAGTCCCCGGCAAGCGCGGTCCCCATCAATGTGGTGAGGGCGAGGGCTGAAACGATGGGAAAAAGATGTCGTGTCATGGTGACTTTCCTCGACAGCGGACGCAAGCGACACATCCAAGGCGAAGGCAGGTACGGAGATGGGCTTTCGCCTCGCGGCGGGCTTCGGTTGATGAGCCGGTGCCAGACGATGCACTTTCGTACTTGCAGGTCCACAGAAAAAGCAGTTGAATCGAACCAGCGTCTTTCCAATGCGCAAACAATGGACTCGCTCAATCTGCTGCGCACGTTTCGCGAGGTCGCTCATCACCACAGCTTTGCAGCGGCCGGGCGCGTGCTCGACCTGTCGCCCGCCAGCGTCAGCAAGTACGTGGCCGAGCTGGAAGCACGTTTTCATGTCCGCCTGTTTCACCGCAGCACGCGCTGTGTTTCGCTGACCGACGCCGGGCAGCTGCTGTACCTGCGAAGCGGCTCCGTGGTGGAGTTGTTCGACCTGACCGAGGGCGAGATGCTGGGCCGTGCCACGCACCCAAGCGGACGGCTGTACCTGACCGCGCCGCACGTGCTGATGCACACCGTGCTGGTGCGCAAGCTGGGCCAGTTCATGCTGCGCTACCCGGATGTGGCGCTGCACCTCACGCTCACCAACCGCATGGTCGACATGGCCGAGGATGGCATCGACCTGGCCTTTCGCGTGGGCCCCATCTCCGACAGCAGCCTGATCGTTCGGCGCCTGCTGGCGCTGGAAATGGTGGTGGCCGCCACGCCCGCCTATTGGCACGAATACGGCCACCCGAAACACCCGCGCGAGTTGCTGAACCATCGCACCCTGGCCATGGCGCCGCCCGGTGAGCCGGCGCACTGGCAGTTCAGCATCGATGGCAAAGCGATCGATCTGCCACTCAAGCCCCTTTTCACCGCCACCGACGCAGCCCCCCTGGTGCCCCTGGCGCGCGACGGTCTGGGGGTCATCCGCGGCTCGCGCATGCTGCTGCGCGAGTGGATTGATCTGCAGGAGCTGGAGCCCTTGTTCGGTGAATACTCGCCGCGCAACCTGTGGCTGTACGCGGCCTACGCGCAACGCCGGCACAAGTGTGCCGCGATGGACGCACTCCTGTCATTTCTCGAAGTCGAAATGCCGCGCTACCAGAGCAAGGGCAGCCAGCCGGGCGAATCATTCCTGAAGTAGCCCACGGCGGCGCGTGCAGGTGCGCGCTGCGCGATTCAACCGGCGTGGGCCGCGAGAGGGTCCGAGGGTGGGGTTGCGCAAACGCCTTCGACCCAGCTCCACTTTCGGGTAATCCACAATCGGCCCGCGCCGACGGCGCTGCTAGGATCAGACCACTTTTTTTGACCCCAGCCGTGCGACACCGCGGGCACCCATGTCTGGCGCGTACGCCAGTCGCCGGCATACCAATCCAGGAGATGAGAATGAAGAAGTGGATGACCGTCGTGCTGGCTGTTGCGATCGCGGGCCTTGGCGCGCAGGCAAATGCGCAAGACTCCAAGCTGCTGTCGATCGGTACCGGCGGCACGGGCGGCGTCTATTACCCCATGGGTGGCGGCATGGCCGCCGTGCTGTCCAAGTACGTTCCCGGCTGGAAGGCCACGGCCGAGGTCACGGGCGCCTCGGTGGCCAACCTGCAGCTCATCGGCCAGGGCAAGCAGGACTTCGGCTTTGCCATGGCCGACGCAGCCTGGGACGCCGAGAACGGCCTGGGCAAGTTCAAGAACCACAAGGTCAAGGCGCGCACGCTGATGGTGCTGTACCCCAACAAGGTGCAGGTGGTGACGACCGAAGGCTCCGGCATCGAGAAGCTGGCTGACTTCAAGGGCAAGCGCATGTCCACGGGCGAGCCCAACAGCGGCACGGAGGTGCTGGCCACGCGCCTGCTGGAGGCCGCCGGCATCGACAAGGACGTGAGCCGCGAGCGCCTGTCGGTGGCCGAGGGCGTCAACGCCATGAAGGACCGCAAGATCGACGGCCTGATCTGGGTCGGCGGCCTGCCGACCGCCGCCATCACCGACCTGGCGGCCACGCCAGGCATCACCGTCAAGCTGATCCCGAGCGCCCAGTACACCGATGCGCTCAACAAGAAATGGGGCCCGCTGTACGTCAAGGGCGACATCCCCAAGGACACCTACAAGGGCCAGACCACCGACGTGCCCAACATCGACGTGTGGAACCTGCTGGTGGCCGACGCCAGCATGAGCGACGAGATGGCCTACACCATCGTCAAGACCCTGATGGAGCACAAGGCCGACCTGGTGGCCGTGCACCGCGAGGCCAAGAACATCACGCTGGAGGCGCAGGCCAATGGCTCGCCGATTGCGTTTCACCCCGGCGCGCTCAAGTACTTCAAGGAACAGGGCGTGAAGTTCAAACAATAAGAGGACTTCGGGCCCGCGCCCGAAGGCAAAGCCGATGGCCGATCGCATCGAAAGCGTCGAAGACGAGCGGCTGAAGGCCGCCGAGCAATTCATCGAGGAAGAGGAAGGCGCCGTCAGCAAGTTTGGCGGAAACCTCGATCTGGTCATCACCACCTTGCTGGTGGTGATGTCGCTGTTTCACCTCTACGCGGCAGCGTGGATCGTGCCCACCCAGGTGCTGCGGCCGGTGCACGTGGGCTTCATGCTGCTGCTGGTGTTCCTCATCTTCCCGGCGGTGCCGCGGCTGCGCAACCGCCTGATGTGGTACGACGTGGTGTTGGCCCTGCTCGGCGTGGCCACCATCGTCTATCTGCTGATGGGCGGCGACGACTTCTGGGACCGCAGCACCTTTCCCGACAACTGGGACCTGTTCTTCGGCGTTGCCTTCATCGTGCTGGTGCTCGAGGCCTGCCGGCGCACCACCGGCTGGATCATGCCCATCGTGGTGCTGATCTTCGGCAGCTACGCCTTCCTGGGCCCCTACCTGCCCGGCCAGTGGACGCACAAGGGTTACGACATCAGCAGCATGGTCGGCGTGATGTACATGACGCTGGAGGGCATCTTCGGCACCGCCATCGACGTGTCGGCCACGCTGATCATCATGTTCACGATCTTCGGCGCCTTCCTGCAGCATTCGGGCGCCGGCAAGTTCTTTCTGGACTTCAGCTTCGCGCTGCTGGGCGGCAAGCGCTCGGGCGCCGGACGCACGGTGGTGCTCTCGTCCTTTCTGCTGGGTGGGCCCTCGGGCTCGGGCGTGGCCACCACGGTCACCATCGGCTCGGTCGCCTGGCCCATGCTGAAAAAGGCCAACTACGACCCCAACACGGCCGGTGGCCTGCTGGCCGCGGGCGGCCTGGGCGCCATCATCTCGCCGCCGGTTCTGGGCGCGGCAGCGTTTTTGATCGCCGAGTTCCTGAAGATGTCCTACCTGGACGTGTTGATGATGGCGGTCATCCCCACCTGCCTGTACTACCTGTCGCTGTTCCTGATGGTGGAGATCGATGCGCGCAAGTTCGGCGGCAGCGAGCCAACGGTCAAGCTGCAGGGTCCGACGGCGCTGCGGCTGGCGGTGCGCTTCTGGTTCCACTTCCTGTCGCTGGTGGCCATCGTCGCGCTGATGATCTTCGGTTTCTCGCCGCTGATGTCGGTGTTCTGGGCAACCATCATCGCCTTTGCCGTGAGCTTTTTCGACCGCGAGAGCGCCATGTGGCCGCCCAAGCTGATCGCCGCGCTGGCCGACGGCTCGCGCCAGGCGCTCAACGTGGCGGCCACCTGCGCGGCCGCGGGGATCATCGTCGGCGTGGTGGGCAAGACCGGGCTGGGCCTGAAGTTCAGCTCCATCGTCATTGCTTACGCCGGCGGCAGCCTGCTGCTGACGTCCATCTACACCGCACTGATCGTGTGGGTGATCGGGCTGGCTGTGCCCGTGACGGCCAGCTACATCATCTGCGCCGTGATCGCGGCGCCCGCTCTGACCAGTCTGGGCGTGCCCGACTTCGCCGCCCACATGTTCATCTTCTACTACGCCGTGCTGTCCGAGGTATCGCCGCCCACCGCGCTGTCGCCCTTTGCCGCCGCGGCCATCACCGGGGGCGATCCGTACAAGACCACGCTGCAGTCCTGGAAGTACACCCTGCCCGCCTTCCTGCTGCCCTTCGTCTTCGTGCTCGACCCGGCCGGTGCCGGCCTGCTGCTGATGCCGCCCCAGGGCGTGACTTGGCCGCAGGTGGCGTGGATCGTGTTCACCGCCGCCGCCGGCATCGCTGCCATCGCAGGCGGGGCGCAGAACTGGGTGTTCGTGCGCTGTCAGTGGTGGGAGCGGCTGGCGCTCATCATCGCCGGCCTGCTGCTGGTCTACCCCCACCCCTGGGCCGACGGCATCGGACTGGCTCTCGTGGCCCTGACCCTGTTGTCGCAGTGGACCCGGCTGCGCCGCGGGCGGCTGACGCCGGCCTGAGAGCCTGTGAATAAATTCCTCACGCCGGGCTTCAGGACAACAGCGCCGGCAGCCGCGGCAGGGCCGCGCAGGCATTGGTGGTGGTCTGCGCCGCCCAGGCCTCCACCGGCACGGCGCGCAGGCCCGCCAGCACGGCGGCGATGCGCGGCAGCTCGCCCGGCTCGTTGCGCCCGGTGGCGGCGCCCCCGGCGCGCTGACCGGCGGGGGCGTACAGCCACTGCGGCGGGATGTCCGGGGCGTCGGTTTCCATCACGATGGCGTGCGCCGGCAGGGACACGGCCAGCGCGCGCAGGCGGGTGGCGCGCTCGTACGTGACGGCGCCGCCAAAGCCCAGCTTGAAGCCGCGCTGCAGCAGCGCATCGGCCTGCTGGCGGCTGCCGTTGAAGGCGTGGGCGATGCCGCCGGCCACGCCCACCTCGCGCAAGCCCTTGAGAATGGCATCGACCGAGCGCCGCACGTGCAGGATCACCGGCAGCCCGTGGCGGCGCGCCAGCTTGAGCTGCTCACGATAGAAAAACTCCTGCCGCTTGCGCAAGGGGCCGGGCTCGGCCAGCTCGGGCACGAAATAGTCCAGTCCGATTTCGCCCACGGCCACCAGGCGCGGATCTTGGGCGTGGCGGGTCAGCGCCGCGTCGAGCCGCTCCAGCGCATCGTCGGCCGCACGCGCCACGTACATCGGGTGGATGCCCAGGGCGTAGACGTCGCCCAGCCGGTGCGCCAGCTCACGCGCGCCATCGAAGCTGGGCGCCTCGACGGCCGGGACCACGCACAACGCAACGCCTTCATGAGCCGCCCTCGTCCGCACCGTCTGCACGTCCGGCGCAAACTCAGGTGCATCCAGGTGGCAGTGGGTATCGATCCAGCCGGTCATGCGGGCAAGCGTATCCCATCGGCGTTGCGCTCATGCGCCGCGCTCGCACAGCGTCAGGTGCCAATCTTCGTTGGGCGTGCCCTGTCCCGCCAGCTGCTGGCTGCGCGAGTTTGCGCGCCACACGCGCCCGGCAAAGCCCGGCTGCGGCCGCGTGCGGTACCAGTACCAGCGGCCGTCGCCGTCCTGCGCGGCCCAGTTCCAGCCGGCCGGCGCCTGGGCCCAGTCCAAGCGCCAGGACGTGGCGCTGCCCGGGTTCGTCTCGGTTTGCATCTCATGGCCCCATTCACGCCCACAGAGGGAGCAAACCATGCTACCGTGCATCTCATTGCCCTTCTGACGTCCGGGGTGAGTCCATGCGCCGCACCGCGCTTTACAGCCAATCGCCCTCATCGGCCCCGCCACCTCCCGCTGTGGCGCCCCCGCCGAGTTCGACTGAGCCGCCGACCCCGCCGGTGGTGCGCGCGCCCGGCGCCTGGCGCCGCCGCTGGGCGGGCGGCTGGCGCCATCCGGCCGCGCTGTGGGCCGCCATGGGCATGCTGGCCATCAGCGTGGGGCTGGCCCTGGGCCCCTGGCGCGCGCCGGCACCGCGCGCGCTGACGCAAAAGGACATCGACGCCGCCGTGCTGCACACGGCCGCCACCCGGGTGCTGCCATCGCAGGCCACGCGCGCGGCCGCCATGGTGGCGCCCTCGGTGGTGCGCGTGGAGGGCGTCATCGAAGGCAAGAAAAACAGGAAGGGCCAGGTCGAGTTGGGCCGCGGCATCGGCACGGGCGTGGTGATCCGCGACAACGGCACCATCCTGACCAACCTGCACGTAGTGCAGGAGGCCGAGAAGATCACCGTCACCTTTGCCGACGGCACCGAAAGCCCGGCCGGCATCGTCAACGTGCAGCCCGACAACGACATGGCGGTGCTGCGCGCCACCAAGCTGCCGGACGACCTGCAGGCCGCCACCATGCGCTCCACGGGCGATCTGCAGCCCGGCGACCAGGTGGTGGCCATCGGCTTTCCCTACGGCATCGGGCCCTCGGTGTCGGCCGGCGTGGTGTCGGGCCTGGGGCGGGCCTTCCGCTCGCCCGAAGGCGGGCAGATCATGCGCAACCTGATCCAGTTCGACGCCGCGGCCAACCCCGGCAACTCGGGCGGACCGCTCATCACCATGGATGGCCAGGTGGTGGGCATCGTCACCGCCATTCTCAATCCCACGTCGGCGCGCACCTTTGTCGGCATCGGCTTTGCCGTGCCCATCGAGAACGCCGCGGCCGGTGCCGGACAGATTCCGTTTTGACTCTCATTTCAGGAGCACGTTGCGCATGATCCAAGCTGACGAACAGCACTTTTCGCCCAAAATCGAAACCGCCGAGCGCATGCAGAAGATCCTCTACGAGGTCAAGCGCGTGGTGGTGGGGCAAGACCGCTTTCTCGAGCGCGTGATGGTGGCCCTGCTGGCCGGCGGCCACCTGTTGGTCGAGGGCGTGCCGGGCCTGGCCAAGACGCTCACCATCAAGACCCTGGCCAGCGTGCTGCACGGCCAGTTCAAGCGCATCCAGTTCACGCCCGACCTGGTGCCGGCCGACCTGATCGGCACGCGCATCTACAACCAGAAAAGCGGCGAATTCTCCACCGCGCTGGGCCCGGTGTTCACCCACCTGCTGCTGGCCGACGAGATCAATCGCGCGCCCGCCAAGGTGCAAAGCGCACTGCTGGAGGTGATGCAGGAGCGCCAGGTCACCATCGCCGGCCAGACGCATTTCGTGCCCGAGCCCTTTTTGGTGATGGCCACGCAAAACCCGATCGAGACCGAGGGCACCTACCCGCTGCCCGAGGCCCAGGTCGACCGCTTCCTGATGAAGGTGCTGGTGGACTACCCCAGCGACGAGGAAGAATTTGTCATCGCCCAGCGTGTCACGGGCCCGCGCATCGAGGTGCAGGCGGTGGCCAGCATGGAGCAGCTGGTGCAGCTGCAGCGCGAATGCCGCGAGGTCTACGTCGATCCCGCGCTGGTGCAGTATGCGGTGCGCCTGGTGTCGGCCACGCGGGCGCCGGCCGCAGCGGGGCTGAAGGAGCTGGCCCCCCTGATCACCTACGGTGCCAGCCCGCGCGCGACCATCGGCCTGATCGAGGGTGCGCGCGCCCTGGCGCTGATGCGCGGGCGCGGCTACGCCCTGCCCGAGGACATGAGCGACCTGGCGCCCGACGTGCTGCGCCACCGCGTGGTGCTGTCCTACCAGGCCCTGTCCGACAACCTATCGGCCGACGAGTTGGTGCGCCGCGTGATGGACCACGTGCCGCCGCCGGCCAAGCCGCTGCAGCACGAAAAGCGTGCCGCGTGACCGCCCCATGAAGAACTGGCTGCGCCCCCGCCCGCCTCGGCCGCACGCCGTGCCCAACGCGCGTCCGCCGGTGGCTGGCGCGCCCACTGCGCCCGACGCTGATCAGCTGCTGCGCCGCCTGGAGTGGACGGTCATCAAGCGCCTGGACGGCCTGCTGCAGGGCCACCACCGCACGCTGATGCGGGGCACCGGGCTGGACCTGGCCGACCTGCGCGAATACCAGCTGCACGACGACGTGCGCCACATCGACTGGAACGTCACCGCGCGCCTGAACACGCCGCACGTGCGCGTGTTCACCGAAGACCGCGAGATGAGCGCCTGGCTGCTGCTGGACTTGAGCGGCTCGGTGGACTTCGGCTCGGGCGCGCAAGACAAGCGCCAGCTGCTGGCCGAATTCGTGGCCGTGCTGGCGCGCCTGCTGACGCGTCACGGCAACCGCGTGGGCGCGCTGCTGTACGGTGCGGGCGTGGAGCAGGTGATCCCGGCGCGCGCCAGCCGCGCCCATGTACTGCAACTGCTGCATGCCATCACGCACCGCCCCTCCCGCGCGAAGGCTGCAACGCCCACCACCACGCGCCTGGCCGAGCTGCTGCAGGCCGCGGGCCACCTCATTCACCGGCGCTCCAGCGTGTTCGTGGTGTCCGACTTCATCAGCGAGCCCGGCTGGGAGCCTGCGCTGGCCCAACTGGCCACGCGCCATGAGGTGCTGGCGGTGCGCCTGCTGGACCCGCTGGAGCGCGCCCTGCCCGACTTGGGCCTGATCACCCTGGTGGACGCCGAGAGCGTCGAACAACTGTGGGTGGACACGCACGACGCCGGCTTTCGCCGCCGCTTCGCGCAGCGGGCGGCGCAGCACGAGCAGCGGTTGCGCACCGCGCTGACCAACGCCGGGGTCGATGCGCTGGAGCTGTCCACCGACGGCGGCCTGCTGGAAGCCCTGGTGCGCTTCATCGAGTTGCGTCGCCAACGCGTGCGTGCTGCCAGCGGCGGCGGCCTGCCCGCGCACCTGCGCCAGACGGCTTGACGGGGCCACAATCGCGTTTCAACACCTGCTGCCATGAACCTCCCCACCTGGCTGAGCTCCCTGAAATGGCCCGCGGCCATCCCGCAGCCGGGTTTCCTGTGGCCGCAGTTCCTGTGGCTGCTGCTGGCTCTGCCCCTGCTGGTGCTGCTGTACATGTGGCTGCTGCGCCGCCGGCGCAGAACCGCGGTGCGCTACGCCAGCCTGTCCATCGTCCGTGAGGCCATCGGAAGCGGCCCCGGCTGGCGCCGCCACCTGCCGCCGCTGCTGATGTTGCTGGCGCTGGCGGCCCTGGTGCTGGCCAGCGCGCGGCCGGTGGCCGTCATCACGCTGCCCTCCAACCAGCAGACCATCATCCTGGCCATGGACGTGTCGGCCAGCATGCGCGCCACGGATGTGGAGCCCAACCGCCTGATCGCCGCGCAGGAGGCGGCCAAGACCTTCCTGGCCGAGCTGCCGCGCGACATCAAGGTGGGCATCGTCGCCTTTGCCGGCTCGGCCCAGGTGGCGCAGGGGCCCACGCTCAACCGCGAAGACCTGATCGACGCCATCGACCGCTTCCAGCTGCAGCGCGCCACGGCCACCGGCAACGCCATCGTGATCTCGCTGGCCACGCTGTTTCCCAAGGCCGGCATCGAGCTGCAGCAGCTCAGCCTGGATCGCATGCAGGGCGGCATGGGCCGCTCGCTGGACCAGCCCTCGCCGCGGCAGGACGAGTTCGTTCCCGTGCCGCCGGGCTCCTACAAATCGGCCGCCATCATCATGCTGACCGACGGCCAGCGCACCACCGGCGTCGATCCGATGGATGCCGCGCAGATGGCGGCCGACCGAGGCGTCAAGGTCTACACCGTCGGCATCGGCACGGTGGACGGCGAAATCATCGGCTTCGAGGGCTGGTCCATGCGCGTGCGCCTGGACGAGGCGACGCTCAAGGCCATCGCGCAAAAAACCGCCGCCGACTACTTCTACGCCGGCACCGCGCACGACCTCAAGAAGGTTTACCAAAGCCTATCCAGCCGCCTGACGCTGGAAAAGAAGGAAACCGAAGTCAGCGCCCTGTTTGCCCTGGCCGGTGCGGCCCTGGCCTTGCTGGCCGGCGGCCTGTCGCTGTGGTGGTTTGGGCGCCTGCTGTAGCAGGTTTCAAGCAAAATCGGCCTCTGGCGCGCGCGGAACAAGCGCAAACAGCTATATATTTTATAGTATCAAAATGTCTCACATCGACCTCAACAGCGACTTGGGCGAGAGCCTGGGTGCCTGGACCATGGGCGACGACGCGGCCATGCTGGCCATCGTCAGCAGCGCCAACGTGGCCTGCGGCTTTCACGCCGGCGACCCGGTGGCGCTGCTCAAGACCCTGCGCGCGGCCGCCGAGCGCGGCGTGGTGGTGGGCGCGCACGTGGCCTACCGCGACCTGGTCGGCTTTGGCCGCCGCCCCATGGACGTGCCGCATGCCGAGCTGGTGGGTGATGTCATCTACCAGATCGGCGCGCTGCAGGCGCTCGCCCATGTGGCCGGCACCGCGGTGCGCTACGTCAAGCCGCACGGCGCGCTGTACAACACCATCGCCCACGACCGCACCCAGGCCGGCGCCGTGATCGAGGCCGTTCAGGCCGTGGACGGCGGCCTGGCCCTGGTGGTGCTGGCCGGATCGCCCCTGGCGGGCTGGGCGCGCGATGCCGGATTGCGCGTGATCGAGGAAGCCTTTGCCGACCGCGGTTACACGCCGCAGGGCGCCCTGGTGTCGCGCCGCGAGCCGGGCGCCGTGCTGCACAACGCGGACGCCGTGGCCGCGCGCATGCTGCAACTGGTCACGCAGGGCACGGTGCCGGCGGTGGATGGCAGCCCCGTCGCGGTGCGCGCCGACTCGATCTGCGTGCACGGCGACAGCCCCGGCGCCGTGGCCATGGCGCGCGCCGTGCGCGAGCGGCTGCAGGCCGCCGGCGTGGCGATCCGCCCCTTCATCGCCACGACCGCATGACGCGGCGCTACCTGCCCGCGGGACTGGACGCGCTGCTCGTCGAGCTGCCCGACCTGACGCACACGCTGGACCTCTTGGCGACACTGCAGGCCACATCCCCACCGGGCGTGCGCGAACTGGTGCCCGCGGCCCGCACCCTCCTGATCCATTTCGATCCGCACCGGATCGACGCGCCCGCGCTGCGCGCCGCGGTCGAGGCCTTGCAGATCGAGGCGCGTCCTGCAAGCGCCGGCGCCCGCGTCGAGATTCCGGTGCGCTATGACGGGCAGGACCTGGCCGGGGTTGCCGCGCTGCTGGGCATCACGGTGGCCGAGCTGATCGAGCGCCACACCGGGCAGGACTGGAGCGTGGCCTTTTGCGGCTTCGCGCCTGGCTTTGCCTACCTGAGCGGCGGCCACCCCAGCCTGCAGGTGCCGCGCCACGCCACGCCGCGCACGCGGGTGCCGGCCGGCTCGGTGGCGCTGGCCGGCGGTTTTGCCGCCGTCTACCCCGACGCAACGCCCGGTGGCTGGCAGCTGCTGGGCACCACCGCGCTGAAGATGTGGGACTTGGCGCGCAGCCCGCCCGCCCTGCTGCAGCCGGGCATGCGCGTACGCTTTGTCGCTGTGGGCCCGGACGCAATCGCTGCCGGCCCTCTTCCACCCGGCCCCGGCGGCCCGGAGCGCGAATCAGCGCCAGAGCGGCCGGGCGACACCGGGCCCGCCCTGGTGGTGCACGCCACGGGCATGCTGACCCTGGTGCAGGACGCCGGCCGCCCCGGCCAGGCCGCGCAGGGCGTGTCGGCCGCCGGCGCGCTGGACCAGGGCGCCATGCGCCGCGCCAACCGCCTGGTGGGCAACGCGCCCGGCCTGCCGGTGCTGGAAGCCCTGCACGGTGGCCTACAACTGCGCTGCGAGGGCCGCGCCGTGGTGGCCGTCACCGGCGCCAGCGGGCCGCTGAGCCTGACGCGCCTGGCTGGCCCCAGCGCGTCGGTGCCGCGCAACGCCGCGCTGATCCTCACCGATGGCGACGTGCTGGCCCTCGGGCCGCCGGCAACCGGCCTGCGCAGCTACGTCGCCGTGCGCGGCGGCCTGCGCATGGTGCCGGTGCTGGGCAGCGCCAGCCGCGACACGCTGGCCAGGATCGGCCCGCCGGCGCTCGTCAAAGGCCAGCGCCTGCCCACCAGCGACAGTCCGCGCGCCATCGCCATCGGCGTGCCCGACACCACCCCGCCCGTGCTGCCCCGGCCCGGCGACACCGTCACGCTCGATGTCGTGCTGGGCCCGCGCACCGACTGGTTCACGCCCCAGGCCGTGGCCCTGCTGGCCGCGCAGCCCTGGCGCGTCACGCCGCAGATCGACCGCGTGGGCATGCGCCTGCTGGGCGAGCAAGCGCTTGAACGCGCGCAAACGCAGGAGCTGCCCAGCGAAGGCACCATGACCGGCGCCATCCAGGTGCCCGCCAGTGGCCAGCCCGTGCTGTTCCTGGCCGACCACCCGCTGACCGGCGGCTACCCGGTGATTGGCTGCGTGGTGCCGCACCACCTGGACCTGGCGGCGCAATTGCAACCGGGCACCTGGATCCGCTTTCGGCCACTGGCACCGTTTGCCGAGGTGCCGCAGGCGCCGTAAAGCGAGGCCCTATCCGGCCAGGCGGCCCTGCGCCAGCCGCAGCGTGCGCCCGCAGCGTGCCGCCAGTTGTTCGTCGTGCGTCACCAGCACGAAGGCCGTGCCCTGCTGCGCGGCCGCTTGCAGCATCAGCTCGAACACCGCGTCGGCCGTGCCGCGGTCGAGGTTGCCGGTGGGCTCGTCGGCCAGCACGCAGGCCGGTTGCGTGACCAGGGCGCGGGCGATGGCCACGCGCTGGCGCTCGCCGCCCGAGAGCTCGGCCGGGCGGTGCTGCATCCGGTCTTGCAGGCCAACCAGGCCCAGCACGCGCGCCGCGGCGTCGGCGGCCTGGGCGCGCGGCTGGCGGCGAATCCACAGCGGCATGGCCACGTTCTCGAGCGCGCTGAACTCGGGCAGCAGGTGGTGAAACTGGTAGACAAAGCCCAAGTGGCGATTGCGCAAGGCGCCCTGCTCGGCCGGCGAGAGACCCGAAAAATCCTGCCCCATCAACCGCACCCGCCCGCCGGTGGGCGCGTCCAGCCCGCCCAGCAGGTGCAAGAGCGTGCTCTTGCCCGAGCCCGACTGGCCGACGATGGCCAGCGTCTCGCCGGCCTGCACGCACAGGTTGACGCCCTGCAGCACGGACACGTCGAGCGGGCCTTCCTGAAAGCGCTTGCTCAGGTTTTCAGCCTCCAATACGGCGCCAGCGCCCTTTGAATAAGCGCAATCAGCTACGTTATTCATAGCGAAGCGCCTCAGCAGGGTTCACGCGGCTGGCGCGCCAGCTCGGATAAATCGTGGCCACAAAGGACAGCAGCAGCGAGATCACCGCGATCGGCACGATGTCGCCCGACTGCGGGTCGCTGGGCATCTTGCTGATCAGGTAGATGTCCTTGGGCAGAAAGCTGGCGTGAAACAGCCGCTCCAAAAACGGCACGATGACGTCGATGTTGAAGGCGATCAGCAGCCCCAGCGCCAGCCCGGCCAGGGTGCCGATCACGCCCACCAGCGCGCCCTGCACGACGAAGATCTTCATGATGCTGGCCGGGCTGGCGCCCAGCGTGCGCAGGATGGCGATGTCGGCGCGCTTGTCCTGCACCGTCATCACCAGGGTGCTGACCAGGTTGAAGGCGGCCACCGCCACGATCAGCGTGAGGATGATGAACATCATGCGTTTTTCCAGCTGCACGGCAGCGAACCAGCTGCGGTTCTGGCGCGTCCAGTCCAGGATCAAGAGGTTGCCGCTCAGGCTGGCGGCCAGCTGGTCGGCCACGGCCCGCGCCTGGTCCTTGTCGCGCAGCTTCAGGCGGATGCCGGTGGGGCCTTCCAGCCGAAAGATGCGCTCGGCGTCCTGGATGTTGAGCATGGCCAGCGCCGAGTCGTACTCGTAGTGGCCGCTGCTGAAGGTGCCCGCCACCTTCATCTGCTTGAGGCGCGGCACCACGCCGGCCGGCGTGACCTGGCCGCTGGGGGCGATCAGCGTCACCGTGTCGCCGGTCATCACGCCCAGCTTGCGCGCGAGGTCGTTGCCCAGCAGGATGTTGAAGCTGCCGGGCGTCAGCTCACGCAGCAGCGTGTCCTTGAGCTGCGCGGCCACCTCGGTCACCTGCGGCTCCAGGGCCGGGTCGATGCCGCGCACCATCACGCCCTGCATGGCCTCGCCGCGCGCCAGCAGGCCCTGCCCGCCCACGTAAGGCGCGGCGCCCACCACCTGCGGGTTTTGCCGCACCTGGGCCAGGGTCAGCGCCGGGTCGAGCAGCGCGCCGCCGTCGGGGGCGAACACCTCGACGTCGGAGATGATGCTGAGCATGCGATCCGTGACGTCCTTGCGAAAGCCGTTCATCACCGACAGCACCACGATCAGCGCCGCCACCCCCAGCGCGATGCCCAGCATGGACGCGCCCGAGATGAAGGAGATGAAGCCGTTGCGCCGCGCCGCGCGCCCGGCGCGGGTGTAGCGCCAGCCCAGCAGGGATTCAAAGGACAGGCGATCGGAAAGAGACATCGGGCGTGGTGTTGGATGCGGCGCGCGGCGGACGCCCGGCATTGTGGCATCCCGGACAATCGAGGCATGTCCGCCCCTTCCGAGCCGCTGCACCTGCTGATCGATGATGCCGCCCTGCCCACCGGCGGCCCGCCCGCGTCACTGCCCCAATTGCCGCCCCTGCCCCAGCTGCAGGCCCTGCTGACCCGCCTGCGCTTGCAGGACACGATCGAGGTCGACGAAGACGGCCCGGCCACTCCCTTCGAGCTGGCGCTGGCGCGCGCCCACGGCCTGCCCGGCGCGCCCGGCCGCGTCCCCTGGGCGGCGTTCGAGACCGCCACCGTGGGCCCGCCCTGCGCCTGGTTTCGGCCCTGCCACTGGCAGGTGGGCATGGACCAGGTCAGCCTGCTGGAGCCCGGCGAGCTGGCGCTCGCCGAGGCCGAATCACGCGCGCTGCTGGCCGCGCTGCAGCCGCTGCTGCAGGACGACGGAATCCGCCTGCGCTATGTGGGGCCCGACCGCTGGCTGGCCCAGGGCGAGCTGCTTCGCGGCCTGAGCGCGGCATCGATGGCGCGCGCGCTGCAGCAGCCGCTCACGCCGGCGGCGCTGACGGTGGCGAGCGACGCCGCCCAGGGCGCGCGCCTGCGCCGCCTGCAAAGCGAGTTGCAGATGCTGCTGTACCAGCAGCCCGTCAACGACGCCCGCGAAGCGGCGCGGCGCTACCCCGTCAACGCCATCTGGATCGAGGGTGCCGGCGCGCTGGACGCGCCCGTGCCCCTGCGCCCCGGCGTGCGCACCGACACCCGCCTGCAAACGCCGCCGGCCGACACCGACGACTACCGGCGCGCCTGGCAAGCCATCGACCAGGAGTCGATCGCGCCCCTGCTCGGCGCGCAACGCGCCGGCGCGCCGGTGCGGCTCACGCTGTGCGGTGCCCGGCGTGCGCTCACGCTGGCCACCGTGCACGGGCTGATGCCGAAATTCATGAACAAAATACGACCCTTGCGCTTGTCCCATCTGCGCAATCAGCTATGAAATTTGAAGTACGCGACATTCCCCCGCGCAGCGTCTGGGCGCTGGAGCAAGCCGGCGTTCACCCCCTGCTGGCGCGCCTGTACGCCGCCCGCGGCGTGACGGCAGCCGACGAGCTGGACCCGGCCCTGGCGCGCCTGCTGGCGCCCGCCGGCTTGAAGGGCGTGGCCGAGGCGGCGCGCCTGCTGGCCGATGCCATCGCCGCCGGCGAGCGGTTGTGCATCGTGGCCGACTACGACTGCGACGGCGCCACCGCCTGCGCCGTGGGCCTGCGGGGCCTGCGCGCGCTGGGCGCCCAAAACGTGGGCTACCTGGTGCCCAATCGTGTGGTCGATGGCTACGGCCTGACCCCGCCAATCGCCGAGCGCGTGGCGGCTACCGGCGCGCAGGTTCTGATCACCGTGGACAACGGCATCGCCAGCGTGGAGGGCGTGGCGCGCGCCCGCGCGCTGGGCCTGAAGGTATTGGTGACCGACCACCATTTGCCGGCGGCCGCATCGTCGCCGGGCCGCCCCAAGACGGCGAGCGCCCCCTCGGGGGGCAGCGCAGCCGGCGAAGCGGCCAGCGTGGGGGCAGTCATCCTTCCGAAGGCCGACGTCATCGTCAACCCCAACCAGCCGGGCTGCACGTTCGAGAGCAAGGCACTGGCCGGCGTGGGCGTGATGTTCTACGTGCTGCTGGGCCTGCGCGCCGAGCTGCGCGCACGCGGCGTGTTCGACAACGCCACCCAACCGAAGCTCGACGCCTTGTTGCCCCTGGTCGCCCTGGGCACCGTGGCCGACGTGGTGCCGCTGGACGCCAACAATCGCCGACTGGTGGCGCAGGGCCTGCAACGTATCCGCGCCGGACAGATGCCCGCGGGCGTGCAGGCGCTGATCACCGCCGCGGGGCGCGAGGCCCGCAAGGCCAGCACCTTCGACTTCGGCTTTGCCCTGGGCCCGCGCATCAACGCCGCCGGACGCCTGGCGGACATGACGCTGGGCATCGAGCTGCTCACCACCGACGACGCCGCACGCGCCGGTGAGCTGGCCCGGCAGCTGGACGCCATCAACCGCGAGCGCCGCGAGATCGAGGGCGGCATGCGCGAGCAGGCCATGCAGATCGCCGAGGGGCTGCTCGACCCAAGCGAAAGTCCGCCGCCCGCCCTGGCGGTCTACGACCCCGACTTTCATGAAGGCGTGGTCGGCATCGTCGCCGCGCGCCTGAAAGACCGTTGGCACCGCCCCGCCTTCGTCTTTGCTGCCAGCGGCGCGCCGGGCAAGGCGCATGAATTGAAGGGCTCGGGCCGCTCGATTGCCGGTTTTCACCTGCGCGATGCGCTGGACTTGATCGCCAAGCGCCACCCCGGCGTGCTGCTGCGCTTTGGCGGCCACGCCATGGCGGCGGGCTGCACCATCGCCGAAGACCAGTTCGACACCTTCGAGCAGGCCCTGCAGCAGGTGGCCACCGAATGGCTGGACACCGCCACCCTGACCCAGCGCCTGGCCACCGATGGCGCGCTGCCGCGCGAGAGCCGCCGTGCCGACGTCGCCGAGGAGCTGCAGCAGGCGGTGTGGGGCCAGGGCTTTGCCGCCCCCGTGTTCAGCGAGGAACTGGTGGTGCTCAGCCAGCGCCTGGTGGCCGACAAGCACCTGGCACTGAAGCTGCGCCACCAGGGCGAGCCGGTGGACGGCATGTGGTTTGGCCGCACCGAGCCGCTGCCGGCGCGCGCCCACCTGGCGTTTCGACTGGAAGTGGACGAATGGCAGGGTCAGCGGCGCGTGCGCCTGCTGATCGAGGGGCAGGCGACGGACTGATCGCGTCAGCGTTTGGCTTTGGCAAAGGCCCAAAACAGCCGGACGCAGAGGACGCAAAGGAATCGCAAAGGACGCAAAAAATACCAACTCAAAAACTATAAAATTGATAGCTTCTTGCGCCTGTCACACAGAGGCCAGAGCCGATTTGGCCAAAATTTTTCTTCTTTTGCGTCCTTTGCGTATTCTTTGCGTCCTCTGCGTCCGGCTGTTTGACTACGGCCGCACCATCTTGCACGTGCTCGGCATCGCCGCCTGCGCGGCGCTGATCTCGCGCACCACCTTGAAGCCGTAGCCCGAGCCTTCGACGTCGAAGGGCACGCCGGGCGTGCCTTGGCGCTCCATCACGCCCACCACCAGGGGCTGCTGGAACTGGTGGTCCTCGGCGCGCATGCGGCCGCGCCGGCCGGCCAGGGTGACGTCGGCGCGCTCCAGCGCGCGGGCCAGGGCCACGGCCTCTGTGCTGCCCGCGCCCCCGATGGCCTGCGCCAGCGCCTCGATCATCAACTGCATGCGCAGGTGCACGTAGTCGTCGCGCGAATCGGGAAAGCGCTGGCGAAAGGCCTGGTAGAACGCCGCGCTTTCGGGCGTGGGGACATTGGGCAGCCAGTCGGCCACGGCCACCACCTTTCCCACGCCGGCATCGCCGATGGCCGCCGGCGCGCCCAGCGCATTGCCGTAGAAGGTGTAGAAGCGCCCGTCGAAGCCCACCTCGCGCGCAGCCTTCACCAGCAGCGTCAGGTCGTTGCCCCAGTTGCCCGTCAGCACGGCCTGCGCGCCGCTGGCCTTGATCTTGGTGGCGTAGGGCAAAAAGTCCTTCACGCGGCCCACCGGGTGCAACTCGTCGCCGACGATGGCCACATCCGGGCGCTGCTGGCCCAGCTGGCGCCGGGCCTCGCGCAGCACGGCCTGGCCAAAACTGTAGTCCTGCCCGATCAGGTAGATGCTTTTCAGGGCCTGGTCGGTGCGGATCACGCTCATCAGCGCCGCCATGCGCATGTCGGCATGGGCGTCGAAGCGAAAGTGCCAGAAGCTGCACAGCGCGTTGGTCAGGATGGGATCGACCGCCGAGTAGTTGAGAAACACCACGCGTCGCCCGGGCTCGCGCTCGTTGTGCTTGTTGATGGCGTCGATCAGCACGGCGGCCACGGCCGACGAATTGCCCTGCAGGATGACGCGGCAGCCCTTGTCGATGGCCGCGCGCAGCATCACCAGCGACTCCTCGGTCTGCCCCTTGTTGTCAAAGCGCTCCAGTGCCAGCGAGCGCGGGCCCGCGGCCGTCGGCACGCCGCCGCGCGCGTTCACGCGCTCGATGGCCCACACCAGGTTGCGTGCCACGGCCTCGCCGGTGTTGGCGAAATTGCCGCTGAGCGACTCGATCAGCGCCAGGCGGATGGGCTCGCCGCTGCGGTCGGCCTGGGCCCAGGCGGCACGCGCCGTCAGGCCCGCGAGGACGGCGCCCAGCAGGGCGCGCCGTGAAAAATGTCCAGTCATGTGATCTCTGAAAAATTGAACCAACAATGCCCGCACGCGCGGCGCAGGCCCCTGCGGCGGTGCCCGGTCAGCTCGGCTGGGCCGCGCGCGGCGGCGGCGAGGCCAGGCTCATGCCGCCCAGGTACTCGCCCATCAGGTTGAACAGGCGCTCGTACACCTCGGCCGTCGCCACCGTCTCGCTGGCGACCTTGACCATGGAATCCATGCTGCCCTCCAGCGGCAGGGACAGCGAGCCAATGCCGCCCACGCCAAGCGAGGCCGACTCCTTGACCTTCCGCACCACGTACTGGTCCTTGAGCGCGCTGGCAAAAGCCACGCTGGCCAGTTGCCCGCGTCCCTCGGGTGCGCAGACCACGCGAAACTCGAGCTGCACGTGGTGCTCGGCATCGGGCTGGAAGTACTTGCGCGCCGTCACCTCCTGGCCCGACGCGGCCGTCACCATGTAGCCCTGGCTCAGCAGCGCGCGGCGCGCGGCCTCGCAGGTGCGGTCCGCCGGCGCGGCAAAGTGGCGCGAATGGGTGGTGGAATTGAACGCCTCGGGCTGATAACCGGTCAGCGGCGCCGGCGTGGTGTTCAGCGTGGAGCAGGCGCCGAGCACCAGCACCGTACCAAGGAGGGCAAGGCGGCGGATGGCTTGAAACAACACCATGGTGACAGGGCAAAAGCGAAAAAAGCCGCTCATCCTAGCGTGTGCGCGGCGCTTGTCACGCGATGGGGATCAAATTTGATCGAGGGGCCAGCGCGGCCGCACGTCGAAGGCATAGTCAAAACTGGCCTGGGCCGCACCGGCCTGCAGGCGCATGGCGGCGGCCAGGGCAATCATGGCGCCGTTGTCGGTGCACAGGTGCAGCTCGGGGTAATGCACCCGCACGCCCCGCCGCGCGCAGGCGCGGTTCAGGTCGGCGCGCAGCTGCTGGTTGGCCCCCACGCCACCGGCCACCACCAGACGCGAAAGGCCCGTAGCCTCCAGCGCCTTGAGCGACTTCTTGACCAGCACCTCGACGATGGCCGCTTGCGTGCTGGCCGCCAAGTCGGCGCGCGGCTGCTCGCAGGGCAGGCCCTCGATCTTGCGCGCCTGCGTGAGCACCGCCGTCTTCAGCCCGGCAAACGAAAAGTCCAGATTGCCGCTGTGCAGCAGCGGGCGCGGCAGCGCATAGGCCGTGGCGTCGCCAAAATCGGCCAGCCGCGCCAGCGCCGGCCCGCCCGGGTAGCCCAGGCCCAGCAGCTTGGCCGACTTGTCGAAGGCCTCGCCGGCGGCGTCGTCGATGGTCTCGCCCAGCAGCGCGTAGCGCCCCACCCCATCGACTCGCATCAACTGCGTGTGGCCGCCGCTGACCAGCAGGGCCACGAAGGGAAATTCGGGCGGGTCGGCACTGAGAAAGGGCGACAGCAAGTGCCCCTCCAGATGATGCATGCCCAGCACCGGGCGATCGAGCGCGGAGGCCAGCGCACAGGCCACGCCGGCGCCCACCAGCAAGGCTCCGGCCAGCCCCGGCCCGCGCGTGAACGCCACCACATCCACGTCGGTCAGGGCGCAGCCCGACTGCGCCAGCACCTCGTGCGCCAGCGGCAGCGCCCGACGAATGTGGTCGCGGCTGGCCAGCTCGGGCACCACGCCGCCGTAGTCGGCGTGCATGGCCACCTGGGAATGCAAGGCCTGGGCCAGCAGTCGCGGCGGTGCGCCGCCCTCCCGGGTCTGCACCAGTGCCACCCCCGTTTCGTCGCATGACGACTCAAACCCCATGACCAGCAAAGACATGCGGGGATTATCCGCCCCCGGCTTGCACCTGCACCGGAGCGTGGTCGTCGCACGACGGCGCTGGCAGGCGGGGTTGACGGCACGGCGCATCGAGCCGGTGTCGGTCCCGACCCACCTGGCCCTGCTGGCTGCCAACCCCACGGTGGCCCCGCTGCCGCAGGCCGCGACCGAGCGCGTCCTGGCAGCGCTGCCAGCCGGCGACGAAGACTTGGCCCGTGGCCGATGAACCATTCCAACCGGTTATACAGTCGAACATCGGACGCGAGGGCGGGCGCTGGTCGCTGGACTTCTACCGCGAAACGAGCAACATCTGCATCAAAGTCTGAGGAAATCACGCATGAGCAGCTCATCCAACAAAGCCACGGTGGTCGAAGGCAAGGCCACGCCGCGCGGCAAGTTTCCGCACATCAAGCGGGCGGGCGACTTTTTGTATGTCTCGGGCACCAGTTCGCGCCGGCCCGACAACAGCTTTGCCGGCGCGCAGGCCGACGCGCTGGGCGTGACCACGCTGGACATCCGGGTGCAGACGCGCGCCGTGATCGAGAACATCCGCGACATCCTGCAGAGTGCCGGCGCCGAACTGAGCGACCTGGTGGAGGCGCAGGCCTTCCTGGTCAACATGAACGACTTTGGCGGCTACAACGAGGTGTGGGGCGAGTTCTTCGACTACGACGGCCCCACCCGCACCACGGTGGCGGTGCACCAGCTGCCGCACCCGCATCTGCTGATCGAAATCAAGGCCGTGGCCTACAAGCCGGTGCGAGCTTGATGGCCGACCGATCAACCCGACAAGGAGACCTGCGATGAACCCCAAGTACGGACTGCCCAAGAACCTGATGGGCTGGGTCGAGCAAAACCACGGCCGCCTCAAGCCGCCGGTGTGCAACGCGGCGCTGTTCCCGGACGGCGACTACATCATCAACATGGTGGGCGGGGGCAACACCCGCACCGACTTTCACGACAACCCGACGGAAGAAATTTTCTATCAGCTGCGCGGCACGGCCTATCTGGAGGTGTGGGACAACGGGCGCTTCGACCGCATCGACCTGAAGGAAGGCGACGTCTTCCTGCAGCCCCCGCACCTGCTGCACTCGCCGCAGCGCCCCGACCCGAACGGCCTGTGCCTGCTGGTGGAAAAACCCCGCCCGCAAGGCGCGCAGGACGGGTTCCGCTGGTACTGCCCCCAATGCGCCACGCTGGTGTGGGAAATCAGGGTGCAGCTGCAGGACCTGGTCGCGGACCTGCCCAAGGCCTACGCGCAGTTCTACGCCACCAGCGACGCCGAGCGCACCTGCCCGCATTGCGGCACCGTGCACCCCGGCAAGGACTACGCCGCCTGGCACGCGATTCGACAGGCCCACGCATGATCGACATCCATTCGCACTTCTTCCCGCGCATCAGCCAGGCCGAGGCCCATGCCGTCGACGCCGAGCGCGCGCCCTGGCTGACGGTGGACGCCGACGGCAAGACGGGCCAGATCATGCTGGGCGACAAGCCATTTCGGCCGGTGCACGACGAGCTGTGGGACCCCGACGCGCGCGTGCGCGGGCTGGACACCGCCGGCATCGACTTGCAAATCATCTGCGCCACGCCGGTGATGTTCGGCTACGCGTGGGAAGCCGCGCGCGCCGCCGACTGGGCCACGCGCATGAACGAGAAGGCCGCCGCCTATTGCGCGCCCCACCCCACGCGGCTGCGCTGGCTGTCGCAGGTGGCGCTGCAAGACGTCAAGCTGGCCACGGCCGAGGCGGCGCGCGCGATGACGGCCGGTGCCGTGGGCGTGCAGATCGGCAACCACATGGAAAAGAAGGACATGGATCACCCGGACATGGTGGACTTCCTGATTTTTTGCGCCAACCATGCCATCCCCGTCTTCGTCCACCCCTGGGACATGATGACCGACGGGCGCATGAAGAAGTGGATGATGCCCTGGCTAGTGGCCATGCCGGCCGAGACGCAGCTGGGCATGCTCTCGCTGATCCTCTCGGGCGCGCTGGAGCGCATTCCCACCTCGCTCAAGATCTGCTTTGCCCACGGCGGTGGCAGCTTTGCCTACACGCTGGGCCGGGTGGACAACGCCTGGAAGCACCGCGACATCGTGCGCCAGGATTGCCCCGAGCTGCCCTCCTCCTACGCGCGGCGCCTACACACCGACAGTGCCGTGTTCGACCCCGGCGCGCTCAGGCTACTGACCGAGGTGATGGGTACGGACCACGTGATGCTGGGCACCGACGCGCCGTTCCCGCTGGGCGAGCAGCAGCCGGGCGCGCTGGTGCGCTCCTGCGACTTCCTGGGTGCCGAGGGCCAGCAGCGCATCCTGGGCGGCAACGCACGCGCCTTCTTCGGCCTGGGCGCGTAAGCCAGCCGCCGCTTCATCGGCGGCGGGCGGCCTCCCGCACGCGCCGCCACAGCGGCAGCACCACCTCGCGCCACCAGCGCAGCAGGCCGTAGGACAGCTGCACCTTCTCGTGTCCCACGGGCTGGTCGGCCGGCGCGATGAACCACGCCGCCTTGGGATAGGCGAGCTGCTGCGCCGGGTAGACGCTGCGGTGGCCGATCATCAGGTAGGCGGACACGCAGGCGCCCGCCACGTACAGGGTGGAACCGCCGCCAAACAGCTCCACGCCCATCAGCACCGCCGCCACCGGCGTGTTGGAGGCCGAGGCCACCACCGCCACCAGGCCCACCGCCGCCCCTTGCG
Organism: Burkholderiaceae bacterium; assembly: GCA_041396485.1. Taxonomy (GTDB): domain Bacteria; phylum Pseudomonadota; class Gammaproteobacteria; order Burkholderiales; family Burkholderiaceae_C; genus Ottowia. The sequence continues at coordinate 34,519 of JAWKYM010000009.1, read as the reverse complement.
CCGCGTGCATGCCCAGCAGCGGCGCCAGCGCGCCCCCCAGCACCGCGCCGATGACGAACTGCGGCGTGACGATGCCGCCGTAAAAGCCCGAGCCCAGCGTGACGGCGACCAGCACGATCTTGAACAGGAAGCCCAGCCAGGGCGTGGCCTCGCCCAGCAGCGCGCGCTCCATCACGGGCAGGGACAGGCCCATGTACTCGCGCGGCAGCACGGCCAGCAGCAGCGCCAGCACCACCCCGCCCAGCAGGGGCAGCAGCGGCGGCCACAACGCAAAGCGCCGCCGCAGCCAGCCGAAGCCCTGGCGCGCCAGGTTCAAGGCCTCGACAAACCACGAAGCGGCTACGCCGCACAGCACGCCGATCAGCACCGTCTTGAGAAACAGCAGTTCGGTGAAGCGGGCGTCGAAGGCGATGTGGTATTCGGGATAGGGCACGCCCCAGAAGCGGCTGACGACAAAGGCCGTGACGCCGGCGACGATGCCCGGGAACAGAAAGTCGTGCCGGATGCGGCCGATGGCCAGCATCTCCACGCCATAGATCGCGCCGGCGATCGGCGTGCCGAACACGCTGGCAAAGCCGGCGCTCACGCCGCAGGCCACCAGGCGCTTGCGCAGCTCGGCGTTGAGGTGCAGCGCCCGCCCCAGGCCCGCGGCCACGCCCGCGCCGATGTGCGAGCAGGGCCCTTCCTTGCCGGCCGAGCCGCCGCAGCCCAGCGTGATCAGCGCCGCCACCGGCTTGATCCACAGGGTGACGAAGGGCATGCGCCCTTGCTGCTCGTTGACGGCCTCGATCGGCTCGTCCTTCTGGCCGCTGCCGTTCAGCCGATAGCCGTAGTGCAGCAGCAGGCCGTTGGCCAGCCCGGCGAGCGGCAGCAGCGCCGCCAGCAGCGCCCAGGGCGCGCCGTACAGCCGCCCCTCGCTGGCAAACAGCAGGTGCAGGAACACGCTGCACACGCTGCCCACCAGCGCGCCCGTCAGCATGGCCAGCACCAGCCACAGGGCAATGGTGGCCAGCATGACCAGGGGTTCGGCGGGAGACAGGCGGCGCATCGCGGCACCAAGGATAGCGGGGGGCTCGTGGTTCGCCCGGTGCCCAGGCGCCTACACTGCATCCGGAATGGGCGTCGCGGGCGGCAACCCGGTCGCGTCAACGGCCCTTGCACGAGGTGTCACCACGCCTGTCGACTCCACTGCTTGCGACCATCCGCGCTGCTGCATTTGCGGCGGCGGTCCGGCCGGCATGATGCTGGGCCTGCTGCTCGCGCGCGCCGGCGTGCCAGTGATGGTGCTGGAAAAGCATGGCGACTTTCTGCGCGACTTCCGCGGCGACACGGTGCACCCCTCGACGCTGCAGATTCTGGAGGAGATCGGCCTGCGCGAGCGCTTCGACCGGCTGCCGCAGCGGCGCGTCGATCAGCTGTCGGGCATTGTGGGCGGGCGGGTGCAGGCGATCGCCGACTTCCGCGGCCTCCAGCCCTTTGGCTACCTCGCCTTCGTGCCGCAATGGGATTTTCTGAACCTGCTGGCCGATGCCGGCCGCGCCTACCCGGCGTTCGATCTGCGCATGCGCCACGCCGTGACGGGCTTGATGCGCGATGGCGCACGCGTTGCCGGCGTTCGGGTGGACACCCCCGAGGGGCCCGTCACCGTGCGCGCGGACTTGGTGGTGGCCTGCGACGGGCGCCACTCCACCGTGCGCACGGCCGCCGGGCTGGCGCCGCGCGAGTTCGGCGCGCCGATGGACGTGCTGTGGTTCGCCCTGCCGCGCGCGGGAGACGATCCGGCGGAAGCCTTCGGCATCGTCGAGCGCGGCCGCATGCTGGTGCTGCTCGACCGCGGCGACTACTGGCAGATCGCCTACCTCGTGCCCAAGGGCGGCGCGGATGCGCTGCGCGCTCAGCCGATCGACGCCTGGCGCAGCGACGTGGCGGCGCTGGCGCCGTTCCTGTCCGGCCGCATCGCGGCGCTGGCGGGCTGGGACGCGGTGCAGACCCTGTCGGTGCAGGTCAACCGCCTGCCTCGCTGGCACCAGCCCGGCCTGCTGTGCATCGGCGACGCCGCGCACGCCATGTCGCCCGTCGGCGGGGTCGGCATCAACCTGGCGATCCAGGACGCCGTGGCGACGGCCAACGCGCTGGCCCTGCCGCTGCGCGCCGCCGCCCCCCTGGATGAGTCGCTGCTGGCCGCGGTCCAGCAGCGCCGCGAATGGCCGGTGCGCACGGTGCAGCGGGTTCAATTGCTGGTGCAACAGCGCCTGATCGGCCGCGTGCTGCAGACCGACGGCGCGCCGCCACGCATTCCACCCGTGCTGCGCTGGCTGCTCGGTTTTGCCGCCGTGCGCCGCTTGCCCGCGCGGCTGATCGGCTATGGCCTGCGCCCTGAGCACGTCCACACACCCAGCGCCGACACCCCGACAGGCGGCGTAACGAGATACACATTGCCGCCCGATGCAGGCTGACGAACCGCCTCGAATACCCCCATAATCTGCGATCCTTTTGGCTCGCACGTCACCGTCTGGTCGCCACGAACGGCCTGGCAAGGCCCGGCGATCATGAACACTCCTTGCACGCCTTCCCTGCAAGTGCGCCGCCTTGCGGTGCCTGCGCTGGCCCCATGGGGCCTGCTGTTCAGCCTGGGCCTGGCCGGCTGCGCCGCGGTCGGACCCGACTTTCATCCGCCCGAGCCGCCCGCCGCCGCGCGCGGCCCCGGCTATACGGCCGCCCCCCTGCCCGCGCAAACCGCCCAGGCACCCGGCGCGGCCGGTGCGGCCCAGCAATGGGACCTTGGGGCCGACATCCCGGCGCAGTGGTGGGCGGTGTTTCATTCGCCCGCGCTCGACGAACTGATCCGCAGCGCCCTGGCGCGCAGCCCCAGCCTGGCGGCTGCCCAAGCCACCTTGCGCCAGGCGCAGGAAGGCCTGGCCGCCCAACAGGGCCAGCTGACACTGCCCGGCGTGGACCTGCAGGCGGGCGCCCAGCGCCAGCACGCGTCGGCCGTGCAGACCCAGAAGGCCGGTGGCCAGGTGCTGACGCTGCTCAATGCCCAAGTCAATGTCTCCTACAACGTCGATCTGTTCGGCGGCATCCGCCGCCAGCTGGAGGGCGCCCAGGCCCGGGTCGATGCCCAGCGCTACCAGGTCGAGGCCACCTACCTGATGCTGACCGGCAACCTGGTCACCACCGCCATCCGCGAGGCCGGCCTGCGCGCCCAGCTCAAGGCGGTGCACGATGTGCTGCAGGCGCAGCAGGAGCAGCTGGGCATCCTGCAAAAGCAGTTCGAGCTGGGGGCCACGGCGCAGACCACGGTGCTGGCGCAGCGCGCGCAGATCGCGCAGACGCAGGCCACGCTGCCGGGGTTGGACAAGGCGCTGGCGCTGACCCGCCATCAATTGGCCGTCTACGCGGGGCGCCTGCCCAGCGAGCCCGAGTTGCCCGAGTTCACGCTGGACGCGCTGAGCCTGCCGCAGACGCTGCCGCTGTCCCTGCCCTCCGAGCTGGCCCGCCAGCGCCCCGACGTGCGGGCCGCCGAAGCACTGCTGCACCAGGCCAGTGCCCAGGTCGGCGTGGCCACCGCCAACCTGTATCCGCAAATCCAGCTCAGTGCCACGCTGGGCAGCACGGCGCTGGAGCTGAGCGATCTGTTCAAGGGGCCGTGGACGTTCTGGAGCCTGGCCGCTGGCCTGGCCCAGCCGCTGTTTCATGGCGACGCGCTGAACGCCCAGCGGCGTGCGGCCATCGCGGGCTTTGACGCCGCCGCGGCGCAATACCAGGGGACGCTGCTGGTGGCGTTCCAGAACGTGGCCGACGCCCTGCGGGCGCTGCAGTTCGACGCCGACGCACTGAAGGCGCAGGCTGCGGCCGAGGCTACGGCGCGCCAGTCGCTGGACATGGCGCAAGCGCAGTACCGCAGCGGCGCGCTGAGCTACGTGCAGCTGCTCAGTGCCCAGCAGGCCTGGCTGCAGACGCATACCGCCCTGGCGCAGGCACAGGCCGCGCGCTATGCCGACACGGCGGCGCTGTTCCAGGCCCTGGGCGGCGGCTGGTGGAACCGGCCCGCACTGGCCGAGCGTGGGCCCGGCCCGACGTCCATCAAATAACAATGTGCGGCCCAAGCGCCGCAGGAGATTGCGAAGATGACCAAGCGCATGCTGATCATGATCGGCGCGGTGATCGTGCTGATCGCCGCACTGGCGGGAGGCAAGTACCTGCAGATCAAGAAGATGATCGCCGCCATCCCCAAGCCGCACCCGGAGACGGTGTCCACCATCGTGGCGCAAAAGCTGCCCTGGCAGCCGCAGCTCAAGGCGGTGGGCACGCTCAGCCCCGTGCGCGGCGTCGATCTGGCCAGCGAGGTGGCCGGGCTGGTGCGCGACGTGCACTTCAAGTCGGGGCAGGACGTGGCTGCGGGCGCACTGCTGGTTCAACTCAACGCCGACAGCGACGCCGCGCAGCTGCAGGCCTTGCAGGCCGCGGCCGACCAGGCCGCCACCACGCTCAAGCGCGACCAGGCCCAGCTGGCCGCGCACGCCATCAGCCAGGCCCAGGTCGACGCCGACACCAGCAACCTGAAGGCTGCCCGCGCCCAGGTGGCGCAGCAGGCGGCCAACCTGGCCAAGAAGTCGATCCGCGCGCCTTTTGCCGGCCGCCTGGGCATCACCGCGCTGCAGCCCGGCCAGTACATCAATGCCGGTGCCGTGCTGGTCACGCTGCAAACGCTCGACCCGATCCGCGTCGATTTCTCGCTGCCGCAGCAGCAGCTCGCCGGCCTGGCGCTGGGGCAGAAGGTGAACCTGACGGTGGATGCCTTTGCGGGCCGGAGCTTTGCCGGCACCATCAATGCCATCAACCCCAAGGTGGATCCCGCCACGCGCAACGTGCAGGTGCAGGCCACCGTGGCCAACCCCAAAAAGGACCTGTTGCCGGGCATGTTCGCCCAGGTGAGCGTGGACGTGGGCGGGACGCAGGAGCAACTGACCCTGCCGCAAACGGCCCTCACCTACAACCCCTATGGCTCGACCGTGTTCGTGGTCGAGAAGGCGGGCACAGCCAAGCCCACGGGAGCGGCTTCGGGTGCGTCGGCGGCCGCGGCGCCCAGCACACCGGCACCCGGCGCCGAAGGCGAAGCCCTGGTGGCGCGCCAGGTTTTCGTCGAAACGGGCGCCACCCGAGGCGACCAGGTGGCCATCGTCAAGGGCGTCGAGCCCGGCCAGGAGGTCGTGACCAGCGGGCAGATCAAGCTGAAGAACGGCACGCCGGTGGTGGTGGACAACCGCGTGCAACCGTCCAACAACCCCAGCCCGACGCCGCAAGAAAAATAGGCAGGGTGCGTCCATGAACTTCACCGACACCTTCATCCGCCGGCCCGTGCTGGCGATGGTGATCAGCCTGCTGCTGGTCGTTCTGGGGCTGCGCGCCGGCACCAGCCTGCCGATCAACCAGTACCCGAAGACGCAGAACGCCGTGGTCACGGTGACCACCAGCTATTTCGGCGCCGATGCTGCCACCGTGGCCGGCTTCATCACCCAGCCGCTGGAGGCCGCCATCTCGCAGGCGCAGGGCATCGACTACCTGTCGTCCACCAGCAGCCTGGGTGCGTCCGTCATCACCGCCACGCTGCGCCTGAACTACGACGCCAACCGGGCGCTGACCGAGATCAACACCCAGGTGGCCTCGGTGCGCAACCAGTTGCCGGCGCAGGCGCAGCAGCCGGTGCTGGCGGTGCAGACCGGGCAGACCACCGACGCGATGTACATCGGCTTCTATAGCGACGCCATGCCCAACAACAGCATCACCGACTACCTGGTGCGCGTGGTGCAGCCCAAGCTCAACTCCATCGAGGGCGTGCAAACCGCCGAAATCCTGGGTGCGCGCACCTTTGCCCTGCGCGCCTGGCTGGACGCCGCAAAGATGGCGGCCGTGGGCGTGACCGCCGCCGATGTCTCGACCGCGCTGGCCGCCAACAACTATCTGGCGGCCGTGGGCCAGAGCAAGAACGACATGGTGACGGTGCCCATGAACGCCAACACCTCGCTGCACAGCGTGGCGGAGTTCAAGCAGCTGGCCATCAAGAGCGCGGGCGGCGCCATCGTGCGGCTGCAGGACGTGGCCAACGTGACGCTAGGGTCGGAAAACTACAACTTCAACGTCGCCTTCAACGGCGTGCGCTCGGTGTTCATCGGCATCAAGGTGGCGCCCGAAGCCAACATCCTGACCGTGGCCAAGAACGTGCGCGAGGCCTTTCCGGACTTGCAGACGCAGCTGCCCGCCGGCCTGACCGGCAAGATCGTCTACGACTCGACCGACTTCATCAACAGCTCGATCACCGAGGTGGTCAAGACGCTGCTGGAGGCGCTGGTGATCGTCACCATCGTGATCTACCTGTTCCTGGGCACCTTCCGCGCGGTGGTGGTGCCGGTGATCGCCATGCCACTGTCGCTGATCGGCACCTTCTTCGTGATGCTGCTGCTGGGCTACTCCATCAACCTGCTCACGCTGCTGGCGCTGGTGCTGGCCATCGGCCTGGTGGTGGACGACGCCATCATCGTGGTCGAGAACGTGGACCGGCACATGCGCGAGGGCAAGAGCCCGTTTCAGGCCGCGCTGCTGGCCGCGCGCGAACTGGGCGGGCCCATCATCGCCATGACGGTGGTGCTGGTGGCGGTGTATGTGCCGATCGGCTTTCAGGGTGGCCTGACGGGTGCGCTGTTCACCGAATTCGCCTTCACCCTGGCCGGCGCGGTCACGGTGTCGGGCCTGGTGGCGCTGACGCTCTCGCCCATGATGTGTTCGCGCGTGTTCAAGCCCGAGCAGGACAGCGGCAAGTTCGCCTCGCTCGTGGAGCACATCTTCGAGCGCGTGCATGACATTTACACGCGCGTGCTGTCCAGCCTGCTGAAGACCTGGCCGGTGCTGATCGTGATGGGCGTGATCCTGATCGGCTGCCTGGGCCTGATGTTCAAGATGTCCAAGTACGAACTGGCGCCCGAGGAAGACCAGGGCATCGTGCTGGGCATGCTGCAGGGGCCCGCCACGGCGACCATCGACCAGATGCAGACCTACGCCGAACAGGTGTTCCAGGAGTCGAAGGCGCTGCCCGAGTACGACCAGTTGTTCCAGCTCACCGGCCAGCCCGCACCCAACACCGGCATTGCCGGCGTCATTCTCAAGCCCTGGGATCAGCGCGCGCGCAGCGCGCACGAGGTGCAGATGGAGCTGCAACAGCGCTGGAGCCACATCGCCGGCGCGCGCGTGGTGGCGTTCCAGTTTCCGCCGCTGCCCGGCTCATCGGGCCTGCCGGTGCAGTTCGTCATCAAGACCACCGAGCCGTTCCAGAACCTGAACGCGCTGGCGCAAAAGCTGATGGACAAGGCGCGCGCCGACCACAAGTTCTACTACATCGACGCCGACCTCAAGTACGACCTGCCGCAGGCCACGCTGGAGATCGACCGCGACAAGGCCGCCGCGCTGGGCATGACGCAGCAGGAGGTGGGCAACGCCCTGACGGCCGCGCTGGGTGGCGGCTACGTCAATTACTTTTCCATTTCGGGACGCTCGTACAAGGTGATGCCGCAGGTTCAGCAGGTCGATCGCCTGAACCCATCCAACGTGCTGGACTTCTACATCAAGACCCCCGGCGGCGCCCTGGTGCCCGCCAGCACCGTGGCCAGCCTCAAGCACTCGGTCGAGCCCGAGACCATCAACCACTTCCAGCAGCTCAATTCGGTCACCATCTCCGGCGTGCCCAGCGGTGCGCAGGGCGACACGCTGGAGTACCTGCGCGAGCAGGTGGCCCAACTGGCACCCAGCGGCTACCAGATCGACTACGCCGGCCCCTCGCGCCAGTTCGTTCAGGAGTCGGGCGGCTTTGCCCTGACCTTTGCCTTCGCGCTGATCATCGTGTTCCTGGCGCTGGCGGCGCTGTTCGAGAGCTTCCGCGACCCGGTGGTGATCCTGGTGTCGGTGCCGATGGCGCTGTTTGGCGCGATGATCTTCGTGTTCCTCGGCTTTGCGTCCATGAACATCTACACCGAGGTCGGTCTGGTGACGCTGATGGGCCTGATCAGCAAGCACGGCATCCTGATCGTCGAGGTGGCCAACACCCTGCAGCAAGAGGGCAAGAGCAAGTTCGACGCCATCGTGCAGGCCGCCGGCGTGCGCCTGCGCCCCATCCTGATGACCACCGCCGCCATGGTGTTCGGCGTGGTGCCGCTGGTCATTGCCTCGGGCGCGGGCGCGGCCGGGCGGCAGGCCATGGGCATCGTGATCTTCACCGGCATGGCCATCGGCACGCTGTTCACGCTGTTCGTGGTGCCGGCGATGTACCTGTTCCTGGCCACGGACCGCAGCCAGCAGCGGGCCGCCAAGGACCGCGAGGCCGGCAGCCTGGGCCCTTCCGGCGAGGCACCGCACACCGCCTGATCTGGCGTACGCCGTGCGCCCGGCCGCGCGTCGGGGCGCGCGGGCCTTCAGGCGCCGAAGCCCGCCAGGTCGCGCTCGCCGCGCTCCAGCGCCAGCAGCCAGGTCTTGCGCGGCAGGCCGCCGCCGTAGCCGGTCAGGCTGCCGTTGCTGCCGATCACGCGGTGGCAGGGCACGATGATGGACACCTTGTTGCTCCCGTTGGCCGCGGCCACGGCGCGCGTGGCGGTGGGCCGGCCTATGCTGCGCGCCTGCTCGCCGTAGCTGCGCGTCTGGCCGTAGGGAATGGCCAGCAGCGCCTGCCACACCTGCTGTTGAAACGGCGTTCCCACCAGGTCCAGCGGCACGTCGAAGTGCGTCAGCTCGCCCCTGAAATACGCCGCAATCTGCTCGCCCAAGGCGCGCGTGCGCGGGTCCTCGCCCGGCGTGGCCGCCGCGCCCGCATGACGCTCGACGTCGCGCCACTCGCGTGACAGGCCCCTGGTGTCGATGCCGAACTCGAGCAGGCACAGGCCGTGGGGCGAGAACAGGGCAACCAGGTCGCCCAAGGGCGTTGGATAGACGTGTTGGATCAGTGCTGGCATTGGCTTGCCATCGTACGCCCGTCAGTCCTCGATGCCCCGTTGCGCCGGAATGCCGGCCTTGAAGGCGTGCTTGACCAGCGTCATCTCGGTCACCGTGTCGGCCAGCTCGATCAGCTCGGGCGGGCAGCGCCGGCCCGTCAGGCACACGTGCACATCCTTCGGGCGGGCCTTCAAGGTGGCCAACACCTCGTCCAGCGGCAGCCAGCCGTAGATCAGCGGGTAGGTGATTTCATCGAGCACCACCAGGAAGTGCGCGCCGTCCAGGATGGCCGCCCGCGCCTTCTGCCAGCCGTCGCGCGCCAGTTGGGCGCTGTGCTCCAGGTCCTTGCTCTTCCACGAAAAGCCGTCGCCCAAGCCTTCGATCACTGGCCCCCACGCTCCGCGCTGCGCGTCTTCGCTGCCCCCCGAGGGGGCCGCGTCCGGCTTGGGGCGGCCCGGCGCCGTCCGGGCAGCTGCTTGTGCCAGAAGTTCGAACGCACGGTGCTCGCCAAAGCGGGCCGTCGGCACCTTCATGAACTGGAAGATGCGCACCTGCCGGCCATGCACGTGCTGGCGTCCCAGCGCGCGCAGCGCCAGGCCGAAGGCGGCCGTGCTTTTGCCCTTTCCGTCGCCGGTGTGGACGATGACGAGGCCGCGGCGCTCGCCTTCGGGACGCTCGTAGCCGCGTTCGGTGGGTGGGGTTTCAATCTGCATGAATCAGTTCCGGAAGTTGAGGCAACGCAATCCATTGGCCTTGCACCGGGTGCACGACGATGCGGCCGTCAAACGCGGCCACCAGCGCGCGATGCGTGTCGGCGTCGTGGCAGGCACCATGGTGCAGCAGCCGTCCGGCCTTGACGATCAGCAGGTCGTCGGCCTGCAGGGCCATGTTCAGCTCGTGCAGCACGCTGACCACCGTGCTGCCGCTGGCCACTTGCGCGCGCACGGTGGCCAGCCAGTCGGCCTGGTGCGGCGGGTCCAGGTGCGCCAGCGGCTCGTCCATCAGCAGTACCGGCGCCTGGGTGGCCAGCAGGCGCGCCAGCAGCACACGCTGGCGCTCGCCGCCCGACAGCGCGCCCAGGCGACGCGCGCGCAAGTCCCAGGCCTGCGTGGCTTGCAGGGCCTGGGTGACGGCCGCATGATCCTGCGCACTGGGCGCGGCCAGCCAGGCGCGGTGCGGCAGGCGGCCCAGCATGGCCACGTCCCAGGCCAGCAGGTCCTCGCCTCCCGTCTCGGCCTGGCCCAGCCAGGCCAGTTGGCGTGCCCGATCGCGCGCCGGCCAGTCGCCCAGCGCACGGCCCTGCAGCAGCACCTGGCCGTCACAGGGCAGCAGGCCCGCCAGCGCGCGCAGCAGGGTGGATTTGCCGGCGCCATTGGGGCCGACGACGGTGCACCAGCGGCCCGCGGGCAATTGCAGGTCGATGCCCTGAAGAATGGGATGATTTTCAATGCTGGCACTTATCCCATGGGCGCCAATAGCTATTTTTTGAATAGCATTCGGTGCCATCATGTGTTCCCGCCCAGACGCGAGCGCCGGTGCATCAGCCACAGCAGGTACAGCCCGCCCAGCACGGCGGTGAGCACGCCCACCGGCAGCTCCTGCGGCGCAATGACCAGGCGCGACGCGATGTCGGCGCCCATCAGCAGCAGCCCGCCCACCAGCGCCGACAGCAGCACCAGCGGCCCATGCGTGCTGCGCGCGCGGGCGCGTGCCAGGTGCGGCGCCACCAGGCCGACAAAGCCGATCAGCCCGGTCTGCGCCACGGCCGCGCCGGTGGCCAGCGCCAGCACGGCGATCAGGAGCGCGCGCAGCGGGCCCAGGGGCAGGCCGAGGCTGCGCGCCGTGGCCTCGCCCAGGCTCAGCGCGTCGAGCACGCGCGCCAGCACCCAGGCCGCAGCGAGCAGCGGCACCAGCACGGTGGCCATGACCGCGCAGGCGCCCCAGCCCACCATGCCGGTGATGCCCAGGGTAAAGCCCTGCATGGCCTGCAGCACGTCGGGCTGGGCCAGCTGCACCAGGTCGCGCACGGCGCCCAGCACGAAGCCCACCACCACGCCGGCCAGCAGCAGGCGCAGCGTTTGCTGCACGCCGCGCGCCAGCACCAGCGCCAGCAGCACGCCGCCCAGCGCGCCGACAAAGGCCGCTCCCGTCATGCCCAGCCGCGCCAGCCACGGCGAGGCCGCCTGCAGCAGCGCCACGCCGCCTCCGCCGGCCACCATGCTGCCGGTGCCCAGCGCGGCATAGGCCATGGCCACCGCCAGCGCCGCGCCCGACGCGCTGCCCAGCAAGAACGGATCGGCCAGCGGGTTGCGAAACAGGCCCTGCGCCACCGCGCCCGCCAGCCCCAGCAGCGCGCCGGCCAGCCAGGCGCCCAGGGTGCGTGGCAGGCGGATGTCCCACACGATCTGCCAGGCCACCGGGTCGTGGCGCGCATGCAGCAGGCTGTCAAAACCGGTGCTGCCCACGCTGGCGCCCCAGGCCAGCCCCAGCAGCGACAGCGCCAGCAGGCCCCCCGCCAGCGCCCAGGCGCGCGCGCCGGCGCGAGCCGGTGCGGTTGTGGTGGTTTGAACGGCGGACAAACTCATCAACACAGCGCTTGATGGGGCGGAAGAACGGAACAGCCGGACGCAGAGGAGGCAAAGAATGCGCAAAGGACGCAAATGAGAAAGAAGAACAATTTGGTCTTTTCTTTTGCGTCCTCTGCGTGATTTTTGCGTCCTCTGCGTCCGGTATTTTTTTCTGCGTGCATCGTTTCAGCCCAAGCAACTCATTTGTCGACGCTCAACCGATGCGCCGCGCAGTCGGCCATCATGCGTGCCGCCTCGGGCATGCGCGGGCCGGGGCGCACCAGGATGTCGCGCTGCTCGGCATTGAAGGCGCACACATGGCCCTGCCGCAGCGCGCGCAACTGCGCCCAGCCGGGGCGGCGCGCCAATTGGGCGGCGCCCTGCTGGCTGACCATGATGAGGTCGGGGTCGGCGCGCACCACCAGCTCGGGGTTGATCTTGGGGTACGGGCCCAGGCTGGCGTCGATGATGTTGACCAGGCCCAGGGCCGTGAGCAGCTCGTCGATGAAGGTGCCGCGCCCGGCGGCGTGCGGCGCGGCGTCCACCTCGTAGTACACGCGCTGGCCGCGCGCGGCGGCGGGCACGGACTGGGCCGCGGCCTGCACGCCGGCGTCGATCTGCCGCAGCAGGGCGCCCGCCGCCTGCGGCTGCTGCAGCAGCGCGCCCAGCCGCTCGGTGGCGCGGCGCATGCCGGCCAGGGTCTTGGGCTCCAGCGCCACCACCCGCAAGCCCAGCGCGCGCAGGCGCACGCTGGCGCGCGAGGACACGCCGATCAGCACCACGTCGGGCTTGAGGGCCACCACCGCCTCGACGTTCGGGTCCAGCCCGCCGCCCAGCTGCGGCAGCTGGTGCACACGGGCGGGCCAGTTGGAATAGCGGTCCACACCCACCAGGCGGTCGCAGGCGCCCAGCGCGCACACGGTTTCGGTCAGCGAGGGCAGCAGGCTGACGATGCGTGCCGGCGCGGCGTCGAAGTGCGTGGTCTGGCCGGCGTCGTCGTGGATTTCAAAGGCGTGGGCGGCCGCGAACGTGCAGGCCAGCAGCGCGCCGAGCAGCGCGGCCCGACGCCCTCTCCCGCGTGCGGGAGAAGGTTGGGGTGAGGGTGCGCGCGGTGACGAGGGATGCGCTGCTGCCCTCACCCCTGCCCTCTCCCAGAGGGAGAGGGTGAAACTCCAAATCCAAGCCATGAATCTCATGCCACACCCTTCACGGTCACCGGCAGCCCCGCCACCATCAGCGTGACGCGCTCGCACGCCGCGGCCACCTGCTGATTGAGCTGGCCCAGCGCATCGACGAAGGCGCGCACCTCGCGGCCCAGCGGGATCACGCCCAGGCCGATCTCGTTGCCGACCAGCACGAGGGGGCCGGGGCAGTGTTCGATTGATTCCAAAAACATAGCTGTCTGCGCTGATTGGGAGCGCGCTGGCGCCTCATTCTGTTCAGATTCATCGATGGGCATCAGCTGCTGCGTCAGCCACAGCGTCAGGCAATCGACGATGCGCAGGGTCTCGGCCCCGCCCGCGCCGGCGATGGCGGCGGCGACGTCGTGCGGAGCCTCGATGGTGGCCAGGCCCGGTACGCGCTCGGCGCGCTCGCGCCGGTGGCGGGCGATGCGCGCGCGCATCTCGCCATCCATCGGCTGGGCGGTGGCGATCAGCACGGCGCGGTGCGCAGCGCCCTGCGCCAGCCAGGCGCCGGCCAGGCTTTCGGCGCGGCGCGACTTGCCGCTCTTCTGGCCGCCCAGGATGAATTCGCTGCGGGCGATGGCCAAACGCTCAGGCATGCCGGTCCATCCATTGCGTCACGATGCGGTGCAGGGCTTCAGCCCCGTCGGTCAGTGCGGCCGGGCCGGGTTGCAGGATCTCGGGCGACTTGATCTCGAACAGCTGACCGTCACGCACGGCGGGCACGTCCTGCCAGCCGGCGCGCGCGGCCACCTGCTCGGCGCGAAACTTCTTGCCGCACCACGAGCCGATGATGATGTCGGGCGCGCGCCGCACCACCTCCATCGGGTCGGCAATGATGCGGCCCTTGGCCAGCGGCTGGGCCGCCAGCTCGGCAAAGCAGTCCTCGCCGCCGGAAATGTCGATCAGCTCGGACACCCAGCGGATGCCGCTGATCTGCGGCTCGTCCCATTCCTCGAAGTACACGCGCGGGCGCCGCCGGCCTTGAGTCAAACGGGCCTGCACCGCTTGCTGTATCTGCGCCAGTCGCTCCCCAAATTGCAGCAATCGGGCGCGCCCGCGCTCCTGCGCCCCCACCAGCGCCGCCAGCTGATCGAGCACGCCGAAGATCTCGGCCACGCTGCGCTGGTTGAACACCATCACCGGCACGCCGGCGCGAATCAGCGCGGCGGCAATGTCGGCCTGGATGTCGGAGAAGCCCAGCACCAGGTCGGGCCGCAGGGCCACGATCTGCTCGATGCGCGCGCTGGTGAAGGCGCTGACCTTGGGCTTTTCCTGCCGCGCGCGGCGCGGGCGCACGGTGAAGCCGCTGATGCCGACGATGCGCCGCTCTTCGCCCAGCAGGTAGAGCCACTCGGTGGTCTCCTCCGTCAGGCAGACGATGCGCTCGGGGCCCGTGAGCGCCGCCGGCAACCAAGATGCTTCTGTATTCATAGCTGCTTGCACCCGTCAGACAAGGGCTGTGGGCATGAATCGTTTGAAAACAGCGCGGCAGTGGCCAACGCACTGGACGCAAACCACGCATGAAAGTAGCTGGCGCGCACGGCCCCTTGCGCATACACGGCCTCGCCCTGCGCCCGCGCACTGCCGGGCGCGGGCGTGGTGCAGGCCAGCGGCGCCAGCGCCGTCTCGCAGGCCGAGAAGTGAAAGCTGTGCCCGCGCAGCGCAGGCGCTTCCTCGGTCGCTGCCCAGGACTGCATGCCCAGGCCCATCAGCCGGTTCTGCATGCGCACGCACCCGGGCAGCAGGCCCCACATCGGGTGCGCCGTGCCCTCGCGCGTGAGCAGCTCGTCGAACAGGCACATCATGCCGCCGCACTCGGCCCACACCGGCCGTCCGGCCTGAGCGTGGGCCTGCAACTGGGCGCGCAGGTCGGTGCGCGCGGCCAAGGCGCTGGCATGCAACTCGGGGTAGCCGCCGGGCAGCCACAGCGCGTCGCAGGCGGGCAGCGCGTCGCCGGCCAGCGGCGAGAACAACACCACCCGCGCACCCAGCGCCAGCAGGCACTCGAGGTTGGCCGGGTAGACAAAGGCAAAGGCCGCATCGCGCGCCACGGCCACCGTGCGGCCAGCCAGCAGCGCCGGCGCAGCCGGGGCGGCGGCCGGAGCAGCAAAGGCCACGCTCCAGCGCGCGCGCCAGTCGGCAAGCGTCATGGCGCCCAGCGGCGTGGCGGCCAGCGCGTCGGCGGCGGCGTCCAGCCGCGCCAGCGCGGGGGCGTGGCCCAGCTCGTGCGCGGCGATCAGGCCCAGGTGGCGCTCGGGCAGCTGCATCGCGTCGCTGCGCGGCAGCGCGCCCAGCCAGTGCGCCGGCTCATCCAGCGACGCGCGCAGCAGCGCGGCATGGCCTTCGCCGGCCACGCCGTTGGCGAGTACGCCGGCCCAGGGCAAGGGGCCATCGTGCGCACTTCGATAGTCGCGCAGGCCGTGCGCAATGGCGCCCAGCGTCTGCGCCATGGCGCCGGCCTGAATCACGGCCAGCACCGGCAGGCCCAGGGCGCGCGCCAGATCGGCGCTGCTGGGGGTGCCGTCGTGCAGGCCCATCACGCCTTCGACCAGGATCACGTCGGCCTCACCGGCCGCCGCGTGCAGGCGCGCGCGGGTGTCCGCCTCGCCCGTCATCCACAGGTCGAGCGAATGCACCGCGTGCCCGCTGGCCAGCTCGTGCCAGAACGGGTCGAGAAAGTCCGGCCCGCACTTGAACACCCGCACCCGCGCGCCGCGCCGCCTCAAGAGCCGCGCCAGCGCAGCCACCACGGTGGTCTTGCCCTGGCCCGAGGCCGGGGCCGACACCAGCAGCGCGGGGCAGCGCGGGTTCATCAGCGCCCCGTCCAGCGCAGGCCGACAAAGAAGCTGCGCGGCGGCGTGGCGTAGCCGCTGGCCAGCTGGTAGGACTTGTCGCCCAGGTTGTCGATGCGCGCCAGCAGGTCCCACTGGCGGGCGATGCGCGTGCTGGCATAGAGGTTGACCAGGCCGTAGCCGCCCAGGCGACTGGTGTTGGCCGCGTTGTCCCAGCGGTGGCTGACGGCCTGCCACTCAGCGCCCAGGGTCCAGTCCGCCACGCGCGTGTCGGCGGCCAGCTTGAGCAGGCGCTGCGCGCGCCGGGCCAGCAGCTTGCCGGTGTCGGCATTCTTGGGTTGCTGCAAGTCCAGCGAGCCGCTCAGGTTGACGGTGCCCAGGCGGTGCGCGCCGGACAGCGTCACGCCCTGCAGCGTGGCGCGGCCGGCGTTTTCGTAGCAGCCGAACAGGCCGGCGCAGGGACCAGGCGCGCCGAAGTTGATCAGGTTCTTCACGCGGTTGTGATAGGCGGTCACGCCAAACCGGCTGGCGCCCTGTGCCCAGTGCAGGCCCAGTTCGACGTTGCGGCTTTTCTCGGGTTGCAAGGCCGGCTGGCCGTACTCCGAGAAGCGTTGGTAGAGCGTGGGCACGCGAAACGCCGTGCCCACGGCCCCGGTCACGCGCCAGCCCGGCGCAAAGCCGTAGCCATAGGCCACGCCGCCGGTGGTCTGGCCACCGAACTCGCTGTCGCGATCGTGGCGCAGGTTGACCTGCAGCGTGTGAGGCCCGCCGGTGTAGCCGTAGCCCAGGGCGATGCCGTCCTGGTGACGGCGGCGGTCGATCGGATCGTTGACCAGCGCATCGCCGCGCCGCTCCAGCGCCGCGGTAAACAGGTGGCCTCCCTGGCGCCATTCGTTCTGGAACAGCACGTTGCGCAGCGTCGTTTTCGTCTGGTACGGAGAAGGAACGGTCTCGTAGCGCTGCTGCGACTGGTTGACCGACAGGCGGGTGCTGTAGTTCTTGCTCCACTGCGCCGACCACTGCGCGCCCAGCGTGCTCAGGCGGTTCAGGCCGTGGTCGTCCAGGCCGGGGGCAAAGCCGTCGTACTGGGCATCCATGTTGGTGTAGGTGCCCGTCAGGTCGATGCGGTGCTCCTTGCTCAGCTGCATGCCCAGCCGGCCGCTGGCCGAGCTTTGGCGATAACCGTCCAGGTCCGGGTTGGCACCGGGCTTGCTGTTGTAGCCGCGGCTGATTTCGCGCGCGGCACCCAGCGAGTAGTCCAGCGCGCCGTTGGCGCCGGAGAAGCCTGCCTCCAGCTTGCCGGTGCGGCGGTTGCCCGCGCCGATGCCGACGTAGGGCGTGAACGGACCCTCGCCCTTGCGGGTGAA
The DNA here is from genome assembly GCA_041396485.1 of Burkholderiaceae bacterium. Taxonomy (GTDB): domain Bacteria; phylum Pseudomonadota; class Gammaproteobacteria; order Burkholderiales; family Burkholderiaceae_C; genus Ottowia. The sequence goes on along the minus strand of JAWKYM010000009.1, from coordinate 17,630 downwards.
GATCTGGATCACGCCGGCAATGGCGTCCGATCCATAGACCGCCGCCGCCGGGCCGCGCACGATCTCGATGCGCTCGACCTGCGACAGGCTGATGGCCTCCCAGGGCGCGCCGCCGGTGGCCTGCGAATCGACGCGCACGCCGTCGATGTAGACGGCGGTAAAGCGCGTCTCGGCCCCGCGCAGGAACACGCCGGTGGCGGTGCCCGGCCCGCCGCTGCGCGACAGCTCCAGCCCCGGCTGGCGCGCCAGCAGGTCGCTGATGGTGACGGCGCCGCTGTCGTCGATGCGTGTGCGGTCGATCAGCGTGACGTCGGCCAGCACGTCGCTCAAAGGCTGCGCCACCCGCGTGGCGGTGACCACGGTGTCGGGCAGGTTGACGGCGCCCAGCTGCGCCACGGTGGTTGCATCGGCCTGCGCCCACGCCGAACCGGCCGCAGCCGAAAACGCGCACGCAAGGGCCAGCGGCAACGCGGCCGGCCGGCAGAAAGAGAACCCAGGATTCATGATGAGAAGCACAAGACAAGCGTCCCGGCCGGCTTCCCCGCCGGCAATGGGACCCACATGGCCGGGCGCCTTCCGCCGCATGCGCAGCGGGCAGCGCCAAGCCGCCTTGTTGGCCGGTATCCGGGCTGACGAATGGGATACCGGCGCCTCGCCTTCCCGGTTGCGTGTTTCAGCGCGGCCAGTGGCGTGTGAGGAGCCGGTCGGCACTCGCGGACGAACCGCGAGCGCCGCATCCGCTTACCGTTGCGGGGGCAGCGCAGGTTGGGCGATGCTCGTGGCGAGGCACCCTCCTGCTTCCCGTTGAACTGCGGCCGTGCGAACCACGACGCGCGAGCACCAACAGCGGTCGATTGTATCGGCGCGCCTGCGTCCGGTGCGGGATAGGCATCGATGTTGACCGGTCTTTGCGCCAGACCCCGCTCGTACAATGGCGGCTCCGTTGCGTGGCTGACCGCACCATGACCCACCCTCCCCTGACCGACCAGATCGCCGAGCGCGTCGAGCGGCTGCTCGTGCGCCACGCCGAGCTGCACCGCACCAATGCCCTGCTGGCGCAGCAGATCGAAGCCCTTACGCAAGAGCGCGACAGCCTCAGGTCGCGCCTGCAGGCCGCGCGCGCACGGGTGGACGCGCTGATCGACAAGCTGCCCACCGCGCCCGGCGCGCTCACGGCGCTGCCAGACCCGGGACGCACGCCATGAACCAGCTCGAAGTGCGCATCATGGGCCAGGGCTACGTGCTGCGCTGCCCCGATGGCGGCGAGGCGCGCCTGACCGAGGCCGCCCAGCGCGTGGACGCGGCCATGTGCAAGATCCGCGACGCCGGCAAGATTCGTGCGCGCGACCGCATCGCCGTACTGGCTGCGCTCAACCTGGCCTTCGAGCTGGGCGAGCCGTCCCCCGCAGCCGCCGCGCCGGCGACGGCGCCCGCCCCGGCACCGACCAACAACGCGGCCGACGACGCCACGCTCGCCGCCTTGCTGCAGCGCCTAGATCGTGCGCTGGGCGAAGACGGTCAGTTGCTCTAAAATGGCAGCGTCTGCGGTGCGTGCCGGACTTTATATTTCCTTGAACCAATGCTCATATGAGCCCGGGCCTGGAACATCGTCTGGTCGGCGTGATCGTCTCGCGTCAGATGAACCCAAGACCAGTCTGACCTCGCCCACCTGAACCCCCGCGTTCAGGATGACGGTCCGGCGGCATTCGCAGACACCTTATTCGGCGTTCCCCCCTGAGGCGCTGGCGCGCCATCCCCCTGTCGTACGGGGGGACAACGCCAGAGGCCGGTGCAAGCCCGGCCACGGCGTTCGCTGGCAGGGCCTGCTCCGCGGCCGACTGTCCATTGATTTCCGCGAAGCCTTTGATGCCGATCGAACCCCTGCTGATCCTCGAACTGGCCGCGCTCGGCCTGACGACCGGTTTTCTGGCCGGCCTGCTGGGCATCGGCGGCGGCATGATCATGGTGCCGTTCATCTCGGCCATGCTGGGCGCGCGCGGCGTGGCGCCGGGGCTGGCGGTGAAGATGGCGATTGCCACCTCGATGGCCACCATCATCTTCACCTCGATCAGCAGCGTGCGCGCGCATCACAAGAAGGGCGCCGTGCGCTGGGACATCGTGCGCAGCCTGGCGCCCGGCATCGTGGGTGGCGCCATGGTGGCCAGCCTGGGCGTGTTCTCGCTGCTCAAGGGTGCGCTGCTGTATTTCGTCTTCGCCAGCTTCGTCGCCTTCTCGGCCGTGCAGATGTTCCTGAACAAGAAGCCCGCCGCCTCGCGCCAGCTGCCCGGCTCGCCGGGCCTGCTGGGCACGGGCGGGGTGATCGGCTTCCTGTCGGGCCTGGTGGGCGCCGGCGGCGGCTTCGTCAGCGTGCCCTTCATGACTTGGTGCAACGTGGCCATCCACAACGCGGTGGCCACCAGCGCGGCGCTGGGCTTTCCGATCGCGCTGGCCAACGTGGCGGGCTACATCGTGGCCGGCCACGGCCTGCACGATCTGCCGCCGCACGCGGTCGGCTACCTGTGGCTGCCGGCGCTGATCGTGATTGCGTGCTGCAGCGTGCTGATGGCTCCGCTGGGCGCGCGCGCGGCGCATGCGCTGCCCGTCAGCAAGCTCAAGCGCGCGTTTGCCGTGGTGCTGATCGCGTTGGCGCTGTACATGCTGGGCAAGGGCATCGGCGCGCTGGAGGGCTGAAATCCCCGTCTGCAGTTTTCAGGCCAATTTGGGCTGCAGCCCTTGTTCCATCAGCGCAAAAAGCTCTGTTTTTTATAGCTTCTACGCCGCTGGCACCACGCACCAGGGCGCCTGATCGTGCATCAGCCCCAGCCACAGGGCGCCGGCCGAGGTGACGATCAACGCCAGGCCGGCCAGGCGCATGCCCCAGGTGCCGCGCCCACCCCGCCCCAGGCGCAGCAGCAGCCAGGGCCCCAGCCACAGAACCGCGCCCGAGCCCAGGGCAAACGCGGCCATCACCAGCGCGCCGCCGGTCACGCTGCCGGCCAGTGCGGCGACCATGACGGCCGAGTACAGCAGGCCGCAAGGCAACAGCGCCCAGGCCACGCCCAGGCCCAGGGGCGCGGCCAGGCCGAAGCCCTGCGTGGCACTGCGCACGCGGGTCCACACGCGGCGGGCGCCCACTTCCAGCCACAGCGGCTGGCGCGCCCAGACGAGCAGCATCAGGCCCAGCAGCACGGCGGCCACGTGCACCATGGTCCAGACCGGCCGCAGCGCGGCGGAGTGCACCGTGAGCCAGCCCAGGCCCTGCATCGACGCGGCGGCCAGCGCGCCCAGCAGCGCGTAACCGGCCAGCCGGCCGAGTTGAAACAGGCCGATGCCCTGCGCGCCGCGCGGCGCCGCGGCCTGGCCGATGCCGGCGCAGGCCGCACCGCACATGGCGATGCAGTGGGGGCCGCCCGCCAGCCCCATGATCAGGGCGGTGGCGACCAGGGAAGCAAGCATCAGAGAATTTTAGAGAAGCGCGCGCGCGTCTGCGCCGCCTGCAGGTATTTGTCGAACACCATGGCCACGCCGCGCACGAAGAACCAGCCCATGGGCGTGACCTCGATGGCGCTCTCGCTCACGCTGACCAGCCCGTCGTCCTGCATGGCAGACAGGCGCTTGAGCTCGCTGGCAAAGTAGGTCCTGAAATCGATCAGGTGCGACAGCTCGATCGACTCGAACTGCACGCGGCCCTGGCACATCAGGGCCATGATGACGGCCCTCCTGACCAAGTCGTCACGCGAGACGGCCAGGCCGCGCACCACCGGCAGATGGCCGTGGTCCAGCCGGTCCTGGTATTCGATCAGGTCCTTGGCGTTCTGGCTGTAGGTGGCGCCGACCTTGCCGATGGCCGACACGCCCAGGCCGATCAGGTCGGCGTCGGGCTGGGTGCTGTAGCCTTGGAAATTGCGGTGCAGCCGGCCTTGGCGCTTGGCCACGGCCAGGGCGTCGCCCGGCAGCGCGAAGTGGTCCATGCCGATGTAGACGTAGCCCGCCTGCTCGAAGGCGGCCAGCGAACGCGCCAGCATGGCCACCTTGGCGCCGGCCTGCGGCAGCTCGACGGCATTGATGCGCCGCTGCGACTTGAAGCGCTCGGGCAGGTGGGCGTAGCCGTACAGGGCGATGCGGTCGGGCCGCAGCTCGGCCACCTGGGCCAGAGTGCGGTCGAAGGACTCGGGGGTCTGCTTGGGCAGGCCGTAGATCAGATCGACGTTGATCGAGTCGAAGCCGATCTGGCGCGCGGCGGCCACCAGAGCAAACACCTGCTCTGCCGGCTGCACCCGGTGCACCGCCTTCTGCACCAGCGGATCGAAGTCCTGCACGCCGAAGCTCAGGCGGTTGAAGCCCAGGGCCTTGAGCGTGCCCAGGCGCGTGGGGTCGATGGTGCGCGGGTCGATCTCGATGGAGTACTCGCCCCCGGCCACGAAGCTGAAGTTGCGCCGCAACATGCCCATCAGCTCACCCAGCTCCTCGTCGCTGAGAAAGGTGGGCGTGCCGCCGCCCAGGTGCAGCTGGCTGACGGCCTGCTGCCCACCCAGGCGCTGCACGTGCAGGTCCACCTCGCGGCTCAGGTAGCGCAGGTACGGGCCGGTGCGGTCGTGGTGCTTGGTGATGATCTTGTTGCAGGCGCAGTAGTAGCACAGCGACTCGCAGAACGGCAGATGCACATACAGCGACAGCGGCTTGGCCGCCTGGGCCGATCCGATGCTGCGCTGCTCGAGTGCGTTCAGGTAGTCGGCCTCGCCAAAGGCCTCGACAAAGCGGTCGGCGGTGGGATAGGAGGTGTAGCGCGGCCCGGGAACGTCGAATCGATTCAGCAGCTCGGGGGTGATGACTGGCATGGGAGGGCAATTTCGTATGGCAGGGCATACTGTCAGGCCAAGGGCTGCACTTGTCCTTGACGACCATCAAGAAGACCAGAGGAAAACAATTGGGAATTTCCCGGTAAGCCGACTAAAATCAAGAACCTTTTTCGCATGCGTCAAGGCGCCTGTTCATCCGATGACCCCGAAAGCCATCCAAGTCGCCTGTTCCAACTGCAACCTGCGCGAGCTGTGCATGCCCGTCGATGTGAACGGGCCGGACATGGACAAGATCGATTCCCTGGTGGCCACGCGCCGCAAGATCAGGCGCGGGGAATCGCTGTTTTCCAATGGCGACCGCTTTGACGCCCTCTACGCCATCCGCACGGGCTTTTTCAAGACCCGCGTGACCACCGAGGACGGGCGCGACCAGGTGACGGGCTTTCAGATGGCCGGCGAGATCATCGGCCTGGACGGCATCGTCGGCGACCGTCACAGCTGCGACGCCGTGGCGCTGGAGGACGCCGAGGTGTGCGAGATGCCCTACGGGCGGATCGAGGAGCTCTCGCGCGAGGTGCCGGCGTTGCAGGCCCACGTGCACAAGATCATGAGCCGCGAGATCGTGCGCGAGCATGGCGTGATGCTGCTGCTGGGCAGCATGCGCGCCGAAGAGCGCCTGGCCGCCTTCCTGCTGAACCTGGTGCGGCGCCTGCACGCGCGGGGGTTCTCGCGCTCGGAGCTGGTGCTGCGCATGACGCGCGAGGAGATCGGCAGCTTTCTGGGCCTCAAGCTCGAGACCGTCAGCCGCACCTTCTCGAAGTTTGCCGAGGACGGCCTGATCGAGGTCAAGCACCGGCACGTGCGGATCCTCGACCTGGAGGCGCTGCGCACCATGGTCAACGCCCCGGACGGGCGCTGATTTCTGAGTCAAATTGGCCCGCAGCGCTTGTCCAGCAAGCGCAACAAGCTATCAAAATCATTGCAGCGTGGTTTTCAGGCTGTCCGGGATCGGCAACGGCATGACGGCGATGCCCTCCTCCAGCAGCGCCTCGGTCTGCTCTGGCGTGGCCTGGCCGCGGATGCCGCGTTCGGCGGCCTCGCCGTGGTGAATGCGGCGCGCCTCGTCGGCAAAGCGCTCGCCCACGTCCTCGGTCTGCGCCAGCACGCGGCGCACCATCTGCAGCCATGCGGCCTGCATGGCCTGTGGCGGCAGCGAGGCCACGGGTGCGGCCTGATCGCCGGGCCCAGGGGCCGCCGACCGCGCTGAATCGGATGCGACCGGCGGCGGGCCGCCGCGCCCCAGATTGAGCCGCGGCGCACTCAGCATCTTGCTGACGGCTGTATCGCTGCACAGGGGGCAGGCCACCAGCTGGCGGGCCTGCTGGTCCTGAAAGTCGTCCTCGGAAGCAAACCAGCCCTCGAAGACGTGGCCGCCCGAGCATTGGAGGTTGAGCACTTTCATCGATCGTCGTCTCTCACGTGGCTGCAGCCGTCTGCCACTCCAGCGGCCACGCGCCGCCAAGCACATTTTGCAGCCACAGCGCACCCACCAGAGTCTTGGCGTCCGTCACCTCGCCGCCACGGCACCACGCCTGCAGCTGGGCCGGACTGGCGCTGAAGACTTCGAGGAATTCGCCTTCGTCGAGCGCGCGTTCACCCGACACCAGCTGGCGCGCAAACCAGATCTCGATCACCTCGGTGGAATAGGACACCACCGGGTGCAGCACACCGGCACGGGCCCACTGGCGGGCGACGTAGCCGGTTTCCTCGTGCAGCTCGCGTTGCGCGCAGGCCAGCGCCGACTCGCCCGGATCGAGCTTGCCGGCCGGAAACTCGATCAGCGTGCGCTGCACCGGGTAGCGGTATTGGCGCTCGAGCACCACCTCCAGCGTGCCGCCGGCGCGCTCCAGCAGCGGGATGATCATCACCGCACCAGGATGCAGGATGTATTCGCGATCGGTCAGGCTGCCGTCGGGCAGGCGCACGCGGTCGCGCCTTGCATGCAGAAAGCCGCCCTTGAACAGCTCACTCTCGTGCACCGGATGCTCGGTCAAATCCATGGCTTGGCGCCCTACTTCTTGTGGCGCACCAGATAGCGGTAGACGAAACCCGGGAAAGCCAGCGTGGCAAACAGGGAGCCGGTGACGGCATAGAACTCCCAGCCTTGCGGGTAGTTCTGCCCCGCCGCCTTCTCCAGGGCCATGCCGACGGCCCCGACGACGAAATACCACACCAGCAGCTCGAGCACGCGCCAGCCCAGCGCCTTGTGGTGGCCGGGCAGCGGAACCACCGCCAGCAGGCGCTCGTTGACAAACGGAAGATTGGCGGCCAGCAGTGCCAGCACAATGACCAGCCAGATGCTGAGGTTGGGAGCCATCAGGTGGCCAGCATCTGCACGATGGCCTGCGCGCACAGGGTCATCAGCGCGCCGGGCACCAGGCCCAGGATCAGCAGCAGCGCGCCGTTGACGGACAGCGTGGCGCGCATGTCCAGCGGAGCCTGGATCGGCTCGGTGCGGGCAACCGGGTCAAAGTACATGACCTTGACCACGCGGATGTAGTAGAACGCTCCCACCAGCGCCATGATGACGGCAAACACCGCCAGGCCGATCAGGGCCGGCTGCTGGGTGCTGATCAGTGCCTGCAGGATCGACAGCTTGGCCTGAAAGCCCACCAGCGGCGGAATGCCGGCCAGCGAGAACAGGCAGATCGCCATCAGGCCGGCGTAGAACGGGCTGCGCTGGTTCAGGCCGGCGAAGTCGGAGATCTCCTCGCTCTCGTAACCGTCGCGTGCCAGCAGCAGGATGATGCCGAAACTCACCAGGTTGGTCAGCACGTAGATCACGGCGTAGAACATGGCCGAGCTGTAGGCGTTGGCGGCCAGCTGCGCGTTGCCATTGACCACGCCGGCCAGCAGGCCCATCAGCACGAAACCCATGTGCGAGATGGTCGAGTACGCCAGCATGCGTTTCAGGTTGGTCTGCGCAATGGCCGCCACGTTGCCGATGATGAGCGAGGCCACGGCCAGCACCGCCAGCATGGGCTGCCAGTCGATCGCCAGTGGCAGCAGGCCTTCGACCAGCAGCCGGATCGCCATGGCAAAGGCCGCCAGCTTGGGCGCGCTGCCGATGATCAGCGTGACCGAGGTGGGTGCGCCCTCGTACACGTCGGGAATCCACATGTGGAAGGGCACGGCGCCAAACTTGAAGGCCATGCCGGCCACCACGAACACCACCCCGAACACCAGCACCTGGTGCTTGACCTGGCCCGAGGCCACCGCCTTGAACACGCCGCCGATGTCCAGCGTGCCGGTGGCGCCATACAGCATGGACAGGCCGTAGAGCAGAAAACCCGAGGCCAGCGCGCTCAGCACGAAATACTTCATTGCCGCCTCGACCGACACCACGTGGTCGCGGCGCAGCGCCACCAGCGCATAGGCCGACAAGGCCATGCATTCGAGCCCCAGGTAGATCAGCACGAAGTTGTTGGCCGAGCACATGATGAACACGCCCAGCAGCGAGGTCAGGCTGAGCACGTACCACTCGGCCCCGCGCAGCATGCCGCGCTGGCCCACGTAGGTGCGGCTGTAGATGAAGATCACCAGCACGGCCAGTGCCGAGAAGCACTTGAGCCAGTTGGCCATCACGTCGCTGACGACCATGCCGCCAAAGCCGTACAAGGTCTGGCCATGGATCGCATAGGTCGCGGTCAGCACCACCAGCACCAGCAGGGTGAGGGTGGAAAGCAGGTACGCGGCCATGCGGCGCGGCCCGCGGTCCAGCAGGTCCACCAGCGTGACCACGCAGGTCATGGCCAGCAGCACGATCTCCGGATAGACGGCCATCCAACTGAATCGGTCAATCATGTTCGGGTTCTCAGTTCAGTTTGGAGACAGTCACTTGCTGGACCAGCTTGGCCACCGAGGCGTCCATCACGTCGGTAATGGGCTTGGGATAGATCCCCATCCACAGCACGGCAATGGCCAGCAGTGCCAGCGCACTGCATTCGCGCCAGTTGATGTCGGGCATCTTGTGGCGCACGTTGTCGTTGGCGACGGCGCCAAAGTACACGCGCTTGAACATCCACAGGCTGTAGCCGGCGCCCGAGATCAGGGCCGTGGCCAGCAGCAGGCCGAGCCAGAAATTGGTGCGCACGCTGGCCAGGATCACCATCCACTCGCCGACGAAACCGGCGGTACCCGGCAGGCCGCAGTTGGCCATGAAGAACAGCAGTGCAAAGGCGCCGAAGCGCGGCATGACGTTGATGACGCCGCCATACGCCGAGATTTCACGGGTGTGCAGGCGGTCATACAGCACGCCGATGCACAGGAACATGGCGCCCGACACGAAACCGTGCGCAATCATCTGCACCAGGCCGCCCGAAATGCCCAGATCGTTGAAGATGAAAAAGCCCATGGTGACAAAACCCATGTGCGCCACCGACGAATAGGCCACGAGTTTCTTCATGTCCTTTTGCACCAGCGCCACCAGGCCGACGTAGATCACCGCGATCAGCGACAGCGCAATCATGAACCAGGCCCACTCGCGCGAGGCATCGGGCAGGATGGGCATGGAAAAGCGCACGAAGCCGTAGGCGCCCAGCTTGAGCATGATGGCCGCCAGCACGATGGAGCCGCCGGTGGGCGCTTCCACGTGCGCATCGGGCAGCCACGTGTGCACAGGCCACATCGGCACCTTGACGGCAAAGGCGGCAAACAGGGCGAAGAACAGCAGGGTCTGCGCCGTGCCGGACAGCGGCAGCTGCTGCCACACCGCGATGTCGAAACTGCCACCGGACTTGGCGTACATGTAGATGAAGCCCACCAGCATGAAGAAGGAGCCCATCAGCGTGTACAGGAAGAACTTGAACGCCGCGTAGATCTTGTTGGGCCCGCCCCAGACGCCGATGATCAGGTACATCGGGATCAGCGTGGCTTCGAAGAAAAAGTAGAACAGGATGCCGTCGAGCGCGCAGAACACGCCGATCATGATCCCCGACAGGATCAGGAAGGACGCCATGTACTGGTTGACCTTGCGCTGGATCACCTCCCAGCCGGCGATCACCACGATGATGGTGATGAAAGCCGTGAGCAGCACGAACCACACCGACAGGCCGTCGACGCCCAGGTGGTAATTGACGTTGAAACGCTCGATCCAGGGCACGTTCTCGACAAACTGCATCTCGGCCGTGCCGAGCTTGAAGCCGCCGTACAGCGGCAGCGTGACCAGAAAGCTGATCACCGAACCGATGAGCGCCAGCCAACGCACCAGCGTGGCCTGGCTGTCCTTGCCGAAAAACAGCAGGAGTGCGCCAAAAACAATCGGCGTCCAGATGGAAAGGCTCAACCAACCCATGTTCTTATCCCGTTCTTGCCTTATTGGGCGAGCCAGACGAAATACGTCATCAGCACGAAGAGGCCCAGGATCATCGCCAGGGCGTAGTGATAAAGGTAGCCCGATTGCAGCCAGCGCAGCGCGCCGGCGCTCCAGCCAACCAGGCGCCATGAGCCGTTGACCACCGCCCCGTCGATCAGGCCGGCGTCCGCGCCCTTCCACAGCCCGACACCAAGCCCGCGCAGGCTGCCCGCGATGGCCTTGATCCAGACCCAGTCCATGTAGTACTTGTTGTCCAGCAGGGTGTAGATGGGGCTGAACGCCGCCTTGATGCGAGCCGGCAGCGCCGGGTTGACGAGATACAGGTAATAGCTGAGCACCGCCGCCGCCAGCGCCAGCCATGTGGGCAGCGCCGTCAGGCCATGCAGGCCCATCGCCCACCAGCCGTGGATTTCCTCGGCCAGTGCCGCCATGGCCGGATGGCGCGCGCCATCGACGGTGATGGCGTGGGCGAAGAAGTCGCCGAACAGCATGGGCATCAGCGTCATTGCGCCGATGATGACCGAGGGAATGGCCAGCAGCACCAGCGGCACCCACACCACGGCCGGTTGCTCCTTGGGCTTGGCGTCGTGCCCGTGGCCATGGTCGTGCCCGTGATCGCCATCATGGTGCGCGTCCGGGTTCTGGTCATAGCGCTCAGGCCCGTGGAACACCAGGAAGTACAGGCGGAAGGAGTACAGCGAGGTCACGAACACGCCGGCCACCAGGGCCACGTATGCAAAGCCCGTGCCTGGCAGCGTGCTCGCATGAACCGCGGAGATGATCGACTCCTTGGAGTAGAAGCCGGCGAAGAACGGCGTGCCGATCAGCGCCAGCGTACCCACCAGGAAGGTGATCCAGGTCCAGGGCATGTATTTGCGCAGGCCGCCCATCCAGCGGATGTCCTGGTTGTGGTGCATCGACAGGATGACCGAGCCCGCACCCAGGAACAGCAGCGCCTTGAAGAACGCGTGCGTCATCAGGTGGAAGATGGCCGCCGAGTAGGCCGAGGCGCCCAACGCCGCCGTCATGTAGCCCAGCTGGGACAGCGTGGAATAGGCAATGACGCGCTTGATGTCGTTTTGCACCACGCCCACCAGGCCCATGAACAGGGCGGTGATGGCACCGATCACCAGCACGAAGTTCAACGCCGTGTCCGACAGCTCGAACAGCGGCGACATGCGTGCCACCATGAAAATGCCCGCCGTCACCATGGTGGCGGCGTGGATCAGGGCCGAGATCGGGGTCGGGCCCTCCATCGAATCGGGCAGCCACACGTGCAGCGGAAACTGCGCCGACTTGCCCATGGCGCCGATGAACAGGCAGATGCACATCACGGTAACCATCAGCCAATCGGTGCCCGGAAACACGATGCTGCCCAGCGTCTGCGCCTGCGCGAACGTCTCGCTGTAGTTCAGCGTGCCGGCGTAGGCCGCCACCAGACCGATGCCCAGGATGAAGCCGAAGTCACCCACCCGGTTGACCATAAAGGCCTTCAGGTTGGCGAAGATAGCCGATTCGCGCTGAAACCAGAAGCCGATCAGCAGGTAGGACACCAGGCCCACCGCTTCCCAGCCGAAGAACAGCTGCAGGAAGTTGTTGCTCATCACGAGCATCAGCATCGAGAAGGTGAACAGCGCGATGTAGGAAAAAAAGCGGTTGTAGCCCTCGTCCTCGGCCATGTAGCCAATGGTGTAGATGTGCACCATCAGCGACACGAAGGTCACCACGCACATCATGGTGGCCGTCAGGCTGTCGACCAGGAAGCCAATCTCCATCTTGAGAGAGCCGACGCTCATCCACTCGTAGAGGGTGGCGTTGTAGGTGGCGCCGTTGATCACGTCGCGCAGCACCATGGCCGAGACGATGAAGGCGATCAGCACGCCGCCAATGGTGACGCTGTGCGAGGCCGCGCGGCCGATGCGGTTGCCACCAAAGGCGGTGCCGAGGATGCCGGCGATCAGGGCGCCGGCCAGCGGCGCCAGGGGAACGGCCAGCAGCGCTGCCGTGGACAGGGTTTGACTCATCGCTCGTCCCTCAGCCCTTCAACGCGTTGAGTTCATCGACGTTGATGTTCGAGCGGGCGCGGAACAGCAGCATCAGGATGGCCAGGCCGATGGCCGCCTCGGCGGCCGCCACGGTCATGATGAAGAACACGAACACCTGCCCGTGCATGTCGCCCAAGTAGTGCGAAAAGGCCACGAAGTTCATGTTGACGGCCAGCAGCATCAGCTCGATGGCCATCAGCAGCACGATCAGGTTTTTGCGGTTCAGGAAGATTCCGACCACGGCGAGCGCAAACAGAATGGCGCCCAAAGTCAGGTAGTGGGCCAGTGACAGGGTCATTTTTTCACCTCCTCGGCAGGGGCGGCCACCTCCGCCGGGGCGGCAACGGGGGCTTGCGTGGGCGCCAGCTTGACAATCTGCAGGCGGTCGCGCGCCTGCACCCGCACCGCCAGCGATGCTTCGATGGCCTTGTTGTCCTTGCGCTTTTCACGCAGCGTCAGGGCAATGGCCGAGATCATGGCGATCAGCAGGATGACCGCAGCGATCTCCAGCGGGTAGAGGTACTGGGTGTACATCAGCACACCGAGCTCCTTGGTGTTGGACGCCTGGACCACCTGCCCGGCCACCTGGGCCACGGTGTCGGGCATGGGGCGTGCCTCGTTCACGCGAAAGCCCCCGAACAGCACGGCCGCCATCTCGAGCGAAATGACCGCGCCAATGATCAGCGCCAGCGGAAAGTGCCGCCAGAAGCCCTGTCGCAGGCTGTCGATGTGGATGTCCAGCATCATCACCACGAACAGGAACAGCACCATCACCGCGCCCAGGTACACCAGCACCAGCACGATGGCCAGGAACTCGGCTTGCAGCAGCAGCCACACGCCGGCGGCCTGCGAGAAGGCCAGCATCAGGAAAAGCACCGCGTGCACCGGGTTGCGCGCGGTGATCACGCGGAATGCCGAAAACAGCATCACCAGCGAGAACAGGTAGAAAAAGGCGGTCTTGACGTCCATGGTCTTGTCGTGGTTTGGGCGCCTTCAGCGGTACTTGGCGTCGGCCGCGCGAGCCGCCGCGATCTCGGGCTCGTACTTGTCGCCCACGGCCAGCAGCATGTCCTTGGTGAAGTACAGGTCGCCGCGCTTTTCGCCGTGGTACTCGAGGATGTGGGTCTCGACGATCGAGTCGACCGGGCAGCTCTCCTCGCAGAAGCCGCAGAAGATGCACTTGGTCAGGTCGATGTCATAGCGCGTGGTGCGGCGCGAGCCGTCCTCGCGCTCGGCCGACTCGATGGTGATCGCCACGGCCGGGCAGATCGCCTCGCACAGCTTGCAGGCGATGCAGCGCTCTTCGCCGTTCTCATAGCGGCGCAGCGCATGCAGGCCGCGAAAGCGCGGCGACAACGGCGTCTTCTCCTCGGGATACTCGATGGTCACCTTGCGTGACAGCGCGTAGCGGCCGGTCAGGACCATGCCCTTGAACAGCTCCACGAGCATGAAGCTCCGGAAGAAGTCGCGAATGGAAAATGGGGAAGCGGTAACGGAAGCCATGATTCAATCTCCCGTGGTTCAGTGCCAGATGTTCAGCGGGCTGTGCATCCACGCGCCCACCAGCAGCAGCCAGGCCAGGGTCACGGGAATGAATATCTTCCAGCCAAGGCGCATGATCTGGTCGTAGCGAAAGCGCGGAAAGGTGGCGCGAAACCAGATGAACATGGAGACCATCACGCAAGTCTTGATGCCCAGCCAGATCCAGCCGGGAATGAAGTCGAGCCACGCCACCGGCGCCATCCAGCCGCCGAGAAACATGATCACGGCCAGGATGGACACCAGCCACATGCTGGCGTATTCGGCCAGGAAGTAGATGGCAAAGCCCATGCCCGAATACTCGACCATGTGACCGGCAACGATCTCGGATTCGCCCTCGGCCATATCGAACGGGTGGCGGTTGACTTCGGCCACGCCCGAGATCAGGTAGATGACGAATATGGGCAGCAGCGGCAGCCAGTTCCAGGACAGGAAGGTCCAGCCCGCGCTGGCAGCCATGCCCTTGCCCTGCCCCATCACGATGTCGGTCAGGTTCAGGCTGCCCGAGACCATCAGCACGATCACGAAGCAAAAGCCCATGGCGATCTCGTAGCTGACCATCTGCGCCGAGGCGCGCAGCGCGCCCAGGAACGGATACTTGGAGTTGGACGCCCAGCCACCGATGATCACGCCGTAGATCTCGATCGAGGTGATGGCCATCACCAGCAGCAGGCCGGCGTTGACGTTGGCCAGCGCCAACTCGGGCCCAAACGGAATGACCACCCAGGCGGCCAGCGCCGGCATGATGGCCAGCACCGGACCCAGCATGAACAGGCCCTTGGCGGCCGCCGTGGGCTGGATGATTTCCTTGGTCAACAGCTTGATCGCGTCGGCAATCGGCTGCAGCAAACCCCAGGGCCCCACGCGGTTGGGGCCGATGCGCACCTGCATCCAGCCCAGCAGCTTGCGCTCCCACAGCGTCAGGTAGGCGACGGCCACCAGCAGGGGCACCAGCACCACCACGATCTTGATCAAGGCCCAGATCACGGGCCAGACAATGCCGGTCCACCAGGGGCTGGCCAGCAGCCCCAGTCCGCCGTTGTAAATCGCGTCGCTCATGCAGCCGCTCCCTCTCGCCCGTCGGTCGTCAGTTGCAGCGCGGGCGCGCGGCGCACCAATCCATCGAGTTGATAGATGCCCACGGGCGCCAGCGTGACCGCTCGCGCGGTCACGTCGATCGCCGCCTGCGTGCGGTTGCTCAGGCGCGCGGCGGCGATGAACTCGACCGCGGTGCCGCCCAACGCTTCGGCCAGCACCTCTTGCGTGCTTTGATAGGCCGGCTGCACGACCTCCAGCATGTCGGCCAGCACGCGCAGCACCTTCCAAGCCGGACGCGTGTCACCCAGCGGCGCCACCACGGCGTGAAAACTCTGCACCCGGCCTTCGGCGTTGACGAAACTGCCCGAGGTCTCGGTGAACGGTGCGATGGGCAACAGCACGTCGCTGATGTCCAGATTGGCCTTGAACGGGCTGAGCGTGACCACCATGTCGCAACCGCTCAACGGCACGCCCCGCGTGTCGGGCCCGGGCTCGCAATTCAGCAGCAGCGCCGCTTTCACGCTGCCGCCCAGCATTTGCGCGGCATTCAGCCCCCCCTGGCCCGGCAGCGCATCGACCACCTGGGCGCCGACGGTATTGGCCGCCTCGGTCAGGTAGCCCACGCTGGCCCCTGTCTGCTCGCCGATCCATTGCGCCAGCGCCAGCAGGCTGCTGGCGGCCGGGTGTTGCGCCGCCGCGTTGCCCAGCAGCACCGCCTTGCGTTCGCCCAACAGCAGGGCACTGGCGATGGCCCGGGCCGCTTCGCTCGCAGCGCCCTCGGCCGGCGCCGGCACGCCCTTGGTCGCCGCCACTGCGGCTGCCACGTCGGCCAGCAGCTGCGGCCACTGGGCGGGCTCGCCCAGCGCCGCCGCCGCCAGCGGCATGGCCCAGGCGTCGGCATCGTGCAGCAGTGCGGGTGACGTGAGCGCCGCCACCGCCGCGCCGTGCCGCACGGCCTGGCGGATGCGCGCGGCAAACAGGGGGTGATCCTTGCGCAGGTTCGAGCCCACGATGAGTGCCGCCTGCAACCGCCCCAGCGAAGCGATCGAGGTACCCAGCCAGCGCACGCCTTCCACACCGGCGAATTCGGTGTGGCGCAAACGATGGTCGATGTTCTGGCTGCCCAGACCCCGCACCAGGCGCCCGGCCAGGAACAGCTCTTCAAGCGTGCTGTGCGGGCTGACCAGCGCGCCGATGGCTGTGCTGCCATGCTGGGCGCGAACGTCGTGCAAGCCATTGGCCACGTATTCCAACGCGGTCTGCCAGTCGACCTCCTGCCACTGACCGCCCTGCTTGAGCATGGGCTTGGTCAAGCGCTCGGGGCCATTCAGGGCCTCGTACGAAAAACGGTCGCGGTCGGCGATCCAGCATTCGTTGACGGCTTCGTTCTCGAGCGGCACGACGCGCAGAACCCGGTTGTTCTTGACCTGCATGATCAGGTTGGCACCGGTGGAATCGTGCGGGCTGACGCTCCTGCGGCGCGCCAGCTCCCAGGTGCGAGCACTGAAGCGGAAGGGCTTGCTGGTGAGCGCCCCCACCGGGCAGAGATCGATCATGTTGCCCGACAGCTCGGAGTCGATCGAGGAGCCGACAAAGGTCTCGATCTCGGCATGCTCGCCTCGATTGGACATGCCCAGCTCCATGATGCCACCGATTTCCTGGCCGAAGCGGACGCAGCGCGTGCAGTGGATGCAGCGCGTCATCTCCTTCATCGAGATCAGGGGCCCCACCTCCTTGGGCCTGACCGAGCGCTTTTCCTCGTCGTAGCGCGAGGCCGACCAGCCATAGCCCACCGCCAGGTCCTGCAACTGGCATTCGCCGCCCTGGTCGCACACCGGACAGTCCAGCGGGTGATTGATGAGCAGGAACTCCATCACCGCGTTCTGCGCCTTGATCGCCTTGTCGCTCTTGGTGCGCACGATCATGCCTTGCGTCACCGGCGTGGCACAGGCGGGCACGGCCTTGGGTGCCTTCTCCACATCCACCAGGCACATGCGGCAATTGGCCGCGATGGACAGCTTCTTGTGATAGCAGAAGTGCGGGATGTAGATGTCCGCCTGCTCGGCCGCCTGGATCACCATGCTGCCTTCGGGCGCCTGCACCTTCTTGCCGTCGATTTCGAGTTCAACCATGAGATTCTTCCAACCGTCCCGGCGTCACACGTAGGCCGACACCACGCAGCACTTGTGCTCGACGTGATGCTCGAATTCGGGCCGGAAATGCTTGAGCATGCCGCGCACCGGCATGGCCGCCGCGTCGCCCAGCGCGCAAATGGTGCGGCCCATGATGTTGCCGGCCACCGAGTCCAGCAGATCCATGTCCTGCTGGCGGCCGTGACCGTTCTCGATGCGCTCGACCACGCGCCACAGCCAGCCCGTACCCTCGCGGCAGGGCGTGCACTGGCCGCAGGATTCGTGCATGTAGAAATAGGACAGGCGCATCAGCGACTTGACCATGCAACGCGAGTCGTCCAGCACGATGACGGCACCCGAACCCAGCATCGAGCCGGCCTTGGCAATGCTGTCGTAGTCCATGGTGCAGTCCATCATGATGGACGCGGGCAGCACCGGCGCCGACGAACCGCCCGGGATCACCGCCTTGAGCTGGCGCCCGGCACGCACGCCGCCGGCCAGCTCCAGCAGCTTGGCAAAGGGCGTTCCCATGGGAATCTCGTAGTTGCCGGGGCGCTCGACGTCGCCGCTGACCGAATAGATCTTGGTGCCGCCGTTGTTGGGCTTGCCGCACTCCAGATAGGCCTGCCCGCCGTGGCGCACGATCCAAGGCACCGCGGCAAAGGTCTCGGTGTTGTTGATCGTGGTGGGCTTGCCATACAGG
>JAWKYM010000008.1:0-171900 GCA_041396485.1 Burkholderiaceae bacterium | reverse complement strand
GCCAGCGTCACCCGCCAAGTGGCGCACCCCCATCCCAACCTTCCCCCAGAGGGGGAAGGAGTCTGAAGACAGAAGAGGACATCAAGATGAGCATCCAAGGCAAAAAAATCACCCTGCACGAGATGGCGTTGCGCGACGGCATGCACCCCAAGCAGCACCAGATCACGATCGAGCAGATGAAAAGCATCGCCACCGCGCTGGACGCCGCCGGCATGCCGCTGATCGAGGTCACGCACGGCGACGGCCTGGGCGGCAATTCGGTCAACTACGGCTTTGCCGCCCACAGCGACGAGGAATACCTCAAGGCCGTGATCCCGCTGATGAAGCGCGCCAAGGTCTCGGCCCTGCTGCTGCCGGGCATCGGCACCGTGGACCATTTGAAGATGGCACATGACGTGGGCGTGCACACCATCCGCGTGGCCACGCACTGCACCGAGGCCGACGTGAGCGAGCAGCACATCACGCTGGCGCGCAAGCTGGGCCTGGACACCGTCGGCTTTCTGATGATGAGCCACATGAACGATGCGGCCGGCCTGGTCAGGCAGGCCAAGCTGATGGAAGGCTACGGCGCCAACTGCGTGTACATCACCGACTCGGCCGGCCACATGCTGCCCGAGGACGTGCGTGCCAAGCTGGGGGCCGTGCGCCAGGCGCTCAAGCCAGAGACCGAACTGGGTTTTCACGCCCACCACAACCTGGCCATGGGCGTGGCCAATTCGATCACCGCGATCGAGATGGGCGCCAACCGGGTCGATGCCGCGAGCGCCGGCCTGGGCGCGGGCGCGGGCAACACCCCCATGGAGGTGCTGGTCGCGGTGCTGGACATGATGGGCGTGGAAACCGGTGTGGATGTGTTCAGGATCCAGGACGTGGCCGAAGACCTGGTGGTGCCGATCATGGACTTTCCGATCCGCATCGACCGCGACGCGCTGACGCTGGGCTATGCGGGGGTGTACGGCTCCTTCCTGCTGTTCGCCAAGCGTGCCGAGAAGAAATACGGCGTGCCGGCGCGCGAAATCCTGGTCGAGATGGGCCGCCGCGGCTGCGTCGGCGGGCAGGAGGACATGATCGAGGACACTGCCTTGACGCTATCAAAACAGAAGCTTGCTGCCCGTGCCAGTCAAGCGCAAACGGCCTGAAACGCTTGAAAGACACGGAACATGGCACTCAGCTCCAAGACGCTCGACCAACTGGCCAAGCACCTGCACGCCTGCCAGCGCGAGGCGCGCGACACGCCCAAGATCACGGACGAGCATCCGCAGATGGATTTCGACGACGCGTATGCCATCCAGGACCGCATCCTGGCCGCCAAGCTCAAGGGCGGCGCGCGCCTGGCCGGCTACAAGGCGGGGCTCACGTCGCACGCCAAGATGAAGCAGATGGGCGTGACCGACCCGGTGTTCGGCTTTCTGGTTGACGAGTTCACCGTGCCGGCCGGCGGCGAGGTCCAGGTGAGCGGGCTGATCCACCCCAAGGTCGAGCCCGAGATCGCCTTCGTCACCCGCGCCGAGTTGAAGGGCCCGGGCTGCAACATCGCCAGCGTGCTGGCCGCCAGCGACGTGGTGCTGCCCGGCATCGAGGTCATCGACAGCCGCTACCGCGACTTCAAGTTCGACCTCAAGAGCGTGGTGGCCGACAACACCTCGGCTTCGCGCTTCGTCGTCGGCGGACAGGCGGTGGATGCGCGCAGCGTGGACCTGCGCACCACGGGCGTCGTGTTCGAGAAGAACGGCCAGGTGGTGGCCCTGGGCGCAGGCGCTGCCGTGGTCGGCCACCCGGCCGCGGCCGTGGCCATGCTGGTCAACCACCTGGGCCGGCGCGGCAAAAGCCTGCCCGCGGGCTCGCTGGTGCTGTCCGGTGGCATCACCGAGGCCGTGTCGGTGCAGGCCGGCGACCATGTGAACCTGCGCGTGCAGGGCATGGGCAGCGTGTCGCTGCGCTTTGCATGACCTGAACGCCGGGCTCAGTGCAGCTTGACGCGCGGCATCGCGCGCCATACCTGAGCGTGGGCGAGGGTCAGGGCGCCAGCTTGGCGGACACACCCAGCGCCTGCGCCTCGGCCGCGCAGTCGGCTGCAGCGGGAATCTGGCCGGCTGCGCGGGCCTTGGCAATTTCGACTTTCGCGGCGGACAACTGGGCCTGAAAGACAGCATTGGTTTGCAGCCGTGCCACGGTGGCGGCGCCCATCAGCCAGCCAGCCTGGATGTCGCTCTTCCAGTGCACGCCGCAGACGGCGCGGCTTTGGCCGTAAGAGCGGCCGCGCTGCAGCAGGGCGTCGGCACGCTCGGGCGCGGCCTGAGTCAGCACCAGCGCCCAGGCCCAGCCCAGGGCGGCGTGGCCGGAGGGGTACGAGCCGTCCTTGCGCAGGAAGGGCTCGTCCTCCGGGGTGCAGCTGGGCGCATCGAAGGCCACGAAGGGCCGCATGCGCTGGTACTGGACCTTGGCCTTGTAGGTGGACAACCCGGCGTCGGTCAGCGTGCGGCGCAGCAGCATGTTGAGATTGGGCGTGGCTTGCTCGGAGATGGCGACGCCCAGCGCGCAGGCAAAGTGGCTGGCTGCGGCCGGAAAGCGCAGGTTGGCGTCCCGGGCTGCCTGCTCGCCGCGCGGGCCGCTGCGCAGGGCGGCAAGCGCGCGGTAGGCTTCGTCGTCATCCGCCTGCGCGGCCGAGCCCTTGGCCGGCGGGGGCGGCACCAGGGCCAGGCTGTCGGGCAGCTCGGTGCGCGGCAGATAGCCGCTGACAAAGCGCAGGCCGGTGCTCTGCTCACCCACTTCGGCTGCCGACGTGGGGGCCTGTGGAGCGCTGGCGCAGGCGCTCAGCAGAAGGGCAACGGCCAAGGCGCTGGCCAGGGCCGTGGCAGCGGGTGGGCAGGGGCGGGGCATGGGTGGGTCTCCGGATGGGGTCGATCGGCCCAGTGTAGGGGGACGGAGTGCGTGCACCTGTTGGGTAGGTGACAGGCGAGCGGGCGATCGGGCGAGGCACGGACTTGAACAGGCTGCAGGTGGCTTGGGCGGCGGGCACCGCCGCCGAGACACGCACCGCGTTCGACAACTTTGCGGCGCAACGAGCGCATCACCCCGTCGGTCGGGTTCGGTGCCTTCATCCAGGCCAAAGACAAGCGCTGGGGCGACCTGACCCGCCAGCCGGGCATCACGGTGGATTGAGGCCGCCGGTCCGAAGGGGGCGTGCACAGCGGCGCGCGGGCTCAGTGCAGCTTGACGCGTGGCGTCGCCCGCTTGATGAGAAAGCGCGCCAGCGCCAGCACGGCCGTGCGGCGCATGCCCAGCACCGCTTCGTGGTGCATCAGGTGCAGGCTCATGTACATCAGGCGGGCAAACAGGCCTTCGACGAACCAGCTCTTGCTGAACAGCACGCCCATGAGGCTGCCGACCGAGGTGCGGGTGCCGAGCGAGACCAGCGAGCCGTGGTCGCGGTACACATAGGGCGCGTCGGGCCAGGCGTGCCCGCGCGCCTCGCCCAACAGCGCCCGGCTCAGGTAGCTTGCCTCCTGGTGGGCGGTCTGTGCGCGTGGCGGCAGCGGCCGTCCCCCCGGGCCGGCACAGGCGGCGCAGTCGCCCAGCGCCAGCACGCCCGGCCAGCCCGGCACGCGCAGCTGCGCATCGACCTCGACCTGGCCCGACGGGTTGACCGGCAGGCCGAGCGTGCGCAGCAGCGGAGGCGCCTCGATGCCGGCCGCCCAGACTGTGAGTTCGCTGCGGTATCGGTGGCCATCGCGGTCTTCCACGCCGTCGGCGTCGATGCGCATCACCTGGCAGCCGGTGTGCACCTCGACGTGGCGCTGGCGCAGCAGTTCGAGTGCCGCCGACGACACCTTTTCGCTCAGCGGGGCCAGCACGCGCGGACTGCCCTCCAGCAGGGTGATGCGCACGTCACGATCGGGGTCGAGCCGGCGCAGGCCGTAGCGCGTGTGCACCGCGCTGGCCTCGCGCAACTCGGCCGCCAGCTCCACCCCGGTGGCGCCGCCGCCGATGATCACGACGTCGACGCCGGCCACGCCGTCGCGCTGCTTGCGCATGTCGGCCGCGGCCAGCAGCTTGAGCATGCGCAGGCGAAACTGCTCCGCTGACTGCGGGTCGTTGAGCGACAGCGTGTGTTCGGCCGCGCCCGGAACGCCGAAATAGCGCGAGGTGCTGCCCAGCGCCAGCACCAGGCGTTGGTAGCCCAGCTCGCGCACCGGCAGCAGTTCCTCGCCGCTCTCATCGCGTATCGCGCCGACGCTGATCGAGCGGCGTGCCGCGTCGAGCGCCACCAGGGGGCCGTAGACGAAGCGGAAACCGTTGTCGTGCGCCAGCATCTCGTACGACAGGCCCTCCTGGTGGATGTCCAGCGTGCCGGCGGCCACCTCGTGCAGCGTCGGTTTCCAGATGTGGAACAACTGCTGGTCGACCAGCGTCACGCGCTCGGCACCCAGCCGGCGCCCGAGCTTGCACGCCAGCTCGAGCCCGCCGGCGCCGCCGCCGACGATGATGATGGTGTTCGATGGTTTGTCCTGATCGCCTGTTGCCATGAGATTTCCTCGTTTCGTGGTCCACACCGGGCTTGCGGGTTCATGCCCGATCGGTCAGCCCGGCATTGTCCGGCACCGCCGGCTGCCGGGTGCCGATGCTTGCCGGCGGTGACCGGCAAGGGGCTGTTGTTGGATGAAAAACCAGCCTGGGCGCACGCGATGCCGGGTGCGCCACAAGTCGGCGCGCCCGCGTGGCGCTGGACTTGAATCGGGAGCTTGGGCCCTCATATCGTTGGCAATTCAGCAACGCTTTCAAGCCGTTTACGCCATGCGTCTCGACAAACTCACCACCAAATTCCAGGAAGCCCTGGCCGACGCGCAGTCGCTGGCCCTTGGGCACGACAACGCCTACATCCAGCCCGAGCACCTGCTGGCGGCCATGCTGCAGCAGGAGGACGGGCCCAAGGCCTTGCTGGCGCGCGCCGGGGTCAATACCGCGGCGCTGGCGCAAGCCGCCAATGCCGCCATCCAGCGCCTGCCCAGCGTGCAGGGGCAGGAACAGGTACAGCCCGGCCCCGACCTGCTGAAGCTCTTGCAGGCCACCGAGAAGGAGTCCATCCAGCGCGGCGACCAGTTCGTCGCCAGCGAGATGTTCTTGCTGGCGCTGTGCGACGCCAAGGGCGAGGCCGGCCGCATCGCCAGGGAGGCGGGCCTGTCGCGCAAGGCGCTGGAGGCCGCCATCGAGGCGGTGCGCGGCGGGCAGGGCGTGGATTCCGCCGATGCTGAAGGCCAGCGCGAGGCGCTGAAGAAGTACACGCTCGATCTGACCGAGCGCGCGCGCCAGGGCAAGCTCGATCCGGTGATCGGCCGCGACGACGAGATCCGCCGCACCATCCAGGTGCTGCAGCGGCGCAGCAAGAACAATCCGGTGCTGATCGGCGAGCCGGGTGTGGGCAAGACGGCGATCGTCGAAGGCCTGGCGCAGCGCATCGTCGCCGGCGAGGTGCCCGACACCCTGAAGGACAAGCAGGTGCTGGTGCTGGACATGGCCGGCCTGCTGGCCGGCGCCAAGTACCGCGGCGAGTTCGAGGAGCGGCTGAAGGCGGTGCTCAAGGAGGTCGCGCACGAGGAGGGCCGCATCATCCTGTTCATCGACGAGCTGCACACCATGGTCGGTGCCGGCAGGCCGAGGGCGCGATCGACGCCGGCAACATGCTCAAGCCCGCGCTGGCGCGCGGCGAGTTGCACTGCATCGGCGCCACCACGCTGGATGAGTACCGCAAGTACATTGAGAAGGACGCGGCGCTGGAGCGGCGCTTTCAGAAGGTGCTGGTGGGCGAGCCCAGCGTGGAAGACACCATTGCCATCCTGCGCGGCCTGCAGGAGCGCTATGAAGCGCACCACGGCGTGGACATCACCGACCCGGCCATCGTCGCCGCGGCCGAGCTCAGCCACCGCTACATCACCGACCGCTTTTTGCCCGACAAGGCCATCGATTTGATCGACGAAGCGGCGGCCAAGATCAAGATCGAGATCGACTCCAAGCCCGAGGTGATGGACAAGCTGGACCGCCGCATGATCCAGCTCAAGATCGAGCGCGAGGCCGTCAAGAAGGAAAAGGACGAGGCCTCGCAAAAGCGCCTGGCCCTGATCGAGGAAGACCTGGCCAAGCTGGAGAAGGAATACGCCGATCTGGACGAGATCTGGAAGGCCGAGAAGGCCAGCGCCCAGGGCAGCGAGCAGGTGCGCAAGGAGCTGGAGCAGATCAAGTTCCAGATCCAGGAGGCCACGCGCAAGGGCGACTTCAACCACGTGGCCGAGCTGCAATACGGCAAGCTGCCTGCGCTGGAAAAGCAGTTGAAGGAGGCGCAGGCCAGCGAGCAGAACGCCGACGCGCAGGCCAAGGCGCACAAGCTGCTGCGCACGCAGGTGGGCGCCGAGGAGATCGCCGAGGTGGTCAGCCGCGCCACCGGCATCCCCGTCAGCAAGATGATGCAGGGCGAGCGCGACAAGCTGCTCAAGATGGAAGACGCCCTGCACCAGCGCGTGGTGGGGCAGAACGAGGCCATCGACGCCGTGGCCAACGCCATCCGCCGCTCGCGCTCGGGTTTGAGCGATCCCAACCGGCCGCTGGGCAGCTTCCTGTTTTTGGGCCCCACGGGTGTGGGCAAGACCGAGCTGACCAAGGCGCTGGCGGGCTTCTTGTTCGACAGCGAGCAGCAGCTGGTGCGCATCGACATGAGCGAGTTCATGGAGAAACACTCCGTCGCGCGCCTGATCGGCGCGCCGCCCGGCTACGTAGGCTATGACGAAGGCGGCTACCTGACCGAGGCCGTGCGGCGCAAGCCCTACAGCGTGGTGCTGTTCGACGAGATCGAAAAGGCGCACCCCGACGTGTTCAACGTGCTGCTGCAGGTGCTGGACGACGGCCGCCTGACCGACGGGCAGGGCCGCACGGTGGACTTCAAGAACACCGTCATCATCATGACCAGCAACATCGGCTCGCCCATGATCCAGAGCATGGCGGGGCAGCCGTACGAAGACGTGAAGGACGCGGTGTTTGGCGAGCTGAAGAACCACTTCCGCCCCGAGTTCCTGAACCGCATCGACGAGATCGTGGTGTTCCACGGGCTGGATGCGAGCCAGATCGGCGCCATCGCCAAGATTCAGCTCAAGGTGCTGGCCGAGCGGCTGGCTCGCATGGAGCTGACGCTCGACGTGTCCGACCAGGCGCTGGCCGAGCTGGCCAAGGTCGGGTTCGACCCCGTGTTTGGCGCCCGGCCGCTCAAGCGGGCGATCCAGCAGCGCATCGAGAACCCGCTGTCCACGCAAATCCTGCAGGGCAGGTTCCCGCCCAAGACCACGATCCGCGTGGGGGTCGATCCGATCAAGGATCCGGGCGTGTTCCACTTCGACGCCGTGCCGGCCTGAGCGCAGTCGCCAGGCTCGCGGGAGCGGCCCTGGCTGCGATGGATCGTCATCGCGGCCAGGGCCGCTCTCGCATTTATTTGCGCCACAATGGACTGCAGCGTTCCGATTCCCACCCGAGACCCGACGATGACTGCAAACGCCAACCCCGCTGACCTGGCTACCTGGGCGCAGCAACTCGAGCAGGTGCTCAAGCTGCGCGTGCCGCCCATCGGCATGCGGCTGTTCGAGTCGGTTGAAGTGCTTTCGGCGATCCCGAAACTGCGCCGCCCGCAGGCGGTGCACACTACCGACCAGATCGTCGCGCAGGCCACGCGCCTGGGCTGGACGGTGGGCATCACCGCCGACGACCTGGTGGGCCCCCAGTGCCAGGCGGTGATCGGGCTGGGCGGGCAGGATGAGGACTGGTATTCCGGCAAACAGATGGCCGGCGTGTGGTTTGCCACCGTCGAGGACTCGAAGCGCCACCAGGCGGCGATGGAGGTGGTGCCCAAGGGCAAATACAAGGCACTGGTCGTGGCGCCGCTGGCCAAGTGGGCCGGCTTTGGCGCGGGCATGGACCAGCCCGACATCGCGCTGTTCTATGCCACGCCGGGCGCGATGATTTATTTCATCAACGGCCTGCAATGGTCAGGTTACAAGCCGTTCGACTGGAGCGTGGTGGGCGAGTCGTCCTGCGCCGACTCCTGGGGCCGGGCGCTGAAGACGCGCGAGCCCAGCCTGTCGATCCCCTGCTTTGCCGAGCGCCGCTACGGTGGCGTGCTGGACGACGAGATGCTGATGGCGCTGCAGCCCGCCGACATCGCCAAGGCGCTGGCGGGCATGGCGGCCCTCGGCAAGAACGGACTGCGCTATCCGTTTGCCCAATACGGCATCCAGCAGGACGTGCGGGCGGGGATGGGGGCGAGCTATCCCAAGACCAAGGCGGCCGCTTGAATGATCGTGGATACTATCAATAATATAGCTGTTTGCGATTTATTGACGGGCGCCGGGGGCCAATTTTGCTTGTATTCCTGTCTTGCTCCCTCTCCCTCTGGGAGAGGGCTGGGGTGAGGGCCAGCCCGCCAACCAAGCGCCCGATTTCAAGATGAACGCCAACACCACCGCCCTCGTCGCCGTTGCCGCCACCTCGGGCCTGGCCGAGTTGTTCGAGCGCCAGCACCAGGCCACGCGCGCCCAGGCCGACGTGCCGCTGGCGCTGCGGCGCGACCGCCTGCGCCGCGTGGCCGCGCTGTGGCAGACGCACGAGCGCGCGCTGGCCCAGGCCGTGGCCGAGGACTTCGGCCTGCGCGGCGAGCGCCTGACGCAGGTGGCCGACGGCCTGGTGCTGGCCGGCCTGCTGTCCGACCTGCGGCGCAACCTGGCGCGCTGGAGCCGCCCGCGCCGCGTGCGCACGCCGCTGCACCTGCAGCCGGCGCGTGCCTGGGTGCAGCGCCAGCCGCTGGGCGTGGTGGGCGTCATCAGCCCCTGGAACTACCCGCTTCAACTGGCACTGGGTCCCGCCGCCACGGCGCTGGCCGCGGGCAACCGCGTGCTGCTCAAGCCCAGCGAGTTCACCCCACATACCGCGCAGCTGCTGGCCGAGTTGGTTGCCAAGAACTTCGCGCCCGACGAATTTGCGGTGGTCACCGGCGGGGTGGAGGTCGCGCGGGCGTTCTCGGAGCTGCCTTTCGACCACCTGTTCTTCACCGGCTCGACCGCCGTGGGCCGCCAGGTGGCCGAGGCCGCCGCGCGCAACCTGACCCCGGTGACGCTGGAGCTGGGCGGCAAGTCGCCCTGCATCATCGACGCCTCGTGCGCCGACCTGGACGGCGCGGCGCTGAAGATCGCCATGGGCAAGCTGCTGAACGCCGGCCAGACCTGCATCGCGCCCGACTACCTGCTGCTGCCGCGCGGGCGCGAAGCGGCCTTTGCCGATGCCTACCAGAAGGCCGTCACGCGCCTGTACCCGCGGGTGGTGGGCAACCCCGACTACGCGTCCATCGTCAACGCGCGCCAGCACGTGCGGCTGCAGGGCCTGGTGGACGAAGCGCGGGCACTGGGCGCGCGCGTGGACGACGTCGGCCCACCCGCCATGGACACGCCGGGCAGCGCGGCCGAGGCCCGCCAGATGCGCCCGCTGCTGGTGTTCGACCTGCCGCCGCAGGCGCGGCTGCTGCAGCAGGAAATCTTCGGCCCGATCCTGCCGGTGCTGCCCTACGACCGGCTGGACACCGTCATCGCCCACATCAACGCCCGTCCGCGCCCGCTGGCGCTGTACTGGTTCGGCGACGACGCCGCCGCGCGCGAGCGCGTGCTGGCCGGCACGGTCAGCGGCGGCGTGACGGTGAACGACACCCTGATGCACATCGCGCACGACGGCCTGCCCTTTGGCGGCGTGGGCGAGAGTGGCCTGGGCGCCTATCACGGCGAGACGGGCTTTCTGCGCTTCACGCACGAGAAGGCGGTGTTCGTGCAGTCGCGCTTTGCTCGGGGGCAGATGCTGTATCCGCCCTACGGGCCGCGTTTCGATCGGGTGATGAGGCTGATTCGGCGCTTGCTGCGCTGATTGCGCCGGGCCGCTACCATCGAACGCTTTTGCCTTCGTTGCTCGGCCCCATCCATGAACATCGCGACCGCCACTGCACTGCCCATCGACCAAGCCGTCGCCGCACCGCCGCCCAAGTCGCTGCGCGAAGACGCGGTGGTCATCAGCCTGGTGGGCCTGGCGCATGCCAGTTCGCACTTCAGTCACCTGCTGCTGCCGGCGCTGTTTCCGGTGTTCATGAAGGCGTTTGGGCTGAGCTTTGCCGAACTGGGTTTCTTGTCCACCGTGTTCTTTTTCATCTCGGGCACGGGTCAGGCGCTGGCCGGCTTCCTGGTGGACCGCGTCGGTGCGCGGCCGGTGCTGTTTGCCTCGCTGGGTTGCTTCATTGCCGCGTGCCTGTCGGGCTATTTTGCCCAGGGCTACTGGGGCCTGATGGCGGTGGCGGTGCTTGCCGGCCTGGGCAACGCACCGTTTCACCCGGTGGACTTCAGCATCCTCAACCAGCGCGTGTCGGCGCACCGGCTGGGCTATGCCTACAGCATGCACGGCCTGTCGGGCAACCTGGGCTGGGCGCTGGCGCCGGTGTTCCTGATGGGCTTCACGGCCTGGGTGGACTGGCGCATGGGGTATCTCGCAGCCGCGCTGATGTATGCAGCCATCCTGGCCTTGCTGGTGGCGCAGCGGCGGCACTTGCACACCCGCGTGGTGGCCCATGCGCAGCCGGGCAGCGCCAGCAGCGGCGTCAACTTCTTGCGCATGCCGGTGGTGTGGTGGTGTTTTGCGTTCTTTCTGCTGTCCACCATGACGCTGGCGGTGGTGCAGAACTTCAGCGTGTCCATCATGCAGGCCATGCACCACGTCAGTTTCGAATCCGCCACCACCATGCTGACAGCCTACATGCTCAGCGGTGCGGTGGGCGTGTTCATCGGCGGGGTGGTGGCCGCCCGGGTGCCGCTGCACAGCGACCGCGTGGTGGCCTGGTGCATGGCTGTGGGCGCCGTGCTGATGGCGCTGGCTGGCACCGGCTGGCTGGGCGGCTTCGGCTCCATGGCCGTGCTGGCCGGCACCGGCTTTGCCGTGGGTGTGGGTGGCCCCAGCCGCGACATGATGATCAAGAAGGCGGCGCCCCAGGGTGCCACGGGGCGCGTGTACGGCACGGTGTATTCGGGACTGGACTTGGGCTTTGCCATCGCCCCCATGATCTACGGCGTGTTCATGGATCGCGGCGCCTACGCCACCACCCTGATCGTGGCTGCGGGCCTGCTGATGATTTCGGTGTATGCGGCAATCGGGGTTGGTGCGCGCACCAATCATGCACGCTGACCCGCTTCGCACGCGGCACAATTGCCGCATGACGCACGCAAGCACCCCACCCATCGCCGGCCATCTCTTGATCGAATGCCTGATCGAGCAGGGCGTTCAGCGCGCCTATGGCGTGCCGGGCGAGAGCTACCTGGCGGCGCTGGACGGCTTTCATGCGCACCGCGACCGCATCCGCTTCATCACCTGCCGGCAGGAGGGCGGCGCGTCCTTCATGGCCGAGGCCGAGGGCAAGCTGACGGGCCGGCCTGGCGTGCTGTTCGTCACCCGCGGGCCGGGCGCCACCAACGCCACGGTGGGCATTCATACGGCGTTCCAGGATTCGACGCCGATGGTGGTCTTCATCGGCGACGTGGCGAGCGACATACGTGACCGCGAGGCCTTTCAGGAGGTGGATTTCCGCGTCTTTCTGGGCCCCAGCACGCAGGGCTTTGCCAAGCGGGTGGAGCGCATCGACGATGCGCGGCGCATGCCCGAATACGTGGCGCGCGCGTTTGCCACGGCCATGAACGGCCGCCCCGGCCCGGTGGTGCTGGTGCTGCCCGAGGACATGCTGACCCAGCCGGTGGCAGCGCGCCCGCTGCCGCGGGTGGAGCCGGTTCAATATCAAAACGACCCGCAGCGTGCGCTGGATTTGCGCAACATGCTATTGAAAGCGGAGCGACCCCTAGTCATCGCGGGCGGCCCCGGCTGGACCCCTGCGGCGGCTCAGGCCTTGCAGCGCTTTGCCGAGCGCTGGCAGTTGCCGGTCGCCAATGCCTTCCGCTTCCAGGACACCTTCGACAACCATCACCCGCTGTACGCCGGCGACGTGGGCATTGCCATCAACCCCCGGCTGGCCGAGCGCGTGCAGGCAGCCGACCTGCTGCTGGTGGTGGGCCCGCGCCTGGGCGAGATGACCACTGGCGGTTACACGCTGATCGAGGCGCCGCGCCCCAAGCAGCAGCTGGTGCACATCCATCCGGACCCCGAGGAGCTGGGCCGCGTCTACCAGGCCGACCTGCCGTTGTGCGCCACCATGCCGGGTGCGGCGGCGATGCTGGATGCGCTGCCGCCGCCGGCCGATCTGCCCTGGCAGGCCTGGGCGCAGGCGGCGCACGCCGACTACCTGGCCAACCTGCAGCCGCAGGCGCTGCCCGGGCCGATCGACATGCCGGCCATCATCGCCACGCTGCAACAGCACCTGCCGGCCGATACGGTGGTCACCAACGGCGCGGGCAACTTCGCCAGCTGGGTGCACCGCTTCTGGCGCTATCACGGCATGGCCAAGGGCCACAAGACGCAGCTGGCGCCCACCAGCGGCGCCATGGGCTATGGCGTGCCGGCGGGCATCGGCGCGTCGATTGCCACCGGCCGCACGGTGTTCACCATCGCTGGCGACGGCGACTTTTTGATGAACGGGCAGGAGCTGGCCACCGCCGTGCAGCACGGCGGCAAGAGCATCATCGTGCTGCTCAACAACGGCAGCTACGGCACCATCCGCATGCACCAGGAGCGCGAATATCCCACGCACCTGAGCGGGACCGAGCTTCGCAACCCCGACTTTGCCGCCTTGGCGCGCGCCTACGGCTGGGCCGGCGAGCGCGTGACGCGCACCGACGAGTTCGAGCCGGCGCTGGCGGCGGCGCTGGCGCGCGACGTCGGCACGCTGATCGAGGTGATGCTGAGCGAGGACATCATTACCACGCGCGGCACGCTGGCGAGCATTCGCCAGCAGGCCATCGAGGCCCGGAAGCAATCCTGATTTGATAGCTGCCCGCGCTTGATGGGAGCGCGCTGCAGCCCGATATGGCATGAAAAAACCCGGCTCGTCGAGCCGGGTTTTTTGCGCGCGGGGCGGGCCGCGATCAGGACAGATGCGCGTTGACCAGCTTGGTCATCTCGAACATCGTCACCTGCGGCTTCTTGAAGATGTCCTTCAGCTTGGCGTCGGCGTTGATGTTGCGCTTGTTGGCCGCGTCCTGCAGCTTGTGCTGCTTGATGTATTCCCAGATCTTCTTGGTGACCTCGGTGCGCGGCATCGGCTTGGCGCCGATCACGGCGGCCAGTGCGGGGCTGGGCGTCATGGCCTTCATGAAGGCGGGGTTGGCCACGCGCTTCTTGGCGGGAGCCGCCTTCTTGGCAGGAGCAGCGGCCTTCTTGGCCGGTGCGGCTGCCTTCTTGGCGGGTGCAGCCTTTGCGGGAGCTTTCTTTGCAGTTGCCATGGTTGGAATCCTCTTTGTTGAATGAACCGATGCTGACGGGCCAGCACACATGAATGCATCTGCCTGGCTGACAGGGATGCTACTGGATACGGAGCACGTTTCCAAGCGGAAAGTGCGCTGCGCGCCTTGCGGGTGTTGCTTTTTTCGCGGCGGATGACGCACTTGGCTATGCTTGGCGCTGTTTTGGCCGCTCTGGCCGCGAATTTGGCCCTGGCCGGGCCCGTATCGACATGACTTCAGCCTCGTTCTTGACCTGTGATCTGTGCGATGCCCACGAGGGCGATCCGACGGGCGCGTTTCGCGTGTTGCCGCCGGTGTTTCGCGTCTTTGGCGCCGAGCGGGCCTTTTGCGGCCCGGTGCACACCGTGCGCGCCCTGGAGGACAACTCGCGCGTGCGCGAAGCCGTGAACAGCGCGGGCGAAGGCCGGGTGCTGGTGGTGGACGGCGGGGCCTCGCTGCGCTGCGCGCTGGTGGGCGGCAACCTGGCGCAGGCGGCGGCACGCAACGGCTGGGCCGGCATCGTGGTGGACGGCTGCGTGCGCGATCTGGCCGAGCTGCGCGCCGCCGGCATTCCGATCCGCGCGCTGGCCGCCTTGCCGATGCGCACCGCCAAGCGCGGCGAAGGCCAGGTGGGCGAGCCGGTGCGCATTCAGGGGGTGTGGGTGCGGCCCGGCGACTGGCTGTACGCCGACGAGGACGGCATCGTGGTGGCGGACCGGGCGTTGCACTGACGCCGGCTCACCCGCCGTCGGCCGGCCCGGCGGGCGACTTCACTCGCAGTGCCGCGCGCGAAGGCAGCGTGGCCAGCAGCACGCCGGCCAGCGCCACGACAAAGGCCAGCAGCTGCGCGCCGCCCAGCTGCTCGCCCAGCACCAGCACGCCCACCAGGGCCGCGCTGATGGGCAGCAGCACCGTGAACACGCCGGCCTGTGCGGCGGGCACGCTCTTCAATCCCGTCATCCACAGCCAGACGGTCCACATGCACGCGGCCAGCGCATAGAACAGCAGCAGCACCCACATGCCGGGCGCCACGGCGGCAAAGTCGAAGTCCAGCGCCAGCCACAGGCCGAAGGGCGTGGTGAGCAGCAGGCCCCACAGGTTGATCAGCGCCGAGATGCGCCGCGGCCCCAGGGCGCCGGTCAGCTTCTTGCCGATCACGGCATAGCTGGCCTCGCACAGCACCGCACCGACCAGCAGCAAGTTGCCCAGCCAGCCCAGGTGCGGCGCGGCGGGTGTGTCGGGCGTGGGGTGCGGCGCCTGCGACAGCGACAGCAGGCCGATGCCCAGCACAGCGCAGGCCACGCCGGCCCACACGCGCGGGGCCACGCGCTCGCGCAGGAACAGCCAGGACAGCAGCGCCACCGCGGCTGGAATGGCAGCCATGATGACGCCCGCCGAGACGGCCGTCGTCAGCTTGACGCCCGAGATCATGCACAGCGTGAACAGGAAGTTGCCCAGAAAGGATTCGAGAAACAGCAGGCGCCGCGTCTGCGCCGTCAGCGGCGGCTCGTTGGCCGGCTTGCGCAGCCAGTGCGCCATCGCCACGCCCCCGATGCCAAAGCGCAGCCAGGCCAGCAGGAAGACGGGAAAGACCAGGGCCAGCGGCTTGGTCAGCGCCACATAGCTGCCGACCAGGCTCATCGACAGAGCCAGGCAGCCGTAGGCAGCCAGGGGCGGGCGGGCGGGGGAGGGGGACACGGGCAGGCGGTCGGGGCAGGACGGTGGCGGGAATATAGCGGGTGGCAGCCAGTGGCCGGGGGCTGGCCGCGACATTTTCAGGACATGGATTTAAAATTTCGAGATATGAAAATCACCATGTTGCAGCGCCGCAAAAATTTCTCAATATGAGATATTGAATTTCAAATCAAAAAATGATGGTTGCAACACATTGATTTTGAACGAGATAAATTTCGTCTTGTATAAGACATAAGAATCGTTTTCTGTCTTATACAAGAGTATGATTCAACCCAACGTCAGCCTCCTCGGCACGGCCCTCCGGCCGCTGGAGCCGGCGCCCAAATCCCGAGCAACCTCACCACTGGAGCACTTCATGCCGAACACCAACGAGCAACTCAGCCGCGAGCAGCAGATCGCCGCCCTGGAAAAGGACTGGGCGAACAACCCGCGCTGGAAGACCGTCAAGCGCGGCTACAGCGCCGCCGACGTGGTGCGCCTGCGCGGCAGCCTGCCGATCGAGCACACGCTGGCCAAGCGCGGCGCCGAAAAGCTGTGGGGCCTGATCCAGGGCGAGTCGAAGAAGGGCTACGTCAACGCCTTCGGCGCCATCACCGCCGGCCAGGCCATGCAACAGGCCAAGGCGGGCCTGGAGGCCGTGTACCTGTCGGGCTGGCAGGTGGCCGCCGACGGCAACACCAGCGAAACCATGTACCCTGACCAGTCGCTGTACGCCTATGACTCGGTGCCGACCATGGTGCGCCGCATCAACAACACCTTCAAGCGCGCCGACGAAATCCAGTGGGGCCGCGGCATCAACCCCGGCGACAAGGAGTTCATCGACTACTACCTGCCCATCGTGGCCGACGCCGAGGCCGGCTTGGCGGCGTGCTCAACGCCTTCGAGCTGATGAAGAACATGATCGCGGCCGGCGCCTCGGGCGTGCACTTCGAGGACCAGCTGGCCGCCGTCAGAAGTGCGGCCACATGGGTGGCAAGGTTCTGGTGCCCACGCAAGAGGCTGTCGAAAAGCTGATCGCCGCGCGCTTTGCCGCCGACGTGATGGGCGTGCCCACCATCGTGCTGGCGCGCACCGACGCCGAGGCCGCCAACCTGCTGACCAGCGACGTCGACGCCAATGACAAGCCCTTCCTGACCGGCGAGCGCACGCAAGGGCTTTTACCGCGTCAAGAACGGCCTGGAGCAGGCCATCAGCCGCGGCGTGGCCTATGCGCCCTACGCCGACCTGGTGTGGTGCGAAACCGGCGTGCCCGACATCGGCTTTGCGCGCGAGTTTGCGCAGGCCGTGCTGGCCAAGAACCCCGGCAAGCTGCTGTCCTACAACTGCTCGCCGTCCTTCAACTGGAAGAAGAACCTCAACGACAAGCAGATCGCCTCGTTCCAGGAAGACCTGTCCGCGCTGGGCTACAAGTTCCAGTTCATCACCCTGGCCGGCATCCACAGCAACTGGTACAACACCTTCAAGTTCGCCCACGCCTATGCCCGCGGCGAAGGCATGAAGCACTACGTCGAGATGGTGCAAGAGCCCGAGTTCGCCGCGCGCGAACAGGGCTACACCTTCGTGTCGCACCAGCAGGAAGTCGGCGCGGGCTACTTCGACGACGTCACCACCGTGATCCAGGGCGGCTCGTCCTCGGTCAAGGCGCTCACGGGCTCGACCGAGGAAGAGCAGTTCCACTGATCATCCGAGAAGGCCGGCCACCAAGCCGGCGGGGAGACTAAAGCCACGGCCTTGCCGTGGCTTTTTTGTTGCCGCGCCGAGGGCCGACGGTCATCCAACCTGTTGCTGCCGCCGGATCGCTGCGGCGCTGAACGGCCCTCCCAGGACCAGGCTGATCCAGCAGACGTTGAAAATGGCCGCGCTCAAGGGGAAGAAGCTCCAGGCGAGCGCGGCGATTCCCAGCGGATGGGAGTGAAAAGTCCACCCCGCAACCAGAAAACACAGGCCGGCAAGCAGCCGGAACATCCGCCCGGTGGGGCTGTTGATCCAGCGGCCGAAAGCCGAACGATTGAAGGAAGCTGCCCATTTCATTGCTGTCTCCTCGCAGCAGGCGCTGCACGATCACCGCGGAATGTACGAGGGGCCATCCGGCGCGCCGCCCGGCCTGGCCGCGCCGCAGTCAAAGAGGCCCCTGATTGCCCGATGAGCCGGGGGTGCCGCCCCGTCGGTGTCCAGATCGCCATCGTCTTGACGGGCCTCGCTTCAGGCGATCGTTGGCGTCTCGCGTGACTGGGCTTCGGCGGTTCTGGCGCGAACGAGTCGGACCAGGTTGGTCGCGGCGGCGGCGGCCGACTGCTGGATGCGGCGGCGGTTGTCGATCACCTGGGCCTGGTCCCGATAGCGCCCGATTCCGCTCATCGGATTGAGTCGCGTCGTCTGCGCCCACTGCGCCAGCACCGGGTGGCTGGCCCTGGCTTGCTGGTGCCCGAGCGCCGCCAGGAAGGCCGACAGGTAGTCGGTGGGCGAGCTCCAGTACCTGATCGGCGGGCACAGGCGGTTTTTCTCCGCGTCGCTTTCGATGCTGGCCTCGACCACGCCCAGTTCCGCGAACTGGCAGCACGCGAACTGCCACTGGAAGGGCTGCACTGTCACCCGCCCCGCTTCGAAGATCGGGCGCAGCGGCGGTCGCGGCAGTCCGCGCGCCGCGCAATGCACGTGCAGCGTGTCCGGGCGGGTCGCCACGCGGCCCTCGTCCAGAATGATCTGATCGCGCTCGATCCGGCGCACATGGCCCAGGCGCACCACATCGCGGATCTGACGCAGCAGCGCCTGTTCGGCTTCGCTGATCACCGCCCCGCGCAGCATGGTCGGGGTCACGTCCGGATCGATGCGCAGGAAGAATCCTTCGGCTTCCAGTCGCGCGAACAGATCGGCGACCGTGCTGGCCTGGGCCATGGCCTCCAGCTGGATCGCCATGCCGCGATGGTTGTCGGGCAGCAGATCGTGCGGCTGCTGGAAGCGGCGATTCAGCCACCAGGCCTCGCGGGGCTTGATCCAGCGGATGGCGTCGGCCGGCGTGCCCTGCTCGAGCAGCCAGACGCAGGTGTCCAGCGCCGTCTTGCCCGCGCCGATGATGGTGAAGTGCTCAACGCGCTGCGCGACGCGCGCAATGGCCCCGGCTGGGATGCACTCGGTGCCGTCGGCGAGCTCGAACGGGGGTGGGCTGGTGGCGGGGATGGTGCCTTCCAGGTAGGTGGTGTCGATGAGCTTGCGTCGGCTGCGCACCTGGATGGCGCCCGGCCTGAAACGCGACACGACGCGGCCATCTGGCAGGTATTCGCTGTTCGGGAAATAGCGCACCCGGCCGCTGGGCAGAAAGCGGCGCGTCATCAAGTGCTCAAAGTAGGCCCGGATCTCATCGGCACCGGCCAGCTCGTAGTAGTCGGCATTGGAGCCGGCCGTATCGAGGCTGTCGGTGCCCAGGGGGGTCGAGCTGACGCCGTAGAACGTCGACGGCTGGTGCAGCCGCACGTGGGGATAGGCGTCGATCCAGTGGCCGCCGGGGGCGTGGCGGCGATCGACGATCGTGATCGTGGCGTCCGAATGGGTCAGCAGCTCGTCCGCAAAGGCCATGCCCGCCGCGCCGGCGCCAATCACAAGGTAGTCTGTGTTCAATACGTGGTCCGTCATGGTCGTCTCCGAAGCGCGGTCAGCGCGGGTCCTGGGCTTCAGTACCGACGATCGGTCTGCCGTCGCCGCGCGATGGCGCGACTTCGCGATTGGGGCGCTGCGCAGGCCGTGGCCACGGGCAGATCATGGGCACGCGCCGGCGGTATTCAAGGTAGTCGTTGCCGTGCGTCGCGATCAGGTCGCGCTCTTCGAGGAAGCGCACCGCAATCAGGACGTAGCCCGTGGTGGCGAGGGCGAACAGCAGGTGCCCCAGGGTCATGACCGGTGTAGCCCAGAAGGCGATCAGGAACCCCAGCATCAAGGGGTGGCGCACGACGCGGTAGTAGAAGCTGTCAACGAACTGCGGCGGTGTGTAGGCGATGCCACGCACGCGCAGCCACACCTGGCGCAGGCCGAACAGGTCGAAGTGGTTGATGATGAAGGTTCCGCTCAACACCACCAGCCAGCCGAAGGCCGACAGCGCGTACAGCGCCCACCAGGCCCGCTCATCGCTCACCTGCCAGATGCGGCCGGGCAGC
Organism: Burkholderiaceae bacterium; assembly: GCA_041396485.1. Lineage (GTDB taxonomy): Bacteria > Pseudomonadota > Gammaproteobacteria > Burkholderiales > Burkholderiaceae_C > Ottowia. Next base: position 152,612 of record JAWKYM010000008.1, on the reverse strand, counting down.
GGCCGCCATTGCCAGAACAGCAGGATCAGCGCAGCGCTGGTCAGCAGCACGTAGGTGCTGCGCTCGATGGCGGGGCTGATCCAGCGTGTCAGCCAGGCCTTGAAGCCACGCCGGGCCATGCCGCTGTGCTGCACCGCGAACAGGCCCAGCAGCGCGATGTCGATGATCCAGTCGCCCATCGTGCCCGCGGCGGGCGACAGCGGCCGGTCCACCGTGGTCGGCAGGGGCACATTGGCGACGAAGCCGATGGCATAGAGGAAGGTCACGAAGAACACGGCGTAGCAGACGACGCCATAGATCAGGATCAGGGCTTTGCGCATGATGGGACTCCCGGTTGGCATTCAGTGGGGCCACTCTTGTGCCCGGCGCTGGCTTGTCCGGCCGGGCGCGAGCGGCCCGATGCGGCTCTTCGCGTCCGGTACGCGTCGTGCTGCGGTCGTGGCTGTCATGGCTCATCTCCTGCGGGAAAGGGGTTGGAGGCGCCATGCCAGTGTTGCGCGCCACGCGCGCGGGGGCTATGACTTACACTCTTTCGTGCATGCTCGAAACGCCGCCAAGGACGAGTCATGACCACGGATTTGCTGTCCGACGTTCTGAGGTTGGTGCGCCTGACCAGGGCGCTGATCTTTCTATTCGACGTCAAGGGCCCCTGGGGTGTCGTGGGCGATCCGCTGCTGGAGAAGTTCGCGCCCATGCTGCCGCCGGGCAGCAGCAGCGTCATCGCCTTTCATGTCGTGCTCGAGGGCAGGTGCTGGATCCGGCACGCGGCGTGCGACTGGTTCGAGGTGCCGGCCGGGCACGTGGCGGTGATCTCGCACAGCGGCCGTCACGACCTGTGCGACCAGCCCGGACGGCCCACCGTGCCGCTGGAGGCCGTGCTCAATGGCCGCCCCTTGCTGGAAGCCCGGCACATGAGGTTCGAGACCGGGCCGGGCGGCACCTGCAGGGTGCTGTGCGGCTTTCTCGGCTGTGACCGGCGCGCGTTCGATCCCTTGTGCCGGTCGCTGCCGCCCGCCTTCGAGGTCGATATGGGCGAGTACATGCAGACCCTGGTGCCGTTTGCCGTGGCCAACGCGCTCGACAACAGTCCGGGCGCGGCCGGCTTGCGCGGACGGCTGGCGGAGCTGCTGTTTCTCGGTGCGCTGCGGGCGTACATGCGTCAACTGCCGTCCGACGCATCGGGCTGGCTGGCCGGGGTGCGCGACCCGGTGATCGGACGCACCTTGCAGGCGATGCATGCCGAGCCGGGCCGGCACTGGAGCGTGGACGAGCTGGCCGCGGTGGCCGTCAGTTCGCGTTCGGCGCTGGCGGCGCGCTTCACCGAAGTGCTGGGCGCAACGCCGATGCACTACCTGACGCGCCTGCGCATGGATCTGGCCGCGCGCCAGCTCACCGACACGCACAAGAGCCTGGCCACGATCGCGGAAGAAGTGGGCTACGAGTCCCCGGCGGCGTTCCAGCGCGCGTTCAAGCGCAGCTTCGCCATGCCGCCGGCCACCTGGCGCAAGGGCGTCGTCGCCCCGGCGGGGTTGGCGCCCGGCCGGTAGCAGGGTGCAGCTCGCGCCGCAGCTTGTTCAGGCGGGTGCCGGCGCGGTGCGCGCCGGCCACAGCACCGAGGCAATCGCCACGCACATCAGCGCCATCGCGCTCCAGTCCTGCCAGCGCACGGCCTCGCCCAGCCACAGCGCGCCGATGAACACGCCCAGCACCGGAATCATCATCACGCTGAGCGTGGAGGCCAGCGGCGGCAGCGCGCGCGCCAGCGAAAACCAGGCGATCTGCGCCAGGCTCAGCACCAGCAGGGCGTTGTAGGCTGTGGCCCAGAGCGCGTTGGCGCCGGGCACGTGCCAGCGGTCCCGCTCCAGCGCCACGCTGAGGCCGCCCAGCAGCACGGCCGCCACCACCATCATCCAGAAGGTCAGCGTGGGTGTGGGCAGGGCCAGTGTCGAGCGGCGCAGCATCTGGGTGCCATAGGCCCAGGACAGGGCGGCCAGCAGCATCAGCACCACGCCCAGCGGACGCCCGCTCATGGCACCCAGTTCGTTCCACAGCAGCAGCAACACGCCCAGTGCCGCCGCCACCACGCCCAGCCAGCCGCGTGCGTGCAAACGGTCGCGCCACAGCACGGCACCCAGCACGGCCGAGAAGATGGGCATGGTGTAGCCGAGGATGGCGGCGCGTCCGCTGGACAGCATGGGGATCGCCACGATCATGGGTGCGTTCCACAGCGCCAGGTTGAACAGGCCCAGCCACAGCACGGAGCCCCAGGCCGCACGCGGCAGGGCGAGTGGCAGGCGCTTGAGGCGCAGCCAGGCCCACAGCACCGGCAGGGCCAGCCCCATCTGCAGTGCACGAAACGCGAGCGGCGGAAAGCCCTGGACACCAAACTTCATCACTGGCCAGTTGGCGCCCCAGACCACGGTGACAAAGAGCAGGGCGATCAATTGCTTGCGGGTCAGGGTGGCCATGACGCCCAATTGTGCCGATGCCGACGCTGGCGCGCCGGTGAGGGGACGATGCCCGAGGGTGCCATGGGTGCTTCGAGCGCCCGATTCCATACTCGCATAAATTAATCGAAAGATCGAGCATAGGCGCAGATATTCGGCGTTTTCGATTCGATTGACGTCGAAATTGATGCGCATCATGGGCATCGACCGGGCCTGTCCTCATGCTTGGCTCCATTCCCTTGAAGGAGCTCATCCATGACCCTCGGCCTGTCCCTGCTGCGCGCGCTCAAGAACCACGGCGCGCGCGAAATCTTCGGTATCCCCGGCGACTTCATCCTGCCGCTGTTCAAGCAGATCGAGGACAGCGCCATCCTGCCCCTGGTCACGCTCAGCCACGAGCCCGGCCTGGGTTTTGCCGCCGACGCGGCCGCGCGCATGCACGGCGGCATTGGCGTGGTGGCCGTGACCTATGGCGCCGGTGCGCTCAACACCGTCAATGCCGTGGCCAGCGCCTATGCCGAGCGTGTGCCGCTGGTGGTGCTGGCCGGCTGCCCCGGCGAGGTCGAGGCCCATGCCGGTCTGCTGCTGCACCACCAGGTGCGCCACATCGACTCGCAATGGCGCATCTATGGCGAGATCACCTGTGATCAGGTGCGCCTGTCCGATCCCGGGACGGCGCCGGCCGAGCTGGCCCGCGTGCTGCGCAACTGCCGCGAGCTGTCGCAGCCCGTGCTGATCGAGGTGCCGCGCGACATGACGCTGGCGCCCATGGCCGAGGTGCCGGTACTGCCGCCCAGCCCGTTCAGCCCGGCGGCCGTCGAAGAATGCGCCGACGAGTGGATGGCGCGCATCCAGGCCGCGCAGCGCCCGGTGCTGGTGCTGGACGTGGAAGTGCGCCGTTTCGGCCTGGAGGCGCGCGTGGCCGAGCTGGCGCGGCGCCTGCAGCTGCCGGTGCTGACCACCTTCATGGGCCGCGGGCTGCTGACCGACGCGGGCCTGCAGGACGGCGTGCAATTGCACGGCACTTACCTGGGCGTGGCGGGCGACGCTGCCACCACGGCCCTGTTGGACGAGTCCGACTTGCCCGTGATGCTGGGCGCGATCCTGTCGGACAACAACTTCGGCGTCAGTGCCGAACGCCTGGACTTTCGCCGCGCGCTGATTGCCGCGCAGCGCGAGGCCCGCGTCGGCCACCATCTCTATCAGGACATCCCGCTGGCGGCCCTGGTCGAGGCCCTGCTGGCGCGCGCGCCCGCCGCCGGCCGCCGCGCCGCGCTGACCCCGCCGCCGGCGCCCGACTACCCGCGTGGCCTGCTGGCCGACGACACGCCGGTGTGCGCCGGCGACCTCAGCCGCGCGCTCAACGACTGCATGGCCCGGCACGGCCCGATCAACATCGTGTCGGACATCGGCGACTGCCTGTTTGCCGCACTGGAGCTGATGCCCACGCCGCTGGTGGCGCCGGGCTACTACGCCACCATGGGTTTTGGCGTGCCCGCCGGCATCGGTGCGCAGGTGGCCACCGGCCAGCGCAGCCTGATCCTGGTGGGCGACGGCGCCTTCCAGATGACGGGCTGGGAACTGGGCAACTGCCCGCGCCTGGGGCTGGACCCGATTTGCATCGTGCTCAACAACCAGACCTGGGAGATGATCCGCGCCTTCCAGACCGAGTCGCGCTGCGCCGCGCTGGGCGACTGGCACCTGGCCGCCTGCGCCGACGCGCTGGGCGGGCGCGGCCACCGCGTGCACACCCGCCGCCAGTTCCAGGCCGCGCTGGACGCCGCCATGGCCGAGCGCGGGCGCTTTCAGCTGATCGAGCTGATGGTGCCACCGGGCGACAGCACGCCCATGCTGCAGCGCTTCTCAGCCGGCATCCGTGCGCTGCGGGCGCGGGCGGGAGGTACGGGCTGACGCCGGTCTTGAGCCGTTGGGGCGGGCACAACAAAAAAGCGCCACTGAGGTGGCGCTTTTCAAGCGAGGCAATACGGCAGCGGCGCGACGGCCGCTGCTTCGTGTGCCTGCTGCCCGCTCAGGTCTGGCGGGACGTGCGCCGGCGCAGCACCCCCAGGCCCGTGGCCAGCAGCAACAGGCCGGCCCACAGGCCACCCACCGGGACGGGCGCGATGCTGCCGCTGCCACCGCCTGTGCCTTCCGTCGATTTGGCGGCCGTGGCACTGCCGGTGCCGGTGTTGCCGGCCGCGTCGGTCTGGCTGGCCGTGACCACGACGTCGCCCCTGGGCAGGCTGCTGACGTCGGTGGGCGGCGCGGTCCAGGTGCCACCGGCTTCACAGCTTGCCGTCACGGGCGGCAGGCTGCCGATGGTGACGGTCACGTCACCATCACCCGCGGTGCAGGTGCCGGTGGGCGAGTAGTCGTGCTGGTTGCCAGTGTCGATCGGCGGCGCGGTCACGGTGACGGTGGGCGGGGTCACGTCTTTTTGCGTGTTCTTGCTGTCTGTGCCCGTGCCGTTGCCGTTGGTCTGGCTGGCCGTGACACTGATCGTGCCGTCGTTCAGCGCGCTCAGGTTCAGTCCCGAAGCCGTCCATTGCCCACCGGAGCACGTGGGGCTGGCAGGCACCGTGTTGGCGCCGTCGCTCAGCGCCACGGTGACCGCTTGCCCGTTTTCGGAGCAGCTGCCGGAGACGCTGAAGCCGCCGACGTTGGCCTGGTTGACGGCCAGGGGCGGGTAGACGGAGACCACTGGCACAGCCGTGAACTTGGTGACGATCTTGTTGGCCGTTCCCGTGCCGTCGGCATTGGTTTGCGAGGCCCTGATGGTCACCGCGCCGTCCGGGAGAGTTGTGGTGGAGATGGTTGTTGTCCATGCACCGCCGCTGCAAGTGGCGTTGCCGGGGTTGTAGTTGGTGCCGCCCGAGCTGATCAGGAGATTGACCGGCACCGTGTTGTCCGAGCACGCCCCTCCGATCGTGTAGCTGGCCTGGTTGCCGGCGTTGATCGGATCGGCTGCCGTCGTGATGGTCACCGTGGGTGGGGTTCCACCGCCACCACCCGTCGAGTCCTTGGTGACCGTGGTCTGGGCACTCGCGCTGTCCTGCTGCGCCGTGAACGTGATCGACCCATCGGCCCAGCCGCTCGCATCGACCGTGGTGCCGTAGGTGCCGCCGGGTTGGCAAACGGCGCTGGCAGACCAGGCTGGAGTGCTGGTGGCACTGAGCGCCACGCTGCTCGCACTGCCGGGTGTGCAACTGCCGGTGACGGGCACGCTGGCCTGGTTGCCGGCATTGATCGGGTTGGGCACGCTGATGGTGACTGCGCCCATGTTGGCAGGGGCAGCGCAGTCGTCCAGCTTGACCTCGGAATGGCCGATCACGGTGTCGATCACGGCCAGGCCCAGGACGTTCAGATGCAGGCGAAGGGCGTTGACGCTGAAGACGCCGCCGGCTGAGGACTGCTGATTGAGCGTGACCTGGAGCTGGGCCAGCGTGGTGCCGACGATGGGCACTTTCAAGTCAAGATTGACCAGTGACTGATTGACATCGGGCGTGCCGTTCACCGTGAGTGCACTCAAGCCCAGGGCCTTGAGTTGCAAATTGGCGATTTGGGTGGTGCCCGACGCTTGTGCGGAGCCGGCCGAGCAGCGAACCTTCGCTTCGGACTGGATCACATCGGCCGTCAGCGTGACCAGGCCAATCCCGCCAACGCCGACGGCATTGAGGTTGAGGTTGTCGACGCCGCCGCTGGCATCGACCTGGTTCATGGCCAGATTGCTCACGGTGCTGCCGGTGACGGCGTCCGTGGTCAGGGTCAGCACCGGGGCAGCCGTCACGTTGGCCGAAATGACCGATACGCTTTCATTGAAATTGGGTGGCGTCGTCTGGGTGTCGGTATCGCCCAGCGGGGCGCTGAGCCCCACAACGGCCACGTTGGCGGTGACGTTCAGGCCATAGCCACGGCCTTGCGCGCCGGTGGCGGCCAACGCGGCACCACTCAAGACGAGGGCCGCGGCCCCCGCGATTCAGCGTACCCAGGGCCGGCTGGCTCCATGTTTTTTCCTCATGCTCGCTCCTTGTTGTCACGGTTGAAAGACGCAACTCCCCGTCCGATGGCTTCTTGTGTGCCGACATTGAATCAATGCAGGCTTATGTAATCTGATGGTTATATTTGAGATGGATTGTTTATTCTTAAATTAAATAATTAGAGTTAATCACGTGACAGATGCTACAAAAAAATTAATTCGTATCAATTTAGTCGGGTACTACTTCAGTTTGCATTGCTGCGCAGAGACGGGCGATCGAAAGCAGGCCGAGCCACTGTGGCTCGGCTGGAAAGGCTGTGTTGCGGGTGATTCACCCCGCTGTACGGGGGATCGTTGGGCGCGCTTCAGGTGTGGGCGCGCCGGTGGCTGCTGTGTTTCTCTACACCCAGCCGCTGGCCTGCAATTCCTGCTTGGCGTAGGCGTAGAACAGCGGCGCGGCCACCAGGCCGGCGGGGCCGAAGATGGCCTCCATCACGAACATCACGGTCAACAGCTCCCACACGCCCATGTGGGTGCGGTGGCCGATGACCTTGGCGTTGATGAAGTACTCGGCCTTGTGGATGAGGATCAGAAAGGCTAGGCAGGCCAGGGCCACGCCGGGCGACACCGAGACGCCGACCAGGGTGATCACGGTGTTGCAGATCAGGTTGCCGACGATGGGCACCAGTCCGGCCACGAAGGTCAGGGCGATCAATGCGGTGGCGTAGGGCAGGCGGCTGTCGGCCAGCGGCAGGATCACCAGCAGGAAGATGGCCGTCAGGCTGGTGTTGAACAGCGAGATCCAGAACTGCGCCACGATGATCTGGCGAAAGCTCTCGCCAAAGCGCAGCACGCGTTGGTGCAGTTGGGCAGCCAGGGGTTTCAGGCCCTGCGCGCTGGGGTGCACGGCGGCCAGCGCGCCGATCAGCAGGCCCACGTAGGAAAACAGCAGGCCCGACAGCCAGGCACGCCCGGTGGTGGCCAGGGCGCCGGCCTTGCTGACCAGAAAGCTGGCGATGGCGTGCTGGATCTCGAGCGCGCCCTCGGGCAATTGCGCGGCCACGTCGTGCGGCAGGCGGTTGCGCAAATCCAGCACGGTGCGCGCCAGAAAGCTGAGCAGCTCGCGGTACTGCGCGGGCGCGTCCAGCAGCAGGCCACGCGTGCGCGGCAGCGCGATGGCCAGCAGCACGATGGGCAGCAACGCCACCAGGGCGGCGGCCAGTTGCGGCGTGCGTCCGTGGCCGATGCGGGTGAGCGCGGCCAGCCGTGGGCTGAGCCAGCGCGTGCTGAAAAAACCCACGCACACGCACAGCAGGCCGGGCAGCAGGCCCTGCCACATGACGATCAACAGGGCGGCGACCATGGCCAGGTGGCTGGCCAGGGTGGCGGCGTGCAGACGGGCGTCGTGGGGGGCGCTCATCAAGCCGAGGTGCTGGGGCCGCTTGCCGTGCCGGGCCGTGGGTCAGGCCACCGTCACCGCGGGCCCGCTGCCGCGCGGCGCAATGCGGCCGATTTCAAACACCTGTTCACCGGCGGCGCGCAGGGTTTGCGCGCAGGCCGCGGCCTGGCTCGGCTCCAGCACCAGCACCATGCCGATGCCGTTGTTGAAGGTGCGGCTCATCTCGTGGTCGTCGATGCCCGCCGTGCGCTGCAGCCAGGCAAACAGATCGCTGCGGGGCCAGCTGCCCTGGGTCAGGTGGGCCGCCAGCGCATCGGGCAGCACGCGCGGGATGTTCTCCAGCAGGCCGCCGCCGGTGATGTGGGCCAGCGCCTTGATGCCGCCGGGCGAGGTGGGGTCCGCCGAATGCGGGTGCTGGGCCAGCGCCGACAGCACGCTCTTGACATACAGCCGCGTCGGCGCCATCACGGCCTGGCGAAAGGGCTGGCCGTCCAGCGTGGCGGGCAGGTTGGTGCCGGCGCGCTCGATGCACTTGCGCACCAGTGAGAAGCCGTTGCTGTGCACGCCGCTGGATGCCAGTCCCAGCACCACGTCGCCCGCGGCCACGTGCTGGCCGGTCAGGATCTTCGACTTTTCGACCACGCCGACGGCAAAGCCCGCCAGGTCGTATTCGCCCGCCGGGTACATGCCGGGCATCTCGGCCGTTTCGCCGCCGATCAGCGCGCAGCCCGACAGCTCGCAGCCCTTGGCGATGCCGCCCACCACGGCGGCGGCGGTTTCCACGTCCAGCTTGCCGCAGGCAAAGTAGTCCAGAAAGAACAGGGGCTCGGCGCCCTGGACCAGCACGTCGTTGACGCTCATGGCCACCAGATCGATGCCCACGGTGTCGTGCATGTTCCACTCGAAGGCCAGCTTGAGCTTGGTGCCCACGCCGTCGGTGCCGGACACCAGCACCGGCTCCCGGTAGCGCTTGGGCACCTCGAACAGCGCGCCGAAGCCGCCAATGCCGGCCAGCACGCCCTCGCGCAGCGTCTTCTTGGCCAGCGGCTTGATGCGCTCGACCAAGGCATCGCCGGCGTCGATGTCGACGCCGGCATCCTTGTAGCTCAGGGGGGGATTGGCAGCGGTGGGGCTCATGGGCAGGGCGCGGGCGGCGCGATGCTTAAAATCAAAGGCTCGATTCTAGGCGTTGGCCCGCAGGCCCCCACGGCCGCGCCCAAACCCGATCACGGCGCCATGCCCCGCTGCCTCCATTTCCTTTCCTGCCCGGTTCCCGTTCGATGAAGCAGATGGCCCTGGACATCGCGCTGGCGCCGGAGCCCACGCTGGCCGCTTTCGTGCCGGTGGGCAACGCCCAGGCGCTGGCGCATCTGCGGCTGTGGTGCGAGGGCCCGGCGCGCTCACCGCTGCCGATCTACCTGTGGGGCCCCGCCGGCGCCGGCAAGACGCACCTGCTGCGTGCGGCGCGCCAGGCACTGGCCGGGCAGGGCGCCACCGCCGGCTGGCTGGACGCCCAGTCAGCGCCCCACACGGCGTTCGACACCCGCTGGGACGTCGTCCTGCTCGATGACGTGGACCGCTTTGGCGCCGAGCTGCAGCAAACCGCGTTCAACTGGTTCATCAACGCCGCCACGCCCGCCGACGGGCGCCCACGGGCCGTGCTGGCGGCCGGCAACCTGCCCCCGGCCGACCTGCCGCTGCGCGAGGACCTGCGCACACGCCTGGGCTGGGGCCATGTGTTCGAGCTGCATCCCTTGCCCGACGAGCAGGGCCGCGCGGCGCTGCGCCGGGCCGCTGCGGCGCGCGGGCTGGCGCTGGGCGACGAGGTGATCGACTACGTGCTGGCCCGTTTTTCGCGCGATCTGGGCAGCCTGATGCAGCTGCTGGAGCAACTGGACCGCTACGCGCTGCAGACGCAGCGCCCCGTCACGATTCCGCTGATTCGCTCGATGCTTCAAAATGAGTAGCTGCTGGCGCGCACCCAACAAGGGCTGGAGGCCTTTTTGACCTATAAACTCACTTTGTTCGACCTGGACTACACCCTGCTGCCGCTGGACTCGGACCACGCCTGGGGCGAGTTCACCACCACCCTGGGCTGGACCGACGTGCAGGCGTTCAAGCAGCGCAACGACGCCTTCTACGCCGCCTACCAGGCCGGCACGCTGGACATCCACGACTACGTGCGCTTTGCCACCGCGGCGGTGCGCGCGCAGGGCCCGGTGGCGGCGCGCCAGGCCCAGGCGCGCTTTCTGCAGGAGGTGATCGAGCCGGCCATCACCCCGCAGGCGCGGGCGCTGGTGCAGGCCCACCAGCAGGCGGGCGACGCGGTGGTGGTCGTCACCGCCACCAACGAGTTCGTCACCCGCCCGATCGCGCAGCGCCTGGGCGTGGACGAGTTGATCGCGGTGGAGTTGGCGCACGGCCCGGACGGCTGGATCACCGGCGAAATCCAGGGCACGCCGTCCTTTCGCGAGGGCAAGGTGCAGCGCGTGGCCGAGTGGCTGCGCGCGCGCGGGTTGGACTGGAGCGGTGTCGAGATCACCTTCTACTCCGACTCGATGAACGATCTGCCCCTGCTCGAACGCGCCGCCCACCCCGTGGCCACCAACCCCGACGAGCGCCTGCGCACGCTGGCGCGCGCGCGCGGCTGGCGCATCCTGGATCTCTTCAGGCAAGAACACAAAGAAGAACACGCATGATCAAGAACTTCTTCGACAAGCTGATCGACAAGGCCACCGGCGGGCACAGCCGCAAGCGCCTGGGCAAACGGGTCGAGCTGGGCCCGCAGGCGCACGGCATCAACCCGGCGCTGGTGGACGAGCGCGCCGTCACCGTGGTGCGCACGCTCAAGGAAGCGGGCTACGAGGCCTATATCGTCGGCGGTGCCGTGCGCGACCTGCTGCTGGGGCTCAAGCCGAAGGACTTCGACGTCGCCACCAGCGCCACGCCCGAGCAGGTCAAGCAGCTGTTTCGACGCGCCTTCATCATCGGGCGGCGCTTTCGCATCGTGCACGTGGTGTTTGGCCGCGGGCGCGAGCACGAGGTGATCGAAGTCTCCACCTTCCGCGCCAACCTGGACAGCGCCAGCGCCGAGCATGTGAGCGGCAACGAGCGCACCGCCAAGAGCCAGCTGGCGGGCATGAAGCACGCGGTGGACGCGAGCGGGCGCGTGCTGCGCGACAACGTGTGGGGCTCGCAGGACGAGGACGCGGCGCGGCGCGACTTCACCGTCAACGCCATGTACTACGACCCCGAGTCGCGCGTGCTGGTGGACTACCACGGCGGCATGCAGGACGCGCAGAAAAAGCGCATCCGCATGATCGGCGATGCGGCCACGCGCTACCGCGAGGACCCGGTGCGCATCATCCGCGCGGTGCGCTTTGGCGCCAAGCTCTCGCGCCTGGGCTTCACGCTCGACCCAAAGACCGCCAAGCCGCTGCAGGAGGGCATCGCGCTGCTGGCCGAGGTGCCGCAAAGCCGCCTGTTCGACGAGATGCTCAAGCTGCTGCAGACCGGCCACGCCGTGGCCAGCGTCGAGCAGCTGAAGAAGCTGGGCCTGGCGCGCGGCATCTATCCGCTGCTGGACGTGGTGGTCGAGCGCGCCGAGCAGCCCTTCATCAAGGCCGCGCTGCTGGACACCGACCGCCGCGTGGGCGAGGGCAAGCCGGTGGCGCCGTCCTTTCTGCTGGCCTGCGTGCTGTGGCAGGACGTGCAGGCCGGCTGGCAGCAGCGCCTGGCGCGCAAGGAGTATCCGTTTCCGGCCCTGCAGGCCGCCATCGACGAGGTGTTCGACGCCCGCATCGGCGACGTGTCCGGCCGTGGCAAGCTGGGCGGCGACATGCGCGAGATCTGGATGATGCAGCCACGCTTTGAAAAGCGCAGCAGCCACTCGCCCTTCGGTCTGGCCGAGCAGCCGCGCTTTCGCGCCGGCTTCGACTTCATGCGCCTGCGCGCCGACGTGGGCGAGGTGGACGAGCCGCTGGTGGACTGGTGGCAGGCCTTCAGCCAGGCCGACGAATCGGCGCGCGAGGACCTGGTGCAACAGCTGCGCAGCGAGCAGCAGAAGGCCAAGAAGGCACCGCGTGTGCATCAGGTGAAAAAAGTGGCTTCAGCCCGCTCGGATCAAGCGCCGCAAGATCCCGAATCAATAGCGGACGACGCCACTGCGGAAGCGGCCGAGGAGGCGCCATCGGCCCCGCGCCGCCGCCGTCGCCGGCGCAAGCCCGCTGCCGGCTCCCCGCCACCCGAGTCCGGGCAGTAAACCCATGACGCGTGCGCCAGTCACCGCCTTCATCGGGCTGGGCGCCAACCTGGGCGACGCGGTGGCCCGCGTGCAGCAGGCCGTGCAGGCCTTGACCGAATGGCCAGGCACCCGCGGCTGCGTGGCTTCGCGGCTGTACCGCAGCGCACCGGTCGATGCGGCGGGGCCCGACTTCATCAACGCCGTGGTGCGCCTGGACACCACGCTCACCGCGCCCGCGCTGCTGCAGGCCCTGCAAGCCATCGAGGCGGCCGCCGGGCGTCAGCGTCCGTATCGCAACGCCCCGCGCACGCTCGATCTGGACCTGCTGCGATATGGCGACGCCCGCATCGACAGCCCGCAGCTTGTCGTGCCGCACCCGCGCTTCCACCAGCGCGCCTTTGTGCTGCGGCCATTGTCCGAGGTGGCGCCGCGGCTGGTAACGGCGGCCATGCTGCAGGCCGTGGCCGACCAATCCTGTGTGCCACTCGATGAAGCACCGGAACAAGAACCATGAATTGGCTCACCTCGCTGCCCATTCCCGTGCAAACGGTGCTGCTGCTGCTCGCCAGCAATGCTTTCATGACCATGGCCTGGTACGGCCACCTGAAGAACCTGAGCGCCGCGCCGTGGTACGTGGCGGCCCTGGTGAGCTGGGGCATCGCGCTGTTCGAGTACCTGCTGCAGGTGCCGGCCAACCGCATCGGTCATCAGCAGTTCAGCGTGGCGCAGCTCAAGATCATCCAGGAAGTGATCACGCTGCTGGTGTTCGTCCCCTTTGCCTGGCTCTACCTGGACCAGCCCCCAAAGCTGGACTATCTGTGGGCGGCGCTGTGTTTGGTGGGGGCAGTCTATTTCGTGTTCCGTGGCCAGTAGGCGCTGGGTGCGGGCGTTAAACTTGGCACCCTGTCACGGCAACGACATCCTGCGGGCGCGCACGCGCCACCGCCGAGAAAGAACCCGATCATGTTGTTCAGCAAGCTCTTGCCCAAGGAGGGCAATTTTTTTGAGCTCTTCAACCAGCACGCCGATTGCATCGTCCAGGCGGCGCAGGCCTTCGAGAAGCTGGTGGCCAATTACGCCGATCCGCTGCTGCGCGACAAATACAACCACGAGGTGGACCGCGCCGAGCGCGCTGCCGACAAGGTCACGCACGAGGTCAGCCGGCTCATCCACACCACCTTCATCACCCCGATCGACCGCGAGCAGATCCACGCGCTGATCAACATGATGGACGACGTGGCCGACCTGCTGCAGGACTCGGCCGAAACCATGGCCTTGTACGACGTGCATCACATGACGGCCGAAATGGTGCGGCTGACCGACCTGTCGGTCAAGTGCTGCGAGCGCGTGCAGGCGGCGGTCCGGCTGCTGGGCCGCATCGGCGAGCAGGCCGTGGCCGAGCAGGCGCTCAAGGTGTGCGCCGAAATCGACGAGCTCGAATCCGACGCCGACCGCGTGATGCGCAGCGCCATGAGCCAGCTGTTTCGCCACGAGCCCGACGTGCGCGAGCTGATCAAGCTGCGCGCCATCTACGACCTGCTGGAGACCGTCACCGACCGGTGCGAGGACGTGGCCAACCAGATCGAAGGCATCGTCCTGGAAAACTCCTGATCAGGGGCGGTTTCAAGCATGGAAGTCGCTCAAGTCGCCCTGTGGGTGATCGTTCTGCTGGTGGCGCTGGCGCTGGCCTTCGACTTCATGAACGGGTTTCATGATGCGGCCAACTCGATCGCCACCGTGGTCTCCACCGGCGTGCTGCGGCCCACCCAGGCGGTGGTGTTTGCCGCCTTCTTCAACGTGGTCGCGGTCTTCGTGTTCCACCTGAGCGTGGCCGCCACGGTCGGCAAGGGCATCGTCCATCCGGGCGTGGTGGATGTGCACGTGGTGTTTGGCGCGCTGATTGGTGCCATCGTCTGGAACGCCGTGACCTGGTACTACGGCATTCCCAGCAGCTCCTCGCACGCGCTGATCGGCGGCATCGTGGGCGCGGTCATGGCCAAGTCGGGCTCCAGCGTGCTGGTGGTGGGCGGCATCCTCAAGATTGTGGCCTTCATCTTTGTCTCGCCCCTGCTGGGTTTCGTGCTGGGCTCGCTGATGATGGTGATCGTGGCCTGGATCTTCCGGCGCGTGCGACCCAAGCGGGTGGACCGCTGGTTTCGACGCCTGCAGCTGCTGTCGGCCGGGGCCTACAGCCTGGGACACGGCGGCAACGACGCGCAAAAGACCATCGGCATCATCTGGATGCTGCTGATCGCCACCGGCTACAGCAGCGCCACCGCCGCCGAGCCGCCGATCTGGACCATCGTCGGCTGCTACGTGGCCATCGGCCTGGGCACCATGTTCGGCGGTTGGCGCATCGTCAAGACCATGGGCCAGAAGATCACCAAGCTCAAGCCCGTGGGCGGCTTCTGCGCCGAAACGGGCGGGGCGCTGACCTTGTTTCTGGCCACCGCGCTGGGCGTGCCGGTGTCGACCACGCACACCATCACCGGCGCCATCGTCGGCGTGGGCTCCACCGAGCGCGCCTCGGCGGTGCGCTGGGGCGTGGCGGGCAACATCGTCTGGGCCTGGATCCTGACGATTCCGGCCAGCGCCTTCGTGGCGGCGGTGGCGTACTGGCTCAGCGGCCAGCTGTTCTGATCAGTCCCCGGCTGCGTCCCGGCCACCCATGGCGCGGTGCGTGGGGACGGAAGGTGTTTTCTATTCCTGCTGCGACATCTTGCGCGCTTCGTCGATCTGGTATTGGTAGAAGCGCTGCAGGCTGAAGGCGATCGTGGCCATCAGCACCCCGGTGCCCACCAGCAAGGCGGTGGTCACGCCCAGCACCGTCAGCCAATTGGTGCGGCCGGCCGTTGCGGCGGGCTCCGCCTGGGGGTTGTAGCGGGCGTTCCATTTTTCGGGCGACATCAGGCCGTAGACGATGGCCGTGAGCGCGCAGCAAGCGATGGTGAAGCCCAGAAACGGGATCAGCAGCCAAATCCATGGATCGTCCAGGCCGTACAACTGGGCGCGTTCGATGCCGTAGGCCCCCACCGCCGTCGGAATCGGCAGCAGCCAGCCCAGCCAGTCGCCGAGACCCTTGAGATAGAAGCGGTGCAGGCCCAGCGGGCCGCCGACAAAGGTGAGCCAGGTGGCCAGGGTCTTGTTCTTCATGGATTCGGACGGAACTGCGAAGTCCGTTGGGCGGTGGCAGAAAAGCTATAATCATAGGCTCTTCGATGTGTCGCTGGCCGGGTGGCCATGTCGCGTGTCTCAGCATCGATGAAAACCTGTAGGCAAACGCCGGCCCATCGGGCGGGCAGAGCCTTCAGGTCAACCACCCACAGGATATCCAAACCACCATGGTCGTGATTCGTCTTTCCCGTGGCGGCGCCAAGGCCCGCCCGTTCTTCAGCATCGTCGTCGCCGACAAGCGCGTGCGTCGCGATGGCCGCTTCATCGAGCGCATCGGCTTCTACAACCCCGGCGCCACCGAGGGCGAGGAAGGCCTGCGCATTGCGCAGGATCGCCTGAGCTACTGGCGCGGCGTAGGCGCGCAGCCTTCGCCCACGGTCGAGCGCCTGATCAAGCAGGCCGCCAAGGCCGCACCGGCGGCCGCCTGACCGCCGCATGAACCCCGGGCTGGAGCCGGCCACGCTGCCGGCCGATGCGGTCGAAGTGGGCCGCATCCTGGATGCCTGGGGAGTTCAGGGCTGGTTCAAGATCCAGCCCTACAGCGCCTCGCCCGAGGCGCTTTTTTCGTGCCGCGATTGGTTCCTGCTGCCGCCCGAGCGGGGCGCCCGAGGCACGGTGACCGAACCCATGAGGCTGGCAATCCGCCAGGCGCGCGGCCACGGCGAGGGCGTGGTGGCCTGCGCGTCGGCGGTGGGCGACCGCAGCGCCGCCGAGGGCCTGAAAGGCGCACGCATCTTCATCGCGCGTTCGGCCTTTCCGCCGCTGCCCGAGGGCGAGTATTACTGGGTCGATCTGATCGGCCTGAGTGTGCACAACCGCGAGGGCGTGACGCTGGGCGAGGTGGTTGACCTGATGTCCACCGGACCGCAGCAGGTGCTGGTGGTGCACCAGGCGCAGGGTGAGCGTCCCATCGAACGGCTGATTCCCTTCGTGGACGCCTACGTGGATGAAGTCGATCTGCCGGCACGGCAGGTGCGCGTGGACTGGCAGCCCGACTACTGAGGCTTCCTGGGTGTCGGTGCGGGGGTGACCTGCACGAAAATCTCGTTGGGCCGCACCATGCCCAGTTCGGTGCGCGCCTTTTCCTCGACCGTACCCAAGCCGTCCTTGAGGTCGGCCACCTCGGATGCGAGCTGGTCGTTGAGCAGCTTGGCCTTGGCGTTGGCGGCCTTCTGTTCGTCGAGCGAGCGCTGCAGCCCCGTCACTTCGGGCAGGCTGCCGCGGCCAAACCACAACTGTGCGTGAACCACCCCCAGCAGCGCGATCAGCACGACCGGAACGATGCGTTGCGTCATGTCGGCCCGGGTGGGGTGACGCGCTGGTGGCTGGTGCCTCAGCGCAGGTTGTAGAACGCGGCGCGGCCGGGGTACTGGGCCATGTCGCCCAGGTCTTCCTCGATGCGCAGCAGCTGGTTGTACTTGGCGATGCGGTCCGAGCGCGACAGCGAGCCGGTCTTGATCTGGCCGGCGTTGGTGCCCACGGCGATGTCGGCAATGGTGCTGTCCTCGGTCTCGCCCGAGCGGTGGCTGATGACGGCGGTGTAGCCGGCGCGCTTGGCCATCTCGATGGCGGCGAAGGTTTCGGTCAGCGTGCCGATCTGGTTGATCTTGATGAGGATGGAGTTGCCAATCCCCTTGTCGATGCCTTCTTTCAGAATCTTGGTGTTGGTGACGAACAGGTCGTCGCCCACCAGCTGCACGTTCTGGCCCAGGCGCTCGGTCAGCAGCTTCCAGCCGTCCCAGTCGCCCTCGGCCATGCCGTCCTCGACGCTGATGATGGGGTACTTGTCCACCCAGGTGGCCAGCATGTCGGTCCATTGCGCGGCGCTGAGCCTGAGGCCGCCTTCGCCCTCCAGCACGTACTGGCCGTCCTTGTAAAACTCGCTGGCGGCGCAGTCCAGGCCGACGGCAATCTGCTCGCCTGCCGTGTAGCCAGCGGCCTCGATGGCCTGCAGGATGAGCTGGATCGCGGCCTCGTGGTTTTCGACGCTGGGGGCAAAGCCGCCTTCGTCGCCCACCGCCGTGCTCATGCCCTTGTCGTTGATGATCTTCTTGAGCGTGGAACACCTCGGCGCCCCAGCGCAGGGCCTCGCGGAAGGTGGGCGCGCCCACCGGGATGATCATGAACTCCTGCAGGTCCAGCTGTTGTTGGCGTGCGCGCCGCCGTTGATGACGTTCATCATCGGCACCGGCAGCTGGCAGCCGTTCATGCCGCCGAAGTAGCGGTACAGCGGCAGGCCGGATTCCTCGGCGGCCGCGCGGGCCACGGCCATGGAGACCGCCAGCATGGCGTTGGCGCCCAGGCGGCTCTTGTTTTCGGTGCCGTCCAGCTCCAGCAGGGTCTTGTCGAGGAAGGCCTGCTCGGAGGCATCCAGGCCCAGCACGGCTTCGGAGATTTCGGTGTTGATGTGCTCGACGGCCTTGAGCACGCCCTTGCCGCCGTAGCGCTTGCCATCGCCGTCGCGCAGCTCGATGGCCTCGCGCGAGCCGGTGGAGGCGCCGCTGGGCACGGCGGCGCGGCCCATGATGCCGGACTCGAGCAGCACGTCGCACTCGACGGTGGGGTTGCCGCGGCTGTCCAGCACTTCGCGGCCGACGATGTCAACGATGGCACTCATGGGCTCAAATCCTCGGGGTCAATGATTTTTGATGATATATGGCTGGAGCGCTTGTTCCATAAGCGCTGTCAACTATGAAATATATAGTATTTGCGCGGTTTTTCAAACGCCTTCGACCAGCACCATGTTGAAGTACTCGGTCGTGCCCAGGCGCAGCTTGCGCACTTCCTTGTACGGGCCGTCGTCGTAGAAAGCCTTGGCCTGTTCGTAGCTCGGAAACCGCAGCAGCACCACGCGGTGCGGCTGCCAGTCGCCCTCCATGCTCTCCTGGCGGCCGCCGCGCGCGATGTACTCGCCGCCAAACGCCTTCACGCAGGCCGGCGCCTGCGCCATGTACTGCTGGTAGCGCTCCATGTCGGTGATGTGCATCTCGACGATCAGGTAGGCAACGGGCATGGGCGTCCTTCAGCAGGAAAAATCGTTCTCAAGAAACGGCTGCCGCTTGGCCACGCCGTCGAGGGCGAGCAGGGTTTCCAGCAGCGCCTTCATGCGGCCCAGCGGCACGGCATTGGGGCCGTCCGACAGGGCGTGGGCCGGGTCGGGGTGGGTTTCCATGAACAGGCCGGCCACGCCCACCGCCACGGCGGCGCGGGCCAGCACCGGCACGAACTCGCGCTGGCCGCCACTGCTGGTGCCTTGCCCGCCCGGCAGCTGCACCGAGTGCGTGGCGTCGAACACCACCGGCGCGCCGGTTTCGCGCAGGATGGCCAGGCTGCGCATGTCGGAAACCAGGTTGTTGTAGCCAAAGCTGGCGCCGCGCTCGCAGGCCATGAAGGCGTCGGTGGGCAGGCCTTTTTCGCTGGCTGCCGCGCGCGCCTTGTCGATCACGTTCTTCATGTCGTGCGGCGCCAGGAACTGCCCCTTCTTGATGTTGACCGGCCGGCCCGACTGCGCCACGGCACGGATGAAGTCGGTCTGGCGGCACAGGAAGGCGGGCGTTTGCAGCACGTCGCAGACCTTGGCCGCTTCGGTGATGTCGTCCTCGGTGTGCACGTCGGTCAGCACCGGCACGCCGATCTCCTTCCTGATCTTGGCCAGGATCTCCAGGCCCTTGGCGCGGCCCGGCCCGCGAAAGCTGGTGCCGCTGGAGCGATTGGCCTTGTCAAAGCTGCTCTTGAAGACGAAGGGAATGCCCAGCCCGGCGGTGATGTCGCGCAACTGGCCGGCCACGTCCATCTGCAGCTGCGCGGACTCGATCACGCAGGGGCCGGCAATCAGGAAGAAGGGGCGATCCAGACCCACCTCGAAGCCGCAGAGTTTCATGCCGAGACCTTTTGGGTTTTGGCCTTGGCCAGCGGTGCGCGCTGGTCCTGGTGCGCCAGCGCGGCCTTGACGAAGGCATTGAACAGCGGATGGCCGTCCCAGGGCGTGCTCTTGAACTCGGGGTGGAACTGCACGCCGATGAACCAGGGGTGCACGCTTTGCGGCAGCTCGACGATCTCGGTCAGGTGCTCGCGCTGGGTGAGCGCCGAAATGACCAGGCCCGCCTGGCGCAGCTGGTCGAGGTACTGCACGTTGGCCTCGTAGCGGTGGCGGTGGCGCTCGGTCACCACGTCGCCGTAGATTTGGTGCGCCAGCGTGCCGGGCTGCACGTCCGAGCTTTGCGCGCCCAGGCGCATGGTGCCGCCCAAGTCGGAGCTGGCGCTGCGCGTCTTGATGCTGCCGTCGGCGTCTTTCCACTCGGTGATGAGGGCGATCACCGGGTGCTTGCACTGCGGATCGAATTCGGTGCTGTTGGCGCCTTCCAGGCCGGCCACGTCGCGCGTATTCGATGGTGGCCACCTGCATGCCCAGGCAGATGCCCAGGTAGGGCACCTTGTGCTCGCGCGCGTAGCGGGCGGTGGTGATCTTGCCCTCGATGCCGCGCGCGCCAAAGCCGCCGGGCACCAGGATGGCGTCGTACTTGGCCAGCTGCGCCGCGCTGTCGGGGGTGATGGTTTCCGAATCGACGTGCTCGATGCGCACGCGGGCATGGTTTTGCATGCCGGCGTGGCGCAGGGCTTCGTTGACCGACTTGTAGCTGTCCGACAGGTCGACGTACTTGCCCACCATGGCAATGGTCACCTCGCGCTGCGGGTGCTCCACCTCGTGCACCAGCGCGTCCCAGCGCTGCAGGTTGGCGGGCGGGGTGTTCAGGCGCAGCTTGTCGCAGATCAGGCCGTCCAGGCCCTGCTCGTGCAGCATGCGCGGCACCTTGTAGATGGTGTCCACGTCCCACATGCTGATCACGCCCCACTCGGGCACGTTGGTGAACAGGCTGATCTTCTCGCGCTCCTCGCCGGGAATGCGCCGGTCGGCCCGGCACAGCAGGGCGTCGGGCTGGATGCCGATCTCGCGCAGCTTCTGCACCGTGTGCTGGGTGGGCTTGGTCTTGAGCTCGCCGGCCGCCGCGATCCAGGGCAGGTAGGTCAGGTGCACGAAGGCGGTCTGGTTGGGGCCCAGCTTGAGGCTGAGCTGGCGCACCGCCTCCAGGAAGGGCAGGGACTCGATGTCGCCCACCGTGCCGCCGATCTCGACGATGGCCACGTCCACCGCGTCGGGCGCACCCACGCCCGCGCCGCGCTTGATGAAGTCCTGAATCTCGCCCGTGATGTGCGGGATCACCTGCACCGTCTTGCCCAGGTAGTCGCCGCGGCGCTCCTTCTCGAGCACGCTCTGGTAGATCTGGCCGGTGGTGAAGTTGTTGCTGCGCTTCATGCGCGTGGTGACGAAGCGCTCGTAGTGGCCGAGGTCCAGGTCGGTCTCGGCGCCGTCGTCGGTGACGAACACCTCGCCATGCTGGAACGGGCTCATGGTGCCCGGATCGACGTTGATGTAGGGGTCGAGCTTGATCAGGGTGACGTTCAGGCCGCGCGATTCGAGGATCGCGGCCAGTGACGCAGAGGCGATTCCCTTGCCCAGGGAAGACACCACACCGCCGGTGACGAAGACGAATTTGGTCATGTCAAATGCGAGGGCCTGGCGCCATCGCTCGGTGGGAAATTGCAATTATAAAAGCCGGCCGGTCGCCAACCCCATTTGCTACATTGCGCGCCATGAATGCAAACCCTTTTGCCGGCGAACTGGCCGGCCGGCGCTTCGTGCTGGGCCTGACGGGCGGGGCGGCCTGCTTCAAGGCGGCCGAGTTCTGTCGCCTGCTTGTCAAGGCCGGCGCCACGGTGCAGGTGGTGATGACGGAGGCGGCGGGCCAGTTCATCACGCCGGTGGCCCTGCAGGCGCTGTCGGGCCAGCCGGTGTACGTGTCCCAGTGGGACACCCGCCCCGACAACAACATGGCCCACATCAACCTCAGCCGGGCGGCCGACGCCATCGTCGTGGCGCCGGCCAGCGCGGACTTCATTGCCCAATTGGCGCAGGGCCGTGCGAATGAGCTGCTGGCCCTGCTGTGCCTGGCGCGCCCGGCCGAGCGCGTGCCGCTGCTGCTGGCGCCGTCCATGAACCGCGAGATGTGGGCCCATCCGGCCACGCGGCGCAATGTCGATCAGGTGCTGCGCGATGGCGCGCAGGTGGCGGGGGTGGCCTGGGGCGCGCAGGCCTGTGGCGAAACCGGCGACGGCCGCATGCTGGAGGCGGTCGAGCTGCTGGAGGAGGTGATTGCCTTGCTGGCGCCCAAGTCTCTGGCCGGCCAACGCGTGCTGATCACCGCCGGCCCGACCTTCGAGGCGATCGACCCGGTGCGCGGCATCACCAACCGCTCCAGCGGCAAGATGGGCTTTGCCATTGCCCGCGCGGCACGCGAGGCCGGTGCGCAGGTGACCCTGGTGGCCGGTCCCGTGGCTCTGCCGACGCCGCGCGGCGTGCAGCGCGTGGACGTCGTTTCAGCCCAGGACATGCACCAGGCCGTGATGGAATCCGCGCAGGATGCTCATATATTCATAGCCACCGCGGCCGTGGCCGACTGGCGGCCGAAGGAGGCAGCCGAGCACAAGATCAAGAAGGACGGCTCGGGCCAGGTGCCGCAGATGGAGTTTGTCGAGAACCCCGACATCCTGGCCGAGGTGGCGCACGGCGCGCGCGCCCAGGCCGGCGAGCTGTTTTGCGTCGGCTTTGCCGCCGAAAGCCAGGACTTGCTGGCCAACGCGCAGGCCAAGCGCGCGCGCAAGGGTGTGCCGCTGCTGGTGGGCAACATCGGCCCGGCCACCTTTGGCCAGGACGACAACGCACTGCTGCTGGTGGACGACGAGGGGGCGATCGAGCTGCCACGCGCCAGCAAGCGTGCGCTGGCCCAGCAGCTGGTGGCCGAGATTGCGCGGCGCGTGTCGGGGTGGTCTGCATGAGGGTCGATGTCCGCTTGCTCGATGAGCGCCTGCGCACGCAGTCCCCGGCGTATGCCACGCCGGGCAGCGCCGGGCTTGACTTGCGCGCCTGCCTGGAGGCGCCGCTGCTGCTGCCGCCCGGCGCGTGCGAGCTGCTGCCCACCGGGCTGGCCATGCACCTGGCCGATCCGGGCTATGCGGCGCTGATCCTGCCGCGATCGGGCCTGGGTCACAAGCACGGCATCGTGCTGGGCAACCTGGTGGGCCTGATCGACAGCGACTACCAGGGCGAGCTGATGGTGAGCTGCTGGAATCGCGGCAGCAAGGCCTTCACCGTCGAGCCCATGGAGCGCATCGCGCAGCTGGTCATCGTGCCGGTGGTGCAGGCGCAGTTCAACTGGGTGGATGGTTTCGAGCCTTCGGCGCGGGGGCAGGGTGGTTATGGCTCCACCGGCCGCGCTTGAGACGGTGCGGCGATTACGATTGGAAGCGATTGCGGCGGATTCTTCATGCGCCGGCGGTCGCCGCCACACGCTTTTCATGCGTTAATCCATCAGGCGCCGCGCCCATGGTGGCTGCGCGGCTGGTGCAACAAAATTCGGAGCATTGACATGATCTTCCAACAACGCTGGGTTTCGCTCATGGGCGCGGCCGTGGCTGCAGCCGCCTTGGCCGGCTGCGCCGCACCGGGCTACTACCAGCCCGCCCAGGGCGCGTATCCGGCGGGCCAGCCCGGCAACGCGGGCTATTCGCAGTTCGGCCGCGTGGCCGACGTGCGCTTCTTGCAGGGCAGCGGGTCGTCGGGCATGGCCGGCACGGTGATCGGCGGCGCGGTCGGCGGGCTGGCGGGCCACCAGATCGGCGGTGGCAGCGGCAAGACTGCCGCCACGATCATCGGCGCCGTCGGCGGTGCCTTGGTCGGCCGCGCCATCGAGCAGAACAACAGCCGCGGACAGGGTGTCTATCGCGTCACGGTGCAGCTCGACAACGGTGGCACGCGCACCTTCGACTACGCTGAGGCTCCCAACGTGCAGGTGGGCGAGCGCGTGCGGGTCGACGGCAACCAGCTGTATCGCTGATTCGGAAAAGGTTTCTCCAAGCTGCGGCGCTTTCAGGCGCCGCTTTTTTTGGACGAGTCGACCATTGCCGCGTGCGTCTGGCAGTGCGCGAGGCTTTTCGCACGCGCCGCCAGCGGACCGATCGTGCCGATTGAGGTCGAGACGGTGCCGCTGGATGTTGCGGGACGGCGTCCTAGAAGAAGCCGAGTGCGTTGGCGCTATAGCTCACCAACAGGTTCTTGGTCTGCTGATAGTTGCCCAGGGCCGACTTGTGGGTTTCGCGGCCAATGCCTGATTTCTTGTAGCCACCGAACGCGGCGTGTGCCGGGTAGAGGTGGTAGCAGTTGGTCCACACGCGACCGGCTTTGATGGCGCGCCCCATCTGGTAGGCGGTGTTGCCATTGCGACTCCATACGCCTGCTCCGAGGCCGTACTCGGTGTCGTTGGCGATGCGAACGGCGTCCTCGGCGGTCTTGAAGGTGGTCACCGCGGCCACCGGGCCAAATATTTCTTCCTGGAACACGCGCATGTTGTTCCGGCCAAACAGCAGGGTGGGCTTGACGAAAAAGCCATCGTTGATGTCGCCACCGGCACGCAAACGCTCGCCACCCGTCAGGCATTGGGCGCCTTCACCGCGACCGATGTCGATGTAGCCCAGGATTTTGTCCATCTGCTGCTGCGACACCTGTGCGCCCACCATGGTGCCCATGTCCAGCGGATGGCCTTGCTTCATCGCTTGCACGCGCTTGGTGCCCCGCTCGATGAACTTGTCGTAGATCGACTCCTGCACCAGGACGCGTGAGGGGCATGTGCAGACTTCGCCCTGGTTCAGCGCGAACATCGAGAAGCCTTCCAGCGCCTTGTCAAGAAACTCGTCGTCGGCATCCATCACGTCGGCGAAGAATATGTTGGGGCTCTTGCCGCCCAACTCGACCGTGGAAGGGATCAGGTTGTCGGCTGCCGCGTGCAGAATGCGCTGGCCGGTGATGGTCGAGCCGGTGAACGCGACCTTGGCAATGCGCTTGCTGGTGACCAGCGCTTCGCCCGCCTCCTTGCCGTATCCGTTGACGATATTGACCACGCCGGGCGGCAGCAGGTCGGCGATCAGTTCCATCAGCACCATGATGGAGGCGGGTGTTTGCTCGGCCGGCTTGAGCACCACGCAGCAACCTGCCGCCAGAGCGGGTGGCAGCTTCCAGCAGGCCATCAGGATCGGAAAGTTCCAGGGAATGATCTGGCCGACGACGCCGATCGGCTCGTGAAAGTGATAGGCCACGGTGGTGGCGTCGATCTCGGAAATCGTGCCCTCTTGCGCGCGCAGGGCTCCGGCAAAGTAGCGCCAGTGATCGATGGCCAGCGGAATGTCGGCCGCCATGGTTTCGCGCAGCGGCTTGCCGTTGTCGATGGTTTCGGCCAGCGCGAGCATGTTCAGTTCTCGCTCCATGCGATCGGCGATCTTCAGCAGGATGCCGGCGCGCTCGGCCGGCGCAGTGGCCGCCCACTTGTCTTGCGCAGCATGCGCAGCGTCCAGCGCACGGTTGATGTCGGTGGCGTCAGAGCGGGCCACCTTGCAAAACGGTTTTCCGGTAATTGGCGTCACGTTGTCGAAGTATTGACCTGCGGCGGGCGCAACCCACTTGCCGCCGATGAAGTTGTCATACTTTTCCTTGTAGGGGAAGTTCGCAGCGATGTTGAATTTCTTGAGTTCGAGCATGTCCATGGCGAAGGGTCTCCTGGTTGTGTGTGAGGGCAAGCGCGAACCGCGTTGTGCGGCCGCTGCGGAGAGACATGCAGATTCCATGCCAACGAGGTCGATGTAGGCTGGAGAGAGCACCCAGCACGGGCGGCCAACTCTGCTAGCATGATCGCTGTTCCATATTGGAATAGCGATGTTTTGAAATGTGTTGGAGATTGCGACACCATGTCCGCGCTGGTGCACTCGCAGTTGATCTGGAGACACGCATGCAGATGCAGCCCGATTTGATGCAGATACGACGGGATCTGCTCGAGCATGGAACGATTGCCCCGGGTGCCATGAACGAGCGCCTCGCACGCTCCTGGCAGCGCTGCCTTCAAGCCGGCTTGTTGCCGCAAGCGGGCGGTGGTGCCGATGACGGGATGGCGAGCGGGGCGTTCGCGTGCCTGTTGGAGCATCACGCGAAGCTGCTGGCCATCGCGCGGCCGGTGATGGATTTTTTCTACACGCCGGTGCGTGGCAGTCAGTGCATGCTGGTGCTCGCTGATGCGCAGGGCACGCTGCTGCACACAGTCGGCGACATCGCCTTCCTGGAGAAGGCTCAACGCGTTGCCTTGCGCTGCGGCGTGTCGTGGAGTGAAAGCCAGCGGGGCACCAATGCCATCGGCACCGTCGCCGCCGAGCGCAGCGCACTGCAAGTGCATGGCGGCGAGCACTATCTGCTGAAAAACGGCTTCCTGCATTGCTCTGCCGCGCCTTTGTTCGACGCCCAAGGCGGCGTCGCGGGGATCATCGATATCTCGGGCGACGAATATGCCTCGCAGCCGCATGCGCTGGGTCTGGCGTGCGGCGCCGCGCGGCTGATCGAAAACAATTGGTTGAAGGCGCGCTTCGCGCAACATCCGCGAATCCATTTGCACGGTCAGGCGGAGGGGCTGCATGGACCTGGGGCCGGCATGTTGGCGCTGACGCACGAAGGGATTCTGCTGGGTGCCAATCCGGAAGCGGCGCGCCTTCTGAACCTGAAGAGCAGCGACTTTGGGGCCTTGCGGGTGTCCGACCGCCTGCAACGACGCCTCACCCATTTGCTGGCTCGGGGCGGGCGTGAGCCCCAACTGCTTCGCCTGCCGGATGGGCGCAGCCTGTATCTGCAGGTTCACATGCCGCCGACGGCGATACCAGCGGCCGTTCTAACGCCGAGAGCCGCCACGCCTGAAGTGGCCGGATTGCCGGATGCCCTTGCGCGTCGCGACACCGGAGACGCCCGCTGGCATGATGCAACGGTCAAGACGCGTCGTATCCTGGGCAAGCCGATTGCCTTGTTGATCCAAGGCGAGTCGGGCGTCGGAAAAGAGGTGTTCGCGCGCGCCTGCCACGACAGTGGGCCGCGCCGCGGCAAGCCCTTCGTGGCCATCAACTGCGCTGCCATGCCCGAATCGCTGATTGAGGCGGAACTGTTCGGCTATGCGCCCGGCGCCTATACCGGGGCGCAACGCGGCGGCAGTCTGGGGCGCATCCGTGAGGCGGAAGGAGGGACGCTGCTCCTGGACGAAATCGGTCACATGCCGCTGCTGCTGCAAACGCGGCTGCTGCGCGTGCTGCAAGAGCACCGTGTGACGCCGCTGGGGGGTACCTCGGTGGCAGTCGATTTTGCGCTGATGAGTGCCACCCATCGCGCGCTGGACGCTGCGGTGGCAGCCGGGGAATTCCGCAGCGATCTGTACTACCGGATCAACGGCTTCAACGTGCAGTTGCCACCGCTGCGCGAGCGCACGGACTTTGATGCGCTGGTCGCGCTGATCCTGGCCGAGTACGGCGGCGCTGTTTGCACCATCGCTCCCGATTTGCGGCAAGCCTTCTTGCGCTACGCGTGGCCCGGCAACTTGCGCCAGCTTGCCAACGTGTTGCAGACCGCATGCGCGCTGCGCGAGCCGGGCGAGACGAGCATCGATTTTCGGCGTCTTTCGGATGACCTGCGCCATGCGTTGCAGTGTGACCGCGATGGCCCGCCCCGATGCGCCGATGCGGGGCTGGACGCATCCGGCAACCGCCTCAAGGCACTGGCGCGCCAGGCGCTGCATGCAGCCCTGGATGAGTGTCAGGGCAACGTCAGCGCGGCGGCCAAGCGCCTGGGGATCAGCCGGCAGACGATTTATCGGCGCCTGCGTGATGAAAGCGCATGAGCCTTGTGATCACGGCGTTTGTCTTCAGTGCGGATGGTTTGAAGAGACTCCTGGCTGCAACCGGAAGAACCCGGTGCCGGCGCTGCCGCGCCCCACCTCGTCCACCGTGGCCTCGCGCACCTGCTCCACCTTCAGTTGCAGGCGCAGCGCGATGCCGGCCAGCGGGTGGTTGCCGTCGATCACCACGTGATCGGGGTAGATCTCGGTGATGGTGAACAGCGCGTCGGCCGGCGCGTCCGGCACGCTGCCGGCGGGCAGCGATCCGGCTTCCAGCAGCATGCCTTCCTCGATGCCCTGGGGCAGGGCGGCGCGCGCCAGCAGATGCACCCGGGTTTCGTCGTAGTCGCCAAACGCGTTCTCGGGCTCCAGGTTCAGGTGCAGCCGGGCGCCGGCTTCGTGCCCCTGCAGGGCCGCTTCGATGGCTGGCAGCAGGTCGTCGCCACCGACCAGGAACTCGACCGGCTCGGGCAGTTCATCCAGGGTCTCGCCCAGACTGTCTTGCAGCACCCAGGTGAGCGCCACCACGCATTGAGGGGAAATTTCCATCGCTGGATTGTCGCATCGCAGAGGCGGCACGCGTCGATTTCCGTATGCTCGGGCCTCATGAATGTTGACCAAGCCCTTTGTCTGCTGGGCGGCCTTTCGCCCGTCCAGTTCATGCGCCGCCACTGGCAGAAGAAGCCCCTGCTGGTGCGCCAGGCCATCCCCGGCTTCGAACCCCTGCTGCCGCGCACCGAGCTGTTCGCCTTGGCCGCGCGCGAAGGCGTGGAGTCGCGCCTGCTGCGCCACGGCGACGGGCGCTGGGCGCTGCGGCGCGGCCCCTTGTCGCGCCGTGCGCTGCCGCCGCTGGCCCAGCCCGAATGGACGCTGTTGGTGCAGGGGGTCGATCTGCATCACGCCGGCGTGCATGGGCTGATGCAGCAATTTCGCTTTGTGCCGGACGCGCGGCTGGACGACGTGATGATCAGCTACGCCAGCGACGGCGGCGGAGTGGGGCCGCACACCGACCGCTACGACGTCTTCCTGCTGCAGGCACACGGGCGCCGGCGCTGGCGCATCGGACGACCCAAGGACCTGAGCCTGGTCGAAGGTCTGCCGCTCAAGATCCTGGCGCACTTCGAGCCCGAGCAGGAATGGGTGCTGGTGCCCGGCGACATGCTCTATCTGCCGCCCGGCTGGGCGCACGACGGCGTGGCGCTGGGCGAGTGCATGACCTATTCCATCGG
Source organism: Burkholderiaceae bacterium (assembly GCA_041396485.1). Classification (GTDB taxonomy): domain Bacteria; phylum Pseudomonadota; class Gammaproteobacteria; order Burkholderiales; family Burkholderiaceae_C; genus Ottowia. The sequence continues at coordinate 124,337 of JAWKYM010000008.1, read as the reverse complement.
CTTTCGCCAGCCGGCCCGCGGCGAGTTGGCGCGCGAGTTGCTGCAGCGCCTGGCCGATGAGGCGGGCGATGCGCTGGGCGACGGGCCCTACCGCGATCCGCGGCAGGCCGCCACCGACGCGCCGGGTGCCGTGCCCGCCGCCATGCTGGACTTTGCGCGCGCGGCGGTGCAGCAACTGGCCGGCGACGAAGACACGCTGGCGACGCTGCTGGGCGAATGGCTGACCGAGCCCAAGCCCGACGTGTGGTTTGATGCCGCGCCGGATGCCGGCGCCGATCCCGCCCGCGGGCTGCGGCTGGATCGTCGCACCCGCATGGCCTACGACGCCCGGCGCGTGTTCATCAACGGCGAGGGCTTTCGCGCCGGCGGGCGGGACGCCGAGCTGATGCGCCGCCTGGCGGACGAGCGCGCCCTGCCGGCCGCGCAGCGCCGGCGCCTGAGTGCGCCGGCGCGCGAACTGGCGCTGCAATGGCTGCAAGCGGGGTGGTTGCATGAGCACGAATGACGGCGCCGGTGCACTGCCGGCCGGGCCATTCATCGGCCGCGAGAGTTTTCGCACGCGGGTGCGCGAGGCCATGGCCGAAGCCGGCCGTGCGGGGTGGCGCGAGCTGATCCTGTGCGATGCCAGCTTCGAGGACTGGCCCCTGGGCGAGCGGGCGGTGGTGGACGCGCTGGAGGCGTGGGCGCGCACCGGCCAGCGCCTGACCCTGCTGGCGCAGCGCTACGACGCGGTCGAACGCGGGCACCCGCTGTTCGTCAACTGGCGGCGCCAGCGCGCGCACCTGATCGAGTGCCGCGGCGTCCCGTCGGCCGATGCGCTGGCCATGCCCAGCGTGCTGTGGTCGCCCGAATGGGTCGTGCACCGGCACGAGGTGCTTCGCTCCAGCGGGGTGTGTGGCGGCGAGGCGCGGCGGCGGCTGCGTCTGCGCGAGTTGCTAGATGGCTGGCTGGAGCGCAGCAGCCCGGCATTTGCTGCAAGCACGTTAGGGTTGTGAAACATTGTCAGTTTGTCGTGCCAGCGCATCAGGGAAAGCCATGATTGCAATAGGCCGTCGCTATAATTTTTGGTACAGGGAAAAGGCTTGGGGGCTTTTCTCTCCGGCCGATGGGCCCGGCAAGCCACCGGGCCGCGCCTTCCAAAATTCCCAGTCACCGATCTTTAGCAAGGAATACCCAAAATGAACAAGTCGCTCGTGCTGGCCGCCTTGGTGGCCGCCGTTGCCCTGTCTGCCTGCGGCAAGAAGGAAGAAGCCGCGCCCGCTCCGGCGCCAGCCGTCGAGGCGCCGGCCGCTGCTGCCGCCAGCGAAGCCGCCACCGCCGCGGTGAACGCCGCGTCGGCCGCTGGCGCCGCCGTGACCGAAGCCGCTTCGACGGCCGGCGCCGACGTGGCCGACAAGGCCGCCGAGGCCGGTGCTGCCGTGGGTGCTGCCGCCGACAAGGCGGCCGACGCCGTGGGCGCCGCCGCTTCGGCCGCTGCCACCGCGGCCACCGAAGCCGCCAGCGCCGCCAAGAACTGATCGGCGCCTCGGGGGCGCGCGGCCCAGCGGCCGCCGCGCCCGCCCAACAAAAATGCCACCGTTTCCGGTGGCATTTTTCATGGGCTTTCGTGCCACAGGTGAGGCATCAAACCGCCAGCCAGTCCAGCCCCGTCCGGGTGGCGACCTGCACCTCGTGCGGGGCGCAGCCCAGGGCTTGGGCGAAGCCGGCGCGGGCGCGCTCGGGCTGGTTGTTGCGCTCGCTCAGGTGCGCGGCCACCACGCAGCGCAGATCGGCGTGCTGCAGCAGCGCCAGGGCCTGCGCGGCCTGCGCGTTGCTCAGATGGCCCAACTCGCCGGCGATGCGGCGCTTGAGGAAGTCGGGGTAGGCGGAGCGCGCCAGCAGCGCCGGGTCGTGGTTGCTCTCCAGCAGCAGGGCGTGGCAGCCCGTCAGCTGCGCCAGGGCGTGGGGCGTGACGTGGCCCAGGTCGGTCAGGATGCCCAGGCGGCGTGCGCCGTCGCTGCAGCGCAGTTGCAGCGGCTCGCGCGCGTCGTGCGGCACGGTGAAGGGACTGATCTGCAGGGCGCCGATGGCGACGTCCTGGCCGTCGGCTGCCAGGTGCACGATCGGCTCGAAGCGCTCGTCCTGGATCGCCGCCCAGGTGCCGGCGCTGGTCCAGACGGGGATGTGGTGGCGGCTGGACAGGCCGAGCGCGCAGCCCACGTGGTCGCCGTGCTCGTGCGTGATGAAGACGGCGTCGATGTCGTCCAGCCCCAGGCCGGCGGCGGCCAGGCGTGCCGCCAACTGGCGCAGGCCCAGTCCGCAGTCGACCAGCACGCGGGTGGGCGCGCCGTGGCCGGCGTGCGCCTCGACGAGGGTAGCGTTGCCGGAGCTGCCGCTGGCCAGGCTGCGAAAGCACAGCATCGCCCCGAATCCGCGTGCCTGCGCCTATTTCAGATCGTCGGCCAGCACCTTGATGATGCGCTGTGCATCGCGCTCGGGCACGGCCGCCCCCTGGCTGCCCTGCACCGTCACCAGGCTGTTGCTGCCTTGCGCATGCACCCCGATCTGGTATTGGCTGGCCGGCAGCTGCGTGCTGGCGCCGCCAAACAGCTTGCTGAAAAAGCCCGGCTCCTTCTTCTCGACCGTTGGATCGACGTAGCGAACGTAGTAGATGCCCTTGGCGCGGTCGCGGTCCTCGACGGTGAAGCCGGTGCGGTCCAGTGTCAGGCCGACGCGGCGCCAGGCGCGGTCGAAGTCGTCGCTGAGCGCGATGGCCGGGGCGCCGCCCTGGTTGACGATGCGCGCCTGCGGGCCCGCGGCCGCGGCGGCCGCCGACGCGCTGGCCTGCGCTGCCTTGGCCTGCTCCTGCGAGACGCCCAGGGCCACCATCAGGCGGCGCAGGAACTCGTCTTCCAGGCCGACGTCGCGCGGGCGCGGCTGCCAGACGGTGCTGTCGCGGCGAGCCGAGTTGTAGACCTCTTCCATGCCGCGGTGGGTGATGTAGATGTCCGTGCCGCCCTTGGCGTCGCGCTCGACGCGGATGCGAAACTTGTCGCGCTCGCCGGTGGAGTAGAGCGAGTCGAACACCTTGCCCAGGGTGCTGCGGATGATGTCCTGCGGGATCTTGGCGCGGTTCTCGGCCCAGTCGGTCTCCATGATGCCGGTGGTCGGGTTGTCCACGGCGATCAGGAAGCCGTTGTCCAGCCAGAAGTCGCGCACCAGCGGCCAGACCTTCTCGGGCGCGCGGTCCACGCGGAGCCAGCGCTCGTCGCCGTTGCGCATGTAGTGCACGTCGGCGATGGTGTTGGGTACGGCGGTCTTGGTGGCGCCTGCGGTGGCGGCCTGGCCGGCTGCATAGCTGCTGGCGGTGACAGTGCCGCCGGGCACGCTGTAGCGCGACTGGCCGGGCAGTTGCGTGAGGTCAGGCGGCACCTCGAGCGCGACGCCGCGCCCGGAGCTCTTGTAGTCGATCTTGTCCGGCTCGAGGGTCGAGCAACCCACCAGGGCAAGCACCAGAGTGACCACGATCGGGGCAGCGTGCAGAGGGCGTTGAGCGAACGTCACGTTGGATGATCCTTTGAATGAAACCGGGCGTTTGCGCCTGCCTGGCAAGCGCGGGTTGCTATGAAAATGATATTGATCAGAGCAGGCCGGCGCTCTTGAGCGCCTGCTCCACCACGGCCTCGTGCGCGGTGGCCAGCGGCGTCATGGGCAGGCGCAGCGTGGGGCCGCACAGGCCCAGGCGCGCCATGGCCCACTTGACGGGAATGGGGTTGGCCTCGACGAACAGGTGCTTGTGCAGAGGCATCAACTTGAACTGGATGTCCATCGCCTTGGCACGGTCGCCGGCCACTGCCGCCATGCACAGCTCGTGCATTCAGGCGCGGGGCCACGTTGGCCGTCACGCTGATGTTGCCCTGGCCGCCGCACAGCATCAGGGCCACGGCGGTGGGGTCGTCGCCTGAGTACACGGCAAAGCCCCTGGGCACGTCGCGGATCAGCCATTGCGCGCGGGCGATGTCACCCGTGGCCTCCTTGATGCCGATGATGCCGGGCACCTGGGCCAGGCGCAGCACCGTGTCGTGGTGCATGTCGCCCACGGTGCGGCCGGGCACGTTGTACAGCACCATGGGCAGCTCGCCCACGGCCTCGGCGATGGCCTTGAAGTGCCGGTACTGGCCTTCTTGCGTGGGCTTGTTGTAGTAGGGCACCACCTGCAACTGACAGTCGGCGCCGACCTTCTTGGCGTAGCGCGCCAGCTCGATCGCCTCGGTGGTGGAGTTGGCGCCGCAGCCGGCCATGATGGGCACGTGGCGCGCCGTGTGCTTGCGCGTCTGCTCGACCGAGACACGGATGATCTCCTGGTGCTCCTCGACGTTGACGGTGGGCGACTCGCCCGTGGTGCCGACCACGCCGATGCAGTCGGTGCCTTGCTCGATGTGCCAGTCGATCAGCTTGCGCAGGGTGGGGTAGTCGACGCTGCCGTCCTCGTGCATGGGCGTGACGAGGGCGACGGTGCTGCCGGTGATGGGGGTCATGAGGTCCGGTGAGGTCTGGGCGGATGAAACAAGCATTCTAGTGCCGCGGGGGATCCGCCGGCGGGCCCGTCAGCCGGCGGCCAGCGGGTAGCGCGGCGGCGCGGCAGCGCCGGCTGCGGCCGGCACTGGGCGCACCGCCGCGATGCGCTGCACGAAGCGCGCGGGGGCGTCCAGGAAGCCGTCCTCGTAGGCCACCACGCGCAGGCCCTGGCAGGCCTGCAGCAGCTCGCCCGGCTGCAGCAGGAAGTCGGGGTTGGCCGGCTTGCCCACGCTGGCGTTGCCCGTGGCAAAGGTTTCGTAGATCAGCACCCCGCCCGTGCCCACGCTGGCCACCAAGGTGGGCAGCAGGGGGCGCCAGAGGTAGTTGGTGACGACGACGGCGCCGAAGCACCGCCCGGCCAAGGGCCAGGGGCCGCCCTCGATGTCGGCCACGATCCGTTCGCCCACGTCCGGCGCGGCGGCCAGGGCGGCGGCGTCGCGGTCCACCCCCGTGACGGGGTGGCCGCGAGCGGCAAACCAGCGCCAATGGCGGCCGCTACCGCAAGCCACGTCCAGCACAGTGGCGCCAGCGGGAACCAGGGGCGAGAAGCGCTGCACCCAGGCCGAGGGCTGGGCGGGTGGCGTGGGTGAGGTCATGGCGCAATCGTGGGGGTTTTCAATTTTGATAGCGTGGCGCGCTTGATGCATGGGCGCCAGAAGGCTATTTTGCCCACAAAATGGGACGGTGGTGCGGGCGGGTCGATGTCGCCAAACACTGTATTTAAAACCAGATTCCATCCGGAGCCTCGCTAGAATCGCCCCCCATGGCATCCGCAACCGCATCGTCTGGCTCCACCTATTCGGAGCGCTCCATTCGTGTTCTCAAGGGCCTGGAGCCCGTCAAGCAGCGGCCGGGCATGTACACCCGCACCGACAATCCGCTGCACGTCATCCAGGAAGTGATCGACAACGCCGCCGACGAGGCGCTGGCCGGCTTTGGCAAGAAGATCCGCGTCACGCTGCACGCGGACGGCTCGGTCAGCGTCGAGGACGACGGCCGCGGCATCCCCTACGGCCTGCACCCGGAGGAAGGCGCGCCGGTGCTGGAGCTGGTGTTTACCCGCCTGCACGCCGGCGGCAAGTTCGACAAGGGCGCCGGCGGCGCCTACAGCTTCTCGGGGGGGCTGCACGGGGTGGGTGTGTCGGTGACCAACGCCTTGGGCAAGCGCATGGAGGTGACCAGCCACCGCGAGGGCATGGTGGCGGCCATGGCCTTCGAGGGCGGCGACGTGGTGCAGGCCTTGCAGGTGCGCAAGCAGGGCGAGGGCGACCGGCGGCAGGGCACCACGGTGCGCGTGTGGCCCGACCCCAAATACTTTGAGTCGGCGCAGATCCCCACGGCCGAGCTGGTGCACCTGCTGCGCAGCAAGGCGGTGCTGATGCCCGGCGTGACGGTGCAGCTGACCGACGAGAAGAAGAAGGACTCGCAAAGCTGGCAATACAAGGGCGGCCTGCGCGACTACCTGGAGCAAAGCCTGCCGGCTGACGCGGTGCTGCCCTTCATCGAGGGCGAAGGCTACGCCGGCGCCGACGACGGCAACTTTGCCGAAGGCGAGGGCGCCCAATGGGTGCTGGCCTTTACCGAAGACGGCCACCCGGTGCGCGAGAGCTACGTCAACCTGATCTCGACCACCGCCGGCGGCACGCACGACAGCGGCCTGCGCGATGGCCTGTTTCAGGCCGTCAAGGGCTTCATCGAGCTGCACGCGCTGCTGCCCAAGGGCGTCAAGCTGATGCCCGAGGACGTGTTTGCGCGCGCAAGCTATGTGCTGTCGGCCAAGGTGCTCGACCCACAATTCCAGGGCCAGATCAAGGAGCGGCTCAACTCGCGCGACGCCGTGCGGCTGGTGTCCAGCTTCGTGCGCCCGGCGCTGGAGCTGTGGCTGAACGCCAACGTCGAGCAGGGCAAGAAGCTGGCCGAGCTGGCCATCAAGGCCGCACAGACGCGCCAGCGTGCCGGCCAGAAGGTCGAAAAGCGCAAGGGCAGCGGCGTGGCCGTGCTGCCCGGCAAGCTGACCGACTGCGAAAGCCGCGACATCGCGCTGAACGAGGTTTTCCTGGTCGAGGGCGACTCCGCCGGCGGCAGCGCCAAGATGGGCCGCGACAAGGAAACGCAGGCCGTGCTGCCGCTGCGCGGCAAGGTGCTCAACACCTGGGAGGTCGAGCGCGACCGCCTGTTTGCCAACACCGAAATCCACGACATCTCGGTGGCCATCGGCGTCGACCCGCACGGGCCCGATGACGTGGTGGACCTGAGCAATCTGCGCTACGGCAAGATCTGCATCCTGTCGGACGCCGACGTCGACGGCGCGCACATCCAGGTGCTGCTGCTCACGCTGTTCTTCCGCCACTTCCCGCGTCTGATCGAGGCCGGCCACGTGTACGTCGCCCGCCCGCCTTTGTTCCGCGTGGATGCCCCCGCGCGCGGCAAAAAGCCCGCCGCCAAGCTGTATGCCCTGGACGAGGCTGAACTGGCCGCCATCCAGGACAAGCTGCGCAAGGACGGCGTGGCGGAGGGCAAGTGGAGCGTCAGTCGCTTCAAGGGCTTGGGCGAGATGAACGCCGAGCAGTTGTGGGACACCACCCTCAACCCCGATACCCGGCGCTTGCTGCCCGTGCAACTGGGTACGCTGGACTTTGCGCGCACCGCCGAGCAGATCACCAAGCTGATGGGCAAGGGCGAAGCCGCCGCCCGGCGCGAGCTGATGGAGCTGCATGGGGATGGGGTGGAGGTGGATGTGTGAGGCGCGCCAATCTCGCGCAGGTCCCGGCGGCCGACCGCCGTGAAAGGAGTTCGTCATGACCGCAAAAGTCCCCTGGCCGCACCCCGGCGAAATCCTGCTGCACGAATTTCTGGAGCCCATGGGCCTGACCCAGTGCCGGCTGGCCAAGGAAATTGGCGTGCCGCAGCGCCGCATCGGCGAGATCGTCGCGGGCACGCGCTCCATCACGGTTGATACGGGCCTGCGCCTGTCCCGGTTCTTTGGCACCTCCGATGAGTTCTGGGCGGGGTTGCAGCTTGACTACGACGCCGCCGTGGCCAAGGAGAAGATGGCCGATGTGCTGGGGCAGATCAGGCGGTTCGAGCATCAGCGTGCGTAGATATGAAAATGAATATTCGAACTGATTTGACGTCGGGCATCAGAGACAACCACTCGCGTGGCCGGGTTGCCGACTACCTCGCCGAAAAAATCGCTTCAGGAAGCCACCTCTCCGTCGTTTCCGCCTACTTCACCATCTACGCCTACGAGGCTCCCCAGTGCATCGCAATTTTCTGCTTTCGGACGATGACGCTGACTTGGACAACAACGCCACGTTGCAGCAGGTCGAAAGGGACGCGTTGAAATCAAAGCGCCAGGACCTCCGCAAGGTGTTGGGCGATGACGGCTGGGCCAAGATGGAAACTGTGGAGGCCGTTGATCGCGTGCTACAGATGACGGACCGTGTGCTGAATCCGGCATCACACGGCAGCGCCACACCACTCTACGAGGAGGAAGTTCGCCGCGCCAAGAGGCTGATAGACCGGCTTGAGCAGGTGTTGTCGAGGGCGCAGAAGTGACGTCGCAAGGCAGCAAGCTCCCCATCAACCTCGCCGACCTGCTGCGCCAGCGCACGGTGGAGGGCGAGCGCATCGAATACAAGGCGGGTTGGAACCCGGACGCGATCGTTCGCACCCTGTGCGCCTTTGCCAACGACTTCGAGAATCTGGGCGGCGGCTACGTGGTGATCGGGCAGGACTGCGACGCTGGCGGCCAGCCGGTGTTTCCGCCTGCAGGGCTGGCCGAAAACCAGCTTGACAAGATCCAGCGTGAGCTGCTGGCGCATTGCCAGTTGATCCAGCCGCCGTACTTCCCGGTGTTGAGTCTGGAGGAGGTGCAGGGCCGCAAGCTGATCGTGCTGTGGGCGCCCGGCGGGCAGACCCGGCCGTACAAGGCGCCGGAGGCAGTGACGTCGAAGAACAAGGTTTGGAAGTACTTCATTCGCCGCTACAGCAGCACCGTGGAGGCCAAGGGCGATACCGAGCGGGAGCTGTTGAGCCTGGCGGCGAAGGTGCCGTTTGACGACCGCTACAACCAGACGGCGCCTGTCGATGATCTTTCCAAACCTTTGATGCAGGGTTTTCTGGAGGAAGTCGGCAGCGCGCTGGCAGCGGATGCGCCACAGCTTTCGGCCGAGGCGCTCGGACGGCAGATGAATGTGGCGGGCGGCCCGGCCGAATCGCCTTGGCCCAAGAACGTGGGCCTGCTGTTCTTCAATGAAACGCCGGAGCGCTTCTTTCCCGGCGTGCAGATCGACGTGGTGTGGTTCCCGGAGGGTGCGGGCGGCGATCGCTTTGACGAGAAAATCTTCAAGGGGCCGCTGGCGCGGATGACGCGCGAGGTGCTGAACTACATCCAGCGCAACCACTTGGTGGAGACGGTCATCAAGCACCCCGACCGGGCCGAGGCGACGCGGGTCTGGAACTACCCGTACGCCGCGATCGAGGAGGCGGTGGTCAACGCCGTGTACCACCGTTCTTATGAGGAGCGCGAACCGATCGAGGTGCGCATCAGTCACGATGAGCTGGTGGTTCTCAGCTTCCCCGGCCCCGATCGCTCGATCCGCATGGAAGACTTGAAAGCAGGCCGGGCCGTCAGCCCCCGTTACCGCAACCGGCGCATCGGCGAGTTTTTGAAAGAGCTGCAGATGACCGAGGGGCGCTCTACCGGCATCCCGAAAATCTTGAAGGAGATGGCTGCCAACGGCTCGCCGGTGCCGCTGTTCGAGACGGATGATGACTGGCTTTCGTTCGTGGTTCGGTTGCCGCGGCATCCCTTGTCCATCGTGCCGCCTGTGGGAGCAGGGGAAGTCACCCCGGAAGTCACAGGTGAAGTCACAGGTGAAGTCACAGGTGAAGTCGAGCGACTCCTGCGTGCCGTGACCGGCGAGGCAACTCGGCAGCAGATTCAGGCTGCGCTTGGTTTGAAAGGCGAAGATCACTTCCGCAAAGCCTACCTGCTGCCTGCCCTGGCATCTGGCATGCTGGAAATGACGTTGCCCGACAAACCCCGCAGCAGCAAGCAGCGCTACCGCTTGACCGCAGTCGGCCAGCAGTGGCTGACGGCGCACCATGGTGGAAAGTCGCCATGAAGGCGACAAGCATCGTTGTGGAAGATCGTGCCTTCATGGATGGGCGCTTGATCTGATGCAACTGAACGATTTACCTGTCTGACGCTTTCTCATCAAGCGCCACAAGCTATATTTTTTGAAGCATGAGTGATTTGACAACCCCCGATCTGCTGGCCCCCGAGACTGACAACGATTCGCTGGCCAGCTACGCCCAGCGTGCCTATCTGGAATACGCCCTCAGCGTGGTCAAGGGCCGCGCGCTGCCCGATGTGGCCGATGGGCAGAAGCCCGTGCAGCGGCGCATCCTCTACGCGATGGAGCGCATGGGGCTGGGCTTTAGCGGGGCGGGCGGCAACGTGCCGGCGCGGCCCGTCAAGAGCGCGCGCGTGGTGGGCGACGTGCTGGGGCGCTTTCACCCGCATGGCGACTCGGCCGCGTATGACGCGCTGGTGCGCATGGCGCAGGATTTTTCGCAGCGCTATCCGCTGATCGACGGGCAGGGCAACTTCGGCAGCCGCGATGGCGATGGCGCGGCGGCGATGCGCTATACCGAGGCGCGCCTGGCCAAGATCACGCGCCTGCTGCTCAGTGAGATCGACCAGGGCACGGTGGATTTCGTGCCCAACTACGACGGCTCGACCGAAGAGCCGCGCCAGTTGCCCGCGCGCCTGCCGTTTGCCCTGCTCAACGGCGCCAGCGGCATTGCGGTGGGCCTGGCCACCGAGATCCCCAGCCACAACCTGCGCGAGGTGGCTGAGGCCTGCGTTGCGCTGGTGAAGACCCCCAAGCTGGCCGACGACGAGCTGTTTGCGCTGCTGCCCGGCCCCGACTACCCGGGCGGCGGGCAGATCATCAGCGGCGCGGCCGACATTCGCGCGGCGTATGAAAGCGGGCGCGGCAGCCTGAAGGTGCGCGCACGCTGGCAGATCGAGGACCTGGCGCGCGGGCAGTGGCAGATGGTGGTGACCGAGTTGCCGCCGGGTACCTCGTCGCAGAAGGTGCTGGAAGAGATCGAGGAGCTCACAAACCCCAAGGTCAAGACCGGCAAGAAGGCGGTGACGCAGGAACAGAACCAGCTCAAGGCGACGATCCTGGCCGTGCTGGACGGCGTGCGCGACGAGTCGAGCAAGGACGCGCCGGTGCGCCTGGTGTTCGAGCCCAAGAGCCGCACCGTGGGCCAGGACGAGCTGGCCAACACCTTGCTGGCGCACACCAGCCTCGAATGCAGCAGCTCCATCAACCTGACCGGCATCGGCCTGGACGGACGGCCGGTGCAGAAGTCGCTGCGGCAGATGCTCACCGAGTGGATCGAATTTCGCCAGCAGACCATCACGCGGCGCAGTCAGCACCGGCTGCAAAAGGTTCTGGAGCGCATCCACATCCTCGAAGGGCGGCAGCTGGTGCTGCTCAACATCGACGAGGTGATTGCCATCATCCGCACGGCCGAGGAGCCCAAGGCGGCGCTGATCGCGCGCTTCAATTTGAGCGAGCGGCAGGCCGACGACATCCTGGACATCCGCTTGCGCCAGTTGGCGCGGCTGGAGGCGATCAAGATCGAGCAGGAACTGGCCGATCTGCGCAAGGAGCAGGGCAGCCTGGAGGACGTGCTGGCCAGCCCGGCGACGCTGCGCCGCCTGATGGTGCGCGAGATCGAGGCGGACGCCAAGGAGTTTGGCGACGCGCGCCGCACGCTGATCCAGGCCGAGAAAAAGGCCGTGGCCGAGGTCAAGGTGGTGGACGAGCCGGTGACGGTGGTCGTCAGCGAGAAGGGCTGGGTGCGCGCGCGCACCGGCCACGGGCACGACGCGGCGGGCTTTGGCTTCAAGTCGGGCGATGGCCTGTACGGCACGTTTGAATGCCGCACCGTGGACCACCTGCTGGTGTTCGGCAGCAACGGGCGCGTGTACAGCGTGCCGGTGGCCAGCTTGCCTGGCGCGCGTGGCGACGGCCAGCCCATCACCACGCTGATCGAGCTGGAAGCCGGCACCCAGCCGCTGCACTACTTTGCCGGGCCCGAGGGTGCGCTGCTGCTGCTGTCGGGCTCGGGCGGCTACGGCTTTCTGGCGCGGGTGGCCGACCTGCTTTCGCGCCAGCGCGCGGGCAAGGCCTTCATCAGCGTGGGCGAGGGCGAGCGGGTATGCCGGCCCTCGCTGGTGGCGCTGGATTCTGAACAAAACATGCCGACAGCGCTTGCCGGACAAGCGCCATCAGCTATCGGATCGGTAGCGGCCACACACGTGGCCTGCGCCTCCACCGGCGGGCGCATCCTGAGCTTCGAGATCGGCGAGCTGAAGACCATGGACAAGGGCGGCCGGGGCCTGAAGCTGATCGAGCTGGAGGCCAAGGACAGCCTGGCCGGCGCCGCGGCCTACGTGCGCAGCGTGCGCATCAGCGGCGTGGGCCGAGGTGGCAAGGCGCGCGAGGAAACGCTGGAGATCCGCAGCCTAAACAACGCCCGCGCCGCGCGCGGACGCAAGGGCAAGGCGGCGGACCTGGGCTTCAAGCCGCAGGACATCGTGAGGGTGCAGTGATGTGGGGCCAGGACGTTTCGACTCTGGGCGTGGCCATCGCAAGCATCACGGGCGTGGGCGCTTTCTGGCTGGGCCGCACCCTGTCGCGCCGCTGGCAGCAGCGCCGGCGCGACAAGGAGCAGGCCGCCGCGCGCGCGCAGGAAAGCCGCCAGGCACGGCGGGCCCGCGAGCGCGGCGAAAAGCGTGGGCGCTGAGGCTCCGCGCGATCAGGCACCCTGGCTGGAACCGCCATGGGCCTGCGCGTGCGCGGCCATGGTGTCGATCGCCAGCACCGAATGGGCGTAGGCGCCGCCGGCGCGCATCTCGGCCGCCACCCAGATGGCTTCCATGATCTCGGCGTCGCTGGCGCCGGCCTTCAGTGCGGCCTCGGTGTGGCCGCGGATGCAATAGGGGCACTGGGTGGTGTGCGCCACGGCCACGGCGATCAGCTGCTTCATCCGGGCCGGCAGCGCGCCTTCGGCAAAGCACGCGGCGCTGAAGGCGCGAAAGGCCTCCATCTGCCTGGGCGCCAGCTCGCGCCGCTTGCGGGCGATGTCGGCGTCAACCTGGGGAAACATGCGGTTGGCCATGGCGGTGCTCCTTGATCAAGCCTTGCGGCGCTGCGCCGGCTGGTAAGTGCCGGCTTCGACCCGAAACGGGATCGAAAGGCGGTTCCAGCCGTTGATGGCGATGGTGGCCAGGGTCAGATCGACCAGTTCCTTCTCGCTGAACTGCTGGCGCGCCTCGTTGTAGACCTCGTCGCTCACCTCCTGGTTGGTCAGCCGGGTGACCGCCTCGGCCCAGCCCAGGGCGGCGCGCTCGCGCGGGGTGTACATGCTGCCGGCCTCGCGCCAGGCGCCCAGCATGTACAGGCGCTGCTCGGTCTCGCCGGCCGCGCGCGCGTCCTTGGTGTGCATGTCCAGGCAAAACGCGCAGCCGTTGATCTGCGAAACGCGCGTCTTGACCAGCTCCAGCAGTGCATGCTCCAGGCCGCTGTTGCGGGCGTAGGTCTCCAGTCCCAGCATGGCCTTGAAGCCCTCGGGGGCCGCTTTGGCGTAGTTCAGTCGTTGCGTCATGGTGCTTTCTTCCGAGATTGAGAAGGGTCAGTGGGCGGCGTCCAGCCCGCCCGGGTGCAGCAGAAATTCGCGCATGGCGGCCGCATTGTTGAGCTTTTCCTCGTGCGACGAAAAAACCAGCGTGACCACGCCCTGGCGCGCGCGCTCGCGCAGGGCAGCAAAGCGCTCGGCGTGCGGGCGCAGCTCGGCCGCGTAGCGGCGGCGAAACTCGTCCCAGCGCGCCGGATCGTGGCCGTACCACTGGCGCAGCTCGGTGCTGGGCGACAGGTCCTTTTCCCACTCCGTCAGCGCGAGGTCTTCCTTCTTGATGCCGCGCGGCCACAGCCGGTCGATCAGGATGCGCGCGCCGTCGTCCGGCGCGGGCGCCTCGTAGGCGCGCTTGATGCGGATGTGGTGGGCAGGAATGGCCTGGGTCATGGCGTCGTCGACGGCTTGGGCACACGGGACTGAGCGTGCCCTCAGGATACGCCGGATCGTGGGCGTGAAGCGCGATAGGGGTATTGGCGCCTCCCGTTGCAACACACGCCGGCAAGGCACGCTGCGCTATCATCACGCCCACTCCGGGGTGCCCGCCGCAAGGCGAGCTGAGATGGCCGATGCGGCCGAACCCGTCAACTTGATCCGGTTAGTACCGGCGTAAGGATGAGCAGCGCACCCGGCGCCCGGCCCCTGATCCATGGCCCGGCGCGGCAGGCGACCCGGAGCCCACGACCCGAGGCAACCACCGGAGACCTGCCCATGAACGCCCCCGAAAAGCTCGACCAACTGCTTGCCGTCACGCGCGCGCCGCTGCCAGCGTCCACCAAGAGCGCCATCATCGGCAGCCGGCCGGACATCCAGGCGCCGGTGCGCGACGTGCGGCTCACCAACGGCCGCACGGTGTCTCTGTACGACACCTCGGGGCCCTACACCGACCCGGCGGCGCAGATCGACGTGCGCCAGGGGCTGGCGCCGGTGCGCGCAGGCTGGATTGCCGAGCGTGGCGACACCGAGGCCTACGAAGGCCGGCTGGCCCACGTGCTGGACGACGGCGCGCGCGGCGCTGCCGGGCGCGAGGCCGAGCGCATTGCCCAGCTGCGCGCCGAGGCCGCGGGCCTGCAGCGCCAGCCGCGCCGCGCCAGGGCCGGCGCCAACGTCACCCAGATGCACTACGCGCGCCGTGGCATCGTCACGCCCGAGATGGAATCCGTCGCGTTGCGCGAGAACGGCCGCCTGGAGTGGACGCGCGAGCTGCTGGGCAACGCCGGGCGCGAGGCGCGCCGCCGCGGCAACCCGATGGGCGCCACCATTCCCGCGCAGATCACGCCCGAGTTCGTGCGCGACGAGGTGGCGCGCGGGCGCGCCATCATCCCGGCCAACATCAACCACCCCGAGATCGAGCCGATGATCATCGGGCGCAACTTCCGGGTGAAGATCAACGCCAACATCGGCAACAGCGCCGTGACCAGCAGCATCGAGGAAGAGGTGGAAAAGCTGGTGTGGTCCATCCGCTGGGGGGCCGACACGGTGATGGATCTGTCCACCGGCAAGAACATCCACACCACGCGCGACTGGATCGTGCGCAACAGCCCCGTGCCCATCGGCACCGTGCCGATCTACCAAGCGCTGGAGAAAGTGGGCGGCGTGGCCGAGGACCTGACGTGGGAAATCTTCCGCGACACGCTGATCGAGCAGGCCGAGCAGGGGTGGACTACTTCACCATCCACGCCGGCGTGCGCCTGCCCTTCATCCACCTCACCGCCGACCGCGTGACGGGCATCGTCAGCCGCGGCGGTTCCATCATGGCCAAGTGGTGCATCGCGCACCACCAGGAGAGCTTCCTCTACACGCACTTCGAGGACATCTGCGACATCATGAAGGCGTACGACGTGAGCTTTAGCTTGGGCGACGGCCTGCGCCCCGGCTGCGCCGCCGACGCCAACGACGAGGCGCAGTTTGCCGAGTTGCGCACCCTGGGCGAGCTGACGCAAATCGCCTGGAAGCACGACGTTCAGACCATGATCGAAGGCCCCGGCCATGTGCCCATGCACATGATCCAGGAGAACATGACGGAGCAGCTCAAGCACTGCCACGAGGCGCCGTTCTACACCCTGGGGCCGCTCACCATCGACATCGCGCCGGGCTACGACCACATCGCCTCAGCCATCGGCGCGGCCATGATCGGCTGGATGGGCACGGCCATGCTTTGCTACGTGACGCCCAAGGAGCATCTCGGCCTGCCCGATCGCGACGACGTCAAGCAGGGCATCATCGCCTACAAGATCGCCGCCCACGCGGCCGACGTGGCCAAGGGCCACCCGGCAGCGCGCGCGCGCGACGACGCCATCAGCCACGCGCGCTTCGAGTTTCGCTGGGAAGACCAGTTCAACCTGGGGCTGGACCCGGACACCGCGCGCGACTTTCACGACGAAACCCTGCCCAAGGACAGCAGCAAGACGGCGCACTTCTGCAGCATGTGCGGGCCCAAGTTCTGCTCGATGAAGATCACGCAGGAGGTGCGCGAATTTGCCGCCGCCAAGGGCTTGACCGAAGCCGAGGCGCTGCAGGCCGGCATGGACGAGAAGTCGGCGGAGTTCGTCCAGCAAGGGGGCGAGTTCTACATTCCCATTGCCAAGATTTAAAGCCAAAAGGCCATTTTGCGCCCTGTGGGTGGGCGCAGATAGCTATCAATTCAATAGTATTCCATGACAAAATCCATGCACATCGGCATTGCCGGCGCCGGCCTGCTGGGGCGCCTGCTGGCCTGGCGGCTGGTGCGCGCCGGGCACGCGGTGCAGGTGTTCGACGCCGCCGCCGGCCCCGCGCCGGTGTTTCGCAGCCAGGCGCCCGAGCAGGGATATGTGCCGACGGCGGCCGGCTTCACCGCGGCGGGCATGCTCAGCCCGATGGCCGAGCTGGACAACGCCGAGCCCGGCGTGGCGGCGCTGGGCTGGCGCTCGATTGCGCTGTGGCGGCAAATCCTTGCCGAGCTGCCCGCGCCGCGACCGCGGCTGTCGGTGCAGGGCAGCGTGCTGCTGGCGCACCGGGGCGATGCGGGGGCGGCGCAGCGCGTGCTCGATCGCTTGCACGCGGCCACGCTGGCGCCTGAGTGGCAACGCGCCAGTCCGCCCGAGCTGGTGCAGGCGCTGGACATGGCGGCCCTGCGCGCGCTGGAGCCCTCGATCGCTGGTCCGGCACAGGCCTGGCTGCTGCCGGGCGAGGGTTTCATCGACACGGTGGTCACCATGCACGCCCTGCACGCCGACGCAGCGCAGACGCAGTGGCACTGGGGCCAGCCGGTGCTGGCGGTCGACGCGGGCGCGGGCGGCGGCACGCTGCGCCTGGCCGATGGGCGGGTGCTGGCCTTCGATGCGGTGATCGATGTGCGCGGCGTGGGGGCGCGCGCTTTGCTCCCTCGCCCCTTTGGGGAGAGGGCAGGGTGAGGGCCGGCGGCGCCCACTGAGCACACGCTGCCGGCCCCCACCCCAACCCTCCCCCAGCGGGGGAGGAGCACCTCACCCCAACCCTCTCCCGCGAGCGGGAGAGGGGGCAAGCCAGCGCGATGCGAGCGCCATGGGCGTGCGCGGCGTGCGCGGCGAGGTCATCACGCTGGACTGTCCCGGCCACGGCCTCACGCGAGCGGTGCGCCTGCTGCACCCGCGCCACCGCGTGTACATCGTGCCGCGCTCGGCGCGCCAGTTGATCGTGGGCGCCAGCGAGATCGAGAGCGAGGACCGCTCGCCCGTCAGCCTGCGCAGCGCGGTCGAGCTGATGGCGGCGGCGCACAGCGTGCTGCCTGCCCTGGCCGAGGCGCGCATCGAGCGCCTGGACGTGAACCTGCGCCCGGCCTTGCCCGACAACAACCCGCGCATCGAGTGCGCCGGCCGCCGGCTGGCCATCAACGGCCTGTTTCGCCACGGCTGGCTGCTGGCGCCGGCGCTGGTGGAGCAGGCCTTGCAGCAAACCGGCTGGGCACCCGCGATCGACACCGAACGGGAGCTGGCATGAGTGCATCACCCGCATCCCCCACCGTGACCATCCGCGTGGACGACCAAGCGCGGGAGGTGGCTGCGGGCACCACGCTGGCGCTGCTGGTCGAGGCGCTGGGCCATGCGCCGCAGGCGGTCAGCACGGCCGTCAACGCCGAATTCGTGGCGCGGGCGGCACGTGGCGATCGCGTGCTGCGGGCCGGCGACCAGGTGCTGCTGTTTCAGCCCATCGTCGGCGGTTGACGACAATCACGAGGCCCGCAAGGCAACACGAACCATGGACATGAGCCTAAACACGCCCCACCCGCAGGCGCTCGACGACTGGAAGGTCGGCGACGTTCGCCTGTCCAGCCGCTTCTTGCTGGGCACGGCCGGCTATCCCTCGCCCCAGGTGCTGGGCGATGCGATTGCCGCCTCGGGCGCGCAGATCGTCACCGTGGGCCTCAAGCGCCAGCTGGCCGCCGGCGGCGACAACGGCTTCATCGAGATCATCCGCGCCGCCATGCAAGGGCAGGGCGCGCGCCTGCTGCCCAACACCGCCGGCTGCACCACGGCGCGCGAGGCGGTGCAGCTGGCCCACATGGCGCGCGAGCTGTACGACACGCCCTGGATCAAGCTCGAGGTGGTCGGCGACGAGTACACGCTGCAGCCCGACCCGCTGGAGCTGGTCGAGGCCGCGCGGCAACTGGCGAGCGATGGCTTCACGGTGTTTCCCTACTGCACCGACGACCTGGTCACTTGCAAGCGCCTGCTGGACGCGGGCTGCCCGCTGCTGATGCCCTGGGGCGCGCCCATCGGCTCGGGCCAGGGCCTGGTCAACCCGTTTGCGCTGCGCCTGCTGCGCGAGCGCCTGCCCGGCGTGGTGCTGATTGTCGACGCCGGCATCGGCGCGCCCAGCCACGCCGCGCAGGCGCTGGAGCTGGGCTATGACGCCGTGCTGCTCAACAGCGCCGTCAGCCAGTCGCCCGACCCGGTGCGCATGGCCGGCGCCTTCAGGCAAGCCATCGAGGCGGGGCGCTCCGCGCACCGCGCCGGCGTGATGGCGCGGCAGGACTTTGCCGTCGCCACCACGCCGGTGACGGGCAATCCGCTTTTGATCGGATAAGGCTGTGACGCCCATGCAGAAAGCGCAAGGTGCTTCGGATATCGGAGCAAGACCGCCCATCGTCTGGAGCATTGCCGGCAACGACAGCGGCGGCGGCGCGGGCCTGAGCGCCGATGCGCGCGCGGCCCAGGCCTTTGGCGTGCACCTGTGCCCGGTGGTGGCGGCCGTCACGGCGCAGAACTCGCGGGCGGTGACGCGCGTCGAGCCGGTGGCGCCCGAGCTGCTGGACGCGCAACTGGCCGCGCTGGCCGATGACCTGCCGCCGGCGGCGATCAAGACGGGCCTGCTGGGCAGCGCCGCGAACGTGGCCGTGGTGGCGCGCTGGATCGACCGGCTGCGCGCGCGCGGCCCGGTGGCGCTGGTGATCGACCCGGTGCTGGGCGCAACGACGGGTGCCGCGTTTGCCGACGACGCCGATCTGCGCGCCTACCGCGAGCTGCTGCTGCCGCGCGCCACGCTGGTCACGCCCAACGAGCGCGAGGCGCGGCGGCTGGTGGGCGACGTGGGGGCGGGTGATGCGCCGCTGGCCCTCACCCCAGCCCTCTCCCCGGAGGGGCGAGGGAGCAAGACAGCCGCGCCGGTATTTCACCCTCTCCCCCCTGGGGAGAGGGCTGGGGTGAGGGGCGCGGCGGATCAAGAGCCCCACGCGGCCGCCATTCCCAACCTCGCCCAGCGCCTGCGCGCCCTGAACGCCCAAGCCGTCGCCATCACCGGCGGCGACAGCGCGCACGCACCGGGTCTGTCGCTCGACTGGATCGACACGCCTCACGCCCGCGGCTGGCTGGCCCTGCCGCGCATCGCAACACAGCACACCCACGGCACCGGCTGCACCTTTGCCACCAGCGCGGCTTGCGCGCTGGCGCTGAGCTTCGTGCCGGC
Organism: Burkholderiaceae bacterium; assembly: GCA_041396485.1. Classification (GTDB taxonomy): domain Bacteria; phylum Pseudomonadota; class Gammaproteobacteria; order Burkholderiales; family Burkholderiaceae_C; genus Ottowia. The sequence continues at coordinate 105,134 of JAWKYM010000008.1, read as the reverse complement.
CGACGCGCTGGTGCTGGCCAAGATGGCGAGCACGCACGCCATCGCGCACGGCCACGCGGCGGGGCAGGGCGCCGGGCCGGTGGCGGCGCGCCCGGGGTTTGCCATCGAGCCGGCCCGGATGCCGCTGCTGTCCTGGGGCGAATGCTTCGATATCGATAGCTGGTCGCGCTTGATGAACAAGGGCTGCAGCCCGATTTCGCTTGAAAATGTGGACCTGGGCGTGTACGCCATCGTCGACCAGGTCGAGCGCGTGCGCCAGGTCGTGCAGGCCGGCGTGCGCACGGTGCAGCTGCGCATCAAGACGCCGGCGCAACCCGCTGCCGGCTGGCACGTCACGCTGCGGGCCGCGGTGGCGCAGGCGCTCGACGACTGCCGGCAGGCCGGTGCCACCTTGGTCGTCAACGATCACTGGCGGCTGGCGGCCGAGCTTGGCGCGCCCGCCGTACACCTCGGCCAGGAAGACCTGCTGGCGCTGGGCCCGGCCGGCCGCGCCGAACTGGCGGCCAGCGGGCTGCGCCTGGGCATCAGCAGCCACAGCCTGTGGGAGCTGTGCCGCGCGCGCACGCTGGCGCCGGGGTACGTGGCCTGCGGTCCGGTCTGGCCCACGCTGACCAAAGCCATGCCCTGGCAGCCGCAAGGGCTGGACAGCCTGGCCTGGTGGGTGCGCATGGCCGGCGTGCCGGTGGTGGCCATCGGCGGCATTCTGCAGATCGAGCAGGCGGAGCAGGCGGCGGCAAGCGGCGCGGCCGGCGTGTGCGTGGTGCGCGGGCTGGGCGAGACGCCGGCGCGCAGCGTGCCGGCGTGGCAGGCCGCGTTGGCGACCGGGCGCGCCCGGCCGCGCCTGCCGGTGCCGGACCTGCCGCATCCGTCGCTCCTCGATCAATAGCTATCTGTGCGCGATGGACAAGCGCAAAAGGCCATTTTGACCATGAATCCGATGACCCGGCAATACGTCCGCGTGCTCACCATCGCCGGCTCCGACTCGGGCGGCGGCGCCGGCATCCAGGCCGACCTGAAGACCTTTGCCGCCCTGGGCTGCTACGGTATGAGCGCCATCACGGCGCTGACGGCGCAAAACACCCGGGGCGTGACGGCCATCCACGCCGCACCGGCCGACTTTCTGGCGGCGCAGATCGACGCGGTGATGGACGACATCGGCGCGCACGCGGTCAAGATCGGCATGTTGCACGCGCCCGAGATCGTGCGCACCGTGGCCGCCGCCATCGACCGCCATGCGATGGCCCCGGTGGTGCTGGACCCGGTGATGGTCTCGGCCACCGGCGCGCCGCTGATCGAGCCGCCGGCCATGCGCGCCGTGGTGAGCGAGCTGTTTCCACGCGCGCAACTCATCACCCCCAACCTGGACGAAGCCGCGCTGCTGTTGGGCAAACCCATCGCCACCGTGGCCGATCTGGAGCCGGCGGCGTTGGCCTTGATCGGGCAGGGCGCGCGCGCCGTGCTGCTCAAGGGCGGGCACCTGCCCGGCGACGCGGTGGCGGACGTGCTGGCCATGGCCGGCCAGGCACCGCTGTGGATGCGAGACGCCCGCATCGCCACGCCCAACCTGCATGGCGCGGGCTGCACGCTGTCGTCGGCCATTGCGGCGCATCTGGCGCTGGGGCTGGACTTGGCCGCTGCCGTGCAGGCCGGCCGAGACTACGTGCGCCAGGCCCTCGAGGCGGGCGCCACCGTGCGCACGGGTCACGGCGTCGGGCCGCTCAACCATGGTTATGCACCCGTGCCCGCGCACTGCCTGCCGCTCTGACGACAATCCGCCCATGCTGTGCTTTCACACCCCCGAGCAGGCGCTGCACGCGCCACCGGACGAGTTCTTTCGCGGCCAGCGCGTGCCCTGCTTTGAAAACCCCACGCGCGCCCAATACGTGGAGCAGGCCCTGCGCGCCCGCGGCCACGCGCTGCGCCCGCCCACGGTGGACAGCGCGCCGCTGCTGGGTGAGGTGCACGCGCCGCGCTACCTCGACTTTTTGCGCACCGCCTGGGACCAATGGCTGGCGCTGGACGCGGCCAACGCCGGCGTGCAGCCCTTTCCCAGCGTGTGGCCGGTGCGCACGCTGCGCAGCGACCTGGAGCCGGCCAACTTCGTCGCGCGCCTGGGGCTTTACTCGATGGACAACGGCAGCCCCATGGCGGCCGGCACTTGGGCGGCGGCCAAGGCCGGTGCCGATGCCGCGGCCAGCGCCGCGCAGGCCTTGCGCCAGGGCGAGCGCGCGGTGTTCTGCGCCACGCGCCCGCCGGGCCACCACGCGGGGCCCGACTTCATGGGCGGCTACTGCTTCATCAACAACGCCGCCGTGTGCGCGCAGGGCTTGCGCGCGGGCGGCGCGGCGCGCGTGGCGGTGCTGGACGTGGACTACCACCACGGCAACGGCACCCAGGCCATTTTTTACGAGCGCGCCGACGTGCTGTTCGTCAGCATCCATGGCGATCCGCGCACCGAATATCCGTTCTACCTGGGCCATGCCGACGAGACCGGCGCCGGGGCGGGGCAGGGTTTCAACCTCAACCTGCCGCTGCCGGCGCGCGCCAGCGTGGCGGCGTGGTTCGACGCGCTGGAGCAGGCCTGTGCGCGCATCCAGCACCACGGCGCCGACGCGCTGGTGGTGTCGCTGGGGCTGGACACCTTCGCGGGTGATCCCATCAGCACCTTTGCGCTGCAGGCCGGCGACTTCACGCGGCTGGGCCAGCGCCTGGCGCAAGCGGGCCTGCCCACCGCGTTCATACTGGAGGGCGGCTACGCGGCGGCCGAGTTGGGCGAGAACGCGGCGCGCGTCATCGAAGGGTTCGAGGCATGAGCGTGGAAAAAGTCGATACCGTGGTCATCGGCGCCGGCGTGGTCGGCCTGGCGGTGGCGCGCGCGCTGGCGCTGGCGGGGCGCGAGGTGCTGGTGCTGGAGGCCGCCGAGACTTTCGGCACGCAGACCAGCGCCCGCAACAGCGAAGTGATCCACGCCGGCATCTACTACCCGCCTGGCTCGCTCAAAGCGCGGCTGTGCGTGCCGGGGCGCGACCTGCTGTACGCCTACTGCGCCGAGCGTGGCATTGCGCACCGGCGCTGCGGCAAGCTGATCGTGGCCAGCGGCGCCGGCCAGATCGACGAGTTGCGCGCCATCCAGCAGCGTGCCGGCGCCAACGGCGTCGATGACCTGCAATGGCTGACGCGCGACGAGGCGCTGGCGCTGGAGCCGGCGCTGAACTGCGACGCGGCGCTGCTGTCGCCTTCGACCGGCATCGTCGACAGCCACGGCCTCATGCAGGCACTGCTGGGCGACGTGGAGAACGCGGGTGGCGTGCTGGCCGTGCATTCCAAGGCAAATTGGCTTGCAGCGCTTGATGGACAAGCGCGAGCAGCTATAAAAATAGGGATTTCCACGGCCGGCCAGGAGGGCGACGAACTGGAGCTGCAAGCCCGCCAGGTCGTCAACGCCGCCGCCGGCCTGGGCGCCATCGCGCTGGCGCACCGCACGCGGGCCTGGCGCCGCGCCACCGGCCGCCGCTGCCCACGCGTTGGGCCAAGGGCAACTACTTCAGCCTGGCGGCCGCGCGCCCTTACGCACCTGATCTACCCGGTGGTCGAGCGCGATTCGCCCAGCCTGGGCGTGCATCTGACGCTGGACCTGGGTGGGCGCTGCCCTGGCCCCGACGCAGTGGCAGGATTCGCCGGGCGACTACGGCGTGGATGCGCGGCGCGCGCCGACGCTTTCTACGACGAGGTGCGCCGCTACTGGCCGGCCTGCCTGATGGCGCGCTGCAGGCGGGCTACGCCGGCATCCGCCCTGGCTGACCGGGCCCGGCGAGCTGGCGGCCGACTTCGTCATCCGTGGGCCGCGCCGACACGGCGTGCCCGGCCTGGTCAACCTGCTGGGCATCGAGTCGCCGGGGCTGACCAGCTGCCTGGCGATCGGACGGGCGGTGGTGGCCGAACTGGGGCAGGGTGGCACGCCGTTGCCGGCTTGACCGCAGCTTGGTTTGCATGAGGTGTTGAAGGCGGCCGCAAGTGTTCGCGGTTCGACGAACAGCTTGGCGCCAGCAAACCGGACAATTTTGTCCGATACATTCGCCGTCACGCCGACCACCAAGCGCTTCGGACCCGGCCACGCGCCGCGCGCAGTTGCTGGACGCCGCCGACGCGTGTTCACCGATCCACGGTGTGAACGCCCCGCTGGAGCTGGTGGTGCAGCACGCCGGCGTGGGCCGCGCCACCTTGTACCGCCAGTTTCCTGACCGCCACGCCATTCTGCTGGCGCTGCTGTAGCAGCTCGGCGCGCGCACCTGACGGGCGCAAACAAAAAGACCGCCCCGATGCCTTTTTGCGCTGCTGGAATACCAGGCCGAGCGCACGTGCGCTCGCCGGCCGTGTCCGACTACTGGCGCATCACCAGCCTGAAGGACCCGCGCTTCGCCCCCGCGCGCCAGCAGATCCGATGCGTTCGCGCCCACCCTCGCGCGCGTGCCCAGGCCCATGGCCTGGTGCGCCCCGATGTGCAGATTCGCGACCTGTCGCTGTTGTCCGGGCGCTGGGCCGCGCTGGTGCACCGACCGACGCCGAGCGCCGTCGCCTGCGCGCTGCGCTGGACATCGTGCGCCGGCCTGCGGCCCGAAACGGAAGCGCGTGGATGCAGACACAGGCACGAACCGTCGCGCCGACTGAGCCCCCCGCGCATGGCCGAACCCGTCTACCTGAAGCGCCCGCCCGACTGGGAGGAGCACGAGAAACCGGCCTTGCCCGGCTCGCCCGCCATGCCCTACCACGCCCCGTGGAGCGGGCCTGCTGCGTGCTGGTGGCCGTGCTGGTGGGCATCACCGGCGGCATGGGCAACGCGTCACTCACTGTCAACATGCCCACGATACAGGGGCAACTGGGCCTGACCCCCAGCGAAGCGGCGTGGCTGTCGGGTGCCTACGTGCTCTTCAACATGACCGCCAACATCCTGATCTATGTTCAGGCAGCAGTTCGGCATGCGGCTGTTCAGCGAAATCAGCCTGGGCATCTACGCCACGCTGTGCCTGCTGCACCTGGTGGTGGGCAGCGCGCACAGCCTGTTGCTGCGCGCCGCCAGCGGACTGGCCGCGCGGCCTGCACCCGCTGGGCACGCTGTACATGCTGGTGGGCATGCCGCGCCCTTACGTGCTCAAGATGCTGGTGCTATGTGGGCGTCACCCAGCTGGCCGCGCCGCTGGCCTGGCTGCTGTCGCCCAGCCTGCTCAACCACGCCAGTGGCACAACCTGTATTTTCTGGAAGCCGGGCTGGCGCTGATGTCCTTTGCCGCCGTGGTGCTGCTCAAGCTGCCCACCGGCGTTCACGTCAAGGGGTTCGAGAAGCTCTCGACTTTTTGACCATGGCGCTGCTGGTACCCGGTGTCGGCCTGCTGGTGGCCGTGCTGGTGGCAGGGCACCACGCGCTGGTGGTTCAACGCCCCCGAGTTGGCCTGGATGCTGGTCGGCGCCATCGTGCTGCTGTTTGCCGGTCTGCACTGAGCACCACCGCGCCAACCCGCTGTTTCAAACCCGCTGGTTCACCGAAAGGCCACCATCCGCTTCGTGATCGGCGCCATCAGGCTGCGGTTCTTGACCACCGAACAAAGCTACGGCGTGGTCGGCATGCTGCGCACTTTGGCATGACGCCCGACCAGATGCAGCCGCTGTTCGTGGTGATCTTTGCCGGCACGCTGGTGGGCATCGTGCTGTCGGCCGCGACCTTGGCATGGTGAACCTGCGCAAGCAACTGGTCGCCGCTTACTCGTGCGCTGCTGGGCGCGGCGGCCTTCATGGACTTTGGCCGCACCAGCCTGGACCGGCCGGCCGACTTCGAGTCAGCCAGTTCCTGCTGGCCAGCGGCTCGGGTGTTTTCATGGGCCGTTGATGCTGACCGGCGTGGTGCGCCAGGGCCTGAAGAACGGCCCCAACCACATGATCACGGCCATCTGGACCTGTCCATGACCCAGGCTCGGCGCTGCCGGGCTCGGCCCTGCTGGGCACCTACCAGATCGAACGCGAGCAAGCCCACTCCGTGGCGCTGGTGCAGCAAATCAATCCGGCCGACCCCATGGTGGCGCAGCGCCTGCAGTTGCAGCAGCAGGCCCTGGCCGGCACCATCACCGACCCCGCCCTGCGCGCCGCGCAGGGGGCGGCGCAGCTGTCGCAAATCGTGCGGCGCGAGGCCAACGTGCTGGCCTTCAACGACGTCTTTCACCTGGTGGCGCTGGTGGCCCTGGCGCACTTGGCCTGGGCGCTGCTGCTGGTGGGCCAGGCGCGCCGGGCCGCCGCCCTCGAGGCCGCGCGCACCGGCCACAACCTGGTGCAGGCGGCGCAGGAGGGCGGCGCCGATGCGGCCATGCCCGCCGACGACATCGCCGGCCCACCGCGCGATGACGCCCCCACGGCCGATGAGGCCCCGGCCGCGCCGCCCGATGCGCCGCCGCCCCGCGGCGTCGGCAGCCTGGCCACCCCCTGATGCGTCTTCCGATCGATTCCTTTTGACGACCCCCATGAGCGCCACACCCACTCCCTCCACCGCGGCAACGCCTCCCGCCGCGGGTCCTGCCGCGCCCGCGCCCGGCCCCTCGCCCACGCCCAAGAAGGTGCGCCCCAGCCTGCGCAGCGCGCTGTTGATGACCGCGGTGGGCCTGGTGGGCATCACGCTGGTGCTGCGTGCCTGGCAGGTGGGGCCGTTTCAAACCAGCGACATCTCGACCGACAACGCCTACGTGCGCGGCCAGGTCACCGTGCTGGCGCCCCAGGTCAACGGCTATGTGACGCAGGTGCTGGTCAAGGACTACGAACGGGTCAGCGCCGGCCAGCCCCTGGTCAGGATCGATCCGCGCATCTACGAGGCCAACCTGGCCCAGGCCGAGGCCCAGCTGGCCAACGCCAGGGCGCAACGGGCCAATTCGGCCCAGACCCAGGCCCAGAACCACGCCACGCTGCAGGCCCGGCAGGCCAGCCTGGCGGCGGCCCGGGCCGAATCGGCGCGCGCCCAGGCCGAGCTGCACCGGGTGGAAGAGCTGGCCCAGCGCGGCTCGGTGTCGCTCAACGAGCGCGACAAGGTGCGCGCCACCGCCCGCCTGGCGGCAACCAATGTCGAAAAGGCCCAGGCCGACATCGCCATCGGCAACGAAGCCATCAAGGCCACGTCGGTCAACCGCGGCGCGCTGGACGCCGCCGTGCAGATGGCCGAGGCCCAGGTGCGCCTGGCGCGCATCAACCTGGACAACACCACGGTGCACGCCCCCAGCGACGGCCAGGCCAGTGAGGTGACGGTGCGCAAGGGCCAGTACGTGGCGGCGGGCAGCCAGCTGATGTACGTGGTGCCGCCGCAGCTGTGGGTGGTGGCCAACTTCAAGGAAACGCAAACCGCCCATGTGCGCATCGGCGAGCCGGCCAGCTTCACCGTCGATGCCCTGGAAGGGGCCCGGCTCAGCGGCAAGGTGCTGGAGATCGCGCCCGCCACGGGCTCGGAATTCGCGGTGCTCAAGGCCGACAACGCCACCGGCAACTTCACCAAGGTGGTGCAGCGCCTGGCGGTGAAGATCGCCATCGACCCCAGCCAGACCGGCCGCGCGCGCCTGCGCCCCGGCATTGTCCGTCATCGCCCATGTGGACACGGCCGACGAAGGATCGAAACCATGACGCCCCGAGTTTTGGCCCATGCCCGCCGCAGCGTCTGATGCGTCGGGCTGGCGGTTGCCGCTGGCCATCGCTGTTTCCGGCGTCTTGCTGGCCGCCTGCGCCCCCTTGCCCCGCGCGGCGCCGGACAACGCGCAGGTGCAGCTGCCCGCGCAGTGGAGCGTGCTGGCCGCACGCGCGGCCGACGCGCAGGCCGGCGCGCCGATCGCAGCGGATTGGTGGACCCAGTTGGGGGACACCCAACTCGACGACCTGGTGGTGCAAGCCCTGGCCAACAATACCGACGTGCTGACCGCCCTGGCGCGCGTGCGTGAGGCCCAGGCCAGCCTGGCGGTGACCGATGCTGCGCGCGGCCCCAGCGTCAACGCCGCGCTGGGCGCGCAGGTCGGGCGCAGCCTGGGTCCCTTCGGCCCCTCGCAAACCCGCTCGCTGCAGCCCGGCCTGCAAGCCAGCTGGGAGCTGGATCTGTGGGGCCGCCTGTCCCAGCAAAGCCAGGCCGCCGCCGCCCGCGTGCAGGCCAGTGCCGCCGACCGCGCCGCCGTGCAGCTGAGCGTGGCCGCCACCACGGTGCAAGCCTATGTGGGCCTGCGTGCGCTGCAGGAGCAGCTGGCCATCAGCCAGGCCACGGTGCGCTCGCGCGAGCAGGCGCTGCAACTGGCGCGCGACCAGGTGCGCGTGGGCTACATCTCGCTGCTGCAGCAGACCCAGGCCCAGGCCGAATACGACAACGTGCAGCAGCAGGTGCAGCAGTTGCAATGGCAGATCGACAAGCAGTTGGCCGCGCTGAACCTGCTGCTCGGCCAGGCCGGCGGCCACGAGAATCTGGCAACGCCCCCGGCCCATCGTCTGCAGGATATGCCCTTGCCCGCGGGGCCCGCCGGCCTGCCCTCGCAGCTGCTGGAGCGCCGGCCCGACATCGCGCGTGCCGGCTACCTGCTGGCGGCCAGCGACCACGCCCTGGCTGCCCAGCGCGCCGCCTTTTTGCCGCAGGTCAACCTGAGCGCCAGCGCGGGCAGCCTGGTCATCAACGCCTTGCACTACAACCCGCTGACCGTCTGGAGCCTGGGCGGCAGCCTGCTGGCCCCGCTGTTCAATTCCGGCCGGCTGGAGGCTCAGGTCGACGTCGCCACCGCCCAGCGCGACCAGGCCGCCTACGCCTACCGCGGTGCCGTGCTGAACGCCTTTGCCGACGTGGAAAACGCCCTCACCGGCACCGCCCGCCTGGCGGCCCAGACCGTGCACGCCACCCAGCGGCGCGACGTGCTGCAGCAAAGCCTGGGTTTTGCCAAGGACCGATACGAGGCCGGCTACGCGTCCTATCTGGAAGAGTTGGACGCCCAGCGCAATCTCTATGCCGCGCAGCTGGAGGTGGTGCGCCTGCACCAGGCCGAGCTGGACAACCGCGTGGCGCTGTACAAGGCGCTGGGCGGCGGCTGGCAGGTCTCGGCGGCGGCCGGACAAGTCGGTATGCATTGAGTCGATGGCGCCAGTCGGCGGCAGCGCCGACAGAGTGTTCGGGGCGCTTGGGCGGGTGTCTCGATGGTTTCCCGCACCGCGGCGGAATGCGGTAGGGCCGGGGTCATTGCGCGGTCCGTTGATCGAAGTCAGATCAAGGTCTTTGCAGGCTGCCTAAGGTAGTCGGGCTTTCCTCTTCGACGCACACCATCGTGACCGCATCCGCCAGCCCGCCCTCATCCGCCACCCGCACCGCCCCGAACTGGTCTGCCCCGCCGGCAGCCTGCCGGCGCTCAAGACCGCCATCGACCATGGCGCCGACTGCGTCTACCTGGGCCTGCGCGACGCCACCAACGCGCGCAACTTTGCCGGCCTGAACTTCGACGAGGCCGCCATACAAAGCGGCATTGCCTACGCCCATGCGCGCGGGCGCAAGGTGCTGATGGCGCTCAACACCTACCCGCAGGCCAGCAACCCCGCGCCCTGGCGCAGCGCCCTGGACCGGGCCAGCGCCTGGGGCGTGGATGCCGTGATCCTGGCCGACCCGGGGTTGATGCGCCATGCCGCGGACAAGCACCCGGACTTGCGCCTGCACCTGTCGGTGCAGGGCTCGGCGACCAACGCCGACGCCATCAACCTGTATCAGCAGCAGTTCAACATCCAGCGCGCCGTGCTGCCACGCGTGCTGTCGCTGGAGCAGGTCAAGCAGGTCACGCAGCGCACCAGCGTGGAGATCGAGGTCTTCGGCTTCGGCAGCCTGTGCGTGATGGTGGAGGGGCGCTGCGCGCTCTCGTCCTACGCCACGGGCGAGTCGCCCAACACCCATGGCGTGTGCTCGCCGGCCAAGTTCGTGCGCTGGAAGGAAACCCCCGCCGGCGTCGAGTCGCGCCTGAACGGCGTGCTCATCGACCGCTACGGATCGGACGAAAACGCCGGCTACCCCACGCTGTGCAAGGGGCGCTTCGACGTGGGCGAGGAGAGCAACTACTACGCGCTCGAAGAACCCACCAGCCTGAACACCCTGGAGCTCCTGCCGCAGCTGGTGAAGATGGGCGTGCGCGCCTTCAAGATCGAGGGTCGCCAGCGCAGCCCCGCCTATGTGGCCCAGGTCACCCAGGTCTGGCGCGAGGCCATCGACCACTGCATGGCGCAGGGCCATTTGTACGCGCCCAAGACCGCCTGGATGGCCAGCCTGGACCAGGTGGCCGAGGGCCAGCAGCACACGCTGGGGGCCTATCACCGGCCGTGGAAATGAGGCGACAAACGTCTCCCTCCCCCTTTGGGGGAGGGTTGGGGTGGGGGCCGGCAGCGCCCGATTCAGCGCCGTGCCCGATCGAGCGCACCCCCATCCCCGCCTTCCCCCAAAGGGGGAAGGAGTGAAACCCGAAAGCACCATGATGAAACTAGCCCTGGGCCCCCTGCAGTACTACTGGCACCGCGACACGGTCTTCGAGTTCTACCAACAAATGGCCGAAGCGCCCGTGGACATCGTCTACCTGGGCGAGGCCGTGTGCTCGCGCCGCCACGAGCTCAAGCAGAGCGACTGGATGGACATCGCGCGCATGCTGCGTGATGCGGGCAAGCAGGCCGTGATGTCCACCATGGTGCTGCTCGAGTCCACCGCCGACGTGGCCGACATGCACAAGATCGTGCGTGACGAGGAATTTTTCATCGAGGCGAACGACATGGGCGCGGTGCACCAGCTGGCGGGTCGGCGGCCGTTTGTCGCCGGCCCGCAGCTCAACGTGTTCAACGCCGACACCCTGGCCTGGATGGCTGGCCTGGGCGCACGCCGCTGGGTCATGCCGCTGGAGATGCGCCAGAGCGACCTGGCCGTGTTGCTCAGGGACCAGCCCGCCGGCCTGGAGACCGAGGTCTTCGCCTATGGCCGCATGCCGCTGGCCTTCTCGGCGCGCTGCTTCACGGCGCGCCACTACAACCTGCCCAAGGACGACTGCGGCTTTCGCTGCATCGAGCACCCGGACGGCCAGCTCTTGCAGACGCGCGAGAAGGAGGCCTTTCTGGTCATCAACGGCATCCAGACCCAGTCCGCGCGCGTGCACAACCTGATCCAGGATATCCCCGCGCTGCGCGCCCTGGGCGTTCAAGTTTTGCGCCTGTCGCCGCAATCGCAGCACATGGACCGGATCATTGCCGCCTTCGACGCCGCGCGCCGCGCCGAGCAGCCCGACCCGCAGGCACTCGCGCAGATACGCCCCTATATGCCCGAGGCGCCGTGCAACGGCTACTGGCACGGCAAGCCCGGCCTGGACCTGATCGAGCCGGCGCCAGCCGCCTGAACGCAGAAGGAACATCCGCATGAACGCCACCCCACCCGCCCCCTTCACCCTGCCGCGTCCCGTCGGCGCGCTGCTCGCCCGCCTGCCGGCCCGGCCCGGCTCCATGCTGCTGGTCACGGCCATCAACTTCGCCCTGGCCAGGCAGCTGCCGCAGGACGTCAAGGACATCCTTAGGGCTAAGCGCCTGGCGATTCGCGTGCGCGACGCGCGCCTGGGCTTTGACTTCTCCTGGAACGGCCGGCGCTTTGTGCCCAGCGGCCCGCAGGCCGAGCCCGACCTCTCCATCAGCGCCAACGCCCAGGACTTTCTGCTGCTGGCCCAGCGCCGCCAGGACCCGGACACGCTGTTCTTCAACCGCCGCCTGGTGATGGAGGGCGACACCGAGCTGGGCCTGGTGGTGAAGAATGCGCTGGACGCGCTGGAGGTGCCCGTGCTCGACCCCAGCCACTGGAGCCCGCGCGCCGTGCTGGGGCGGCACGCGCCCGGCCTGCTCGAGCGGCTGCCGGGTTTTGCGTCGCGCATGCCGCGCCCATGAGCCGCGCGCCGCGCCGCATCATCGTCGGCATCTCCGGCGCCAGCGGCGCCGTCTACGGCGTGGCGCTGCTGCGCGTGCTGCGCGCCATGGAGGGCGTCGAGACCCACCTGGTGGTGAGCGACGCAGGCTGGCTCAACCTTGCGCACGAGACCGGGCTGACGCGCGCCGAGGTCGGGCCACGGCCGACGTGGTGCACGACAACGCGGCCATCGGTGCCTGATCGCCTGCGGCTCGTTCGGCGCCGCGGCCATGGTGGTGGCGCCGTGCTCCATGCGCACCCTGGCGGCCATTGCCCACGGCCTGTCCGACAAGCTGCTCACGCGCGCCGCCGACGTGGTCCTGAAGGAGCGCCGCCGCTTGGTGCTGCTGGCGCGCGAATCGCCCCTGCACCTGGTGCACCTGCGCAACATGGTCGCCGTGACCGAAATGGGCGCCATCGTCTGCCCGCCGGTGCCCGCCTTCTACCAGCGGCCGCAGACCGTGGATGACATCGTGCAGCACGGCGTGGCGCGGGTGCTGGACCTGCTGGGCCTGGAGCACGAGCTGGCGCCGCGCTGGGCCGGCTTGGCGCCGGATGATTGACCGTGGATTTGTCCCTCCCCCGCTGGGGAGGGCGGGAATGGGGGCCTGCAGCGCTGATGCAAGCTCTGTGGCCCACGAGAGCACCCCCATCAACCTTCCCCAGCGGGGGAAGGAGAACACCAGCCCTCTGAACCTGGAACCATGCCCTACCGCGACCTGCGCGACTTCACAACCCAGCTGGAGGCCAGCGGGCGAGCTGCGCCGCATTACCGCCCCGGTGTCGCCGCACTGGAGATGACGGCGCTCAGCAACCGCGTGCTGCGCGCCGCTGGCCTGGCCCTGCTGTTCGAAAACCCCACGGGCCATGCCATGCCGGTGCTGGCCAATCTGTTCGGCACGCCGGGGCGCGTGGCACGCGCCCTGGGCGTGGCGGGCCCCGCCGAGATCCGCGCCTTTGGCGAGGTGCTGGCGTCCTTGAAAGAGCCCGAGCCGCCGCGCGGCATGAAGGACCTGTGGGGCCGGCGCGAGCTGATCAAGACGCTGTGGAGCATGGCGCCTTCAGAAGTGCGCCGTCCGCCCTGCCAGGAGGTGGTCTGGGAGGGCGACGAGGTCGATCTGTCCAGGTTGCCAATCCAGCACTGTTGGCCCGGCGATGTGGCGCCGCTGGTCACCTGGGGGCTGACGATCACCCGCGGGCCGCACAAGACCAGGCAGAACCTGGGCATCTACCGCCAGCAGGTCATAGGCAAAAGCCAGCTCATCATGCGCTGGCTGGCGCACCGCGGCGGTGCGCTCGACTTTGCCGAGCACTGCCGCCAGCACCCCGGCCAGCCCTACCCGGTGGCCGTGGCGATTGGCGCCGACCCGGCGACCATCCTGGGCGCCGTCACCCCCGTGCCCGACACGCTGTCGGAATACCAATTTGCCGGCCTGCTGCGCGGCGCCCGCACCGAGGTGGCCGACGCCATCGGCGTGCCGCTACAAGTGCCGGCCAGCGCCGAGATCGTGCTCGAAGGCCATATCCACCCCGACGCGAATCACCCCAGCGGCTGGCAGCACGCGCTGGAAGGCCCGTACGGCGACCACACCGGCTACTACAACGAGTGCGCCGAGTTCCCGGTGTTCACCGTGGAGCGCATCACCCGCCGCGCCGACGCCATCTACCACAGCACCTACACCGGCAAGCCGCCCGACGAGCCGGCCATGCTGGGCCTGGCGCTCAACGAGCTGTTCGTGCCGCTGCTGCAGCGTGCCTTCCCCGAGATCGTCGACTTCTACCTGCCGCCCGAGGCCTGCAGCTATCGCATGGCGGTGGTGCGCATCAAGAAGGCCTACGCCGGCCACGCGCGGCGCGTGATGATGGGCGTGTGGAGCCACCTGCGCCAGTTCCTCTACACCAAGTTCATCGTGGTGGTCGATGACGACGTGGACGCGCGCGATTGGAAGGAAGTCATCTGGGCCATGACCACGCGCATGGACCCGGTGCGCGACACCATGCTGATCGAGAACACCCCCATCGACTATCTGGACTTCGCCTCGCCCGTGGTCGGCCTCGGCAGCAAGATGGGCCTGGACGCGACCAACAAATGGCCCGGCGAGACGCAGCGCGAATGGGGTCGCACGATGGCGATGGATGGTGAGGTAACCCAGCGCATGAACCAGCTGGCCGACCAGTTGGGCCTTTGATTCCCGGCGCGGCCGCACCCCGATGGGTGCGGCGCACTTGCCAAGCGTGGCGGTGGGTGTGTACACTCGGTCATCATTTCCATAGTTATCGAATAATGGAAGAAAAAACTGTACTCAAGGCCCTCACCGCCCTGTCGCAGGCGCACCGGCTGCGCGTGTTCCGCGCCCTGGTAGTCGCCGGCCAGGCCGGCCTGACGCCGGGGCAGATCGCCGAGGCGCAGGAAATTGCGGCGGCCACGCTGTCGTTTCACCTCAAGGAGCTGGTGCAGGCCGGCCTGCTGACGCAACAGCGCCAGGGCCGCAGCCTGATCTACCGCGCCGACTTCGCGCAGATGAACGCGCTGCTGGCCTTTCTGACCGAGAACTGCTGCCAGGGCGAGCCCTGCGCCACCACACCATCCACCTGCTGCTGAAAAACCATGGCTACCCACGTTCTCATCCTGTGCACGCACAACTCGGCGCGCAGCGTGCTGGCCGAAGCCATGCTCAACCATCTGGCTGCCGGGCTGGGCCTGGACGTGCGCGCGCACAGCGCCGGCAGCGCGCCCAGCGGGCGCGTCCACCCGCTGGCGCTGGAGGTGCTGGCCGCCGCCGGCGTGGCCACGCAGGGCCTGCGCAGCAAGAGCTGGGACGAATTCAGCGCCGCCGGCGCGCCGCGCATGGACATCGTCATCACCGTCTGCGACAGCGCGGCCGAGAGGCCTGCCCGCTGTGGCACGGCAACCCGGTGCGGCTGCACTGGGGTTACGCCGACCCGTCCAGCGCGCCGGGCGGCGCGGCCAGCCAACGTGCCGCCTTCGAGCACACGCGCCAGGCCCTGGCCGAGCGCCTGCGCTGCCTGCTGGCGCTGCCACTGGCCACGCAGGGCGCCGCCCTGCACGCCGAACTCTCCCGCCTTTGACCCGCCGCCAACCCGCCATGAGCCAGCTCACCCGCAAACTCTCTTTCCTCGACCGCTACCTCACGCTGTGGATCTTCGCCGCCATGGCGCTGGGCCTGGCCCTGGGCTGGCTGGTGCCGGACATCGAGGCCATCATCGGCCGCTACCAGGTCGGCAGCACCAACATTCCCATCGCCATCGGCCTGGTGCTGATGATGTACCCGCCGTTTGCCAAGGTGCGCTACGAAGATCTGCCCGCCGTGTGGCGCGACACGCGCGTGCTGTGGCTGTCGCTGCTGCAAAACTGGGTCATAGGCCCGGTACTGATGTTCGTGCTGGCCATCGTCTTTCTGCCCGACCAGCCCGAGTACATGGCCGGGCTGATCCTCATCGGGCTGGCGCGCTGCATCGCCATGGTCATCGTCTGGAACGACCTGGCGCGCGGCTCAAACCGAATACGCCAGCTGCGCTGGTCGCGTTCAGCGCCTTCTTCCAGGTGCTGTTCTACAGCGTCTACGCCTGGCTGTTTTTGACGGTGCTGCCGCCGCTGTTTGGCCTGGGCGGCTCGGTCGTGGCCATCTCCATGGGCCAGATCGCCGAGAGCGTGTTCATCTATCTGGGCATTCCGTGCATTGCCGGGCTGCTCACACGCTGGGTGCTGCTGCGCTTTGTCAGCAAGGACTGGTACCACGCCCGTTTCGTGCCGCGCATCGCGCGCTGACGCTGGTGGCGCTGCTGCTGACCATCGTCGTGCTGTTCGGCCTCAAGGCGCGCACGGCTGGCCCTGCCGCTGGATGTGCTGCGCATCGCGCTGCCGCTGCTCATCTATTTCGTGCTGATGTTCGTGCTCTCGTTCGCCATGGGCCGGCGCGCCGGGGCCGACTACCCGCGCTGCGTGACGCTGTCGTTCACCGCCGCGTCGAACAACTTCGAGCTGGCCATCGCCGTGGCGGTGGCCGTCTACGGCATTCACTCCGGCGCGGCGTTTGCCGCCGTCATCGGCCCGCTGGTCGAGGTGCCGGTGATGATCGCGCTGGTGGCCCTGGCGCTGCGCTGGCAGCGGCGCTGGTTTGCTGGCGAGAAGGCGGGCCCGCCCGTGGCCCGGGCATGTACCCCGATAGGAGAACCGCGATGACACAAACCCAGGACATCCAGCAAATCGTCAAGCAAAAGTACGGCGAGGCGGCGCGCCGCGTCACCCAAGGCAGCGGCGCCGCATCCTGCTGCGGCCCCAGCAGCTCGTGCTGCGCCACCGGGCCGCTGGCCGGCACCGACCCGATCACGCGCGACCTGTACGATGCGGTGCAGACCGGCAGCCTGCCCGAGGCCGCGGTGCTGGCCTCGCTGGGCTGCGGCAACCCGACGGCGCTGGCCGAGCTGCGCGCCGGCGAGGTGGTGCTGGACCTGGGCTCGGGCGGCGGCATCGACGTGCTGCTGTCGGCCAGGCGCGTCGGCCCCACGGGAAAAGCCTACGGCCTGGACATGACCGACGAGATGCTGGCGCTGGCGCGCGACAACCAGCGCCAGGCCGGCTACGAAATGTGGAATTTTTGAAGGGCGAGATCGAGCACATCCCGCTGCCCGACGCCTCGGTGGACGTGATCATCTCCAACTGCGTCATCAACCTCTCGGCCGACAAGAACCGCGTGCTGGCCGAGGCCGTTTCGCGTGCTCAAGCCCGGCGGAGCGCTTTGCCGTGTCCGATGTGGTCACGCGCGGCGCCATCCGCCCCGAGATTGCGCAGCGCGCCATGGCCTGGGTGGGCTGCGTGGCCGGCGCGCTGGATGAGGACGACTACCGCCACAAGCTGGCCGCCGGCTTTTCCGACATCGGCGTGGAGCCCACGCGCATCTGCGGCGCAGGACGCACGCGAATTCCTGAGCGCGCCAACAGACTCGACACCTCGGTGGTGTCCGACGAGATGGACGGCAAATTGCAGGCGCCTTCGTGCGCGCCACCAGAAAAACCATCGCTCTGAGAGACGCACTTCAAGCGATCGAGCGTCCTCGCAGCGCCCGCGCCTCATCGACCAGCGCCGGGCCCTTGTAGATGAGGCCGGTGTAGATCTGCACCACGTCGGCGCCGGCTTCGATCTTGGCCACGGCGTCGGCCCCGCTCAGGATGCCGCCCACGCCGATGATGGGAAACCCCGTACCCAGGGCCGCGCAGCTGGCGGATGACCTGGTTGCTGGCTTCGCGCACCGGCGCGCCCGACAGGCCGCCGGCCTCGCCCGCGTGCAGCAGGCCCTGCACCGCATCGCGCGCCAGCGTGGTGTTGGTGGCGATCACGCCTTCGATGGCGTGCTTTTATAAGGTGTTGGCAATCGCCTGCACCTGCACTGGTCCAGGTCGGGCGCGATCTTCGAGAACAGCGGCACGTGCTTGCCGTGCTCGTCGGCCAGTTCGCGTTGGCGTGACTTCAGGGCTGCCAGCAGGGCGTCCAGCGCGGCGTCGCCTTGCAGATCGCGCAGGTTCTTGGTGTTGGGGCTGGAGATGTTGACCGTCACGTAGTCGGCGTGCGGGTACACACGCCCGCCAGGCCGATCAGATAGTCGTCTGTGGCGCGCTCGATGGAGGTGGCGGCGTTCTTGCCGATGTTCAAGCCCAAAATCATGCGCTGGCGCCCGCCAGTCGTGCACAAGCTGCTATGAAATCGGGACTTTTTGACGTTGGCCACGAAGGCCTGCAGGCCCTCGTTGTTGAAGCCATGCGGTTGATGAGCGCCTGCGCCGCCGGCCAAGCTGCCGAAACCATTCGCGGCCGCCAGGTTGCCCGGCTGCGCCAGCGGAGTGACGGTGCCCACTTCGACAAAACCGAAGCCCTTCGCTTTAGGCCGTCGATGGCACGCGCGCGTTCTTGTCCAGCCCGGCGGCAAGGCCCACGCGGTTAGGCAAGCTGAGGCCGGCCAGCGTGACAGGGTCGTCGACGCGCGTTACCAGGTCCATTGCAGGGCGTGCCGGCGCCGCGTGCCAGCATGTCGATGGTGCGCTCGTGCGCGGTCTCGGGGTCGAGGCTGAACAGGAAGGGCCGGGTCAGGCCGTAGGGGAGAAGCGCCATCGGATAATCGTTGCCGGTCGGAACCAAAGGGAAATTGTCGCAAATGACGCAGGACGAACTGAAGGCCATGGTGGGGCGCGCGGCGCTGGACCATGTGGTGGCGGGCGAGATCGTGGGTGTGGGCACGGGCTCGACGGTGAACCACTTCATCGACGCGCTGGCGACGGTCAAGGACCGTATTCCCGGCGCCGTGTCTTCTTCGGAGGCTTCCACCGCACGGCTGAAGGCACACGGCATCGCGGTGTTCGACTGCAATGCCGTGGGCGAGCTGGCGGTCTACATCGACGGCGCCGACGAGATTGACGGCCAGGGCTGCATGATCAAGGGCGGCGGCGCGGCGCTGACGCGCGAGAAGATCGTCGCCGCGCAGGCGCGGCGCTTTGTCTGCATTGCCGACGCCAGCAAGCGGGTCGAGGTGCTGGGGCGTTTTCCGCTGCCGGTGGAGGTAGTCCCGATGGCCGCGCAACTACTCGTGCGCCAGTTTGCCGCGGCGCTCGGCGGGCAGGCCACGCCGCGCCTGCGGCACGGAGCGCCGCTGGTGACCGACAACGGCCAGCACATCCTGGACGTGCGTGGCCTTGCCATCACCGATCCGCTGGCCTTCGAGCGAGGTCAACCAGTGGCCGGCGTGGTCACCGTGGGCGTGTTTGCGCACCAGCGGGCGCAGGGTGTGCCTGTTGGGCACGGCGGGCGGTGTGCAGACCCTGCGCTTCACGCCCCGAGCAGGCGAAGATGACCCGGTAGACGCCGATCAAGGTCTGCACCGCGAAGGCTGTAAAGCGCAGGCTGACGGCGCGCGGCGAAGGTGGAGATCAGGTGGACGACGGACTGCAGCAGGCGGGCCGCCAGCAGTACCAGCGCCAACGGGTCGGTGACGGCCGAGCGGCCGGCCACCACGGCCAGCAACAGCAGCCCACCGAAGATCGGCAAGCCCTCCAGGCAATTGGCGTGGGCGCGGGCCAGCCGCTGCATGAAGGGCGACAGCTGCGAGTTGCCGGGATCGAAGCCGTTGGCCGGCACGCGGCCTGCCACGACCAGGCGGGTGCGCAGCACCTCCATCAGCACCAACAACAACAGCGTCCAGGCGATGAAGCCCAGCAGGGCCAGCAGGGAAGGCGACATGAGCAAGTCTCCTGGGGTGACGTGGGGCGGATGGCCCGGAGACTAGCGTCATGCTGGCGCGGCGGCAAGCGTGACATTTGGTTGCCATTGGCACGCACGCTTCATCGGCCGGAAACGGGGCCACCCTACCGTTGGGCGCGGCACGAAGACACGTGCCAGACGAAAACAAGCCACCGGAGACTCATCATGCGAACGATTCACGAGGGATTCGAGCTGCCGCTTGCCGGACGATCCGCGGCGTGCTCTGCCGGCGCACTGCTGCTGGCGCTGGGCCTGAGCGCCTGTGGCGGTGGCTCGGACACCAGTCCGGCGCCGGCGCCTGCACCCACTCCAGCACCCGCACCCGCACCCGCACCCGCACCATCAGGGCCCGACCTGGCCGCCCGCATCACCGCGGCATCGGCCACGGCGCAAAGCAGCGGCAACGCCTGCGCGCCGATCCAGCCGTTCTATTGGGAGGTGGGGGATCAAGATGGGCGTCTCGGCTCGGGGTCGGTTCCGGCCGGCAGCGGCCAGCCCGCCTACACCAGCTCGACGGTGATGGCCATCGCCTCGGCCTCCAAATGGCTGTATGGCGCCTACGTGGTGCAGCTGCGCCAGGGGCAGCTCACCGACAGCGACGTCAAGTTCCTCACGTTTCGCAGCGGCTACACCAGCTTCTCGCGCTGCCTGCCGGGGCAGACGGTGGACGCTTGCGTGGCCTACCAGAACAACGGCGTGTACTCGCCCCGCACGGACGGCTACTTTTCGTACGGCGGCGGCCACATGGAAAAGCACGCCAGCCTGATCGGCCTGGGGCCGGACGACAACGCCGGCCTGGCCGCGGCGCTGCAGGGGCAGCTGGGCAGCGACATCGCGCTCAGCTACACCCAGCCGCAACTGGCGGGCGGCGTGGCCACCAGTGCCGACAACTACGCGCTGTTCCTGCGCAAGATCCTGTCGGGACAGCTGTTGATGAAGGACGCACTGGGCACCCACGCGGTGTGCACCAACCCGGCCACCTGCGCGCAGGCGCTGAATGCGCCGGTGCCGTCCAGCGAGAACTACCACTATTCCATCGGCCATTGGGTGGAGGACGATCCGGCCAACGGCGATGGCGCCTTCAGCAGCGCCGGGGCGTTTGGCTTCTACCCCTGGATCGACGCCAGCAAGAGCTGGTACGGCATCGTGGCGCGCAAGGACGGCAGCCGCATCACCGACCAAGACAACCCCGACGCGGCGGGACACGGCTTCGACTCGCTGCAGTGCGGCGGGCTGATCCGGGCCGCGTGGATGGACGGCGTGGCGCGCTGACCTGGGGGCCGCTGGCCTGGCGCCCGCAGGTCAACCACCGCCGGTGCCCTGGCGCATGGCCTCTTGCTGCTCGCGCAGCTGGGTGCATTGCGGATGTCTTTGCTGGCCAGGCTTGCTGCACTCGGTTTGCAGGCACAGGCCGCGCGCCAGAAAGCTGGTGCCGGCGCACAGCTCGCGCGGTGGAGCCGGGTGCGCGGCGACCACCGGTGCGGGCGCGGGCGGCGCGGGCTCGACTGCCGGGGCCGGCGCGGCGATCGGGGTCGGCTCAGGGGCCGGCGTCGGCTTGGGAGCGCGGCGCGCAGCGGGCTTGACCGCCGACGCCGGCGTATTGGCGGCGACGTGCGCCGGCGGCGCACTGGCCTGTGCGTGCAGTTGCTGCACGGCCTCGGCGGCGCGCAGCACGGCGGCGGACTCCGGTGCCGGTGTGGGCGCGGTCGCCGCCTGTGCCAGGGCAGCCGGCGCGGCCGGGCTGGCCGACGCCGGGGCTTGTTGCGCGGCGGCGCTGGCTGAGGCCGAGACAGCGGGCGGCGCGGGCTGAGCGCCCCAGCGGCCCATGAAAAACCCCATGCCGATCAGCGCGGCGATCAGCACCACGGCCCACAGCACCCGCTGGCGCGTGCGCGCAGGTTGCTCCTGATCCTTGGGGCGGCGCTTGCGCCGGCGCTTGCGCGGCTCCAGGGCCGCGGGCTCGGTGGCAGCGCCCAGCGGCACCAGCTGGTGCGCGCACTTGAGGCAGAACTTGGCGGAATCGCGATTTTCCGCGCCGCATTGGGGGCAGATCAGAGACATGCGAGCAAGGGGGCGGCGAGGGGCAAATCCCGGTGTGTGGACGATGTGATTCAAAGTGTAAAGGTTTTGGGCTTGCGCGCTTGCGCCCGGCGGCAACGGCCGGCCGGATGCCGGCAAGTCGCGGATACTCGCGTCCCATCATGACCGCACCCCGGCCCGAACCCCTCGATCGCGTGCAGCGCGGCCTGCGCCAGCTCGGCCCGGGCCTCATCACGGGCGCGGCGGACGACGACCCCAGCGGCATCGCCACCTATTCGCAGGCGGGCGCGCAGTACGGCCTGAACATGCTGTGGACGGTGGTGCTGGCGCTGCCGCTGATGGTGGCCATCCAGATGGTGAGCGCGCGCATCGGTTACGTCACCGGCCGCGGCCTGTCGGAGAACATGCGCGCCGCCTACCCGCGCTGGGTGGTGCAGGTCTGCGTGGGCCTGCTGGTGATGGCCAACACGCTCAACCTGTCGGCCGACATCGCCGCCATGGGCGAGGCGCTGCGCCTGCTGGTGGGCGGATCGGCGCATATCTACGCCGTCACCTTCGGCCTGCTGTGCCTGGTGCTGCAGGTGTTTTTGCCCTACGAGCGCTATGTGCGCTGGCTCAAATGGCTCACGCTGTCGCTGTTTGCCTATGTGGCGGTGGTGCTCACCCTGAACATCGACTGGCTGGCCGTGGCGCGTGCGGTGGTGTGGCCGCAGCTCGCCTGGGGGCGCGAGGCGTTCTTGCTGATCGTGGCGGTGCTGGGCACCACCATCAGCCCCTACCTGTTCTTCTGGCAGGCCAGCCAGGAGGTGGAGGACAAGAAGCCGGGCGTGCACAGCGCCGAGGAGGTGCGCTTTCACCTCGCGCGCATCCGCACCGACACGGTGATCGGCATGGGATTTTCGGAGCTGGTGGCGTTCTGCATCATGCTGGGCACCGCCGCCACGCTGTACGCCGCCGGCGTGCGCGACGTGGAGACCGCCGCGCAGGCGGCCGAGGCGCTGCGGCCGGTGGCGGGGGACTTCGCCTTTCTGGTGTTCGGCCTGGGCATCATCGGCACTGGCATGCTGGCGGTGCCGGTGCTGGCGGGCTCGGCCGCCTATGCGGTGGCGGGCGCCGCGGGCTGGCACGGCAGCCTGTCGCAAACGCTGCGGCGCGGCGAAGGGCGGGGCTTTTACAGCGTCATTGCCGCGTCCACCGTGGGCGGCGTGATCCTGTGCTTTACCCCCACCACGGCGATCGAGGAGCTGTTCTGGTCGGCCGTCATCAACGGCGTGGTGGCCGTGCCCATCATGGCGGTGCTGATGCGCCTGGCCAGCCGCCCGGACGTGATGGGCGAGCACGTCATCAGCCGGCGCGTGCGCTGGCTGGGCTGGCTGGCCACGGTGTGCATGGCGCTGCCGGTGATCGGGCTGGCGCTGACCTGGAAGTCCTAGGAAGGTGGGGACTGAAGCCGCGCGATCAGGGCCTGGTCGGCCGGGCCGTCCACCGGAATCCACACGCGCAGCGGGTTGCCGGGCGCCACCTGGATCGCCTGGCCCTCGGCGTTTTTCATGGTCGTGAGCTGCACCGTGCGGTTGCCGGCGGGGTGAATGATCTCGATCCAGTCGCCCACGGCAAAGCGGTTCTTGGTCTCGACCTCGGCCCAGCCACCCGCCACCGCCTTGACCTCGCCGACGAACTGGCTGCGCGTGGCCACCGAGTGGCCGGTTTCGTAGTTCTGGTAGTCGTTGGCGGGGCGGCGCTCCAGAAAGCCGCTGGTATAGCCGCGGTTGGCCAGGCCTTCCAGCTCGGTGATCAGTTGCGGGTTGAAGGGCCGGCCCGCCACGGCGTCGTCGATGGCGCGGCGGTACGTCTGCGCCGTGCGCGCCACGTAGTACTGGCTCTTGGTGCGGCCCTCGATCTTGAGCGAGTCCACGCCGATCTGGGTCAGCTTCTCGACCAGCTCGACGGCACGCAGGTCCTTGCTGTTCATGATGTAGGTGCCGTGCTCGTCCTCCATGATGGGCATCAGCTGGCCGGGGCGGCCTTCTTCCTCGATCAGGTACACCTTGTTGGCGGCGGGGTGGCGCGGCGGCTGGAGCGTCCCTGCCTCGTCGGCGCGCTCCTGCTCGGCGCCAAAGGAAAAGCCCGCCAGCTGCTCGCCACGCGCCAGCGCCTCGCCGGTGTTGGGGTCCACGTCGGCATCCTGCGTCTTGTAGTTCCAGCGGCAGGCGTTGGTGCAGGTGCCCTGGTTGGGGTCGCGCCGGTTGAAGTAGCCGCTCAGCAGGCAGCGGCCGCTGTAGGCGATGCACAGCGCGCCGTGCACGAACACCTCCAGCTCCATGTCGGGGCATTCCTGGCGGATTTGCTCCACCTCGGCCAGGCTCAGCTCGCGCGAGAGGATGATGCGCGCCACGCCCACGCGCTGCCAGAACTTGACGGCCGCCCAGTTGGTGGTGTTGGCCTGCACGCTCAGGTGAATCGGGATGTGCGGCCAGCGCTCGCGCACCTGCATGATCAGGCCCGCGTCGGCCATGATGAGGGCGTCCGGTGCAAGGTCGATCACCGGCTGCAAGTCGCGCAGGTAGGTGCGCAGCTTGTCGTTGTGGGCGATCAGGTTGCTGGTGACGAAAAATTTCTTGCCGCGCGCGTGCGCCTCGTTGATGCCCTGCTGCAACTGCTCCAGGCGAAATTCGTTGTTGCGTGCGCGCAGGGAGTAGCGCGGCTGGCCGGCATACACCGCGTCGGCGCCAAAGTCATACGCGGCGCGCATCTTGTCCAGGCTGCCCGCGGGCAGCAGCAGTTCGGGGGCTCGTGTGCTCATGGTCACATATTGTCCGTGTTTGGCCGAATCGAACTTCGAGCTGATTACCATCACCCGGTCAATCGATTGAGGATGAACGAGATGAGACATGCGTTGATCGCGCTGTGCGCCCTTGGGGCACTCGGCACAACCGGGGTTGCCCAGGCGGCCGGCGGGCCCAAGGCGGGCTTGTGGGAAACCAGCAACACCCGCATGGAGTTGGACGGCAAGGACATGCTGCCCGACATGCGCCAGGCCGACGAGCAGCTGCGTGCTGCCGCGGCCAAGATGACGCCCGCGCAGCGCCAGCAGGCCGGTGCGGGATTGGCCAACCTCGGGACCGAGCCGATGTCGCGGCGCCTGTGCATCAGCGCGGAGACGGCTGCGCGCGATCAGCCGTTGATTCCGCGCCCTTCCGGCGCCGAGTGCGAAACGCCCAAGGTCGAGCAAAGCGGCAACCGCACGCGCTTCGAGATCGCCTGCAAGCTGCCCGGCGGCGGCACGATGACGGGCAAGGGTGAAACCGTGGCCGGCAACGACCTGGTCACCAGCAACCTGGACAGCGTGAGCACCGACGCCGCCGGCAAGCGCCGCACCATGTTGATCGAGACGCGGATGAAGTACATCGGCAAGGATTGCGGCGGCGTCAAGCCGATCGAGCAGCAGGCCCAAGCCCAGGCACCGGCGCGCGCGGCAAGCGCCGCAGCAGCGCCCCGCGCGCCCGCGCCGCGCAAGTGAGCCATGCGGGGCAAGGCCCCAGTTACTATTGTATTGATAGCTTCAAGCGCTTGTCATGCATGCGCAAATGGCTTATTTGTACCTAAAATTGTCGGACTTTGACCTTGCCGACGGCATGCGCAATCGGGGACTGCCAAAATGAACCGATCCCGCAGCTGCGGCCCAAGAACCCCGAGGAAGACGCCATGGCCAACCCCACGATCTCGCACGCATTCGCGTCCACGCGCAAGGCTTTCAAGACGGCCTCCGGCAAGTCAGGCGAGTTCTACTCGCTGCCCGCGTTGGCACGCGAGTTTCCCAACATCAAGCGCCTGCCGCATTCGATCCGCATCGTGCTCGAATCCGTGCTGCGCCACTGCGACGGCAAGAAGGTCACGCGCGAGCACGTGGAGCAACTGGCCAATTGGCGGCCCAACGCCGCGCGCACCGAAGAGATCCCCTTCACCGTGGCGCGCGTGCTGTTGCAGGACTTCACCGGCGTGCCGCTGCTGGTGGACTTGGCCGCCATGCGCGCGGCGGCGCAGCGCGTGGGCAAGGACCCGGCCAAGGTCGAGCCGCTGGTGCCGGTCGACCTGGTGGTGGACCACTCGGTGATGGTGGATGTCTACGGCGTCAAGAATGCGCTGCAGCAGAACATGAAGCTGGAGTTCGAGCGCAACCACGAGCGCTACCAGTTCATGAAGTGGGGCATGCAGGCCTTCGACACCTTCCGCGTGGTGCCGCCGGGCTTCGGCATCTGCCACCAGGTCAACCTGGAGTATTTGACCAAGGGCGTGCACAAGACCAAGGACGGCCTGTACTACCCCGACTCGCTGGTGGGCACCGACAGCCACACCACCATGATCAACGGCGTGGGCGTGGTGGGCTGGGGCGTGGGCGGCATCGAGGCCGAGGCGGCCATGCTGGGCCAGCCGATGTACTTTTTGACGCCCGACGTGGTGGGCTTTGAGCTGAAGGGCCGCCTGCGCGAGGGCTGCACGGCCACCGACCTGGTGCTGACGGTGACCGAAATCCTGCGCCAGCACAAGGTGGTGGGCAAGTTCGTCGAATACTTCGGCGAGGGTACGGCGTCCCTGTCCGTGCCCGACCGCGCCACCATCGGCAACATGTCGCCCGAGTACGGCGCCACCATGGGGCTGTTTCCGGTCGACGAGCGCACGCTGGAATACTTTGAAGGCACGGGCCGCACCAAGGCCGAGCGCGAGGTGTTCGAGGCCTATTTTCGCGCGCAAGGCCTGTTTGGCGCGGCGCGCGCCGGGGATGTGGATTATTCGCAGGTCATCACGCTGGACTTGGGCGATGTCACGCCCAGCATCGCCGGCCCGCGCCGCCCGCAGGACCGCATCGAGCTGGGCCGCGCGGCCGAGCGCTTTCAGGCGCTGTTCACCACGCCGATGGAGCAGGGCGGATTTGCCTGCCACGCCGACGCGCTGGACGAGCGCGTGACGCTGCATCCCAGCGACGCAGGGCAGGACGCGCAGGAGCTGGAGGCCGTCACCGCCGGCAGCGCGCGCAACCTGGCGGAGATGACCGCCAACAAGCCCACGGGCCAGGCCCATGGCACGCATGCGCGCGAGGGCGAATACACGGTCGGCAACGGCGACGTGCTGATTGCGGCCATCACCAGCTGCACCAACACCAGCAACCCCAGCGTGATGCTGGCCGCCGGCCTGCTGGCCAAGAAGGCGGTGGAGGCGGGCCTGAAGGTGCCGCACCACATCAAGACCTCGCTGGCGCCCGGCTCGCGCATCGTCACCGAATACCTGCGCGAAACCGGCCTGCTGCCTTACCTGGAGAAGCTGGGCTTTGACGTGGCGGCCTACGGCTGCACCACCTGCATCGGCAACGCGGGCGACCTGGCGCCGGAGATCAACGCCGCCATCAACGACCACAATCTGGTGTGCGCCTCGGTGCTCTCGGGCAACCGCAACTTCGAGGCGCGCATCCACCCCAACCTGAAGGCCAACTTTCTGATGAGCCCGCCGCTGGTGGTGGCCTACGCCATTGCCGGCAGCGTGCGCGTGGATCTGATGACCCAGCCCGTGGGCAAGGGCAAGGGCGGCCGCGACGTGTACCTGGGCGACATCTGGCCCAGCAGCGACGAGGTGCAAAAGCTGCTCAAGTACGCCATGAAGGGCAAGGCCTTCCGCGAGAACTACGCCAAGATCGCCACCGAGCCCGGCAAGCTGTGGCAGGCCATCCCCGGCGTGACCGGGCAGGTCTACGACTGGCCCGACAGCACCTACATCGCCGAGCCGCCGTTCTTCGACGACTTCGTGCGCAAGCAGGGCAAGACCGACGCGGGCGCAGCGGGCGCGGGCGAGCGCTTTTCGGTGCGCGGCGCGCGCATCATGGCGCTGTTCGGCGATTCGGTGACGACCGACCACATCTCGCCGGCCGGCCGCATCAAGGACAGCTCGCCCGCCGGGCTGTGGCTGCAGGCGCACGGCGTGCAAAAGCAGGACTTCAACAGCTACGGCTCGCGCCGCGGCCAGCACGAGGTGATGATGCGCGGCACCTTTGCCAACGTGCGCATCAAGAACCTGATGATCCCGCCCAAGGCCGACGGCAGCCGCGAGGAGGGCGGCCTGACGCTGGCGCAGCCCTCGGGCCAGAAGAAAACCATCTTCGACGCCGCCATGGAGTACATGCAGGCCGGCACGCCCACCGTGGTCTTCGCCGGCGAGGAATACGGCACCGGCTCCAGCCGCGACTGGGCGGCCAAGGGCACGCAACTGCTGGGCATCAAGGCCGTGGTGGCGCGCAGCTTCGAGCGCATCCACCGCAGCAACCTGATCGGCATGGGCGTGCTGCCCTTGCAGTTCAAGCCCGGCCAGTCCTGGGAAGCCTTGAGCCTGAAGGGCAACGAGCGGATCGACATCGAGCTGCCGCCCGCCCTGACGCCGCAGGGCGATGCCCAACTGGTCATCGCGCGCGCCGACGGCTCGCGCCAGCAGGTGCCGCTCACGCTGCGCATCGACACCCCCATCGAGGTGGACTACTTCCGCGCCGGCGGCATCCTGCCCTACGTGCTGGAGCAGTTGCTGGCCTGATCCGAATGCGCGTCGCCGCGTGACGCTTTTGGCGATCGGGAGCTTGGCGCGGGCACGCGCGCCAGTTTTTCGTTGCCGCGCCCGCGGGCACGTGCACATACTTGCGTTCTCAATTTTTCGGCGAGGAGCGTGGTGATGCATCCGTGGCTTCGATTTTTTGCGCAGGCGGCTTCATGCGCCGTGCTGGCGCTGGCGGCCGGCGGCGCGGGCGCACGGACGGTGACCCTGGACACCGCCAGCTTCCCCGACCCGGCGGTGCTCGACGGCGTGTCGCTGCCGTTGAACGGCGCCTTGCACGCAGCGGGTGGAGGTGATCAAGGAGCAGGAGGCGTTCACGGCATTGCTCAACATCTGGCTGGGCGCGAAACCGGCCGATGAAGAACTCAAGGCCAGGCTGCTGGGCGCGGCACCCAAGAGCGCGCGCAACCTCAAGCCAGCCAGCGGCGAAGCGGCCAACTGAGCGCGGCGCCTGCCCGCGCGCCGGTCGCGCGGCGAGGTGACAATCGACACCATGAGCGCACCCCAACAACTGCTGATCGCCGGTGGCGGCATTGGCGCCATGGCCGCCGCGTGCGCCGTGGCGCGTGCCGGCTGGCAGGTGCGCGTGTACGAGCGCGCGCCGCAGTTTGCCGAGGTCGGCGCCGGGCTGCAACTGGGCCCCAACGTCACGCGCGTGCTGCATGCCTGGGGGCTGGCCGACGCCTTGCGCGCCGTGGCGGCCTTTCCGGATCGCCTCACGGTGCGCAGCGCCATCACGGGCGCCGAGTTGGGAGCTCTGGCGCTGGGCGCCCGCTCGGTGGCGCGCTATGGCGCGCCCTACGCCACCGTGCACCGCGCCGACCTGCATGCGCTGCTGCACCGCGCCAGCCTGGCCGCGGGCGAGGTGCACATCAATTGCGGCCAGACCGTGCTGCGGTACGAGGACCTGGGAACGGCCGTGCGCATCCACACCGGCGCCACGCCCGTGATTGAGGGCGATGCGCTGCTGGGCGCCGACGGCCTGCTCAGCGGCATGCGCCAGCAACTGCTGCGCGACGGCCCGCCGCAGCCCGTGGGCGATCTGGCCTATCGCGCCATGCTGCGCATGCAGGCCTTGCCGGCGGCGTGGCGCGTCAACCAGGTCACGGCCTGGCTGGGCCCGCGCCTGCACCTGGTGCAATACCCCGTGCGCGGCGGCCAGGCCCTGAACGTGGTGGCCATCGTGCGCGGCGCCGCGCGTCCCGGTGACGTGGACGATTCGAGCGCCGCCGCGGCCGAGCTGGAGCGTGGATTTCACGGCACCTGCACCCCCTTGCGCGACCTGATCACCGCCGTGCCGCAGGCCAGTTTGAACGCGCAGCCCTGGCGCCGCTGGGTGCTGGCCGCCCGCCCGCCCGTGCATGGCGCAGCGCACATGGCGCGCGGCGCGGTGGCGCTTCTGGGCGACGCGGCGCACCCCATGCGTCCCTATCTGGCGCAGGGTGCCGGCATGGCCATCGAAGACGCGGCCGAGCTGGCCCAAGCCCTGGCCATGGACGCCGTGGACGTGCCCACGCGCCTGCAACGCTACGCCCTGGCGCGCTGGCAGCGCGTGGCGCGCGTGCAGGCGCGCTCCATGCGCAACGGCCAGATCTTTCACGCCGAAGGCGTGGTCCGCATGGGGCGCGATGCCTCCATTCGCCTGCTGGGCGAGCGCGTGCTGGATGTCCCCTGGCTTTACGGGCGCTGAGCGGCGGAGCGCCGGTCGCGGCCCTACACTCGGGCCATGACGTCCACCCCTTCACCCAAGCCTTCCGTCCTGATAGCCCGCCCCATCTTCCCCGAGGTGGTGCAAAGGCTGCGCGCGCATTTCGAGGTCAGTGCCAACGCGGATGACGAGGCCTGGAGCCACGATCAGTTCATCGCCCAACTGCAGGGCAAGCAAGGCGTGTTCACCACCGGCGGCGAGCGCATCGACGCGCGCCTGCTGGCCGCCTGCCCCGACCTGCGCATCTGCGCCAACATGGCCGTGGGCTACAACAACTTCGACGTGCCGGCCATGACGACCGCCGGCGTGCTGGCCACCAACGCACCCGACGTGCTGACCGAAACCACCGCCGACGGCGGCTTTGCCCTGCTGATGGCCGCCGCGCGCCGAATCACCGAGGGCGAGCACTACCTGCGGGCCGGTCGCTGGCAGCGCTGGTCCTACGACATGCTGGTGGGCCAGGACGTGCATGGCAGCACGCTGGGCATCTTCGGCATGGGTCGCATCGGCCAGGCCATCGCGCGGCGCGGCGCCCTGGGTTTTGGCATGAAGGTGCTCTATCACAACCGCACCCGCCTGCCGGCCGCGGAAGAAGCTGCCGTGCAAGCCGAATACGTCGCCAAGGACGAACTGCTGCGCCGCGCCGACCACGTGATGCTGGTGCTGCCGATGACGCCCGAGACGCGCCACTACGTCGGCGCGCCCGAGCTGGCATTGATGAAGCCCACCGCCACCCTGGTCAACATCGGCCGTGGCGGCGTGGTGGATGACGCGGCGCTGGCCCAGGCGCTGCGCGACGGCCGCATCGCGGCGGCGGGGCTGGACGTGTTCGAGGGCGAACCCGCCGTGCATCCCGACCTGCTGGCCTGCTCCAACGTCGCGCTGACGCCGCACATCGCCAGCGCCAGCATCCCCACGCGCCTGGCCATGGCCAATTTGGCCGCCGACAACCTGATCGGCTATCTGCTGCACGGCAAGGCGCTGACGCCGCTCAACCCCGAGGCAATGGGTTGAGCTGACACCGGTCGGTCATCCCACGCCTGCCCGTCACTGGGCAGGGGCGAGGGGCTTGGGCGCACGCTCAAGCACCAAAGCTGAGCGCGGTCGCCGGCAGCGGGCGGCCCAGCGCGTTGTTCAGCAGCGTCCAGTGCAGGGTTTCGTCGGTCGCCAGACGGCCGGCAATCTTGGCGAGCTGCGCGTCCTTGAAAGCGGGGATCACGCCCAGATAGGCATTGGTCGCGCCCAACTCCAGCCGCGCCGCTAGGTCGAGCACGTCGTTTTGCGACTTGAGCTTGGCGGCATCCAGGGCCTTTGCATACTCCTGCAGCGTCAGCGCTGGCGCCGGCTTGCCGCCCAGTTTGTCGATGGTGGCGACCAGGGCGTCGCGGTGCGCCTTGTGGTCGGACTGAAAGCGCACCGCCAAGGCCAGCACGGGTTTTTGCAGCAGGCCGCTTTCGGCGCCGAGCTGGTAGGCGTTGATGGCCTCGTGCTCGAGCGCCAGCGCCACGTTGAGAAT
This sequence comes from Burkholderiaceae bacterium, assembly GCA_041396485.1. GTDB lineage: Bacteria > Pseudomonadota > Gammaproteobacteria > Burkholderiales > Burkholderiaceae_C > Ottowia. The sequence goes on along the minus strand of JAWKYM010000008.1, from coordinate 74,057 downwards.
GCGCGCGTCCGATTCGCTGTTGGCGCCCATGCCCTGCGCGCGGGTGGGCGCGCCAGCCAGCATCAGCAGGGCGCCGGCCGACAGCATGCCGGCGCCCTTGATCAGGCCGCGCCGCTGCGGCACGAACAGGTCGCTGGTCTCGCGTTGGAGGGTTGAGAACGGGGTCATGGCAATCTCCTGAGGGGTTCGTTGAAGGTTGGTGAACGCCGGATGTCGGCGCACCACCCCCTTGTACGAAGGCCCTGGAGATTTGGATGCAGCCGGCCCGATCAGCCTTGCAGCTTGCCCAGCGCCAGGATCGGGCCCGTGGGCTGCCCGGTGGGCGAGCCGCCCGCGGGCTCCAGGCTGACGGCATAGGCGGCCACGTCGCGCCGCAAACCGCTGCGCTCGACGGTGGTGACCTGCCGCGGCGACACCAGGCCCAGCGAGCGCGGCGCGCCCTTGCCCGGCACGGCCCACAGCTCCAGCGCCTGGCGGTCGGTATCGATCGCCACCGGGTCGATGGGCCGCAGGACCAAGGCGCGGCCGTCGGCGCTGACGCTGACGACAAAACTGGCAGGGATGGCGCCGGCGCCGGCCTGGGCGTTGGCCGCCATCACCACCACGGTGGGAGCCGGCTGCGGCTGCACAAGAACCAGCGCGAGTGCCAGCGCCGCCATGGTGGCCAGGCCCGCCGCGCCCTGCCAGAGGCCCAGGCGCTGCCACCAGCCGACGCGTTGGGGAGCCGGCGAAACCGCGGGGGCGAACAGGCGCTGCTCGACACGCGCCCACACGGCGGGCGAGGGCGGATCGGGCGGCAGCGCATCGGCCAGCGGCATCAGCCGTGCCTGCCAGTCGCGCGTGGCCTGGCGCAGCACCGGGTGCGCGGTCAGCAACGCCTCGAAGCGCCGGCGCGCGCCACCGCGCAGCGTGCCGAGGGCGTATTCGGCGGCCAGGCGGTCGGCCAGGTCGGGGCGGCTGTAGTCCATTTACGCGGCCGGGGCCTTTGCTGCCCGCTCCAGACACGCCTTGAGCGCCTGCAAACCGCGGCGCAGCCAGCTTTTGACGGTACCCAGCGGCTGACGCAGGTGCGCGGCCACCTCGGCGTGCGACAGGCCCTGGTAGAACGCCAAGGCCAGGCTTTGCTGCTGCTCGCCGCTCAGCTCGCCCAGGCAGGCCGTGAGCGCGTGCGCTTCGCCAGCGCGGGCCAGCAGCTCCAGCGGGCCGGGGGCATCAGAGGCTTGGTATTGCAGCATGTCGTCGGGGTCGTCGTCGGTGCCCAGGGTGGTGCTGACGGTCTGAGGTTCGGTCTGGCGGCGGCGCAGGCTGTCGATGGCGCGGTTGCGCGCCACGCTGGTCAGCCAGGTCATGGGCTGGCTCATGGCGGCATCGAAGCGGCCCGCAGCGCGCCAGACGTTCACGTAGACCTCCTGCAGCACATCCTCGGCCTGGGCCCGGTCACGGTTGATACGCACGACCACACCCATCAGATGCGCGGCCGTCTGCTTGTAGAGCGTGGCAAACGCCGCACGATCACCCAGGCCGACGCGCGACAGCAGGGCTGCCAGCTCGTGGCTGCGATCGGTCCATTCGGTGGGCGGCACGATGAGGGGGTGAGTTGCCGTTGGCTGACGGCGCGCCCATTCTAAAGATGGCGGTCGTCAGCCGGCCTCGCGCCGCAGGGCCGGAAACAAGATCACATCGCGAATGCTGGCGCTGTCCGTCAGCAGCATCATCAGGCGGTCGATGCCCACGCCGCAGCCGCCGGTGGGCGGCATGCCGTATTCGAGCGCGCGCACGTAGTCGGCGTCGTAGTACATGGCTTCCTCATCGCCCGCGTCCTTGGCGCTGGACTGGGCGGCAAAGCGCGCGGCCTGGTCCTCGGCGTCGTTCAGCTCGGAAAAGCCGTTGGCCATCTCGCGGCCGGTGATGTACAGCTCGAAGCGCTCGGTCACCTCGGGGCGCGCGTCGTTGGCGCGCGCCAGCGGGCTGATCTCGGTGGGGTGCTCCATGATGAAGGTGGGCTGCCACAGCTTTTCTTCCACCACCTCCTCGAAGTACAGCACCTGCAGGCTGGCCAGGCTGCGGCTGCCGAGCTTGTCCTTGGCTTCGGTGAGGCCCAGCTTCTTGAGCCGTTCGATCAGCGTGGCCGCATCGTCCACGCCCGCGCCGATGTCGGTGTGAGCGGCGATGGCTTCGCGGATGGTCAGGCGCGCAAAGGCTTGGGACAGATCGACCGGCTTGCCCTGGTAGCTGAGGTGCAGCGTGCCCGCGGCCTTGCGAGCCGTGTCGCGCAGCAACTGCTCGGTAAAGCCCATCAGGTCCTGGTAGTTCCAGTACGCCGCATAGAACTCCATCATCGTGAACTCGGGGTTGTGCCGCACGCTGATGCCTTCATTGCGAAAGCTGCGGTTGATCTCGAACACGCGCTCGAAGCCGCCGACGATCAGGCGCTTCAAGTACAGCTCGGGCGCGATGCGCAGGAACATGTCCTGGTCCAGCGCGTTGTGGTGCGTGACGAAGGGTTTGGCGTTGGCTCCGCCCGGAATGGGGTGGAGCATGGGCGTCTCCACCTCCATGAAACCGTGCCCGGTCATGAAGGCGCGCATGGCGGCGAGCGTTTGGCTGCGGGCAGCAAAGCGCGCACGCGCGGCCTCGTCCATGATCAGATCGACGTAGCGCTGGCGGTACTTCAGCTCCTGGTCCTGCATGCCGTGAAACTTGTCCGGCAACGGGCGTAGGCTCTTGGTCAGCAGGCGCACCGACGTGGCGTGAATCGACAGCTCACCGGTCTTGGTCTTGAACAGGTGGCCCTCGGCCGCCACGATGTCGCCCAAGTCCCAGTGCTTGAAGGCGGCATAGGCGTCCTCGCCCACGTCATCGCGCACCACATAGATCTGGATGCGCCCGGTGGCGTCTTGCAGCGTCGCAAAGCTGGCCTTGCCCATCACGCGCTTGAGCATCATGCGCCCGGCCACGCTGGCCATGACCTTCTTGCCGGCGGCGATATCGGCCTCGAATGCTTCCTTTTCAGTAGCGCCGTGCGCTTGATGGATCAGCGCTGCGCGGTCTTTTGGCTTGAAGTCGTTGGGAAAGGCCACCGCGCCGCCAGCGGCCTGCGCGCCGCGCAAGGCCTTGAGCTTTTCGCGGCGCTCGGCGATCAGCTTGTTTTCGTCTTGTTCGGGGGGATTGGACTGAAGCGGATCTGGTTTGGTCATAGGGGGCTCGAACGGTCGTCGCGGCTCGCGGATAATTTGACGTTTTGGACTGAAACTGCGCGATTTTATGGGGACAAGCTTTGCTGACCGTTCACTGGCGGACTCGTCTGTCGCCCGCGATGAGGCGCCCTTGGCAATCGTCGGCCTGGGATATGTCGGCTTGCCGTTGGCCGTTGCTTTTGGCGCACGACGTCCGGTTGTCGGGTTTGACGTCGACACCGAACGGGTGATCGAATTGCGGCGCGGCCACGACCGAACGCTGGAGACGTCGCCCGAGGAGCGGCAAGCCGCGGTTCATTTGCGGTACACCGACGATCCGGCTCAACTGGCGGCCTGCCGCACCTTCATCGTCACGGTGCCGACGCCGGTTGACGACGCGCGTCGCCCCGATCTGTCGCCGCTGATCGCTGCCACCGAGACCATCGGCCACGCCATCAAGGCGGGCGATTTGGTCATCTATGAATCGACGGTGTACCCGGGTGCCACGGAAGAGGTCTGCGTGCCTATCTTGGAGCGGATGTCGGGCCTGCGCTACCTGAGCGGCGAGGCGGGCGACTCGGCGCCCGAGCGCGGCTTTTTCTGCGGCTACAGCCCCGAGCGGGTCAACCCCGGCGACAAGGTCAACACGCTGCGGACCATTCGCAAGATCACCAGCGGCAGCACGCCGGGTGCCGCGCGCCGGGTCGATGCGCTGTACGCGGGCATCGTCGAGGCGGGCACTTACCCGGCCAGCTCGATCCGTGTTGCCGAGGCCGCCAAGGTGATCGAGAACACCCAGCGCGACCTGAACATCGCCTTCGTCAACGAGCTGTCGGTGCTGTTTTCTCGCCTGGGGCTCGACACGATGGAGGTGCTCGAGGCCGCCGGCAGCAAATGGAATTTCTTGCCGTTCAAGCCGGGTCTGGTCGGTGGCCATTGCATCGGCGTCGATCCCTACTACCTGACCCACAAGGCGCAAGAGGTCGGCTACAACCCGCAAGTCATCCTGGCGGGGCGCCGCATCAACGACAACATGGCCCGCTACGTGGCGCGCAACACCATCCGGCGCATGCTGCAAGCCGGCCTGGACGTGCCGCGCAGCCGCATTGGCGTGCTCGGCGTCACCTTCAAGGAAAACTGCCCCGACATCCGCAACAGCAAGGTGATCGACATGGTGCGCGAATTCCAGGCCTGGGGAGCTCATGTTGTTGTGGCCGATCCTTGGGCGGAGGCCGCCGAAGTGGCGCGCGAGCATGGCATCCAGCTCGAGCCAATCGACGGCGATCACCCGGTCGATGCGCTTGTGGTGGCGGTCGGCCACACCCAATACCGCGAGCTTGCGCTTGATGTGCTGCGCAGCTATTGCCGCAGCGCCCAACCGGTGCTGGCCGATGTCAAGAGCCTGTACGACCGACGCGAGGCCGCGGTTCTGGGCTTTGATGTGTTCCGCCTGTAACGGACTGCGGCATGAAGAACTTTGCACTCATCGGTGCCGCAGGCTACATCGCCCCGCGTCACATGCGCGCCATTCAGGACCTGGGCCACAACCTGGCCGTGGCTTACGACATCAACGACTCGGTGGGCATCATCGACAGCATCGCGCCGCAAAGCGCGTTCTTCACCGAGTTCGAGTGCTTTCACGAATATGCCCATCAGCTGCGGCGCAACCCGGCCACGGCGCTGGACTACGTGTCGATCTGCACGCCCAATCACCTGCACCATGCGCACATCGCCGCCGGCTTGCGCCTGGGTTGCGACGTGATCTGCGAAAAGCCGTTGGTTCCTACGCCTGAACTGATTGACGAGTTGGCGCGGGTCGAGCGCGAGACCGGCCAGCGCGTGTTCAACATCCTGCAATTGCGCCATCACGACGCCATCCTCAAACTGCGCGAAAGGGTGGCTGCCGCCCCTGCGGATCACAAATTCGACGTCGAGCTGACCTACATCACCAGCCGCGGCAAGTGGTACATGCAAAGCTGGAAGGGCGACCCGCGCAAATCCTTCGGCGTGGCCACCAACATTGGCGTGCACTTCTATGACATGCTGCACTTCGTCTTTGGCGCGTTGCAGCGCAACGTCGTGCACCACAGTGGCGAGGCCAGGGCCGCCGGGTACCTGGAATACGAGCGCGCCCGCGTGCGCTGGTTCCTGTCCATCGACGCAGACGACCTGCCGGAAAACGTCAAGGGCAAAAAGACCACGTTTCGCAGCATCGACATCAGCGGCGAGCAACTGGAGTTTTCCGAGGGTTTCACCGATCTGCACACCACCAGCTACCGAGAAATCCTGGCCGGCCGGGGCTATGGCTTGCAGGATGCACGCCACTGCATCGAAACCGTCAACACCATCCGCAGCGCGCAGGTGGTGCGCGGCGAGGCCGGTGAGGTGCACCCTTTTGTGGCGCGACGGGCGTGACTGAAGCGGTCGCCATCCACCCCAGCGCCATCGTCGATGAGGGCGCACAAATCGGCGCCGGCAGCCGCATCTGGCACTTCGTGCACGTCTGTGCCGGCGCGCGCATCGGCCAGGGCGTGTCGCTGGGCCAGAACGTCTTTGTTGGCAACCAGGTCGTCATTGGCGACCGTTGCAAGATCCAGAACAACGTCAGCGTGTACGACGGGGTCACGCTGGAAGAGGGCGTGTTCTGCGGCCCCAGCATGGTCTTCACCAACGTGCACAACCCGCGCGCGCTGATCGAGCGCAAAAGCGAATACCGCGCCACCCTGGTCAAGAAAGGAGCCACCCTGGGCGCCAACTGCACCATCGTCTGCGGGGTGACGGTGGGCGAGTACGCCTTTGTCGGCGCCGGTGCCGTCGTCAACCGCAACGTGCCCGCCCACGCGCTGATGGCGGGGGTGCCTGCGCGCCAGATCGGCTGGATGAGCGAGTTCGGCGAGCAGCTCAATCTGCCCGTGCAAGGTCGAGGCGAGGCCACATGCATGCATACCGGTGCACGCTACGTGCTCGACGGCGCTGAAGTACACAAGGCAGGGTGACCCTCTTACAATGATTGCATTGATATCACTGCAGGGAACCCACCCATGACCAGCATCACCATCCGCAACCTCGACGATGGCCTCAAGGCCAGCCTGCGGCTGCGCGCCGCACGGCATGGTCTGTCCATGGAGCAAGAGGTCCGAAACATTCTGCAAAACACCCTGGCCGCAGAAACCAATGTGGCCAGTGGCCTGGACTTTGCCCTGCGCATCAACCAGCGCTTCAAGGGCTTGGGTGCGGATGATCTGCCCATGCCGCCCCGCCAGCGTGCCCGCCCGCTTGTGGACTTAGACAAATCATGAGTGGAGGCTTCCTGCTCGACACGAATGTCTTGTCCGAGTTGATGCGTGAAAGCCCGGCGCCAGAAGTCCTGGGATGGTTTGCCGGCCAAACGGCCAGCCAGTTGCACACCAGCGCCATCACCAAGGCGGAAATACTGGCCGGCATCGCCGTCTTGCCGGCGGGCAAACGCCGCGACGCACTGGCGCGGGCGGGGCAGCAAGTCTTCAAGGACGACTTTCGCGGGCGTTGCATCGAGTTTGGGAGCGACTCCGCCGAGCACTACGCGTTGGTGCGCGCACAACGAAAGCGCGCCGGCAAGCCCATCCACACTGAAGATGCGCAGATTGCCGCCATTGCGCTGGCCGCCCAATTGCAGCTTGTCACCCGCAACACCAAGGACTTCGATGGGATTGATGGCCTGGAGCTCATCAACCCCTGGCAGCCGCACTGAGCCCGTCATGGACTTCGTCGACCTCAAGACCCAGTACCAACGCCTGAAGTCCGACATTGACGCCGGCATTGCCCGCGTGCTGGCGCACGGCCAATTCATTCTGGGCCCCGAAGTGGCCGAACTGGAAGAAAAACTGGCCGCCTACACCGGCGCCCGATACTGCATCACCGTCGCCAACGGCACCGACGCCCTGCAGATCGCGCTGATGGCGCTGGGCATCGGCCCGGGCGACGAAGTCATCACCCCCGGCTTCACCTACATCGCCACCGCCGAGGCTGCGGCCCTGCTGGGCGCCAGGCCGGTGTATGTGGACGTGGACGCGCGCACCTGCAACCTCGACCCGGCGCTGCTCGAAGCCGCCATCACCCCGCGCACGAAGGCCCTCATTCCCGTCAGCCTGTACGGCCAATGCGCCGACATGGACGCCATCAACGCCATCGCCGCCAGGCATGGCATCCCGGTGGTCGAAGACGCCGCGCAAAGCTTTGGCGCCGATCACAAGGGCCGCAAAAGCTGCAACCTCAGCACCATCGCCTGCACCAGCTTCTTTCCCAGCAAGCCGCTGGGCTGCTATGGCGACGGCGGCGCCATCTTCACCAATGACGACGCCCTGGCCACCGCCATGCGCCAGATCGCACGCCACGGGCAGGACCGGCGCTATCACCACATCCGCGTCGGCGTCAACAGCCGCCTGGATACCCTGCAAGCCGCCATCCTGCTGCCCAAACTGGCCGTGCTGGATCAAGAGATTGCCGCGCGCCAACGGGTCGCTCAATGCTATGCGGATTTACTCCCTCTCCCGCAAGCGGGAGAGGGTAGGGGTGAGGGTGCGGCCACCATCCGCCTTCCGCATGTTGAAGCCCACAACACCAGCACCTGGGCCCAATACACCATTCAGGTGGATCATCGCGACGCTGTGCAAGCGCGCCTCAAGGCCGCCGGCATCCCCACCGCCGTGCACTACCCCATCCCGCTCAACCAGCAGCCCGCCGTGGCGGATCCATCCGCGCGCCTGCCCGTGGGTGACGTTGTGGCGCAAAAGGTCCTCAGCCTGCCCATGCACCCCTGGCTGGATCAGGCCAGCATCGTGCGCATTGCCAGTGCGATTGCTGCCCCATGACACCGTGGGTGCGGGCAGGCGCGCCGGCGTGCCAATGCGTCCAACGAGTGCCATTCATTCCATGCCGGCCGCCCCAGTTCCATGTAAACTGGGAATATTATTATCATTTTGCATAAATTGCTGCCGTGATTCCCCGCCTCGCAGAGTCGCTCATCCGCACCTTGCTGCAGGGGTTTCCCATCGTGACGATGACGGGCCCGCGCCAGTCCGGCAAAACCACGCTGGCGCGCAGCATCATGGGCGGCCTACCTTATCGGTCGCTGGAGGACCTTGACCAGCGCGCCTTCGCGCTGGACGATCCGCGTGGATTCTTGGCGCAGTTGCCTGACGGCGGCGTGCTCGACGAAATCCAGCACGCCCCCGAACTCCTCTCCTATTTGCAAACCCAGGTCGATGGAGACCGCCGCATGGGGCGATTTCTGCTGACCGGGTCGCAGCAACTGGGCTTGATGTCCTCCATCTCCCAATCGTTGGCAGGTCGTTCCGCCATCGTCGAGTTGTTGCCCTTTACCTATGCCGAACTGAGCGCCGCCGGCCAGGCTTGTGCTGACCTGGACACCGCCCTTTTCATGGGTGGCTACCCCGCTTTGTATGACCGCGCGCTGCAACCCCAGCACTGGTTTGCCGCCTACGTCGCCGCGTACGTCGAGCGCGACGTTCGCCAACTGCTGAACGTGCAAGACCTCAACGCTTTCCAGCGGTTTGTACGGCTGTGCGCTGGGCGCAGTGGGCAAATCCTCAACCAGTCCACCCTCGCGGCGGATGCGGGCATCACCCACGGCACCGCCAGGGCGTGGCTCTCGGTGCTCGAGGCCAGCTACGTGATCCATCTGCTGCAGCCGCACCATGCCAACTTCAACAAACGGCTCGTCAAATCACCCAAGCTGTACTTCTACGACACCGGCCTGTTGTGCTGGCTGCTGGGCCTGCAGACCGCGCAGCAATTGGTCGCACATCCCTTGCGCGGCGCAATTTTCGAAACCTGGGTCGTCAGTGAATTGCGCAAGTCGTGGTTGCACAAGGGCATGACCCCTGCCTTCTCCTTTTGGCGCGACAGCAACGGCAATGAGGTTGACCTGCTGGTTGATCGCGCAGGCACGCTCACGCCCATAGAGATCAAGGCTGGCATGACCCTCAATCGCGACTACTTTGCGGGTCTGCAACGCTGGACGGCATTGGCCGGCAACCTGGCTGGCGAGCCCACCCTCATTTATGGCGGAACGGAAAAACAGGAACGCTCTGGTATACGCGCACTGGGCTGGCAGCAGGTGGGCGAACTGGTGTGAGCAGCAATGCCAGTCACCCAACGAATGCAGGGAGCCGCCGTCGTGGGAAACCTTGTCCAAGAGTAGCCATGCGCGCAATACGAATCTGTACATATCATGAACGGAGGCTTGGACTCGGTGCCCTGCAGAGAAGTCCAATGCGGGCCATTGAGGCCATGCTGCCTCAGATGATGACCAGCTATCGGCCTGCCGACTAACCCATGGCTTCCGGCTTGCTCCGTGCCACGCTCACGCTGCTTACAGGGAGTGTGCTGGCACACGCTCTGCCACTGCTGTTGGGGCCTGCGCTGACGCGGCTGTACTCGCCTGAGGATTTTGGTCGGTACTCGCTCCTCTGGACCGTGGCCACCAACTTGGCTGTGGTGGCCTGCGCGCGCTACGAATTTGCCCTGCCGCTGGAAAAGACAGCGCATGGCGCAGCGCTGCTTATGGCCTTGTGCGCGCGGTTGCTGCTCGTGATCACGGGCGCGTCCACGCTGGTGGCGCTAGCGCTGGTTTCGCACCAAGACATAGCCCTTGCATGGCTGTTGCCGGCTGGGGTGCTGGCCATAGGTGCAGCCCAGTGGCTGACCCTTTGGGCTACACGCGCCCAGCGTTTTGCACTGTTGTCCACGGCGCGCCTGGTGCAGCAGGGCGGCGGTGCTGTGCTGCAGGTGGTGCTGGGCCTGTTCAAGGCCGGCCCGCTGGGGTTGCTGCTTGGCGCCATTGCCGCCTGCCTGGGCGCCACATGGCTGCTGGCTCGCCCGGCCCCACGGGGCGGCTGGCGACGCATGTGGCGCCAGCCGCTGGCGCGGCTCAAGGCCATTGCCATGCGCCACCGCGAGTTTCCGCTGTACAACATGCCGCACGCCTTCATCGGGGCTCTGCAGGACACGCTGACGCTACTGCTCGTCGCCGCTTGGGCAGGCGATGCTGCCGCGGGCGTTTGGGCGCTGGCGCTGCGCTACCTCAAGGCGCCGGCCACGCTGCTGGGCGGCGCCTTGTCGCAAGCGCTGTATCCGCAGCTGCTGCAGGCGCGCACGGCCGACGCCGCAAGGGCATTGGTGCGCCGCAGCATGCTGGCCCTGGCGGCGCTGGCCGCGCCGCTGGTGGCCGTGCTGCTGTTCTGGGGTCCCGGCCTGTTCACATGGATTTTTGGCGCCGACTGGGGCGATGCCGGCGGTTTGGCTCGAGCCCTAGCCCTGTACATCGGGCTGCATTTCATTGCCTCGCCGCTGTCGGTGGTCACACTGGCCTGGCGCGCCCAGCCCTGGGCGCTGCGCCTGTCGCTCGTGGGGCAGCTGGTGTTCTTCACCGGCCTGGGGCTGGGCCTATACCATGGCGGGCTCGTGGGCGCGGCATGGGGTGTTTCGGCTGCCATGACGACGTACTTTCTCTACTACTTTCAGGCGCTCACGCGCTGGCAAAAGGTTCCTGATGAGAGTTTGGCTTAATTCCTGGAGGCAAACCCTCAAGATGACAGTCTCTCGCTTGATGGGCACGCGCATGGTGGGCGGTTTCGTGCGTGGCGATGGGGCGTTCCTAGCCCACACGCGAATCAGTAATACGGCCTACATCTTTGCCAGAGATCAGTTGGAAATCGCAGATCACGTTTTTATCGGCCACTTCGCGGTGCTCGACGCGACCTATGGCCTACGCATCGGCGAAGGCTGCCAAATCGGCTTTTTCACCGGCATATTCACCCATTCCAGCCATGCCGCCATCCGGCTATATGGGCGCGAATACGTTCATACACCCAGCAAGAAAGCCTATTTCACCGCCCCCGTGGAAATTGGCGAGTATGCATTTATTGTGCGCATGCCACGCTGTTGCCTGGCACCAGAATCGGCAGGGGTAGCATTGTTTCCGCGTATAGCCTGGTCGTGGCAAACATCCCGACTTTGCCATCTTGGGAGAGCAGCCTGCCCGGATCATCGGGGACACGCGAGCGATGGACGCCCGCCTACTGGCAAAGCACCCGGAACTCGCCGAACACTACCGCGCCTGGGCGGGTGATCTGCCGACGGCGCCACAAGCAGCGCCCAACCCATGACCAGCCTGCACCTGTGTCTGCTGGGCGACGCCAACAGCCCACACACCCGGCGCTGGGTGATGGAGATGCGCGCGCGTGACTGGCGCATCTCCCTGATCACGGCGCGGCCCGATCGCTCGACGGCGTGGAGCAATGCATTCTGCCGCCGGTGCGGCGCCCGGTCGACTGGATGCTCGCGGGCGCGGCGCGCCGTCATGTGCGCGAGCTGGCGCCGGATATCGTGCATGCGCACTACATCACCTCCTACGGCTACCTGGCGGCACGCTGCGGCCGCCACCCGCTGGTGCTGACGGCCTGGGGCAGCGACCTGCTGGTCACGCCGCAAGCCAGCCCCTGGATGCGCTGGCTCACAGGCTGGATACTGCGCCGCGCCGATCTGATCACCGGCGATTCGGCCAGCCTCATGGATGCCGCGCGCCAGTATCACCCGCAGGCCCCCTTCATGAAATTCACTGGGGCGTGGACAGGACACGCTGCCCCCGCCCCTTGGGAACGCAAGGAGGGCCTGCAGATCGTCAGCCTGCGCGCCTGGAAGCCAACTACCACATCGATATCCTGATCCAGGCCTTTGCCCTGCTGCGCCAGCGGCCGCCGGGCGCGGCGGCCCAGCTGCACCTGCTCGGCAGGGGTTCGCTGCGGCGCGGCTGCACACTCTGGTGGATCGGCTGGGGCTGGCGCAATGCGTGCATTTCCACGGCCGCCTGGACGATGCCGGTATGACCGCCGTGCTAGCGCGCTGCAAGATCTCCGTCACCGTGCCGGCGAGCGACGCGACCTCGGTGGCCATGCTGGAGAGCATGGCCTGTGGCCTGGCGGTGGTGGCGAGTGACCTGGCGGCGAATCGGCAATGGATGACCCGGATCTGTTGGTGCCCGCGGGCGACGCGCGCACGCTGGCCGATGTGCTGCAGAAGCTTGCCGGCGATGAATACGCATGCGCCAAGCCGGGGAACGCAATGCTGAACGCATCGCGCTAGAGGGTGACCGCAAGACGCAGATGGATCGGGTCGATCGGCTCTACCGGCAACTTCTGGCGTGTAGCCTATAGGACGCGCACCCACCACTGAGCATGCGAAAAATCCTCACCATCGTCGGCGCCCGCCCTCAGTTCATCAAAGCCAGCGTGGTCTCGCGCGCCATTGCCCAGGCGCCCGGCCTGCAGGAGGTTCTGGTGCATACCGGTCAGCACTTCGACGCCAACATGTCCGACGTGTTCTTCTCGCAACTCGGCATTCCGCGGCCGCACCGCCAGCTGGACATCCACGGCGGCTCGCATGGCGAGATGACGGGGCGCATGCTGATCGAGGTCGAGCGCATCCTGCTGGCTGAAAGGCCCGATCGCGTGCTGGTCTATGGCGACACCAACTCCACCCTGGCCGGCGCGCTGGCCGCGGCCAAGCTGCATGTGCCGGTGGCGCACGTCGAGGCGGGGTTGCGCAGCTTCGACATGAAGATGCCCGAGGAGGTCAACCGCATCCTGACCGACCAGGTGAGCGACCTGCTGTTTTGCCCCACCGATGCGGCCGTGGCCAACCTGGGGCGCGAAGGCTTTGCCAGCCGGCCGGTGCGCGTGCAACAGGTGGGCGACGTGATGCAGGATGCTGCGCTGTTTTTCGCTCAGGCTGCGGAGCGCTGCAACGTGCCGGACGTGCAGGGCGACGGCTATATCCTGGCCACGCTGCACCGCGCCGAAAACACCGACGATACGGGCCGTCTGGCCGCCATCGTGGGCGCGCTAAACGCCTTGCACCGTGATCTGGCGCCGGTGGTGCTGCCCCTGCACCCGCGCACCCGCGCAGCCATCGGGCGTGCCGGCCTGTCGCTGGCCGTCCACGCGATCGAGCCCGTGGGCTACCTGGAGATGATTCACCTGCTGCGCCGCTGCGCCCTGGTGATGACCGACAGCGGCGGCGTGCAGAAGGAGGCCTATTTTTTTGGCAAGGCCTGTGTCACCCTGCGCGAGCAGACCGAATGGGTGGAGCTGGTGGAGGCGGGCGCCAACACCCTGGTGGGCGCGGACGCGGTCGCCATTCAGGCGGCCGCCCGAGATCACTTGGGGCGATCGGTCACCGACGAGCGGCAACTCTATGGCGGAGGGGTGGCTGCCCAAGGCGTGGTGCAGGCTTTGGCCGATCGCGCCTGATTCGAGGACTGGAGAAAGCTGTGCTTTTGATAAGAGGGTTCCGGCGAGTTCTTTCAGTTCGCCTGTTTCGACGCACGTCTTCAAAAGGCCGCGAAGATCCTTGGCATGCGGACGCCGGGCACCGAATGAGCGCCGAAGTCGCGCCGCAGCCTGGCGCCAGCGGTGCCACGGCACGAGTCGCCAATCCATGGCCGCAGGACCTGTGCGCTTGAACATCCTGCTCATCAACCACTACGCCGGCTCGCCGCGCCACGGCATGGAGTTTCGGCCGTACTACCTGGCGCGTGAATGGGTGCGCATGGGGCATCGGGTGCGGATCGTGGCGGGCTCGTACTCGCACATCCGCGCGCGGCAGCCGCAAATGTCGGCGGGGCGCCATTGCGATGAAACCATGGACGGCATCGACTACCGCTGGTATGCCACGCCCAGCTACCGCGGCAACGGAGTGGGCCGCGTGCGCAGCATGCTCTCGTTTTTATGGCGCCTGTGGCGCGATGGCAAAGCGCTGGCGCACGATTTCAAGCCCGATGTGGTGATTGCCTCCAGCACCTACCCGATGGACATCTGGCCCGCTCGGCGCATCGCCCGCATGGCCGGTGCGCGGCTGGTGTACGAGGTGCATGACCTGTGGCCGCTGTCGCCGATGGAGCTGGGTGGCATGTCGCGCTGGCATCCGTTCATCCTGTGGGTGCAGATGGCCGAAGACTATGCCTATCGCCACGCGGACAAGGTGGTGAGCATGTTGCCCAAGGCGCTGGAGCACATGCGCTCGCGCGGCATGGCGGCCGACAAGTTCACCTGCGTGCCCAATGGGGTGGACGCCGCCGAATGGGCCGATCCCGCACCGTTGCCGCCTGACGTCGCGCAACAACTGAGCCGGCTGAAGGCTTCGCGGCTGCCCATCGTGGCCTATGTCGGCACGCACGGCCTGGCCAATGCGCTGGATGCGCTGCTGGACGCGGCAGCCATGCTCCAGGGCAAGGCCCAGGTGCTGCTCGTCGGGCCGGGGCCGGAGCGCGAACGCCTGCTTGCGCGGGTGCGGCAGGAGGGCTTGGCCAACGTCACCATGCTGCCTTCGGTGCCCAAGCAGGCGGTGCCCAGCTTGCTGGCCGAGGTGGATATTGCGTATATCGGCCTGCTTCCCCAGCCGCTGTTTCGGTTCGGCATTTCACCCAACAAGCTGATGGACTACATGATGGCCGGCAAGCCGATCGTCAACGCGATCCGCGCCGGCAACGACCCCGTTGCCGAAGCGGGCTGCGGGCTGACCGTGCCGCCCAGTGACCCCCCGGCGATTGCCCGCGCGATTGAAGAATTGGCGACTCTGACTGCGGCACAACGGCAAGCGATGGGGCAGGCCGGGCGTGAGTTTGTACTGACGCACCACACCTATCCGGTGCTGGCGCGGCGCTTTGTGGTCGAGGTCCAGGCCGAAAGGGATAACGGAGCGCCAGCGGTGCGGACTGAGTGAGCACAATCACCTCAATCATCATCACCATGTGATAGCATCATGATGATTTGATGCAAGGAGCATGCCATGCGCACCACGCTCGATCTGGAAAGCGATGTACTGGCCGCCGCCAAGGAAATTGCCCGGTTGGAGAACACGGCTGTGGGCAAGGTGGTGTCGCGCCTGGTGCGCCAGGCCTTGGCGGGCGACGGTCAGGCCCTATCTATGACGCAGCGGCCGTCCACGGTCACGGGGTTCGAGCCGTTTCCGGCGCGCGGGGTGATCGTGACCGACGAGCTGATCGACCGCCTGCGCGACACCGAAGGCGTTTGATGCGCGCCCTGCTCGATGTCAACGTGTTGATCGCGCTGCTGGACGCGGGGCACGTGCACCACCTGCGCGCCAGTGAGTGGCTGGAGCAGCACATTGCCGACGGCTGGGCGTCTTGCCCGCTCACGCAAAACGGCTGCCTGCGCATCATGGCGCAGCCGGCGTATCCGCAGGCCTTGCCGCTGGCAGCCGTGGCCGCGCGCCTGGCACAAGCCACGGCGCATCCGGCGCATGCTTTCGTGGCCGACGACTACAGTCTGCTGGATGTGCAGCAACTCGACTGGCCGCGGATGCTGGGCCACCGGCAGATCACCGACAGCTACCTGCTGGGCTTGGCGGTGCGCCATGACTGCCGGTTCGTGACCTTCGATGCGCGCGTTCAACCGAGCGTGGTGAAGGATGCCCAGGCTCGACACCTGGTGGCACTGGGCGCCTCCTGAGGTTTTCCCATGACCATCGACAGCAAGCCCTTCATCCCTTTTGCCCGCCCCGATATCGGCGAGGCCGAGATCGACGCCGTGGCACGCGCGCTGCGCTCGGGCTGGGTCACAACCGGGCCCGAGACACGCGCGTTCGAGCAGGAGTTTGCGGCCTATCTGGGCGGCGGCGTGCACGCCATCGCCGTCAACTCGGCCACCGCCGGCCTGCACCTGGCGCTGGAGGCGATCGGCGTCGGGCCGGGCGACGAGGTGATCGCGCCCACGCTCACGTTCACGGCCACGGTGGAGGTGGCGCGCTACCTGGGCGCCGATGCGCGGCTGGTCGATGTCGACGCGGCCACGCTCAACATCGACCCGGCGCGGATCGAAGCCGCCATCACGCCGCGCACAAAAGCCATCCTGCCGGTGCACTACGGCGGCCTGGCTTGCGACATGGGCGCGATCTTCGCCATCGCGCAGCGGCACGGCCTGCAGGTGGTGGAGGACGCCGCGCACGCGCTGCCCACGCGCAGCCAGGGCACGCTGGTGGGCCAGCTGCCCAGCCGCGCGGCGGTGTTCAGCTTTTACGCCAACAAGACCATGACTACGGGCGAGGGCGGCATGGTGGTGACAAACGACGAGCAGCTTGCCGCGCGCATGAAGGTGATGCGCCTGCACGGCATCAGCCGCGACGCGTTTGACCGCTTCACCAGCAAGACGCCGGCCTGGTATTACGAGGTCGTCGCGCCGGGCTTCAAGTACAACCTGACCGACACGGCGGCAGCGCTGGGGCGGGTGCAACTGCAGCGCCTGCCGGCCTTTTTCGAGCGCCGGCAGGCGCTGGCGGTGCGCTATCTGGCCGAGCTGCAGGGTCTGCCGCTCGTCCTGCCTGCCGCCGCGCCGGCCGGCGACAGCCACGCCTGGCACCTGTTCGTGCTGCGCCTGTCGGATGAGGCCACCGTGACGCGCGACGAGGTGATCCAGGCGCTGGCCGACGCCGGCATCGGCACCAGCGTGCACTACGTGCCGCTGCACCGCCAGCCCTACTGGCGCGACCGCTACGGCCTCGCGCCCGAGCAGTTTCCGGTGGCCGACCGGGCGTACCAGCGCATGTTCAGCATTCCGCTGTTTACGGCGATGAGCGACGACGAGCAGGGTCGCGTGATCGCGGCGCTGCGGGCGATACTGCAGTGAGTCAACCACTAGACCGGGCCTGCTTCGGCTGGAGTGCCCAAGCCTGGCTGCAGCCCTGGCGTGCGTTTTTGCGTGCGCATCCAGGCTTGAGGGTCGGTGATGCGCTGGAAGTGGGGGCCGGGGCACTTTCGTCCTTGGCCCCGTTGCTGCTGCCGCTGGCCGACCGGGTTGAATGCTCATCGTTTGATCCAACCGTGCTGCCGCAAATCAAGGCCCTGAACGAAAGCCGACTTGGCGTCGCCGATCGGTCACGCCTGCGCTATTCGCGGCAGGACATGACCGCGCTGCAAGGTCGGTGGGACCTGATTGTTCTGAAGTCGGTGCTGGGCGGCGTCTACCGTGTCCACAACTCTACGCTGGCCGACGTGCACGCCGCGATCAAGTACACGGTGCAGCAGCACCTGAACCCCGGTGGCATGCTCGTTACACTGGACAATGGTTGTACGCTTTTCGAGCCGCTTTTGCGTCACGCCGGTGCGCGCCGCAATGGTTGGCGTTTTTTCAGGCGCAACGATCTCCCGCTTGCGCTTGAACACTTCAGTTTTGGCGTGGTCAGTGTCGCTTCCGCCGCGACACGGCTGGGGGCCGCAGGGCGCCTTGTCGATCGCGGGTTGTACCGGCTCGATCGAGTGCTCAGCCCATTGGCGCGCCAGCACGCCGTGCACCTGCACGTGTATCAAAGGTCCTGGTGATCAAACGCCTCATGGACCTTCTGATCACGCTGGCACTGCTGCCGCTGGCGCTGCCGCTGATGGCCGCCATCGCTCTGTGGGTGCGGCTGGATTCGCCGGGGCCGGCCCTGTTCCGGCAGCAGCGCGTGGGTTTGCATGGGCGGCTGTTTCGCATCCACAAGTTCCGCACCATGCACGGCGCGGGCGATGGCCTGCAGCTCACCGCGCAGGGTGATGCGCGCATCACGCGTGCCGGGCGCTGGCTGCGCGCCACCAAGCTGGACGAGCTGCCGCAGCTCATCGACGTGCTGGCCGGCGACATGAGCCTGGTCGGCCCGCGCCCCGAAGTGCCGCGCTACATGGCGCTGTACCCCGAGGAGGCGCGCCGGCAGATCCTGTCGGTGCGCCCCGGCATCACCGACCGCGCGGCGATCGAGTTTCGCGACGAAGAGCATCTGCTGGCCGGCGCCGCCGACCCGGAGCGCACCTATGTCGAGCAGATCATGCCCGTCAAGCAGCGCCTGTACGTGGACTACGTGGCGCGCCACAGCGTTGCGGGCGATGTGGCCATCCTGCTGCAGACGGTGCGGGCCATCCTGCGCCGTCATTGAATGACAATAAGGCCATTTTCGCCCACCCCTTCAGCGCATGCAGCTATGTTTTTTGTAGTTATCGATCCCCTTCCCACGGGCTGGGCCACGGCATGCTGAGCACGCTGCGCCGCGACTTGGCCAGCAAGAGCTGGTGGGTGGACGCCCCGCTGATCGTGCTGGCCTGGTGGGCGGCCTTCTGGCTGCGCTTCAACCTCGAGCTGCCCCAGCCCTACCTGCACCATGCCCTGATCAGCACGCCCATTGTGCTGGCCTGCATGGGCCTGGGCCTGCTGTGGGTGCAGGTGCCGCGCCAGTCCTGGCGCTACGTCAGCTTGGCCGATTTGCGGCACCTGGCCGGGGGCGTGGCGCTGGGCGCGTTGTTGACCACCGCCGTGGTGATGAGCCTGCGCATCGAGGGCTTTGCGCGCTCGGTGTTTCCGCTGTCGGCGCTGCTCAGCCTGGTGCTGCTGGCGGGCGCGCGCGCCACCTGGCGCAGCCTGAGCGAGCGCGCGCGCGGGGCGGACCCTGGCGGCGCCGCGGCGCAGCCGCTGCTGGTGGCGGGCACGCTGGCCGAGGCCGACCAAGCGCTGCGCGCGCTGGGCGGCGTGGCCGGCTGGCAGGTGGCGGGCATCGTGTCGCCCCACACCCAGGATGCGGGCCGTACGGTGCAGGGCGTGCCCGTGCTGGGGCAGCCTGACGCGCTGGCCGCCATTGCCAGCGCGCGGCAGGCTCACACGGTGCTGCTGGCCAGCCCGCCCGGTGCGGCGCTGCGGCGCGAGGTGATGCTGCGCTGGGCCGGATCGGGCCTGAACCTGGTGACCCTGCCCTCGGCCGACGAACTGCTGCGGCCGGGCGCCACGGCGGCGCCGCGCCAGCTGCGGCTGGAAGACTTGCTGGGCCGCGCGCCCGTGCGCCTGGACGAACAAGGGCTGGCGGCGCTGCTGAGCGGCCAGACGGTGCTGGTCACGGGGGCGGGCGGCTCGATCGGCGCCGAGCTGTGCCGTCAGGTGGCACGCTTTGGTGCGGCGCGGCTGGTGTGCGTGGATGTGTCCGAGTACGCCATCTATCAACTCGAGCAGGAGTTGCGCCAGGCTTTCCCGGCCATGGAGGGCGTGTACTACACGGCCAACGTGCGCGAGCTCGACCGCCTGCGCATCATCGCCCAGGCGCATCGGCCCGGCGTGATGCTGCACGCGGCGGCCTACAAACACGTGCCGCTGATGGAATCGCGCAATGCCGTCGAGGCGCTGCGCACCAACGTGCTGGGCACGCTCAACGCCGCGCGGGTTGCGGGCGAGCTGGGCGTGGGGCACTTCGTGCTGGTGTCCACCGACAAGGCCGTCAACCCGACCAGTGTGATGGGTGCCAGCAAGCGCCTGGCCGAGCAGGGCGTGCAGGCGCTGGCGGCCGAGCACGCCGGCACGCGCTTTGTGGCGGTGCGCTTTGGCAACGTGCTGGGCTCCAGCGGCTCGGTGGTGCCGCTGTTCGAGGCGCAGATTGCGCACGGCGGGCCGGTCACGGTGACGCACCCGGACATCGTGCGCTACTTCATGACCATCCCCGAGGCCGCCCAGTTGGTGCTGCAGGCGGGCTTGATGGGGCAATCGGGCCAGATCTTCGTGCTGGACATGGGCGCGCCGGTCAAGATTGCCGAACTGGCGCAGCTGATGATTCGGCTGTCGGGTAAGTCCGAAGCCGAGGTGCCCATTGCCTATACCGGCTTGCGGCCCGGCGAGAAGCTGTTTGAAGAGCTGCTGGCCGACGACGAGACCACCGAGCCCACGCCGCATCCCAAGCTGCGGGTGGCCCGCGTGGCGCCGGTGCAGGCCCAGGCCGCGCGCGAAATCGAAGCCTGGATTGCGCAACTGGGCTGCGATCCGGATCCTGCCAGCCTGCGCCAAGGCTTGCGGGCCAAGGTGCCCGAGTATTGCGCACAAACGGCCGAAATCTGAGTCAAATTGGCCTCTGGCCCGCTTCAGGCCTGCGCGATAAGCTATCAAAACAGGAGTATCAGCGGGCGGCCGGATCGATGCCGCTGCGCTCCAGCCAGTCGGCCACCAGCTCCAGCCGCAGCAAGCCGCTGTCCAGGCCCAGCAGCCGCTGCTTGAGGGCCAGGGGCAGGGGCAACAGCTCGCACCAGCGGTTGGCCACCCAGCCGCAGTCGTCCAGCGACGGAGCGGCATCGGCCAGTTCACCCGCCGCCGCGGACGCGCCACGCAAACCCTGCCAGACGCGCTGCAGCGCCGCGGCCGTGTGGCGCAAGTCGTCCGGCAGGGGCACGGCGGGCTCGGGTGGCAGCAGGCTGACGTCGGCCACCCACAGGCCGTGCGGCAGCAGTTCGGTGCGGTCGATGTGAAAGCGCTGCTCGCCCATGCACTCGATGTGGATCAGCCCGGCTTGGGGTTGCTGCCAGGCACGGATGCGCGCCAGGGTGCCGATGGACTCCAGCCGTTCGGCGGGGGCGCCGGCCGCGCGCACCTCGTGGCCGCTGGCCAGCGCCACCACGCCAAAAGGCGCGCCGCTGCGGTGGCAGCGGCTCACCATGTCCAGGTAGCGCACCTCGAACACCCGCAGCGGCAGCACGCCGCCCGGAAACAGCACGGCGCCCAGCGGAAACAGCGGCAGCGAATGGAGGGTGAGTGGCGGCATCGATGGGTGGGGCGTGAGGGCGAGGGGAGGGCAGGGAGCGTACCGCTATCATCGGACGTCATGGCTTCTTGCGCTGCCGCGCCTGCTCTTCATGCTGTTTGACATCCTGACGTTTCTGGTCGAGGTGGCCGTCACCCTGGTGGGGGGCGCGGGCCTGTTGCGCCTGGCCATGCGCTGGCGCCGCATGTCGTTTGCCAACCCGATGGGGCGTTTCGTGCAGGCGCTGACCGACTGGCTGGTGGGCCCGCTGCAGCGCGTGCTGCCGCCTGGCACCGGTCATTTTGACGCTGCCAGCCTGTTGGCCGTTTGGCTGCTCAAGCTGCTGCAATACGCGTTGCTGATGACGCTGCTGCCCACGCAGCGCTGGAGCGTGCTGCCGGTGCTGGCCCTGCTGGGCGTGGCCAAGCTGGCGGTGTCGGTGGGAACGGCCATCGTCATCGTGGCGGCGGTGATGTCGTGGATGCAAAACCGCACCTTGTTGACCGATGTGCTGGAGCGCCTGTCCGATCCGCTGCTGGCGCCGCTGCGTCGGGTGCTGCCGCTGGTGGGCGGCATCGATCTGTCGCCGCTGGCGGCCGTGGTCATCCTGCAGGTACTGGGCATGATTGTCGGCTCGCTGCAGGCCAGCCTGCTGGGGGCCGTGCTGCCGCTGGGCGCGGCGTAGCGAAGCGACCAGCCTACTCCACCGCGTCGGCGGGCTGACGCTGCAGCATGGCCAGGATACCGGCGATCTTCTCGCGCAGCTCGCGCCGGTCGCAGATGAAGTCGACCGCGCCCTTGTCCTGCAGGAATTCGGCACGCTGAAAGCCCTCGGGCAGCTTCACGCGCACGGTGTTCTCGATCACGCGCGGGCCGGCAAAGCCGATCAGCGCCTTGGGCTCGGCGATCACCACGTCCCCCACGAAGGCAAAGCCGGCCGACACGCCGCCCATGGTCGGGTCGGTCAGCACGCTGATGTAGGGCAGGCCCTTCTTGGCCAGGCGGGTGAGGGCAGCATTGGTCTTGGCCATCTGCATCAGGCTCATCAGGCCCTCCTGCATGCGCGCGCCCCCGGTGGCGGTAAAGCAGATGAAGGGCACCTTCTGCTCGATGGCGGTGTGCACGCCGCGCGCAAAGCGCTCGCCGACCACGCTGCCCATGGAGCCGCCCATGAAGTCGAATTCGAAGGCAGCGGCCACCACGCTGATGCTCTTGACGGCGCCGCCCATGACGACCAGCGCGTCGGTCTCGCCGGTGTTTTCCATCGCCTCCTTGATGCGCTCGGGGTACTTGCGGCTGTCCTTGAACTTGAGGGCATCGACCGGCACCACCTCCTGCCCGATCTCGTAGCGGCCTTCGCCGTCGAGGAACACGTTGAGCCGCTCGCGCGCACCGATGCGATGGTGATGGCCGCAGTGCGGGCAGACGTTCTGGTTTTGCTCCAGGTCGGTCTTGTACAGCACGGTGTCGCACTCGGGGCACTTGATCCACAGGCCTTCGGGCATCTGACGGCGCTCGGCGGCGTCGCTGGGTTGGATCTTGGGGGGCAGCAGTTTTTCGAGCCAGCTCATGACGGATTCCTTGAAGGTCGGCGCGGATTATGCGTCGAGTGCGGCGCGGATCGGGCGCAGGAAATCGGCCGCGGCGGCGGCCACGCGCTCGTGGGGTTGCCCTTCGATCACTTGGATGAGCCGGGTGCCGATGGCCACCCCGTCGGCCACTTTGCCGGTGGCGCAAGCCGTTTCAGCATCGCGGATGCCGAAGCCGACGACCACGGGAATAGGCAGGTGTTGACGGATGCGGGGCACCATCGACTCGACCTCGGCCGTGTTGAGCGCGCCGGAGCCGGTGACGCCCCGAAGCGAGACGTAGTACACGTAGCCGCTGGCGATTTCGGCCACCTGCCGCATGCGCTCTTCGGTGCTGGTGGGCGCCAGCAGGAAGATCAGGTCCATGCCGTTGGCACGCAGCGCTGCGGCGAAGTCGCGGCATTCCTCGGGCGGGTAGTCCACCACCAGCACGCCATCCACGCCGCACGCCGCCGCATCGCGCACGAACGCGCCGACGCCGTGGCGTTGGTCGTAGCGCTCAATGGGGTTGCCGTAGCCCATCAGCACGACCGGGGTCGTGCCGTCCTTCAAGCGAAAGGTGCGCACCATGGCCAGCACCTGCGCCAGGCCAATGCCCAGCGCCAGTGTGCGGTCATTGGCCTTCTGAATCACCGGGCCGTCGGCGCTGGGGTCGGAGAAGGGCACGCCCAGCTCGATCACGTCGGCGCCGGCGGCCACCATGCCGTGCATCAGCGCGGGCGTGATGTCGGCGTACGGAAAGCCGGCGGTGACGTAGGGGACCAGCGCCTTGCGGCCTTGGGCTTTGAGGGCTTCGAGGGTGGCGGCGATGCGGTTCATGCCTTGCTCCCCTTGACCACGTGGCCGCGCATCGAAGGGCGGTCGTAAAAGTCCGCGCCATCGAGGTCGGCCACGGTGCCGATGTCCTTATCGCCGCGGCCCGACAGGCACACCAGAATGGACTGGTCGGAGCGCATGGTGGGCGCCAGCTTGAGCGCATGGGCAAAGGCGTGGCTGGATTCGAGCGCGGGGATGATGCCCTCGACGCGGCACAGGTGATGAAAGGCCGCCAGTGCCTCGGCATCGGTCGCGCCCACGTAATCGGCGCGGCCGGTGTCTTTCAGCCAGGCGTGCTCGGGGCCGACGCCAGGGTAGTCCAGGCCGGCGCTGATGCTGTGCGTCTCGGTGATTTGGCCGTTGTCGTCCTGCAGGATGTAGGTGCGGTTGCCGTGCAGCACGCCGGGGCTGCCGCGCTCCAGACTGGCCGAGTGGCGGCCAGAGTCCAGGCCTTCGCCGGCAGCTTCGACACCGATCAGGCGCACCTTCTCATGCGGGATGTAGGGGTAGAAGATGCCCATGGCGTTGCTGCCGCCGCCCACGCAGGCCAGCACGGCGTCGGGCTGCTTGCCGTGCGTCATCTCGGGCATTTGCGTCAGGCATTCGGCGCCGATCACGCTCTGGAAGTCGCGCACCATCATCGGGTAGGGGTGCGGCCCGGCCACCGTGCCGATGATGTAGAAGGTGTTGTCCACGTTGGCCACCCAGTCGCGCATGGCTTCGTTCAGCGCGTCTTTCAGCGTCTTGCTGCCCGACTCGACCGGCACCACGCTGGCGCCCAGCAACTTCATGCGGTAGACGTTTGGGCTCTGGCGCTTGACGTCCTCGCTGCCCATGTAGACCACGCATTCCAGCCCGTAGCGCGCGCAGATGGTGGCGGTGGCCACGCCGTGCTGGCCGGCGCCGGTCTCGGCAATGATGCGCGGCTTGCCCATGCGCCGGGCCAGCATGGCCTGGCCGATGACGTTGTTGATCTTGTGTGCGCCGGTGTGGTTGAGGTCTTCGCGCTTGAGGTAAATCTGCGCACCCCCCAGCTCGCGGCTGGTGCGCGCGGCGTGATAGATGGGCGAGGGGCGGCCCACGTAGTGCGCCAGCTCGTACTGGAATTCGGCCAGGAAGTCCGGGTCGTGCTGGTATTTGGCGTAGGCGTCTCTCAGCTCGTTGATGGCGAAGGTGAGCGTCTCGCTGACAAAGCTGCCGCCGTAGCGGCCAAAGTGCCCGCTGGCGTCGGGCTGGTGATAGTCGGTCATGATGGTTTGATTCCTGCAAAGAGCGCATCGGCCGCACGCACGGCGGCGACAAAGCGCATGATCTTGTCGGCGTCCTTGATGCCCTTGATGGGCTTGCCATCGGGGCCATCGGCTTCGACGCCGGAGGAGACGTCAACCGCGAGCGAGTGCCCGCGGCCGCGCAGCGCGGCCAGGCCAGCGCTCACGTTTGCAGGTGTAAGCCCACCAGACAAGACGAGGTGAGCGGGAACGTTTGGTGGTAGCAGTGACCAATCGAATGTCTTTCCGCCGCCGCCGTAGCCATCGACCTGTGCGTCCAGCAGCAGGGCTTGGGCGGCGCGGTAGCGTGAGGCAAATTCTAGCAAGTCGAAGTCCTGCGCGGGGTCCAGCGGCAGGCGCGCCGCGCGCCAGAAGGGGCAATGGACCCGCTGCGCGGCGGCCACGCAGTCGGCGGGTGTTTCATCACCATGAAACTGCAGGATGGCCGGCGCCACATGTGCGGCAGCCGCTTCGATTTCAGTAGCGGATGCGTTGACGAACAGGAGCACCGGCGTGACCAGGGGCGGCAGGCGCCGCGCCAGTTCGGCGGCGCGCTCGGGCGTCACGTGGCGCGGGCTCTTGGGGTAGAGCACGAAACCGATGGCGTCCACACCCGCAGCCACCGCCGCGTCCACGTCCTGCTCGCGCGTCAGGCCGCAGATCTTGATGCGGGTGCGTGACGGATTGGCGCACGGGATTGCTCCGCCGCCGGGCCGCCCCAAGGCGGAGTGCGCCCCCGCGGGGGGCAGCGACGCATGCGCAGCAGCGGGCGCGGGGGGACTCGATCTCATGGGAGCCAATCATAGGCCGCGCTGCGATCGGGCAGGCCCCAGTGCGCCGCATACACGGGGCCGCGAAAGTACAGGCCATCGGGCGCAAAGGTGGGGGCTGCCGCATCGCGGCTGCGCGCTTGCAGCACAGCGCTCATCCAGTCGGGCGGCTGCAGGCCTTGGCCGATGGCGATCAGGCAACCCATGATGTTGCGGATCATGTGATGCAGGAAGGCATTGGCCTCGAAGTCGAAGCGCCAGTAGGCGCCGCGCTGCTCGATCACGATGGGCTGCAGGCGCTTGACGGGCGACAGGGCCTGGCAGGCGCTGGCGCGAAAGGAGGTGAAGTCGTGCTCGCCTGCCAGGTGCTGCGCGGCGGTGCGCATCGCCGGGCCATCGAGCGGGCGAAAGCTCCAGCCCACGCGTGCGGCGTCCAGGCTGGGGCGCACGGGTGACTGCAGGACGATGTAGGTGTAGCGGCGCGCCAGTGCACTGGCGCGGGCATGGAAGTCGTCCGGCACTTCATGTGCCCATTGCACGGCGATGTCGGGCGGCAGGTAGCGGTTGGTGCCGCGCACCCAGGAAAACGGCTCGCGCCGCAGGCCGGTGTCGAAGTGCACCACCTGCATCAGGCCGTGCACGCCGGCGTCGGTGCGGCCGGCGCACAGGGTGTGCAGGGGCTGGGTGGCAAATTGCAGCAAGGCGCGCTCCAGGTGGTCCTGGACGGTCTGGCCGGAGGGCTGGCTTTGCCAGCCCTGGTATCGGGTACCGGCAAAGCTGAGCCCCAGTGCGATTCGGGTCATGCGTGGATTGTGGCGCGGCGACCGGCACCAAAAGAACCGGCGCCTCGCGGGCGCCGGCAGGTGGAGGCATCAAACAGTCCCAAGCGCGCGGATCAGAGCTCCGTCAGGAAGCGCTCGGCGCGGATCTTGAGCGCGCCGACCGCCTCGGCCACGACTTCCGACGCCAGGGAGCGTGCGCCGTCGATGTCACCGATGGCGCGGAACTCCTGGGCCAGCGACAGCTTGGTGGACAGAGGGTCTTCATCCGCATCGTTGGGCTGCTCGGTCTTGATGTCGCCCGAGCGCGAATCCGGATCGATGGACAGGGCGTCCATGTCGAACTCGATCATGCCGGAGTTGGAGGCCGGCGGTGCGGCCGAGACCGACGGGGCCGGCGCCGGTGCGGCTGCGAGGGCCAACTCGGACGGCGGCGCAAAGTCCATGCCCAAGTCCAGGTCGACGAATTCGCTGTCGGCCTTGACCGGAGCGGGAGTCTCGAGGGCCTGACGCGCCGACGTGGGGGCGCTGCTGGCCGCCGCTGCCACGGCACCGACAGCGGCGCCCGTTGCCGCCGCCACCGCGGCAGCACCCACGCCGGCCGGCGGCGCGCTGGCCTTGGGTGCGGCCTGGCGCACCGAGTCGCCCAAGTCGAGGTTCAGGTCCAGCGGCGGACGACCCGTCGAGGCCGCGCCATCCTTGCTCAGGATGACCTGCGCAGTCTGAGGCTCGGTATCGGCGCCAAACTGCCGACGGGTGCCCGCCGGGGCCACCTTGGGCACCGGCATGCCGCCGGGCTTGTACATCGGATTGTTGGGGTCCAGTTCGGCGCCCAGGCTGGCAATGGCCTGCCAGTCGGGGCCGTCGCCCTGGGTCAGTGCGTGCGCTTCGGTGGCGATGGCTTCGAGCGCACGGGCGTCGCGCCGCTTGGCATAGATTTCGGCCAGCTTGCGATGCACCGAAATGCGGCCCGGATGGGTGAGCAGGGCTTCCTTGAGAATTTCCTCGGCCTGCATGTCGCGGCCGTAGGCCAGGTACACATCGGCTTCGGCCACCGGGTCCACGTCGCCCGCCGCGTCCAGCTGGCTGGGCGAATAGGCCATGGAGGACGAACCGCTGGGACGCTCCTTGGTGTTGACCTGCTGGCCGCCGCTGGCGCCAAAGAATGAATCGGGCTGCAAGCGACTTTCGATGAATTCGCTGTCCAGGGCCGCGTCTTTTTGCTTGCGCTGGCGGGCGCGGTAGATGCCCAGGCCGGCCAGCAGCGCGATCAGGCCGGCGCCGGCCACCGGCAGCAGCGGGTTGTCCATCAGTCCGTCGAGGAAAGACGCCTCGGCCACCGGCGCTGGGGCCGGCGTGGCGGCCTTCGGCTTGGGGGTGGTGGTGGCCACTGCGGCGCTGGCTGCGGTCGCCGGGGCGACCGACGATGCGACTTCGGAAGGAGTGGCTGCTGTCGCCGCAGCCGGCGCCTCGGCCGCCGCTGCCACGCTGGCGCCGGGTTCGGGAGTGCTTGCGGCTGCCATGACGGCGGCCGGAGCCACATCGCTGGCCGCCGATGCGCTGGTGTCGGCGGCTGCAGCGGCCGTCGCAGCCGAAGCAGCGGTGGCAGCCGCCGAGATGGCGCTGGCACCCAGCGGAACATTCACGCTGGGCGAGTCGCTGCTGACGGATGCAGCCGGAGGCGGGGTGGTGGGGGTGGCCGGGGCGCTGGCCGCACCCTTCAAGTTTTCGAGCGCGCTGATATTGCGCTTGAGCTCGGCTTCACGGTCGGCTTGCTCCTGCGCCTGGCGCGAACGCGCCACCGTGGTCTCGGCCCCGCCGGCCGTGCCGCCCTTGCTGATCTTGAGCTGGTCGGGGGCGGGTGCTGGCGCCTGGCGGTCGCGCACCTGCGCCTGCACACTGCCGCTGGCCGTGTGACCGCCACCGGCGTCCTGCGGCTGCGCCGGCGCGGCCCTGGCCACGGCATGGCGGTAGGCCTGGAAGTCCTTGCTTTGCGCCAGCACGGCCCGCCGCGCAGCCTGGCGCGAGGTAGCCTGGGCTTGTTCGGCACTGGGCATCTGCAGCACGGCACCGGCTTTGATCAGGTTGACGTTGCCGCGGATGAACGCCTGGGGATTGGCCTGCAGCAGGGCCAGCATCATCTGGTCGAGCGACACGCCGTCGATGCCATGGTCACCGGCAATGCGCGAAAGCGTGTCTCCCTTCTGGATGGTGACCTGCTCGCCGCCCCTGGCCGTGGATGTTGCCGTGCGCTCGGGGCGCGACGGGGCCTTGGCTGCGGGCACGGCGCTGGTGCGCGGCGCGATCTGTTCGGCCACGGCGGGGCGCGCGGGTGCCGCCGATGGCTCGGCTGCCGGGGCTTGGGGCTGGGTGGCCACGACCGCTGGCAAGGCCTCGCGACCTGGAGGGTCGAGCAGCAGGGTGTAGTCGCGCACGACGCGGCCGTTGGCCCAGTTGGCCTCGATCACGACGCCCACGTAGGGCTCGTTGACCGGCCGGCTGCCGATGATGCGCAAATAGGCCTGGCCGTTGGGGCGGCGCTGCAGGGTGACGCGGGCGCCGGCCAAGGCGGGGCTGTAGTCCACCCCCGCGGCGCGAAACGCCTGGGGCGTGCCCATGCTGGCTTGCAGGGTGGAGGCTTCCTCGGAGGAGATCTGCGGGATTTCGATCTCGGCCCGCAAGGGCTCACCGAGCGCCGAGCGCACCGAGATGGCGCCCAAGGCGAGCGCCTGGGCGTCCAAGCTGACCCCCAGAAGGGCCAACGCCACGGCTGAGGCCAGAGCGGCTTTTTTGATGAGCGGCTGGGGTGGCGTGGCAGTCAGCACGGGCAATCCCTCATGGCTCTGGACGATGTTCTTGTGCATGGCGTCTGGGTGTGGGGCAGGGGCATCCTGCCAATACGATCTTGGCAATCGACGTTAACATCAACGTATTAGGCTGACAAGCTGAGACGCCTGTTAAGCGCGGACACAACTTCAAAGAGTGGCAGCCCTTGCGACCGATGTTGTCTGCAGGCAACGTCGAGCGGCCACCGCACCGTGGATGCGGGGTCTTGCTGGGTGTTCAGCGCTCCAGCAGAATGCGCAGCATGCGGCGCAGCGGCTCGGCGGCGCCCCACAGCAGCTGGTCACCGACGGTGAAGGCGCCCAGGTATTCCGGCCCCATGGCCAGCTTGCGGATGCGGCCGACCGGAATGTTCATGGTGCCGGTCACGGCGACCGGTGTCAGGTCTTTCATGGTGGCCTCCCTGGTGTTGGGCACAACCCTGACCCACTCGTTGTCGGCCGTAATCATGGCCTCGATGTCGGCCACCGGAACGTCCCTCTTGAGTTTGAAGGTCAGCGCCTGGCTGTGGCAGCGCATGGCGCCCACGCGCACGCAGAAGCCATCGACCGGGATCGCGGGAGTGCCGTAGCCGGCGCCCAGGCCCATGATCTTGTTGGTCTCGGCCATGCCCTTCCATTCTTCCTTGGACATGCCATCGCCCAGGTCCTTGTCGATCCAGGGGATCAGGCTACCACCCAGCGGCACGCCGAAGTTGGCGGTTTCGCCGGCGCTCAACGCGCGCTGCTTGCCGATCACCTTGCGATCGATCTCCAGGATGGCGCTCTTGGGGTCATCCAGCAGGTTGCGCACCTCGGCGTTGAGCGTGCCGTATTGCGTCAGCAACTCGCGCATGTGCTGCGCGCCGCCGCCGCTGGCGGCCTGGTAGGTCTGGGTGCTCATCCACTCGACCAGGCCGGCCTTGTACAGGGCGCCCACGCCCATCAGCATGCACGACACCGTGCAGTTGCCGCCGATCCAGTTGTTGCCGCCCTTGGCCAGCGCTTTCTGGATCACGGGCATGTTGACCGGATCGAGGATGATGACCGCGTCGTCCTTCATGCGCAGGGCCGACGCGGCGTCGATCCAGTGGCCCTTCCAGCCCGCGGCGCGCAGCTTGGGAAAGACGTCGTTGGTGTAGTCGCCGCCCTGGCAGGTGACGATGATGTCGCAGCGCTTGAGCGCGTCGATGTCGTGTGCGTCCTTCAGCGTCTTTTCGTTTTTGGCCATGGACGGCGCCGCGCCGCCGGCGTTGGAGGTCGAGAAGAACAGCGGCTCGAACAGGTCGAAGTCCTTCTCCTCGCTCATGCGATCCATCAGCACCGAGCCGACCATGCCGCGCCAGCCGACCAAACCAACCAAACTGCTCATTTTCTAGCCCTCTAACAAGTGAAAAACCGGTGAACGGCCACACTGCTCGCCCGGCTCGTCTGGCCAGGAAGGGCGCACGACGAGCCAGGGCTGGATCAGCCGGTCGTCTTTTTGGTGATGGCTGCACGCGCGGCAACGCCAGCCAGGGCGGCAGCGTTGGTGTTCTTGACGAACAGAATGGCGGCAGACATGGTGCAGCATTGTACCGGAGTGCGGTTCGTCATTGCAGGGCTTGGCAAGCGCCGCTGCGTCCTCGGCTAAAGTTGCCCCTTGCCTTCGCGAGCCCGCCATGTCCTCATCCTTGCAGATATCCAAGCACCGCCTCGAAGCCCTGTCCGACGGCATCTATGCCGTGGCGCTGACGCTGCTGGCGCTGGACCTCAAGTTGGCGGCCTTGCCGCAGCCGACCAATGCGGCCCTGGGCATGGAGCTGGCAAACCTGCTACCCAAGGCGCTGATCTGGCTGCTGGCCTTCTGGGTGACGGTGCTGTTCTGGCTGGCGCAAAGCCGCGCGCTGCGCCAATACCACGAACTGGACAAGCCGGCCGTGCTGATCGAGCTGGCCCAGCTGGCGTTGATCACGCTGCTGCCCTTCACCTGCAGCCTGATGGCCGAGCACGGCGATCTGGGCACGGCCGCCTTGGTCTACAGCCTGCACCTGACCCTGTTGTCGGCACTGTCCTGGCAGCGCATTGCGCGGCTGCTGCGCAACCCCGGGTTGCGCAGCGCCGATGGGTTTGACGAACCCGTCGCCCGGCTGCACCTGCAGCGCGCCCGCGTGGTGATGGCGTGCGCCCTGGTGACCGTGGCGCTGGCCTGGTGGGTGCCGGCCTGGAACATGCTGGCCATGATTGGCATTGCCTTGCACCGGCGCGCGAGCGAGGTGCCGGGCGCCGCTCGCGCGTAGCCAGTGCAGCCGGACATCCGGCCGCACGGCGCGATTGGAGGTCAGGCCAAGGCGCGCACCACCGCGTCGCCCATCTGCACGGTGCCCACGCGGGTGGTGCCTTCGCTGTAGATGTCGGGCGTGCGCAGGCCCTGGGCCAGCACCTTCTTGACGGCGACCTCGATGCGGTCGGCGGCTTCGCTCTGACCCAGCGAGAAGCGCAGCATCATCGCGGCCGAGAGGATGGTGGCCAGCGGATTGGCCACCCCCTTGCCGGCAATGTCGGGGGCGCTGCCGTGGCTGGGCTCGTACAGGCCCTGCTTGTGGTCGTTCAGGCTGGCGCTGGGCAGCATGCCGATCGAACCCGTGAGCATCGAGGCTTCGTCCGAGAGGATGTCGCCAAACATGTTGCCGGTGACGATGACGTCGAAGGCCTTGGGCGCCTTGACCAGCTGCATGGCGGCGTTGTCCACGTACATGTGCTGCAACTCGACGTCGGGATAGTCCTTGTGGGTTTCGATCACCACGTCCTTCCAGAACTGGAAGGTTTCCAGCACGTTGGCCTTGTCCACGCTGGTGACCTTCTTGCTGCGCTTGCGTGCCGCCTCGAAGGCGACGCGGGCAATGCGCTCGATTTCGGGGCGCGTGTAGCGCATGGTGTCGAAGGCTTCGTCGGCGCCAGGAAAATGGCCGTCGGCGGCGGTGCGCTTGCCACGCGGCTGGCCGAAGTAGATGTCACCCGTCAGCTCGCGAATGATCAGGATGTCAAGACCCGCCACCAGCTCGGGCTTGAGGCTGGATGCGCCCACCAGCTGCTCGTAGCAGATGGCGGGGCGGAAGTTGGCGAACAGGCCCAGGTGCTTGCGCAGGCCGAGGATGGCCTGCTCGGGGCGCAGGGGCCGATCCAGCTTGTCGTACTTCCAGTCGCCAACGGCACCGAACAGGATGGCGTCGGCTGCCTTGGCCAGGTTCAGGGTGGATTCGGGCAGGGGGTGGCCCGCGGCTTCGTAGGCGGCACCGCCGACGGGGGCGGTTTCCATCTCGAACTTCAAGTCCAGGGCCTTGAGCACCTTGACGGCCTCGGCGACGATTTCGGTGCCAATGCCGTCACCGGGGAGAACTGCGATTTTCATGATCAAATTGCTATATTAATAGTAGCTTTTTGCGCTTGATACAAGCGCGCTGGAGGCATTTTTGGCTTGAAACCTGCTGGCACCGAGCCAGCCGCCCGGCGTGGTCGGGCGTGTCTCGCTGCGCCGCTTCAGGCCTGGGTGGTGAGCGTGTGCGCGAGCCAGGGCTTGGCGGCCAGGCGGCGTGCCTCGAAGGCCCTGATGTCGTCCTGGTGGCGCAGCGTCAGGCCGATGTCGTCCAGCCCGCCCAGCAGGCAGTGCTTGCGAAACGGCTGCACGTCAAAGGCGATCTCGCCGCCGTCGGGCTTGACGACGAGCTGGCGCTCCAGATCGACAGTGAGCTGGTAGCCGGCGAAGGCGTTAACTTCGTCGAACAGCTTGCCGATGACGGACTCGGCCATCACGATGGGCAGCAGGCCGTTCTTGAAGCAGTTGTTGAAGAAGATGTCGGCAAAGCTGGGCGCCAGGATGGTGCGAAAACCGTACTGCTGCAGCGCCCAGGGTGCGTGCTCGCGGCTGGAGCCGCAGCCGAAGTTCTTGCGCGCCAGCAGGATGGTGGCGCCCTGGTAGCGCGGCTGGTTGAGCACGAAGTCGGGATTGGGCTTGCGCGTGGCCGGGTCCATGCCGGGCTCGCCGTGGTCCAGGTAGCGCCACTCGTCGAACAGGTTGGGGCCAAAGCCGGTCTTTTTGATCGACTTGAGGAACTGCTTGGGGATGATGGCGTCGGTATCGACGTTTTCGCGGTCCAGCGGGGCCACCAGGCCCTTGTGCACGGTGAATTTTTCCATGGCGGGGTGATGGTCCTCTTACTTGTCGGCCGCGCGCTCGATGGCGCCGCCGGCTTTTTGCACGTCCTGGCCCATGCCCTTGACGGTGTTGCATCCGGCCAGGAGGAAGGTCAGCGCGA
This sequence comes from Burkholderiaceae bacterium, assembly GCA_041396485.1. Lineage (GTDB taxonomy): Bacteria > Pseudomonadota > Gammaproteobacteria > Burkholderiales > Burkholderiaceae_C > Ottowia. Next base: position 40,947 of record JAWKYM010000008.1, on the reverse strand, counting down.
GGGCGAGGAAAGAGGCGGTCTTGGTCATGGTTGGCTCCTTGGGTTGTGGGTCAGGCAAATTGACGAATGTCGACGAAATGGCCGTGGACGGCGGCGGCAGCAGCCATGGCGGGACTGACCAGGTGGGTGCGCCCACCGGTGCCCTGGCGGCCTTCGAAGTTGCGGTTGCTGGTGGAGGCGCAGCGCTCACCGGGCTCCAGCCGGTCGGCGTTCATGGCCAGGCACATGCTGCAGCCCGGTTCGCGCCACTCGAAGCCGGCGGCGGTGAAAATTTTGTCCAGTCCCTCGGCCTCGGCCTGCTTCTTGACCAGGCCCGAGCCCGGCACCACCATGGCCAGCTTGACGTTGGGCGCCACCTTCCGGCCCAGCTTCTTGACCACGGCAGCAGCCGCGCGCAGATCCTCGATGCGGCTGTTCGTGCAGCTGCCGATGAAGACCTTGTCGATCAGGATGTCGGCCATGGCCTTGTTGGGCTGCAGGCCCATGTAGGTCAGCGCGCGCTCGATGGCGTGGCGCTTGGTGGCGTCCTTTTCCTTGTCGGGGTCGGGTACGCGGCCGTCGATGCCAGTCACCATCTCGGGGCTGGTGCCCCAGCTGACCTGCGGCACGATGGCGCGGGCGTCCAGCTCGACCACGGCGTCGAACTTCGCATCCGCATCGGTGTGCAGCGTGCGCCAGTAGGCCACGGCCTGATCCCACTCGGGGCCGCCGATGAACCTGCCGCTGACCGGGTCGGTGCCGGGTGCCATCGGGCGGCCCTTGACGTAGTCGATGGTCTTGTCATCGACCGCCACCAGGCCCGCGCGGGCGCCCGCCTCGATGGCCATGTTGCACACCGTCATGCGGCCTTCCATCGACAGGGCGCGAATGGCCTCGCCCGCGAACTCGATGGTGTAGCCAGTGCCACCGGCGGTGCCGATCTTGCCGATGATGGCCAGCACGATGTCCTTGGCGGTGATGCCGGGCGCCACGTGTCCGTTGACGCGCACAAGCATGTTCCTGGCCTTCTTGGCCAGCAGGGTTTGCGTGGCCAGCACGTGCTCGACCTCGCTGGTGCCGATGCCGTGCGCCAGCGCACCAAAGGCGCCGTGGGTGCTGGTGTGGCTGTCGCCGCAGACGACGGTCATGCCGGGCAGGGTGGCGCCGTTTTCGGGGCCGATCACGTGCACGATGCCTTGGCGCTGGTTGAGGAAAGGAAAGTACGCGGCTGCGCCCACGCTCTTGATGTTGGCGTCCAGCGTGGTGACCTGCTCCTTGCTGATCGGGTCCTCGATGCCGTCGTAACCACGCTCCCAGCCCGTGGTCGGCGTGTTGTGGTCGGCCGTGGCCACCACGCTGGAGGTGCGCCAGACCTTGCGGCCGGCCTGGCGCAGGCCCTCGAAGGCTTGCGGGCTGGTGACCTCGTGCACCAGGTGCCGGTCGATGTAGAGGATGGCGGTGCCATCGTCTTCGGTATGGACGACGTGCTCGTCCCAGATCTTGTCGTACAGCGTGCGGGCGGACATGGTGCGGAGAACTTCCTTGGTGGGTTGCAAATTTTAGGCGGCAGTTGCCGCGGGCGGGCTGACGGCTGTCAGGTGCTCGACCAGCGCGCGGGCGGTGACGGGCAGGCTGGCGAAGTCGCGCGCGACCAGGCTGATCTGGCGCTGCGCCCAGTCGTCTTGCAGTGGGATGCAGCGCAGCTTGCTGGTGCCATGGATGAGATCGAAGGCGCGCTGGGGCATCACGCCCACGCCCAGGCCGTTGGCGATCATGCGGCACATGGCGTCCAGCCCGGTCACGCGAATGCGCACGCGCACGCTGCGGCCGGCCAGCGCCGCGGCCTGATGCATGGCCAGGGCAATCGAGCTGCCGGCGTTCAGGCCGACGTGGTCATAGGCCAGGGTGTCTGCAAAATAAATGGCAGACCGCGCCTTGGGGATGAGCGCCGGTGGCGCAATCAATGCCAGATGGTCGAGACGGTAGGGGCGCACTTGCAAGGCGCGCTGACCGCTGCTGGTGTTGCAGATGCCCAGGTCGGCAGCGCCTTCCACCACGGCGCGCTCGACCTCGGAGGACAAATGCTCTTCCAGGTCGATCTTGACCTGAGGATGGCTCTGGATGAAGCGCCCCAAATCCTCGGGCAGGAATTGCACTATGGCTGACATGCTGGCATGCATGCGAACATGGCCGCGTACGCCGCTGGCGTACTCACTCAGATCGCCGTGCAGCTTGTCGAGTCCGAAGAGCACGTTGCGGGCGTGATGCAGCAGGCTTTGGCCCGCCGGAGTCAGGGTGACGCCACGCGCCTGGCGGTAGAGCAGGCCGGTACCCAGCGCGCTTTCGAGTTCGGCCACGCGCTTGCTGACGGCGGACGCGGCAATGCCTTCGCGCTGGGCCGCCTGAGCGATGCTGCCGACTTCGGCCACGGCCACGAACAGCTGCAGCGAGGTCAGATCCAGTCGGCGATCGGGCGAACGGGTGAAAGCGGTCATGTGGCGTCTGTGAGGGGCAGGAAGCCGGGGCCAGAGATGAGACCAAGGTATCTCGAAACGAGTTGGCTCTTTGTATTGTCGCCTATATTGACGATTTTGGCATCGTCATATGAGATGTCTTGTGCCAAGCAGTCCGGGCCATCGAGCGCCATGCAAGCTGGCCATTTGTCCCCGCGCATTGTGGGCGGACTTGTGGAAAAGTACCTGAACAAGCCCGCCAAGCCGCGCCCCGCTTGGCTTTGCGGGTGATGCCTCTATTTTGAGCAGCGCGTTTGTCGGACTTTCTGCTTCGACACCGGTCCCGTTGGCAGGGCCATGCAGGGCTTACCATCGGCGCCCCGAATTGAATGGAGAAGCGGGCATGTGGGCGTCGGCCTTGTTGTGTTGGGTGCTGACCGTCAGCGACGGCGATTCGCTCAAGGTGCGCTGCCAGCAGGCGCAGGGTACGCAGACGCTGGCGCTGCGCGTGGCCGGGATCGATGCGCCGGAACTGCGCCAGGCCTTCGGGCGCAAGTCGCGTCTGGCGCTGGCTGAGCTGTGTCAGCGCCAGAGGAGCGCCCGGGTGGAGATCAAGGAACAGGATGCCTACGGTCGCTCGGTGGCGCGTGTGCATTGCCGAGGGGTAGACGTGGCCCAGGCCCAGGTGCGTGCCGGCATGGCCTGGGTGGCGCCTGGCTTCGCGCGCGGTGACCGCGGCCTGCAGGCGCTGGAGCGGCAGGCTCGCCAGAGCCGGGCGGGCCTGTGGTTGCAAAAGCGGCCGACGCCGCCTTGGGTGTATCGCCACCGCCGCTCGCGCTGAAGGCGTTGGCGCTTCAGGCCACCATGGCGCGGTAGTAGTTGGGCAGTGCGAACAGCGCGCCGTGCACGTCGGCGTTGTAGTGCTGCAGCCGCGCTATGCCGCGCTCGTCGATGCGCTCTTGCACGATGGGGGGCGGCACGCTGGCGGGGCGCAAGCTATCGGATGCCACGGCCAGCCCCCAGTAGGCGCCGTACAACGGGATGTACAGGCCATAGGGACTGACTTGGGCGAAGCGCGCGTTCAGTTGGCCCAGCAGCGTGCGCACCTGGGCGGGGTGGAACACGGGGCTGCCCAGGTGCAGCACCAGCGCACCGTCCGGCGCCAAGGCTCGCTGCAGGCGCACCAGTGCGGCCGGTTCGTACAACGCGCCAGCGGGCGTGTCCGGGTCGGTCAGGTCCATCAGGATCAGGTCGAACTGGCCAGGCGAGCGATCCACGTAGGCCATGCCGTCGCCGATCACGATGCGCACGCGTGCATCGTCCAGCGCGCCTCGGTGCACGGCGTGCAACTGCTGGCGCGCCACTTCGATGACCTGTGCGTCCAGTTCGGCGATCACCACCTCGCGCACGCTCGGATGCTTGAGCAGCTCCTCCGCTGCGCCGCCGTCGCCACCACCGATGATCAGGCAGTGGGTGGGCGCTGGGTGGGCGATGGCGGCGGGGTGCACCAGGGCCTCGTGATAGAAGAACTCGTCCTGCTCGGAGGTCATGAAACGACCATCGAGCCGAAGCACCCGCCCGAAGCGGGGCGTGTGCAGCAGTTCCAGTGACTGATGCGCCGTGGTCTGGCGCTCCAGCACGGTGCCGCGGTAGCTGAAGGCGGCCGAGGACGACAGGGTCTCGACGATCCAGCCTTCCTCCTCGGGCGCCGGCGAGACCTGGGGCGAGGCCGTGCCGACGTCGCCACGCTGCAGGCGATTGCGCACGACGCGCTGCGGCCGATAGGCCTGTACCACGTCTTCCAGCAATTGGCCGGCCTTGGCGGAATTGTCGGTGGAGAAATTGCAGACGTACACGTCGAGTGTGACGTTGCCGGTTTCGGGCCAGGTGTGGATGGCCAGGTGCGATTCGGCCAGCAGCAGGGTGCCCGTCACGCCACCGGGCTGGCCTTGCCATGCGGGAAACTGAACCCAGCGGTCGTCCACGCGGGTCAGGCCAGCGGCCTCGGTCTGCGCGCGGCACAGGCGGGCAATGGCATCGGGGTCGGTCATCAACTGCACTGCGCATTGGCACGCGTACAGATCGGCAGTCAGGTGCAAACCTTGCAAACCCATCACCTCCTTCGAGCCCGGGTGCATCCGCTGGTCCGATGCGGTCCGGATATGCGGGACAGAGCGTGTGATTGTAGGAGTCGCGCAACGCCGAGCGTGCAAAGCGTTGCGGGCCTGGCCGCAAAAAAGCCGCCAAGGGCTCGGGCCCTGGGCGGCTGGGAGCGAGCGCTTGCCTTGGCAAGCGTGCATGGCGTCGATCAGGCGGTAACGCCCTTGGCAATGTCCGCGTATTCCTCGATCTGGTCAAAGTTCATGTAGCGGTACACGCTGGCTTTGTCCGCGTCGATCACACCCATTTCCTTGAGGTATTCCTCCTTGGTGGGCAGCTTGCCCATGCGCGCGGCGATGGCGGCGAGTTCGGCCGAGCCCAGGAACACGTTGGTGTTCTTGCCCAGGCGGTTGGGGAAGTTGCGCGTGCTGGTGGAGATCACCGTCGCGCCTTCGCGCACCTGCGCCTGGTTGCCCATGCACAGCGAGCAACCGGGCATTTCGGTGCGCGCACCGGCCGTGCCGAACGCAGCGTAGTGGCCTTCCTTGATCAACTCGTTCTGGTCCATCTTGGTCGGTGGCGCCACCCACAGCTTGACCGGAATGTCGCGCTGGCCGCCGAGCAGCTTGGCGGCTGCGCGGAAGTGGCCGATGTTGGTCATGCACGAGCCGATGAAGGCCTCATCGATGGGGGTGCCGGCCACTTCGGAGAGGAACTTGGCGTCATCCGGGTCGTTGGGGCAGCAGACGATGGGCTCCTTGATGTCGGCCAGGTCGATGTCGATGATGGCGGCGTACTCGGCGTCCTTGTCGGCTTCGAGCAGCTCGGGCTTGGCCAGCCAGGCCTCGACCTTCTCGATGCGGCGCGCCAGGGTCTTGGCGTCGGCATAGCCGTCGGCAATCATGTTCTTCATCAGAACGATGTTGGACGTCAGGTATTCCTTGATCGGCTCGGGATTGAGCTTGATGGTGCAGCCGGCGGCCGAACGCTCGGCCGATGCGTCCGACAGTTCAAACGCCTGCTCGACCTTCAGGTCCGGCAGGCCTTCGATTTCCAGGATCTTGCCCGAGAAGATGTTCTTCTTGCCGGCCTTGGCCACGGTCAAGAGGCCTTGCTTGATGGCGTACAGCGGAATCGCATGCACCAGGTCGCGCAGCGTCACCCCGGGCTGCAGCTGGCCGCGGAAGCGCACCAGCACGGATTCGGGCATGTCCAGCGGCATCACGCCGGTAGCGGCGCCGAAGGCCACCAGGCCGGAACCGGCGGGGAAGCTGATGCCGATGGGGAAGCGCGTGTGCGAGTCGCCGCCGGTGCCCACGGTGTCGGGCAACAGCAGGCGGTTGAGCCAGCTATGGATCACGCCGTCACCCGGGCGCAGGGCCACGCCGCCGCGGTTGCTGATGAAGGCGGGCAGCGTGCGGTGGGTCTTGACGTCCACAGGCTTCGGGTACGCGGCGGTGTGGCAGAACGACTGCATCACCATGTCGGCGGAGAAACCCAGGCAGGCCAGGTCCTTGAGCTCGTCGCGCGTCATCGGGCCGGTGGTGTCTTGCGAACCCACGGTGGTCATCTTGGGCTCGCAATAGGTGCCGGGACGGATGCCCAGGCCTTCCGGCAGGCCACAGGCACGGCCCACCATCTTCTGCGCCAGCGTGAAACCGGCCTTGGACTCGGCGGGCGCCTGCGGCAGGCGGAAGGCGGTGGAGGCGGCCAGGCCCAGGAACTCACGCGCCTTGGCGGTGAGTGAGCGGCCGATGATCAGGTTGATGCGGCCGCCGGCGCGCACTTCGTCGAGCAGCACGTCGCTCTTGAGCGCGAAGTCGGCTATTTTTGCGCCGTTCTTCTCGATCTTGCCGTCGTAGGGGAAGATGTCGATCACATCGCCCATCTCCATCTTGGACACGTCCACCTCGATGGGCAGCGCGCCCGAGTCTTCCTGCGTGTTGAAGAAGATCGGCGCGATCTTGCCGCCCAGCGTGACGCCGCCGAAGCGCTTGTTCGGCACGAAGGGAATGTCCTCGCCGGTGGCCCAGATGACCGAGTTGGTGGCCGACTTGCGGCTCGAACCCGTGCCCACCACGTCGCCCACGTAGGCGACGATGTGGCCCTTCTTCTTCAGGTCCTCGATGAACTGCATCGGGCCGCGCACGCCGTCCTGTTCGGGCTTGAAGGCCGCGTCCGGGCGCGTGTTCTTCAGCATCGCCAAGTAGTGCATGGGGATGTCGGGGCGCGTGGTGGCGTCGGGCGCGGGCGACAGGTCGTCGGTGTTGGTCTCGCCGGGCACCTTGAAGACGGTGACGGTGATCTTCTTCTCGACCTCGGGGCGGCTGGTGAACCACTCGGCATCGGCCCAGCTTTGCATGACTTCCTTGGCGCGGACGTTGCCGGCGCGGGCCTTGGCGGCCACGTCGTTGAAGAAGTCGAACATGAGCAGCGTCTTTTTCAGCGCCTCGGCGGCCACGCCAGCGACTTCGGCATCATCGAGCAGCTCGATCAGCGGGTGCACGTTGTAGCCGCCCACCATGGTGCCCAGCAGCTCGGTGGCCTTGGCCTTGCCGATCAGGCCAACGGCGATGTCGCCGTGCGCCACGGCGGCCAGGAACGAGGCCTTGACCTTGGCCGCATCGTCCACGCCCGGGGGCACGCGATGCGTCAGCAGGTCCAGCAGGAACTCGGCCTCGCCGGCCGGCGGGTTCTTGATCAGCTCGATCACGTCGGCGACCTGCTTGGCGTCCAGGGGCAGGGGCGGGATACCCAGGGCGGCGCGTTCGGCGGCATGGGCACGGTAGGCTTGCAGCATGAAAAGATCCTGAAAGAGAAGAAGACAAGAAATGAGCGACCCGCCGCAGTCGGCGATTGGACGGCCCGGGAAACGCCGTCAGGGCTTGGGCGCGTCGAACAGCGCCGGCTGCGGCTGGGTCTCCAGTTGCGCCGCGACGGCACGCTGGGCGGGCGAGGCGCAGGCGTCCGCGACACGCTGGCCCAGCTTCTGGTTCATCAGCATCGACTTGTTGCCCAGTTGCAGCCACATGGCGCCAGCGTGGTTGTCTTCCAGCACGATGGCACCGGTGCGGCTTTCTACCGGGTGCATGTAATAGTGCTGCTTGCCTGATGAGACGCGGAAGAATCCGGGGTTCTTCTCATCGGCATCCACGGACACGTGAGCGCCGAGTTCGCAGGGGATCAGGCCGGTGTCGATCCGCTTGGCAATGGCCAGTTCGGCATCGGTCAGGCGAACGGCGGGCGTTGCGGCTGGCGTGACGCTGGCCTTGGCCGAGTTGGCGGGTGCGCTGTGCTTGCCGGTCTTGACCGGCGGCTTGCGAGTGGCCGGCTTGGTTTTGGCTGGCCCGCTGCCCTTAGTGGCCGAGGCGGTGGTCTTGGCCTTGGTCTTGTGCGCCGTGGTGGAGGCGGGTTGGGCCCAGGCCAGACTCAGGGGCAGCGCCAACGCGGCAATGACAATCAGAGTGGATTTCATGCGGGTCGTTTCAGGGATTGCGGGATGGCAGGATTGTCGGGCAATGACGGGGTTGATCGCAGATCAGAACCATGCAAGTGCCGCTGCCGGCAGTGCTCGCCCGGTGGCGTGGGCCCGCTGCAACACCTGCCAGAACAGGCGATAGCTGGCGCGGTCGTGCAACACGCCACCGTGACTGATGGGTGCCCAGTCGACCTGGGCGGCAGCCAGCAGGATCGCGCAGGCTTGCTCGATCTGCTGTTCGTCGGGTGCAAAGGCCTCGACGATGGGACGAATCTGGTTGGGGTGGATGCTCCACATCCGCGTGTAGCCCAATTCGCGCGCCGCCCGCCGCGCGGCGGTGCGCAATGCGGAGGTGTCGTTGTATTCGGTAACCACGCAATGCGCAGGCACCTTGCCAAATGCGTGGGCGGCCGAGGCGATTTCGAGCTTGGCGCGCAGCACCAGGGGGTGGCTGAATTGTCCCTCGATGCCCATGCCATCGGCAGCGATCGCGCCTGCGTGCGCCGACACGAAATCCATCAGGCCAAAACTGAGCGATTGCACGCGCGGATGCGCCGCGATGTCGAAGGCCCGATGCACGGCGGCGGGCGATTCGATCAACACATGCAGGGGCAGGCCGGGCGCAAAATGGCGCAGCAGTGCGCGCTCGGCGTGGATGACGTCCTCCACCGATTCCACCTTGGGAATCATGATGTGGCTGAGCCGATGCCCGGCCTGTCCGGCGATCCGGGCCATGTCCGCTTCGAAGGCGGGGTGGTCCACCGGATGCACCCGAACGCCCACGCGGGCCTCGGGTGCAGCGGCCAGCGCCAGCTCGGTGACCAGCTTGGCGTGCCGGGCCTCGTCAGCGACGGGGGCACCGTCTTCGCAGTCCAGCGTGACGTCGAACACGCAGGTGCCGAACTCGGCCGTCATCTCGGCCTGCAATTGCAGGCTTTTGCGCATGCGTGATTCGACGCCGCTGTAATGGTCACACACCGGCAGCGCCACGACACCCGCCTGCGCGATACTGAGCACGTCACGGGGATGGGCGGGCATGGTGGCTTGGTGCATTGGTGTGGATGGCCTGGCGCGGATCAGAGCAGGTGCTTGACCCCGTCCTTCTCGCCTTCAAGCTCGGCCAGCGTCTTGTCGATGCACTTCTGGCTGAAGGCGTCGATCGGCAGCCCCTCGACCACCTTGTACTCGCCGTTTTCGCAGGTGACGGGAAATCCGAAGATGGTGTCCTTGGGAATGCCGTACCAGCCCTGCGAGGCAATGCCCATGGTCACCCATTCGCCGCCGGTGCCCAAGGCCCAGTCATGCATGTGGTCGATGGCGGCGTTGGCGGCACTGGCGGCCGAAGACAGGCCGCGCGCCTCGATGATGGCGGCGCCGCGCTTGCCGACGGTGGGCAGAAACACGGTTTCGTTCCAGGCCTGGTCGTTGATCATGTCCTTGACGCTCTGGCCGTCGATGGTTGCAAAGCGGTAGTCGGCGTACATGGTGGGCGAGTGGTTGCCCCACACGCACAGCTTGCGGATGTCGGCCACGGCCTTACCGGTCTTCTCGGCCACTTGGCTGAGGGCACGGTTGTGGTCCAGGCGCAGCATGGCGGTGAAGTTCTTGGCCGGCAGGTCGGGCGCCGATTTCATCGCGATGTAGGCATTGGTGTTGGCCGGATTGCCGACCACCAGCACCTTGACGTTGCGCGAAGCCACGGCGTTCAGGGCCTTTCCCTGGGCGGTGAAGATCTGGGCGTTGGCGGCCAGCAGGTCGGCGCGCTCCATGCCGGGGCCGCGTGGGCGCGCGCCCACGAGCAGGGCGTAGTCGGTGTCCTTGAAGGCGGTCATGGCGTCGCTGTGGGCTTCCATGCCCACCAGCAGCGGAAAGGCGCAGTCCTGCAACTCCATCATGACGCCCTTGAGCGCCTTCTGGGCCTTTTCGTCGGGAATTTCCAGCAGCTGCAGGATGACGGGCTGGTCCTTGCCCAGCATCTCGCCAGAGGCGATGCGAAACAGCAGGGCGTAGCCAATCTGACCTGCGGCACCGGTAACGGCCACGCGAACGGGTTTCTTGCTCATGGAATTCTCCAGACGGTTGCGATGAAAAATGCTTGTGCAAGCAGCGTTGCCGGGGGGTGGGGTGACCCCGTTGACCGCTCGATGCAGACAACCTGTAAGTGTAGCTGTGAATGGGTCTCAAGGTCAATTGATCTTATGTCTTATATAAGATATGATTGCGACGATTTCGTGCAGACACTTGCACGTGCGTTCTTGTCTCCACATGGTCACAGCCACCCACTCCTCCCCGTCAGCAGGCAGCGATCCCCAGGACTCGCCCGGGCTTGTGCCGGCGGGTGGGCCGGCGCCCGCATTCAGTCCGCTGTACCAGCAGATCAAGGCCTTGATCCTGAACGGGTTGCAACAGGGCGAATGGAAGCCGGGCGAGGCGATTCCCAGCGAGTTCGAATTGGCGGCTCGCTACAAGGTCAGCCAGGGTACGGTGCGCAAAGCCATCGACGAGCTGGCTGCAGGCCACCTGCTGGTGCGCCGCCAGGGTCGCGGCACCTTCGTGGCCACGCACGCCGAGCAGCAGGTGCAGTACCGCTTTCTGCGTCTGCATCCGGACCAGGGCGCGGCCGACCGCGAAGGACCGGCACAGCGCGATTTCGTTGATTGTCGACGGGTCCGCGCGCCGGCGGACGTGGCGCGCGCGCTGGGTCTGCGCACGGGCGACCCAGTGCTGCAGTCGCGCCGATTGCTGCGCTTCAGCGGCGTGCCCACGATCCTGGAGGATTTGTGGTTGCCCGGCGGGCCGTTCAAGGGGCTCACGGCGGAGCGCCTGATGGACTATCACGGTCCCATGTATGCCTTGTTCGAGTCCGAGTTCGGCGTGCGCATGGTGCGGGCCGACGAGAAGATTCGCGCCGTCGCGCCCGATGCAGCGCAAGCCCGCTTGCTTCAGGTGCCCGTGGCAACGCCCTTGCTCAGCGTCGAGCGCATCGCCTACACCTACAACGACGTGCCCATGGAGCTGCGCCGCGGCCTGTATCGCACCGACACCCATCACTACCGAAACCAGCTCAATTGAGCCCAAACCCGGAACGCGCCACGACGTGACAGAGACATCGGGCCGCGATGCGCTTTGCTGCATTGCAATAGAATTTGCCCACCTCATCGCCAGAAATTACAAGGCAGTTACACCATCGCACGAGGGCACCCCATGAGTGAAATCACCAAGCCGCGGCCGCAGTACCGCAACCTCAACCTGTTCAACGACATTCGCACCTATCGCCTGCCCTTGGCCGGCTGGGTGTCCATCCTGCACCGTGCCAGCGGCGCATTGATGTTCGTGCTGTTGCCGTTCCTCATCTGGCTGTTCGACAAATCGATTTCGTCCGAGGTCTCGTTCGGCGACTTCAGCGCTGCCTTCGCGGCAGGCTTGTGGATTTTTCCGGGCTGGTTCATCAAACTGGTGGTGCTGGCCCTGATCTGGGCTTACCTGCATCACTTGCTGGCCGGCGTGCGCCACCTCTACCTCGATGTCTCGCATCGCACCACCAAGGAGTTTGGCCGCCAGTCCGCTGCGTCGGTGCTGGTCGTGAGCATCGTGCTGACGCTGATCCTGGGCGCCAAGCTGTTTGGTTTGTATTGATTCGAACGCGAGGAGCACAACATGTCTGCAACCTATGGCTACAAGCGCACCGTGGTGGGCGCGCACTATGGCTGGCGCGACTTCCTGGTGCAGCGCATCAGCGCCGCCCTGATGGCGGTGTTCACCCTGGTGGTGCTGGCGCAACTGGTGTTCACCAAGGGCCCGATCGGCTACGACACGTGGTCCGGCATCTTTGCCGCGCAGTGGATGAAAGCGCTCACTTTTGCCGTGATCGTGGCCTTGCTGTGGCACGCCTGGATCGGCATGTGCAGCATCTGGTATGACTATGGCAAGCCGGCCGGACTGCGTTTGCTGCTGCAGGCGCTCACCGTGATCTGGCTGGTGGCCTGCGGGGGCTGGGCCGTGCAGGTGCTCTGGCGTCTGTAAGGCGCCGCGCGCATCCAATCACCGGCCAATCCCACGAATTCATCAAACAAACGACCATGAGTTACACCAAGGAAAATATTGCCGTTCGCAAGTTCGACGTCGTCATCGTCGGTGCGGGCGGCTCGGGCATGCGCGCCTCGCTGCAACTGGCGCGCGCCGGCCTCAACGTCGCCGTGCTGTCCAAGGTTTTTCCCACCCGTTCGCACACCGTGGCCGCGCAGGGCGGCATCGGTGCTTCGCTCGGCAACATGAGCGAGGACAACTGGCACTTTCACTTCTACGACACCGTCAAGGGTGGCGACTGGCTGGGCGATCAGGATGTGATCGAGTTCATGTGCCGCGAGGCGCCCCATGTGGTGTACGACCTCGAACACATGGGCATGCCCTTTGACCGCAACGCCGACGGCACCATCTACCAGCGTCCGTTTGGCGGCCACACCGCCAACTATGGCGAGAAGCCCGTGCAGCGGGCCTGCGCCGCGGCCGACCGCACCGGCCACGCCATGCTGCACACCCTGTACCAGCAGAACGTGGCGTCCAACACCACCTTTTTCGTCGAGTGGATGGCGCTGGATCTGATCCGTGACACGGACGGCGACGTGGTCGGTGTCACTGCGCTGGAGATGGAAACCGGCGACTTGTACGCGCTGCACGCCAAGGCCGTGCTGCTGGCCACCGGCGGCGCCGGTCGCATTTTTGCCGCCAGCACCAACGCCTACATCAACACCGGCGACGGCCTGGGCATGGCCGCGCGTGCCGGCGTTCCGCTGCAAGACATGGAGTTCTGGCAGTTTCACCCCACCGGCGTGGCCGGCGCGGGCGTGCTGCTGACCGAAGGCTGCCGGGGCGAAGGCGCCATCCTGATCAACAGCGAGGGCGAGCGCTTCATGGAACGCTATGCGCCGACCCTCAAGGACCTGGCTCCGCGCGATTTCGTCTCGCGCTCGATGGACCAGGAGATCAAGGAAGGGCGTGGCTGCGGTCCCAACAAGGACTACATCCTGATGAAGCTGGACCACCTGGGCGCCGACACCATCCGCAAGCGCCTGCCCTCGGTGGAAGAGATCGGCCACAACTTCGCCAACGTCGACATCACCAAGGAGCCGATTCCGGTGGTGCCCACCATCCACTACCAGATGGGCGGCATTCCCACCAACATCCACGGCCAGGTGGTGGTGCAGGCGGGTGGCGACGACAACCAGGTGGTCAAGGGTCTGTACGCGGTGGGTGAGTGCTCCTGCGTGAGCGTGCACGGCGCCAACCGCCTGGGCACCAACTCGCTGCTCGACCTGCTGGTGTTCGGCAAGGCGGCCGGCGACCACATCGTCGAGTTCAGCAAGCAGACGCCGCACCACAAGCCGCTGCCTGCCAACGCGGTGGACTTGACGCTGGCACGCCTGAACCGCTTGGAAGAAGCCAACGACGGCGAATACGCCCAGGCCATTGCCAACGACATCCGCACCACCATGCAAGCGCATGCTGGCGTGTTCCGTACCCAGGCCACCATGGACGAAGGCGTGGCGAAGGTGGCGGCGCTGCGCGAACGCGTCAAGAACATCGGCTTGAAGGATCACTCCAAGGTGTTCAACACCGCGCGTGTCGAGGCGCTCGAGGTCGAAAACCTGATCGAGGTGGCACAGGCCACCATGGTGTCGGCGGCTGCGCGCAAGGAGTGCCGTGGCGCCCATACCGTGGAGGACTATGAGCACCCCGCCGACCACCCCACGGCGCCGCTCGGTCGCGACGACGTCAACTGGCTCAAGCACACGCTGTGGCACGCCGAAACCAACAGCCTGACCTACAAACCCGTGCGCCTGACGCCGCTCAGTGTCGAGTCGGTGCCGCCCAAGGTTCGGACGTTCTAAGCACGCAACGGGTTTCGAGGACACAACACCATGCAGAAACGCACTTTCCAAATCTATCGCTACGACCCGGACAAGGACGAGAAGCCCTACATGCAGACCATCGAGCTGGAGCTCGAGGGCCACGAGCGCATGTTGCTGGACGCGCTGCTCAAGCTCAAGGCGCAGGATCCGACCATCGCCTTTCGCCGCTCCTGCCGCGAGGGCGTGTGTGGCTCGGATGCGATGAACATCAATGGCAAGAACGGCCTGGCCTGCCTGACCAACCTGCGCACGCTCAAGGACCCGATCGTTCTGAAGCCCCTGCCGGGCTTGCCGGTGGTGCGCGATCTGTTCGTCGACATGACTGACTTCTTCAAGCAGTACCACTCGATCAAGCCCTACCTGATCAACAACACGGTACCGCCCGAGACCGAGCGCCTGCAGTCGCCCGAGGAGCGCGAGGAGCTCAACGGTCTGTACGAGTGCATCCTGTGCGCCTGCTGCTCCACCTCGTGTCCCAGCTTCTGGTGGAACCCCGACAAGTTCGTCGGCCCCGCCGGCCTGCTGCAGGCCTATCGCTTCATCGCCGACAGCCGCGACGAGGCCACGAGCGAGCGCCTGGACAACCTGGACGACCCGTACCGCCTGTTCCGCTGCCACACCATCATGAACTGCGTCGATGTGTGTCCCAAGGGTCTGAAGCCCGCGGCCGCCATCAGCAAGATCAAGGAATTGATGGTGCGCCGCGCCATCTGAGCGGCCAGCCACCCACCTACGCGCATGCTGGACGAACGCATCGACGAACGCCACCTGAGCAAGCTCAGGTGGCGTTGCCGCCGCGGCTTGCTCGAAAACGACTTGCTGATCGAGCGTTTTTTCACCCGCCACGAGGCCGACCTGACGATGCGCCAGGCCGACGCGATGGCGCGGCTGATGGATCTGGCCGACAACGACTTGCTGGACCTTCTGCTGCGGCGCACCGAGCCCACGGGCGATCTGGATGCGCCCGATGTGCGACAGGTTCTTGAACTGATGCGGGCCTGATCCCGCTCCCCCGCATCGCCCACGCTTACCCAAACTGAGGAAATTCGTCATGAACATCTCCGACACCAAAGCCACCTTGTCGTTCTCCAATGGCAGCCCCGATGTCGCGCTGCCGGTGTACTCGGGTTCGATCGGCCCGGACGTCATCGATATCCGCAAGCTGTACGCCCAGACGGGCATGTTCACCTACGACCCGGGCTTCCTTTCGACAGCGGCCTGCCAGTCCACCATCACCTATATCGACGGCGACAAGGGCGAGCTGCTGTATCGCGGTTACCCCATCGAGCAGATCGCGACCAAGTGCGACTACCTGGACACCTGCTACCTGCTGCTCAACGGCGAGCTGCCCACCGAAGGCCAGCGCGGCGACTTCCACAAGCTCGTGACCAACCACACCATGGTGCATGAGCAGATGCAGTTCTTCCTGCGCGGCTTTCGCCGCGATGCCCACCCGATGGCCGTGCTGACGGGCCTGGTGGGCGCACTGTCGGCCTTCTATCACGACAGCACCGACATCAACAATCCCGAGCATCGCCACATCGCCGCGATCCGCCTGATCGCCAAGATGCCCACCCTCGTGGCCATGGCCTACAAGTACGGCATGGGCCAGCCCTTCATGTATCCGCGCAACGACCTGTCCTACGCGGGCAACTTCCTGCGCATGATGTTCGGCACGCCCTGCGAGGACTACAAGGTCAGCCCGGTGCTCGAAAAGGCACTCGACCGCATCTTCATCCTGCACGCCGACCACGAGCAGAACGCCTCCACCTCCACGGTTCGCCTGTGCGGCAGCTCGGGCACCAACCCGTTTGCCGCCATCGCCGCCGGCGTGGCCTGCCTGTGGGGCCCCGCGCACGGTGGCGCCAACGAAGCGGCGCTGAACATGCTTGAGAGCATCCAGCGCGACGGCGGCGTGGCCAAGATCGGCGAGTTCGTGGCCAAGGTCAAGGACAAGAACAGCAATGTCAAGCTGATGGGTTTTGGCCACCGCGTCTACAAGAACTACGACCCGCGCGCCAAGCTGATGCAGCAGACCTGCAACGAGGTACTGGACGAGCTGGGCCTGCACAACGATCCGCTGTTTGCCCTGGCCAAGGCGCTGGAAAAGATCGCGCTCGAAGACGACTACTTCGTGCAGCGCAAGCTCTACCCCAACGTGGACTTCTACTCCGGCATCGTGCAGCGCGCCATCGGCATCCCGGTCAAGTTGTTCACCGGCATCTTCGCGCTGGCCCGCACGGTGGGCTGGATCGCCCAGCTCAACGAAATGATCGGCGATCCCGAGTACAAGATTGGCCGCCCGCGCCAGCTCTACACCGGCGCCGCGCGCCGCGACATCGCCTGACCCGTCAGGGGCGGCGGCACTGCTGCCAAGCCAAAAAAAGAGCCACCGCGAGGTGGCTCTTTTTCGTTGGCACCGGGTTGTGCAGCTTGGGCCGCGGGTTCCCGCTCAGAAACGGATGCCGGCCGGATTGGTGGCCGTGGGGCGGGGCGCCACGGGCGGTTCCGCCGGTGCTGCGGCGGCCTGCGCCGCACTGGCCGCGCCGGTGGCGACTGCCACGGCTGGCTTGGCCACCTGGGGTGCCAGGGCCGTGGGGTCGGGTGCATTCCAGCGGGCCGGCAACTGGGACTGCAAGGGGTAACCCGCCGCACTCAGATACTGTGTCCACTCGGCGGCAGAAAAGCCCTTGAGTTGCTGCTGGCCGATGCTGAGGGCCGGCAGGTTGTCGCCACCGGTCAACTTCTGCAGGGCCGCGATGTCGGCGTTGGAGCTGACGGTCTTTTCGGTGAAGGGAATGCCGCGCTCGCTCAGCAGCTTGCGCCCGCTGGCACAGGGCTCGCAGCCGGTGGTGGTGTAGAGCGTAACGGGGTAGCGCTGCACCGTCTGGCGCAGCGCGTAGGGCAGGGTCGTGGTATCGCTTGAAGCCGCCGCCGCTGCGTGCGCCCGCGGGCCGGCGGGCTGGGCTGCCGGTGGCGTGTCGGAGAATGTGACTCGTCCATCGGGGCCGACCGATCGGTAGACCTGGGCGATGGCGCTGCTCGCCAGCAGCAGACTGAACCCCAGGGTCAGCGGTGCGGCCAGGTGTGGGCGGATGGTGTGGCGATGCTTCATGCGGGTGCCCTGCAAGAGAGGTCGATTGCCCGCCGCGCGGGGCGGCATGGCAGATGCCCGCGATGGTACAAGATGCATGGCGCAGGGCGCCACCCTGGCCCGCGCCGTGTTGCTCTCAGGCCATACCCTGGTGGCGCAGCAGGGCGTCGATGCTTGGTTCTCGGCCGCGGAAGGCCTTGAAGGACTCCATGGCCGGGCGACTTCCGCCAACTTCCAGGATCGCCTGGCGATAGCGGCGCCCGGTTTCCACGCTGGGCGTTCCGTCGGGTGCGGCACTTTCTTCGAAGGCGGCGTAGGCATCGGCCGACAGCACCTCTGCCCACTTGTAGCTGTAGTAGCCGGCCGCGTAGCCACCGGCAAAGATGTGGCTGAAGGTGTGGGCCGTGCGGTTGAAGGCGGGCGCGGGCAGCACGGCCACTTCGGCACGCACGGCGTCCAGCAGGGCCTGCACGTCCTGCGCGGCGGCGGCCTCGGTGTGCAGGCGCATGTCAAACAGCGCGAACTCGACCTGACGCAAAGTCTGCAGGCCGGCCTGGTAGTTTTTGGCGGCCAGCATCTTGTCGAACAGGGCGCGCGGCAGCGGCTGGCCACTGTCCACGTGGGCGGTCATATGACGCAGCACGCTCCACTCCCAGCAAAAATTTTCCATGAACTGGCTGGGCAGCTCCACCGCGTCCCATTCGACACCGCTGATGCCCGAGACGTCGTGCTCGCCGACCTGGGTGAGCATGTGGTGCAGGCCATGGCCGAATTCGTGAAATAGCGTGGTCACGTCGTCGTGCGCCAGCAGCGGCGGCTTGCCGTCGACCCCCGAGGCGAAGTTGCACACCAGATAAGCGACCGGCGTCTGCAGGGTGCCCGTGTCGGGGCGCCGCCAGCGCGCCCGTGCGTCGTCCATCCAGGCGCCGCCGCGCTTGCCGGTGCGCGCCAGCGGGTCGAGGTAGAACTGGCCCAGCAGCTGGCCGTCGCGCTCAATCCGGTAGAACTCGACGCTGGGGTGCCACACGCTGGCCTGGTCGGGGCGGATGCTGACTTCGAACAGGGTTTCGACGATCTTGAACAGGCCCGCCAGCACCTTGGGCAGCGGAAAGTAGGGCTTGACTTCCTGCTCGCTGAAGGCATAGCGCGCCTCCTTGAGCTGCTCGCCCACGTAGGGCCAGTCCCAGGCCTGCGGGTCGTCCAGCGCCAGCGAGCTGCAGGCGAAGTCGCGCAGGTCCTGCACGTCGCGTTCGGCGAATGGCCGCGCCTTGCTGGCGAGCTGGCGCAAAAAGGCGATCACCTGGGCCGGCGAGTCGGCCATCTTGGGCACCAGCGACACCTCGCCGAAGTTGGCATAACCCAGCAGCGCCGCCTCTTCCTGGCGCAGCGCCAGCAGTTCGCGCATGAGGGCGCTGTTGTCGAAGCGGCGCGCATCGCCCTCGGCCTGGTCGCTGGCGCGCGTGACGTAGGCGCGGTACAGGTGCTGGCGCAAGGCGCTGCTCTTGGCGAACTGCATCACGGGCAGGTAGCAGGGCAGCTGCAGGCTGAGCTTGAAGCCGTCCTTGCCCTCGGCCTGGGCGGCGGCGCGCGCGGCGGCCTTCACGTCGGGCGGCACGCCGTCCAAGTCGGATTCGCTGACGTAGTGGGCAAAGGCGTCGGTGGCATCCAGCGCGTTCTCGCTGAACTTTTGCGCCAGCTCGGCCGCGCGCTCCTGATTCCGGGCAAAGCGCGTCTTGGGCTCACCCGTCAACTCGGCGCCGCCCAGCACGAAGCCGCGCAGCGCATTCTTCAGGGCCTGCTGTTGCTCGGCATTGAGCGTCGCGGCGTCGATGGCCTTGTATTTGGCATAAAGGCGCTCGTCGGCCCCCAGGCGGGTGAAGAACTCGGTGACGCGGGGCAGGGCGGCGTTGTAGGCGGCGCGCAGCTCGGGCGCGTCCATCACGGCCTTCAGGTGCGAGACAGCGCCCCAGGCGCGGCCCAGGCGCTCGGTGGCCACGTCCAGCGTGCCCGAGATCGCGCTCCAGGTGGCCGGATGAGCGGGCTGCACCACCTGCTGCAGCGCGGCCTCGGCGGCTTGCAGCAGGGTATCGACCGCGGGGGCGACGTGTTCGGGGCGAATCGCATCGAAGTGCGGCAGATCGGAGAAGTCGAGCAGGGGGTTGGCTGCGGGCGTGTTCATGCATCCGCACATGGGGGCGGCCTGGCCCGCCTTCAAGGCTGCGGCGCCGGCCTCAGGTGCTGGCTCGCTCCGCCGCCTCGATGGTGTTGACCAGCAGCATGGCGCGGGTCATGGGGCCGACACCGCCGGGAACGGGCGTGATCCAGCCGGCCACGTCCTTCACGCCTTCGAAGTCCACGTCGCCGCACAGCTTGCCAGCCTCGTTGCGGTTCATGCCGACGTCGATGACGACCGCGCCGGGCTTGACCATGTCGGCCGTCAGCACATTGCGCTTGCCCACGGCGGCCACGATCACGTCGGCCTGCAGCGTGTGCGCCTTCAGGTCCGGGGTGCGCGAATGGCAGATGGTGACGGTGGCGTCACGTTGCAGCAGCATCAGCGCCATCGGCTTGCCGACGATGTTGGAGCGGCCGATGACTACGGCGTGCCTGCCCCGCAGCGTGTAGCCGATGGATTCGAGCATCTTCATGCAGCCATGCGGCGTGCAGGGCCAGAAGCCCGGCAGGCCGGTCATCAGCGCGCCGGCGCTGGCGACGTGAAAGCCGTCCACGTCCTTGGCGGGGGCGATGGCCTCGATGACCTTGTGCGCGTCCATGTGCGCGGGCAGGGGCAACTGCACCAGGATGCCGTGCACCGCCGGGTCGCGGTTCAGTGCATGCAGGCGCGCCAGCAGATCGGCCTCGGGCAGGTCGGCCGGCAGGCGCTCGAGCGTGGCGGCCAGGCCCGTCTCGGTGCTGTCGTTGACCTTGTGGCGGGTGTAGACCTGGCTGGCCGGGTCGTCGCCCACCAGCAGGATGTGCAGTGCGGGCTGAACGCCGCGCGCCTTCAGGGCGGCGGTGCGACTTTGGACTTGCTGGCGGATCTGCCGCGCGAGGGCGTTGCCGTCGATGAGTTGGGCAGGCATCGGATTGCAAATGAAAAGTGCCGCTGACGCCCATCCACAGGGCGCAATAAGCTATTAAAATTATAGTATCACGCTTTGGCCGTGGTCTGGCCCAGGGCGATCTTGAGCAGGTCGGCCACGGTATTGGCGCCCAGCTTTTCCATGATGTTGGCGCGGTGCGCCTCCACCGTCTTGATGCTGATGCCCAGGTCGTCGGCGATCTGCTTGTTCAGCCGGCCGGCAACGATGCGCTCGAGCACCTGGGCCTCGCGGCCCGTCAGCTTGGACAGCAGCGCGTCGCGGCTGGCGGCCTGCTGGTGCTCGGCAAAGGCGGTGCGGGCCTGCTCGAGCATGCGCTCGACCAGGGGCACCAGATTTTCCTCGTTGAAGGGCTTCTGGATGAAGTCCATCGCGCCCTTCTTCATGGTGTCCACCGCCATGGGCACGTCGCCGTGGCCGGTGACGAAGGCCACGGGCAGGGGCGAGTCGCGCTCGGCCAGGCGGTCTTGCAGGTCGAGCCCGCTCATGCCGCTCATGCGGATGTCGATCAGCACGCAGCCGATTTCGCGCGGGTCGTAGCGCGCCAGGAAGGATTCGGCCGACTCGAACGAGCGCACGCGGAAGTCCTGCCCTTCGAGCAGCCACTGCACCGAGTCGCGCACGGCCTCGTCATCATCAACTACGTATACCGTTCCGCGCTTGGGAGTGAGATTCATGCCATGGCCTTGACGTATTGGCCCGCGCCATCGGCGGACTGCGTTGAGGGGGGCGGGCCCACCGGGATCCAGAACGTGAAGCGGCAGCCCACCACCCGGCCGGCATTGTAGAGGTTCTCCGCGTGGATCCGGCCCTGGTGCGACTCGACGATGGAGCGGCACAGGTTCAGGCCGATGCCCATGCCTTCGCTCTTGGTTGAGAAGAAGGCCTCGTACAGGCGCTCGATGGCCTCACCGGACAGGCCGGGGCCGGCGTCCGTGACGCAGAACTGCACCGCCGCCACGCCTTCGATTTCGCGCTGGGTCACGCGCAGGTCGACTAAGCGCTCGTCCAGCGGGCGCTCGGCGCCGTCGATGGCGTCGCCGGCGTTCTTGATCAGGTTCATCAGCACCTGCTCGATCAGGATCGGATCGACGAACATGGCTGGCAGCGACGGGGCCACGTGGTGCGCCAGGCGCACCTGGCGCCGGCGCAGGTCGATCTCGGCCAGCTCCACCACCTGATCGACGATGGGGCCCACGTCCGACCACTGGCGGCGCGGCTCGCTGCGCTTGACGAAGCTGCGGATGTGCTGCACCACCTGGCCGGCGCGCTGGGCCTGCCGCGCTGTCTTGTCCAGCGCGGTCAGCAAGTCGTCCTGGCTGATCTGCCCGCCCCGGATGCGCGAGATCATGCCCATGCAGTAGTTGGTGATGGCCGTGAGCGGCTGGTTCAGCTCGTGCGCCACGCTGGAGGCCATCTCGCCCATGGTGATCAGGCGGCTGGCGTTTTGCGCACGCTCGGCCTGCGCGGCGGCCTGCTCCTCAGCCTGGCGGCGCGCGGTGATGTCGGTGGCAATCACCATCTGCGCCAGGCGCCCGTCCACCCAGTTCAGGTAGCGCGAGCGCACCTCCATCCATTTGCCCAACTGTTCCAGGTAGATTTCGGCGTGTTCGGCCAGCGGCGTGGTGGCCAAGTTGTCCAGCGGCAGCCCGACGAAGGAATCGACCGCGTCCAGGCTTTCATCGCTGGCCAGCGTGTTGGCCGTGCCGCCGCGCAGCACCAGCTTGAGATGCCCCTCGGTGGTGGCTCCGAACCACTGGCGGTATAGCTTGTTGGCGAACAGCAGTTCCTTGCTGCCCAGCGGCGCCACCGACACCGAGGCATCCAGCGCCTCCAGCACGGTGGTGAAGCGCTCGTAGGAGGCCGACAGCTGGCGGCGCACCCGGTTGGGCTCGGTGATGTCGGTCATCGACGCCATCCAGCCGGCCTGCTTGCCCGTGGCGTCGATCAGGGGCGACACGTACAAACGGGCATCGAACACCGTGCCGTCGCGGCGCTTGACGCGCATCTGAAAGCCGGCCGGGTCGGCTGCGCCGCCCAGTTCGTCGGTCAGGCGCGCGGCCAGCTGGTCGCGGTCCTCGTTGGGCCAGTAGGTGAACGGCTCGGTCTGGCCCAGCAGCTCTTCCTCGCGCCAGCCGGTCATCTTGCAAAAGGCCGGGTTGACGTAGGTGATGCGCCCCTGCAGGTCCAGCGCACGCATGCCGGTGAGCATGGAGTTTTCCATCGCGCGGCGAAAGCTGGTCTCGGCCTGCAGCGCCTGCTGCGCCTGCTGGCGGCGCACCGACTGGCGCCAGTTGGCCACCAGCATCCACACCGTGGTGCCCGACAGCAGCAGCACCAGCCAGAAGATGGCGTTGCCGATCAGGCCCTGCGAGGTGCGCCAGGCCTGTGCGCGCAGCACCAGGGCGTTGCCCACCGGGGACACGGGAATCTCGAACTCGTTGACCTTGCCCGACCAGGGCAGGCGCTCGGACAGACCCGAGCGCGCGGGGATGCTTTGGCCGCTCAGCAACTGGCCCTTGTCGTCAAGCAGTGCCACGGCGTACTTGGCCAGCACCTCGCTGGGCACGCCGTAGCGCAGCAGGCCGTCCACGCTGTACTCCACCAGCAACTCGCCGGCAAACTGCCCGCGGGGCGTTATGGGCACGTGCAGCTCCAGCGTGGGCTCGGCGTTCTTGGTCGCGGGCGGCAGCACGTAGACCGGCTGGCGCAGGTCGCGTGCCAGGCCATACCCGTTCTCGGCCTCCTCGGCGCGCAGGTGCCCGTCGTCCATCCAGCGCGGCTCGGGTTGCACGCTGGGGCGCGTCTCCAGCGCGATGACGTTGCGGCGCACGTCGATCCAGCCGATCGACAGCACCTCGGGGTATTGCGCCACCAGCGCTTCGGCGCGGCTGTCGAATTGCGGCTGCTGCACCTCGCGGTTGGAGATGTCGCGCGCCAAGCGCATCACCTGCTCCTGGCGCTCCAGCAGGCGCAGGCGCAGGCGCTGCTGGGCGTACTCGACGTCGCGCTTGAGCGCTTCCTGCTCGCGGCGCACCTCTTCCATGCGCAAGTAGCTGAAGGCCGCCAGGATGACCACCACGAACAGCAGCACCGCCAGCAGCGGCGCCACGTGGACCCAGCCTTCGGCGCGCAGCAGTGGCCAGCGCTCCCACCAGCGCCGCGCGGGCTCGGCAGGGTGGGGCGGCGGGTGCACGGAGGGCGGGTACTGCATTCCCCAAGTGTAGTGGGCGCGCGTCGACGGGGCGGGGCGCGCGTCCTGAACGGCAATCATGGCGCCCCTATATTTTTCATATTGAAAAATCATTATCCAATATTTGAAAAACAAAACCCTTTGTGCGATGATGCGCGCGCGATTTCGTACACAATGACTTTCAACCTTTCTGACAGGAGACAAGGCGATGTCCGCACAGCCCAACGCAGCTTTCGACGCTTCACTTGACATCGACGCGCAGGAAACGCGCGAATGGATGGATGCCCTGACGGCGATGATCGAGCGCGAAGGGCCTGAACGGGCGCACTTCATGCTGGAGCAGCTGCTCGAGCATGCGCGCCAAAGCAGCATCGACCTGCCGTTCTCG
Organism: Burkholderiaceae bacterium; assembly: GCA_041396485.1. GTDB lineage: Bacteria > Pseudomonadota > Gammaproteobacteria > Burkholderiales > Burkholderiaceae_C > Ottowia. The sequence goes on along the minus strand of JAWKYM010000008.1, from coordinate 17,252 downwards.
GCCAACACCGGCTACGTCAACACCATCGAGCCCGAGCAGGAGGCGCGCTGTCCCGGCAACATCGCGATCGAAAAGCGCCTGCGTGCCTTCATGCGCTGGAACGCCATGGCCATGGTGGTGCGTGCCAACCGCCTGCACCCGGCCGACGGGGGCGACCTGGGCGGGCACATCGGCTCCTTTGCCTCGCTGGCCAGCATGTGGGGCGCAGGCTTCAACCACTTCTGGCACGCCGAGGGCAAGGACCACGGCGGCGACTGCATCTATTTCCAGGGCCACAGCGCGCCCGGCATCTACGCCCGTGCCTTCCTGGAGGGCCGTATCACCGAGGATCAGCTGGAGAACTTCCGCCAGGAGGTGCATGGCAAGGGTCTGTCCAGCTACCCGCACCCGCACCTGATGCCGGGCTTCTGGCAGTTTCCCACCGTCAGCATGGGCCTGGGCCCGCTGATGGCGATCTACCAGGCGCGCTTTCTCAAGTATTTGCAGGCGCGCGGCATCGCCAACACCGAAAAACGCAAGGTCTGGGTGTTCCTGGGCGACGGCGAGATGGACGAGCCCGAGAGCAAGGGCGCCATCAGCCTGGCCGCGCGCGAGAACCTGGACAACCTGATCTTCGTCATCAACTGCAACCTGCAGCGCCTGGATGGCCCGGTGCGCGGCAACGGCAAGATCATCCAGGAGCTGGAGGGCGACTTCCGCGGCGCCGGCTGGCACGTCATCAAGCTCTTGTGGGGCAAGGGCTGGGACCCGCTGTTCGCGCGCGACAAGTCGGGCAAGCTGCGCCAGCTGATGATGGAAACGCTGGACGGCGACTACCAGACCTACCGCGCCATGGACGGCGCCTACCTGCGCAAGCACTTCTTCGGCAAGTACCCCGAGACCGCCGAGCTGGTCAAGCACATGACCGACGACGAGCTGTGGGAGCTGCGCCGCGGCGGCCATGACCCGGAGAAGGTCTACGCCGCGTTTCACGCCGCCAACGAGCACCAGGGCCAGCCCACGGTGCTGCTGGTCAAGACCGTCAAGGGCTACGGCATGGGCAAGGCCGGCGAGGCCAAGAACACGGTGCACCAGACCAAGAAGCTGGACGACGAGGACATCAAGTACATCCGCGACCGCTTCAATATCCCCATCCCCGACAGTGAGCTCGACAAGCTGCCCTACTACAAGCCGGCCGATGACACGCCGGAGATGAAGTACCTGCACGAGCGTCGCCAGGCCCTAGGCGGCTATCTGCCGCACCGGCGCGAGAAGGCCGACGAGAGCTTCACCATTCCGTCGCTGGAAACCTTCAAGTCGGTGCTCGACCCCACCGCCGAGGGCCGTGAGATCAGCACCACCCAGGCCTTCGTACGCTTTTTGACGCAGCTGCTGCGCGACAAGGCCTTCGGCCCGCGCGTGGTGCCCATCGTGGTGGACGAGTCGCGCACCTTCGGCATGGAGGGGCTGTTTCGCCAGATCGGCATCTACAACCCCAAGGGCCAGCAGTACGTTCCGGTCGACCGCGAGCAGGTGATGTACTACAAGGAGCAGGATGACGGACAGATCCTGCAGGAGGGCATCAACGAGGCCGGCGGCATGGCCAGCTGGATCGCCGCCGCCACCAGCTACAGCACCAGCAACCGCATCATGATGCCGTTCTACGTGTACTACTCGATGTTCGGCTTCCAGCGCTTTGGCGACCTGGCCTGGGCCGCCGGCGACATGGGCGCGCGCGGCTTTCTGCTGGGTGGCACCAGCGGGCGCACCACGCTCAATGGCGAGGGCCTGCAGCACGAGGACGGCCACAGCCTGGTGCTGGCCAGCACCATCCCCAACTGCGTCAGCTACGACCCCGCGTTTGCGCACGAGGTGGGCATCATCCTGCACCACGGCCTGCGCCGCATGGTCGAAAAGCAGGAAGACGTCTTCTACTACGTCACCCTGCTCAACGAGAACTACCCCATGCCGGGCCTGACGGCCGGCACCGAGGAGCAGATCATCCAGGGCATGTACCTGTGCAAGGCCGGCGCCGCCGGCAAGCTGCGCGTGCAGCTGCTGGGCTCGGGCTCGATCCTGCGCGAGTCGCTGGAGGCGCAAAAGCTGCTGGCCACCGACTGGGGCGTGCAGGCCGATGTCTGGAGCTGCCCCAGCTTCAACGAGCTGGCGCGCGAAGGCCAGGATGTGGCGCGCTGGAACCTGCTGCACCCCACCGACAAGCCCCGTGTGCCCTTCGTGGCCCGCCAGCTCGAAAACCACGCCGGCCCGGTGGTGGCCTCGACCGACTACATCAAGAACTACGCCGACCAGATCCGCGCCTTCATCCCGGCGGGCCGCAGCTACATGGTGCTGGGCGCCGACGGCTTTGGCCGCAGCGACTTCCGCTCGCGCCTGCGCGAGCATTTCGAGATCAACCGCCACTACGTCACCATCGCGGCGCTCAAGGCGCTGGCCGACGAGGGCCAGGTGCCCGCGACCAAGGTGAGCGAGGCGATCGCCAAGTACGGCATCCGCACCGACAAGATCAACCCGCTGCACGCTTGAGCGAGCACAGCCTACGGAGACACACATGGCATTGGTCAACATCCAGGTCCCGGACATCGGGGACTTCAGCGACGTCGGCGTGATCGAGTTGCTGGTGAAGGTGGGCGACACGGTGAAGGTCGAGCAGTCGCTCATCACCGTCGAGTCCGACAAGGCGTCGATGGAGATCCCCTCCAGCCACGCGGGCGTCATCAGGGAGCTCAAGGTGGCCCTGGGCGACAAGGTCAAGCAGGGCAGCGTGATTGCGGTGCTGGAAAGCGCCGAAGCAGCGATTTCTGAGCAAAAAGAGGCTGCAGCGCCCGCCCCGCAAGCGCAAGCAGCTACCAAAACTGAAGTGCTGGCATCCGCGCCCGCAGCCGCCCCGGCGGCGGCCGGCCGCATCGAGGTGCGCGTGCCCGACGTCGGCGACTTCAAGGACGTGGCCGTCATCGAGCTGCTGGCCAAGGTGGGCGACACCATCGCGGTCGAGCAGTCGCTGTTCACCGTCGAATCCGACAAGGCGTCGATGGAAATCCCCTCGTCCGCCGCCGGCGTGCTGAAGGAGCTCAAGGTGCAGCTGGGCGACAAGGTCAACACCGGTGACCTGGTGGCCATCATCGAAGGGACGTCGGTTTCTTCTTCCTCTTCCGCCCCGGCGGGAGAGGGCAGGGTTGAGGGTGGGGCGGCATCCAGTCCGGCGCCATCCGCTGCTGTGCCAACGCCGCAGCCCGCGCCCCAGCCGGCTCCCGCCAGCGCCAGGGCCAGCGAGCCCCCGCACAACCCCACCGTGGCGCCCACCGGCCAGCTGCCGCACGCCAGCCCCTCGGTGCGCTTGTTTGCGCGCGAGCTGGGCGTGCCGCTGGCCGAGGTCAAGGGCACGGGCCTGAAGGGCCGCATCACAGCCGAGGACGTGCAGGCTTTCACCCGCTCGGTCATGGCCGGCAGCGTGCAGACCCAGGCCCAGGCCGCCAAGGCGCCCGCCGGTGGCAGCGGCGTGGGGCTGGACCTGCTGCCCTGGCCCAAGATCGACTTCACCAAGTTCGGCCCGGTGGAGCGCAAGGAGCTGTCCCGCATCAAGAAGATCAGCGGCCCCAACCTGACGCGCAACGCCATCGTGATTCCGGCCGTCACCAACCACGACGACGCCGACATCACCGACCTGGAGGCCTTCCGCGTCTCGACCAACAAGGAAAATGAGAAGAGCGGCGTCAAGGTGACCATGCTGGCCTTCCTGATCAAGGCGTGCGTGGCCGCGCTCAAGAAGTTTCCCGAGTTCAACGCCAGCCTGGACGGCGACTTTCTGGTCTACAAGAACTTCTGGCACATCGGCTTTGCCGCCGACACGCCCAACGGTCTGGTGGTGCCCGTCATCAAGGACGCCGACAAGAAGGGCGTGCTGCAGATCAGCGTCGAGATGGGCGAGCTGGCCAAGAAGGCGCGCGACGGCAAGCTGGGCCCCGCCGACATGAGCGGCGCCAGCTTCACCATCTCGTCCTGGGTGGCATTGGCGGGCGCTACTTCACGCCCATCATCAACGCGCCCGAGGTGGCCATCCTGGGCGTGTGCCGCTCCACCATGGAGCCGGTGTGGGACGGCAAGCAGTTTGTGCCGCGCCTGATGCTGCCGCTGTCGCTCACGTGGGACCACCGCGTCATCGACGGCGCCGCCGCCGCTCGCTTCAACGTCTATCTTGGTCAGATCCTCGCGGACTTCCGCCGGGTGCTGCTGTAAACCGGAGGCCTTGAAATGAGCGAAGTGCAAGTCAAGGTTCCCGACATCGGCGACTTCAAGGATGTGGCCGTCATCGAGGTGCTGGTGAAGGTGGGCGACACCGTCAAGGTCGAGCAAAGCCTGATCACCGTCGAGTCCGACAAGGCCAGCATGGAGATCCCTTCCAGTGCCGCCGGCGTGGTCAAGTCGCTGGCCGTCAACCTGGGCGACAAGATCAACGAGGGCTCGCTGGTGCTGACGCTGGAGGCCGCCGGTATTGCTCCCTCTCCCGCAAGCGGGAGAGGGGGCGAACAACCCGCACCAGCGGCATCCAACTTCGCCGGCAACGTCGATCTGGACTGCGACGTCGTCGTCCTGGGCGGCGGCCCCGGCGGCTATTCGGCTGCTTTTCGCGCGGCCGACCTGGGCCTGAAGGTCGTCATCATCGAGCGCTACGCCACCCTGGGCGGCGTGTGCCTGAACGTGGGTTGCATCCCCAGCAAGGCGCTGCTGCACGTGGCCGCCGTGATGGACGAGGTGGGCCACCTGGCGGCCCTGGGCATCGACTATGGCGGCAAGCCCAAGCTCGACATCGACAAGCTGCGCGCCCACAAGGAAAAGGTGATCGGCAAGCTCACCGGCGGCCTGGGTGCCATGGCCAAGATGCGCAAAGTGACCACGGTGCGTGGCGTCGGCAGCTTCGTCGGCGCCAACCACATCGAGGTGGAAGAAACCAGCGGCGGCGGGCAAGAAAAAACCGGTGGCAAAAAGGTGGTGCAGTTCAAGCGCGCCATCATTGCCGCCGGCAGCCAGGCCGTGCGCCTGCCCTTCATGCCCGACGATCCGCGCGTGGTCGATTCCACCGGTGCGCTGGCACTCAATGGGGTGCCCAAGAAGATGCTGATCCTGGGCGGCGGCATCATCGGCCTGGAGATGGGCACGGTCTACAGCACGCTGGGTGCGCGGCTCGACGTGGTCGAGATGCTCGACGGCCTGATGCAGGGCGCCGACCGCGACCTGGTCAAGGTGTGGCAAAAGCTCAATGCGCCGCGCTTCGACAACATCATGCTCAAGACCAAGACCGTTGCTGCCCGCGCCACCGACAAGGGCATCGAGGTCAGCTTTGAAGGCGAGGGCGCACCCGCGCCGCAAACCTACGACCTGGTCTTGCAAGCCGTGGGCCGCAGCCCCAACGGCAAGAAAATCGGCGCCGACAGGGCAGGGGTAGCCGTTACCGATCGTGGCTTCATCGACGTCGACATCCAGATGCGCACCAATGTGCCGCACATCTTCGCCATCGGCGACATCGTCGGCCAGCCCATGCTGGCGCACAAGGCGGTGCACGAGGCACACGTGGCGGCCGAGGTCATTGCTGGTGAGCTCAAGGACGACGAGAAGCTGGCCAAGTCCGCCTTCAACGCTCGCGTGATTCCCAGCGTGGCCTACACCGACCCCGAGGTGGCCTGGGTGGGCCTGACCGAGGACCAGGCCAAGGCCCAGGGCATCAAGGTGAAGAAGGGCCTGTTCCCCTGGACGGCCTCGGGCCGCGCCATTGCCAATGGCCGCGACGAGGGCTATACCAAACTCCTGTTCGACGACAGCCCCGAGGTACACGGCTACGGCCGCATCCTGGGCGGCGGCATCGTCGGCACGCATGCGGGGGACATGATCGGCGAAGTGGCTCTGGCCATCGAGATGGGCGCCGACATGGTGGACATCGGCAAGACCATCCACCCGCACCCCACGCTGGGCGAAAGCATTGGCATGGCCGCCGAAATCGCCCACGGCAGCTGCACCGACGTGCCGCCGCAGAGGAAATAGGCGCGGGCGCTGCGCTTCGACAACAAGGCCCGGTTTGGCGCCAGCCCGGGCCTTGTCGTTTCCACCGTTCCAGTCGAGGCGCAGCTTGATGCGCCAGTGTCCGTGCGTGGAATCCCCAGCACAAAGTACTTTCCGCGCGAGATCGACCAACCGCGCCAGGACGCGCCCGGCAGCTGGTAGCCGCAGTGAATGCGCAAGAGCCGATAGGCCGCGTACGGGATTGCGTTGCGGCCGGCTTCCCAGTTACGTAAACAGCGTTCGGTGACGTGAAGGAATTTCCCGCAGTCGGCGCGCGACCAGCCGAGGGATCGATACATCGCACGCAGCCTTCGGCCTTGTTCGGCGCGGCTTTGCACCAGGTGAGCCGGGGCGCTCGCCTTGCGTATTACTTCATACGATGTGTATTATGTTAATAATCAATTGTGTGAAATATGCCACGCTTTCCGCAAAGTGTCCCGCTTGGGACTCCCGATCTGGGTTGACCGGTTGCCAAACCGAGACCGCGAACTATCATTTGACGTAACGAAACGAATCAATCGTCATTTTGAGATTGCTTCCGCCATGCGATGGATTTCCACTCAGATGCTCGCCTCCCTGGTTGACCGCCTGGTCAACCGAAAGCTCGATGGGCGCGAGGCGGCGCATCAGCTGGCCCATATCCGCAGTGCCATGCTGGGTCTGTTGGGTGACGACGGCGCCCGCCGCCACCCGCAGGTGGCGCGGCGCATCGAGTTTTGCGCCGATGAAATGGCCCTTTGGTATGCCCGCTCGGACCTGGTGGCGGCGTTGGCCGATCTCTACGACGAAGAAACGGCTCAGCGCCAGGTGGCTCGGCAATCGGCCTTGTTCAAAGGCCTGCTGCCCAAGAGCATGATGGCGCGGCCGGGCGCGCTGCGCGACTGAAGCCCGGCGTTCGCGTTTCCCGGCGCTCCCGCCCGGCCATCAATGCAGATGGCCCCACAGCACCAGCGCCTCGCGCCCTTCCACCAGCACATCGACTGCGGCGCCCACGGGCAGCAGCACCTTGGTGGGTGCGTGGCCAAACGGCAAGCCCGTCAGGACCGGCACCTTCAACTGGCTGCGCAGGTGCTCGATGACCTTGGCCAGGGTGTAGCCGCGGTCGTGCCCGTTCAGGCGATAGTCGGTGAATTGCCCCAGCAGCACGGCCTTCTGGCGCGCCAGCACGCCGGCGTGCAGCAGTTGCAGCAGCATGCGCTCGATGCGATAGGGGTGCTCGCTCACCTCCTCCAGAAACAGCACGCCGCCCTTCACTTCGGGCCACCAGGGCGTGCCCAGCAGCGACTGCACCATGGCCAGGTTTCCGCCCCACAGCGGCGCGTGGCGTGCCAGATGGGCGGGCCGCCCGGCCAGGGCCGCCGCGTCGCCCGCCGGCAGGCGCCAGCCGGTGCCCTCGCCCGAGCCGTCGACCAGGTCCTCAAAGCAGGCCAGCATGATCTCGTCGGGGCCACCGGATGTGCCGCCGCCATGGCCTTCGGCGGCGTCGGCCGTGTCGGACGCACCAAAGCCCTCGCACAGCGCCGGCCCGGCCCAGGTGACGGTGGGGCCGCGCGCCAGCAGACCGAGCTGCACCACCGTGAAGTCGCTGAAGCCGACCCAGCGCGTGCCCCGCTCGGCCGCGCGTGCCAGAGCCCGCCAGGGCAGCTGTGGCAGCAGGCGGCTCAGGCCGTAGCCGCCGCGTGTGATCAGGGCGACGTCGGCGCCGCTGGCGGCCGCGCGCTCGATGGCCGCCAGGCGCGTGGCGTCGTCGCCGGCAAAACGCTGCCAGCTGGCCAGTGCATCGGGATCCACCTCGACCTCGTGACCCATGGCCTGCAGGCGCTTGATGCCACGCCGGAAGGCCGCACGGTCCCGCACGGCGCCGGAAGGTGAATACACGTAAATGTGGGCCATGGCGGTTCGATCTTGAAGAGATTTCAGTGTCTGGCGCTTGTCCATCAAGCGCGGGCAGCTATTAAAATTATAACATCGCCCGGTGTGCGGACAAGGGCGTTCAAGGCGCTGAAGGGACAAAGTGCGCCAGCGCATGCCTGGCCACCGCCGCGCCACACTCGGGCACGAAGTGGCCGCAATCGGGCAGTACCACGGGCGGCGGGCAGCCGCGGATGTCGGCGTGCAGGGCGCGCATCACCGGTTCGCCCAGCACCGGGTCGCTGGCGCCGATCAGCATCAGGCTGCGGCCGTGCCAGTCGCGCCGCCAGAAGTCCCGGGCCTGGCGGGCCGTGGCGGCGCCCTCGTCCTGCGGCTGCTCGGCCACCCGGGCGGGAAAGGCGCGCAGCGCCGCGCGGAAGCCGGCGCTGGGAAAGGGGGCCGCATAGGCCGCGCATTCGGCCGCGCTCAAGCGCGGGTTGCCGCGCGCCAGCAGGCGGGCGATGTCGTAGGCCGGCCTACTGGCGCACATCTGGCGCCAGGCCAGGAAGCCGGGCGACAGGGGGGCCTCGCCGGTGGCCAGCAGCGTGTTCATGACCAGCAGGCCGTGGTAGCGCGCCGGGCTGGCCATGGGCAGGGTCAGGCCCAGCAGGCCGCCCCAGTCCTGCACCACCAGCACCACGCGCTGCAGGTCCAGCCGCTCGATCAGCTCCAGCAACACCCGGCGGTGCCAGTCAAAGCGGTGTGCGCCCTCCTTCTTGGGCTTGTCGCTCTTGCCAAAGCCGATCAGGTCGGGGGCCACCACGCGTTGTCCGGCGGCGGCGAGGCGCGCGATGAGGTGCCGGTACAGGTAGCTCCAGCTCGGGTTGCCGTGCAGGCACAGCCAGGTCAGGGGAGCGTCGCGCGGGCCTTCGTCGATGTAGTGCAGGCGCAGGCCGGCCAGCGCGGGCAGGTCGCTCAGGTAGTTGGGCGCCCAGGGGTAGCCGGGCAGCGCGTCAAACGCCGCGTCGGGCGTGCGCACGGCGTCCTCGCGCAGCGGGCTGGGATTGCCGCCGCGCCGGGCCTCGAAGAAGCTGCGCAGCAGCTGGCCGCCCTCCTCGGCCAGCACACCGCCCTGCACCACCGTCTGGTGATTGAGCCGGGCCTGGCCAAAAACGTCCAGCACCGATCCGGCCGCGCCGGTGCGCGGGTCGGCCGCACCAAACACCACGCGCGCCAGCCGCGCATGCAGCATGGCGCCAGCGCACATGGCGCAGGGCTCGAGCGTGACGTAGAGCGTGCAGCCATCCAGCCGGTAGTTGCCCAGCGCGCGGGCGGCGCCACGCAGTGCGGCGATTTCGGCGTGGGCGGTGGGGTCGCGCTGGCCAATGGGGGCGTTGCGGCCGGTGGCGATGACGCGGCCGCCCTGCACCACCACGGCGCCCACCGGCACCTCGCCCGCGGCCGCAGCGGCCCGAGCCTCGGCCAGCGCCAGGCGCATGGCGTGCTGGTCGTCGGCCACAAGAGTGTCGGGCATCAAAACACTATTTTATTGATAGCTTGCTGCGCTGATCCAGAGCGGGCGGGTGGCACTTTTTGCTTGAATTCCATGCCTATTTGGCCTCGTCCGGCACATCGCGCGGCGTCTGCAAGGCGTTCTCGAGCTGCTGCTTGAACTGCTGCTCGATGCGCTGGCTTTGCTCGCGCACATTGCCACTGGCCGGCGCCAGCGCGGCGCCGGCTGCCGCCGGCGGCGCCACCAGCTGGTGCAAGGTGGCGGTTTCGCGCGTGGCCAGCCATGCCACGACCAACAGGGCCAGCAGCACACCAATGAATCCCAGGCTGCGCATGGATCAGGCTCCTTGCCGGGTTGCGGGCACCATGCCCAGTTGCTCCATCCAGCGCGCCAGCGCCGGCTCGGCGCCCGTGCCCCGGGCATAGCGGTCGTGCATCGCGGTGTGCGCCTCGGGGCGATGCTGGTTGAGCTTGACGGCGCACTGCCACGATTCGACCGCCAGCTCGAAGGCCACGATGGCCGACAGCATGCGCTGCTGAAACGCGGCATCCAGGCTGCGCCACTGCATCGCATACGCCGGCTCGTGGTCGCCGATGAGTGCCTTGAGCAGTTCGTCCTTGGCGGCCAGGTCCTGGGGGTCGATCAGCCGCGCCCGCACGCGGCAATGCACGGCCACGTAGCTCCAGGTGGGCACGCGCGCCGGGTCCACATACACGGCGGGCGACATGTAGGCGTTGGGGCCGAGAAAGGTGACCAGGGCCTGCGGCCGCGCCTGCAGTTGGCGCCACTGCGGGTTGGCGCGCGCCATGTGGGCCAGCAGGGTCCAGGCCCCCTGGTCGTCCACGACCAGGTGCATGGGCAGGTGGCTGACCTGTGGCAGGCCATCGTCGTCGGTCGTGATCAGGCTGGCCAGCGGCTGCTCGCGGACGATCTGTGCGGCCACGGCGGCGTCGGTGCTGCTGTGCGAAGGGTTGAGGTACATGGCGAATGGAGGGGGTTGGCCAGGCTGCGGCGATGGTAGCGCGCCCGGCGCCCCTCATGCCGCCCGGCGGGTGAGGTCGTACAAGGCCGTGGACAATGCCGTCAACCCGGCGGCGGCGAAGTTGGGTTGCTGCGCCAGGATGTCGCGGCGCTCCAGCAGCGTGACGCTCCAGTCGGGGCCGTAGCGCTGGCGCACTTCGGTCTCGTCAACCGAAAACGGCGGGCCCTGCCGTTCGTGCTGCGGGTATTCCAGCGTTACCAGCAGGCCGCGGCAGCCGGCGGGCAGCCGGGCATACAGCTCCGCCACGTAGCGCGCGCGCATGGCCGGCGGCAGCGCGATCAGGGCCGCGCGGTCGTACACGCCGACGCAGTCGGCCAGGGCGGCGGCATCCACCGCGAACACGTCGCCGCAGATCAACTCGATCGAGCCCGCCACATGGTGCGTGCCGTAGCGCGAGGCGTGGATGGCGGGCGTCAGCCCGTGCTCGGCAAAGAATTGCTGCACCGCCAGCGGCGACAGCTCCACCCCCAGCACGCGATGGCCCTGCTCGGCCAGCCACAGCATGTCCAGCGACTTGCCCGCCAGCGGCACCAACACGCGCCCGCCTGCCGGCACGCCCAGCGCCGGCCAATGCTTTTGCAGCAGCGGCAGCACGCGCGACTGGTGAAAGCCCGTTTGCCCGTGCTGCCAGCAGTTCAGCCAGAAGTCGTGTTCCATGGTGGTTTGCTCACGTGTCCCGATGCATGGCGACCCAGTGTAGCGAGCCTGCGGTATCGTGCCCGCTCGCTCATCTCGGCAGGATATTGTCATGAACCCTTGGATTTGCAGCCGGCGCCGCGGTGCGCGCCTGGCGTTGGCTGGCGCCCTGGTGGGTACCCTGCTCGGCTGTACCGCGCCACGCCAGGCCGCTGCGCCGGCCGCACCGCCCGACCTGGTGGCACTGCAGACGCTGGCGCCCACGGTGCAACAGGACATGCGCTATGCCGGCCGCCACAACTTCATGGGCCGGCGCGTGGCCGGCTACGAGGCCGCGCGCTGCTGGCTCAGCCGCCCGGCGGCCCAGGCGCTGGCGGCGGTGCAACGCGAGCTGGCACCCTTGGGGCTGGGCCTGAAGGTGTTCGACTGCTACCGGCCGCAGGCGGCCGTGGACGACTTCGTGCGCTGGGGCGCCGACCTGCACGATCAGCAGACCAAGGCCAGCTACTACCCCAACGTGCCCAAGAGCGAGCTGTTTGCCCGCGGCTACATTGCCGAGCGCTCGGGCCACAGCCGCGCCAGCACGGTGGATCTGACGCTGGTGGTGCTGGACGCCGCCCGGGCCCGCGGCGTGCTGCTGGGCTCCATCGCCCAGGGACAGGAGATCGACATGGGCACGCCGTTTGACCTGTTCGACGAACGCTCGCACACCGACAACCCCGCCCTGGGGGTGAGCGTGCGCCACAACCGCCAATGGCTGCGCGCGGTGATGGAGCGCCACGGCTGGCGCAACCTGCCCGAGGAATGGTGGCACTACACCCTGCAGCGCGAGCCCTACCCCGACCGCTACTTCAATCTGCCGGTGCGTTGAGCGCGCCACCCCACGCGCGCGGATTGCCTCGAAGCCGACGTCAGCGCCGCCGCGTCGGTGCAGCCCATGGTGGATGCCGCGGTGGCCGAGTTCGAGCCGATCGACGTCCTGGTCAACAACGCCGGCATCGAGTTCTACAAGCCGGTGACCACCACTACCGAGGACGAATGGGACCGGCTGATGGGCGTCAACCTCAAGGGCGTGTACCTGTGTTCGCGTGCTGTCATTCCGGTCATGCGCAAACCGGGTGCGGTCATCGTCAACATGGCATCCGAGCTGGGCTTGATCGGCGAGGCCAACGTGGCCGCCTATTGCGCGTCCAAGGGCGGGGTGGTGATGCTGGGCAAGGCCATGGCCATCGACCACGGCGCCGAAGGCGTGCGCGTCAACGCCCTGTGTCCCGGCCCCGTGGCGACCGAGTTGCTGGAAGGCGTGTTTCAGTCCGCGGACGATCCGGCCGGCCTGCGCCGCAGTTTTGAGCAGCGCGTTCTGCTGGGCCGCCTGGGCACGCCCGACGAGGTGGCGAAGGCGGCCGTCTTCCTGGCCAGCGAGCAATCATCTTTCATGACTGGCGCCAGCCTGGTGCTGGACGGCGGCTGGATAGCGCACTGAGCACCGGCGCGCGGCGCCTGCGCCCTACTCCCACTCCATCATCAACAGGTCTCGTAAGCCTGCAAGAAGGGATCGCGATGATCGTCGTAAGCTTCTACCGTCGGTGCATTTACCGTCAAAAAAGCTTGCTGACGCTGGCGCGGGTTATGGAGCGATTTTGCGCGGCGTCGACACTTTTGCCTTATCGTCGATCAGGTTGCATCTAGCGCGCTCGGACTTGCCATGAAACGCCCTGCTCTTCGCCCCCGCTTACGGCGGCGTCCCACCGAGTGTTCCGCCAGCCGCCTGCTCAAGACACATAAGCCACTGCCACTGCGTACGAGGCGCCGGTCTAACCGTTCCACCACCAACACACGCTGTTAGGCCGAAGGTCGCAATGCGGGCGTCAGCCACGGGCAGTCCGTAGAGGCCTTCACAACCGCGAAGACAGCCATTCGTTGTCGACAGACGTCCTGAAGTCCGCCCTACCGCCGAGCGGAAGCTGGAAGATGCCACCGTCAGCGTAGCGCCGCGCGGCGAGCCCTTGCCCGCCCCACCGCAGGAAAGCCGTCCTCTGCGCACCGGTCAGCAAGATACGGAAGTCCGCATCCGGGTCTCGGCCTGCAGCAAAAGGGGGCCTGCGGCAAAACGGTCTCGATCAGGTGCTGCTCGATGTCCTCCTCGGAACAGAGATACACCCTCGACTCGATCGAAGTCGGTTCGGCACTTTGTCCTCATGCAAGATCTAGACGACGCCCACGTCGCGTCGTTGCCGCGATTACTCGGGCCAGCACGGCTCCATCGCTTCTTGCTCGACTGCGAGTGCCCCAAGTGCTGCGGCTTCTTCACCCCATCCCCAGTGCTCACAGACCCTGAGAATCTCGCGCCGTGCTGAAAGTGCCAATTCACGCCGGGTAACGGTGCCGGGTAGCACGGCATCAGCACGCATACCATGCAAACGGAGCAAACGCCCTTCTTGCTTGCAGCATTTGGCGATGTGCGACGCGATGCGGAATCCGCCTACGTCGATGTCCCCCCAGTGATGGAGGGTAGCGGTCGGCGCAAGCGCCTTCAGAAACACAGCGTAGGCACGCTTCCACGATGGACTCGGCATGCCGCCGGTGTAGATGACAATGGCATCGTCCGGTCGTTGTCCGGCCATTTCATGGAACGTCGTCAGGTTTTCGACGGTCAAAAGACGCCGATCGAAGCCGGGATTTATGTGTACCGAGCAGATGGCTGAAGGCGCAAAGCCAACATATGGCCGCGATGTCCTGACGTTTTCATTTCCGTACATCACTACAGCGTTTCCAGCGACAAGCAGGGTTGGCGGAAACTTGACCAGTCCAAGTTCGGAGAACAGATCCTCCATTTCGCTTTGCGCCATGGTCGCATCGCCCTGCGCCAAGGCGTCGAGCGCGGGCCAGATTGCCTCAAGGCGCTTGCTGTCGTGGAACAGACCAGCACTCAGCCTTCGAACGGCGATGTCATCGCCGCACTTGGTCGCGCAATACTGCATCACCTGGATGGCATCGAGCCATGAAGCCACATCGCCAGGCCGAGTTCCGCGAACCAAATTGCCCTTGCGCCAGGCTTCGAGCACCTGCGTGAGTACCGGATGCTCAGCGACGTAAGGCCCAAACTGGCGCTCAGCCTGCGCCACGACATCCCAGCGCGGTTCGATACCCAAATGCTCGGCTAGCCTAGTACCGTCGCGCAACACAATGCGCAGGATCTGCGCTCGCTCCCCCGCCCGGCTGTCCCATTCAACACTGATCGCGCCATCCCGCTCGGCCAGTTGAAGGTTGGCGTTGCACACAGCCTTATCAGCATAACGTTGCAGTCGAAGGTACTCTGGAAAGGATTTCTCGGACAAGGGCAGCGTCACGGTCCGACCGGTGCGGTCCGTTTGTGCAGCCCCCTTCGATGCAGCGTTCTCCGCGCGGGCCAGCAACCGCTCCAGCGCCTTGCGCGCCAGCGCCGCACCGTGCTCGGCCGTCTTTTCGTCATCCTCCGTCATGCGTCTTCACCCTCCCCTAGCCGTGGCAAGCAACTGGGATTCCACAACATCGATCAATTCGGGATGGAGTATCGGGATATCGCTCGAAAACAACGCATGCGCCGCTTCCTTAACGACCACATGTTCGGCAAACACGTCTGAACCATACCTGGCCAAGTCGTAGTAGTTGTCCATCATGGGAGCGAGCTTGCCGACATCGCTATCAGGACCCGCCATCATCAACTGCAGCCCCAGGCTCTTCAAGAAGGTTGCGGTCACATAGGTGTTCTGGGCATCCATACCGTAGAAGGCCTCGTCGAGGATCATCAAGCCCGCACCGACGTGTGAGACTCCCGGCCGAATGCGATAGGCCGTCGCCAATGCTGCTCCTGCAATGACGTAAAAAGGTACACGGTGCTCTCCGTTGGAAGCCACGCCCATTCGCTTACTCAATAGGTCTACGACCTTGCCGTCTTGGATGATCTGCAGGTCGAAATTGAACAGCAAACGGTAGTCCTCCAGCGGATTGTTGCCTCGGTCCTTGCCGCTTTCGCTGTCCTCCAGCAGAGCCATGAGGTTGTTTTGAACGCCCTGCTGCCCAAACAGATCCTCACCGCCTGCATCAGGTGCTGCGACGATGAGTTCGTACAGATCGCGGTGCGCCGGCGATGGTTTTGCCAAGAATTGGTATTTCTCGCCATTGGTAAAAGCGGGGCAGGTTTGCAGGATCGCGTTCAAGTCGCGAATCTCCTGCCTGACCCGCTGGATGGCCTCGCGCATCTTGAACTTGACGTCCGACTGGAACGATTGTTCAGCCGCCTCACGTGCATCATCTGCCTGCTTGCGGTACTCCTTCAGCGTCGAATCATTCAGCTTCCTGATGTGCCGTCCGATCCAGGCATGGGCTTTGCGCCAGTCGCTGCGCTCGTCCACTAAGCCGATTGAGTATTCATTGATGAAATCGACGAAGCCGTCACGGGCTACCCCGAGCGCTGTCTGGATGTTGGAGTCCAACTGGCGAGCACGCTGCTCCAGCTCCACTAGCGCCTGCTCGAGCCCAGCCGACAGAATCGCCGCCTGCAGCCGCTCGTACTCCTGGGGCAGGATGTCGTGGTCGCAGTCCGGATCGCGGATGACTTGCGCGTGCGACGCCTCCAGTTTCGCAAGGTCTTCCCGCGCTCGGCTCAGCTGTGGAGACAAGATGGACAGCCTCGTCTCCTTGCCGTTGATGGCAAGCTTGTGGTCATGCAGCGTATTTCCGGCCTCGACCGATTGCCCACGCGCCTCCTCGACATCGGAGCGCAGAGCCTTGAGCCGCTCGGACACTGGCACTGCCGCCGGGTCGGTCGTCGCTTGCAGGTCCCGCATTGCGGACGCATGTTGCGCCAAGGCGGCCGCATACGACACCTGAGTGACCTGCTGCAAGGCGGCTTGGACCTTGGCAAATGCCCCTTCGACTTGGGCGAGGTACAGACTGGCGCTGCGCTCCGCGTTGGCTGCATTACGGCTCTCATTGACAGCAGCAACCCGGTCCTCGTTGGTCAGTTTCACACCTAGCATCCAGGATTGCTCTTCGAGGGGACGAATGCGCTTGGTTCCACCATTGGCGCTGAGCATGTAATCGACCGTCATGGCGCGCGGCTCAAGCCGTAGTTGCTCAGTGGAGTCCACTCGCTTCATGCGGCCCAGAATTCTGCGCAGATAGGCCAATGCGACCGCATTGGTGCTGTCCAGCAGCGCCGCGACGCTGTCCGGAGCCGCTGCACGGTCGATGTCCGCGCGCAAGTGCTCTGGTTGCACCACCGTGACGTTGTTGACCCGCTGCCGCCGGATCAGATCGACGGCCTCATCCTCCCTCTTAGCTTCCACGACAAGTGCCAGACGATGGGGCCCCAGAAATGTCTCGATAGGACCTCGCCAACGAGGATCAGTCACCTGCACCAAACTGGCCACGGGTTCATAGGCGATCCCAGCCTGCTCAAAGAGGGCGGCGGCCGTGGCCACATCGCCATCGGTGATCCGTTTCCCCTGGTTGACTGCCTGCAGCTTGGCCTTGGCCGACTGCGCCGCGGCCTTCGCTTCCTGCTCGTCTTGACGGGCCAAGGAGCGTTCGTCGCTTAACTGCGTCTCGCACGCAGTCAGAATGCCAAGCGCAGTCTTCACCTGCTCCTGGTTCGCGATGTGCCCTGCCTTGGCCCAGCCTTCCCAGCGCTTCATTTCCTCTTCCACCGCGCTCGCCTTCTGCGCGTGCCGCGCCTCCAAAGCCACCGCTGTTTCCAGCATCGCTTCACGTAGCTGAAGCGCCAAGCGCTCCACTTCCTTGCGCGCCTGTTGGACGGTCGCGCCATGTGCCTTGCGCAACTGCTCCAGTTGTGCGGGTTGTTGGGCCTCGGGATCGGCGCCCAGCCGAGCAAGCAAGCTCTCATACGCCGCGTGCAACGTCTGGTGTCTTTGCGCCAAGTGCGGCAGGTCCTGGCGAGCCTTAACCAGTTCCCTTTCGAGCTCGTTGATTTCCGAGTCCAGATTGGCGACGCTCTCGTCGGCTGCTTCCAGTCGAACCTGCAGACCGACCGCTCGGGCAACGGCTGTCTGGCGGTGCAGACCGGCCACTTTCGCGTAGCGCTTCTCGATCACTTCCAGCCGTGCCACTTGCGCCGTCACGTCTTCGATCTGCCGACCCAGGCTGCGAAGTGTCTTG
>JAWKYM010000007.1:0-217553 GCA_041396485.1 Burkholderiaceae bacterium | reverse complement strand
AACATCTACAAGCAGTTCAGCCCCGACTTCTTCGACCTCATCGTCGTGGACGAGTGCCACCGCGGCAGCGCGGCCGAGGACTCGGCCTGGCGCGACATCCTCAGCTACTTCGCCAGCGCCACGCAGATCGGCCTGACGGCCACGCCCAAGGAGACCCGGGACGTCTCCAACATCGACTACTTCGGCGAGCCGGTCTACACCTACAGCCTGAAGCAGGGCATCGAGGACGGCTATCTCGCGCCCTACAAGGTGGTGCGCGTGGACCTGGACCGCGACACCTTCGGCTGGCGCCCCACGGCCGGCATGACGGACCGGCACGGCCACGTGATCGAAGACCGCATCTACACCGGCGCCGACATGAACCGCCGCCTGGTGCTGGAGCAGCGCGACGCCGTGGTCGCCGCCAAGATCACCGAATACCTCAAGGCCACCGACCGCTGGGGCAAGACCATCGTCTTTTGCGAAGACATCGACCACGCCGCGCGCATGCGCCAGGCCCTCAGCAACGCCAATGCCGACATTTGCGCCACCCAGCCGCGCTACGTGGTGCAGATCACCGGCGACAACGCCGAGGGCAAGAAGGAGCTGGACAACTTCATCGACCCCGAGCAACCCTGGCCCGTCATCGCCACCACCTCCAAGCTGATGAGCACCGGCGTCGACGCGCAAACCTGCAAGCTCATCGTGCTGGACCAGACCATCAAGTCGATGACGCTGTTCAAGCAGATCATCGGCCGCGGCACCCGCCTGCGCGAAGACCTGGGCAAGACCTGGTTCACCATCCTGGACTTCAAGCGCGCCACCGAGCTGTTTGCCGACCCCGACTTCGACGGCGAGCCGGCGCAGGTGTACGAGCCCGGCGCGGGCGATCCGGTGGCGCCGCCCGATGCCGGGGACGCCCCCGCAAGCGATGGCGCTTTTGCCTGGCCCGACGATCCCGCCGCCACCGTCGGCGCACTGCCCGCACAAGAGGCCGAACCGCCGCGCAGGTACGTTGTCGATGGCGTTTCCGTCGCCGTCGCGCGCGAGCGCGTGCAATACCTCAGCCCCGAGGGCAAGCTCATCACCGAAAGCCTGCGCGACTACACCCGCATCAACCTGCGCAAGCGCTACGACAGCCTCGACGCCTTCCTGCAGACCTGGGACGCGGCCGAGCGCAAGGCCGCGCTGCTGCACGAGCTGGAAGGGCAGGGCGTGCTGCTCGGTGCGCTGGCCGACGAGGTCGGCCAGGACCTCGACCCCTTCGACCTGCTGCTGCACGTCGCCTGGGATCAGCCCCTGCTCACGCGCGGCGAGCGCGCCCGCCGCGTAAAAAAGCGCCGCGACGTGTTCAGCCAGTACGGCCCGGTGGCCCGCAAGGTGCTCGAAGCGCTGCTCGACAAATACGCCGACGAAGGCCTGGCCACCCTGGAAAGCGAGGAGGTGCTCAAGCTGCAGCCCTTTGCCGCCATGGGCAGCCGCGTCGAGCTGGTGCGCAGCTTTGGCGGCCGCCCGCAATACCGCAGCGCCGTGCAGGCGCTGGAGCGCGAGCTGTACGCGCCCGCGCAGCCGTAACTATTAAATGGATAGCTTCTTGCGCTTGCCACACAAGCGCCAGAGGCACTTTTTGTTCATAAACCTGCCATGTCCAACCTCAGCCCCGTCATCAAATCCATCCAGGACGTCATGCGCCAGGACAGCGGCGTCGATGGCGACGCCCAGCGCATCAGCCAGCTCACCTGGCTGCTGTTCCTCAAGGTGTTGGACGCGCTGGAGGAAGAGCTGGAGCTGACCCGCGACCACTACGCCAGCCCCATTCCCGAGGCCATGCGCTGGCGCCACTGGGCGGCCGACCCCGAGGGCATGACCGGCGAGGCGCTGCTCGACTTCGTCGACAACCAGCTCTTTGCCACGCTCAAAAGCCTGCCCGCCGACCCGCAGCGCAACCCGCGCGCCGCCGTGGTGCGCAGCGTGTTCGAAGACGCCTACAACTACATGAAAAGCGGCCACCTGCTGCGCCAGGTCATCAACAAGCTGAACGCCATCGACTTCAACCGCCAGGCCGAGCGCCACCAGTTCAACGACCTGTACGAAAAAATCCTGCGCGACCTGCAAAGCGCCGGCAACGCCGGCGAGTTCTACACCCCGCGCGCCGTCACCCAGTTCATGGTCGACATGCTCGACCCGCGCCTGGGCGAGCAGGTGCTCGACCCCGCCACCGGCACCGGCGGCTTTCTGGTCTGCGCCATCGAGCACCTGCGCCGGCAGGCCAGCAACCCCGAGCAACTGGAGGTGCTGCAAGCCAGCATCCGCGGCGTCGAAAAAAAGCAGCTGCCCCACATGCTGTGCGTCACCAACCTCATGCTGCACGGCATCGAGGTGCCCAGCCAGATCCGCCACGACAACACCCTGGCGCGCCCGCTGCGCGACTACAGCGCCGCCGACCGCGTGGACGTGGTGCTCACCAACCCGCCCTTCGGCGGCGTGGAAGAGCCCGGCATCGAGCAAGGCTACCCCGCTGACGTGCGCACCAAGGAGACCGCCGACCTGTTTCTGGTGCTCATCCAGCACATCCTGAAAGCCGGCGGCCGTGCCGCCGTGGTACTGCCCGACGGCACCCTGTTCGGCGAAGGCGTCAAAAGCCGCATCAAGGAGCGGCTGCTCACCGAATGCAACCTGCACACCATCGTGCGCCTGCCCAACGGCGTGTTCGCGCCCTACACCGGCATCAAGACCAACCTGCTGTTCTTCACCAAGGGCCAGCCCACGCGCGAGGTCTGGTACTACGAGCACCCCTACCCGCCGGGCTTCAAGACCTACAACAAGACCAAGCCCATTGCTATCTCCGAGTTTGCCGCCGAAAAGGCCTGGTGGGGCACTGAGCAGGACGGCTTTGCCGCCCGCGTGGAAAACGAGCGCGCCTGGAAGGTCGGCATCGACACCCTCCGCGCCGCCAACTGGAACCTCGACCAGAAAAACCCCCACGTCGGCGAGCAAACCAGCCACGACCCCGATCAGCTGCTGGCCGACTACGCCCGCCTGCAGGCCGAGGCGCAGGCGCTGCGCGACGAGCTCAAGGGCATCCTGGCGCAGTCCTTGGGTTGAAAATAACCAAGTAGGTTAAAATTCTATGGAAAAGAACACACCGCATTGCAAGCTGGCCGTGGTCCATGGTCTGGTTCAAGTTGGTGCCGTGCGTGCCACCGCCAGCGCATTTGTCGGGGCGCGCGAACTGGGAATCAACGACCTGACGGGAATGTGCGAGGTGGTCATGTCGCTCACCAGTGCCCACTTCTACAAGAGCATGACCACCCATGCCGACCACCGCATCTGGCAAGACGTCTATCACGCCCAGACGGTGCAGGGCGATGCCGTGTACCTGAAGCTCACCGTTATCGACGATGTGCTGATCGTTTCCTTCAAGGAGCTGTGACATGAAATGCCCCGCCTGCGGCGCCGCCGAACTCATCCGCGACACCCGTGACCTGCCCTACACCTACAAGGGCGAAACCACGGTCATCCCGGCCGTGACCGGCGACCATTGCCCCGCTTGCGGCGAATCCGTACTGGATCGTGAGCAGGGCGACCGCTACAGCGAGCTGGTGGGCGCCTTCCAGCGCCAGGTCAACGCTGCCTTCGTCGCCCCCGCCTTCATCACCGAGGTGCGCAAGAAGCTGGCGCTCGACCAGCGCGAGGCGGCCGAGATTTTTGGCGGCGGCGTCAACGCCTTCTCGCGCTACGAAACCGGAAAAACCCGGCCCCCGCTGGCGCTGGTCAAGCTGCTCAGGCTGCTCGACCACCACCCCGAACTGTTGGCCGAAGTGCGGTCGCAGGCTTCTCGATGATTGGTAAAAAACGCCTCTGGCGCCCGTAGAACAAGCGCAAACAGCTATTTTGTTGGTAGCAAAATCACGACAACCCATGCCAAACCAAGGCTTCGGGGCCATGTGTTTTCAAACTGAAAACAATCGTTCCCGTTTTGAAAACACCCATGGGGACCGCGCATGAACACCCCCGTGCTGCAACACCTGAACCTGCTCGCCACCGCCCCCGGCGGCGTGGCGCGCCTGCGCGAACTCATCCTGAGCCTGGCCGTGCAAGGCAAGCTGCTGCCGCAAGACCCGGCCGATGAACCGGCGGGTGTGTTGCTGCAGAGGATCCGCGCCGAAAAAGACCGCCTCATCGCCACCGGCCAGATCAAGCGCGACAAACCCCTGGCGCCGATCGCCGAGGAGGAGAAGCCGTTCGAGTTGCCGGTGGGGTGGGAGTGGGCGAGGTTGGGCGATTTGCTGAAGACCAGATCGGTACAGGAAGTACACCGTCGAAGGCCGTGAGGTTTACGTCATTCATCCGGCGGAAGTTCACTTGGGTTCGCAAAACGTGGACATGAAGGATTGCGCATCGAAAAATCGGTCCGGCCGTCTTCTTCAACGTGAAACACATGCCAAGATGGCTGGCGACCGTTCCGCCCTCAGTTGACAAACGACTTGCTGTTCAACATCACGGGGGCATCCATTGGGCGATGTTCCGTGGTTCCATGGTGATTTTGAGCTGAGGCGAACGTTAGCTCAATAAAGTTCGGTCACCGATCGAGGATGGGGTCTGCACAGCGCTGACAGAAATCATTGCCATTTCGATGCTACGGCGACTTCTGGTATTTCACGGCTCACGTTGAGCAGCCCGTTTTTTCATGAGATGTGAAGGTTGCGCGTCTCATGGCATGAAGATGCCTCAGCATTGGAACCGACGATGCGCGTTAGGCCCTAATTCCCCTCCCACCCCTCGCCGAACAATCCCGCATCGTCGCCCGCGTCGAAACCTTCATGCGCCTGTGCGATGCGCTGGAAGAAAAGGGCCGGCTGGAGGCCGCGCAGCACGCCCAGCTGTTGGGCACGCTGCTGGACACGCTCACCGCCAGCGCCTCGCCTGCGAAGCTGGCCGACCACTGGCAGCGCGTGGCCCGGCACTTCGACGGGCTGCTGGACCGCCCCGAGGCCGTGGACGCGCTGGAGCAAACCCTGCTGCAACTGGCCGTGCGCGGCCTGCTGGTGCCGCAAGACCCGGCGGACGAGCCCGCCAGCGCGCTGCTGCAAACCATCCGCGCCGAAAAAGACCGCCTCGTCGCCGCCGGCCAGATCAAGCGCGACAAAGCCCTGCCGCCCATCACGGATGAGGAAAGGCCGTTTGAGTTACCGGTGGGGTGGGAGTGGGTGCGCATGCGCACACTCGTCAACTCCAGCGAAGCCGGCTGGAGCCCCACTTGCATTGGTTCACCGCGTCGCCCTGGGCACTGGGGTGTCTTGAAGGTCAGCGCTGTTTCATGGGGCGAGTTCGATGCAACCGCCAACAAGGAGTTGCCTCCGGAGCTTGCGCCGAAGCCAGAGTACGAGGTGAAAAACGGCGATTTCCTACTTTCACGAGCAAACACCGCGGAATTGGTTGCTCGCTCCGTAGTGGTCGGCACTGCTGCGCCGAAGCTGATGTTGAGCGATAAGATCATTCGGCTGTCCGTCTCCGGCGAAATGAACCGCGCGTTCCTCAACTTGGTGAACAACGCCGACCACGCGCGCCAGCATTACGCAGCCAATGCGTCAGGCACCAGTAGCTCGATGAAGAACGTATCACGCGACGTGGTGCTGGCCTTACCGGTTCCATTGCCACCCCTCGCCGAACAATCCCGCATCGTCACCCGCGTCACCGCGCTGCGCCGCCTATGCGCCGATCTGCGCCAGCGCCTGGCCGAGGGCGAGGCCACGCAGGCGCGGCTGGCCGAAGCCTTGTTGCAGGCGGCCTGAGCGGGCGCAGATTTTACAAGCCAAATCGGGCTCCGGCGCCCGTCCAGCAAGCGCGAGCAGCTATCGAATCAGGAGTTTCGGCCAGGGCAGGGCGCGGCGCGCCCTACAGCCGCGCCAGCCGCTGCAGCGCCGCGCGCAGCGTGTCGTCCTGCTTGGCAAAGCAAAAGCGGATGGTCTTTTGCTCGAAGCCGTCGCCGTAGAAGGCGGCCAGCGGAATGGCGGCCACGCCGTGCTCGCGCGTGAGCCACTGGCAGAAGTCGGCCTCGCCCAGTTCGCGCTCGGGGCCGGGCATGTCGGCGTAGCTGGCGGTCTGGAAGTAGGTGCCTTCGCAGGGCAGCAGGCGAAAGCGGGTTTGCGCCAGGCCGGCGCGAAACAGGTCGCGCTTGGCGGCGTAGAAGGCGGGCAGCTGCAGGTAGGGCGCCGGGTCCTGCATGTAGGCGGCCAGGCCGTGCTGCATGGGCGTGTTGACGGTGAACACGTTGAACTGGTGCACCTTGCGGAACTCGGCGGTGAGCGGCGCGGGCGCGGCGACGTAGCCCACCTTCCAGCCGGTGACGTGATAGGTCTTGCCGAAGCTGCTGACGATGAAGGCGCGCGCGGCCAGGCCGGGCCAGCGCGCCACGCTTTCGTGGCGCAGCGGGGCGTAGACCATGTGCTCGTACACCTCGTCGCTGATCAGCAGCACGTTGGTGGGGGCCAGCAGCTCGTCCAGCTTTTGCATGTCGGCGGCCGACCAGACGGTGCCGCTGGGGTTGTGCGGGCTGTTGATGATGATCGCGCGCGTTTTGGCGTTGAGAGCAGCGGCGATCTGGTCGAAGTCGGGGCGAAACGTGCCGGGCGTGAGCGGCACGCGCACCACGGTGGCACCGGTGAGTTCGATGTTGGGCACGTAGCTGTCGTAGCTGGGCTCCAGCACGATGACTTCGTCGCCCGGGCCGGCGCAGCACATGATGGCCGTGAGGATGGCCTGGGTGGCGCCGGCGGTGACGGTGATTTCGCTGCCGGCGTCGTAGTGGCGGCCGTACAGTGCTTCGATTTTTGCGGCAATGGCCTCGCGCAGCGGCGCGGCGCCGGGCATGGGCGGGTATTGGTTGTGGCCGGCGCGCATGGCGTCGGAGACGGCCTCGGTCAGGCGCGCATCGCAGCCGAAGTCGGGAAAGCCCTGGCCCAGGTTGACGGCCTGGTGCTGGCTGGCCAGCGCCGACATGACGGTGAAGATGGTGGTGCCGACGGCCGGCAGGCGCGAGGGAAAGGCGGGGGTGCGTTCAGAGCTCATAGGTGGTGGTCTCGCCGCTCATGGCCTTGAGGATCAGGTCCTTGTCCAGGCGGTCGGACAGCAGGCTGGCGAAGTAATAGACGAAGTCGCGCAGGTAGGCGCCGCGCTTGAGCGCCACGCGCGCCAGGTTGTGGCCCAGCAGCTGGCCCAGCGGGCGCAGGGCGAGGTCGGCGTTGTCGGCCTCGCCCTGCACCGCCATCTCGGCGACGACGCCCAGGCCCAGGCCCAGGCGCACGTAGGTCTTGATGACGTCGGAGTCGATGGCCTCCAGCACGATGCGCGGCGTGAGGTGGCGCTGGGCAAAGGCGTGGTCGATGCGCGCGCGGCCGGTGAACGAGGGGTGGTAGGTCACCAGCGGCTCGGCGGCGATGTCCTCCAGCGTCAGGCGCTCGCGCTTGGCCAGCGGGTGCTGCGCGGGCAACACCAGCACGTGCTGCCATTCGTAGCAGGGCAGGGTGACCAGGTCGGGGTAGTCGGTGAGCGACTCGGTGGCGATGCCGATGTCGGCCACCTCGTCCAGCACCATGCGCGCCACCTGGTCGGGCGCGCCCTGGTGCAGGCTGATGTTGACCTTGGGGTAGCGCTCGCGCAGCCTGGTGACGGGCGCGGGCAGCACGTAGCGCGCCTGCGAGTGGGTGGTGGCGATCGACAGGGTGCCGCTGTCCTGCGCGCTGTACTGCTCGCCGATGCGCTTGAGGTTGCCGACCTCGCGCAGGATGATGGCGATCGATTCCAGCACGTGCTGGCCCGGTTCGGTGACGCGCTTGAGGCGCTTGCCGTGGCGCGCGAAGATCTCCACGCCCAGCTCTTCCTCCAGCTCGATGATGGCCTTGGACACCCCCGGCTGCGAGGTGTGCAGCGCCTTGGCCGCCTCGGTCAGGTTCAGGTTGCGGCGCACGGCCTCCTGCACGAAGCGAAATTGATGGAGATTCATGGGATGAGGAATATTGAATGCCGCCATTATGGCGGATTCAATCTAAGGCGGGCCGCAAGGCCGGCCGGCTTACTGCCTCAGAACCAGCCAGCCGAAGGTGGCCAGCGCCAGGATGGAGTAGAGGATGCCCGGCGCCGCCGCGGCCACCCAGGGCACCCAGTTGCGCAGGTTGCCGATGAAGCCGAACACGTTGTTGAGCAGGAAAAAGCTGATGCCCACCAGCACGCCCAGGAACACGAAGCCGGCGATGTTGCCCGAGCGAAAGTGCAGGTAGGCAAAGGGCAGGGCCAGCACCATCATCACCAGGCAGCTGAGCGGGTAGAACACCTTGCGCCAGAACTCGATCTCGTAGCGCTGGGCGCTCTGGCCGTTGTCCTGCAGGTGCTGGATGTAGCGGTACAGGTCCACCGTCTGCATGCGGTCGGGGCTGAGCAGGGCGGCAGCCACCATGTCCATGGAGATCGCGGTGGGCCAGGACCAGGTGGCCAGCTGCTGCACCGTCACGCTGGGGTCGGGCGCGTCCACGTGCTCGAAGCTGCGCCGCTGCACGTCCTGCAGCGCCCAGCCGTGGTCGGCAAAGGTGCCGCGCGCGGCCTTGACGGTGGCCAGCAGGCGCGCCGTGCGGCTGTCGAACTCGAAGATGCGCACCTGGTTGAGCGTGCCGTCCGGGCTGATGGCGCCCACGTTGACCGAATAGCTGCGCTCGCCCTGGCGGTCCTTCATCCAGGCACCGGTGCGCCCGACGGTGATGTCGCCCATGAAGCGCGCCTGCATCGCGGTGGCCGCGCGGTTGGCGGCGGGCGACACGTAGTCGCCGATGGCAAAGGTCAGCACCACAAAGCCCAGGCCCAGCAGCAGCAGGGTGCCCAGGGCCTTCAGCGGGCCCAGGCCGCTGGTGCGCAAGATGGTGTATTGCGAGCTTTCGGCCAGGCGCGCCATGACGAAGATGGTGCCGATCAGCACCGCGATCGGCAGCAGGTCGTACAGGTGGCCGGGCATCTTCAGCGCCACGTACAGCAGCGCATAGCCCAGCGAATAGCCGCGCGCGGCAAAGTCGCGCAGATCGCCCAGCTGGTCGACCAGGTCGAAGAACGAGAACAGCAGCAGGAAGGCCAGCGCGATGAAGGCCACCGACAGCAGCACGTCGTTGTAGATCAGGCGGCGGATCGTCCTCATGCCCCGGCCTCCGGGTTGGCGCCCACGCGCCAGTTGCGCTCGCGCCAGGTCATCCACGCCAGGGTTGCCAGGGCGATGCTGCCATGCAGCGCCAGCATGAAGGTGCCCGCGCCCACGCGGCCCTGCTCGATCCAGCTTTGGCCCAGGCCGATCAGGTTGTAGTAGGTGGCAAACGCAAACAGCGAAAACACCAGGCCCGCGCTGCGCCCCACGCGCGGGTTCACGCGCGTGACGGCCAGCGCGATCAGCACGCAGTTGACGGCCGCCAGCGCCAGCCCGAGGCGCCAGGACAGCTCGGCCAGGTAGCGCGGCGAGGCGCTGCGCAGCAGCTCCAGGGTGGTCTGCAGGCGCGGCGCGTCGTCGCGCGTGGCCTGGATGATCTGGGCGTTGATGCGGTTGCTGTACTCGGCAAATTCGCTCACGCGCATGGCGCCGGTGGCATCGTTGGTCTGCAGGCGAAAGCCCTGGTCGAGCTGCAGCGCGCGGCCGCTGCCCTGCGGCACGATGTGCCCGCGCTGGGCCGAGATCACGGCCTCGCTGCCGCGCTCGTTGGCGGCAATGAAGATGTTGGTGCCCGAATCGGCCGCGGCGGTGTCCTTGTCGATGAAGAACACGCGCTGGCCGCCCGCCGACTCGATGAAGCGCCCCGGCGCCACGCGCTCGATGTCACCGCGCCCCTGGTAGCGCTCGCGCAGGTCATGGATCTGCTGGTTGGACCAGGGCCACACCAGCAGCGCCAGCGCCGCCACGGCCAGCAGCACCGGCCAGGCAAAGCGCAGCAGGGGGCGCACGAAGGCGCGCAGCCCCTGGCCGCAGGCAAACCAGATCACCATCTCGCTGCTGGCGTACATGCGGGTGAGCACCGTGGTGATGGTGACGAACAGGCTCAGCGTGAGGATGGTGGGCAGGTGGCCCAGCACCGTCAGGCCCATGATGAGCAGCACCTCGGAGGGGTTGACGCGGCCCACCGAAGCCTGGCCCAGGGTGCGGATCAGCATCACCGTCATCACCACGGTGACCAGCACCACCAGGGTGGCGCCGAAGCTGCGGCCCAGCTCCTTGCGTAAAGAGGAATCGAATAACATGGAGTGAAAGGAGTTGCCTGTGATTATCGACGTTGAACTGGGCCGTCTGGACCTGCCCGCGGCGGCCGCGCGCCGCACCCCCGCCTTGCTGGTCCTGGTGGCCGACGGCTTTGCCGCGGCCGACGACGCGCTGTCGGCGTGGATCGCCCGGGCCTGCGCCAGCGGCGACTTCAAGACCGAGGCTGGACAGCTGCTCAGCTCCTACGGCGCCGCAGGCTTGGCGGCCGAGCGCTTGGTGCTGGCCGGCATCGGCGATGGCAGCCCGGCGCGCGTGCGCAAGGCGGTGGCCGCCGGCATGGCGGCGTTGCGCAGCGGCGGCGCCACGGCGCTCACCGTGTGCTTTGCCGAGGCCCCGGTGCCAGGGGCTGTGCATGCCGCCACGCTGGCGCTGTTCGAGACCAGCTACCGCTACGAGGCCACCAAGGGCAAGGCCGACAAGCCGCCCAAGCTGCGGCGCGCCACCGTGGGCGTGCCCGAGGTGGCGGCGGCGCGTGCCGAGTTCGAGCGCGCCCAGGGCACGGCCCAGGGCGTGACGCTGGCGCGCGAGTGGGCCAACCGCCCGGCCAACCATGCCACGCCCACGCTGCTGGCCGGCGCGGCGCGGGCCCTGGCCAAGCACAAGGCGATCGACTGCCAGGTGCTGGGGCCCCGGGAGGTCGCCAAGCTGGGCATGGGCGCCTTCGAGGCGGTGGCGCGCGGCTCGGGCGAAGAGCTGCGCTTCATCGTGCTGCGCTACGGCGGCGCCGCCAAGAGCGCGGCGCCGGTGGTGCTGGTGGGCAAGGGCATCACCTTCGACACCGGCGGCATTTCGATCAAGCCCGCCGCCGCCATGGACGAGATGAAGTTCGACATGTGCGGCGCCGCCAGCGTGCTGGGCGTGTTTCGCGCGCTGGCCGAGCTGCGGCCCCGCATCAACGTGGTGGGCCTCATCCCGGCCTGCGAGAACATGCCCGACGGGCGCGCCATCAAGCCGGGCGACGTGGTCACGTCCTTGAGCGGGCAGACCATCGAAATCCTGAACACCGACGCCGAAGGCCGCCTGGTGCTGTGCGACGCGCTGACCTATGCCGAGCGCTTCAAGCCGCGCGCCGTGATCGACATCGCCACGCTCACCGGCGCCTGCGTGATCGCCCTGGGCGGCGTGCGCAGCGGCCTGTTCGCCAAGAGCGATGCGCTGGCCGGGGCGCTGCAGGCGGCGGGCGAGCGTGCGCTCGACCCCTGCTGGCGCCTGCCGCTGGACGACGAGTACGCCGAAGGCCTGAAGACGAACTTTGCCGACGTGGCCAACGTGGGCGGACGCCCGGCCGGCGCCGTCACGGCCGCCAAGTTTTTGCAGCGCTTTGCCGGCGCCTTCGACTGGGCGCACCTGGACATTGCCGGCACCGCCTGGCGGCAGGGCGCCAGCAAGGGCGCCACTGGCCGGCCCGTGGGCCTGCTGGTGGAATACCTGCTGGGGCTGGATGCGCCGCCCGCGCCGGCAACGGCCCGCGCGCCGCGCAAGCGGGCCAAGGCCTGAGCACCGTGGACAGGCGCGGACGCGACGCCGGGAACTGCTCATGACCGAGGTCATGTTTCACTTCAACGTGCCCGACAAGGTGCACTACGCCTGCCGCCTGCTGCGCAAGACCCAGGCCAGCGGCGTGCGGGTGGGCGTGCTGGCCGACGCGGCCACGCTGCGCGAGCTCGACACCGCGCTGTGGACGTTTTCGGCGCTGGATTTTGTCGCCCACTGCAGCGCCGACGCCCCGGCGGCCATGCGGCAGGCCGCGCCCATCGTGCTGGCGCTGGACGGCCAGGCGCTGGACGCGCGGCCGGTGTGGGTGCACCTGGGCCAGGCCCTGCCCGGCGGCTTCGAGCGCGCCGAGCGCCTGATCGAGCTGGTCAGCGCCGATCCCGGCGACCGCGCCCTGGGGCGCGAGCGCTGGCGCCACTACAAGCAGCGCGGCTACCCCATCCAGACCCACGACGCGGCCCACCATGTCCAACGATGAATTCACGCCCCAGCCGGCGCCTGCGCGCTATGTGCCGACCCTGACCGAGGTGGTGGCCGACACCGGGCAACCGGCGGCGGCTGGCCTGCCCACCGCCGCGCAGGCCGTGTCGGCGGGCGTCACGGCCGAGCAGGTGCTGGCCCTGCTGGGGCCCGAGTTGGACCGGCGCATCAGCGAGGCCATCGCCCTGGCCCTGCACGAGCAGATGCTGGGCCTGCATGCCCGCGTGCGCCGCGCCGTGGCCGACGTGGTGCAGGATGCGGTGGAAAGAGCCTTGCGCGAGCAGGGGCATGGCCCGATGTCGGGATAAACCCGTGAAATCGGGCCGCCGCCCATTAGCGTGTTCCCTATATGTTTCGACCTTGAATTGCGCTATCGTTCGCGCCCGTTGACGCGCCGTTGCGTCATCCAACTCTAGGAGGTTTTTGTATGCAGCTTCAACTGAAACTGACCGTGGCAGCGGCCCTGATGGCCGCCTTCGGCATGGCCAGCGCGCAAGAGCAGGTCGTCAAGATCGGCAGCGTGGCGCCGATGTCGGGCGGTCAGGCCCACTACGGCAAGGACAACGCCAACGGCGTGATCATGGCCATTGCTGACCTGAACAAGCAGGGCATCACCATTGGCGGCAAGAAGATCAAGTGGGAAGCCCAGGTTGAGGACGACGCTGCCGATCCCAAGCAGGGCACGGCCGTGGCGCAGAAGCTGTGCGACATGAAGGTCAACGGCGTGGTCGGCCACCTGAACTCGGGCACCACCATCCCGGCCTCCAAGGTCTACCACGACTGCGGCATTCCCATGATCACGGGCGCCGCCACCAACCCCGACGTGACCAAGCCCGGCTACGCCGAGATCTTCCGCATCATCGCCAACGACAGCTCGCTGGGCGCCGGCCTGGCGCATTACGCGCACGACAAGCTCAAGCTCAAGTCCGTGGCCGTCATCGACGACCGCACGGCCTATGGCCAGGGCTTGGCCGACATCTTTGCCGAAACGGCCAAGAAGCTGGGCATGCAAGTGGTGGACCGCCAGTTCACCACCGACAAGGCCACCGACTTCATGGCCATCCTGACGGCCATCAAGGGCAAGAAGCCCGACGCCATCTTCTTTGGCGGCATGGACCCGCAGGGCGGCCCGATGCTGCGCCAGATGGACCAGCTGGGCATGAGCAAGGTCCACTACTTCGGCGGCGACGGCATCTGCACCGTCAAGCTGGCCGAGCTGGCCAACAACGCCAAGTCGCTGGCCAACGTGGTGTGCGCCGAAGGCGGCACCTCGCTGCAGAAGATGCCGGGCGGCGTGGCGTGGAAGAAGGAATACGACGCCAAGTTCCCGGGGCAGTTCCAGATCTACAGCCCCTACACCTACGACGCCACCATGCTGATCGCAGACGCGATGAAGCGTGCCAACTCGGTCGATCCCAAGGTGTACCTGCCCGAGCTGATGAAGTCCAGCTACAAGGGCGTGACCGCCACCATCTCGTTCGAGCCCAACCACGAGATCAAGAACGCGGCCATCACGCTGTCGAGCTACCCCGGCGGCAAGAAGACCCCGCTGGACTGATCGTCGGATCGCCCGCTTGCCAAGCCACCCTTCGGGGTGGCTTTTTCGTGGGCTTCGGGGCGGTCGCGCCGGCAGGGGCGGGGCAAGCGCCGGCGCCGCTATCGGCGCGCCGCGGCCAGGCGCGGCCACAGCAGGTTCAGCGCCAGGCCGGCCATGATCAGCCCGGCGGCCAGCAGCTTCCACGGCGGCAGGGGCTCGGCCAGCACCACGGCCGACGCGCCCATGCCGAACACCGGCACCAAGAGCGAGAACGGCGAGATGGTAGCCGCCGGGTAGCGCGCCAGCAGCCAGGCCCACACGCCGTAGCCGAAGATGGTGTTGCCCACCGACTGCCAGGCCACCGCCGCCCACGTGACGGCGTCGGCCTGCGCCAAGCCGGCGGCCATGCGCGGCCAGCCTTCGAGCCACCAGCTCATCGCCAGCAGCGGCGGCACCGCGAACAGGCTGGACCAGGCAATGTAGGCCAGCACGTTGACGGGCCCGGCCGCGCGGCTGGCGATGTTGCCCAGCGCCCAGCACAGAGCGGCGCCCAGCGTCAGCGCCAGGCCCAGCAGCGTGGTGTGGCCGTCGGTGTGGCTGGCGATGATGGCAATGCCCGCCACCGCGATCAGCGCGGCAACACCCTGAAAGGCGCGCACGCGCTCGCCACTGGTCAACATGGCCAGCGCCACGGTGAAGAACACCTGCGCCTGCACCACCAGCGAGGCCAGGCCGGGCGTGATGTCGCGTGTCATGCCGTAGAACAGCAGGCCGAACTGGCCGACGCCGATCACCAGTCCGTAGAAGGCCAGGTTACCCCAGGAGGCCTGCGGGCGGCGCACGAAGAACACCAGCGGAACGGCGGCCAGCGCAAATCGCAGCGCCGCAAGCAGCAAGGGCGGCAGGTGCGCCAGCGCAAACTTGATGATGACGAAGTTGGTGCCCCAGACGGCCACCACGGCCAGGATCAGCAGCAGGTGGCGCAGGGTGAGCGGGGTGGTGCGAAGGGTCATGATGGGTGAGCAAAACGGCTCGCGCGCAGGCGCCGCGCCAGCGAGCGGGCCAGGGGCAGCGGCTCGCCATGCAGGGTGCCGGCCAGCAGCTCGCCGCACAGCACGGCCAGCGTCAGCCCGCGCGCGCCCAGGCCGGTGCACAGGTGGATGGGCAGGCCATCGAAAACTACTGAATTGATAGCTGGTTGCGCTTTGTCAGAGCGCGCTGTAGCCCGATTTGATTCAAATTTGTCGGTGAGGCGCCAGCCCCAGGCGCCGACCGCCGGCAGGCGGTCGGGCAGGGTGGCGCGCACGCCCGCCCAGGCCTGGGCGCGGCCGTCCGCCCACTGCGGCGCCAGTGCGGCGGCCGCATCGGGCAGCAGCTCGGCCAGGCGCTGCCGGTTGGCGGCGTGGTCTTCGGCGCGCAGTTCGGGGTGCGGGTTGGCGCGCTCAAAGGTGGAGCCTGTGACCCAGCCGGGACCGTCCGCGCCCGGCAGGTGGGCGATCAGGCTGCCGTGGCCGTTGACGGGAAACGTGGGCAAGGCGGAATCGGCCGCGCCGCCCGGCATGGGCCCGAAGGCGACTTGGCCGCGCAGGGCGTGCAGGGGCAGGGGATCATGAAGCAGGGCCAGCGAGCCAAAGCCGGCGGCAATGACCACCAGCTCGGCCTCGGCCAGGGGTGCGCCGTGGTTGCCGCGCACGCACCAGTGCGGGCCGCTGCGCTCGAGTCCCGTGACCACGACGCTGCCGTGCCAGTCGATGCCGGGCGTCGCCAGCATGGCGCGCACCAGCGCGGCCGGCCGGACCCAGCCGGCGCGCTGGTGCCACAGCGCCGGGTGGCTTTCGTCCAGCGGCACATGGGCGGCCTGCGCCTGGGCGCGCGTCAGGGCGTGGTCGTCGGCCAGGCTTTCGGCCTGCGTGGCCAGCGGCAGCTCGTCGGCCTGCCAGGCGGCGGGCCGGCGGCGCTTGCCGGGTTCGTGGCGCTCCAGCACGCCGCTGGCGGCAAAGCCCTGGCCCGCGCGCAGCAGGCCGGCGGCGCGCGTCAGCGTGGCGCGCACACCGGCGCGCGTGAGCTGCGACAGTGGCCGGTCGTCGGGCGACACGTGCGGCGCCACCACGCCGGCGGGCAGCGCGCTGGCGCCGGCGGCGGGCTCGGGCGCGGCGTCGAACACGTGCACCTGCCAGCCGCGCCGCGCCAGGCTGAAGGCCACCGCGGCGCCGGCCAGGCCACCGCCGACGATGGCGCAGCGGGCGGGCGGCTGGCTCCAGCCCGGTTCCTCATCGGCGCGCATGCGCGGCGTCCAGCGCGGGGCGTAGCGCGCGCGCAGGGCGTGGCGCTTGGGCGGCAGGCCGGGCACGCGCTCCACCTCGAAGCCGCAGGCCGCGAGGCGCTCGCGCACGTCGCCGGCCACGCACCAGGTGGCGGCGCGCGTGCCCGGTCGCGCCAGGCGGGCGGCGGCCTTGAACGTGGCGGCGCTCCACATGTCGGGGTTGCGCTCAGGCGCAAAGCCGTCCAGAAAGAGCGCGTCGTGCGCGCCACTCAGCTCGGCCAGCATGGGTTGCACCGCGCCCACGGCCAGGGTCAGCTGCACGCGTTCGTCGTCGAAGCTCAGGCGGTGCACGCCGGGTAGCAGGCCGTTCCACTGGGCGGCCAGCTCGGCGGCCAGCGGGGCCAGCTCGGCAAAGGGCGCGGCGCTGCGGATCAGGTCGTCCGCCTCGCAGACCCAGGCCTCGACGGCGGAGTAGAACAGCCGCGCCGGGCGCTCGGGGTTGCTGCGCCAAGCCTGCCAGGTGGCCAGAAAGTTCAGGCCCAGGCCAAAGCCCGTCTCCAGCACGGCCCAGCGCGGCGCGCCGGCCCAAGACGTGGCTTGTCCGGCGTCGGCCAGCAGGCCGCAGCCGCGCAGAAAGACGTGGCGCGCCTGCGCCAGGCCGCCGTCGCCCGCGCTGCCGTGGCTGCGGTAGATGTCGCCAAAGCGGGGACTGGTGGGCGTTCCGTCGTCGCGCCAGAGGACGGGGGAGGACGGCATCCGGAATGCTATTAAATCAGAAGCTGCTTGCGCAGGATGAATGGGCGCTGTAGGCTGATTTTGTTTGAAGCTCAGCCGGCTGGCCGCGCCGGTTTGCCCCGGCGCGGCTCAGGCCTTGGGCGCCACGTAGCCGGCGGCCTGCTCGGCACCGTCGCCAAAGAAGTGTGCCTCCATCTGCCGGCGCAGGTAGGCGCGCGCGTTGGCGTCGGCCAGGTTCAGGCGGTTTTCGTTGACCAGGGTGGTCTGGTGGCGCAGCCAGTCCGCCCAGGCCTGCTTGCTGACGCTGGCCCAGATGCGCTGGCCCAGCTCACCGGGGTAGGGCGGAAAGTCCAGGCCCTCGGCCTCGGTGCCGAGCTTGATGCAGTGGACCATGCGTGCCATATCCCGATTCCTTGCCGTGTGTCTGTGTGAGCGAAGCCTTAGGGCAACGCTGAACAAGTCCCCTGCGCGCATCGCATCTCTGCTTTGGGCGGTCTGCGGCGTTGCAAATACTCGCCATAGCTGCGGCTATGGCTGCGTTTTGCGCCTTGCATCCCATCCCAAACCAGAGCGCGCTGCATCGCGAGGACTTATTCAGCGTCGCCTTTGATTATCGGGTTTTCATGCGGGCCGGGTTGGCGCGGGCCGGCGGCGGCGCAAATTCGCCGATACTGCGAAAGCCCTCATTTGTCTTGCCGCCCCCATGACCCAAGCCCCTGCCTTCGCCCCGCTCGACCCCGACCTGCACCAGCGCGCCCTGGCGCTGCTGGACGACGAGTGGCTGGCCCACGACACCGACCTGGCCCCCGTGCTGCCCATCGTGCTGGCGCGCGGCGTCGGGCAGGACTGGCACAAGGCCGGCACCTTTCGCCACCACCTGGTGGGCGTGGCGCGCAGCCTGGCGCTGTGGCGCCAGCCGCGCGACGTGCGCCTGCTGGGCCTGCTGCACAGCGTGTACGGCAACGCCTTTGTCGACCTGGTCAAGTTCGACCCCGAGCGCGAGCGTGCCCGCCTGCGTGACGCCGTGGGCGAGCGCGCCGAGCAGCTGGTGTACCTGTTTTGCACCGCCTCGCGCGCGCAGTTCGTGCGCCAGGTGCTGGCCGGGCAGATCGCGTCCGACGGCAGCGTGCAGGTGCACGAGCATCGCCTGCCGGCCGACGTGGTGGCCGCCTTCATCATCGTCAGCATGGCCGACACCTGCGAGCAGTGGTTTGCCTGGCAGGACGACATCTACAGCGGCTTTCCGGACGTGCCGCACGTGCCCCAGGCCGCGCACTGGATGGCCGCGCTGTGGCCCGGCCCCATGCGCCCGCCCAGCCGCATCTATGCGCAGATCAGCGCGCTGGGGGCGGCGCTGCAGCATCCGGCATTGAAGGGCCTGCTGCCCATGCCGCCGGTGTTCGAGCACTGCACGCGCACGCTGTCCGCCAGCGACGAGGCCGCCGCGTCATCGCTCTACTGGTCGGTCATCTCGCAAGCCCAGCCCCTGGTGCAGATGGACGGCGCCGTGGCCGCGCTGGAGCACGCGGCGCGCCTGAACCCCTGGGTGGGCGAGCCGCAGATGGTGCTGGCCCAGCTCTACCTGATCGCCGGCCGGAGCCAAGAGGCCCAGGCCGCCGCCGCCGGCGCCCTGCAGTGCTACAGCGCCTGGGGCAACGCCTGGGACAAGCGCGTGCAGTGGGACGCCTGGATGGCCTGGGCGCGCATCCTGCGCCAGGGCGCGCAGACGGGCGCGTGGCCGGAGCGGCTGGACAAGCTCAACAACGTGGCGCTGAAGTGAGCTTCAGGCAGTTTGTGCTGTCGCCATCCGGAATTCAGCGCAATTGCCGTTTATAAACGATAATAAGTCCGTGTTCACCGTCCGCCACTACCTTACCGGCGATGAGCGCGACCCGGTTCAAGAGTGGATGCGCATGCTGCGCGACCCGGTCGCCAAGGGCCACGTCGTCAAGCGAATCAACCGCATCGAGGCAGGCAACTTTGGCGACCACCGATTCTGCCGCCAGGGCGTGTGGGAGCTGCGGATCAACCAGGGACC
Organism: Burkholderiaceae bacterium; assembly: GCA_041396485.1. Taxonomy (GTDB): domain Bacteria; phylum Pseudomonadota; class Gammaproteobacteria; order Burkholderiales; family Burkholderiaceae_C; genus Ottowia. The sequence continues at coordinate 198,742 of JAWKYM010000007.1, read as the reverse complement.
GGGCTACCGTGTCTACTACGCGATGGCCGGAGCCGTGGTGGTACTGCTGCTGTGCGGGGGCGACAAAGGGTCTCAAGACGCCGACATCGAGCGCGCCATTGGGTATTGGAACGATTGGCAACGGAGGTCATCATGAAAGATCGCAGCCACGACGAGGCGATGGCCGAGCTGTTCAGGGACGATCCGGCCTTTGCGGCCGAATACCTGAACCAGCTGCTTCAGGACGGCGAACCGGCCGACTTGCTGGTGGCGCTGCGCCAGCTTGCACAAGCCCATGGTGGCGTGCGCGCCATTGCGCAAGAAGCCGAGTTGAACGCCAACCAGCTCTACCGCACGCTGTCGCCGCAAGGCAACCCCGAGCTGCGCAGCTTGTCGGCCGTGCTCAAGGCGCTGGGCTTGCGCCTGGCCGTGCAAGTCGCACCTCCACCGCATACGGCGGCCATGTGACAGGCGAGCGCTCCACGCCAGCGGTGCGCGGGCGAGAACGACCGGCTCATAAGCTCATGCGCAAACTGTCTGATCGGCCCAGCACGACGGCTGGCTGGCGCCGCTAGACTTTCACCGCTTGCCCGCTGCGCCCGTAGGCGCTGGGGCAAGGCGCTATTTCGTGGTTCAGTTCGGCCTCTCGCGCTTGTGCAGCATGCGCAAGCAGCTATCAAAATTGGAATTTTCCAAGCCTTCAAGGAGCATTCGATGAGCGATTCGTGGAAGTTCGAGACCCAGTCCGTGCACGCCGGCTACACGCCCGACCCCACCACCAAGTCGGTGGCGGTGCCCATCTATCAAACGGTGTCCTACGCCTTCGACGACACGCAGCACGGCGCCGATCTGTTCGACCTGAAGGTGCCGGGCAACATCTACACCCGCATCATGAACCCGACCACCGCCGTGCTCGAGCAGCGCCTGGCCGCGCTGGAAGGCGGCGTGGGCGCGCTGGCGCTGGCCTCGGGCATGACGGCGATCCACTACGCCATCCAGACCATCGCGGCGGCGGGCGACAACATCGTCTCCACCTCCACGCTGTACGGCGGCACCTACAACCTGTTTGCCCACACCTTGCCGCAAATGGGGGTGGAGGTGCGCTTTGCCGACTACCGCGACCCGGCCTCGTTCGGCAAGCTGATCGACGCGCGCACCAAGGCGGTGTTCTGCGAATCCATCGGCAACCCGCTGGGCAACGCCACCGACCTGGCGGCGCTGGCCAAGGTGGCGCACGATCACGGCGTGCCGCTGATCGTCGACAACACGGTGCCCAGCCCCTACCTGTGCCGCCCGTTCGAGCACGGCGCCGACATCGTGGTGCACGCCGCCACCAAGTACATCGGCGGCCACGGCAACAGCATGGGCGGCGTCATCGTCGATTCGGGCAAGTTTCCGTGGGCCGAGCACAAGCAGCGCTTTGCGCGCCTGAACGAGCCCGACGTGAGCTATCACGGCGTGGTCTATACCGAGGCGCTGGGGGCCGCCGCCTACATCGGCCGCGCGCGCGTGGTGCCGCTGCGCAACCTGGGCGGCGCCATCAGCCCGATGAACGCCTTCTTGCTGCTGCAGGGCCTGCAAACCCTGCCGCTGCGCATGGACCGCACCTGCGCCAACGCGCTGGCCATTGCCCAATATCTGCAAAAGCACCCCAAGGTGGCCTCGGTCAACTACGCCGGCCTGCCCGAGCACCCCGACCACGCCATCGTCAAGCGCCTGATGGGCGGGCGGGCGTCGGGCATCATCAGCTTCACCCTCAAGGCCACTGATGGCCGCGCCGCCGGCGGGCGCTTTCAGGACGCGCTGGGCCTGTTCCTGCGCCTGGTCAACATCGGCGACACCAAGTCCTTGGCCTGCCACCCCGCCAGCACCACGCACCGCCAGCTCAGCCCCGAAGAGCTGGCCAAGGCCGGCGTGTCCGAAGGCATGGTGCGGCTGTCGGTGGGCATCGAGCACATCGACGATTTGCTGGCGGATTTGGAGCAGGCGTTGGGGAAGGTTTGACGGGCTGAGGGCCGAAGCAAAGCAGCGCGAGGCAGCTTGTCGGCGCCCCGCAGGCGTGCGGTGATGTGTGGCGACTGGTTGGCTTCGGCAAGAGCGCCGGTCGCGCGTGGCCACAATCCAGATTGATCGCAATCGTGGTCGCGGGCAATCATGATCGCGATTTGGGCGTGGCTTCTCGGCTCGCGATGGGGAGCGGTTTGGTTGAACTCTATGACTGCATTGCAGCGATTGCAGAGGTTCGTCTGTCGGACTCTAATGGGTACTGTCGACCATGAAGCGGTCATCGACATATCCGCCAGAAATGTTGGGCCAACGTTAAACCGTGACACCAGTTTCTCACTGGCGCTTATGCTGTCCTTACCACAGGATGGTCGGCCCCACTCAGAGCTGACGCGGGCGATTCGCGAGGCTTGAGCGAATGCGTGGCAAAGACGCGAATGCAGGCATCGAGCCGCGGTGCGTACAAGCCGTATCGGCAGACGTGCCTCAGCGCGGCGTTCTGGGTGTGTGATCGCAGAACACATTCCTGATATCGGCGAAGTGCGCTAGTCTGTTCTACGAGGGCACGGCAACTGCCTGGCCTCAAGCCTCTTGTCTGCCGAACCTCAATCCAGCCTTCCGGTGGCCAATCATGAGATTTAAATTCTGAATGGCTGCACCAGCAGCCCCTTTCCCCAGGTTGTCAAAGACGGCGGTGAGCAGCACTTGTCCACGCCCCTGGTTTTCGAATACGGCCAACTGAAGGTCGTCGGTGTCATTCATTGCCTGAGGATTCAAGGACGGCATGTCGCCAGATTGCACTTCATCAAGTACGCGCACAGCTTGAAACGCGCCGTAGTGATTCCGCAGCACTTCTCGAATCACCGCTCCCGTTGCGTTTCCTTTCAGCATGGACAGGTGCAGTGGAACCGTCAGTGAAATCCCTTGCCGAAAATTGCCATACGACGGAACGAAAATTGGCGGATGGGTCAAGCCTGCATGCACTTGAATTTCAGGCACATGTTTGTGCCGAAGGTCGAGGCCATATGTCTGGAAAGGAGCTTGTCTTGAGCGCCGAGGTCCTTCATGCGCCTCAACGCCTGCTCGTCCCCGCCCAGAGTAGCCGGATACGGCATGAATCGTCAGCGGCGCATCTGGTCGCAGGATATTGCCCTCAATCAAAGGACGCAGCAACGCCACCGCCCCTGTTGGATAACACCCCGGGTTGCTGACACGCCGTGCCTCAGCGATCTGAACAGCACGAACAGTTGCGACTTCCGGGAATCCGTATGTCCATTCCGAATCAGTTCGATGCGCACTGGATGCATCGATGACCCGGACCTTGCTGTTTCGGATCAAAGAGACCGCTTGGCGAGCGGCGTCGTCCGGCAGGCAGAGTACGGCCACGTCGCACTCATTGAGTGCCTCTGAACGGGCCTTGATGTCCTTGCGCCGTGAAGCAGGAAGCGTGATCAGCTTGATATCGTCTCGTGCCGATAGCCTCGACTGGATCTGCAATCCCGTCGTGCCTTGATCGCCATCGATGAATATGCGTGCGCTCATTGGATGTTTTCTATGCGGTCAGATTGAGGGCGGCGATAAGCCGGTTACGACACGCGAACGACCCCGCACTCCGCCATCACTGCATTCATGGCTGCGATGTCCTGTGGCAGAGCGTGGACACGTTCGGCCATCTGCACAAAGAAACGGTCCATCGGGCCTCCTACCGTCCAGGCGATAAAGCGCGCCGTCTCTGCTCCGGGATTCCGATAACCATGTGGTGTCAGCGGGGGCAGGTGCACCATGTCTCCAGGTTGCAGCAAGTGGCGTTCTGTCTGCGCATGCATCATCAGTTCGCCCTCAAGCAAGAGATAAACCTCTTCCTCTCTGGCGTGTGTCACGCAGGGAGTACCGCTTCCAGGCGGCACCTCGACGGAGACGATGGCCTGCCCATGGGGCGAGTCGTGCGAGAAGACTTTGACGGTCACGTTGTCTCCAAGCACCTTCAGGGTTTTGCCCTCGTCTCGGCGGATCACTTTCATTGCATTTCCTTTCATTGGCCAGTCGCGGCCGTGATGGTGGGTGGAATAGGGGTGGGGATCGCTTAGGCTTCGCGGCCGGTGTGCTGTCGGTACAGCGGGGGAAGGATGTGCTCGAACAAGCCGACTTCCTCGATGTTGTGGCGTATCCATGCAAGTCCCCGCGCCTGCGAGAACCCATACCGTCGAATAAGCGGCGTGATGACGCGGCGCCATTGGTGCGTTCCACCAATCAGCAGTCGGTTAACGTACCGTGTGCCTTCCTGCACGGCCTCGAAGCGGTACTCCATCCGTACCAGTCCCTCGATGCCATGCAGACACGGGTTGTGGATGAAACCTTCTTCGTCGAGCTTTTCAATCTCTGTCACGGTCGCTACCGGGTAGCGCGGATCGCCGTTGAAGTACTCGCACAGGCGGATCGCGGCACCCGGGCCGACGCTGCCGTCGGGGAGGCGCCGGGCGTAACTGGCATGCACATGGTCGTAAGGATGCCAAGCGCGGTACCGGTTGACCCGGCGACCTTGGATGACGACGTCGCCCTCGAGATGTGCAAACCACCATGCCAACATGCGCGGGGTGACGCCGCGCACGACCTCGTGCTCGATCCAGTAGCTGCGTCGCCCATCTTCCAATGTCTCTGCACCGTAGCGGGCACTGCCCAACCCCTTGAGCGGAAACGGATTGGGCCAAGGCTGGGGCGGCCGTCGCCGCGTAGCCGGGTACGCCGGTACGTCGGCATGCATGTGATGGGGCTCAAGGACGGTGGGGAGGGAAAGAGATTTCATGGAGCGTCACTCAATATGTATAGCTTGTACTATACATATATCAAGAAAATCAGTCAAGCGAATGCTGTACAGTTATTGAATGAGTTCATCCACCACATCTGCCCGCCGAGGTCCTCCCCCCAAAAAACATTTGGACGTGCTGTGGGCGGCCGCCCGTCTGTTCGCAAGCCGGGGAGTCGCTCAGACCACAACCCGTGAGATAGCCGCCGCTGCAGACACGACAGAGCGCACGCTGTTCAAGCACTTCGGCTCAAAAGACGGATTGGTACAGGCGGTGATTGAGCAAGCTGTCCTGCCGCACTTGGCGCCGACGTCGCTGGAGGCGTTGCGCCGGGTGATCGAGGCACACGGCGACGACTTTGTTGCTTGGCACGATACGTTGCTCGAGGCGCGTTCCGAGGCCATGCAGACCAGCCCGGAACTCACACGCGTGTTGCTTGTGGAGTTGCTGCGCGACGAGCATCTGCGAACCCGCTTTGAGGCTGCATGGCGACCAGCGGTATGGGAGCCTCTGTTAGCTCTCATGCGTCGACGCCAGATCGAAGGGAGCCTGCGCAGCGATGTAAGCGCTGAGGCGCTGGTGCGTGCTTTTCTGTCGCTGAACGTCGGTTTCTTGGTCACGCGGCACATCCTTGCTCCAGACCTGGCATGGGACGAGCCGACCGAACGGGCGGCGTTGACGAAGATCTTTGCGCAGGGCGCGGTGAAAGGCTGAGAGGTCGGGTGGATGGGACGTAGGCAACGTCACCCTTGTGAACTCAACGCCTTGAGCCGAGCTGAGAAGGGGAAAGCCAAAGCACGAGATGGTTTTAAGCCTGCCTTAGCTCAAAACTCCCCTGTCGGCGATGCGCTCAATTCCTGTCAGTCGCACCGTTCCCGGGGAGTACCCGCTTTCAGCCTGAACCGGTCATTCACTATGTTGCGATCAGACGACTGAGGTACTTTAAAGGCCACGTGCGTGTTCGACTTGACGACTCGCCATCGGCGGCAGCAAAAGTTCGGCGCATCGCGCCTGCTGCGTCAACCGCAGCGCCCGCACCACCTGCTGGCACGCCTCTTCAACCGCCTGCCGCAACTCGGCCCCACCCAGCCAACCCGCCGTCAAGCTCGCACAAAACAAATCCCCCGTCCCCTTGGGCGTGGCGTCGATGCGCGGATGGCGGATGGGCTCGGCGTGGGTGCGGGTGACCAGCGCCACCTGCATCTCGCCGGGCGCCCAGGTGGCGGGTGCGGCGCTGGTCACGGCGATCCATTGGGTGCGGCCCGTGAGCAGGGTGCGGGCGGCGGCGGCGACCTCGTCGAAGGTGGCGACGGGCATGCCGGTCAGGCGCGCCAGCTCGAAGCCGTTGGGGGTCAGGCCGTCGGCCAGGGGCAGCAGGTGGCGGCGGTAGGCGTCGGCCATGCCGGGGGCGACGTATTCGCCGTGGTCGTGGTCGCCCAGCACGGGATCGATCACCACGCGCAGGGCAGGGCGGGCGTTGAGTGTCTGGCCGATCCATGTGCCCAGCGCCTGCGCCTGCTCGGGGCCGCCCAGGTAGCCGGTGACGACCGCGCGCAGCTGCTGCAGCGCGCCGCGCGCGCTCAGGTCGGCCAGGTAGCCCTCGAACCAGTCGATGGGCAGGGCGCCGCCGTGGATGCTGGCGTAGTGCGGCGTGTTGCTGAGGATGACGGTGGGAACGGCGGCCACCGCCAGCCCCTGCGCGTGCAGCGCGGGCACGGCGACGTTGTTGCCGACGCGGCCATAGACCACCTGCGACTGGACGGACACCACGTCGATGGCCAGCGGGCGCAGCGCGGGCGTGGCGGCGGTGGGTGCGGTCAAGGCGCCGCTCCGGCCTTGGCGTCATCCGCCCCGGCCGACGGCCAGTAGTACGAGTCGGGCATGGGCCGCGCGCCGAAGATGGCCTGGCCGACGCGCACCACGGTGGCGCCTTCTTCGATGGCGATTTCGTAGTCGCCCGACATGCCCATCGACAGCTCGCCCAGCTCGATGCCGGCGGGGGCGTCCTGGCGCAGCCGGTCGCGCAGGCCGCGCAGCAGCACGAAGCATTGGCGCACGCGCTCGGCCTCGGCCGAGAACAGCGCCAGCGTCATCAGCCCGCGCACGCGCAGCGCCGAAAACGCGGGCAGCTCGCGCAAGAAGGCGGCCACGTCGTCGGGGTGCAGGCCGTACTTGCTGGCCTCGCCCGAGGTGTTGACCTGCACGAACACGTCCAGCGCGCGCCCCTCGGCCTGCAGGCGCCGCTCCAGCGCCTCGGCCACGCGCAGGCTGTCGAGCGCCTGAAACTCGCTGGCGCACTGCGCCACCAGCTTGGCCTTGTTGGTCTGCAAGTGGCCGATGACCGACCAGCGCAGGTCGCCCAGGTCGGCCATGGCCTCCCATTTGCGATGGGCCTCCTGCGGCTTGTTCTCGCCCAGCATGCGGCAGCCCGCGGCGTAGGCCTGGCGCAGCACCGCCTCGGGCTTGGTTTTGCTGACGGGCAGCAGGCGCACGCTGGCGGCATCGCGCCCAACGCGCTGGCAGGCCGCCGCGATGCGTGCGTGCACCGTGGCCAGGTTGTGGCGAAAGTCGTCCACCGATTCGGCCTGCGGCCATTGGCCGTGCTGGTCGTGGCGGGTGGCGGTGTCGAGGGGGGTGTCAGCGCTCATGGATCGGTCTCGCATCCGTCAAAGCATATACCCGCCCTGACCGGGACCGGAGCCTACAAACGGACTGGACCAGTCGGGCCGCGCCAACCTGATTTTTTAATCAAAGATCGTGAACACGTTCTTAGAGCGCCTGCACCGTCGGGCGGAACAGGATCTCGTTGATGTCGACGTTCTCCGGCTGGCTCATGGCGAACAGCACGCAGCGCGCGAAGCTGTCGGCGGGAATGGCGTTGTTCTTGTAGTAGTCGGCAATGGCGGTGTTGACACCGGGCGCACCGACCGAGGCCGGCAGTTCGGTATCCACCGCGCCGGGCGAGAGCACCGTGGTGCGGATGTTGTAGGGCTTGACCTCCTTGCGCAGCGCCTCGGAGATCACGCGCACCGAATACTTGCTGGCCGAGTAGATCGCGCCGCCGGCGCTGATGGTGTGGCCGGCCACCGACGAGACGTTGATGAACTGGCCGCTTTTTTGCGCCTTGAAGTGTGGCAGCGCCGCGGCGATGCCCCAGAGCACGCCCTTGATGTTGACGTCGATGCACTGGTTCCACTCGTCGAAGCGCAGCATTTCCAGCGGCGCCAGCGGCATCAGGCCGGCGTTGTTGATCATCACGTCGATGCGGCCGTGCAGCTTGACGGCGTGATCGACCAGCGCCTTGACCTGTTCGCGGTCGGTCACGTCCACCTTGAACGCGGCTTCCTTGGGCAGGCCCAGTTCGGTGGCCAGCGCCTGCAGGCGGTCCAAGCGACGTGCGCCCAGCACCACCTTGGCGCCGGACTTGACCAGGTGCCGCGCGGTTTCGGCGCCCAGGCCGCTCGATGCGCCGGTGATGACAACCACTTTGTCTTTGATGTCCTGTGTCATGCTGGTTTCCTCGTTTGAAAATCCCAAGCTCTCCGATGCTCAGCGACCGGCTTCTCCGCGATTCGATCGATCGCCCGGCTGCAGCGCGCCGATTTCGCGCAGCCACTTGCGGACCTCGCCGCGTACGGCTTCCCGGCGCTTTCCCTCGATCGCGAGATAGATGCCGTCGCGCTCCAGCCCACCCTGGGTGGAGTAGCCCTGCAGCACGTTGCAGCCCGTGCACAGGCTCCGTACCTGCTGGATGCTGCTGCCCACGCCGTAGCCAGCATTCGTGTTGAACGGGATCACCGTCTTGCCGCGCAAGTCGTATTCCTTCAGAAAGCTCTTGATCGGCGGCGGCAGCTGCATGCCCCAGGTCGGAAAACCGATGAACACGGTGTCGAACTGCCGGATATCCGCGATGCGGGTTGTCAGGGGCGGCGAATAACCGGCTTCATCTTCCTTGGCCACCTGTGCCACGATCGCGGCGTAGTTCTCCGGATACGGCGTTTTCAGCTTGAGATCTACCAGGGTGCCGCCGACCGCGTCATGAATGATTTCGGCGACGGCTTGCGTGTTCCCTGTTCGGGACAGGTAGACGATGAGAACGTCTGCTTTGTCCATCACTGCACGGCTCGCGTCTGGGTTTTGTGCCGTTGCCGTGGCGCCGACCAATCCGAGGAATGCCGTGAACACCAACGTGGAAATCCATTTGTATTTCATGGTCAGCACCTATTGGCTTCAAATCGCGCTCATCCGCTCACAGGCGAGCCACAGCGTTACTGCGGCGGGGCCTCGACGCCGCTGAAGGCAAGCACCGCAGGCGGCAACCGCGCGCCTTTGACTTCGATGGCAGCGACGGCAGCATTCAACTCGCTAAGCTCGTCGGGGCCGAAAGTGATGCCGCTTGCGCCGATGTTTTCCAGCATGTGCGACATCTGCGTCGTGCCGGGGATGGGCACGATCCAGGGCTTTTTTGCCATCAGCCACGCCAGCGCAATCTGCACCGGAGCCGCCTGCTTGCGCACGGCCCAGGTCTTGATCAGATCCACCAGCTGCATGTTGTGCGGCAGGTTCTCCGGCGAGAATCGTGGCGTGATGCCCCGCAGGTCGCCCGATGCGAAGCGCGTGTTCGCGTCGATCCAGCCGGTGAGCAGCTGGCAGTCCAGCGGCCACCAGGGCACGAGGCCGATGCCCAACTCTTCGCACAGCGGCAGCACTTGCTTTTCCGGATCGCGGGTTGCCATCGAATACTCGTTCTGGATCGCGGTCAGCGGCAGCACGGCATGGGCGCGACGGACGGTCTGCAGGCCCGGCTCGCACAGTCCCCAATGCAGCACCTTGCCCTGGTCCACCAAATCCTTGACCGCGCCGGCGACATCTTCGATCGGCACGGCGGGATCGACGCGGTGCTGGTACAGGAGGTCGATGCGGTCGGTGCGCAGGCGCTTGAGCGAGCCCTCGACGGCGCGCCTGAGGTGTGCCGGACGGCTGTTGAGTCCGGGCCCGCGCTCGCCGGTGTCGGGATCGATGTTCCAGCCGAACTTGGAGGTGATCCGGACCTGGTCACGAAACGGCGCGATGGCCTCGCCGAGGATGCGCTCGTTCTCGAACGGCCCGTAGGCCTCGGCCGTGTCGAAGAACGTGACGCCGCGCTCGAAGGCGGTGCGGATGATGGCGATCATCTCGGGTCGGTACGGGACCGTCGTCTGGTAGGTGCGGTCCATATTCTGGACGCCGAGCCCCACACTGGAAACCTCCAATGATCCAAGCTTGCGGCGCCCGGTCACGCGCGCCGTGTCCGCATCGCGAGTGCCGCCGGCTTGGGCTGTCGCGGGTGGCTGCGCGAAGGCCTGGCTCGCGGCCATCTCCATCACCAGCGGCACTGCCGCCAGTGCGCCGGCTCCCTTCAGAAAACCGCGGCGATCGGTGTTGGCTGGGTGTTGGTCCATTTCTCGCTCTCAACGTCATGCAACGCGAATGCTTCTCGTGCCGAATCCGGACGGCGGGTTCAGGCCTCCGGAATGTCGCGGCCGTAGCTTTCGAGCGTGATGTCGTCGGGCTCGGGACCGCCACGCACGCCGGTGTCGAGTGCGTCGATCGCGGCAAGTTGTTGCTCGGTGAGTTCAAAGCCGAAGACGTCGAAGTTCTCGGCGATGCGCGCGGCCCTGGTCGATTTCGGGATCGCCGAACGGCCCTGTTGCAGGTGCCAGCGCAGCATCACTTGCGCGGGCGACTTGCCGTGCTCACGCGCGATCTGTTGCAGCGCCGGATCGTCGAACGTGCTCTTGCCGCCGCCTCGGTAGGAGGTGATACCACCGATGGGCGACCATGCCTGAGTCAGGATGTGATGCTTGGCATGCAGGTTTTGCAGTTCCTTCTGCTGAAAATACGGATGGACCTCGATCTGGTTGACCACGGGCACCACGGACGTTTCAGCCAGCAAGCGGTTCAGTACTTCCGGCATGAAGTTGCTGACACCGATGGCGCGCACCTTGCCGTCGGCGAGCAGTTTCTCCAGCGCCCGGTAGGCGTCGAGGGTGAGATCGAATCGACTCGGCAGCGGCTGATGCAGGATCAGGAGGTCGATGCGATCGACGCCCAGCTTGCCCGCACTTTTCTCGAACGCATGCAGCGTGGCGTCGTAGCCGTAGTCGCTGATCCACACCTTGGTCTCGATGAAGACCTCGTCGCGGGCGATGCCGGACTGACGGATGCCTTCGCCCACTTCGCGCTCGTTGCCGTAGGCCGCGGCGGTGTCGATGTGACGGTAGCCGGTCTTGAGTGCGTAGAGCACGGCGGCAGTCGTCTCAGCCGGCGGCGTCTGGAAGACTCCGAGCCCGATGACCGGGATCTTTACGCCATTGTTGAGGGTGAAGTGCGGGATGGTGGTTGCGTTCATGGTGGTTCTCCTGTGTGGGTTGCCGAGCGGGCTGTAGGGCACCAGGCCGATGCCGAGCTCGTCGCAGGCCGCCAGAATGCCGTTGCTTTCCACGCCGCGCGTCCACAGGCTGTATTCGTTTTGCAGCGTCGTGACCGGCTGCACCGCATGGGCACGACGCAGCGTGGCGACGCCGGGCTCGGACATGCCGAAGTGCTTCACCTTGCCCTCGGCGATCAGCTCCTTGACCGTGCCCGCCACGTCCTCGATCGGCACGTTCGGATCGACGCGGTGCTGGTACAGCAGGTCGATGGTGTCGATGCGCAGGCGCTTGAGCGAGCCATCGACGGCCTGGCGGATGCGCTCCGGCCGGCTGCACACGCCGCGGTTCTCGCGCGTGGCGAAGTCGATGTCGAAGCCGAACTTGGTGGCGATCACCACCTGCTCGCGCAGCGGCGCCAGCGCCTCGCCCACCGCTTCCTCGTTGGCGAAGGGGCCGTACACCTCGGCGGTGTCGAAGAAGGTGACGCCGCGTTCCACCGCCGCGCGGATCAGCCGGATGCCGTCCTGCTTCGACAACGGCGTGCCATAGCTCTGGCTGATGCCCATGCAGCCGAAGCCGAGGGCGGAGACTTCAAGTTCATTGCTTCCGAGTTGGCGTGTCTTCATGATGCGCATCTCCTCAGGCTCAAAGAGTTCTGGTGTAGAAACCTATACCGTGTGGGGTGGGTGATGTGACTGACCATGGGGTTATGGCTTTCAGTTCAACTTTTTCTGGGTCAGAAACTGCGACACCAGGTCGGCGATCTGCAGGTTGTTCAGGTCGGACATCAGAAAGTGGGTGTTGCCCCGAATGCCGATCTCGGGCAGGTGCACCAGTTGCGCGTCGCCCCCGTGCTTGTTGACGGCGTCCACCCAGAGCCGCGCCATGGCCAGGCGCACGCGCCAGTTGTCCTGACCGCGCTCCGTGGTCGGCTCTTCGGAGAAGTTGTCGCCGTAGTAGATGACGATCGGGATGCGCGTCAGCTTCTCGAAGTCCGCGAGCGCTACCGCTTCGGGCTTCAAGGTACCGGCCGCACTCGGCATGTCCGCGGGCAATTCGCCTTGCGGAAAGATGAAGCCGCTGCCCGGCTCGAAGGCGACGATGGCCTTGACGTTGGAGTTCTTGATCGCCGTCAACCAACCCGGACCGCCACCCTGGGAGTGGATGAACAGGATGGCCGGCCCGATCCTGGTGAACAGCGCCGACATCGCATCCGAGATCACCCCGGCGTCGTAGGGGCCGGTGTTGGGCGTGACCGAGCGCAAGAACTGATCGAGCGTTTCCGGCTTGCGATCGAACTGCACGTTGTCGAAGTAGTTTGGCCATTTGCCGATGCGGAACTGGTCGAAGAACAACTGATCGTTGGGCGTCGGCTCGATGCTTGTGCCCACGGTGCTGTTGCCTGCCCTGCCCCGACGCGGCTGATCGACCAGGTAGACCGGAAAGCCGCGGCGCAGGAAGATGGTCTGGAAGCCCTCGCGGCCGTCCGATGTGGTCTCCCAGCTGCGCGCCGACTGGAATGCGCCGTGCAGCATGACGATGGGCAGCGCCCCGGGGTTCGGCGGCACCTGATAGAAGGCGTAGAGGTGGTCGCCGTGAAAGCTCTGCCCTGCGGACGTCGGCTGATTGTTGTCGTAGGTTCCGGGGGTTTGCTTCACCGTCCCGCCGACCGCGAAACTGCCCTGGGCCTGCACCACCAAGGGGCCAGAAGCGTTGCCAAGGCCGTTGGGCCGGGTGGCGCAAGCGGTGAGCAACGTGATCATGGCAATGGAGGTGGCGAACAGGATTCGGGTGGTTTTCATCATTGACCTCCCGATGCAGCGGCAAGCGCTTGCGTAAGCGCCTCGCTGGCTCGCCTGCCGGCTTCTGCATCGCCACGCTCGGCCAGCACCTGCGTGAGTTGCCGCAACTGCGCGGCGCTCAGGCCCACCCGCAGGCTGGCGCGAATGTGCGAGCGCAGTTGCGCCTCCACGCCCGGCGTGGCAGCGAGCGCGCCGACCGTGGCCAGCTCGCGGCTTTGCCAATCGAGGTTGTCGCGCTCGAAGATGGCGCCGAACAAATGGGCCTGCAGGAACTGGTTGATGACGGGAGCGAAGTCGAACACCGGGCCTTGTACCGGCCCGCCGGAAATCCGGCTCTGGTTCGCCTTGCCCACCGCGACCAGTTCATCGCCGGTGGCGATGGGCCGGCTGGGTTCGCGCCCGGGTGCGTCCTGGATGCCGCGTTGCTTGCGCGCCTCCACGACCTTCAGCAACTCGCCGAGCGCGTTGAGGCTCTTGGGAAAGCCCACGTAGGCATAGAGCTGGACCAGGATTTCCTTGGCCTCGCTGATGCTCAGGCCCGCGTCCAGCCCCTGGTTCAGGGCGGCATTGAGTTTGGGCATGTCGCTCGCGGCCATGAAAGCGGCGATCAGGGGAATGGCCTGCTGCCTGGCGGACAAGGTGTCCGTGGCCTGTTGGGCATTCGTCATGGTGTTGGGCTCCTGTGCGTTGGGTGCCTGTGCGACGGTGGCACCGGATGCCAGCGCCAGCACGATCGCCAGCGCAACAGTCCGGCGCCTAGCGGGCGTTGTATTGCTCATCACTCACCAGCTCCTTCCAGTCCGCGCTTTTCCCATCCTGCATGTAGGCGATGGCCAGATGACTCATGCGTGTGTTGCTGGCGGCGCCGTGCCAGTGCTTGACGCCCGCTTCGATCCAGACCACGTCGCCCGACTTGATTTCGCGCGCTGGGCGCCCGTCTTCCTGCACCCAGCCTTTGCCCTCGGTGACGATGAGCAATTGGCCGACCGGATGGGTGTGCCATGCGGTACGCGCGCCGGGCATGAAATCGACCATGCCGACGCTGCCGTGCTTGCCGCTATCGCCGGCTGCCTTGATGTCCACCGCGACCTGGCCGGAGAAGTTCTGGGCAGCACCGAAAGCCGTTGCAGTGGCACCGACGGGTGTGATGCTGATGCCTTCGGCCTGCGCGGATGCGGCGCCCATCAGCACGGTAGCGCCGGCAGCGATGAGATGCTTCTTCATGGATGTACCTTTTGGGTCGAGGTTGGCGAGTACGCTGGTCGCGCCCCGGGGCGTCGCCCATTGCGCTTCGATGAATGAAATGGTAGGCAGACCGGCGACGCGGATAAAGGTGTCAATTGCGCATGCACTCGTGAGTCAAACTCATAAGTGATGGTGAAGCCGGATCGACAGGGACGCGGATGGCCGGGCGCGGGCGGCCGGCCCCGGATGAGCGCTAAAGCGCGCCGCGTCTGCTTGTCAGCGCTTGCGTGCGGCGGGCCGCGTGCGTGGCAGCTCCCGGTGCCGCAGGGCTTCGACGATGACCGACAACGCACGCGAGGGATGGCGGCGGCTCGGGTAGTACAGGTAGTACCCCGGATACGACGGGCACCAGTCGTCCAGCACGCGTATCAGACGGCCGGCGGCGATATGCTCCAGCACCATGTCTTCGGGAACGAAGGCCAGGCCGTAGCCCGACAGCGACGCCCTGACAATGGGCATGCTGCCGTTGAACACCCATTGTCCGGCGACCCGGAACTTGATCGCCCGGCCACGCTGGGCAAAGTCCCACTGCAGCAGGCCACCCTGTGTCGGCAGGCGCAGGTTGATGCAGTTGTGCCGGCCCAGATCATGGGGCGTGGCGGGCTTTGGGTGGGTGGCGAAGTAGTCGGGCGAGCCCACCACGGCCATGCGCAGGTCGGGGCTGATGCGCACGGCGATCATGTCTCGGGCCACCTGATCGCCCAAGCGCACGCCCGCGTCGAAGCGCTGGGCGACAATGTCCGACAGCGCGTAGTCCACGCTGATCTCGACGTGGATGTCGGTGTGGTCATGCAGCACCGGGGACAGCTTGGGCCACAGCACGCTGTTGACGGCATGCTCGGCGGCCGTGATGCGGACGGTGCCAGCGGGCTTGTCCGCCATTTCCACCACTGCGGCAACCTCGGCATCGATTTCCTCGAAGCGCGGCGCGACCTTGGCGTAGAGCCGCTCGCCCGCCTCGGTCGTGGCAATGCGGCGGGTCGTGCGGGTCAGCAGGTGCACGCCCAGCCGGGTTTCCAGCCCCTTGACGGCATGGCTCAAGGCCGAGGGCGACACGCCGAGCAACGCGGCCGCACGCGTGAAACTGCCTTCGCGCGCCACATGGATGAAGGCCAGCACGTCGCTGAAGGCGTCGTTGCCGCGCGGCATCCCTCAGTCCCCCCTGGCTGGGTAGCGCAGCGCGTCGATCAGCACCGACATGGCGCGCGTGGGCTGGCTGCGATTCGGATAGTAGAGGTGGTAGCCGGGAAACGCCGGGCACCAGTCCATGAGGACCTGCCGCAATCGTCCCCTGGCGAGATAGGGCCGCGCCACGTCTTCCAGCACGTAGCCGAGGCCGAAGCCGTCCAGCGCGGCATTGAGGACCTGCGTCAGCTCGTTGAAGACCAGTTGCCCTTCGACATGCACATCGACGCGCTGCCGGCCCTTCTTCAACTCCCAGGCATAGAGGCCGCCGCGGCTCATCAGGCGCAGGTTGATGCATGAGTGATCGAGCAAGTCCCGCGGCTTCATGGGCGCGGGATGCCGGGCCAGATAGGTCGGAGAGCCGACGATGGCCACCGGCATGTCGGCGCTGATGCGCACGGCGATCGTGTCGCCCGTCAGCGTGTCGCCCAGGCGCACACCCATGTCGTAGCGCTCGGTGACGATGTCCGCGAGCCGGGGCTCGATGATGAGCTCGACCTTGATGTCCGGGTATTCGGGCAGCAACCCGGCCAGCCTGGGCCAGAGCACGGCGCGGGCCGCATGCTCGGTGGCCGTGATCCGTACCGTCCCGGCTGGCTTGTCGCGCAATTCGCCCACCGCCGCCAACTCGGCCTCGATCTCCTGGAAGCGCGGCGCGACATTGCGCATCAACCGCTCCCCCGCCGCCGTCGGGCTGACGCTGCGCGTGGTGCGGGTCAGCAGGCGCACGCCCAGCCGGGACTCCAGCGCGCGGATCGTGTGGCTGAGCGCCGATTGCGACACACCCAGCCGCGCCGCCGCGCGCGTGAAGCTCTGCTCACGCGCCACGGCCATGAAGGCCAGCAGGTCGTTGTAGTTGGCTCCGGGCATTGATGAGATCAACTCAAAAGCAGTTTTTGCTTTTACCATGCCATCGGGTCAATGCATGATTCCGGCCGTCATTCCACACTGGCCTGGTGCATGAACGGACTTCATGGCAGCAGCCCCCGCACTCCCGCGTTGAACGATCGCGGCCGCATGGGGCACACTGCATCGGTGCAGCGATCGGTATATTTGGGAACAGCCGTCAGGCGCACGAGCACCGCGTCACCCGCCCGAGCTTGCCCATGGGCGATGCGCCGTCCGCGCCGTTGCGCCTGACCCCTGGGCCTTGCTGATCGCAACGCATCGGGTCAGGGTGGTGCCGACACACCCCAAGGAAGTTCATGAAGGTTCATTTCGTCATCCATGAATCGTTCGAGGCCCCCGGTGCGTATGAAACCTGGGTCAGGGACCGGGGCCACCAGGCCAGCTACTCGCGCGTCTACCAGCACGAGCCGCTGCCGCAGTCGGCCGATGGCATCGACCTGCTGGTGGTGATGGGCGGCCCGCAATCGCCGTCCACCACGCAGGCGGAATGCCCGCATTTCGATTCCGCCGCCGAGTGCGCCCTGATGGCGCAGTGCGTGGCCGCGGGCAGGGCGGTCGTCGGTGTCTGCCTGGGTGCGCAGCTGCTGGGCACGGCCCTGGGCGCGCCCCACGCGCGCAGCCCGCACAAGGAGATCGGCACGTTCCCCATCACGCTCACGGCCGAGGGCAAGGCGAACGACAAGTTTTCCGACTTCGGCGGCGGCCTGGAGGTCGGTCACTGGCATGGCGACATGCCCGGACTGACCCAGGGCGCGAAGGTCATCGCGTTCAGCGAAGGGTGCCCGCGCCAGATCGTGGAGTACGGCGATCTCGCCTATGGCTTTCAGTGCCACATGGAGTTTACGCCGCAGGTGGTCGAGCGGCTGATCGCGGCGTCGGAGTGCGAACTGGCAACGCTGGCGGCGCACCCCTTCGTGCAGCCGCCCGCGGCCCTGCGCGCCAACGACCATGGCGCGATGAACCAGGCGCTGTTCGGCTTTCTGGACCGACTCATGGCGGCCTACGTCGCAAAGAGCCGATGAATTGAAGCCAATGGAGCCCGCGGCGGCGGGCGCCGCCCGGCGGGCTGCTTGTGCAGCGGCTTCAGGGGCGCGTCAGCGCCTCAGTGCGGCCCCACGCGCCCGCTGCCGTCGTGCATCCAGCGCGCGTGGGTGGGGGCCTTCTTGGTGCGGTCCCATTCGTTGAGCATGTCCCACTTCACCTGGTCCAGCGCCTTGTCCATCTCGGGCGTGGCGGTGTTGACGGCCAGCTCCAGCCGGTGGCCGGAGGGGTCGCGGAAGTAGATGGACTTGAAGATGGTGTGGTCGGTGGGGCCGATGACCTCGATGCCATCGGCCTCCATCCGGGCCTTGACCTTCATCATGGTGTCGATGGAATCGGTCTTGAGCGCCAGGTGCTGCGTCCAGGAGGGCGTGTTGGCGTCCGACGGGGCCAGCATCTCGGCCTTGGTGGGCAGCTCGAAGAAAGCCAGGATGTTGCCGCCGCCGATGTCGATGAAGATGTGCATGTACGGGTCCGGCTCCTTGGTGGAGGGCACCTCGTTTTCGGCAATGGCGAGGATGAAGTTGGCGTTCAGGTATTTCTGGTACCACTCGACGGTCTGCTTGGCGTTCTTGCAGCGGTAGGCGACGTGGTGGACGCCGTTGAGATTGGCCATGGGAGTCTCCTTGGGTAGCTAGAGGGTGAATCAGACGGACACGACGGCGCGCTTGGCCATGACACGTTGCAAAACGTCGTGCAAGGCTTGACCGTCGTGCGGCGCGCAGATGGCGGCAATGTGGGCGTCCGGGCGTACCACCCAGACTTCGTCCGGGCGGGCCTGCAGCGCCTGCTGCAGGGCGCCTTCGGCATCAATGTCGGCGATGCGAAGCACGCGCAGCGGCGCGCTAGTGGCGTCTTGCGCCTGCTCGCGCAGCAGGTGCAGGTCCACCGCGCTGCCTGCCAGCAGCAACAGGCCGTCGCGCGCCACTTGCCGCAGGCGCGTGCATGGCGTGCCCTCGATGCGCACCGGTACGTCGGGCAGCATGACACCGGGCCCGGGCGGCGGCACGTGGCCGCGCGGCGGACGCCCGGCAAACGGGTGCTGCGCGTCGGGCGTAGTGAGCGGCGAATCGACGTACCAGAAGGGCTCGGACAGGCGGCCCGAGTCGATCTGTGGATGCACCGATGGATCGGTCAGCGCGGCCGTCAGGCGTTCGACGCGGATGCGGTGCTGCTCCTCGGTGTGCGGCACCAGAAAGTCCATGGTGTGGCCGGTCACCTCGATGTTTTCGCGCGAGGCCGCGCAGCGCTCGCTGTCGTAGCTGTCCAGCAGCGCATCACCGGCCCAGCCGCGCAGCACGAAGGCCAGCTTCCAGGCGGCATTCTCGGCGTCCATCACGCCGGTGTTGAGCCCGCGCGCGCCGAAAGGCGAGACGATGTGGGCAAAGTCGCCGGCCAGCAGCACGCGCCCGACGCGCATGCGATCGACCATGCGCGAGTGAAAGCGGTAGACCGACTTCCAGACGATCTCGTAGGGCTTGTCGCCGATGATCTGGCGGATGCGCGCGTCCAGCGCGCCGCTGGCCTCTTCCTGCTCGATGTCGTAGTCGCCCGGCACCTGCCAGTCGATGCGGAAGGTCGAATCGGGGCAGGGGTGGATCAGCACCTGGCGGCCCGGGTTCCATTCGGGGTCGAAGTAAAAGCGCCGCTCGCGCTCCCAGCCGGGCAGGTCGGCGCGGATGTCGCAGATCAGGAACTTGTCGTCGAAGCTGCGGCCGTTGAAGCTGACGCCGAGCTGGTGGCGCAGCTCGCGCGGGGCCGAGCCGGCGGCGACGATGGCGTAGGGGGCGCACACCTCGACGGGCGTGCCATCGGCGCGGCGGCAGTGCAGGGTGACGCCGTCCGCGTCCTGCTCGATCTGCTCGACGCCGTGGTCCCACAGCGGCGTGATGTGCGCCGTCGCCGCGATCTGCTCGTCCAGCAGCTCTTCGGTGCGGGTCTGCGAAATGTTGACGAAGGGCGGGAACACCGAGCGCCCGGTGTCGACGAAGGGCTGGGTGAACAGCGTGGCGTCCTTGTACAAGGTGGTGGCGCGGTCCCAGGTGAGGCCTTCGGCGGCGATCTTGTGGCCCACGCCGACCGATTCCCACACGTCGAGCACGTCGCGCTGCTGGCAGATGGCCTTGGAGCCGATGACGTCGCGCTGCGGCCGGCGATCGACCACGATGCAGTCAATGCCCCAGCGGGCCAGCAGCAGGGCGGCCGTCTGGCCGACGGGGCCGTTGCCCACGACCACCACCTGGGTGTGGTGCCGGGTCGTGGTCGGTTGGGAATCGGGCTTGTTCATGGTCTTGTCTCCTTGCGGGCCGTCATCCCGGGTCAACTTTGCAGCGCGTGCCACATCTGCTGGTCGCGCTCGGCGGTCCAGATGCGCGGGTCGCGGATGCCGCTGGCCTCGTCGTGCGCGCGGGTCACGTCGAAGGGCAGGCAGTGCTCGTAGATGAAGACCTGGGCAAACTTCGGGTCCATCGCCTTGCGGGTGTGGGCCATGGTGGCCTTCAGGTCCATGCCCTGGGCCACGGCCTCCTTTGCGCTTTGGTACAGCGTGGCGGTGAAGTCGCGCGTGTAGGCCAGGCCCTTTTGCACCGCCTCGGGCGTCATCAGCGTGGGGCCGCGGCCGGGCACCAGCTTGGCGAAGTTCATCGCGGCCAGCTTGTCCAGCGTCTGCGGCCAGTCGGCCAGGTAGGCGTCGCCGGTGTAGCAGGCGGCCTCGAACTCGACCAGGTCACCCGAGAAGCAGATGCTTTGCGAAGGCAGGTAGACGATGGTGTCGCCCTTGGTGTGGCCGCGGCCGATCTGCTTGATCTTGACCTCCAGCTTGCCCAGCCACAGCGTCATCTCGCCCTGAAAGGTCAGCGTCGGCCAGGTCAGGCCGGGCACGCTCTCGACGGCCTGGAACAGGCGCGGAAAGCGGCCGATCTCCGAGTCCATGTCCTGCTGGCCGCGCTCGACGATCAGGTCCCAGGTGTCCTGGCTGGCGATGACCTGCTCCAAGCCCTCGTTCTTGTACCCGCTGGCGCCCAGCACGCGCACGGCGTGGTAGTGCGTGAGCACCACGTACTTGATGGGCTTGTCGGTGATCTGGCGGATCTTCTGGATGACGCCTTGCGCGGCCACGGGCGTGGCGGTGGCGTCGATGATCATGCAGCCGTCGTCACCAATGATCACGCCGGTGTTGGGGTCGCCCTCGGCGGTGTAGGCGTACGCGTTGTCTGAGAGTTTGTCCCAGCTGATTTTTTTCTCTTCGAGGTCGGCCTGGGAGGCGAATTTCTTGTCGGACATGGCAGTCTCCATCGGATTCGGGATGGAGCGATTGTCCGCTTGAATTAGTTTAATGTCAATTAATTCGTTAATGTTTAATTTCAACCACGGCCGGATTGAAGCCCAAGCGGCGGGACACCGCGTCGGTGTGGTGGCGAAGCAATTGCCCCGCGGGACCGTCGATCTCGGCATCGAACAGGCCCTGCGGGCCGATCACGGTGATGACGAGAGCGATCTTGCCGTCGGCGTCGAACACCGGCGCGCTGAGGGTGTTGACGCCCGGCTGCGGCGTGGACAGCCCGCGCCCCATGCCGGCAGCGCGGATCTCGGCCAGCATCTGCCGCACCTCGGCGCTGTCGTAGGCGCCCGAGCCACCGCCCACCACGCGGCGGTGCTCGTCTTCCAGCACCGAGCGCACCATTCGCTCGGGCAGGTAGGCGGCAAACACCCGCCCGGTGATGGTGTTGAACACCGACATCACGGTGCCCACGCGCAGGTTCACGTGCAGGGGGTATCGCGGCTCGTCCAGGCGCACCACGGTGGGGCCCAGGTGGCCCCACACGCACAGCGCCACGCTCAGGTCAGCCTGGGCGCACAGCAGGGCGGCTTCCTGGCTGGCCTCGGTCAGCGGGTCGAGCTGCTGCAGCGCGGCCAGCCCCATCTGCAGCGCGGCCGGGCCCAGCTCGTAGTGGCCCGTGAGCGGGCTTTGCTTGACCATGCCAGCGGCCATGAAGCTGACCAGGTACGGGTGCGCCTGGCCGGGCGGCATGTCGGCCAGTTGCGCCAAATCCTTGAGCGGCAGCGGGCGGCGCTGCTCGGTCAGTGCCTGCAGCACGCGCATGCCGACCTCGATCGACTGGATGCGGCGCTGGCGCTTGGCGGGCGCAGCGGATTCGGTGCGGGAGGAAGCGGGCGGAGTCGGACTCATGGGACTCGATTATTGGGGCTGCCCGAGGACTTGGGCGCGGGGCACAGCAGGCGCGCGCAAAAGCGCGGATGATTTGCGCCGGGCCCTCAGCTCCAAACAAGGAACCTCCATGTCCACATTGAACATCGCCATCGTCGTCGGCAGCATCCGCAAGGACTCGTTCAACCGCCAGTTCGCCCAGGCGCTGGCCAAGCAGCTGCCGGCGGACGCGAAACCGACCTTCGTGCGCATCGACGATCTGCCGCTGTACAACCAGGACAGTGACAGCCAGCCGCCGGTGCCCGCCGTCAAGCGCCTGCGGGACGAGATTGCGGCGGCCGACGGCGTGCTGTTCGTCACGCCCGAATACAACCGCTCGATTCCCGGCGTGCTCAAGAACGCCATCGACCAGGCCTCGCGCCCCTGGGGCCAGAGCAAGTGGGCGGGCAAGCCGGCGGCGGTGTGCGGCATGTCGATCGGCGCCATCGGCACGGCGCTGGCGCAGGCGCACCTGCGCAACGTGCTGTCCTACCTCGGCATGCCCCAGCTGGGACAGCCGGAGATGTATTTCCAGTGGAAGGAGGGCGTGGTGGTGGACGGCGCCATCGGCCCGGCCAGCCACGAGCTGGCGCAGAAGTTCATGGATGCCTTCGTCGCCTGGGTGCGCCAGCACCACGCCTGATTTGAAATAAAATCGGTGCCTGGCGCTTGATGGGCGCGCGCAAGCAGCTATCAAAATGCTAGTTTTCGAGGGATTCGAGGCCAGCGCGCCACCATGGCGCGGGAACCTTGGGCCCGCATTGCCACTCAGTGCCGGCACGGGTGCGCCGCACCCCACGTCAAGAAAGCCCTGTTCATCGTGATTGCCTCCCTGCTTGTCCACCCCCGCCGCGTGTTCGCGGCCATTGCCATCGTCTGCGCGGCCATGCTGGCCTTTGGCATCCTGTACCTGCAGAACGTGGTGGGCCTGGAGCCGTGCCCGATGTGCATCGTGCAGCGCTATGCGCTGATCATCGTGGGCGTGCTGTGCGCGCTGGCGGCGTGCTCCAGGGGGCCCGGCGCCTGGCGCCTGTGGGGCCTGCTGGCGGTGGCGATGGCGGCCTTTGGCGCCTTCACCGCCGCGCGCCAGAGCTGGCTGCAGTGGAACCCGCCGGCCTTTGCCACCTGCGGGCGCGACCTGTACGGCATGATCGAATCCTTTCCGCTGCAGCGCGCCATCCCCATGATCTTCAAGGGCGGCGGCGACTGCAGCGCGGTGGACTGGACCTTTCTGGGCGGCACCATCGCCAACTGGTCCTTCGTCTGGTTCGTGATCTTCGCGCTGGCCATTCTGGCCGTGCTGGCGCGCGCGGGCCGCGCCGTGCGGGGCTGATCAGGCAATCACCACGGTTTCGATCGCGCGGTCGTCGCCCAGCACGATCAGCGCGAACAGCAGCTCATCCAGGTTTTGTGCGCGCGCGGTCTTGCGCGCCAGCAGGGGCGTGGCCCTGGGGTTGATGACCACGAAGTCGGCCTCGGTACCCGGCTGCAGGGTGCCGATCACGCCCTCCAGCCCCAGCGCGCGCGCGGCCGCGCCCGTGTGGGTCCACCACAGCTGGGCCGGTGTCAGGCTCAGGCCCGGCTTGCTCTGGCCTTCGCGCCCGACGTAGTAGGCCGCCAGCATGGTGTGGAAGGGGTTGAAGCTGGTGCCGCCGCCGACGTCGCTGGCCAGGCCATGCGGCACGCCGTGCTGCATGGCGGCCTCGAAGTTGAAGAAACCGCTGCCCAGAAACAGGTTGCTGGTGGGGCTGACGGCGGCGGCCGTGCGCGTGTCGCGCATCAGGTCGCGGTCGGCGTCGTCCAGGTGGATGCAGTGGGCATAGACGGCGCGCGGGCGCATCAGGCCGAAATCCTGGTACACGCCCAGGTAGGAGCGCGACCTGGGGTAGAGCTCGCGCACCCACTTGACCTCATCCTTGTTCTCGGCCACGTGCGAATGGATCCAGGTGTCGGGGTACTTGGCCGCCAGCTCGCCAGCGCCGCGCAGCTGCGCCTCGCTGCTGGTGGGCGCAAAGCGGGGGGTGATGGCGTAGCCCAGGCGGCCCTTGCCGTGCCAGCGCCGGATCAGCGTCTCGGTGTCGATCAGGCTCTGCTCGGTCTCGTCGCGCACGCCGTCGGGCGAGTTGCGGTCCTGCAGCACCTTGCCGCCGATCATGCGCAAGCCGTGGTGTTCGGCGCGGGCAAAAAACGCGTTGGCCGAAGCGGGATGCGAGGTGGGAAACACCACCGCGGTGGTCACGCCGTTGCGCAGCAGCTCCTCGAAGAAGACGCCCGCCACCTCGGCCGCGTACTGCGGATCGACGAAACGCGATTCGGCCGGAAAGGTGTAGTTCTCCAGCCAGGGCAGCAGCCCCGACGCCGGCGCGCCGATGATGTCGGTCTGCGCGTAGTGCACGTGCATGTCGATGAAACCCGGCGCGATGATGCGCTCGGGCCAGTGCGTGATGGGCACCTGCGGGTGGCGCCCGGCCAGAGTGCGGTAGGGTCCCGCGTCCACCACCCGCCGCACGCCGCTGGCGTCGCTGTCGATCACCAGCAGCCCGTCGCTGTCGTACAGCGGCTGTCCGTGAGCATCAAAGCGCAACAGCTGCGCGCGGTAGGCTTGCATGGCTCAATCTCCGCCGATGTAGATGAACTTGAACAGGAAGATGGCGGCGATGATCCACACCATCCAGTGCGCCTCGCGCACGCGCCCCGTCAGCAGCTTGATGCCGGCGTAGCTGATGAAGCCGAAGGCCAGGCCGTTGGCAATGGAGTAGGTGAAGGGCATCATCAGCGCGGTGATGGCGGCGGGCACCACCTCGGTCGAATCGTCCCAGTCCAGCTCGGTCAGCTCGCGCAGCATCAGGCAGGCCACGAAGAACAGGGCCGGCGCCGTGGCGTAGGCAGGCACTGCGCCGGCCAGGGGGGCGATGAACAGCGCGGCGAGAAACAGCACCGCCACCGTCAGGGCCGTCAGGCCCGTGCGGCCACCCGCCTGCACGCCCGCTGCACTTTCGACATAGGCGGTGGTGCTGGAAGTGCCCAGCAGCGAGCCCGCGAAGATGGCGGCGCTGTCGGCGAACAGCGACTTGTTCAGCCGCTCCATGCGGCCGGGCACCAGGAGGCCCGCGCGCTTGGCCACGCCCATCAGGGTGCCCGTGGCGTCGAACAACTCGACCAGGAAGAAAACCAGGACCACGTTCAGGAAGCCGTGGGTGACCGCCCCCTTGATGTCAAGTTGGAACAGCGTGGGTTCGATCGAGGGTGGCGTGTCGAAGACGCCGTGGAACTGGTTGCCGCCGAAGAAGAACGAGGCCACGGTGACGGCGAGAATGCCGATCAGGATGGCGCCCGGGACGCGGAACTTGTCGAGCGCCACGATCAGGATGAAGCCCAGCGTGGACAGCACCACCGGTGCCGAATGCAGGTCGCCCAGGGTCACGTAGGTGGCCTTGGAGGGCGCCACGATGCCGGCGCTCTTGAGTGCGATCAGCGCCAGGAACAGCCCGATGCCCACCGTGATCGCGTTGCGCAGCGACTGGGGGATGCCTCGGATGATCAGGCCGCGCAGGCCAAAGATCGTGACCGCCATGAACAGGCAGCCCGAGATGAACACCGCGCCCAGCGCCGCCTGCCACTTGAAGCCCATGCCCAGCACCACGGTGTAGGCAAAGTAGGCGTTCAGGCCCATGCCGGGCGCCAGCGCGATGGGGTAGTTGGCGTACAGCGCCATCACCGTGGTGCCCAGGGCGGCGATCAGGCAGGTGGCCACGAACACCGAGTCCTTGGGCATGCCCGCGTCGCCCAGGATGGCCGGGTTGACGAAGATGATGTAGGCCATGGTCAGGAACGTGGTGACGCCGGCGATGATTTCCGTGCGTACCGTGGTTCCGTGCTCTTGTAGTTTGAATACGCGCTCGGTCCAGCTCATGGGTGTCTCCTCCTGGTTGGGGTTGGATCAAGGGTGGTGGGGTGGGGCCGGGGCGTGGCTGCCTGCCAGATTGGCGGCCACATCCTTGGTGCGCCCACGCAGCCAGCGGGCACTGCTGGATTGGTGGCTGCGCGGATGCCACAGCTGGTAGTACAGCAGGGGCGGCAATGCAATGGGGCAGGGCAGGATGACCAGCGGCAACTGGCGGGCGACCCGCTCGCAATACTGGCGGCCGGTGGTGAGCACCAGCAGGGTGCCTGCGACCATTTCGGCCACAAGACTGAAGTAGGCGCAGCGGGCGGCAATGTTGCGCTGCAGGCCCTGGCTTTCGAGGATCTGGTCAATGATGCCGCGCGCGCCCGGGTGCATGGGCGTGGGAGCAATGTGCTCGGCCTGCAACCAGTCGGATTCGTCCCAGCCGCGGCGCACGGCCGGGTGGTCGCGGCTGACCAGGCACACCACCTCGTCGCTGAACAGGCGCGCCAGGTGCAGGTCTTCGGGCGGCTGCAGCCAGTTGCCGATCACCAGGTCGATGTCGCCCTGCGCCAGCTGGGCGCGGTAGTCGCTCTCGCGCGTGAGGGCGTTGATCTCGATGCGGGTGAGCGGCGCCTGGCGCTTGACGTCGGCCACCAGGCGCGGCAGGAAGGAGGGGTCCAGGTAGTCGCTGGCGGCAACGCGGAAGGTGGCGGTGCTGGTGCGCGGATCGAACTGGCGCGCCTCGGTGAACAGCGCTTCGGCGGCGCGCAGGATGTGGGCTGCGGGCTCGACCATGCGGCGCCCGGCGTCGGTGGCCACCATGTGGGCGCCGTTGCGCACCAGCAGCGGGTCGCCTGCCAGCTCCCGCAGGCGCTTGAGCGCAGCCGACACGGCCGGTTGATGCATGCCCAGGCGCAGCGCGGCACGCGAGACGCTGCGCTCGGTGAGCACGGTGTACAGCACGCGAATCAGGTGCAGGTCGATGCGATCGAACAGCTGGCGTTCGGACACCGCGCTGGCCATGCCGCCGGGCGCGGTGTCTCCGGTTGAAGAGCCCGAAGGCGATGCGGTCATGTTTCAGCGCCTGGATGGGCTCGGGGAAGCGGCGTGGGTTCGCGTTCAGGCCGCCTGCTGCACGGCGGTGAGGGCGCGCAGGATGGCCTCGCTGGTGGCGGGCGCCGACAGCGGCGGATCGACCCGGTGCCCGCCCGCGGCCGAAATGGCGTCGCGGATGGCAAAGAACACCGAGAAGGGCAACAACAGGGGCGGCTCACCCACGGCCTTGCTGCGGTGGATGGAGTCCTCGACGTTGGGGCCGTCGAACAGCTTTACGTTGAAGATCGGCGGGCAGTCGTTGGCGGTGGGAATCTTGTAGGTGCTGGGCGCGTGCGTCGTCAGCAGGCCGGTCTTGGGATGCCACACCAGCTCTTCCGTGGTCAGCCAGCCCATGCCCTGGATGAAGGCGCCCTCGACCTGGCCGATGTCCACGGCCGGATTCAACGAGCGGCCGGCGTCGTGAATCACGTCGGCACGCAGCAGCTTCCATTCGCCCGTCAGCGTGTCGATCACCACCTCGCTCACGGCAGCGCCATAGGCGAAGTAGTAGAACGGGTGGCCCTGCATCTTGTCCTTGTCCCAGGACAGGCCCGGCGTGGCGTAGAAGCCGTCGGACCACAGCTGGACGCGGTCGAGGTAGGCCTCGGCGATGACGGTGTTGAAGGCCAGCGTCTTGCCGCCCACAAGCACCTGGTCGTTGGCAAAGCGCACCTCTTCGGCCGTGCCGCCGTGGCGCGCGGCGGCGCTGGCGGCCAGGCGCTCACGCAGCTGGCGTGCCGCATCCTGCGCGGCCTTGCCGTTCAGGTCGGCGCCGGTGGAAGCCGCCGTGGCCGAGGTGTTGGCCACCTTGCTGGTGTCGGTGGCGGTACAGCGCACGCGGTCGAAGCCCACGCCCAGCTCATGCGCCACCACCTGCGCCACCTTGGTGTTCAGGCCCTGGCCCATTTCGGTGCCGCCATGGTTGACCAGGATGGAGCCGTCGGTGTAGATGTGCACCAGGGCGCCGGCCTGGTTGAAGTGCTTGACGTTGAAGCTGATGCCGAACTTGACCGGGGTGAGCGCCAGGCCGCGCTTGAGCACCGGACTGTCGGCATTGAAGGCCGCCACGGCAGCACGTCGCGTCGCGTAGTCGCTGCTTTCCTCGAGCTGCTCGACCAGTTCGTGAATGACGTTGTCGCGCACCGGTTGCAGGTAGGGCGTGACGTTGCGCTCGCTCGTGCCGTAGAAGTTGGCGCGCCGCACCGCCAGCGCATCACGCCCCAGCCTGCGGGCGATGCTGTCCATGATGTATTCGATGGCAATGGCGCCTTGCGGGCCGCCGAAACCGCGAAAAGCGGTGTTGCTTTGCGTGTTGGTCTTGCCGCAAAAGCCGTGCATGGCGACTTCGGGCAGCCAGTAGGCGTTGTCGAAGTGGCACACCGCGCGGGTCATGACGGGCGCCGACAAATCGGCCGAGTGGCCGCAGTGCGAGACCATTTGCAGCGTGACACCCAGGATGCGGCCTTCGTCGTCGTAGCCGGCGTCGTACTCGTACCAGAAGCCGTGGCGCCGGCCGGTGATCAGGAAGTCGTCGTCGCGGTCCAGCCGCAGCTTGACCGGACGGTTCAGCCCGCGCGCGGCCACGGCAGCGATGCAGGCGAACTGGGCCGACTGCGATTCCTTGCCGCCAAAGCCGCCGCCCATGCGCCGGCACTCGACCAGCACCGCGTTGGACGACACGCCCAGCGCGTGCGCCACCAGGTGCTGCATCTCGCTGGGGTGCTGAGTGGAGCAGTGCACGTGCATGCCGCGGCCTTCCTTGGGGATGGCGTAGCTGATCTGGCCTTCCAGGTAGAACTGCTCCTGCCCGCCCACGTCCAGGCTGCCCGTCAGGCGATGCGGCGCGCCGGCAATCATGGCGCGGATGCCGGCCTCGTCCTGGCCGCTGCTGCTGCGCAGCAGGTGCATGGGCGGCACCACGTACTGGCCCCTGGCATGGGCCTGTCTCGGGGTCAGCACCGGCTCGGCCGCTTCGATCTGCAGCGCATTCCTGGCCAGGGCGGCGGCACGGCGGGCCTGATCGCGCGTCTCGGCGACGACGGCGAACACCGGCTGGCCCAGATAGCGGATCTCGCCGTCGCACAGGATGGGATCGTCGGGTACGGCCGAGCCGCAGTCGTTGACTCCCGGAAT
Source organism: Burkholderiaceae bacterium (assembly GCA_041396485.1). GTDB lineage: Bacteria > Pseudomonadota > Gammaproteobacteria > Burkholderiales > Burkholderiaceae_C > Ottowia. The sequence goes on along the minus strand of JAWKYM010000007.1, from coordinate 170,036 downwards.
GTCGGCGGCCACCAGCACCCGAACCACGCCGGGCATGGCGCGCACGGCGTCCAGATCGACGCCCAGCAGGCGCCCGGCCGCCATCGGCGACAGGCCCAGCGCGCAGTGCAGGGTGCCGGCCAGCTCGGGAATGTCGTCGGCGTAGGTGGCGGTACCGGTGACATGCAGCACGGCCGATTCGTGCGGCAGACTGATGCCCACGCGCGCACCCGCGTCTTGCGCCTGGCTCTCGCCATTGGTATCCAGGCGATGCCTGATGTTGGCGCGGTAGTCGGCAAACGGCTCCACCGGGCGCAGCAGATGGTCGGCAACGGGTTTGTTCATGGCGTTCTCCTGGAGTGCCATTTCAGGCCGCAACGTGCGGCATGACGCTGAACACGCTGGTGTCGTCGGACGCCAGCGGTGCATTGGCGCGCGTTTCGAGCCAAAGCCGTTCGATCAGATTCCTGGCAACTTGCAGGCGGTAGCTGTCGCTGGCGCGCATGTCGCTCAAAGGCTTGAAGTCCTGCTCCAGCGCTTGCTGGGCCGCGCGCACGGTGTCCAGCGTCCAGGCTTGCCCCAGCACGGCGGCTTCGGCCTGGGTGGCGCGCTTGACGATGCCGGCCATGCCGCCATAGGCCAGGCGCACGCTGCTCACCTGGGAGCCGTCCAGCCCGATCGCCATGCCGGCGCACAAGGCCGAAATGTCGCAGTCAAAGCGCTTGCTGATCTTGTAGCCGCGCACCTGGCGCTGGAACGCCGCCACCGGCACGGCGATGGCCTGCACGAACTCGCCGTCCTGCAGGGCGTTCTTCATGTAGTCCAGATAAAAATCGGTCAGCGGCATGCGGCGCAGCGCGGGGCCGCGGCGCAGCTCGATCTGCGCGTCCAGCGCCATCAGGATCGGCGGCGAGTCGCCGATGGGCGAGCCGTTGGCCACGTTGCCGCCCAGGGTGCCGGCGTGGCGGATGGGCGGCGAGGCAAAGCGCAGCCACACGTCGGTGAGCTGCGGCACGCGCCGCACCAGGGCGCGCCAGGCGTCCTCCAGCGAGGCGGCGGCGCCGATCCACAGCTCGCCCTCGCGCTCTTCGATGCGCTGCAGGTCGGCCACCTGGCCGGTGTAGATCAGATCGCCCACGTCGCGAAACTGCTTGTTGACCCACAGGCCGACGTCGGTCGAGCCGGCCAGGATGCGCGCCTGCGGCTTGGCCAGGCGCAGGGCGGCCAGCTCGTCGGCGCTGCGCGGAGCGTGGAAGTGGTCGAGCCGCTCGCCCTGCGGCGTGACGGTGGCGGCGGCGTAGTCGAGCGCGTCGGGGGCTTGCAGGCTCTGCAGCGCCTTTGCGACGGCGGCGCGGTCGAGCCGCACCGACGGCAGGTCGAACATGCGCTGGCCGGCGTCCAGGATGGGGCGGTAGCCGGTGCAACGGCACAGGTTGCCCGACAGCTCGTCGGCCAGTTGCTGGCGCGACGGGCGCGTGCCGGCCTGCTGGTGTGCCTCGTAGCTGGACCACATCGACATCACGAAGCCGGGCGTGCAAAAGCCGCATTGCGAGCCGTGGCACTCGACCATGGCCTGCTGCACCGGGTGCAACTCGGCGTCATGGGCGGGCGCGGCCTGCTGGCGGGCGCAGCGCTGGCAGGTCTTCCACCGTGAACAAGGCCTTGCCGTCGAGCGTGGGCAAGAACTGGATGCAGGCGTTGACGCTGGCGAGCTGCAACTGGCCCTGGGCATCGAGTTCGCCCAGCACCACCGTGCAGGCGCCGCAGTCGCCCTCGTTGCAGCCTTCCTTGGTGCCGGTGGCGCGGGCGCGTTCGCGCAGCCAGTCCAGTACGGTGCGCGTGGTGGGCTCGCCGGTCACGGTGACCACCTCGCCACGGTGCACGAAGCGGATGGCCTGGGCGGGGGTGGAGGCGTGGACGGTCATGGCAGATCTCTCGTTCTGTGGCTCGGTGCGGTGGCGGCGCCCGATGCCGATGCTTCAATGATGCGACGCTTCGCGTGCGCGCTGGCATACCCGACGGTTCATATTCGATATGTTGTGAGCCATATAACACTCGGGTTAACCCGAGCGCACGTGATTCATTTTCGTGACTTCAGGCGGCGCTCGCAGCTCGGCGCCGGATCAGGGTGGCGCCTGAAGCAGCATCTGCGCCGCCGTGGCGACGGCAATCACTTCCGGCTCCTTGCCGGTGATGCCGGGGATGCCGATGGGGCAGGTGATGCGCGCCTGCTCGGCCTCGCTGAAGCCGCGCGCCGCCAGGCGGTGGCGAAAGGTGGCCCACTTGGTCTTGCTGCCGATCAGGCCGATGTAGGGCAGATCGTCCTGCTGGCGCAGGCGCTCCAGGCAGGCGATGACGATGTCCAGGTCCTCGGCGTGGCTGAAGCTCATGATCAGCACGCGGCTGCCGGGGGCCAGATCCGGCACGGCGGCCTGCACCGGGTCGCTGTACTCGGTGTGCACCGATGCCGGCAGGGCGGCCGGAAACACCTCGTCGCGGCTGTCGATCCAGCGCACCGCATAGGGCAGGGTGCACAGCACCCGAACGATGGCGTGGCCCACGTGGCCGCCGCCAAACAAGGCCAGGGCGCCAGGTGCAGGCTCAGGCGTTGACGCAGCGCGGGCGCGTTGGCCGCGCCGATGCGCTCGAAGCGCAGCATCACGATGCCGCCGCAACACTGCCCCAGGCTGGGGCCCAGGGCGAAGCGCCGCACCTCGCCCTGCGCGGGGGCGCCGGCCTGGCCCTGCAGCATGGCGCGGGCCTGGGCCACGGCGTCGAACTCCAGGTTGCCCCCGCCGATGGTGCCGCTCAGCCCCTCGGGCCAGACCGCCATCCAGGCGCCCACTTCGCGCGGGGCCGAGCCCTCGGGTTTCGCTCACCTGCACCAGCACGCCCTCGGCATGCGGCAGGCGCTGCAGGCAGTCGTCCAGCGCGGAGAGGGTCAGGCTCATGCGGCCATTGTGCGGCGTGCCGTCAAGGACACTATCTGTCCGGACGTATGAAGCCCATGCGCGAACGGACTGGGTTCAGTCGACCTGCGCCCCGAGGCCTTGACCACCGGCGCCCAGCTGCTGACTTCATCGTGGATGAACTTGCTGAAGTCCTGCGGGCTGTTCTTCGGCCACGGCGCCCAGCTTGGCGTAGGCCTGCCTGACCTCGGGCTTGTCGAAGGCGGCGTTCACCACCTGGTTGACCTTGTCAGCACCGCCTGCGGCGTGCCCTTGGGGGCGACCAGGCCGAACCAGGAGGTGACGTCGAACGGCGCCACGCCGCTTTCCTCCATGGTGGGCACGTCGGGCGCCGAGGGCGAGCGCTGCCGGGTGGTTACGGCCAGCGCGCGCAGCTTGCCGCCCTGCACGTGGGGCCAGGACGAGATCATGTTGTCGAACATGTACTGCACCTGCCCGCCCATCAGGTCGGTCAGCGCGGGTGCGCTGCCCTTGTAGGGCACGTGCACGGCATGCGTGCCGGTGCGCACCTTGAACAGCTCGCCCGCCATGTGGATGGAGGTGCCGCTGCCCGAGGAGGCGTAGGACACCTTGTCGCCCTGGGTCTTCAGCCAGGCGATGAACTCGGGCACGGTCCTGGCCGGCACATTGGGGTTGACGACCAGGATGTTGGGCATCTTGGCGCACAGGGCCACGCCCTCGAAGTCGCGGTCCAGCTTGAACTTGATGTTCTTGTACAGCGTCTGGTTGATGGTGCTGGTGACCGCCATCATCAGCAGGGTGTAGCCGTCGGGCTCGGTCGCGCGCACCAGGTCGGTGGCGATGTTGCTGCCGCCGCCGGGCTTGTTCTCGACGACGAAGGTCTGGCCCAGCGCCTCGGTCAGCTCCCTGGCCATCAGGCGCGCCACCACGTCGGTAGTGCCGCCGGCCGAAAAGCCGACAACGATGCGCACCGGCTTGCCGGGCCAGGCGCCCTGGGCGCGTGCGCCGAGGGCGCTGGCCGCCAGCAGGCCAATGCCGGCCTGCGCGATGTGGCGGCGGGTGAGGGGGCGGGGATGGGGCATCGAGATGTCTCCTGGTGCTTGATTTCGGGAGTCCTCAATGTAGCGGCACCGCGGCCCAGGTCGAGCCGCGGTTTTCCCCAGCCTGGGTGTCAGCGCACGTAGGCCGTCTCGCCGTGGCTGGCGATGTCCAGGCCCTGGCGCTCGTCTTCCTCGCTGACGCGCAGGCCGAACACCAAGTCGGCGATCTTGAAGGCGATGAAGGCCGCGATGCCGGACCACACCACGGTCATCAGCACGCTCTTGGTTTGCACCCAGACCTGGTGCGCCATGGCAAAGTCGGCGCCCTGCGTGCCGCCCAGGGCGGGCGCGGCAAACACGCCGGTCAGGATGGCGCCGATGATGCCGCCCACGCCGTGCACGCCGAAGACGTCGAAGGCGTCGTCCACCTTCAGCATGCGCTTCAAGCCGCCCACGCCCCACAGGCACACCACACCGGCCACCGCGCCGATGACGATGGCGCCCATGGGGCCGACAAAGCCCGCGGCCGGCGTGACGGCCACCAGGCCCGCCACGGCGCCCGAGGCCGCGCCCAGCATCGAGGCCTTGCCCTTGTGCAGCGCCTCGGCCGCGCTCCAGGACAGCGTGGCCGCCGCCGTGGCCAGCACGGTGGTGACGAAGGCCAGGCCGGCCTGGCCGTTGGCCGCGCCGGCCGAGCCGGCGTTGAAGCCGAACCAGCCCACCCACAGCAGCGAGGCGCCCACCATGGTCAGCGTCAGGCTGTGCGGCGCCATCGCCTCGCGGCCAAAGCCGATGCGCTTGCCCACCATGTAGGCGCCCACCAGCCCGGCCATGCCGGCGTTGATGTGCACCACGGTGCCACCGGCAAAGTCCAGCGCGCCGTCCTTGGCCAGCAGGCCGCCGCCCCACACCATGTGGGCGATCGGCACGTAGCTGAGGGTGAACCACAGCACGGCAAACAGCAGCACCGCCGAAAAGCGCGCGCGCTCGGCAAAGGCGCCCACCGTCAGCGCCACCGTGATGGCCGCGAAGGTGCCCTGGAAGGCCAGGAACACGTACTCAGGGATGGTGGGCAGCGCGCCGAAGGTTTCTTGCGTGACGCCCTTCAGGAACAGCTTGCCCCAGCCGCCGAAGAAGTTGCCCTCGCCGCTGAAGGTCAGGCTGTAGCCATAGACGGCCCACAGCAGGGTGATGAGCGAGAAGATGACGAACACCTGCACCAGCACGCTCAGCATGTTCTTGCTGCGCGCCAGGCCGCCGTAGAACAGCGCCAGGCCGGGGATGGTCATCAGGATCACCAGCAAGGTCGAGGTCAGCATCCAGGCGGTGTCGCCCGAGTTGAGCGCCGGCGCCGGGGCGTCGGCGGCAAAGGCCGGCAGGGCCAGCAGCAGGGCGAGCGAGAGAAGAATTCGTTTCATGATCTTGGGGTCCTCTGGGCGTGCCGTCAAAGGGCTTCGGTGCCGGTCTCGCCGGTGCGGATGCGGATGACCTGCTCGAGCGCGGTGACGAAAATCTTGCCGTCGCCGATCTTGCCGGTGCGTGCACCTTGCTCGATGGCCTCGATCACGCGCTCCAGGTCGCCGTCGGCCACGGCCGCCTCGAGGCGGATCTTGGGCAGGAAATCGACCACGTATTCCGCGCCGCGGTACAGCTCGGTGTGGCCCTTCTGGCGGCCGAAGCCCTTGACCTCGGACACCGTGAGGCCCGAGGCGCCGACGGCCGCCAGGGCCTCGCGCACCTCCTCGAGCTTGAAGGGTTTGATGATGGCGGTCACCAGTTTCATGTTGCTTCCTTTTTGATAGCTGTTCGCGCTTGATTCATGGCCACTGGAGTGGCTTTTGGCTTAAAACGAATACTTGATGCCCAGCACCAGCGCGGTGCGGCCGGTGAAGCGCCCCGAGGGCGTGACGTAAAGCGCCTTGTCGGCGTTGGTGCCGACCACGGCGGCGCTGGCCGACAGGCCGTTGCCGAAGTCCTTGTTCAGCGTCAGTGCGTAGTCGGTGTAGGCCAGCGCGCCGTTGTGGCGCACGCCCTGGCGGCCAACGTGCGGCACCACCGACCAGCCCTCGCCCAGGTCCAGGTTGGCGCTCAGGTCGAGGTAGCCGCTGCCCTTGCTGTCGGCCACGCCGAACAGATTGGTGAGCGCGTGCGAGTACTTCAGCGTGACCATTTCGTAAGTCAGCGCGCCGTAGATCTCGGTGGTGTTGGGGCTGACCGCCAGCCGCGCGCTGGGGTACTGGTAGCGCAGCAGGCCGACGTCGTAGCCGAGCGGGCCGGCGCTGCCCTTGTAGCCGCCGTAGACGTCCCATTCCATCGGCGCGTCGCCGCCGCCGTCCTTGATCCAGCGGATCGACGACAGCCAGGTGCCCACATACAGGCCACTCGAATGGCTGTAGTCCGCCCCCGCGCTGACGGCGGGTTTCAGGCGGCTTTGCGAGATGCCGCGATAGCGGTAGTCGCTGGTGATGCCGACGTTGAAGCTCAGGCTGTGCTCGGGCGTGGCGGCCGGCGCGGGCGGTTCGGCCGTCTGGGCAAGCGCGCCAAGGCTGGCGCCGAGAAGGCCGGCGGCCAGCAAAGAGGAAATCAAGGGGTGCGAACGGTGGGGCAAGGCCTCTCTCCTGGGGTTGAAACTGCGGATGCAAGGCTTCAAGCAGGAAGCGTGCCAGATCAAATCCCGGAGCACGCGGCGGCGCTACGACGCCGGAGCGGCGTGCGGACGTGGCTGGGTTGTGGGCCATGGAAGCCCCGGTTCAGGGCGTGCGCACCAACCGGCGGCGCACCACGGGTGTGCATGGCTGTGCACGTTTGCGTGCAGGCAGGGGCCGGCGTTGCGCCGGCCTTGAGGCTGAATCAGTCTTCCAACCCCAACTCCTGCATCTTGCGCGTGATGGTGTTGCGCCCGATGCCGAGCTTTTGCGCGGCCTCGGCGCGGCGGCCGTGGGTGAGGGCGAGGGCGGTGCGCAGCAGCTCGCCTTCAAAGCGGTCGGCCAGGTGCTTCCAGACCTCGGGCTCGCCGGCCTCCAGCCGGGTGCGGGCTTCGTGGGCGAGGGCGGCGGCCCAGTCGGCGGCGGTGCCAGCTGGGCTGGCGACCACGGCGGCCGGTGCGGCGCGGGTTTCAGTGGGTGCGGCGGCGGGCACCGGCGAGGTGGCAAACGTGGCCGCGGGCGGCGGCGCCGTGCCAAACAGGTCGGCCGGCAAATCCTCGCTCTGGATGAGCTGCGTGGGCGCCATCACCGTCAGCCAGCGGCACAGGTTTTCCAGCTGGCGCACGTTGCCGGGGTAGTCGAAGGCGGCCAGGCGGGCCAGTGCCGTGTCGGCAATGCGCTTGGGCTCCACGCCCAGCTCCTGGCTGCTCCGTGCCAGAAAGAAGCGCGCCAGCTCGGGGATGTCCTCGCGGCGCTCGCGCAGCGGCGGCAGGCGCAGGCGGATGACGTTCAGGCGGTGGTACAGGTCTTCGCGAAAACGGCCATCGCGCACGTGCTCCTCCAGGTTCTGGTGCGTGGCGGCGATGATGCGCGCGTCCACCTTGATCGGCTGGTGGCCGCCCACGCGGTAGAACTGGCCGTCGCTGAGCACGCGCAGCAGGCGCGTCTGCAGCTCCAGCGGCATGTCGCCGATCTCGTCCAGAAACAGCGTGCCGCCGGCGGCCTGCTCGAAGCGGCCGCGCCGCAGCGTCTGCGCACCGGTGAAGGCGCCGCGCTCGTGGCCGAACAGCTCGCTTTCCAGCAGGTCCTTGGGCACGGCCGCGGTGTTGATGGCGACGAAAGGGCCTTGGGCGCGCCGGCTATGGCGGTGCAGGGCCAGGGCCACCAGCTCCTTGCCGGTGCCGCTGGCGCCGGTGACCAGCACCGTGGCCTGGCTCTGGCTCAGGCGGCCGATGGCGCGAAACACCTCCTGCATGGCCGGCGCCTGGCCCAGCATCTGCGGCATTTCGGCGCCACCGGGCTCGGCGGCGTCCACGGGCCGGCTTTCGCCCACGGCGCGGCGGATCAGCTCGACCGCCTTGGCCACGTCGAAGGGCTTGGGCAGGTATTCGAAGGCACCGCTCTGGAACGCGCCGACGGCGCTGTCCAGGTCGGTGTAGGCCGTCATCACGATGACCGGCAGCCCGGGCTGGCGCTGCTTGACCTCGGCCAGCAGCTCGATGCCGCTGCCGCCGGGCATGCGGATGTCGCTGACCAGCACCTGCGGCGCGTCGCCCGCGTCCAGCGCCGCGATGACCTCGCGCGGGTCGGTGAACAGGCGCACCGGCAGCTGCTCGCGCTCCAGCGCACGCTGCAGCACGAAGCGGATGGATTGGTCGTCGTCGATGACCCAGATCGGTTTCATGGGGGCTCCAGGCTTTCAGCGTACCGGAATCAGCAGGGTGAACCGCGTCAGTCCACCCGTGCTTTCAAATTCGATCGTGCCCTCGTGCTGCTGCACGAAGGTCTGCGCCAGCGCCAGCCCCAGGCCGGTGCCGCCCTCGCGCCCCGACACCAGGGGCTGGAAGATGCGCTCGCGCAAATCGGGCGGCACGCCGGGGCCGTTGTCTTCCACCTGCAGCTCGATGGCCAGCTTGAAGCGTTGGTGGCCGATGGTCAGCCGGCGCGCCACGCGCGTGCGCAAGGTGATGCAGGCGTCGCCCGCGGCGATGCGTGCGGCCAGCGCCTGCGCGGCGTTGCGCACGATGTTCAGCAGCGCCTGGATCAGCCGCTCGCGGTCGCCGCGCAGCTCGGGCAGCGAGGCGTCGTAGTCGCGCTGGATGGCGAGGCCGCGCGGAAACTCGGCCAGCACCACGGCGCGCACGCGCTCGCAGATCTCGTGGATGTTGACCTCGCCCAGCACCAGCGCGCGCTGGTGCGGCGCCAGCAGGCGGTCCACCAGCGCCTGCAGGCGGTCGGCCTCGTGGATGATGACGTCGGTGTACTCGGCCGACTCGGCAAAGTCGCGCCCGGCGGCCTCCAGCGCCAGCAGCTGCGCGGCGCCGCGAATGCCGCCCAGCGGGTTCTTGATCTCGTGCGCCAGGTTGCGCAGCAGCTCCTTCTGGTCATGCGCCAGGCGGTGCGTGCGCTCCTCGCGGTCCTGGCGCGCCTGCTGCTCGATCTCGATCATCTCCACCAGCACGCTGCTGTCCGCACCGGCGCGCTCCAGCGGGCTGACGACGACATGCACCGGCAGCGGGTGAGCGCCCGGCGCCGGGCCGTGCAGCGTGGCCTCGAAGCGGCTGACGATGAGCTGGCCCGTGCGCTGCAGCGCGTCGTGCAGCGGTGCCGGGTCGACGAACCAGTCCGGCGCCTGGCCCTGCACCAGCTTGCGGCGCGACTGGCACAGCGCGTTTTCCAGCGCCGAGTTGACCAGCTCGCAGCGGCCGTCCGGGCGCACCACCGCCACCAGCGTGGACAGCAGGTCGAAGGCCTCGGGGGCGAGGGGGTCGGGTGGGGTGCTCATCGGGGGGGTAAAAATACCGGACGCAGAGGACGCAAAGGTTTCGCAGAAGACGCAAAAAGATCCTTTCTTGAATCTCTCTTTTGCGTCCTCAGCGTTTTCTTTGCGTCCTCTGCGTCCGGCTGTTCCTGGCTTTCAGCAGCGCTTGCTTTCAAAGCTCCTTGACCAGCACCTGGCTGCGCCGGTCCCAGTTGTACTTGCGCTTGCGCGCGTCGGGCAGCCAGTCCGGGTCCACCACCTGAAAGCCGCGCTTGATGAACCAGTGCATGGTGCGCGTGGTCAGTACGAAGATGCTTTTCAGGCCCATCAGGCGGGCGCGCTGCTCCACGCGCTTCAAGACCTTCTCGCCGTCGCCCTGGCCCTGGCTCTGCGGCGACACGGTGAGCGCCGCCATCTCGGCCGTGCCGGCGTCGGGGTAGGGGTAGAGCGCGGCGCAGGCAAAGATCACGCCGTCGTGCTCCAGCACGGTGTAGTTGCCGATGTCGCGCTCGATGTCGGTGCGGCTTCGCTTGACCAGGGTGCCGTCCTTCTCGAAGGGCTCGATCAGCTGCAGGATGCCGCCCACGTCGTCCGAGTCGGCCTCGCGCAGGCTCTCCAGCTTTTCGTCGACCACCATGGTGCCGATGCCGTCGTGCACGTACACCTCCAGCAGCAGCGCGCCGTCGCGCGCGTAAGGCAGGATGTGGCTGCGCTCCACGCCGTGCTCGCAGGCATTGACGCAGTGGCGCAGGTAAAAGCCGTCGTCCGTGGGCCGCTCGGGCGTGGGCAGGCGCGCCAGCAGGGCGCGGGCCTCGGCCAGCGGAATCTCGGTGTCGATGGGGTTGTCGTCCGACTCGGGCTCGCCCGGCTGCATGCGCAGGCCGGGCGTCTCGGTCAGAAACAGCAGCTTGTCGGCCTGCAGCGCCATGGCCACCGAGGTGGCCACTTCCTCCATCGCCAGGTTGAAGGCTTCGCCCGTGGGCGAGAAGCCAAAGGGCGACAGCAGCACCAAGGCTCCCGCGTCCAGCGAGCGGCGAATGCCCGCCACGTCCACCTTGCGCACCACGCCCGTGCTCTTGAAGTCCACCCCATCGATGATGCCCATGGGCCGCGCGGTAATGAAATTGCCCGAAATCACGCGCACCGTGGCGCCCGCCATGGGCGTGTTGGGCAAGCCCTGGCTGAAGGCGGCCTCGATCTCGAAGCGCAGCTGGCCGGCAGCCTCCTGCGCGCAGTCCAGCGCCACGGCGTCGGTGATGCGCTGGCCGTGCGAGTACTGCGGCGCGTGCCCCTTGGTGTGCAGCTGCTCGTTGATCTGCGGGCGAAAACCGTGCACCAGCACCAGCTTGACGCCCATGCTCTGGATCAGCGCCAGGTCGGTGGCAATGGCCGCCAGCTTGCCCGCCGCGATGGCCTCGCCCACCATGCCCACGACAAAGGTCTTGCCGCGGTGCATGTGGATGTAGGGCGCGACCGAGCGAAACCAGGGAACGAAGGTGAAGTTGAAGACGGTTGACATGGGTGGGGCAGGGAGGAAAGGGCGCCTGGGCGTACGCCGGCGCGGGCGCAAGGATAACGCCCGCCCGGTCAGCTGCGGCGCTCCAGCGCCAGCTTGAGACCCAGGCCCAGCAGCACCGCGCCGCTGGTGCGGTAAATCCAGCGCAGCGCCTGCGGACGCGCGCGCAGCCAGGCCGACAGCAGGCCCGAGCCCACGGCCACCGGCCCCTTGACCCCGAAGGTCAGCGCGGCAAACGTGAGGCCCATCACAAAGATCATCAAGGTGGGGTGTGCGGCGCCCGGATGCACGAACTGCGGCAGGAAAGCCAGGTAGAACACGATGATCTTGGGGTTGGCGATGTTGGAAAACGCCCCGTCGAGGAACAGGCGCCCCAGCGAGCGCTGGGGCCCGTTGGCCAGGTCCAGTTGGTGTTGTTTTGAGCGCAGCAGCTCGATGCCCAGGTAGACCAGATACGCCGCGCCGACAAACTTGAGCCCGACGAACAGCCACTCCGACGCGCGCAGCACCGCGCCCAGGCCCAGCGTGACCAGGATGGTGTGGCCCACCAGCCCCACGCTGACGCCGGCGGCCGTCACCACCCCCGCGGCCACGCCTTGCGAGATGGAGCGCGACATCACCAGGATCATGTCCTGCCCCGGCACGATGATGAGCAGCAGGGAGGCGACGATGAACAACAGCCAGGAAACGTCGGTCATGTGGTTCTTTCTGTGGAGCGCCCAGGCTGAAGGCGATGGATCGGTCGCCTTGGGCGCGATCAGCCCTGCAGCTCGGCCAGCCAGTCGGCCGTCGACTTGACCGTGGCGAAGGGCGAGCCCAGGGTCGCCAGATAGGCCGCCTGAACGTCTTGCGCCTTGACGGTGTGGCCCGCGAAGCTCAGGTCCCGCGTGGCGCAGGCGTCGTGGGCCAGTTGGCATTCGTAGCCCAGGTCAAACGCCGCGCGCACCGTGGTGTCCACGCACATGTGGGTCATCATGCCGGCGATCAGCAGTTGCCGGGCGCCCAGGCGCGTCAGCTCGGCCTGCAAGGACGTGTCCCGAAAGCTGCTGGGAAAGTGCTTTTCGATCACCGCCTCGCCGGGCTGGGGCGCCACCGCCGCGTGGGTCTCGGCCCCGCGGGTGCCGGGGACGAAGAAGGTGGAGCCGGGCCGGGTGGACAGATGCTGGATGTGAACCACCGGCCGGCCCGCCACGCGAAAGGCCTGCAGCAGCCGCGCGGCGTTGGCGGCGGCCGCGTCGGGACCCACCAGCGGGTTGGCGCCGCCGGCAAAGTAGTCGTTCTGGATGTCGATCAGGATCAGGGCTTGCATGGTGTGAATGGGGTTGCGGGGGCATTGTGAATGAATCGGGGCCAAGGCGTGCGGCCATGGGGTGCCATCAGGACCTCGGGGTGGATGGTGTTCCAATTCACCTCCCACGCATGAACCGGCGCAACTTGTGTCCAGCCGCCCTATTCCACATTCAACCGAGAGCCGTCCGGCTGGCACGACGCTGCCGGGCACCCGCATTGGCGAGCTGATCGCTAGCGGCGCGCAGCGTCTGACGGCTGCCGGCGTCGCCTTTGGCCATGGCACCACCAACGCCCACGACGAGGCCGCCTGGCTGGTGCTGTGGAGCCTGGGCCTGCCGCTGGACAGCCCGTTGGGTGATGAGCCCGATTCAATGAAAAATCAGCTTGTAGCGCCCACCATTCAAGCGCAGATAGCTACACTTTTTGATGAACGCATCGCCGGCCGCAAGCCCGCGGCCTACCTGACGCGCGAGGCCTGGCTGGCTGGCGTGCCCTTTTACGTGGACGAGCGCGCCATCGTGCCGCGCAGCTTCATTGCCGAGCTGCTGCAGGACGCCAGCATCGACGCCTGGCTGAGCGAGCAGACCCGCCAGGTGCTCGACCTGTGCACCGGCAACGGCAGCCTGGCCTGCCTGGCGGCCATGGCCTGGCCCGAGGTGGCGGTGACCGGCGCCGACATCTCCCGCGATGCGCTGGCCGTCGCCCGCATCAACGTGGACCGCCACGGCCTGCAGCAGCGCGTGCAGCTGGTCGAATCCGACGGCCTGGCCGCCTGCCCCGGCCCCTGGGACCTGATCCTGTGCAACCCGCCCTACGTCAACGCGCAGAGCATGGCCGCCCTGCCACCCGAATACCGCGCCGAGCCCGCCCTGGCTCTGGCCGGCGGCAGCGACGGCATGGACTTCATCCGCCGCCTGCTGGCGGACGCCCCCGCGCGCATGAGCGAGGACGCCGTGCTGGTGCTGGAGATCGGCAACGAGCGCGCGCACTTCGAGGCGGCGTTTCCCGAGCTGCCGGTGTTCTGGCTGCCCACCAGCGCCGGCAGCGACCAGGTGCTGCTGCTCACGCGCCAGGCCCTGTGCGGCCCGTGACCGCGGCCGCGGCGGCCGCCCGCGCTGTGGCGGAGGTTGCCGCCCGTCCAAAAATACTACCAATCCAATAGCTATTGGCGCGCGTCCCACAAGGGCTGCGGGCCAAAAACGCTTGTAAACCAACGCCTCGCCATCATGCAAGCCCTGCTCGACGCCATCGCCGCCATGCCGCTGCCCGCCGATGCCCAGCGCATCTTTCACGGCCGCGGCGGCCGCCACCCCGGCTGCGAGCCATGGACGCTGGACGCGTACCCGCCCGTTTTTGTCCTCACCAGCTTTGCCCCCGCCAGCGACGCGCAGCTGGCCGCCGTCGGCGCCGCTCTGCAGGCGCGCTGGGCGCAACTGGCGCCGGGCCAGCCCCTGAGCTGGGTGTTTCAGCAACGCGGCGACGGCCGCGCCGACACGCGCCCGATGGCCGGCGGCGTGCCCGATCCGCATGTCGTCACCGAGGCCGGCGCGCGCTACCGGGTGCAGGTGCTGCGCGGGCAAAACCACGGCCTGTTTCTCGACATGGCCGCCGGCCGCCGCTGGGTGCGCGACTGGGCGGCGGCCTTCAGGGCCGAGCACGGGCAGGGCGCGCGCGTGCTCAACCTGTTTGCCTACACCTGCGCCTTCTCCGTTGCCGCGCTGCAGGGCGGGGCGGCGCAGGTGGTCAACATCGACATGGCGCGCGCCGCCCTGGCCACCGGCCAGCACAACCACCAGCTCAACGGCCTGGCCGGCCGCGCCCAGTTCTGGCCGCACGACATCTTCACGTCCTGGGGCAAGATCGCCCGCCACGGCCCCTGGGACCTGATCATTGCCGACCCGCCCAGCTATCAAAAAGGCAGCTTTGTCGCCACCAAGGACTACCCCCGCCTGATGCGCCGCCTGCCCGCCCTGCTGGCCCCCGGCGGCCACGCCCTGCTGTGCCTGAACGCGCCCGAGCTGGGCATGGACTTTCTGCAGCAGCACATGCGCGAACAGGCGCCGGGGCTGGCGTTTGTGGAGCGGGTGGCCAACCCCGCGGTTTTTGCGGACGTGGATGAGGGCAGGGCGCTGAAGGTGGGGGTGTATCGCCTGGCGCCCGGATGAAGCGGCACTCCCGCGGCAGGTAACATCATCCGAGCCCACCGCCAGCCCTCACATGTCCACTGCCTCCGCCGCGCTGCTGCAGCGCCTTGACCAACTATCCGCCCCCGAACTGCGCCGCCTGCTGGCCGAGCAGCTCACGCGCCAGAAACTCGGCCTGACCTGGGAGCGCGACGCCATCGCGCACGATCGCGCGCTCAACGCCGACGTGGTGCTGCCGCGCCTGGTGCCCGAGGCCAGCCATACGCCCGAAGGCTGCACCGCGCACGCCAACCTCATCATCGAGGGCGACAACTTCGACGCCCTGCGCCTCTTGCGCGCCACGCACGCGGGCAAGATTCGCGTGATCTACATCGACCCGCCCTACAACACCGGCAACAAGGACTGGGTCTATAACGACCAGTACGTGGGCCCCAACGACCGCTGGCGCCACAGCCAGTGGCTGGAGTTTCTGTACCAGCGCCTCGCGCTGGCGCGGGATTTGTTGACCAGCGACGGCGCCATCCTGGTCAGCATCAACGACGAGAACCGGGCGCGGCTGGAGCTGCTGATGGACGAGGTGTTTCCGGGGCGGCGGCTGGGGAGCCTGGTCTGGCGCACCAAGGACACCGGCAACGACCTGGCGCAGCGCTTCAGCCATGTGCATGAGCATGTGCTGGTCTATGCCAATGGCGGCTTCAGCTTCAACGGCCGGTCTACCGACCGCAGCAAGTTCCGCAACCCGGACAACGATCCCCGTGGCGAATGGTCGCCGCAGCCTTTGACTGCGAATAAATCGCTGTTTGAGCGCCCCAACACCTACTACCCGATTCAAAACCCGGAAACGGGCTACTGGTATCCCTGTGACCCGGACAGCACTTGGCGCTTTGCATCCGAAGTCGTCATCCGCCGCCTGTGCAACGGCGACGAGACCGCCGTCCAGGCCATGCTGGCAGGCCTGCGCAGCGACACCATGGAAGCCTTGATCACCAAGCGGCTGATTTACTTCCCGCCCTGCAAGCCAGAGGAGGTGATGCACTTCGGCACCAAGGCTGATTTGCTGGCGGCGCTCAAGGCCGGCAAAGGGCCGGTGCTGCCGAAGAAAAAAACACCGCTGCTGCGCGCTGATCTACCAGACCTGGACTTTTGGGTCGGCAAACCGATTGCCACCGGTCGCCCCTCGCGCAAGGAGCACTGGACGGCCCGCCCTGAAAGCGAGCGTCTGGCTCCACTGGGCAGTTGGATCGCGGGCATGAACGAGGACGTGGAGGACGATGAGCTGGAGCAACTCTTGTTGCTGCGTACCACGCGGGGTGGTGTGGCCACCGAGGAAGTCAAGAACGTCCTGGGCTCCAAGGCCTTCCCCTACCCCAAGCCCCTGTCCCTCATCAAAAACCTGCTCGCCCAGGCCACCCGCCCCGGCGACATCGTGCTCGACTTTTTCGCCGGCTCCGGCACCACCGGCCAGGCGGTGCTCGAACTCAATGCCGAGGACGGCGCGGGGCCAGCGCCCCGGCGCTTCATCCTGTGCAGCAGCACCGAGGCGACGGCCAAGGAGCCCGCCAAGAACCTGTGCCGCGATGTGTGTGCCGAGCGCCTGCGCCGCGTCATCGCCGGCTACGGCGGCAAACCCGGCCACGCGCTGGCGCAGGGCGGCGAATTTGCCTACCTGCAGCTGGACAAAATCGATGGCGCCGACGTGCTGCTGGACGCCACGGCGCAGCACGCCGCCACCCTGCTTGCCATGCGAAATATGGCCGTAGCGCCCGTGGAACAAGCGCAAGCAGCTATTACTGTGATAGCGCAACAGGCCGACTGGCTGCTGGTGCTGTGCCAGGACACGCAAGCCCCCACGCTGGCCGCGCTGCGTGATCTGCACCAGCAACACCCCCAGGCGCGCCTGTCCGTCGTCACCCCACGCCCCAAGGCGCTGGCCCTGTGGCTGGCCGAGCAGGGCATTGCCGCCCACACCCAGGCGCTGCACGAGGTGCTGACGCTGGGGCAGGGTGGGCGCAGGCGGCGGCAGTAGAACGGCATCCCCTGCGCGGTGGCGCCTGGCCGCCGTACAAAAAGAGTTTCGATTTTTCAGCGTCACACCTACAATGCGTTGTAATACAAGCATTGCAAAGGACTGCCATGACGACCCTTGCCAGAACCGCCAGCCGCACGATCAACGTGCGCCTGCCTGCTGAGCTGTACCAGCAGCTCGAAGACTTGGCGCAGGCCACGGCGCGCACCAAGAGCTTTGTCACGCTGGAGGCCTTGAGCAGCTACCTGGCCGCGCAAAGCTGGCAGGTGCAAGACATTCAGGCCGGGCTGGAGGAGGCCGATCGCGGCGACTTTGCCAGTGATGCAGAGGTGAATGCCGTCTTTGCACGCCATGGCGCATAAGCTGCGCTGGACGCGCCGTGCCCTGACGCGCCTGGACGACATTGCCGCCTTCATCGCGCGGGACAACCCCGTGCGCGCGGCCAGCTTTGTGCGCGAGCTGCGCGACAAACTGGAAGTCTTGCGCGAGCAGCAAATCGGCCGTCCTGGGCGCGTCTATGGCACCCGGGAACTGGTGCTGCACAAGCACTACATCGCCGTCTATCGCGTACAGGGCGACGAAGTGCAGGTGCTGACCGTGCTGCACACGGCGCAAAAGCGCCTTTGAGTGGGGCGCGCCGCTGAGCTTTTGTTTTCATGCACCAGGAGGCCGACCCATGGATGCCCTGAACATCGAGAAGGTGAGCCAGTCCTTCACCGCCTTTCGCCAGACGGCCGGGCTGGACGACCACGATCACCTGCTGGCGCTGATGAATGCGCTGGCTGACAGTGGTCAGGCCGGTGAAGGCGGTGCTTACGAAGATCTTTCTCTGCTGCTTGCTGCTCGGCTCGAAGCCGATGACAGGCGCGCGAGCCCCGTGCCCGATGACACGCTCGACACGCGCCATCCTGACTTTGCCCAGGAATGCCAGCGCCAATGCCAACTGGTCGCCAAGACAGACAGCACCGATGTGGCCTTGCAATCTTTCATGGACGGCGTGCCGCTGGATGACCAGGCAGGGTGAACTGATGCCGAAGAAACTCCTCGCAGCATTGCACCGCGACCCGCAGACCGCGCCAAGGAATAGCCGCAGTTGAAATGACCTCGCCCTCCATGAACCCAATCTCCCCATCCGGCCTGCAAGCCCCACTGCCCCTGGCTCCGCAAACCAGCACGGTGCAGCCCGAGAAATTCCAAAGCAAGCTGATTGCGAACATCAGCGCCGCCCTGCAAACGCCCGAACGTGCCCAGCGCCCACCCTGCCTGCTGCGCGCGCCCACGGGCTCGGGCAAGACCTTTGTGCTGGGCCAGGTGCTGCAGCAGGTGGGGCAGGGCCGCGACGTGCTGTGGTTCTGGTTCGTTCCCTTCGTCACCCTGGTGGCGCAGACGCTGGATGCGCTGCTGCATACCGCCCCCGCCCTGCACCCGGTGCCGCTGGCGCAGGGGCGCAACCAGGAGGTGGGCGCGGGCACGGTGCTGATCTCCACCGCGCAGGCCGTGGCGCGCGCGCAGTGGCGCAAGCAGGGCTATGACGCCGACGGCGACGACGACGTGCGCACCCTGGCCGCCCTGCTGGCGCGCGCCCGCGCGCAGGGGCTGGAGATTGGGTTGGTGGTGGACGAGGCTCATATCGCGCTGGACAAGGGCACGGAGTTCGGCCGGTTCGCCCACTGGCTGAATGCCGACTACCTGCTGATGGCCACGGCCACGCCCAAGGACCAGCGCCTGACGGACTTTCTGGTTCATGCCAACCGCATCGCGCAGCGCAATTTTTCGGCCAGCCGGGACGACGTGGTGCTGGCGCGCTTGAACAAGAAATACATCGAGGCCGTGGTCTACAGCCTGGGCGGCAGCATGGGCAGCGTGACCGATGTGCGCCGCACCGTGCTGCGCCAGGCCTGGGCGCGCAACCAGGCGATTGCGCGGCTGCTGCATCTGCGCGGCATTGCCTGCACGCCGCTGCTGCTGGTGCAGGTGGCCAACGGCACCGGCACGGTGGAGGAGGCCGCGCGCGAGCTGCTGCAGCACTGCGGCGTGGCGCCCGAGGCGATTGGCCAGCACAGCGCCGACGAGCCCGATCCGATCCTGATGGCGGCCATTGCCAACGACACGCGCAAGCAGGTGCTGATCTTCAAGCAGTCCGCCGGCACCGGCTTTGACGCGCCGCGCGCCTTCGTGCTGGCCAGCACCAAGAGCGTGAACGACGCCGACTTCGCCCTGCAGTTCATGGGGCGGGTGATGCGCGTCGATCGCAGCGTGCGTGCGGCCTTTGCCGGGCAGGCGGAGATCGCGCCCGAGCTCGACACCGCCTTTGTCTATCTCGCCAACGCCGAGGCCCAGGCCGGCTACGAGGCCGCCGTGCAGGTCACCAGCGCCGTGAAAAGCCAGTTGGAGGGCCAGACGGAAAGACTGGCGCAGCGGCACACCGTGGCCGGGGCCGTGGTCTACACCAACGTGCCCACCGATGCGTTGCCGCTTTCCTATGAAATGGGCTTGCCGCTGGCGACTGGGGACACGCCGGTGCTGACGCCTGCCGAGGCGCGGGCCGACACGCCGCAAACAGGGCTGTTTGCTCCGGCGCCGACAGCTGCCGCGCAACCGGGGCCGGACCTGTTTGGCGGCTTGTCGCTGGACGAGCTGGCGCCCGAGCCGTCGACCAGGCCACGGCTGCACAGCCGCCCGCAAACCCAGCAAGAGTTATTGCAGGCGCTGGCGGAAAACCGCCTGCGTGTCTTTGCGCGCAAGCGCGGCGCACTCGTGCCCACGTTGGGCGAAAGCCTGAAGACCGAGGAGAAGCCAGGGTTTGTCGATCTCTCGGCCATCTCCCGGCGGGTGGCGCAAGAGCTGCCCTTGAGTGAAGGTGTGCAGGCCCAGGCGATTCAGGCCGCGCTGAACCTCATGACGCAGAAAGAGCTGCACCGCGAACTGACCACGGGCGAAGGCTATGTGCAAGAAATTGCCGTCGTCACCGACCGTCGCGCGCTGGCCCGCGAGGCCTTGGCGGCACTGCAACAGTTGCCGCACGCCGAGGAGGAAGACTACCGCATCATCGTGCAGGAGTTGACCGCGCGGCTGCGCCCTGCGCTGGACGCCGCGTTGGCCGCAGCCGCCGATGGCGTTGCAGGCATGGCGGATTTGCAGGAGGGCGGGCGCGTCCGCTTGCTGCGCGACGCAGCGCACTGGGTGGTGCGCGCCAGTGCGCAGGAGTTGCGCGAGAGCATTTTCCATGCCATTGCGCACCAGGCGCGGTTGGTCGATGCCCAGCGCCTGCCCGACCTCATGATTTGCCCGGAAGACATCCCGCTGGAACGCTCGGCCAAAAATATCTATGGTGTGCTGCCGCCCTGCACCGACGACGCGCCGGACGTGGAGCGCGTGCTGTTCATGGATGAGCGTCGGTGGTGGTGCGACCAGCAGTTTGCGCTGCGCGACGGCGCCACCTTGAGCGTGGGTCGCTACGATGGCGCGGTACAGATCAACAGCTTGGAGCGTGACTTTGCCCGCGCGCTTGACGGCGCAGACTTTGTGCACTGGTGGCACCGCAACCCCGACAAGAAGCCCTATGCCGTGCGCGTGGTGCGAGCCGAGCATGCGCACTACTTCTACCCCGACTTCGTCGTCTGCGTGGAACACCAGGCAGGCAGCGCACCCTTGCAGCGCTTGCTGGAGACCAAACAGGACACCAAGGACGCCGCCCGCAAGGCGCAGCACTGGCCGGCGGCCTATGGCAAGGTTCTGTTTCTCACACCCGATGGCCAGCGCCTGCGTTGGGTGAACGACGATGGCAGCCTGGGCGATGCCGTGAAGTTGCCCGAGATGGATGGCGTGCGCCAGCGCCTGCTGGACACCTGCCCGGTGGCGTGAGGTCGCGGCCAGCTAGGGCCAATACTGTTCATATACGGATCCAAGGGCGCGGCTCGTGGCGTTGATGCAGCTTGGCGCCGCGGTGCCGGACGTTGAAGTTGCTCATCTTGCGCTTGACGCCGCGCGGGTTGAAGTGCCCGCGGCTGCTGACGCACCGGCCGCGGGCGATTTCGGCGAGCAGCGCCGCGCGCCAAGCTGGCAGGCGCTCAGGGGGAAAGGCCGCAGCTTGCGGCATCTTGCGTTTGATGACGCGCACTGCGTGAGTGAAACTCAGGCGATCCGGATCGAGACCGCGCTCCCAGGCGGCTTGGGCCATCAGTTGGCGGATCGCGAAGTGCGCCAGCAGCAGTCCCCACAGCTCCTGCTGCACCAGATCGGGCGTCTTGCTGCGCAGCACGGTGCTGTTGGCGCGCAGGTGCGTCTTGAACTCGTCGAACACGCCCTCGATCTCCCAGCGCTCGTGATACAGCGCGGCCAACCTCGGCCGGCGCCTGGTTCGCATCGAGCAAGTTGGTCAGCAGGCGATAGCTGTCCTGCGTCGGCGTGGCCGATTCGGCCAGCTCGTACTCAATGACGCGCACCGTCTGCCCGTGCTTGCGCGCGCTGTCGGCGCTGTCGTAGATCGTGCTCAAGTACGAACCGTCGGACAGCAACTGTTGCCGCGGCAGCTTGAGGCTCGAGGTCACGCGCCAGCAGCGCCGCCTGGCCTGCGCGGGCGCTTTGCCAGAGCTTGAAGCTGTAAAAGCCCTGATCGGCCAGCAGCAGCATGCCTTGTCGAGCCAGTCCGCCAGCCGCTCGGCCGCCATCGCCTTCTCGCTGCGTGCATACGGGCGATGGCAGCGGCCGTGATGACGTGCGTGCCGCATTCGACCATGCCCAGCAGGCGCGCCTGCGGGAAGGCGCTTGTCCACGCGTGGCAGTGGTAGCCGAAGAACTCGGCGTTGGCGCTCTCGTCGGCCACGTCCATGCAACTGCCGTCCAGCGCCATCACACGCCAGCCTCGATACCAAGCCCCGGCGCACCGGGCGCTGCCAGCGGGCGCAGCACCCGTTCGGCCAGGCGCTGCATCACTTCGGCTCCCAGTCGGCTGCGCGCCTGCGAGATAGCGGACTTGCTGGCCTGCACCGCCTTGGCCTCGCCGCCGCCAAGCCATTGCAGAGCTTCGCACACCACCCGCAGCACCTCCTCCAGCGGCGCCTCGCGCCACAGCGCCAGCGCCATGACGTAGTACACGACCGCCGGTGCGGGCAGCAGTCGGTTGCGCTGACTGGCGTCCGGTCTGCAGCAACACTTCGTCGATCACCGGGCGCGGACTGACGCTGGCCAGCACCCCGGTGCTGATCAGATGCGCAACGTCCACCTGCTCGGGCAACGACTTGCAGGTTCCTGGCCATGGGTTTCGCCCCTTTCCTTGGTTGGCGGAACCAGATTGTGCCAGTTCATATTTTATCTGAACAGTATTGCAGCTAGGGCTGGCTTTGCAGCAGGGTCGAAATCACCGCCCACTCGGCTTCCTCCACCGGCGTGATCGACAAGCGATTGCCCCTTTGCAGCACGCGCATCCCCGCCAGTTCCGGTCGCTGGCGCAGCTCGTCCAGCGCGATCAGCCGCGTCTTGCGCAGCGCCTGCACGTCCAGCAGCAGCCAGCGCGGCTGGTCGCGGCTGGACTTGGCATCGAAGTAGGGCGATGAGGGGTCGAACTGCGTCGGGTCGGCGCGCACGTCCGAGGCCACGCGGGCGATGCCGGCGATGCCGGGCTGGGGGCAGCTGGAGTGGTAGAACAGCACGCCGTCGCCCACCTGCATGGCGTCGCGCATGAAGTTGCGCGCCTGGTAGTTGCGCACCCCCGTCCAGGGCACCGTCTGGCCGGGCGCGGCCAGGGCGTCGTCGATGCTGCACTCGGCCGGCTCGGACTTCATCAGCCAGTAGCGGGGCGGGCGGGGCTGGCCGGCGGCGGGGGCGGGGGCTTGTGCGGTGGGGTGCATGGGGCGATTGTGGCCGGGCGCGGGCCAGTCGCGCCGATCGCTGCGATTCATAGGCCAAATCGGCCTCTGGCGCCCGTCCATCAAGCGCAAGCAGCTATCAATTCAGGAATTTTCGAGGGACTCGTCGTGCGTGGGCGGACCGGCGCCTTGAATGGCCTCGGCCAGCCGCTGGCGCACCCGTGGCAGCAGGTCGGCCGGGGCCTGGGGCCCCAGCAGCTCGGCCACGCTGACGGTTTTGGCCGGGTCGTAGAAGCGGCCGCTGACCAGCGCCTGCTCGAAGGCGTTGGCCCAGGCGTGGGCGGCGGCCAGGTCTGGGGCGACCAGCAGTACGGCGTGGGCCAGCACGGCGTGGCTGGCGGGGCCGGCCGGGTGGCGCGGCAGCGGGCGCCAGTATTGGGCGGTGCCGGCGATCTTGCGCGCCTGCGCGCCCGCGCCGCAGGCCAGGTTGAAGCGGCCGTCGCAACACGAGCCGGTGACGGCCTGCCAATGGCTGGCGATGCCCAGCGTTTGCAGCGGGGCTTGCAGCAGCGCACACAGGTGCAGGTACACGCGCTCCATCCACGCGCCGGGGCCGCCGGGCAGGGTGTAGACCAGGCTCAGGTTGAGGATGCCGGGGCCCTGCGGCACCAGGCCGCCGCCGGAAGGGCGCTCGTGCACCGGGCAGCCGCGCGCGGCAAACTGCGCGGCCACGCCGGCAAACGCGGCGTGCCGGCGGTAGCTGCGCGGCACGACCAAGGACGTGGGGCCTTCCCACAGGCGGGCGCGGGGCGGGCCGGCGTGCTGCAGCAGGGCCAGGTCGGCGGCGATCGGGTCGCCGTCGCGCACCGGCTCCTGCGTGACGTGAAAGCGCATGGGCTGCAGCAGGTACCGTTCAGCGCCTTGGCTCCTCAGCCCAACCCGCTTCCCGCAGGGGCGAGAGGGCAAGACTCATCAGTCGTTGACCAGCACCAGCTTGCCCTGCACCTGGCGGCTGTTCATGCGCGCGTAGGCCGCCTTGAGCTCGCTCATGGGCATCTGGCGGTCGATCTGCGGCTTGATCTTGCCCTGGGCGTACCAGCCGGCCAGCTGCTGCATCATGGCGGCGTTGGCGGCCGGCTCGCGGCGGGCAAAGTCGCCCCAGAACACGCCGACGAGGCTGGCGCCCTTGATGAGGGCCAGGTTGATCTTGAGCGCCGGGATGTCGCCGGCGGCAAAGCCCACCACCAGGTGGCGCCCGCGCCAGGCGATGGAGCGGAAGGCCTGTTCGGTGAAGTCGCCGCCCACCGGGTCGTAGATCACGTCCGGGCCCTTGCCATCGGTCAGCGCCTTCAGGCGCTCGCGCAGGTCCTGCGTGCTGTAGTTGATGGTCTCGTCGGCGCCCAGTTGCTTGCAGAAGGCGCACTTCTCGTCACTGGAGGCGGCGGCAATCACCTTGGCGCCGGCGATCTTGGCGATCTGGATGGCCGACATGCCCACCCCGCCGGCGGCGCCCAGCACCAGCACGGTTTCGCCGGCCTTCAGTTGCCCGCGGTCCAGCAGCGCGTGGTGGCTGGTGGCGTAGATCATGATGAAAGCGGCCGCGTCCACCGGCGGAAAGCCCGGCGGCAGCGGCATGCACAGCTTGCTTGGGGCCAGCGTGTGGGTGGCAAAGCCGCCCGTGCCCGACAGGCAGGCGACGGCCTGGCCCACCTTCAGGTCCGTCACGCCTTCGCCCACGGCCTCGATCACGCCGGCGTACTCGGAGCCGGGCACGAAGGGCAGCTCGGGCTTCATCTGGTACTTGTTCTGCACGATCAGCAGGTCGGGAAAGTTCAGGCTGGCGGCCTGGATGCGGACCAGCACCTGGCCCTTGGCCGGGCTGGGGGTGGGCAGCTCCTGCCACGTCAGGGCGTCCACGCCCACGGGGTTTTCGCAAAGCCATGCGTGCATGCTCGATTCTCCTTTGGATCCACGGCGGGCCCAATGGCGGGCGCGCCCTCGGCCCGATGATAGGAGCGCCGGCCGGCCGGCGCCGGGCGCGCGCGTGACCCGCCGTGCCAACGCGGCAGGCCCCCTACAATCCGTTGCATTCATCCCCGCTCGACCATGAAGATCCTGCTTTGCAATGACGACGGCTACCAGGCGCCGGGCATCGTGGCGCTGCACGCCGCGCTGGCGGCGTTTGCCGAGGTCGAGGTGATCGCCCCGGAGCAGAACAACAGCGCCAAGTCCAACGCGCTGACGCTGCACGCGCCGCTGTACGTGCACCGCGCGCCCAACGGTTTTCGCTACGTCAACGGCACGCCGGCCGACTGCGTGCACATCGCGCTCACCGGCCTGCTGGACTACCGGCCGGATCTGGTGGTGTCGGGCATCAACAATGGTGCCAACATGGGCGACGACACCATTTACTCAGGCACCGTGGGCGCGGCCATGGAGGGCTATCTGTTCGGCATTCCGGCGCTGGCCTTCTCGCAGGTGGACAAGGGCTGGGCCCACATCGACGCGGCGGCGCAGGCCGCGGGCGACCTGGTGCGGCGCATCGGCGCGCAGGGGGTGCCCCGCGACCAGCCCTGGCTGCTCAACGTCAACATTCCCAACCGGCCGCTGGACGAGCTGAAACCGCCCAAGGTCTGCCGCCTGGGCCGGCGGCATGCGGCGCAAAACGCCATCACCATGACCAGCCCCTACGGCGAGACCATGTACTGGATCGGCGGCGCCGGCGGCGCGCTGGACGCCAGCGAAGGCACGGACTTTCATGCCACCGCGCAGGGCCATCTGTCGGTCACGCCGCTGTCGGTGGACCTGACCGACCACGCGGCGCTGGCCTACTGGGCGCAGGGCCTGGGCCACATGCTGGCCGGTGGAGACCATTGATGGCGCGCCCCCCCGAGCGGCCGGCCTTTCCCGCGCGCCTCGACCTGGGGCCGCGCCCGGCCGCGGCCAGGCGGCCGGCGGTGCGCGTGGCGGCGCCCAGTGCGCCACCGGCGGCGGCCATCGCCCGCGCGCCGGCCCCGGCCGCGCTGCCCGGCGCCGCGCGCGACGCCATACCGGCGCGCGCGCGCATGGTGCAGGCGCTGGCGGCCGGTGGCATTCGAGATCCAGAAGTGTTGCGTGCCATGGGCGCGGTGGACCGCCACCGGTTCGTCGATCACGCGCTGGTGGCCCAGGCCTACGAGGACACGGCCCTGCCCATCGGGCTGGGGCAGACCATCTCCAAGCCCAGCGTGGTGGCGCGCATGGTCGAGCTGCTGATGCAGGGCGTGGCCCGCGGCGCCGACGGCCGGCCGGGGCGCGTGCTGGACATCGGCACCGGCTGCGGCTATCAGGCGCTGGTGCTGGCCCAGCTGGCCAGCGAGGTCTACAGCGTCGAGCGCCTGCGCGAGCTGCACGAAAAGGCGCGTGCCAACCTGCGCCCGCTGCGCGTGGCCAATGTGCACCTGATCGTGGGCGACGGCATGCAGGGCTTTGCCAGCGGCGCGCCGTACGCGGGTATCGTGTCGGCCGCGGGTGGCGAGGCCGTGCCCGAGGCCTGGATCGACCAGCTGGCATACGGAGGGCGCATCGTGGCGCCCACGGTGCAGGCCAATGGCGCCCAGGCGCTGGTGGTGATCGACAAGACGCGCCAGGCCATTCGGCAGACGGTGCTCGAGGGGGTGCATTTCGTGCCCCTAAAATCAGGCGTTTCCTAGGGAACAAGGACAGTGGTTATGCAGGGCTCAGGTCGCAAGGCGTGGATGGCGGTGGTATTGGCGGCCGCGCTGATGGCGGGGTGCTCGTCCACGTCGGTCAACCGCGCGCCGGTCGAAGACCGCAACGTGGGCACGGCCGCGGTCGTGCCCGGGGTGGACGTCGCCACGCTGCCCGGCGCCGAGAACGCCGGCAAGCCCGGCTACTACACGGTGCGCGCCGGCGACACCATCATGAAGATTGCCACCGAGGTGGGCCAGCCCTGGCGCGAAATCGTCGGCTGGAACAAGCTGGACAACCCCAACGCCATCGAGGTGGGCCAGGTGCTGCGCGTGGTGCCGCCCGTGGGCTCGGTGCCGCCGGCGGCGCCGGCTCCCGCGCCCGCGCCGCCCGAGACCGCCCGCGCGGCGCACCCGGCAGAGCGCAAGGCGCCGGTGGCCGTGGCCACCCAGACCACGCCCGGCGCGGCAGCGCCCGCGCCGGCCGCCTCGGCGCCAGCGCCGGCGGCATCGGCCACGCACGCCGCGGCCGCACCGCCGCCCCCGCCGTCGCCGCCGCCCTCGGCCGGCGCCGACACCATCAAGTTCATCTGGCCGGCCAAGGGCCCGGTGATTGCCCGCTTTGACGACGACAAGAACAAGGGCCTGGGCATTGGCGGCAAGGAAGGCGAGCCGGTGGTGGCCGCCGCCGACGGCCGCGTGGTGTACGCCGGCGCCGGCCTGCGCGGCTACGGCAACCTGGTCATCATCAAGCACAACAACACCTTCCTGACGGCCTATGCCCACAACAAGAAGCTGCTGGTCAAGGAAGACCAGAACGTCAAGAAGGGGCAGGAGATCGCCGAGATGGGCTCCACCGACGCCGACCGCGTGAAGCTGCACTTCGAGATTCGCCGCTCCGGCAAGCCGGTGGATCCGGCGCGCTATCTGCCACCGCGCTGACCCGCGGCCGGCCGCAGGCAACGGGCGCTCGCGTGGGCGCCCGTTGTCATTTGGGCCATGGGCCTGGATACTATTTATTTGATAGCTGTTTGCGCTTGCTGGATGCGGGCCACCGCCTGATTTGACCATGAACCCTGAAGCCCAACCCGCCCGCCCCGACGTGCCGGCCGACGCACTGCACATCGAATCGATGGACCTGGACGCCCAGGGCATTGCGCACCGCGCCGACGGCAAGGTGGTGTTTGTCGATGGCGCGCTGCCCGGCGAATGGGTCAGCGCCCAGGTGCACCGCAAGAAGAACAATTGGGAGGCCGCCACGCTCACGGCCGTGCACCGCGCCAGCAGCCTGCGCGTGGCGCCGCGCTGCCCGCACTTCGGCCTGCACGCGGGCGCCTGCGGTGGCTGCAAGATGCAGCACCTGGATGCCAGCGCCCAGGTGGCCATCAAGCAGCGCGCGCTGGAGGACCAGCTGTGGCACCTGGGCAAGGTCAGGCCCGAGCTGGTGCTGCGCGCCATCGAGGGCCCGACCTGGGGCTATCGCTGGCGCGCGCGCCTGTCGGTGCGCCACGTGGTGAAGAAGGGCGAGGTGCTGATCGGCTTTCACGAGCGCAAGAGCCGCTATGTGGCCGACATGCGCGAGTGCCACGTGCTGCCGCCCGCCGTCAGCGCGCTGCTGCTGCCGCTGCGCGCACTGATCGCCAGCCTGCAGGCGCGCGACACCTGCCCGCAGATCGAGCTGGCCTGCGGCGACGACGTGACGGCCCTGGTGCTGCGCCACCTGGAGCCGCTCAGCGACGCCGACCAGGCCCGGCTGCGCGCCTTTGCCGCTGCGCACGGCGTGCAGTGGTGGCTGCAGCCCAAGGGCCCGGACACGGCCCACCTGCTCGACCCCGAGGGCGCCACGCCGCTGGCCTATGCGTTGCCCGAGTTTGGCGTGCGCCTGCCGTTTCGGCCCACCGACTTCACCCAGGTCAACCCGCACATCAACCGCGTGCTGGTGGGACGCGCGCTGCGCCTGTTGCAGGTGCAGCGCGACGAGCGCGTGATCGACTGGTTCTGCGGCCTGGGCAACTTCAGCCTGCCGCTGGCCACGCAGGCCGGCCAGGTGCTGGGGGTGGAGGGCAGCGCCGCCCTGGTGGCGCGCGCGCGGCAAAACTGGCAGGCCAACCGGGACACCGCGCAGGGCGGACAGCGCCTGGCGCCGGCCGAGTTCGTGGTGCGCGACCTGTTCGAGATGAGTGCCGAGCAACTGGTGCGCGACGGCACGGCCCAGCGCTGGCTGGTCGATCCGCCGCGCGAAGGCGCCTTTGCCCTGGCCAAGGCGCTGGCCGCCATCCACCAGGCGCGCATCGGCGCCGAGGGGGCCGTGCCGCTGCCCGCGGGCGCAGCCGACTGGCAGCCGCCGCGGCGCATCGTCTATGTCAGCTGCAACCCCGCCACCCTGGCACGCGACGCCGGCCTGCTGGTGCACCAGGCCGGCTACCGCTGCAGCGCGGCCGGCGTGGTCAACATGTTCCCCCACACGGCGCACGTGGAGAGCATGGCAGTGTTCGACCGGGCGGACGCGGCGGATTCGGGCGCTGCTGCAAAATTTGATTGAAGCAATCCGGAAAGCCCAGAATTCCAAGCTATAATTTGAGGCTTGTTCCCCGATAGCTCAGTCGGTAGAGCGCCGGACTGTTAATCCGTAGGTCCCTGGTTCGAGCCCAGGTCGGGGAGCCAAATACCACAAGGAAACCCCGCTACTCAAAAGGTAGCGGGGTTTTTCTTTTTCCGGGTCGTGTAGCCATGGTGTAGCCACCGGGGCAGAGTTTTGGAAAGCTCCGAGTTCAACCCGATCGCCCATGCAGCCAGTTGGCCGCCGAACGCCCCGCTCACCTTCATCGTGGATCGATCACGTTGCGGTGATGTCTCTGGTTCATGCCCGCTCCTCGTTATTCATCCGCTCGACGATGCGCTCGATATGCGTCACGATGCCCGCGCTGATGGCCTCGGCGCGCGCCAGGTCATCGTCGGCGCTGTGCATCGCGTCAACCAGCTTGCCGACCGTCACGGCCTTGCCCCACTGCGCCAGCGGTTGGAAGCGCAGGTACACGAGCGCGGTTCTGGGCTTGTCGTCCAGAGTGAGGTCGGCCGTCAGATGGTCCAGCCCCGCTGGCAACACCATCGGCCGCCATTCGAAGCGCAAGGCTGGAGCATCAGCTTGACGGATCGGCCCCTGGCTGCTGGCCAGCCGATGCAGCAAGTCGGTCAGGCCGGCAAAGGGCAGGGTCAGGTAGACGAAGTACAGCTCACGCGTGTGCGTCCAGGCAGCCGGTTTGTCGGGCTCCTCGTTGCGCCGCGGGTAGCCGAACGGCACGAGACCAGTGTCCTGCACCGACTGCCGGAAGGCGTCTTCGGGCCGGGTGGTGTCGGCCCAACCGGGCGCCTCACCCTCGTGCCAGCAGACTCCCTGGTAGGTCAGCCGGGCTTCGGCGGTTACCGGATAGGGCAGCTGCCAACGCTCCAGGCATTGCCTGAGGTGATCGCGAAAGCCGCGCAGATCGCTTACCGCGATCGGGAACGCAATCGTGCGCGCCGGCCCGTCCGGAATGCCGCACATCGACGGCGCCCCTTTTTTCGGCTCGATCACCTGCAGCTGACAGGTCTCTTCCAGCAGCGCCTTGGCTGCCCGGTCCCAGTTCTCGGGGAACCGGCCGTACATGGCCTGGCCGATCACCACCGGCAGCGGGATGCGCGTCTTGTAGATGGTGGTGGTGCCTCTGATGCCGCGCCAGCGGTCCTCGGCGACCCACTGCTGCTGAGCGACGTCATGCGCCAACTCGAACCAGGTGTCGGGCTCGGTGCCACGCCAGCGCGCCGACCAACCCTTCTCCGAGCGCTTGAAGCTGGCTTCGTCCAGTTCGCCCAGGATCAGGTAGGGCGGCAGATCGTCGGCTGATCGAACCGCAGTTGGATCCAGCGTGCGCCAGTTGAACTCGCGTCGCTGCGGCAGATAGCGCAGCAGGTGGATGGACAGCGGCGCCTCGGCCTGCTGCTGAATGATGGGGTGGTTCATGACCGGCCCTCCAGGAACGAGGCCAAGCCAATGCCATTGACGAACATGTGAACACTCCTCTTTAGCCGCTTTGACGAGCTGTCGGGGGCGGCAAGCTGGATCAAATCCCCCCGGTCGTTGCGCCCTTGCGGGCAGGCCGACCACGCCTGAAGGGTTCAGCGCAGCAGGATCAGCTGCGGTACGGCGTCGGCGCCACTCCAGATCAGGGCGTTCTGCTCGAAGCGCGCACCCAGTGACCTGGCTGCCTCGAGATCGAGGCCGAACACCAGGAAGCTGTCTTCGCCGGGCCAGTCATTGGATGGGTGCTTGCCGATGCCGGCAGCAAAGGCCAGGCCGCGTCGCGCCAGCTCCGAAGCCAGCGCGGCCTGCCGGTTCGCATTGGCAGAGTCACCCGAGCGCCGACTGAAGGGGTTGCAGGCGGTCAGGAAGGCACTGCAATCGACCCGGTGCCGCTTGTGGGCTGCCAGCAGATCGGCACTGACCTGGCCCACCCGCAGCGTGAAGGTCTGCTCGCCCAGCACGCGGTACTCGGTTTCCCGGTAGGCTTGAATCGTGCCCGCATCGATGATCGATACGGCAGTCGAGGATTTTGGGTGCCCGGTCATTTCTTCGGCCTCGGCGCGGAGGTGACCTCGTGGACGTACAACTGCTTGACCGTCAAATAGCATTCGAATCCGTCGTCCTGCGAGAGGGTGAGCTCGCCGTCCCCGAACGACCAGGTCGTGCGCGTGCGCGTGCCCTCGTACCAGGACCACGCCGTCGCGCAGTAGGGCTCGCCGTCCTGGATCCGTTGCCAGCGCCGCCGGCTGACTTTGATGGTGGATTGGGCATCGTCATTGCCCCACATCGCGGTGAGGTGGACATGCACTCGTGACTTGCTGCTGGTTGGCATCATGGGCTCCGGTGGGTTGATCTTCATGGACGCTACCGCTTGCTGGGCGAACGCGGCGATCGGCGGCGGCACCAGCGCATTGGCAAAGCCGGTCATCTGATGCAGCTGCAGCGCGCCATCGGCCCACTGCAGGCCCACCGTGGCCAGCCGCTTGCCGGTGTCCTTGCGCCGCACCGACAGCAGGATGTAGCTGCCGCTCGCGCACCGGTCGACGTAGCTGCCCGCGCAATGGCGCATGGCCAGGGCTTCCTCCAGAATCTGCGCCGCGCTGGTGAGCGCAACTATCTCCAGCTCGTCGTGCTCGATCACTGCCAAACGGCGCGCGCCAAGGCTTTAGATGCCTGGCCACCTGGCCAGCTCCTGCTGGTGCCACTGCTCGGCCTTGCGCCACAGCCCGGTCAGCGTCACCCGTCGCAGGGCGCGACTGGTCACGTACCGTGGGTGCGCCGCCGCTCAGTTCAGCAGCAGGTAGCACCGATCATGCAACTGCTGCAATGCCTGCTCGTCGCCGGACAGGACCCTATCGGCAGCCCATTGCCCTGCGGGCGCGCGCCGCCATCGGCGCGTCGATGGGATCTTCCGGATTCTTCAGGTACTTGGCGGCTCTTGCGAAGGCAGATTCGGGTTGCCATCCAGGCGTGTTCATCAATGCCTGCAGCATCCAGAGCGGCACCAACTGGCGGGTGCCGAACTTCTGCGCCTTCAGCACCAACTCGAGCGCGGCGCGCCCATTGTGGCGGCTCTCCTTGGTGTAGTAGTTGCGCAGCGGTCTGATCCAGCCCGTGCCCTCGCGGTGCAGCAGCCGCCACATGGCGGGGCTGACGCCGTGGCTCAGCAGCAGTGCCCGGAGATTGGCCACGGGCTCGCCCTCGGTCGGCAGGTGGCGCCACAGCTGGGCCAGCAGCGGTAGCCATTGCGGCGATTCGGCCCGCAGGCGCGGCCCCTGCTGGCGGCGCCAGAGCGTCAGGTTGTAGTCGGCCAGCCGGATCGGGCTGCCGTCCTGGTGCGGCAGCCAGCGGCGGGCGCGGCGCACGATCCGGGTGTCGAGGTCCAGGGCCTGGGCGAGCAGGGCCCGCACGCGCTGTTGCGTGCTCTGGGTCCACAACGCCTGCTCCAGCCGCAACTGCACCCAGTCGACATAGTCGTCGATGAGAGGATGCTCGGGCCATTGCAGCTCCAGCGCCTGGCGCAAGCCGTCGGCATAGCACGTCAGCCACAGCGCCTGGTAGGGTGCGCCGTCGGCAACCACTTTGCCATCGGGCACACGCCGCAGCCAGGGCAAGCCCAGCTGATGGCCGCCATCGGGGTCGGGCAAGACCTCTCCCGGTCGCCATTCGTACAGGCGGTACTGGCCGTCGGGCTGGCGCTCGTAGATGATCGTGCCCAGCACGCCGATGCGGCGGGTCGCGCCGGCACGATGGATGCGGATCGGATGAGCGAGCGCCGCCCGGATTCTGAGCACGCACTCCTGAATCAACGCCGGCCAATGCACCGCGCGCAGGTGCTGCGGCGGCAGCCCGAGCGGGTCGTGCGGGCTGGGCTCGGGTGGCGCCAGCATCACCGGGTCGAACTGGATCGAAGTCGTCAGCTTGGTGAGGCCGTCGCGGATGGGCGTGGGCAGTGGCTGCATGAAGGCGGCGGTCATGAGGACTGCTCCGCTTGTTCATTCAAAGCCGACAGCAGGATACGCAGCAGGCTGCGGTAATCGGCCTCGCCCAGGGTCAGCTCCAGCAGCACGCGCTCGACTTGGGCGTTGCGCGTACCCGCCATGCGGGTGCTCAGGCGCAGGTGAAGCGGTTTGCCGGGCGCATCCAGGCGCCGCACCTGGGCGCTCCAGGTCACGTCGCCGGCGCTCATGAAGGGGATCAAGCTCGTCATGGTTCTCTCCGGTTGAATCAGGGTCAATGGCAAGTGGCCGGTAGCGGGCGGGCCGCACGGATGCGCAAGGCGGCGGCGGCCTGGCGGCGCTGGGCAATGAGGCGCGCCGATGCGCTGGTCAGCCAGTCGGCGGTTTCCTGCAGGTCTTCGCGCAGCTGCTCGGCCTGCTGACGCCATTGCTCGAGCTCGCCCTGCAGGGCCTGCAGCCGCGCCTGCACGTCCTCGCCCAGGCCTTCGCTGAGGCCGCGCTGGTAGGCACGGTCGACAGCAGCCTGCAGCTCGCCATCGAAGGCGTCGACCTGCTCCTGGGCCTCGAGCCATCGCAGGGCCACGCCGTGCTCGGGGCGGTTGAGAATGAAGGCCAGCCGCTCGCGCTCGGCGGCGGTGGCGTTGGATGGAAGCGTGGACATGATGGGCAACTCCGGCGGATCTGGGTATTGGGTGTTCGGTGATGGGCAAGGCTGTGGCAGAGGGGGCGACCGGGTGGTCGCCCCGTCCTGTGCATCAGGCCTGGCGGGCCTGCAGTTCCCGGCGCCGCGCGGCGATGGGATCAATGCGCGGACGCCTGGGCACCTGGCGCACCGCATTCAGGGGCCGGGGCGGCAGGTTGGCTGCCAGACCCTCGGGCACCGGGCCCGCATCGACCCAGGCGAAGCCGCCATCGCTGGCAGCCCCCACCTGCACCAGGCCGCGGCGAACCTGCACGCTCACTGCCCGGTAGCCCTTGGGCAGCGCCGTGGCGCTGACGCGGGCCGCCAGTTCGGTGGCTTCGCGTTGTTGGCGCTGGTGGCCCAGCAGCTGACGCTGAGCCTGGCGCACCAGCTCGATGCGCTGCTGGCGCTCCAGGGTTTTGTCGTTCAACAGGCGCAGCACCTTGCGGGCGATGGTCTGCTCGATGGGGTCGGCGGATTGAGATTCCACGAATGCGGTGTTCGACATGAGATAGCTCCTTTGCAGTGGATGCCGGAACACGCCGCGACGCGCTGAGGGCGAGGGCAAGAGTTGTCCCCGCCCGCGTTTCGGTGCTGCATCTGCGGCGCCAAAGCTCCGCTTGGGGAGGCTTTGGGCGCAGCAAGGCGCATCACCGCGGTCGCGGCGCTTCCTGGCAGTGCTTGAACAGGCGCTAGGTCAGCGGTGCATACGCTGGAGCTGGGTGGTGAGCTGGGTCACGATGAAGGCCTCTCCGAGTCAAAGTCGTTTCCGAAAATGGCTCCCGGAATGACCCGGAGAGCCGCCGCTTTAGCCTGCATTTGTGAGTCGCCCGGCAAGATGTCGATCAAATCCGGCGACGAGGCCCGAGGGCCTCAAGAGCTTCAAACCTACCAACGAAAAAACCCGCTTCGATCCTTGAGGAGACGGCTCGCTGTTCTTGCGAGGGGCCTCGTCAACGCCAAAGCGGGTTGCATCGCTTTAGCAGGATTTGTAGCGCGCTCTGCAAGTTGATGTGGAAATCAGCGCGAGTCGTCAATGTAGTCGGTCGTGAGTGATGTGTCAAGAAAAAGATGAAGATGATGGCGACGTCGTGGGCTCACAAAGGCAAGCTGCTGCGGCCCGAATCAAACGCGTCGGGTGCCTTGAATCCGCCACCTCGCGTGTGGGTGTGATGGGGTAGGCGGGCGTGTCCGAATTTTTGTGTAAACGGGTCGGACTTCAATTGACGGAGATGCGGTCTCCGAACTGAATGGTAAAGCGGGTCAGCGCGGCCTTCCAATCCCGGATGGGCATGGTCCACTTCTGGCTGATGTTGCGCAGCGCCAGGTAGAACAGCTTGGTCAGCGCCTCGTCGCTGGGGAACGAGCCCCGGTTCTTGGTCAGCTTCCTCAGGCTCATGTTCACCGACTCGATGGCATTGGTGGTGTAGATGACCTTGCGGATTTCCGGCGGGTAGTCAAAGAACGGGGTCAAGCGACTCCAGTTCCTGCGCCAGGACTGGCCGATGGGCAGGTACTCGGCATCCCAGCGGGCCTCGAATTCACCGAGCATCAGCTCGGCCTCTTCGGCGGTGGTGGCCGTGTAGATGCGGCGCAGGTCGGCCGCCACCTCTTTGCGGCGCTTCCATGAGACGTAGTTCAGGCTGTGGCGCACCATGTGAACGATGCACAGTTGCACAACCGCCTGGGGGAAGACGGCCTCGATGGCGTCAGGAAAGCCCTTGAGCCCATCGACGCAGGCGATGAAGATGTCCTGCACGCCCCGGTTGCGCAACTCGGTGACCACCTGCAGCCAGAACTTGGCGCCCTCGGTCTGGGCCAGCCACAGGCCCAGCACCTCCTTGTCGCCCGTCATGGTGATGCCGATGGCCAGGTACACCGCCTTGACCCGCACCGCGCCCTCGCGCACCTTCACGTGGATGCAGTCCAGATAGACGATGGGATAAATCGGCTCCAGCGGTCGGGCCTGCCAGGCCTTGACCTCGTCGGCCACGGCATCTGTCACCGAGGAAATCAGGCTGGGTGAGACCTCGGTGCCGTACATCTCTTCGAGGTGGGCCTGTATCTCGCGCACCGTCATGCCACGGGCGTACAGCGAGATGATTTTGTCGTCGAAGCCGGCCCAGCGGGTCTGGTGCTTGGGGATGAGCTGAGGCTCGAAGCTGCCATGGCGGTCGCGTGGCACTTCGATGGGCAATTCGCCGAACTCGCCCTTGAGGGTCTTCTTGCTCTTGCCGTTGCGGGTGTTGCCAGCGGGGTTGGCCACCGCCTCGTTGCGTTCATGGCCCAGGTGCTCAGTCAGCTCAGCGTCCAGGGCTCGCTCGACCAGCAGCTTGGTCAGTTGCTTGAGCAGACCGTTCTCGCCGATGAGGTCTTCAGGCTTCTTGTAGTTGGCCAGCAGGCCAGACAGCAGTTCTTCGGGTACGTCGTGTTTCTTGGTGTTCATTGTGTTTACGGACAGCCCGGCTTGCGCCGGCGGTGGATTGTCCGTTTACACAAAATTCTGCACACCCTCGGGTAGGCTTGGCCGCCGGCCGGTCCTTGTTTCGAACCCGCACCGGTTCAGGCTGTCAGCCGGGGGAGGTGCACCGATGGCGACGTCAACTTACAGCTCTGCTCGTCTTTTCACCAAGTCGCCAATCCCAATTCCGTCGCAGTATGAGCAGACTCGCCCATTGCTCGCGGATGTGGTTGCAGCGTCATCGCCGCCTGATGAGGGCTTGATACCATCCGGTCTCACCATACGGCGCAGGGGCGCGCCAGAGCTGGTGTCGAATCGAGGGGCATATCGGCAACATGCCACACCACCCCGGGCCGAGTCGGAGTTGAATCGGTTCTGGCTGGTGCTGGCTGGAGTTGCATTTTTCATTGTTGTGGCGGCCTATGTCTTCTGAGTCTGCGGGCTGCCCCTCGTCGTAAGTCAACCTCGTCACCCTCCGCGCCTACCCTGAGACTGAGTACCGCGTCCTGGCGCCGCAGCCCCTCGTGCTGCGCATCGGCGAGCCCAGCGCCAAGTTGCTGGCCCGGCACCGGCTGCGCGGCGTCGGTTGCAGCGCCTTCATCACGGCCTGCAATCCGCTGGGCGAGCGAGCGGTTGGGTCAACGCTGGGTGTCAGGCCAATTTGGCGCGCGAGCTGGCCCAGCGCGGCTTGGCAGTCGAGCTGGGCGTCGGCCAACATCCATCGGGCGATTGGCCGGGCGAGCCCAGCTTTTTGGTGTACGGCCTGGCGCTGGAGGCGGCGTGACACCCGGGTGCACAGTGGGCGCGCAGAACGCCATCGTGTGGAGCGGCGCCGATGGCGTGCCGCAGTTGATCCTGCTGCGCTGACGGACGCCGCGTGGTAGTGTCCATCACCGCATGCATGCCAGTGCCAACGCTCGCCAAGCTGTCCTGACGCCCATCGGCGCGCAGGCGCTGGCCGCGCGCAACCTGGAGTTGCTGGCCGCCATCGAGAACACGCTCGATGGTTTGTATGCCGACACCAAGCTGCTGCGCGCCATCGACGACGGCTTTCGAGAAATCCACCAGCGCCTGATGGGCGCCGCCGGCCCCATTGACGTGGATGGGCGCACCCAAGCCGCCCTGGTCAAGGCGTCGGATGCCTGCGCCCGCATTCACCGTGACGCGCAAAAGCGCCACCAGAGCGCCGGCGCAGACCCCGCTCTCCACCCCGACGACGGCGTTGATGATGCGTATGACGAATACCTCGGCGCCGTACGGGATGTGCACGACACCGTGGAGGCCTTGCGTGAGTGGATTGTCACGCGCGACGCGGTGCTGGAGCCGTCCACGGGCGACACCCACGCCAGCGCGGACGCCCTGTTTGCCGCCATCCTGAGCGGCCCGTGACGCGCGGCATCCGCATCAGCGCATTCGCCTACAGCAAGCGCTTTGCCGCTGATCTGCAATCCGCGCCGCCCGATGTGCGGCAAGCCGTGCTTGAGGCGCTGCGCCTGCTGCAGGCCAACCCGCAGGCCAGGTCCCTGCGCCTGCATGCGTTGGTCGGCATGCCCAAGCCAAGCATCTGGAAGATCGACGTCTTTGCCAACCACGCCTGGCAAATCACCTTCGAGTTGAGCGGCACCGTTGCCGAGCTGAAGCGCCTGGGCACGCACAAGAAGATCGACCGCGATCCGCGCTGGCGCATGCCAGGCGACCATCATGAGCCGCACGAGACACCACGGATACAAAGCCAAGCAGCGCAAGTTCGGCGAAGCCTGGCGCTGGCTGCAGGCAACTCCTGGCTGGTGGATCAGCCTGTCCATGACGCGCCCGCAGCGCCGGGGCGCCCGCACCTGGGAGCACGAGGCGGCCCGCACGCCCCGGGCCGAGCTGGACAGCATGGACCAGCCGCCGCACGGCAGGAAGCCGCACAAGTACTTCTGGTGAGGCCTTCACGCGCGCCTCTTCTTGGGGGCGGCCGCCGTGACCGGCTCGCTGTGCCCGTCCAGCCAAACGCGGCGCCCGCTGATCAGGCTGGGGTGTTTCTGATAGTCGTCGGCCCCCGCGCGCGCCGAGGGCGGCGGCGGGCTGCCCACGTACATGCCGCAGTCGACAGCGGCTCGATCGCGAATGGGGATCCATGCACCCGATTTTTGCAACATCGAGTTGCAATCGCGTTACATTGTGGGCATTGGAGATGTCCAGATGAAACGCAGAACCGATACGCTCAATTTGAGGGTTTCGCCCGAGTTCAAGGAACTCGTCCGCTTGGCGGCGGAGCGGGAATACCGAACCATCAGCAACCTCATCGAGGTCCTGGTCCGCGACTACTGCACGAAGCACGGCGTCAAGACCGAATCCGGTGCGCGTGACACGGCCAAGAGCCGTGCGATCTAGGGGGAGCCGGTGGACGTCTTCCAGTTTCGCGAGCACCTGGTCGGCGAGTACGCCGAGTTCAGCCGCAGCTTCACCCTCCAGCGCTCCGACGACATTCGCGAGTTCGTCGACCGCGAATACGCCAGCCAGCGTTACTGGCCAGAGCCGCTCATCCAAATCAACCCGACATACCGCTCCGGCGGCACGGTCGACGAATGGGTCGCGGGCGGCCAGCTCAGCTCCGAGTGCTCGGCTATTTTTCGGCTGGGCAAGTCCGCCAGCTCCGCCGGCGTCACGTTGCCCCTGCACCAGCACCAGGCCGAAGCCATCAGCCTCGCGCTCGCCGGCGAGAGCTATGTGCTGACCACGGGCACCGGCTCGGGCAAGTCGTTGAGCTACTTCATCCCGGTGGTCGACGCCTGCCTGAAAGCCAAGCAGGCCGACCCCACCCCGCGCACGCGCGCCATCGTCATCTACCCGATGAACGCGCTAGCGAACTCCCAGTTGGAGGAGCTCAAGAAATTCCTGGGCTCGGACCCGGCCACCCGGGCCGTGAGCTTCGGCCGGTACACGGGCCAAGAGAGCGACGAGGAGCGGCAGGCCATGGCTGCGACCCCGCCGGACATTCTGCTGACGAACTTCATGATGCTCGAGCTGCTGATGACCCGGCAGAACGACATTGACAAGGCCGTCATGCGCAACGCCAAGGGGCTGCGCTTCTTGGTCCTGGACGAGCTGCACACCTACCGGGGTCGCCAAGGCGCCGACGTTGCCCTGCTGGTGCGCCGCGTCCGCGAGGCGCTGTCGGACAAGCTCATCTGCATCGGCACCTCCGCCACCATGGCGTCCGAGGGCACGCAGATGGAGCGCAACGCCGTCGTGGCCAAGGTCGCCCGGCGACTCTTCGGCACCGCCATCGCCGACCGCAACATCATCACCGAGACGCTGCGGCGCACAACACCCGAGCACGAGACGCTCGACAGCGTCCGCCCGCGCCTCGGCGCCGCCATTCGCGCAGGCGTTCCGACGGACCTCGGCCACGACGCCATGGCCGCCCACCCCATGTCGGTTTGGGTGGAGCTCATGCTGGGCCTGACCTACGAAGACGACAAGCCGCGCCGCGCCAAGCCGCGCACCCTGGCCGACGCAGCCAAAGCACTGAGCGCCGACTCCGGAGAGCCGTTCGAGGCGTGCCTGGCCTACCTGCAGCAGTTCATGCTGCGCGCGTACGCGGTCACCGATGGTGCGGGCAAGAGCCTGTTCGCTTTCAAGCTGCACCAGTTCATCGCCGGCGGGGGCAAGGTCTACACAACGCTGGAAGCGCCTGGGCAGCGTGCCATCACGCTCGACGGTCAGCAATTCGTCTCAGGCGACGACCAGAGGCAGCGCCGCTACTACCACGCGCACTTTTGCCGCGACTGCGGCCAGGAGTACCTCCCGGTCTGGGACACCGATAGACCCGAGGGGCGTGCTTTCGACGTGCGCAACATCGAGGAGCGGCAGCACGACGATGAGC
Source organism: Burkholderiaceae bacterium (assembly GCA_041396485.1). Taxonomy (GTDB): domain Bacteria; phylum Pseudomonadota; class Gammaproteobacteria; order Burkholderiales; family Burkholderiaceae_C; genus Ottowia. Next base: position 130,673 of record JAWKYM010000007.1, on the reverse strand, counting down.
AGGTCAAGTTCGGCTTCCTCATGCCTGACGGGCGCGGCTTGTGGGAGCCCGACAATCTCGAGCGCTACCCCGAGTCCTGGCTCGAGGAACGCGCTGATGGCGAATGGCGGGTCAAGTCCGGCCAGCGCAAGTTTGTGCCACAACCGGTCAAGGTACGACCCGATGGCGTGGTTACCACCGACCAAGGGCTGCAGGCTTGGTTCATCCCCGGCTCCTTCCGCTTCTGCCTCGCCTGCGGGGTGTCGCACAGCTCGGCGGGCAAAGACTCCCTGCGCCTGACCTCCCTTTCAGGCGAAGGCCGCAGCTCGGCCACCACCATGCTGACCCTGTCAGCCCTGCGCTACCTCTACGAGCAAGACCAGCAGCTGTCCGCCGAGGCCAAGAAGGTGCTCGGTTTCTCCGACAACCGACAGGACGCAGCGCTGCAGGCAGGGCACTTCAACGACTTCCTGCAAGTGCTGCTCACGCGCGCGGCGCTGCTGTCCGCCACGCAGAAGGCCGGAGGCCATGCACTGACGGAGCGCGAAGTGGCCAACGCCGTCTTCGAGGCGCTGGGCTTTCACCGCGACGACCCCGCCGTGCGCGCGGAGTACATGCAGCAGCCCGAGCTCAAGGGCAACACGCGCCGTCAGGTTCAGGAAGCCATGCGCGGCATTCTGGGCTACCGCACCTACTTCGACCTGCGCCGCGGATGGCGTTTCAACAACCCCAACCTCGAGCAGCTGGGCCTGGTGCGCATCAATTACCAGGACCTGAACGATCTCGCTGCCGATGCCGCCGCATGGGCGGATGCCCCGCAAGTCCTGCAGGTTGCCAGGCCCGAAGAGCGGGCGACGGTTCTGCGCGAACTGTTCAACTTCATGCGCCAGGGCCTGTGCATCGCCACGCGCTACCTCGACCGCACCGAGCTCGACCAGCTGCGCACCCAAAGCTACGCCAACCTGCGTGAGCCCTGGGGTTTTACCGAGGACGAGCGGCCGCTTCCCTCGCGCTGGTTCGTCACCTCCCGCCCCAAAGAGGAAACCGACCGCCGCGGCCGCCGAGTGAGGATTGAAGACTTCCTGGTCATCGGCTCCAGCCGCTCCCGCCTGGGCCGCGAGCTCCGCAAAGGCAGCACCTGGGGCGGCGGCAATCCGTACTCCAAGTTCATCAACGACCAGACCTGGTCGGACGTCGTCGGCGCGCTGCTCAAAGCCGCCGAGCCCTATGGTCTCGTGCGCAGGGAAGAGACCGATGTTGGCCTGATCGGCTGGCAGCTCAACGGTACGGCGCTCCTGTGGGAGCTCGGCGATGGCCAAAGCCAGCGCCAGGCCGACGACAACGCGTTCTTTCGCGGGCTGTACCGCAACATCGCCGGCCTGCTGGACAACCCGGTGCACCAGCTGTTCGACTTCGAGGCCCGGGAGCACACGGCCCAGGTCGAGCAGGACGACCGCCTGGAGCGCGAAGCGCGCTTTCGCTTCACCGAGAAAGACCGCGACGAGTGGCGCAAGAGAAACGGCACCGAGCTGGAGTGGCTACCCGTGCTGTTCTGCTCGCCGACCATGGAGCTGGGCGTCGACATTTCGTCGCTGAACACGGTCTACATGCGCAATGTGCCCCCCACCCCGGCGAACTACGCGCAGCGCAGTGGTCGCGCCGGCCGGGCAGGCCAGCCGGCGCTCGTCATCACCTACTGCGCCAGCCAGTCACCACACGACCAGTACTACTTCCGCGACCCGGTGCGCATGGTGCATGGCCAGGTGAACGCGCCGACGCTGGACCTGGCCAACCTGGAACTGGTCAAGAGCCACATGCACGCCATCTGGCTCGCGGAGACCGGCAAGCGCCTGGGCAACAGCGTCCGCGACCTGCTGGACATGAACGAGCCGCAGGCGCTGCCCATCACCGAGGACATGGCCAGCGACCTCGACAAGGCCGAGGCCAAGCGACGAGCCCACGAGCGTGGGCAGCGCGTGCTCTCGATGCTGGCCAATGAACTCACACCCCGCAGTGCGCCCTGGTACACGGACCACTGGGCGGAGTCGGTGTTCCAGCGCGCCTACAAGGAGCTCGACGGCGCCCTGCAACGCTGGCGCGACCTCTACCGTGCGACAGCCCAGGCCATCGAGCTCAACTTCAAGATTGAGAACAACCCGGCGGCCAGCGAACGCGAGCGCCGCGAAGCCCAGCAGCGCCACAACGAGGCGCGCAAACAACGCGACCTGCTGTTGGCCGGCGACAGCGCCTTCAACTCGGACTTCTACACCTACCGCTATCTGGCCTCGCAAGGCTTCCTGCCAGGCTACAACTTCCCCCGCCTGCCCCTGCTGGCGTACCTGCCGGCGCGTCGGGGTTCCATCGGCCGCGAGAGCTTCCTGTCGCGGCCTCGCTTCCTGGCGCTCAGCGAGTTCGGCCCCTACAGCCTGATTTATCACGAGGGCAGCCAATACCGGGTGACGAAGGCTCTGCTCACCATCACAGGCCAAGACCAGGTCAGTGAAGGTGCTCGCCTGTCCACTGAAGTGGCCAGGCTCTGCCCATCGTGCGGATACGGGCATTTCCGCTCCCAGAGGGATGCCGACCGCTGCGTCTCCTGCGGTGCGTCGCTGGCCGAAGCCCGGGAGATCAAGAATCTCTACCGCATCGAAAACGTCTCCACCAAGCGCGCCGAACGCATCACCGCGAACGAAGAGGAGCGGGTTCGCCAAGGCTACGAAGTGCAGACCACCCTGCAGTTTTCCGAGGCCGAGGGAAAGCTGCAAATGGTGACCACCGTCGTCGAAGACGCCGAAGGCCCTCTGCTGGAGATGCAATACGGCCCTGCGGCCACCGTCTGGCGCATGAACTTCGGTTGGCGCCGCCGCAAAGAGAAGGCCATCCAGGGTTTCATGATGAACCCGGTCACCGGCCACTGGGTCGGCGGCGTGGACGATGGCAGTGGGGAGTCTGAAGCTGAAGAAGCCCCGCCCGACAAGACACCGCCGCAGCGCATCGTCCCCTATGTCGAGGACCGCCGAAACATTCTCATCGTACGGCCGCACCACCGGCTCGGCGTGCTTGAAGCAGGGACGCTGACGACGTTGCAATACGCGCTCAAACGCGGTATCGAAGCGGTGTATCAGCTCGAAGAGAGCGAGCTGATGGCCGAGCCGCTGCCCACGCGCGACAGCCGCCAATCCATCCTGCTGTTCGAAGCCGCTGAGGGCGGCGCCGGAGTGTTGACGCGCCTGGCCACCGAGCCCGAGGCACTCGCCGCCGTTGCCGCCAAGGCCCTCGAAGTCATGCACTTCAAGGCCCCGCCGGCCGGCCAGACCTGGAAGCGCGACAACCTGGCCGAGGAACTGGACCACAAGGGCGAGCCGTTCTGCGAGGCCGGTTGCTATCGCTGCCTGCTCTCGTACTACAACCAGCCCGACCACACACTCGTTGACCGCAAGGACAAGGCCGCCGGTGGCTTGTTGCTGGACATGCTGTGCCGGCTGACCGAGGCCCGAACCAACCAGGGCACGCAGGGGCGCGGGCCGGAGGAGCACGACGCCCAGTTGGCGCGCACCGCGGGCAGCACCCTGGAGCAGGCCTGGCTCGACCACGTCTGCGAGCACGGCTTGCGCAAGCCCGACCGTGGACAGCACACCATCCCGGGTGCAAGTGCCTGCGCGGACTTTTTCTACGATGACCTGAACCTGGTCGTCTTCGTCGATGGCCCGCACCACGAGACCGACACCCAGCAGGCGCAGGATGCAGCCATCGACCGCAGGCTCGACGAACTCGGCTACCTCGTGGTTCGCTTCCCGAAGAACACCGGGGGCTGGAGCGCCATCTTCAAGAACAACGCCGACCTGTTCGGTCCCGGCAAAGCCTAAGCACCATGAACGCACCTATGCCGGAGTTCCTTCCGGGAAGCATTGTTTCGGCCCGCGGCCGCGAGTGGATCGTCCTGCCCGAATCAAGCCGGCAAACGCTGCGGCTGCGCCCCCTGGGCGGCAGCGAAAAAGACGAATCGCTCATCTACCTGCCGCTGGAGCTTCAGCCCGTCGGCCCAGCCACCTTCCCCTGGCCCGTGGTGGCACAGGCGCGCAACCACTCTGCCAGCCAACTGCTAATGGACGCCTTGCAGCTCAAGCTGCGCAGCGGCGCCGGCCCATTCCGCAGCTTTGGCAACATTGCCGTCGAGCCCCGTGCCTACCAGCTGGTGCCGCTGCTCATGGCCATGAAGCAGCCCACCGTTCGGCTGCTGATTGCCGATGACGTAGGTATCGGCAAAACCATCGAAGGCGCATTGATTGCCCGCGAGCTGCTCGACCGGGGCGAAATCCACCGCATGGCCGTGCTCTGCCCGCCGCACCTGTGCGAGCAGTGGCAGCGTGAACTGCAAGAGCGCTTTCACATCCAGGCCGTGGTGGTACGCAGCGCCAGCGCCACGCGCCTGGAACGCGACCTGCCGCCCGGCACCTCGGTGTTTGACGCCCACCCCTTCACCGTCGTCAGTCTGGACTACATCAAGTCTGAGCGCCGGCGCGAAGCCTTCCAGCGCTTTTGCCCCGAATTCGTCATCGTGGACGAAGCCCACACCTGCACCCAGGGCGGCCAGGGCCGCCAGCAACGCTTCCAGCTCCTGAAGGGCCTGGCAGACAACGCCCAGCGCCACATGGTGCTGCTCACCGCCACGCCCCACAGCGGCGATGAAGACGCCTTCTTCAACCTGCTGGGCCTGCTGCGCAAAGACTTCACCCAGCTCAAAGACCTGCCCGCCGGCGCCCGTACCGACCTGCGTGAAGACCTGTCGCGCCACTTTGTCCAGCGTCGCCGCCCCGACATTGCCGAGTGGCAAGACACCAGCATGTTCCCCGACCGCAAGACGGCGGAAATCACCTACAAGCTGACCGGCGCCTGGGGCCAGCTGTTCAACGACGTGCTGGACTACGCCCGCGAGCTGGTCGAGCGCTCCGAAGGCAAGGGCCAGCGCGAGCAGCGCATGAATTGGTGGGCCGCGCTGGCCTTGCTGCGCTGCATTTCCTCGTCGCCCGCCGCTGCCGTGAACGCCTTGCGCACCCGCCTCAAAGGCGGACAGGGTGAGGAGGAAGAAGGCGCGGAACTCTCGCTCGAAGAGCTCGAAGCCCAGGCCAGCGAGCGCGTCATGGATGGCCTCGACGATGCCCTGTCCACCGACGACATCGAGCCCGCAGCCCAGACCGAAGACACCGCGCACCTGCAACAGCTCATCGCTGCCGCTGAAAACCTCGCCGGCGCCGCCAACGACCCCAAGCTGGTCAAGCTGACCAGCCACCTGCAAGCCCTGGTGGCAGAAGGCTTTCAACCCGTGGTGTTCTGCCGCTACATCGCCACCGCCCACTACCTGGCCGAATCCCTGCGCGGCAAGTTCAAGAAAGCCACCATCAAAGCCGTGACCGGCGAACTCACCCCTGGCGAGCGCGAAGCCGCCGTGGCCGAGCTGGCGGACACCGAGCAACGCATCCTCGTCGCCACCGACTGCCTGTCCGAAGGCATCAACCTGCAAAACCTGTTCACCGCCGTGGTCCATTACGACCTGAGCTGGAACCCCACCCGCCACGAGCAGCGCGAAGGCCGCGTGGACCGCTTTGGCCAGCAAGCCAAAGAAGTGCGCAGCACCATGCTCTACGGCGAGGACAACCCCGTGGACGGTGCCGTGCTGCAGGTGATTTTGCGCAAGGCCGAAAGCATCCGCAAAGAGCTCGGCGTGCTGGTGCCCATGCCCGACGATGAAGGCAAGCTCACCCAGGCCCTGCTCAACGCCGTGCTGCTGCGCAAACACAATGCCATGGGGCAAAAGGCCCAAATGGGCTTCGACTTTGGCGAACCCGCCCGGCAGATTGACACCGCCTGGCAAAGCGCCCGCGACAAGGCCGCCAAAAACCGCTCCATCTTTGCCCAGCGCCGCTTGAAGCCCGACGACGTGCTGCCCGAATGGCGCAAATCCGCCGCCGCCCTGGGCAACGAAGACGACGTGCAGCGCTTTGTCAGCCGGGCCATGGCCAAGCTGGGCGCGGGTCTGGAACCCTACAAAAACCACTTCAAAGCCCCGCTGGACGCCTTGCCCCAGACCTTGAAAGAGCGCCTGGCCGCCGAGGGCCTGGCTGGCACCTTGCGCATTGACTTTCAGCAACCCGCCGCCCAAGGCGCCGTCTTCATCCAGCGCACCCACCCCTTGGTAGTGGCCCTGGCCGACACCCTGCTCGAACAAGCCCTGGACAGCCAGCATGAAGACGCTGACGGCGTGGCCCGCGCTGGCGCTGCCTTTGTGGGCCATGTCACCCTCAAAACCACCGTGCTGCTGCTGCGCCTGCGCCACCAGCTCAGCATCACCCGCGACAGCCACACCCGCCTGATGCTCTGCGAAGAAACCGTGGCCGTCAGCACCGCTGGTGCCGAGCCTTTGACCGAAATCCCCTTGCCACAAGCCCGCGAACTCCTGGGCGCACCGGCCAGCCGCAACATGCCCCCCGTGATTCGAGACCGCCACCTCCAGCAAGCCCTGGACCAATTGCCCACCTGGCAGCCCGCGCTGCAAGCCATTGCCCAAGCCCGCGCCCACAGCCTGCTGGCCGACCACCGCCGCGTGCGCGAAGCCGCCGAAGCCCGTGGCAGCTACCAGGTCACCGCCAGCCTGCCGGTGGATGTGATGGGGGTCTATGTACTGGTCCCCGCTGCGGTGGAGGTGTGACCATGGCCCGCAAAACCACCCAACAACTCGCCTACACCGCCCTGCGCATCGAAGGCGGCCTGATACCCGCCGAAGAACTCACCCGCCTGACCACCCTGGCCGCCCCCGAGGCCACCGAGCAGACCGATGCCCACTACGCCATCCCCCGGGGCCTCAAGCTGCGCGACGAAATTGCGCGCTACTTCAAGATTGCGCAAAACCTGTGGCAAGACTTTGCCCTGCAACGCCAGCGGCAAGACGCCAACCCGCACAGCGTCACGCTGCAAACCCTGCTGCTGCCCCTGCTGCGCCAGGTGCTGGGCTACACCGACCTGGCGGCGCGCAGCAGCCTGCCCGCCAGCGGCAACAGCCACCACAGCTACAACATCGGCCACGCCGCCCTGGGTGGCCGCCTGCCCGTGGTGTTGGCCGGCTTTGACCAGCCCCTGGACCTGGCCGCCGAGCGCTTTGGCGACACCAACCCCGACACCGGCCGCACCCGCCGCCGCAGCCCCTACATGCTGGCGCAAGAGGCGCTGAATGCGTCGGACGACTCCCTGTGGGCCATCACCAGCAACGGCCTGAAGCTGCGCATCCTGCGAGACAACCCCAGCCTGACCCGGCCTGCGTATGTGGAGGTGGACCTCGAAGCCCTCTTCACCGAAGAGCTCTACGCCGACTTCACCGCCTTCTGGCTGCTGGCCCACGCCTCGCGCTTTGGCAAATGCCTGCCCGACGGCAGCTACACCGAACCCACCGACTGCCCCTGGGAGCGCTGGCGCAACGCCGGCCAGCAAAGCGGCGAAACCGTGCGCATGAACCTGCGCTTTCAGGTCGAGCGCGCCCTGCGCAGCCTGGGTACAGGCTTTTTAAGCCACCAGACCAATACCAGCTTGCGCGAGCAGCTACAAAATACAGAGCACAGCAGCGCCACCAAACAGGCGTTTTTTGAAGAACTGCTCAGCCTGGTCTATCGCTTTATCTTTTTGGCGACCGTGGAAGACCGCAGCGACCCCAGCACCGGCCGCTCGCTCATCTTCACGCCCGAGGCCACGCCCGAGCAGCAAGAGCGCTACTGGCAGGGCTACAGCCTCACCTGGCTGCGCGAACGCGCCCTGCGCCGCAGCAGCCACGACACCCACAGCGACCTGTGGCAAGCCCTGTCCATCACCTTTGGCGGCCTGGCCAGCGGCCAAGCCGCGCTGGGCCTGCCCGCCCTGGGCGGCCTGTTTGCCCCAGCGCAATGCCCGCTGCTGCACCAGTGCCAGATAGACAACCACCACCTGCTGGCTGCCGTGTTCCAGCTGGGCTACTTCCGCCAGTCCACGGGCCTGACGCGCGTCAACTACCGCGACATGGGTGCCGAAGAACTGGGCAGCGTCTATGAAAGCCTGCTGGAGCTGGTGCCCGACTACCAGCACCTGAGCCAACCCCACGCCGCCCGCCTGGCCTTTGTGGGCGATGAGGACGAGGCATCAAACAAAGGCAACGCCCGCAAGCTCACCGGCAGCTACTACACGCCCGACAGCCTGGTGCAAGAACTTATCCAAAGCGCGCTGGAGCCGGTGATTGCGCACACCGTACAGGCCCACCCCGCCAACCCGGTGCAGGCACTGCTGGAACTAACCGTGTGCGACCCAGCCTGTGGCAGCGGGCACTTTCTGCTGGCCGCTGCCCGCCGCCTGGCCGACGAGGTGGCCAAGCTGCGCGCCGCCGCCGTGGGCGGTGCCCCCACGCCTGCCGACTACCGCCACGCCCTGCGCGATGTGGTGAGCCACTGCATTTATGGCGTTGACAAAAACCCCATGGCCATTGCCCTGGCCAAAACCGCCCTGTGGCTGGAGGCCTACACCCCCGACCGGCCCCTGACCTTCATCGACCACCACCTGCAAGTAGGCGATGCGCTCTTGGGTGTGCTCGACACCAAGATTCTGGAGCGCGGCATCCCGGACGAAGCCTACGCCGTGCTCAGTGGCGACGACAAAGCCACCGCCGCCGCCCTGAAAAAGCAAAACAAGGCCGAGCTCAAAAGCTGGAAGCAGGTGGTGGCCAACGACCTGTTTGCCGCCACCACCCTGGCGCAAAACGCCAGCGCCGTTGAGCAACTGGCCGACGACACCCTGGACGGCATCGCCGCTAAGCGCAGCGCCTGGGCGCAGGCCAGCCACCAGGCTGGGCAAAGCACGCTGGCCAAGCTGGCCGATACCTATGTAGCCGCCTTCTTGGCGCCCAAAGTGCCGCAAGGGGAGAAGCAAATCCCGCTCTCGGGCTACCTGTGGGGCTTGATGCACCCAAACCCCCACCAGCAGGAAAAGCCTGAGCTGACCCAAGCCGCGCACGACCTGTGCCGCGCCCACAGCGTGTTCCATTGGTGGCTCGCCTTTCCGCAGGTAGCCGCCAAGGGCGGTTTTGCGGTCATGCTGGGCAACCCGCCGTGGGAGCGCATCAAGCTGCAAGAAGAAGAATTCTTTGCCACCCGCAGCCCCTTGGTGGCCGCCGCCAAAAACAAGGCCGAACGCGCCAAACGCATCGAACTGCTGCGCCAGGGCCTGCTGCTGCACACCTTCTACCCCGATGTGGAAGCCGCCGAAGGCCTCAGCCCACCCAACCGCGCCGAAATGCGCTTGTACGAAGACTTCATCGCTGCCCGCCGGGGCGCCGAAGCCGCCAGCCTGTACGCGCACGACAGTGGCCGCTACCCGCTCACGGGCGTGGGCGATGTCAATACCTACGCGCTGTTTGCCGAAAGCCTGTTCCAGCTCACCGCCCCCCAAGGCCGCGCGGGTTTTATCGTTCCAACTGGTATTGCCACCGACGACTCCACCAAAGCCTACTTTGGCCACATTGTTGATACCGACCGAAATTTGACGGTCGGTTGTCTAGCTTGTTAGATTTTGAGAACCGTGAAGGCATCTTCCCCGCCATCGACAGCCGCATCAAATTCAGCCTGATGACGCTGGGTGCTGCCGAGGCCGCCGAATTTGTCTGCTTTGCCACCCAGGTGGCACAAGCCACCGACCCGCGCCGGCGCTTCACCCTCACGCCCGACGAATTCCGCCTGATTAACCCCAACACGCGCACCTGCCCGGTGTTCCGCAGCCAGCGCGATGCGGAGTTGACCAAAAAGCTCTACCAAGTGCCTGTGCTTATCCGCGAGGCCGAATGGGTGGGCGAGGGCAAAGACGCCCGCTGTAGAGCGCCAGAAATCAATCCATTGGGCCTTCGCATCCGACGGGTGTTTGATATGGCGAAAGCTGAAGTCGTTGGAGCATGTTCCACGGCTCAGAGAGCCAAATTTTTGCCTATGTATGAGGCAAAGATGATTCACCAGTTTGACCACCGCTGGGCCACCTACGTGGACAACCCCGACAAGCCGGGCGGCCTGGACACCAACGACGTCAGCCCGGCGCAAAAAGCCGACCCCCACTTCACCGTGCGCCCGCGCTACTGGGTGGATGAGCGCGAAGTGCTGGCCCGCATTGCCCGCGTGCCCAGCCGCGTGGCCAACGCCTGGCTGGCCTGGCAACAGGCCGCCGACGCCGCCCAGCACAACGGCAGCGGCAGCGCCGAAGCCACCGCGCTGCAAGAACGCCACACCGCCCTCACCCTGGCCCTGGCCAGCTGGGTGGCCGGTGCGCTGTTTTGCACCGAGGCCGAGCGCCTGCACGCCACCCACCCGGCCCCCAGCCCGGCCCCTGATACTGGCAGCCTGTTTGCAGAATATGAGCCAAATCGGCCTCTAGCGCCCGGCCAGCAAGCGCAAGCAGCTATCAATAAAGGATTGGAAACCGATGCTGCACGCTGGAGCAACACCACGGTATTGCGCGCCACCGAAGCCACCGAGCGCCTGCTGGCCAGCCACCACCCCCTGCTGGCCGAAGCCCTCAAAGCCGACGGCACCACCGGCAAAAAAGCACTGCCACTGTTCCAGAAATGGGCGCTGCAAGACGACCCCCACCAAGGCCTGGGCCTGAGCAGCGACGAACTGGCCCACCTGCAAGCCCTGCAAACGCCCGGCACCACCCACCTGGCACTGGACTGGCTGGACGCCTGGATGGACCGCCGCAGCCCGAGGTGGTTGATGGGGTGGCGGGACATTACCAACGCGACCAACGAGCGCACCGTGATTGCTTCGGTGGTGCCGAGGGTGGGGAGTGACTTCACTCTCCGAATTTCCTTATCGGCGTTTACGGCTGATATGGCGGCGGCATTGGTTGCCAACCTGAATTCGCTTGCTCTGGACTATGTGTGTCGGCAGAAAATTGGAGGCACGCATTTGGCAGATTTCATCGCCAAGCAACTTCCTGTTCTGCCCCCCGACCGGTACACCCCCGCCGACCTAGCCTACATCGTCCCGCGCGTGCTGGAACTCACCCACACCGCCCACGACATGCAAGCCTGGGCCGACGACCTGCTGGCCGCCCTGCCCAGCGCCGACCCACGCCCGCCCGAGCAGCACGGCACCCCGCTGCCCCCCTTCCCCTGGAACCCCGAGCGCCGCGCCCAACTGCGCGCCGAACTCGACGCCTACTACGCCCGCCTCTACGGCCTCACCCGCGACGAGCTGCGCTACATCCTCGACCCCGCAGACGTCATGGGCGCGGACTACCCCTCGGAAACCTTCCGCGTGCTCAAAAACAGCGAACTGCGCGAGTTTGGCGAGTACCGCACGCAACGGCTGGTGCTGGCGGCGTGGGACCAAATGTTTGACGTATCTTCTAAATGAAAGGTTTAGATTTCTAGTGGTCTCAAATCGTCGGGAAGAAAAGGTGGCTTGAAATAATTTTAGGAGAGGTATTGGGATGGGAGAAAACGCAAAGAAGACGCTCACCATAGATTCTGTGGCTGAGCGAGCGAACGCAAAACGTCTTGTTATTGCAGATGGAAGATATATCACTCGCGGAAATCCACGCAGCGGAGGGATAGCTTCTGTTTACAAGGCTACGGATGCAGATACTGGAAAAACTGTCGCGCTCAAAGTGTTCCTTACCGGTGATGGTGCTGACGAGGTCATTGAAGAGTCCTTTCGTCGGGAGGTTCAGGCCCTATCTGACCTTCGGCACCCGAACATTGTGCAAATCATCGCCTCTGGTCGGGACGAAGAAAACGCAGTGCACTACATCGCCATGGAGTGGGTGGACAACGACCTGCGCTCGTTCGCTGAGAAGCATCGCTTTGAAGGTTGGGCTGACTACTATGCCAAGGTGGGAAAGGGTGTTCTCGACGGCTTGGTCTTTGCCCATTCGCGTTCGACAGTCCATCGAGATATCAAACCCTCGAACGTGCTGGTCACTGATGAGGGGCAGGTCAAGTTGTGTGACTTTGGCATTTCTAAGATTCGCAACTTCCTGGCTCCAGGGGTCACCCTGGCTCAGTTCGCTTCGGCGCCCTATGCGCCGCCAGAGCCGGACGATGGCAGCTACAGCTACAGCCGTGACGTGTTTGCCTACGCTGCGCTGTCCACCGTGCTGCTGAGTGGCGAGCAACTCAGCTCCCATGCCGACCTGCTCAACAGTCTGGAGAAGCTGGAAATTGATGAGGCTGTCCGCAGGATATTGCGGCGCTGCCTGAGTCTTGAGGTTCCAGCGGCCCGGCCGATAAACGCCATAGTGCTGTTGGCTGACTTGGAGCGCGCCGCTCCTGCCGCCGCCGCCGAGGCGAAGCCGGTCGTCCTGTTGGCGGTCACCCAGCGGGTCAGGGGCATCGTCGAGCACGACATGGCCCTACGAGGCCCTCAGGCCGAGAAGTTCGTCGAGCGCGACCTCGAGGAGGCTCGATGCGAGGAACTGCCACCGCAGCCGAACAGAGAGGGCAGAAGCGTTCGCCTGATTGGCAATAAGTACAGGTACACCGCGGTCCGCGACCAGAGCGGGCAACGCATGTCCATCGTGGATGCCGTGGAGCTTCCTCCGTCCGAGATTGAGAAGCAGCGCCTTTTTTGCTGCGAACCAATGGTTCGATTCGGTCTTTCGGGTGCGATGGGCAGCGAGTCTGCCCCCACCATCGATGCGTTTCTTGAACACCTCGCGGTCTTTGCGGGCGACCAGAAGCTCAGGAAGCTGGAGCAGCGCGAGCAGGCGCTCTACAAGACCTGGCTGGACCTGCTCAGTGCGAAGACCGAACTCGAGAAGATGCGCAAAGTCCGGCTTGAATACGACGGGCTGGACGCCAAGGGCGAGTTTCTGCGTCTTAAGCTTCGCCAGGGCACCACGGGTGGGCCAGCGCTGGCAGAGCAGGACATCTCAATTGACACGGGTGTTACTGGCGAGTTCAAGGGAACCGTTGTGTCATTTGACAGCGGCGTCTTGCTTGTTCGCCCGAGCGAGCGCAATCGGACCCGCCCCGAGCTGATTCCGACCCAGGGATGGGTGGAGACCGACACGACGAAGAGCGACGTTGCACTCGACAAGCAGAAGACGGCGGTAGAGGCTGTGCGATTCGGTCGCTCTGTCAACCCGGACCTGGGGCGCTTCATCGTCAACCCCGAGCAAGTCGAAGTACCACCTTCGGTGGAGGTGGAGTTTATCCAGCAGAACATTGACGAGGACAAGAAGGAAGCGGTTCTGGCCGCACTGGCTGGGCCTCCGCTAATGTTGGTTGAGGGGCCGCCTGGTACGGGCAAGACGACTTTCATCACCGAGCTCGTGCTACAAACCCTCCGGGCTCAGCCGAACGCACGGGTGCTACTGACGTCCCAGACCCATGTGGCGCTGGACAACTCCCTTGAGCGCATCGTCAAACAGTCGGGCGGCACCGTGAGTGCCGTGCGAATCGGCCAGGAGGGAGATGAGCGCATTGCGGACAGCACCCGAAAGCTATTGCTGGATGCGAAGCTGCCTGAGCTTCGCAAGAAGGCGTTGGCCTCCGGGCGGACGTTCATCGAGCAGTGGGCGGTAGAGCGAGGGCTGAACCCCAAGGACATCCGGCGGGCCATGGCACTCGAGGGCCATGCCACGTTGAAGACTCGCCTCGAAGCCGTCGACACCGAGCTGCACTTGCTTGAGCCGCAGATGGGCGACGAGCATCGCAAGAAGCTCGACGCCGAAGCACGCTCGGAGCTTGACGACAAGTTCCAGGGCCTGGTGCGCGAGCGCGATGACTTGGAGAAGGCCCTGCGCGAATCCTTCAAGGAGCTTTCCAACCATGTGGAGAGCAAGGAGGAGCTCAAGGAGTTCGCCGATTGCTCTGCCGCTGAACTGCGAGGATGGGCAGAGGCTTACTCCGACAGCACCAGTTCAGGTGCCCAGCTCAAGGCTTTGATGGTGGCCCACGCCGACTGGGAGGCGCGCTTCGGGCGCAGTCGCGAGTTCCAGGCCGCTGTTATTGCGTCGTCTCAGGTGGTGGCTGGAACTTGCCTGGGCGTGATGAGCGTCCCAGGCAGGAACGAAATCGTCTACGACCTGTGCATCGTTGACGAGGCCTCGATTGCGACACCAACCGAAGCCTTGGTGCCGATGTCCCGGTCCAGGAGAACGGTACTCGTCGGCGACAGCCGCCAACTGTCGCCTTTCCAAGACCCCGACCTCAGGGAAAAAGGGCTGCTGGAGCGCTTCTCCCTTAGCCCTGAAGACCAGAAAGCCACCCTGTTCAACCACCTGAGGGAGACGTTGCCTTCAGAGCTGCACAAGACACTGACAACTCAGCACCGCATGCTGCCCGCCATCGGTGACCTCGTCTCTGAGTGCTTCTATGACGCGGCATTGAAGAGCGTCGAAAGGAAGGCGGACGCACAGCTCGTCGGCGCCCTCCCGAAGCCCGTGACCTGGTATTCGACAAGCAAGCGGGCCAACAAGGCATCCCGGAAGATTGGCACGTCTTACGTCAACGACCTCGAAGTCGAGTTCATCGTGACTCTGCTCGGACGCGTGGACTTCACCCTTCAAAAGGGCAAGGCCAAAGGGCGGCAAATCAGCGTCGCGGTGCTGACAGGTTACGGCGAGCAACGGGCAAAGCTGCAGATGGCCATCCAAACCAAGCGGCACGCCTGGACCAGCTACTCGGACATCTACGTGAATGTCGTTGATGCCTTCCAAGGCAGGGAGGCAGACATGGTGCTGTTCTCCGTCACTCGGTCCGAGGTCCAAGGGCTGGGCTTCCTGCGCGAGTTGGAGCGCATCAACGTGGCTCTCTCGCGCGGCAAGGAACTGCTGGCCATCGTGGGTGACCACTACTACTGCCAAACCGTCGCCGGTGCAGTCAACCCGTTGAAGGAGGTCATTGACTACATCAGGCGGCATCCCGATGCCTGTGCCCTTGAGGAGTTAGCGCAATGAGCCTCGAACAAATTCTTGAACAGGCGTCAACGGCACGACCTGGGTACGAGCTGGCCGCGTTCCGCGAGGCGGGGTTGCCGGTGTATGTGCTGACACTTCGTGTCCTCACTCTTGAGCAGAAACCCTTGGGACCAATTGATGAAGGCGTGCTCCGCGCGGTACAGGCCGGTCTGACAGCACCTGAGCAACTGGTGAGCTTCTTGGGCCTGTCCGCAAATGTTCTGAATCCGGTGCTCGCTGGACTCACGACGACCGAGCAGGTGAATTACTCGCGCGCCGTTGGTGAGTCGGCGGCGAAGGTGACTCTCACGGCCAAGGGAAAAACGACCCTCGTTGAGCTGTCCACGAAACGTCCCCAAGAGCGTACGGTCCGGGTCTGCTTCGATGCCTTGACGAAGCAGCTCTTATTCATTTCACCAGAGCAGCTCTTCAAGCCGCGCGAACTCAAGGAAATGGGCTTCGTTGAAGTGCCCGTCGGGCAAGCAAAGCGGCCGGAGGTCGAGGACATCTCCTTGCAGGATTTCGACCGGTTTCTGCAACTTCAACGGACCGGCCTCGAAGAGAAGCGGGAGCTTCTGGCCATTCGCCGGGTGGAGCGACGCGAGCTCCACTTCCTTGGATGCGTGATGGCCTTTTATCGCAGCCAGGCGAACCGGAACGAAGTCGACGTCGCCTTCTGGCGCGAGGATGGGCCGGCTCTCGAGCACGAAAATCGCTTCCGCGCTGTTGGTGGGCCCGAGCTTGTCGGCGCCAAGCTACTGACTACGGAAAACACATTGCTGGTGCCCACACCTCAGCCTCAGCCTATCGATAACGGGGGCCAAGTGCCTTCAACCCCAGCGGTTCCCGTCACTTCGGCGGAGCGGCAACCCAGTCCCGCAGTGGAAGTTGATGACCCACAAACCGTTCAGTCTGTGCTATGCCATGAGCATCCGGCCCTGCTGCGTCGAGCACTTCTGAAGTCCCGCAAGCGGCTGCTCATCATTTCCCCTTGGATTCGGCACCATGTGGTGAACTGGGAGTTCATGGCCTCCCTTGAGGCACTGCTGCGTGCGAACGTCACCGTTCACATCGGGTACGGCCTTGATGAAGGCGAAGGCGCAGCGAAGGGAGCGCCGGGACAATCGAAGGTTGCCATCACCGAACGGGCCGAGAAGGACCTACGAGGCCTGGAAGGTAAGTACAAGAACTTCCACCTCATCTACGTCGGCAACACTCATCGAAAGCTCTTGGTCTCCGACGACCAGTTTGCGGTCACCACGAGCTTCAACTGGCTGTCGTTCCGCGGTGACCCGAAGGACAAGCCCCGAGACGAGTATGGAGAGGTCTTCCGCAAATCTTCGCAGGTTGAAAAGCGGTATCAAGCTGGCCTCGCGCTCCTTGAGGACGGATACCGGGGTGCGGGAAGCTCAGTGGCCGCACGACAGGGCAGCGTAGGGAGGAAAGCAGGATGAGCGAAACCCTCTTCAAGGAAGTCCACTACCCGCTGGGCGCCCTCATTAACGACATAGGCCTCGGCCGTATCGGCCTGCCCGACATTCAGCGCCCCTTCGTCTGGACCAACGCCAAGGTCCGGGACCTTTTCGACTCGATGTACCGCGGCTACCCGGTCGGCTACTTCCTGTTCTGGCAGACGGGCGCTGAGGGCGTGGAGACCAAGGTCATCGGCGATGCGAACAAGCAGAAGGCACCGTCTTTGCTCATCGTGGACGGGCAGCAGCGCCTGACCTCGCTGTATGCCGTCATCAAACGCGAGGCCGTGCTGCGCGAGAACTTCGAGCGCGAGCACATCCGCATCGCCTTCCGACCGCAGACCGGCACCTTCGCCGTGCCGGACGCGACGACCGAGCGTGACCCCGAGTACATTCTCGATATCTCCGAGGTGTTCAGCCGGCCAACGCACAAGACCATCGGCGAGTACCTGAAGCGCTTGACCGCTGCGCGCGAAGTGTCGGAGGCCGAAGAGGAAAAGGTGGCCGACGCCATCGGCCGGCTGGCCGGCCTGACAAACTTTCCGTTCATCGCGCTGGAGCTGTCGCAGCAGTGCACCGAAGAGCAGGTGGCAGACGTCTTCGTGCGCATCAACAGCGAGGGCAAGAAGCTCAACCAGTCGGACTTCATCCTGACGCTGATGTCGGTGTTTTGGGACGATGGCCGTACCGAACTGGAGAAGTTCTGCCGTGCCGCACGCCAACCAGCGCCCGCCGGCCAGGCCAGCCCGTTCAACCAGATTTTCCAGCCCGACCCCGACCACTTGCTGCGCGTCGACGTCGGCGTAGCCTTCCGGCGAGCCCGTCTGGAGCACGTCTATTCGTTGCTGCGCGGCAAGGACCTGGCCAGCGGCGAAGTCAGCCCCGAGCAGCGCAAGAGCCAGTTCGACAAGCTGCGCGATGCCCAGGGGCGAGTGCTGAACTTGACCTACTGGGCGGACTTCCTCAATGTCGTCCGAGCTGCCGGCTACCGAAGCGAAAAGACCATCAGCTCGGTCAATGCGCTGGTGTTCGCCTACCAGCTGTACCTGCTCGGCCGCACCGAGTACGACGTGGAGGGCTTCAAGCTGCGCAACGCCATCGCGCGCTGGCTGTTCATGTCGCTGCTGACCGGGCGCTTTACCTCGTCGCCCGAATCGCGCATGGAGCAAGACCTGGCAGAGCTGCGTGAGCTGAAGACCGCTGGTCAGTTCCTCGACCGGCTGGCGACCGTGGAAGCTGCGACGCTGACGAACGACTACTGGACCAAGACCCTGCCGCTGAACCTGGCAACGTCGGCTGGGCGCAGTCCGGCGCTGTTCGGTTTTTATGCGGCGCAGACGCTTCTTGGCGCGCGGGCGCTGTTCTCGCAGAGCCCGGTGGCGGACCTGTTGGACCCTCCAGCGCTGGGACAGAAGAAGGCGCTGGAGCGGCATCACCTATTCCCCAGGCAGTACCTGAAGAAGCTGGGCGTCGAGAGCGTGCGTGACATCAACCAGGTTGCGAACTACGCGCTGGTCGAGTGGGACGACAACATCGCCATCTCAGATGCTCCGCCCACCGAGTACTGGGCCAAGTACGCCGAGCGGTTCGACACCGAGACGTTGGCGGCCATGATGGGCTGGCATGCCTTGCCGCCGAACTGGTGGAAACTGAGCTATGACGATTTCTTGGTCGCCCGGCGGCCACTAATTGCCGATGTCATTCGACAAGGCTACGTGAAGTTGTCTGGAGGGGCGCAATGACCCCGCTAGACCGTCTGCGCCTGGAGAAAGCAGCATCCGATTGCGGCTTCGAGATGACCGCGATTTCGCATGCGGATGGACTGGAGCTTCGGTCTGCCCGGTTTCCGGAGACAGTGCTGGTGCAGGTGGCTGGCGAGAATGCCTTCGAGGTCAGCGCATCGGACCCCGCGCTCCTTGATCTGAAAGCGGGTGGCCAGGCGATGCAGGTCGAGGGATACGGCGAGCTCTACGCCGTGCTGCGCACAACGGCGGCTCACGCACGAACCAAGCCGAATCGGGTGGCCGACGAGTTCAAGATAAAGACGGCCGCAATGCCCAAGACGACCGAGGCAGAGCGCCTGGGCGTCCAACGCGTTGGGCAAGGCCTGTTCCGCGGCGCTCTCTTGGACTACTGGCAAGGGAAGTGCTGCGTCACGGGTCTGGACGTGCCGGCGCTGCTGCGGGCATCTCATATCCGCCCCTGGGCCCAGTGCGACACCGACGAGCAGCGGCTGGACGTGTTCAACGGCCTGCTGCTGGCGCCACACCTGGATGCGCTGTTTGATGCCGGGTGGATAACCGTCGACACGGCAGGTGTGGTGCAACTCTCGGCAGGGTTGACCATCGAGCGGCGCGCGGCTCTGGGTTTGATGCTGCCGCTGAAGGTTTCGGGCCTGCGCGCCGAGCATCAGGCCTACCTCGAGTTTCACCGGCAGCATGTCTGGGCTGTCGATGCCTGCGGGTATCTCAGCGGCCGTGACGAGTCTGGTTCAGGCTGGCTGCCAGAGCGGACATGAGCCACAAAGGAAGTGCCGACGCGGCTGCGGGCGCAAAGGAGGAGTGCGGTCGAAGCGCTGCCGCCGGACCGCTGGCGACCAAGCAAGCCTTGCTGATGACCACGGTTGAGTGTCGCACGCGATTGAGATGATTTCACTGCGTGCCCATAAAGCGGCGGCGCTGCCCGGGTGTCATCCGCGCTGGCTGGACCCACAAATCCTTGAGTTCGCGAGGATATTTGGTCGCATGGTATCGCGTCCACAAAAATCTGCATATTCAAGCGGATTTATTGCCAAACTCTCTCGCCTGATTGAAAATCCTCACAATTGAAAGGATTAATCATGCATGTACCCATCCCCAACGCCGCCGCGATCGGCCAGGTGGTGCGCGCCAGCCGCAAGGCGCAGAAGATTCGCCAGGACGATGCCGCCGGCAGCATCGGCGTGAGCGAGAACTTCCTGGGCAAGATCGAGCGCGGCGGCGAAACCGTGCAGTGGGGCAAGCTCTTTCAGGTGCTGGAGGGCCTGGGCATCCGTGTCATGGTGGACGTGCCCGAGAGTGTGGCGGCTTATCTGAACGACCCGGCCAACCACAAGGGTGGGGCATGACTGGCCGATCTTTGCGCGCATCGATCAACCAGCAAGAAGTTGGCCGCTTGCAGGAGGTGGCGGGCCTGTGGAGCTTTCAGTACACCCCGGACTGGCTGGCCAACCCCAAGGGCTTTGCGCTCAGCCCGCACCTTCCCCTGTCGGCGCAGCCTTTGCTGGACGGCGCCAGTCAGCGCCCGGTGCAGTGGTACTTTGACAACCTGCTGCCAGAAGAAGATCAACGGGTGCTGCTGGCCAAGGACGCCCGGCTGGATGCGGCCGACGCCTTCGGCCTGCTGGCCTGGTACGGCGCGGAGTCCGCCGGGTCGCTGACCTTGCTGCCGCCAGAGGCCGCACCGCAAACCACCGAGCCCCTTCGCCCCTTGCCCGACGAGGCGCTGCAGGCGCGCATCCGCCAGTTGCCCAGGGCGCCGCTGACGCACGCCGCCATCAAGCGCATGTCGCTGGCCGGTGCGCAGCACAAGCTGGCCGTCGTTCTGCAAGATGGCGCACTGTTTGAACCGGCGGGCGCCACGCCTTCCACCCATATCCTCAAGCCCGATCACCCGGACACGGACTACCCCCATTCCGTGATCAACGAATGGTTTGTGATGCGGCTGGCGGGGCGGCTTGGGCTTGAGGTGCCCGAGGTGCATCGGCGCTACGTGCCGTCACCCGTGTACCTGATCGATCGCTTTGACCGGGTTGCAGCTGCGCAAGGCTGGCAGCGCCGCCATGCGATCGACGCCTGCCAGCTGCTGGGGCTGGATCGCAGCTTCAAGTACAGCCAGGGCAGCCTGGAAAACCTGGCCGCGCTGGCCAAAGCCTGCCGCAGCCCGGCGGTGGCGCGCTCGCGGTTGTTTGGCTGGCTGGTGTTCAACGTGCTGGTCGGCAACAGCGATGCGCACTTGAAAAACTTGAGCTTTCTGGTGTCGCACGAAGGTGTCCAGCTGGCGCCGTTCTACGACCTGCTCAGCGTCGCCACATATGACTCACCGGCCTTCGACAAAACCGGCTGGCCTGCACACACCCAGCTGGCTTGGCCGGTGCTGGGCGTGCGGCACTTCCGGACATCCGCCGGAACCTGCTGCTGGAGGCCGGTGCCGCGCTGAATCTGGTCAAGGGGACGGCCGAGCGCCTGCTGGAGAGTCTGCGCAGCCGCATCGTTGCCGAGGCTGAAGTGCTGTATGCCGAGGTCGAAGCCGAGAACGCCCGGATCGCCCAGGCGCGTCCCGAATTGGCGGCCACGATGGCGGGCGAATCGCGCTGCCTCAGAGCCATCTTGCACACCGTTGTCCACGAGATGGCCCGGCAGATCGCCGCGTGATCGCCGACCGCGCAGGTGAGGCGCACACTCTTGCACACAGGTAAGTACATGAGTGCATAATCCGATCATGAAGCGGACGTCAGCAACTCAGCTCGCTCCCCCGGCTGGGCCTGCCCGTCGCGCCTCGGGCAGTAGCTCTCGCTCCGGCCAGCTGCCCGAGGGCGACGTGCGCCTGACGGCCAACATCCGCGCCGAGCTGCACCTGGCCCTGAAGATCCGCGCTGCCCGTGAGCGCACCACCATCGGCGAGCTGATCGAGGCCTGGGTGGCGACCTGGAAGGAAAGCGACTGATGGCGAGCAAGAAGTCCAAGAGCTCGACGCCCGCTGCCGCCTCCCCGGCCATCCGCGACCTCCTGAAGGGCGCCGAGACCCCGTCGCAGCAGCTGGCCCGGCTGGTGACCCAGTCCTCGGGAGCCGCTTCGACCGTGAAGCGCTACACCGAGACCGACCACACCCTGGACTCGCTGGACCTGCTGGTCGAGCTCAGGCAGGCCGGCGACGAGGCGGTGGCCGGCAAGCTGGACCGCTACGAACGCATGCTGGCCAGCCAGGCCCTGACGCTCGACTGCATGTTCCAAAACCTGGCCGAGCGTGCCGGGCGCCAGCAGACGCTGCCGGGCATGGAGGGGCTGCTGCGCATGGCGCTGAAGGCCCAGTCCCAGTCCCGGGCCACCGTCGAGGCCTTGGCGGCGATCAAGAACCCCATGCCCTACATCCGGCAGGCCAACATCGCCCAGGGCCACCAGCAGGTCAACAACGGCCGGGGCAGGGCGCGCGCGGAGAAATCCGAAACCGCGCCAAACAAACTATTGGAGGTGCACGATGGCCAACGGCTGGAGCCTGGAGCGCAGGCAGCGGCAGGCCGAGCTGATCCGACGCTGGCGGCCGTGGGAGCAATCGACCGGGCCCAGGACTGAAGAGGGCCGGCAGGCGGTGGCGCGCAACGCCTGGAAGGGCGGGCAGCGGCAGCAGCTGCGGGAGCTCTCGAGGGCGCTGAATGCCGAACTGGCGCAGATGCGGCAATTGACGAAGCGCGTCGACTGAACGAAGGCGGCTGTCGATCGTGGCGTCGAGCCGTTCGCACGCGCACCGGCGCGGTGCGCCGCCTCCAGCGATGGCTTTCCAGCATTTGTGCACGGCCAGCGGCGGCGCCAAGGCACGCGAACGGGTTGAGGCTGTTCATGGCGTGGGTCTCGGGTAATTGGTGGAAAAGTAGTCGAGCAACTCCTGGCGCAGTTCGGGCCGGGTGTTCAGGCAGTCCTTGACCATCTGCTGCTGGGCGGCGGCGTTGTCGCCGTGGTGGTCGCAGGCGCGCAGGGCGGCGGCGATCAGCTCCTCCACGGAAATGCAGTTCTCGAAAATGCCCGTCACCCCCACTGACGAAACCGACGAAACACCATTCGAATCTTCATAAACGCGCCCGGTAGGCACTGACGAAACCGACAAAACCCCCTTTTCGTCAGTTTTGTCAGTAGAGGCCTGGGCCATTTCTGAAAAATGCGCTTTTGCTTTGGCCAGCCAGTTCATGCTGCGGCCCTCCGCGTCTGCGGGTTGATGTAGTAGCGGGTGGTCGGTCTGCCGGTCGGGTTTTCGGTGTCGGCACCGGCGATCCAGCCGTGTTCCTCCAGCGCGACGAGGGCGGCCTCCGCGTGCATGGTGGTGGTGATGCCGGCCCACTGCTTGCGCACCACGTCGCGCGCGGTGAAGCCGTCTTCCAGCTTGCCCTCCGCGATACGCCGGCCCACCATGCGGGCGGTGCTGACCTTGGCGGCCTCGATCAGCCCGTACACGCGCCGGGCGTGCTGGTTCAGGTACTCGCACCAGGCGGCGGCGCGCATGGCGCTGTCGGCCTTGACGGGGCCAATCTCGCCGGCGGCCAGGTGCAGGATCAGGGCGATGGCACAAAACAGCTTCTCGAACTTGCCGAAGTGCTGGCGCATCATCGGGTTCGGTTCGCTGGGGATCAGCGTCTGATTCAGCTCCGTGCACCAGCTAACGAAAATTTCCTGCGCGGCATCATCGAAGTGAAAGTGCGGCAGCTTGACGAAATCATCGGCGGGTGCCGCGCCATCCATCAGCGGGTCAAAGCTGGCCAGCCGGTCGAACAGGTCGCGCACGGCCTCACGCGCGCCCTTGACGGGATAGCGGTCGCGCCACTGCCATGCAACCTGCTCGGGGTACACCAGCACTTGAAAGCGCTGGATGCGGCCGTCGTTGTCCAGGGACGTGGCCATGCTCGCCAGGTAGCGCTCCAGCAGGTCGGGCTGGATGCCACCGAACACCGACAAGCACAGGTTCTTGATGTGCAGACTGCCGCGCTGGATGCGGTCGATATTGAAACTGCCGGTGCCGTTCCAACCCTCCAGGTAGAAAGCCCGGTCGCCTTCGCGGCCCTCCTTCTCCCAGCTCGCCAGCAGGCCGATCAATTCATCGCGGAACACCAGCAGGCCCTGCGGGTTGTGGGTCAGCAGATCGCCCAGCTTCTCGACGGTGCTGTCGTTGCTTTTGTACCGGCGCTGGCGCGGTTCCTCGGGCGGCTCGATGGCCTGCAAGTCGTTCACGGCCAGGGCCATCTTGTCGCTATCGCCCTTGCCGGCGGCGGCCTTCTTCATGCTGGCCTTGATGGCGGCTTGATGCGCTTCGTAGGCCGCCATTTCGGCCGCGTAGACCTTCTTGGCTTCTTCCAGGTGCTCCGCTTCCTTCGCTTCCAGGCGGTCAAGAAACCGGGTCACAGTGCCCAGTGCGGGCGACTTCTTGCTGCTGGGATCACCGACGATGCCGCCGAACAGATTGGGCGTGACGATCCAATCATCGCGGCGCTTGGGCTTGATGGCGGCGCGCGCGCCAATCACCGAACCCAGCGACACGATCAGCGCGGCGGCGATGTAGTCGGGCGCGCAGGGCATGCGGTCGGCTTCGTCCAGGACGAACTCGGCCAGCGCCTGGGGCAACAGGACGCGGGCGTCAAACTCAGGTGCCGGGGGCAACTCGGTTTTGATCTCGCGCGGCTCAGGCCACGCATCGGCCTGATCGTCAGGGATGGCCAGCAGGGCGGGCGGCGTGTGGGCCATGCGGTATTCGTCCAGCATGGCGGCGGCGTTTTCGAGTCGGTCATTCATGCGAACAGCTCCCCAATGTTTGCGATGCGTGACGCGGCGGTCAGCAGGCGATTCAGATCAATCTGGGTCAGCACCACGCCGTGCGCGACATTGGCGGCGGCGGTGGCAACGAGGCTTGTTTCGGCGGCCAGCAGCGCGAGCGCGTCGCGCGGCGAGATCGGCGTCGGACGGCGCGGCGGGGGCTTGTCGTCATCAATCCAACAGCCGAGCGCCCTGGCGGCGGTGATGAAGTCCTCGCCCTGCGCGGCCATGCGGTAGGCCAGCACGTCACCACCCTTGGCGCCGCAGTTCATGCAGATGAAGCCGCCGGTGTCGGTGTTGATGCGCATCGAGTCGCCGCCGCCGTGGAACACGCAGGGCGCGGTGCGCCACTTGCCGTGCCCGGACATTTCCAGGCCCTCCATGCCGAAGAACTCCAGGGGCGCCGGGAGATGGTTTCGATCAAAGCTCATGGCTCACCCCCAGCACGGCTTTGATGCCAGCAACCGGCCAGGCCAGGCGGCCATTGATGCGCACGGGGCGCAACCCCTCGGGCCAGGTCTCAGCGCAGGCCCAGCCGCGGAGCGTCTGCGGGCGGCGGTTGAGGTAGTGCGCGGCAGCGGCGGTATCAACCGTCGGGCTGGTGACTGCCTCGAGCGGCAGGAACAGAGTGGGCGGTCCGCTCGGCGATGCGTTGTCGGTCAGATGCTGCGCCGCCACCTCGAGGATGTTGCCGCCTTTGCGCTCCAATGAGGCCAGGGTCGCCGGCCAGATCAGCTTGTATGCCACGTCGATGTGCTTTCTGCCTCAACGACTCGGTCTTCGCGACATGCGAGGCCACCGGGCTGAGGGCAGCGCCATTGCGACAACCCCGTGTTTCGCCAAAGAACCACGGGGTTCTGGAATCAAGCATTCATGCGGGTTTGCGGCCGATCACCCGCTTTTTCCAGGGTTCACCCCCGTGGTTCTGGCGGTGTTTGAACCTGCATCAAGGTAATCGGCTTCGTAGGTTTTCCAGGTTTCGAGCCAAGGCTGGAGCGTCGGCCTGCTTTGGAATCTGCCCCTAACCTGGTTTTGCCTGGCGTGCCCCTTGTGAATCAGCGCGCCTCCAATGAGCACGGGGTTCCATCGCACTTCTCTTACGCCTCGTTGGCCTGGGAGGGCGATGCATGCCTGCAACCATTTTGGCTTGTTGCCAAGATTTTTTTTCCACTTCTCCTCAGACCAGTGCAGGCCGTCAAACGCGTAGGCGATCGCAGTTGTGGCTAGCGGCTCGGGACCGCTCTGGTGCATGCCCGAAATGGCGTCATCGGGCTGTGCTTCGTCAGACTGATCCGATTCACTGTCTGTCGTGCTGGTGCTGTTGTCGAAGACGTTGACCGGTTGCAGAGTCGCACCCCATGCGTTCAGCCACGAGATGTGGACATGGCCGCCGTTCAGTGACAAGCCGTCCCGGCACTTGATCTCGTTGCGATTGTCGTCCACGACCTGCAGGCGCCCCAAAGTGCCGGACGGCAATTGCGCCGCCTGCGTCAATCGATCGGCATACTGGTCGCGCTCCTCGTTCCAACTCCAGGCTCGGTCGTACTCGTGCGACGTCCATTCTTGCGTGACCACCAATGCGCCATCGGGCCAGAGACCGCGCCGCTGCTTTGGCAACAGATTGACATGGCTCCTGTCGTGTTCGTGAGGAAGCGGTGGCTCTCCCGGTTTTCTGGGCGGCATCGGCGTCAGCGTCCACCCGTCGGCGCGCGTCAAGTCTTTGAGCTTCGCTCCTTCTGGCGGCAAGCACTCGACGTACTGACCCGCTTCCGTGCCATCGTCGCGCCAGATGACAACCCTCGTCAGATGGTCGGGGGGCCCCACATCGTCCCGATGACAGGCGTCGGCGATCAGTCCTGGCAGCGAGCCAAAGCGGTAGTAGCCATCCACCGATGGCGGCAATTGGATTTTTTTGCGAGGTGCCTCCATGTGCGTGAGTCTCGAGTGTGTCGCCAAGGTGATTTGCGTGGCGCCCATGCGCTCGGCCACATCGGTTTGTGTCAGCCTGGACCGGGTGCTGCCTGCAGTCAGATCCCGGGCCATAGATCCCGGGCCACGGTGAATTCTTCGGCTTGGGCATCGCAGGCGGCGCGCACGGCGGGCTTTGCCAGCCGCTAGGCTTTCAAGGTTTTGAGTGGCTTCATGCTTGGGCGCGCTCAGGCGTCACGCTCAGGCGCAGGCCCACGGCGTGCAAGACCTTGTGCAGGGTGGCAATGGTCGGGTTGCCGTTCTCGCTCAGGGCGCGAAACAGGGACTTTTCGCCCACGTCGGCACGGCGGGCAACCTCTGCCATGCCGTGGGCCTTGGCGACGTGGCGCAGCGCCAGCAGCAGCGCGGCGGGGTCTTCCAGCTCGATGGCGGCCTCGATGTAGGCGGCGGCTTCCTGGGGGTCTTTGAGGGATTCGGCCAGCCAGGCGGCATAGCTGGCATCGCGCGGCGTGTTCATGGTCTGCCCCTTTCTTTCCAGTCGTTCAGATAGCCGATGGCGCGGCGGATTTCGGCGTCTTGGCTGCCCTTGTCGCTGCCACACAGCAGCAGCAGCAGCACCGGGCCTTGTTTGCTCAGATACACGCGATAGCCCGGCCCGTGGTTGATGCGCAGCTCTTGCACGCCATCGCGCAGCGGCTTGCAGTCGCCCATGTTCCCGGCCTCTACCCGTGCCAGGCGGGCGCGGATTTTGGCGCGGGCGATGCGGTCGGAAAGGCCATCAACCCATTGCACAAAGGGCGCGCGCCCGGTGTTGTCGGTGTAGATGCGGATTCGCATGATGGTATCGCAAAACGTACCGTTATGGGGTCACGGCCCGCAGCCTGCCCGGCTCCTTGGCGGCGTCGAAGGTCACGCCAGCCTGCTCCAAAATCCAAGCCTCGAATTTCTCGTGGTGCAGGCGCAGCAAATCGAGCGGGCGCACGCGGTAATGCTTTTCGGCGGTGGCGCTGGGCTTGTGGCCTTGAATCTGGGCCACCACGCCAGCGGGCAGTTCCAGCCATTCGGCTAGGCTGCCAAAACTGCGGCGCAGGCCGTGCAAGGTCAAATGCTCGATACCGGCCACGCGGCAGGCGTCAACGTGCGGCCAGCGCGGCGTCGCTATCGGCGCCGGCTTCGTGGTGCTGGCAAATACCCATTCATTGCGCCGGGGCAGGCCGGCCAGCAGGTGATGCACATAAGGCGTCAAGGGAATTTGTCGGGTGCCATCCTCGCCCCCCTTGCTTTCGGCCTTGTCGCGCAGCGTGATGCCTCGCCACTGCACGTTCAAATCGTCCCAGCGCAGGGCCAGAAGTTCGCCGGGGCGCGCACCGGTCAGCAGCAGGATTTGCAAGTAAGCGGCAGGGGCAGCAGGCAGGGCACGCACGGCGGCAAACCAGGCGGGCAACTGCTCACGCAGCAGGGCGTCGGACTTGACGCCGGCCTTGCCCAGTGCCTCGCGGGCGCGGCGGCTCTTTGCCGGGTTTTGCGCTGGCACCACGGCGGCGAAGTCGGCTCGCTCGCTGCACCAGCTCAGGAAGGCGCGCAGCAGGCGCAAGGCAAGGCGGGCTTGCGTCGGGCGTGTCTTCGCCTCACGGGCGGCCCAGCTTTCCACGGCCTCGGGCATCAAGGCGCGCAGCTGCTGGGGCATGAAAGCGGCCAGCGGCCCCGGTTGAATGACGCCCGTGCCACGCTTTACCGGCTCGCCACCGGGGCGGGCGATGGCAACATGGTCCAGGTAGTGGCGCTCGCCCCAGTGGGGGCGGCGCTCGGCAATGTAGGCGGCCCATGCTTCGCCCACCGTGACGGCCAGCGCGGCGGCGGCGGCCTTCTTGGCCTCGCGCTCGGCTTGCTGCTGGCGCTCTTGATCGATGGGGTTGACGCCTTCGTCAACCAGCACGGCCAGGCGGCGCGCTTCGGTGCGGGCTTGCTCGATGGTCCAGGCGCGCACGTCGCCAATGGTGCGGCGGATGGTTTGCCGGTTCAGCTTGGTTTCGTACACGTAGGACTTGTGCCCGGTGTTCGTGACGCGCACGCGCAGGCCGGGTGCCTTGGTGTCGCGCAGGAAAGCCTGGGCCTTGGCGTCGGTGCGGCACGTCAGGCGCTGGATTGCACCAGCAGTCAATTCAATAGCTTGGGCGGTATCCAGGGTGTCGGTTTTCTTCGGGCGTGCCATCGTTGAATTCGTTTTTGCAGGTAATCCGTGAGTCTCCGTGTAGCCACTGTGTAGCCAAAAAACCCCTATTTTGGCGAATTTCAATCAACATCACTAGCTGTATAAATTATCAGTCTCAATATATAACATGTTGATTTTCATGAAGTATATCGACAACCATCAACAGTGGCAAATATTGCCATAATCGGACTGTTAATCCGTAGGTCCCTGGTTCGAGCCCAGGTCGGGGAGCCAAATACCGCAAGGAAGCCCCGCTACTCAAAAGGTAGCGGGGTTTTTTTGCGTCCCGCATCGGGTGCGCACGCTGCGCAATTTTCGGTGCGCCGCTATGCTTGGGTTCGCCATGCAAGCCACAAGTCAAACGGCGGCCACCGAGGGCGAGGCCGGCACCGGGCAGCCTCCGGTGCGCCGCGGGCCGGTGTTCGCCACCATCGCGCTGGCGCTGATGATGATGTCGATCGATTCGACCATCGTGGCGACGGCGCTGCATGCGCTGCAGCAGGGGCTGGACACCTCGATCAACTGGGCGGGCTGGACGCTGACCGGCTATTCGTTCGGCTTTGCGCTGATGCTGCCCATCGCCGGCAAGCTGAGCGAGCGGCTGGGGCGCCGGCGCGTGTTCATCGGCTCGGTGGTGGTCTTCACGCTGGCCTCGCTGGGCTGCGCGCTGGCCAACGACATCGGAACGCTGATTGCGCTGCGGGTGCTGCAGGCGGCCGGTGGCGCGGGCTTCACGCCGTCGGCCACGGGCCTCATCGTCGACCACTTCGGCGATGCGCGCGATCGGTTCGTCAGCCTGTTCGGCAGCATCTTTCCGATCGGCGCCATGATCGGCCCCGTCTTTGGCGGGCTGTGCGTGGCCTACTGGTCCTGGCGCGGGGTGTTCTTCGTCAATGTGCCGTTCGGCATCGCCATCGTGGTGCTGGCGCTGCGCTATATCCCGCGCGACCGGCCGAGATCGCGTGGCGGCCGAGAGCGCATGGACTTTGCCGGCATGGCCTTGCTGGGCCTGACCCTGCTGGCGGGCATGCTGGCCATCAACCTGCTGGGCGAGAAGGGCATCGGCGCGGCGGCCTTCGCGGCCACGCTGACGGTGGCCGTGCTGGCGGCGGTGCTGTTCGTCGTGCGCATTCGACGCGCGGCGCAACCTTTCATTGCCCCGCGCCTGGTCTACGGCACGGGCTTCGGCGCGGTCAATGCGGTCAACGCCATCTTCGGCGGCATGAGCGTCGGCGCGATGGCGCTTGTTCCGCTCTACGCCACCAACCGCTACGGCATCGATGTGCTGGCTGCGGGCAGCCTGCTGATCGCGCAGGGCGTGGCGGCCATCGTGTTCTCGCTGCTGGCCACCTGGGGGCTGCGGCGCACCGGCTACCGGCGGCCCCTGTACCTGGGCGTGCTGGCCATTGCGCTGGGCATGCTGGGCACGGCGCTGCACCCGCCCTTGGGCGTGGCGCCGTACCCCTGGCTGATCGGAGCGACCTTCCTGGTCGGGGTCGGTGTGGGCGTGGTCAACCCCGCCAGCCGCAATGCCGGCCTGCAACTGGCTCCCCAGAACGCCTCGACGCTGGCCGCCATGCGCACCTTGTTTTTGCAAATCGGCGCCATCGCCACGGTCTCGGTGGCCACCGCCGCGCTGGCTGTGGCGGGCAACCCCGGCGCGATGCAGGCCTGGATTTACCTGGCGGTGGCGGCGTTGCTGTTGCTGGCGTTGCCCCTGGTGCGGCGCGTGCCGGACCACCGGGGCGCCTGGTAGTCCGTCAGCGCGCCTGCGTTGGACTTCAACTCTCCCCTACCAACGAAACAGCGTCTCGTAGTCCGCTCCGGTCCGCCGGCAGGCGCGCCAGGCCAGCCCGCCCTCGGCCACGGCGCCGCGGATGCTGGGGGCGACCAGCTGCAAGGCGCGCGCGGCGGTGCGGTCGCGAAGGCGCTGCAGCGGCGTGCGGCCCATCAGCGCGAGCGCCCAGTCGGGCAGCAGCACCGCGGCGGCGCCGATGAAGACGTTGCGGCTGAGCCCGGCCAGCGGAATCGGCAGGCGCATGGTCTGCAGCACGCGCAGCACTTCGCGCGTGCGCTCGTCAAACACCAGTTCGGAGCGGGCGGCGGTGAAGAAGGCGTCGAGCGCGGCGCGTGACCGGGGTACCGCGCGCGCGCCCAGCGCCTCGGCGATGCGGGCCATCTCGTCCAGGTAGCGGTCCTGCTGCGCGAGCGCAATGCCGGCGTGGCAATAGGTCTGGTAGGCCTGCAGAAAGCACCAGCATTCGGCGCAGTGGACCCAGGTGAGCAGGTGCGGGTCGTCGGCACTGTAGGCGCGCCCGTCGGCCGCGACGCCGCGCACGCCGTGATGGATCTCGAGCACGCGCTCGATGGCCGCTTCGGCAGCGGCGCGCGGGGCGTAGGTGGTGCGGCTGACGAAGGCGGTGGTGTTGCGCAGCCGGCCCAGGATGTCGGTGCGAAAGGCCGAGTGGTCCCACACGCCGGCAAGGGCCAGCGGGTGCAACGACTGCAGCATCAGCGCGGCCAGGCCGCCGGCCATCATGCTGGGGAAGTCGGCGTGAATCTTCCAGGTCACGCTGTCCGGCCCGAACAGGCCCGCGTCGCCTAGGGGCGAGTCGTAGTCGGCTGCTGGCGCGCTGCGGCTGAGCAGGGCCACCACCTGCCGCTGCAAATGGCGGCGCAGCGGGCGCGGCACGATCATCAGGCCCGGCAGCCGTGGCGCGGCTTGGGGCCCGTCGAGCGTGGGTCGAACCTTGCTTGGCATGCAGGGCAATCTACCTCCTTGGCCGCCACTGCGTAGGCGTCCAGGACGCTGGCATGCGCGCCAGGCAGGGCGCTGACCGGACCAGCATGCCGAGGTCGTTGATGAGTTCTCGATGAAAAATGGCCTGCAGCGCTTGTCCGGAAAGCACATCAAGCTATTAAAAAAATTGCAATCCGGACTGCCGCCGCTCAGCTTGCCGTCACCGCACGGCTCATGGGCTGGGTGTATTTGCAGCGCGGGTAGCGGGCGCAGCCCCAGAAGTGCTGACCCTTGCCGCGCGCGGTTCGCTCCATCATCTTCACACCGCAGCTGGGGCAGGTGGGGCGCCAGTATTCGCCCTCGAACGCGGTGGCCAACAACGCGGCCTGTTGCTCGGGCGGGCGCGCGGCGATCAACGCCAGCAGCCCGTCGCCATCCTGCGCATTGATTCCGTTGGCGCGCGCAAACGCCAGCGCGTCGGCGGTAAAGCGCGAGGTGGTGGCGTAGGTGCCGCGCTTGAGACCGTGCGACGCCATCACGCCGAAGAACTCGCGCACGGCCGACACCGGCACCGGCTTGCCCTGCCAGTGTTTGCACTGCACCACGCCCACCGGCGCACCGCCCGCATGACGCGAATGCAGCCACACATCCACACCGCCGTCGGCGCCGTGCGATTGCGTCCGCGTCTCGAAGCCCGCTTGGGCAAACAGTTGTTCCACCACCGCCTCGAAGCGTCGCCACTCGATGGCGGCGAATACCTCGGGGCTCCAGTGGGTCAGGCGTTTGTGGGCCGTGGCAGGGGCGGGTGAATTGGCGTGGGGCGCGGTGATCGCAAGCGTGGGCTCGACGCGGTCGTCGGTCTTCAGGCTGGGACGGGCGACGGCTCGATCGAAGACCGGTTGCTCCCGGCGCGCAGACCTTCGGCTGGCGAGCTGAGGCAGCCCCGCGTTGCGGCGCTGGCGCACCAGCCAGTGCAGGGCGATCAGCACCACGCCCGCTCCCAACGCAAACCAGCCCGGGAGCCGCAGCCCTTCGCCGAACGCATTGGCCACCGGGTGCGTGCCAAGCGCCGTAGGCAGCAGCAGGAGCAGCAGTCCGACGCCGATCAGGCTGGCGGCTACGGACAGGATTGCTTCTTTGGGTTTGCGACGCCCCATGATTCAGACGTTCAGGAAGTTTGCTCGCCTTGCACGAGCAGGGCTCGGCTACCGTTCATGGACTCTCAACCGCTGGTGTTGCATTTCGGAGTTGAGACCGCTTTGCCAAACAATCCCACCACTATCGCCCCCACGAATCCTTCAAGCCTGCGATGCGGTTGAACACCAGCGGGCCTCCCGTCTGATGATCGAGCCGATCGGCGACGAAAAAGCCGTGGCGCTCGAACTGAAAGCGCGCTTCGGGCTGCGCGGCGGCCAGTGACGGCTCGACGATGGCTTGCACGGTCTGCAGGCTGTGGGGGTTGAGCACGCTGAGGAAATCGCGCCCGCCGGCGTCGGGCTGCTCTTCGGTGAACAGGCGGTCGAGCAGGCGCACCTCGGCGCTCAAGCCATCGGCCACGCCGACCCAGGTGATGACGCCCTTGACCTTGACGCTGTCGGCGCCGGGGGTGCCGGATTTGGTGTCTTTGATGAGCTTTGCGCTGATCACGCTTGCGCGGCCAGCTTCATTTTTGGTAGCGCCGGTGCATTCGATGACGTAGCCGTACTTGAGCCGTACCTTGTTGCCGGGGAAGAGCCGGAAAAAGCCCTTGGGCGGCGTCTCTTCGTAGTCGGTGCGCTCGATCCACACCTCGCGCCCCAGCATGAAGCGGCGCTGACCCAGCTCGGGGTGGTGCGGGTGCACGGGGGCGTGGCAGGGCTCCAGGTGGTCGTCGCTGCCAAACACCTCGGCCCAGTTCTCGATGACGAGCTTGACGGGCTCCAGCACCGCCATGGCACGGGCGGCGTGCGGATCCAGCGTTTCGCGCAGCGCGGCGTCCAGCGCGGCGTAGTCGGTCCAGGCGTTGCTGGTCTTGGTGACGCCCGAGCGTTCGGCAAACAGGCGCAGGCTTTCGGGCGTGTAGCCGCGGCGGCGCAGGCCGGCCAGGGTGGGCATGCGCGGGTCGTCCCAGCCGCTCACGTGGCCTTCTTCCACCAGCTGGCGCAGCTTGCGCTTGCTGGTGATGACGTGGCCGACGTTCAGGCGTGCGAACTCGTACTGGCGCGGCGGCGGGGCCGTCAGCAGGCCGCCTTCGCACAGGCGCTCGAGCAGCCAGTCGTAGAAGGGGCGCTGGTCTTCGAACTCCAGTGTGCAGATGCTGTGGGTGATCTGCTCCAGCGCGTCCTCGATGGGGTGCGCGAAGGTGTACATGGGGTAGATGCACCAGGTGTCGCCCGTGCGGTGGTGCGCGGCATGGCGAATGCGGTAGATGGCGGGGTCGCGCAGGTTGATGTTGGGGCTGGCCATGTCGATCTTGGCGCGCAGCACCATCGCGCCGTCGGGGTGCTGGCCGTCGCGCATTTCACGAAAGCGTGCCAGGTTTTCGGCTGGCGCGCGGTCGCGGAAGGGGCTGTTGGTGCCTGGCGTGCCGAAGTCGCCGCGGCCGGCGCGCATCTGCTCGGGCGTCTGCTCGTCCACATAGGCGTGGCCGGCCTCGATCAAATATTCGGCCGCGCGGTACATGAAGTCGAAGTCGTCGCTGGCAAAGTATTCGTGCGGTTGCGCCACGCCGGGCTGCGCCGGGTTGTCGGCAAAGCCGTGGCTCCAGCCCAGCCAGTGCACCATCTCGCGGATGGAGTCCACGTACTCCTGCTCCTCCTTCTCCGGGTTGGTGTCGTCAAAGCGCAGGTGGCACACGCCGCCGTAGTCCTGCGCCAGGCTGAAGTTCAGCCAGATGCTCTTGGCGTGGCCGATGTGCAGGTAGCCATTGGGCTCGGGCGGAAAGCGGGTGCGGATGCGCGCCGGGTCGGGCGCGCCGGCCTGGTGGCTGGGGCCGTCGCCGGGCTGGCCGCCCCAGCGACGCTGGGCGTAGGTGCCCGCTTGCAAGTCGTGCTCGATGGCCTGACGGATGAAGTGGCTGGGCTTGGCGGCGTCGGCCGGTGCCGGCGCTGCGGATTTGGGGTTTGACATGCCTGGATTTTAGGTTGCCAGGGGGCTCGCGCCGGGTGTCGGGTCCGTGCCGGGTCCATCCGGCGGACCGGATGCGTGGCCTTTTGGGTTACGCGTCGATACGGGTTTCACGTTCGCTTGGTGCTCCGCGCCGCCCATTGGCGCGTTTAATCAGCACGCGGCTGCCGATGGTGCAGCCAGACTTCAATTCGATGGAGAGAGCGATGAAAACCATGCAAGGTCTGGCCATGATCGGCACCCTGGCCATTGGGGCACTCGGTTTTGCCGGCACTGCCCAGGCACGCGACGACGTGTATTGGTCGGTGGGTGTGGGCGGACCTGGCGTGGCCGTGGGCGTGGGCAACGTGCCGCCTGCGGTCTATGCGCCGCCGCCCGTGTACGTGGCGCCGCAGCCGGTTTACGTGCGCCCGCGCCCGATCTACGTGCCGCCGCCGACTTACTATGCGCCGCCTGTGGTGTATCGACCGGCGCCGGTGTACTACTACGGGCCGCCTGGCCGTCATGGCCCCCGCAGATGGCACCGGCACCATCACCATCACGACCGGGATTGACCTTCACGCCAGCGGCAGGCCCGTGGCCATCGTGTGGCGCTCTGGAATAATCGGGCGCCATGAGCGGCAACACCCTTGGCAACCTGTTTGCCGTCACCAATTTCGGCGAATCGCACGGGCCGGCCATCGGCTGCGTGATCGATGGCTGCCCGCCGGGCATGGCCTTGTCCGAGGCCGACATCCAGCCCGAACTGGACCGGCGCCGGCCGGGCACCAGCAAGTTCGTCACCCAGCGGCAGGAGGCCGACCAGGTCGAGATCCTGTCGGGCGTGTATGAAGGCCGCACCACGGGCACGCCGATCGCCCTGCTGATCCGCAACCAAGATCAGCGCAGCAAGGACTACGGCGACATCGCCCAGCGCTTTCGCCCCGGCCACGCCGACTACACCTACTGGCGCAAGTACGGCGTGCGCGATCCGCGCGGGGGCGGGCGTTCGTCGGCGCGCCTGACGGCGCCCACGGTGGCGGCCGGCGCGGTGGCGCGCAAGTGGCTGCATGACAAATACGGCACCACGTTTCGCGGCTGCATGACCCAGGTGGGCGAGTTGGCCATCGGCTTCGAGGGCTGGGAACACGTCGATCAAAACCCCTTCTTTGCTCCAGTGGCCGACGTCTCAGCCATCGAGGAGTACATGAGCGCGCTGCGCAAGAGCGGCGACTCCTGTGGCGCGCGCCTGCGCGTGACGGCCCGGCACATGCCCGTGGGCCTGGGCGAGCCCATCTACGACCGGCTGGATGCCGACATCGCCCACGCGCTGATGGGCCTCAACGCCGTCAAGGGCGTGGAGATCGGCGACGGCTTTGCCAGCGTGGCGCACAAGGGCAGCCTGCACGGCGACTCGCTGCTGCCCGATCCGCGCGGCGGTTTTGCCAGCAATCACGACGGTGGCGTGCTGGGCGGCATCAGCACCGGGCAGGACCTGGAAGTCGCCATTGCCATCAAGCCGACCAGCTCGATCCTGGTGCCGCGCGCCTCGATCGACGTCACCGGCGCGCCGGTCGAGCTGATCACCAAGGGCCGGCACGATCCCTGCGTGGGCATCCGCGCCACGCCAATTGCCGAAGCGCTGCTGGCCCTGGTGGTGATGGAGCACGCGCTGCGCCAGCGTGCGCAGTGCGCGGACGTTCCGGTGCCCGACGGGTTTTGAACGCCGGTGACTGCACGCAGCCCCGGCACGCCCGATGACGCCCGGCCACTGGCTGGCGTGGTGCACGATCTGCGGCAGCCGCTGGATGCGCTGGCCATCTACGCCGAGTTGCTGGCGCAAGATCCGACGCAGGCGGTGGAGCTGGCGCCGCGCATGGTGCGTGCGACGGCGTTGGCGCAGAGCTTGGCGCGGTCACTGCAGGATCTTGTCACGCTGCGCGGGCCGGCCACGCAGCCGGTGCGCGCCGTCGTGGACGTGCCCACATTGCTGTCGGAATTGGCGGCGGTCTATGAGCCGCTGGCGCGCCACAAGGGCCTGCAATGGCGGGTGCGAGGCATTGGCGCGGCCACGCTCGTCAGCGACGCCGCCTGGCTGCGCCGCGTGCTGGGCAACCTGCTGGCCAATGCGGTGCGCTACACCGCGCATGGCGGCGTGTTGCTGGCGGTGCGCCGCCGCGCCGGGCGCATCGCGTTCGAGGTGTGGGACACCGGGCCTGGCTTGGTGCCGGCAGACCAGCAGCGTGTGTTCGAGCCCCTTGTCCGCCTGACTGCGGCGGGCGAGGGCGCGGGCCTGGGACTGGCCGTGGTGCGAGAGGGCGCGCAGCGGCTGGGGTGCGAGGTCACGCTGCGCTCGCGCCCGGGGCGCGGCAGCGTGTTCGGACTGGTTTTCAGTACGTCGTCAGCAGGCCGTTGACGCGAGCGTAGTGCAGCGTCTGGGTGCGGCTCTTGACGCCCAGGCGCCGGAACAGGCGCCACAGGTGCACCTTGACGGTGTGCTCGCTGATGCCCAGGCGCTCGGCGATGTCGCGGTTGGACAGGCCTTCGTCCAGCATGTGCAGCAACTGCTTCTGGCGCTTGGACAGGCGGGTGACATCGTCCAGACCGGCCATTTCACTGTCGCCTTGCAGCATCAGGCGCAGGGCATTGACGATCTCGGCCGCGCCGGCGGACTTCTCGATATAGACGTCGGCACCGGCCTCGCGGCACCATTCCTCGACGTCGCTGGCCGGGGTGGCCGAGATGACGGCCAAGGGCACGTCCGGGTACTGACTGGACACCAGGCGCACGCCCGACAGGCCCAGGGTGTCGGGCAGCTTCAGGTCCAGGCAGAACAGCTCGGGTTGGCCGCGCGTGGCGACTGCGGCCTCGAGCTCCGACAACTGGGTCAACTCCACCAGCTCGGTGCCTGGACGCAGGCGCCGCAGCAGCATGACGATGGCCTCGCGCATCAAAGGATGATCGTCAATCACGTAAATGGCCAAAATCAATCTCCCGTACTGGTTTTTCTTGATTATTGGCCTGAATTTGGCGCTTCTTATGCTGAAATGCTTAAGAATCAGCCGCAAACGAGCGAATTCGGAACAAGTTCACGGAAACTTTTGGCTGGATGGGCGGCGCCCCGACCGGCCCAGACGACGCCGGTCATGGCACGCTGGCGGCGGCCAGCAACTCGCCCAGCGCCTGCTGCAGTGCTGGTGCCGCCGGGTCGGGCGTGGGTTGAAGCTGCGGCGCCAGCGCCTGCAGCGCGGCGGTGCCTTCGGTCTGCAGGCGCTTGACGGCCTGGCCTGCGTCACGCGGCGACTCAAAGCCCTGGCTTTGCAGCAGCACGGCACCGTGTGCGTCGGTCAGCTTGAAGTAAAAGCGCCCGTCGGCTTCGCGGTACTGCTTGAAGCTGGGCAGGCTGCTGCGCGCTGCCT
Organism: Burkholderiaceae bacterium; assembly: GCA_041396485.1. Taxonomy (GTDB): domain Bacteria; phylum Pseudomonadota; class Gammaproteobacteria; order Burkholderiales; family Burkholderiaceae_C; genus Ottowia. The sequence continues at coordinate 93,327 of JAWKYM010000007.1, read as the reverse complement.
TGCCCTGGGACGCTGGCTTCGCCTGCGCGCCGAGCGGGCGAAGGCCGACGGCATGGCGCAGGGTCTGTATGAAGGGCGTGGCCAGGGCGCGCGCCTTGCGGGCGCCGGCCTGCAGGATCGCCTCGACCTCCTCGGGGTGGGCCGTGAGCTGTTCGTAGCGTGCGCGCATCGGGCCGATCTCGCGCTCGATGCGCTCGAACAGCTGCTGCTTGGCCTCGCCCCAGGCGATGCCGTCCTTGAATGCCTGCGCGAAGGCCGCCGCCTCGGTGTCGTCGGCAAAGGCGCGGTAGATGGCGTACAGCGCCGAGCCCTCGGTGTCCTTGGGTTCGCCCGGCGCGCGCGAGTCGGTGACGATGCCCATGATCTGCTTGCGCAGCTGCTCGCGTGGGCCGAACAACGCGATGGTGTTGTCGTAGCTCTTGCTCATCTTGCGCCCGTCCAGGCCGGGCAGCAGGGCCACGTTGTCGTCGATCAGCGCTTCGGGCGGCACCAGGTGCTCGCCGTACAGGTGGTTGAAGCTGGCGGCCATGTCGCGCGCCATCTCGATGTGCTGGATCTGGTCGCGCCCCACCGGCACCTGGTGGGCGCTGAACATCAGGATGTCGGCGCCCATCAGCACCGGGTACATGAACAGGCCCGCGGTCACGTCGTTGTCCGGATCGACGCCCGCAGCGGCGTTCTTGTCCAGCATGGCCTTGTAGGCGTGCGCGCGGTTGAGCAGGCCCTTGCCGGTCACGCAAGTCAGCAGCCAGGTCAGTTCGGGAATCTCGGGGATGTCGGACTGGCGGTAGAAGGTGACGTGCTCCGGGTCCAGCCCGGCGGCCAGCCAGCTGGCGGCGATCTCCAGCGTGGAGCGCTGCACGCGCGCCGGCTCCTGGCACTTGATGAGCGCGTGGTAGTCGGCCAGGAAGTAGAAGCTCTGCACGCCCGGCTGGCGGCTGGCGCGCACCGAGGCGCGGATCGAGCCGACGTAGTTGCCCAGGTGCGGCGTGCCGCTGGTGGTGATGCCGGTGAGGACGCGGGTGGTGGCGCGGGCGGGAGCATTCATGACAACAGGAGCTTGAGCGGTGTGAGCACCGCGTCGAGGAAGGCAAAGGTGAGCTGCATCAGTGGGCGCATCCACAGGTTGCTGATGACGCCGGCGACGACGAGCGCCATGACGATGAAAAAGCCCCAGGGCTCGATGCGGCTGACCGCGATGGCCTGGCGCGCCGGCAGCAGGCCCACCAGCACGCGCCCACCGTCCAGCGGGGGCAGGGGAAAGAGGTTGAAGACGAACATGACCACGTTGACCAGGACGCCGCCGCGGCACATCTCGATGAAAAAGCGCTCGTCCACACCGGCGGCGACCAGCAGGTACAGCAGCGCGCCCCAGCCCAGGGCCATCAGCAGGTTGGACACGGGGCCGGCCAGCGCCACCCAGATCATGTCGCGCTTGGGATTGCGCAGCTGGCCGAAGTTGACCGGCACCGGCTTGGCGTAGCCGAAGATGAAGGCGCCGCTGGTCATCAGATAGAGCGCCAGCGGCATGACGATGGTGCCGATGGGGTCGATGTGCTTGAGCGGGTTGAGCGTGACGCGCCCCAGGAAGGACGCGGTGCCGTCGCCAAAATGGCGCGCCACGTAGCCATGGGCCGCCTCGTGCACGGTGATGGAAAACAGCACCGGCAGGGCGTAGATGGCGATGGTCTGGATGAGGTTGTCGAGGTCCACGGGGCGCGATTGTCTCAGAGCACGAGGGTGGGGCCGGCGGGCGTCACAGGCCCAGCCGTGCCGGGTCGCCGCGGCCGCGCCGCAGCAGGGTGGGGGTGGCGCTGCTCAAGTCCACCACGGTGGTCGGCACCCGCGGGCAGGCGCCGGCGTCGATGACCGCGGCGATCTCGTGCTCCAGCCGCTCGCGGATCGTGGCGGGCTCGTTCAGGGGCTCGTCCTCGCCGGGCAGGATCAAGGTGGTGGCCAGCAGCGGCGCGCCGAGCAGCTCGATCAGGCCCTGCAGGGCCCGGTGCTCGGGCACGCGCAGGCCGATGGTCTTGCGCTGCGGGTGGCTGACGCGCCGGGGGACCTCCTTGCTGGCCTCCAGCACGAAGGTGAAGGGGCCGGGCGTGCCCAGCTTGAGCAGGCGAAACTGCGCGTTGTCCACGCGCGCGTAGTTGGCCAGCTCGCTCAGGTCGCGGCACAGCAGGGACAGCAGCTGCTTGTCGTCCAGCTGGCGGATGTGGCGCAGGCGGTCGGCCGCGGCCTTGTCGTCGAGCTGGCACACCAGGGCGTAGCTGGAATCGGTGGGCACGGCCAGCACGTCGCCGCGGCGCAGCAACTCGGCCGCCTGCTTGAGCAGGCGCGGCTGCGGGTTGTCGGGGTGAACGGTGAAGAGCTGGGCCATGGGGCAAGGGGGGTTACTGCGAAATTGATAGCTCCCAACGCTTGTCCATCAAGCGCCAGAGCCCGATTTTGCTTGAATATCACGCGGCGCTGGCGGCGTGGATGCGATCGGCCAGCCGGCTCCAGACGGGTGTCAGGTCGGCGGGCAGGGGGGGCAGGCGACCCAGGTCGATGTGGCTCTCGGTGGGGCTGTGAAAGTCGCTGCCGCGCGAGGCCAGCAAGTCGAACTCGCGCGCCAGGTCGGCGTAGCGCAGCGCCTCGGCCGGCGTGTGGCTGCCGGTGACGACCTCCACGCCCTGGCCGCCGTGCTGCTTGAACTCGGTGAACAGCGCGTATTCCACCGTCGGGCTGAAGCGGTAGCGCGCCGGGTGGGCCACCACGGCCACGCCGCCGGCCTGGGTGATCCAGCGCACCGCATCGCCCAGGCGCGCCCAGCGATGCGGCACGTAGCCCGGCTTGCCCTCGGTGAGGTATTTGCGGAACACCTCCTGCGTGTCGCGGCATACGCCGGCGTCGACGAGAAAGCGCGCAAAGTGCGTGCGCGACACCAGGGCCGGGTTGCCCACGTACTTCAGCGCTCCTTCGTAGGCGTCGGGAATGCCCACTTGGGCGAGCTGTGCCGCCATCTCGCGCGCCCGCGGCCCGCGGCCGTCGCGCGTGTCGGCCAGGCCCTGCACCAGTTGCGCGTCGCCGGGGTCGAAGCCCAGACCGACGATGTGCACCGTGGTGTCGGCGAAGGTGACCGAGATTTCGACCCCGCACAGGTAGTTCAGGCTCAGCGCATGCGCCGCGGCCAGCGCGCGCTGCTGGCCGCCCACTTCGTCGTGGTCGGTCAGCGCCCACAGATCGACGCCGCCGGCCTTGGCGCGGGCGGCCAGGTCTTCGGGGGTCAGGGTGCCGTCGGAGACGACCGAATGGCAGTGCAGATCGGGGTTGGCGTAGGCAGTCACCAAGTCATTTTACGAAGCCCCCCGTTCGCCCGCTGGCCGTGTGCCGGCCGGCGGGCGGGGGGCGCCGTGGCTATACTTTTTGACAAGCACCGGGAGCCGTTCGTCAAACCCTGGCGGCGGCCACGACCGGGTGCCAACAAAAAGGGGGTTGGCCATGCAGCCCAGACCCGAATTGCCGGCGGCACGCGAGCGCGCGGCCGGCCTAGCACGGCGGGCCGCGACGCCGTTTCAGTGGGGCGCGCGCCAGTTGGCGCAGTTGTCGACCACGCGCCTGAATCTGCGCCTGGGCCTGGCCGCCGACAGCCTGACCGCCGCCGGGCTGATCCTTGCCGCCATTGCGGACGGCGGCCTGCGCTGGCCCTGGGCACTGCTGACGGTGCTGCTGGGCCTTTGGGTGTTCAGCTTCATCGAATACGCGGCGCACCGCTGGCTGTTCCACGGCCGCCACACGGGCCTGTTTGCGCGCGGGCATGGCCATCACCACCTCAACCCGCTGGGCTACGACGCGCTGCCGTTCTTCCTGCCGCCGCTGTTCATGGGGGCGCTGGCCGGCCTGTTTGCCCTGGTGCTGGCGGCCGACTACGCGCTGCTGCTGGCGGGCGTGGTGGCGGCCGGCTACGCGGCCTACGGCATCAGCCACGTGCTGATCCACGTGCACCGCTTCAAGAGCCCGCGGATGCAGCGCTGGGTGGCGCTGCATGAAGTGCACCACCGGCATGCCAACAAGAATTTTGGCGTGACGACGGGCCTGTGGGACGTGATCCTGGGCACGCGCTACCGGCCGCACCCGGAGGGGTCAGGCCCGGGTCACTGAGGCCGCGGCCAGGGGCGCTGCGGCCCGCGCAGCCGCTCAAAGGCGCGCGCCACCTTCATGACGCCGACATCGTCAAAGCGGGCGCCCGCAATCTGCAGGCCGATGGGCAGGCCGCTGGCCGAGTAGCCGCAGTTGATCGACGCCGCCGGCTGCTCGCTCATGTTCCAGGGCACGGTGAAGGCGATGTGCTCCAGCGGGCGGAGCGGGTCGTTGGTGGGCGAGGGGGCTTCGGCCGCTGCGGGCAGGTTGGGCGCGACGGGCGAGATCACGTAGTCAAACGGCGCGCTGGCGGCCACCGCGGCCAGGCGCGTGGCGTGGGTTTGCGCATAGGCGCGAAAGACGTGCGGGCCGTCGAAGGCGGTGGCGCTTTCGGCCCATTGGCGGATGTAGGGCAGCAGCTTGTCCTGCTGCGCGGGCGGCAGCGCCCGCAGGTCGAGGTAGGAGCGCATGCGCCAGAAATGATCCAGCCCGTCCAGCATCTCGCGGGTGAAGAAGGGGCGCATGGGCGTCACGTGGGCGCCGGCAGACTCCAGCAGGCGGGCGGCGGCCTGAATGGCAGTGCTGACTTCGGGATCGACGGGCAGGCCGCAGCCGGCGTCCGGCAGCAGGCCGATGCGCAGGCCCTTCAGGTGCTCCACCGGCGTGTCGGCCACGCTGGCCCAGTCCAGCACCTGCGTGGGCAGGCTCATGCTGTCGCGCGCGTCGGGTTGGCTGAGCACCTGCAACATCAATGCAGCGTCGGCCACGTCGCGCGTCATGGGGCCGGCGGCGCGGCCCATGTAGGGTGGATCGATCGGCACGCGGCCCAGGCTGGGCTTGAGCGTGAAGATGCCGCACCAGCTGGCCGGAAGGCGCAGCGAGCCGCCGATGTCGGTGCCGATGTGCAGGGGCCCATAGCCGGCGGCGGCCGCGGCGCCCGCGCCGGCGCTGCTGCCGCCGGGCGTGCGCGCCAGGTCCCAGGGGTTGCGCGCCAGGCGGTGCAAGCTGGACAGGCCCGAGGACAGCATGCCGTAGTCGGGCATGGTGGTCTTGCTCACAAGCACCATGCCGGCCTCGCGCAGGCGCGCGGCGGGCGGGGCGTCCTGCGCGGCAAGGGGCGCCGTTGACGCGGCGGTGCCCGAGGGCATGGGATCGCCCGCGGTGGCGATGTTTTCCTTCAGCGTGCCGGGCACGCCGTCGAGCGGGCCGCAGGGCGCGCCGCGCTGCCAGCGCGCGGTGCTGGCGCGCGCCTGCTCCAGCGCCTGCTCGGGGCGGTAGAGGTAGGTGGCCTGCAGGCACGGCTCCCAGCGCTCGATGTGGGCGATGACGGCTTGCGTGGCTTCAACCGGGGAGAAGGCGCGGCTGCGGTAGCCGGCCAGCAGTTCGTGGGCGCTCAGTTCGTGCAGTTCGGGCATGAAATCGGAAGTTCAAATAAAAACAGCTGCTGACGCCCATCAAGCAAGCGCAAGCAGCTATTGTTTTTGTAGTATATGGTCAAAACCAGCTGAGTGCGGACAGGTCATTGACGAAGATCGGCATGTCCTTCCACAGGCCGTGCACGCGCTTCTTGGCCACCGTGACCCACTGCGGCTGGTACAGCCAGGCCAGCACCGCATCCTGCGCCAGCATGGTCTGCGCCTCGCCCAGCAGCCTGTTGCGCTCCGCCTCGTTGGCGGTGTTCTTGATGCGCGTGAACAGCTCGTCGAACTTGGGGTTGTGGTAGCCCCAGTAGTAGCCCGGCTTGGCAAAGTTGCCCAGATCGAACGGCTCGACGTGGCTGATGATGGTCAGGTCGTAGTTGTGCGCGCCGCCATACACGTTGGCCAGCCACTGCGCCCATTCGACGTTCTGCACCTTGCAGACGATGCCGATCTTGGCCAGTTCGGAGACGATGACTTCGCCGCCCTGGCGCGCGTAGGGCGGCGGCGGCAGCACCAGGGACAGCTCCAGCGGGGTGGTGATGCCGGATTCTTTCAGCAGGGCCTTGGCCTTCTCGGGGTCGTAGGGGTTGATGCCGGTGGTGTCGATGTAGCCGGGCGCGCCGGGCACGTAGTGGCTGCCGATGGGCACGCCCAGGCCGTCGCCCGCGCCCTGGATCACGGCCTTGCGGTCGATGGCCATGCTGATGGCGCGGCGCACGCGCACATCGTTCAAGGGCTTCTTGGCGTTGTTGATCGCCAGCACGGTCTTGGCACGCGAGCCGCAGATCAGCGTCTGCAGGCGCGGGTCGCGCCTGAACTGCGCCAGGCCGCGCGGGGTGACGCGCGGGAAGGCGTCGATGTCGCCCGACAGCACGGCGGCCACCTGCGCCGCCGGGTCGCTGATAAAGCGGAAGGTGGCGCGCTTGATCTTGATGGCGGCGGCATTGCGATAGCCGGGCCAGGCCTTGAGCGTGATGGATGAGCCCTTGGCCCAGCTGTCGAGCACGTAGGGGCCGGTGCCGGTGGGTTTGGCGTTGTTGTCGGCCGCGCTCTTGGGCTCGACGATGGCGGCCGTGGCCTGGCCCATGTAGAACAGGAAGTCCGGGTCGGGCTCCTTGTTGATGATGACCACGGTGTGATCGTCGATGGCGCTCACGCTGTCCATGGCGGCAAAGGTGCGCTTGTCCTTGTTGGTGCTTTTCTCGCCCTTGGCGCGTTCGAAGCTGAATTTGACGCAATGGGCGTTGAAGGGCTCGCCGTTGCTGAAGGTGACGCCCTTGCGCAGGTAGAAGGTGATGGTGCGCAGGTCGGGCGAGACCTCCCAGCGCTCGGCCAGCAGGGGGGTGACGCTGCCGTCGGCGTTGATCTTGGTGAGCGACTCGAAGACGTTGTCCTGCACTACCTCGGCGATGGCAGCGGCCGCGCCGGCGGTGGGGTCCAGCCCTGGCGGCTCCAGCGCCATGCCCAGCACCATGCTGCTCTTGCCCGACTGCGCCAGCGCGGGCAGCTGGGCCATGGCGGCCAGGGAGGGCAGAGACAGGGCGAAGTGGCGGCGTTTCATCGACATGGGTCTCCTCGGTTGAAGGTGGTGGCAAACATGGTAGCGCAGCGTTGGTGGCCGGCCTCAGGCCATCATCGGCGGGGTCATCTCGGGTACGGCCTCGAGCAGGGTGCGGGTGTAGGGGTGCGCGGGCGCGCCCAGCACCTGGCGCACCGGGCCGTGCTCGACGATGCGCCCGCCCTGCATCACGGCCACGTCCTGGCACAGGTGGCTGACCACGGCCAGGTCGTGGCTGATGAACAAAAAGGTGACACCATGCGCGTCGCGCAGGTCGGCCATCAGGTTGAGCACCTGCGCCTGCACCGAGACGTCGAGCGCGCTCACGGCCTCGTCGGCCACGATCAGCCTGGGCTGGGTGATGAGCGCGCGCGCAATGGCGATGCGCTGGCGCTGGCCGCCGGAAAATTCGTGCGGGTACTTGTCGAGCGCATCCAGCCGCAGGCCGACGGCGGTCAGCATCGCGGCGGCGCGCTCGCGCTGCTGGGCGCGGCTGGCGTGCTCGAGCGCGGCCGCCGGTTCGGCCACGGTGCGCCAGATGGGGCGGCGCGGGTCGAGCGAGCCGTAGGGGTCTTGGAACACCATCTGGAAGTCGCGCCGGGCGCGGCGCAGCTCGGCCGGCGCCAGCGCGTGCAAATCGCGCCCCTCAAGCAGCACCTGGCCGCTGGTGGGGCGCTCCAGCGCCATCACCAGCCGCGCCAGCGTGCTCTTGCCCGAGCCCGACTCGCCCACGATGCCCATGCTGCGCCCGGCCGTCACCTGCAGCGACACGCCCTTGAGCGCCTGCAGCACGGCGGGCGGCGCCAGCAGCGACTCGCGCGGCAGCGCGTAGTCGCGCGTGACGTTGCAGATTTCAAGTAAAAAATTGCTCTGGCCGGCGTCCGTCATGCGCGATCAGCTATCGAATTGGAAGCGACCAGCACCACCTCGGCGCGCCGGCACTGGAACAGGTGGGTGGGCGAGAGCTCGACCCGCGGCGGCGTGTCGCGGCTGCAGGCCGGCTCTTCGGTGAAGGGGCAGCGGCCGGCAAAGGGGCAGCCGCGCGGCAGGGCGAACAGCTCGGGCACGGTGCCGGCAATGGTGGGCAGGCGGTCGCTGCGGTGCGCGTGCAGGCGCTGCGCCAGGTTGGGTCGCGCCGCCAACAGGCCGCGCGTGTAGGGGTGGGCCGGGTGCTTGAAGACCTCGTCGGCCTGGCCCGCCTCGACCACGCTGCCGCCGTACATCACCAGCATGCGCCGCACGTTCTGCGCCACCAGGCCCAGGTCGTGCGAGATCAGCACCAGGGCCATGCCGTGCTCGGCCACCAGTTCGCGGATGAGCGCCAGGATCTGCTTTTGCACCGTGACGTCGAGCGCGGTGGTGGGTTCGTCGGCAATCAGCACGTCGGGCTTGCAGGCCAGCGCCATGGCGATCATCAGGCGCTGGCGCTGGCCCCCCGAGAACTGGTGCGGGTAGGCGTCCACGCGCCGCGCCGGCTCCGGAATGCCCACGCGCTCCATCAGCTCGATGGCCTGCCGGCGCGCGGCGGCGGCGCCCAGGCCATGGTGCAGGCGAAGCGGCTCGGCGATCTGCGCGCCCACGCGGTACACCGGGTTCAGGGCCGTCATCGGCTCCTGAAAGATCATGGCGATGCGGTTGCCGCGCAGCGCGCGCCAGCCGCGGTCGGGCAGGCCCATCAGCTCTTGACCGTGCAGGCGCACGCTGCCGCTGACGGCGGCGTTCTCGGGCGCCAGGCCCATCAGCGCCAGCGCGGTCATCGACTTGCCGCAGCCCGACTCGCCGATCAGGCCGACGGTGTCGCCGCGCTCCAGCGCGAAGCTGACGTCGCGCACCGCAGTCGCGCTGCCGCGGTGGGTGCGCAGCTCGATGCGCAGGTCTTGGACGTCGAGCAAAGGCATGGATTTCAGGCGCGCAGAAGGTTGACGAGGGGGCGGCCGCGCGCGTCGCGGTAGACGTCGAAGTCGGCGTCCACGCTCAGGATGTGGCGCAGGCGCAGGCGTTCGGCGGCCTCGGCGATGGAGGCGTCGGCCAAGTCCAGCGGCAGGCTGGCAAAGCGCTGGGCCACGCGGCGCATGTGGGGCAGGCTGGATTCGCTGGGTGTGTCCACTTGCAGGCCGCCGCGCTCGGCCCACAGCAGAAAGTCGAGCGCGGCCTGGTTGTGCACGCGCCGCGCCAGCAGGGCGCAGACCTCGGTCAACACGGGCCAGGTGCTGACCAGCGCCATGCCGGGGTGCTGCCGCAGCCAGGCCAGCACGCGCGCATGCCAGCCGTCCCCTGCGTTGAACAGTGCCAGCAGCGGGCCGCTGTCGACCAGCACCGAACCGGTCGGCGTCAGACGCCATGGCGCCGGCGCTTCGGCCACATGGGGCGCTGGCGCGGACGCCGGGACGGGTGGCTTCATCGCGCGGGGCCGCGGGCGTGTTTTTCGTCCCAGGCCTCGGCGGCGCGGGCATGGCGTGTGGCCGCCAGATCGCCGGGTCCGGTGTGGCGGCCAAACAGGTCGGCGCCCAGCGACCAGGCCGAGGGCGGCGCCTGGGGCACGCTGGCCAGATAGGCCGTCAGCGCGTCGCGCATCAGATCGCTGATGCTGCGGCCCTCGACCGCACTTTGCCGGCGCAGGGACTGCTCGAGGCTGGGCGGGAGTTTGACGGTGGTGGTCATGCCAGCTTTCTACAAAGTAATAAAGTGAATATTACGTCATCAAGGAACTACGTGCAAGAAGGGCTGCAACCCCCGTCAGCGCCGCTGCAAGCGCGGGTCCAGTATGTCGCGCAGCCCGTCGCCCAGCAGGTTCAGCCCCAGCACTGAGAGCATGATCGCCAGGCCCGGCCACACGGCCAGCAGCGGCGCGTCGAACATCAGCGTCTGCGCCTCGCTCAGCATGCGGCCCCAGCTGGGCTGCGGCGGCTGCGTGCCCAGGCCCAGGTAGGACAGCGCGGCCTCGGCCAGGATGGCGATGGCGAAGCGGATGGTGGCCTGCACGATCAGCACGGCCGCGATGTTGGGCAGCACGTGTTCGACCGTGATGCTGAACGCGCCCTTGCCGCAGCTGCGCGCGGCCAGCACGTAGTCGCGGCTCCACACCGCGTTGCCGGCGGCGCGCGTGATGCGCGCGAAGGTGGGGATGTTGTACAGGCCGATGGCGATGATGGCGTTGACGATGCCCGGGCCGTAGACCGCCGTCAGCATGATGGCCGACAGGATGGCCGGAAAGGCAAAGCCGAAGTCGCAGGCGCGCATGATGGCTTCCTCGACCCAGCCGCGCCGCGCCGAGGCCAGCAGGCCCAGGCCGGTGCCCGCGACCAGACCAATGCCCACCGCGATCACGCCCACCAGGATGGAGGCGCGTGCGCCCACCAGCAGCTGCGACACCACGTCGCGCCCGAAGGCGTCGGTGCCCAGCCAGAAGCGCGCGCCGGGCGGCAGCAGCTTGTCGCCCATGTTGACCTCGTAGGCCGAGTGCGGCGTCCACCCGTAGGACAGCGCCGCTGCCGCCAGCAGCAGCAGCGTCAGTACGCCGCCGATCACGAAGCCCGGATGGCGGCGCGCACGGGCCCAGAAGCCGGGTGCGGCACGCATCGTGGACGCGGGCAGGGCAGTGGCACTCATTGGCTGTAGGGTCTTGAATAAAAAGCGGCTCTAGCGCTTGTTGGATAAGCGCTAACAGCTATATAAACAATAGTTTCGGGCAAGCATCGCACAGTCATATCTCACTCGCCTTCACGCGCGGATCGATGGCGGCATACAGCACATCGACGATGAAGTTGACCACCACCACCATGCCGGCCAGCAACATCACGCAGTTGCGCACCACGATCAGGTCGCGGTTGGCGATGCTTTGAAAGATGAGGCGGCCCAGGCCCGGCAGGTAGAACACGCTCTCCACCACGATGGTGCCGGCCAGCAGCTCGGCAAACTGCAGGCCCATTACGGTCACGACCGGAATCATGGCGTTGCGCAGCACGTGGCCCCACAGCGTGGCGCGGCGGCTCAGGCCCTTGGCGCGCGCAGTGCGCACGAAGTCCTCGCGCAGCACCTCCAGCACGGCCGAGCGCGTGAAGCGCGCCAGGATGGCGGCCTGCACCACGGCCAGCGCCACCGCCGGCAGGATGAGGGCCTTGAGGCCGTCCCACAGGCCGGCCCACACGCCATCGTCGAAGTACCAGCCGTCGAAGCCGCCGGCGGAAAACCACTGCAGCTTGACCGAGAACAGCAGGATCAGGAGGATGGCAAACCAGAAGTTGGGCACCGCGATGCCCAACTGCGCCAGCGCCATCAGGCCGGTGTCGCCGGCCTTGTTGTGCTGCGAGGCGGCGTACACGCCCACCGCCAGCGCCAGCACCGCCGTCAGCGCCATGGCCAGCACCGCCAGCGGCACCGTGAGCTGCAGGCGCTCGCCGATCAGCTCCGACACCGAGGAGCCGTAGGCATAGGACAGGCCCATGTCGCCGTGCAGCAGCCCACCGATCCAGTGAAAGTACCGGCCCAGCGCGGGCTTGTCCAGGCCCAGCTCGACCGCCTTGGCAGCCACGGCGGCCGGATCGGCGTCGGGGCCCATCAGCACCTGCGCGGCATTGCCGGGCAGGATCTCCAGCACGGCGAACACGATCACGCTGGTGGCCAGCAGCGTGACGATGAGCGTGAGCAGGCGCTTGGCGAGGAAGAAGCCCATGAGTGGCCGGCATTATCGCCATGAATGCCGGCCGGCTCGTTCACCCGTCCTGTCGCGCAGCGGACTCGGGCGGGGGTGGCTTGCGCTCGGGCTTGGGGCGCGGCGGCTTGCTGGTGTGGATGCACTGTGTGGCGGCATTCATGTCGCCGGCGGCCAGCAGCTCGAAGGCGGCGGCGGCGCGGTCGATGGCCTGCTCGATGGCGATCTGCTCGTCCAGCGGGGGGCGCTGAAGCACCCAGCCCACCACCTCGTTCCGCGCGCCGGGGTGGCCGATGCCCAGGCGCAGGCGCCAGTAGTCGGCGCTGCCCAGCTGCGCATGGATGTCGCGCAGGCCGTTGTGGCCGGCATGGCCGCCGCCGAACTTGAGCTTGGCTTCGCCCGCGGCCAGGTCCAGCTCGTCGTGCGCCACCAGGATTTCATCGGGCGCGATCTTGAAAAAGCGCGCCAGGGCCGATACCGACTGGCCCGACAGGTTCATGAAGGTCTGCGGCTGCAGCAGCCAGACACTCTGGCCCGCCACGCTGGCGCGGGCCACCCGGCCCTTGTAGGCGCGCTCCAGCGTCAGCGACGCATTCAGGCGCCGGGCGATCTGCTCGATCCACCAGAAGCCCGCGTTGTGGCGGGTGGCCTCGTACTCGGGGCCCGGGTTGCCCAGGCCGACAAACAACTTGATCATGGACAGGGATTATCGAGCGCCGCAAAAGCCGACGGCCCGCGCGAGGCGGGCCGTCGGGACGGGCGGTGGGCCTTCAGCAGGCCGCCGCCGTCACTTCTTGTCGCCAGCCGGGGCGGGCGCGGCCGCGGGCGCTGCCGCCTCGGCCGCCGGCTCGGCTTCCTCGACGGTCGGGTTGGCCACCGATACCAGCACCAGGCCCTCGGCCGTGTGGCCGCGCAGCACGGCCTCGACGCCCTTGGGCAGCGACACGTCCTTGAGCGTCAGCGTGGTGCCTTGCTCGAGCTTGGACAGATCGATCGTGATCGCCTCGGGCAGATCGGCCGGCAGGCAGCTGATTTCCAGCTCGGTCTGCACGTGGTTGATGAGGCACTTGCCCAGCTTGACCGCGGGCGATTCCTCCTCGCCCTGGTAGTGCAGCGGCACCTTCATGTGGATCTTGTGGGTGGCCGACACGCGCAGGAAGTCCACGTGCAGGATCTGCTGGCGATAGGGGTGCACCTGCACGTCGCGCAGCAGCACCTGGCTTTCCTTGCCGGCCAGCTCCATGGTCAGCACGCTGGAGTGGAAGGCCTCTTTCTTGAGGGCTTGCCACAGGGCGTTGTGATCGAGCTCGATCAGTTGGGGTTGGCCTTCGCCCCCATAGACGATGCCGGGCGCCTTGCCGGCGTTGCGCAGACGGCGGCTCGCACCCGTACCCTGCTTGTTGCGCTCGAAAGCGACGAATTTCATGTTGAACTCCTGAAAAGGGCCGACCGCGACCAGTACGACCCCGATTGAAAAGGACGGTGCGCCCCAGCGGGTGGCGCCGTCCGCGACATGCTCCTCAGAACAGGTTCTCCTGCTCGCGGAACAAACTCATGACCGACTGGCCGTGCGCGATGCGCTGGATGGTTTGTGCAAACAGCGGCGCCACCGACAGCTGGCGAATCTTGGGGCACTGGGCGGCCGCGGGACTGAGCGGAATGGTGTTGGTGACCACCACCTCGTCCAGCGCCTCGCCCTGCGTGATGCGGTCGACCGCCGGGCCCGAAAAAATGGGGTGCGTGCAGTAGGCGTACACCTTCCTGGCGCCGCGCTGCTTGAGCACCTCGGCGGCCTTGACCAGCGTGCCGGCGGTGTCGATCATGTCGTCCATGATCACGCAGTTGCGACCGTCGATGTCGCCGATGACGTGCATCACCTCGCTCACGTTGGCCTTGGGGCGGCGCTTGTCGATGATGGCCAGATCGCACCCCAGCTGCTTGGCCAGCGCGCGCGCGCGCACCACGCCGCCCACGTCGGGGCTGACCACCAGCAGGTCGTGGTAGTTTTTTTGCCGCAGGTCGGCCAGCAGCACCGGCGAGGCGTAGATGTTGTCGACCGGGATGTCGAAGAAGCCCTGGATCTGGTCGGCGTGCAGGTCCATGGTCAGCACGCTGTTGACGCCCACGGCCTGCAGCATGTTGGCCACCACCTTGGCCGAGATCGGCACGCGCGTGGAGCGCGGGCGGCGGTCCTGGCGGGCATAGCCGAAGTAGGGGATGACGGCGCAGATGCGCTCGACCGAGGCGCGCTTGAGCGCATCGACCATCACCAGCAGTTCCATCAGGTTGTCGTTGGTGGGCGCGCACGTGGACTGCACCACGAAGATGTCGCGGGCGCGCACGTTCTGCTTCAACTCGACGGTGACCTCGCCATCGGAGAAGCGCCCGACGTCGGCGGCGCCCAGGCTGATGTCGAGATTGCGCGCAATCTCGGCGGCCAACGAGGGGTTGGCATTGCCGGTAAAGACCAGGAAATCGGGAGAATGGGACGGGTGCATGGGGATTGCGGCAGATCGAAGGATCGGATGATCGTGAGATCCAGGTGCGGCCCGCGGGCTACCCGCCCGGGATGGGGTTTTGGCAGGGGAGGAAGGACTCGAACCCTCGCATGCCGGAATCAAAATCCGGTGCCTTAACCAACTTGGCGACTCCCCTACGCAGGAGCCCGATCAACACCGCCGACCGGGCACCCTCAATTGTCGCTGGAAGCCCAACCGCCAAGCGGATGAACCTCCAAATTGCTGCACAGACGCATCCGCCAGTCGGGCGCTAGCTTGGGCGAGAGGCGGGCAAACACATCGGCCTCTTGCGCAAGCGGTGCGAACACCGCACTGCCCGACCCGGTCATTCGGCCCTTCAGACCCTGTTGCGCCAGCAACTCGAGCCCCTGGGCCACCGGCGGACAAAGCCGCTCGGCAACCGGTTGCAGATCATTTCGACCAAAGCCAAATGGGTCTGCAGCAAAGCCAGTGATTGTAGCAGGTTCTGAATCGCGTTTCAGCTCCGGCGCGCGAAAAATCGCGCCGGTGTCGAGCCCGGCCCGTGGCTTGATGACCACGAAGCGTGCCTGCGGCAGGCTCATGGGGCGGATCTGCTCGCCGATGCCTTCGACCCAGGCGTTGCCGCCGTGAAGGAAGAACGGCACGTCGGCGCCCAGTTGCAGCCCGATGGCCGCCAGCTGCGTACGCGTCAGGCCCAGCCGCCACAGCCGGTTGAGTGCCAGCAAAGTGCTGGCCGCATCCGACGAGCCGCCACCCATGCCCGCCTGGGCGGGAATGCGCTTGACTACCGCGATGTGCACGCCCAGGGCGCTGCCTTTGGCCTGCTGCAGCGCACGCGCGGCGCGCACGATCAGATCCTCGGCAGGCAAGGTTTCGCCATGGTCTTCGCGCGTGATGCGGCCGTCGCGGCGCAATTCGAAATGCAGTGTGTCGCACCAGTCGATCAGCATGAAGGCCGACTGCAGCAGGTGATAGCCGTCGGCGCGCCGCCCCGTCAGGTGCAGAAACAGGTTGAGCTTGGCCGGTGCCGGCACATCGTAGAGGGCTTGCACGGCTCGACGCGCTCAGGGTTGGTCCAGGACGATGCGCAGCTCGGCATGCGGCAAGGGGCTCAGGCGCTGCGCCAGCAAGCGGCCGCCCGACAAGCCGCTCAGATCGACCTGCCAGCCGGCCACGGTCTCGGGCACGCCGCGCAACCAGGCAAACAGGGCTCGCAAGGGCACGGCCGTGCCGGTGGCTGCCGTCGACAGCGCGTCGATCGAGGGATAGGCCTGGGTCCGGCCGTCTTGCACAAGCAGCGCTTCGCCAGGGCGCCATTGCAGCAGCGCCAGAATGCTGCCCAGCGGGGTGCTCAGGCGCAATTCGCCCTGCTGCTCGGTGCCCGCGAGGTCAAAGCCGGCGTGAAACTGCTGCGGGGGGTCGCTGGCGATCACCAGGCCCAGCCGGCCGCTCCAGCTTTGCATCGCGCCTTCGGCGGGGGGCGCCTTGGGCGGGCGCGCGGCGCAGGCCGCGAGTCCCAGCACGGGCAGGCCCAGTGCGGCCAGCACGGCGCGGCGCCTGGCGGGCGCCGTGAGCGTGGCACTCACGGCGTGACCTGCAGGCGCCTGAGGGTCTTGTTCAGGGTCTCGTTGCGCGGGTCCTGGCGCAGGCCCTCACGCCAGGTGGACAGCGCCGCGTCGCGCTCGCCGAGGGCCCACAGCACTTCGCCCAGATGGGCGGCAATTTCGGGGTCGGGGCGCTTGTCGTACGCGGCCTGAAGGGTGCGCTGCGCGCGCCCAAGCTGACCCTGGCGGAATTCGACCCAGCCCAGGCTGTCCTGGATGTACGCGTCGTCGGGTGCAAGCTGCACCGCTTTCTCGATCAGGGTTCTGGCCTCAGGCAGGCGCACGCCGCGATCGGCCAGCGAATACCCCAGCGCGTTGTAGGCCTGGGCCGAATCGGGTTTGAGCTTGATGACACGGCGCAGCAGGCGTTCCATTTCGTCCGTGCGGTCCAGCTGTTCGGCCGCCATGGCGGCGTCGTACAGCAGGGCGTCGTCGTCGGGGCTTTGCTTGAGCGCCACGTTCAGCAGGCGCAGGGCCTGCTGGGCCTGTCCGTTGTCGCGCAGCAACTGGGTTTCGGCCAGCAGCTTCAGGCGGGCGTCGTCGGGGTCGCGTTCGGGCACGGCCTGGATGGCTTTGCGGGCCTCGTCCAGGCGTCCCTGCCGGGCCAGCAGGCGGGCGCGCTCGACCTGCGCGGCCAGCAGTTGCTCGGGCGCGTCGATCTGGTCGAGCCACTGCTTGGCCGCGGCGTCATCGCCGCGCCGCGCCGCGATGCGGGCCAGGGTCAACTCGGCCTGGTTGCGGCCAGCGGCGCGGTCGTCGCCGGGTTCGCCGGCTTGCTCCTTCAGCAAGCCCAGATAGTGCTGAAGCGATCGCTCGGCCTGGGCATCGTGCCGGTCGTCGGCCGCCAGAAGGCCTTGCAGCAGCCAGCCATCGGGGTTCTGCGGCCAACGTGCCACCAGGGCCTCAAGTTGGGCCTGAGCGTCGGCCCGGCGGCCGCGTTCAAGCAGGGCACGCACGTAGTCGATCTGGATTTCGGGCTTGGCCTGAGTGCCGGCCAGGTAGCGCTTGATCAGGGGCTCGGCTTGGGTCTCGCCGGTACCGGAAAAAAGCTGCAGCGCCAGCAGGGCCGGCCACTGCGATTCGGGCCCGCTGTCCAGGCCCAGCGTGGCCGCCACCAGGGCGCCCGTGCGGTCGCCCTGCTGCAGGCGCATGCGTCCGACGGTGGTCCAGGCCGCGGGTGCGAGCGTGGGGTCCTTCAGCGCATCGGCCAGGGCGGTTTCGACCGTTTGCAGCGCGGCGTCCTTGTCGGCCACGCGTTGGTAGAGGGCGGGAAGTGCGGTGATGAAGCTGAGCTTTTCGGCCGCGGGCAGTGCGTCCAGCAAGGCCTTCACGGGTGCGGCGGTCTCGCTCACTCGGCCCAGCGCCAGCAGTACCTGCAGTTCATAGCGGATCGCCTGCAGCGACTGCGGGAAAGCTTGGCGCCAGGCGCGTACCGCTTCCAGCGCAGCCGGGCCGGCGCGCGACTGGATGGCCATTTCGGTGGCGCGCTGGTACACCGCCTCGTCGTTGGCACGCCGCGCCGCATCCAGCAGGTAGGCCGCGCCCTGCTGCGGATCGCCCAGGTCAAACGAAATCTCGCCCACCAGCAACTCATACATCAGGCGGGCCGTCAGGGCCGACTGTGCCGGTGCGCGGGCCGGAGTGGCCTCGGGCACCGCCGCGGCCTGGGGTGGCGTGCTGCCGGGCGCTGTGGCGGGGCTCGTTGACGTCGTGACCTGGGCGGCAGGCACGGCCTTGGCGGGCCCCTGCAGTGCGCAGCCGGGCAGGGCGGCCAGAGCGAGTGTCAAACAGGCCAGGGCGGGTGCGGGGTAAGGCATCGAATCATAATAATCCATGACCGAACCTTGTTTGCCCCGATGCCCGAGCTGCCCGAAGTCGAAGTGACGCGCCGCAGTTTTGCCGCCCGCATCCGCGGCGCCCGCATCGAGTTCGTGCGTCTGGGCAAGCCCCTGCGCTGGCCGTTGGGCGTGCCGCCCGAGGCCTTGGCCGGGCGCCTGATTCGTGACGTGCGCCGGCGCGGCAAGTACCTGCTGATGGATCTGGACGAGGGCATGCTGCTGCTTCACCTGGGCATGTCGGGCCGATTGCAATTTGCTTCCGCGTTGCCGGCGCCGGGCGCGCACGACCACATGGACTTGCAGACCGACCACGGCGTGCTGCGCCTGCACGACCCGCGTCGGTTTGGCGCCGTGGTGTGGGCCGCGGGCGAGACGCAGGAGCCGGCGCGCAAGCTGCTGGCCGGCCTGGGCGCGGAGCCGCTGGGCGAGGACTTCGACCCGGCCGCCTTTCACGCCGCCCTCGGGAGGCGGCGCGCGCCCATCAAGCAGGTGCTGCTGGCTGGCGATGTGGTGGTGGGCGTGGGCAACATTTATGCCTCCGAAGCCTTGTTCATGGCCGGCATCCGGCCCACGGTGCGTGCCGATCGCCTGTCGCGGGCGCGCTCCGACCGCCTGCATGCGGCCGTGCGAGCAGTGCTGGCGCGCGCGGTGGAGCGCGGAGGCACGACCTTGCGCGACTTCGCCAATGCCATGGGCGAGACGGGACATTTCCAGCTCGACGTGGCGGTCTATGGCCGCGCCGGCCAGCCCTGTGGGGTGTGCGCCACACCGATTCGGCTGCTGCGCCAGGGGCAGCGCTCCACCTTCTATTGCCCGGTGTGCCAACGTGCCTGAGTGCGTGCCGGGACGGGTCCGTCAGGCGATAAGATGGCGCGATCATGCAAACGGGCGCGGCGCTGGCCGGATTCAACGAGCAATTTGACCTTCACGGTGCGTGGCGGCGCGAGACGGCGCTTCGCCTGAAGGTGCTGGGCGACTGGCTGCGCGAGCAGCAATTGCTGGACGGCGGCGCCAGCGAAGGCTTGCAGCGGCTCGTCGAGCAACTGCAGTCCGACAAGCTGATGGTGGCCTTCGTGGCCGAGTTTTCGCGCGGCAAGTCCGAGCTCATCAACGCGGTGTTCTTTGCGGGTTACGGTCGGCGCATCATGCCCGCCAGCGCAGGGCGCACCACCATGTGCCCGACCGAACTGGGCCATGACGCCAGCGTGCCGCCGTGCCTGCGCCTGCTGCCGATCGAAACCCGTCTGCAACCGCAGGCCCTGATGGAGTGGCGCCTGGTGCCCGAGCAGTGGATGCGGGTGGACCTGGACGTGAACGACCCGGAGCAACTGGCGGGCGCGATGGAGAAGGTCTCCGAGATCAACCTCGTGCCCGTCGAGCAGGCACGGGCGCTGGGCTTTTGGCATGACGAACATCCGCAGGACAACCCGCCCGTCAATGCGCAAGGGCTGGTCGAGGTGCCGCGCTGGCGTCATGCGCTGATCAACATGGCCCACCCCTTGCTCAAGCAAGGCCTGGTGGTGCTGGACACGCCGGGCCTGAACGCGATCGGCGCCGAGCCTGAGCTCACCGTCAACCTGATCGCCCAGGCCCAGGCCGTGGTGTTCGTGCTGGGCGCGGATACCGGCGTGACCCGTTCGGACCTGGCGATTTGGCAGGAGCACCTGGCGCCCGCGCGCAGCGGCATCGGTGCGCAACTGGTGGTGTTGAACAAGATCGACACGCTGTGGGACGAGCTGCGTGCGCCGGAACAGATCGAGGCGGAGATTGCACGGCAGTGCGCCTCTACCGCGCAGACGCTCGATGTCGGCATGCACCAGGTGATGGCCTTGTCGGCGCAAAAGGGCCTGCTGGCCAAGGTGCGCGGCGATGCCGCGCTGTTGCATGACAGCCGTCTGCCGCAGTTCGAGGCCTTGCTGGCGCGCATGGCGCTGGGCGAACGCCAGCAGGCGATGGAGCTGGCGGTGAGCCGCGGCTTGGAGCGCATGCAGGCCGACGCCCTGCGCGTGATCGGCGTGCAGCGGCGCGAGTGGATCGAGCAGGTGCAGGAGCTCAAGGGCCTGCGTGGCAAGAACCACGCCGTCATTCGCCACATGCGCCGACGCGTCGAGAACGAGAAGCTCGTTTTTGACCGCAGTGCCGCCGGCGTGCTGGCGGTGCGCTCGGTGCATGTCAAGCTGCTGCGCGAGGTGTTTGCCCAGCTCGGCAGCGCCAGCATCAAGAAGGAGTTGGCCGGCCTGAGCGCGGCCTTGCGCGAGCCGGGGCTGAAGCTGGGCGTGCGCAAGGTGTATGCCGAGGGCTTTGACGGCCTGCGCGCGGTGGTGCGCCGGGTGGTCGAGCAGGTGGGCGAGATCGACGCCATGCTGGGCAGCGCCTTTCGCACGCTCAACACCGAGCACGGGTTTTCATTGCAGGTGCCGCCGGCGCCCGAGCTGCAACGGCTTGAGCGCGACCTGGCTGCGGTGGAGCTGAGCCACGTTCAGTACCTCGGGGTGGGCAACCTGATCCATCTGGTGCGCGCCGAGTTCACCGACAAGCTGATTCGCTCGCTTTTCGCGCGCGTGCGCGCCATCTTCGAGACGGCCGTGGGCGAGATCGAGTTGTGGAACAAGGCCGCATCGGGGCAACTGGACGTGGAGTTGCGTGAGCGGCGCCGTGCCTTCAGCCGCCGCATCGAGGCCATCCAGCGCATCCAGGATGCCGCCGGTGGTCTGGATACCCGTCTGGTGGAATTCGACCAGCAGCTGCAGGACTTGCAGGCCCGCGAGCACCAGTTGGCGCGCATGGTGCGCGACCTGCAGGCCTCGGTGGCGCCGGCCAGCAGCCCATCGTCCGCCGAGGCCGCTCTCGCGTGAGCGCGGTCGTCGGAGAGTGCGGCGATTTCGCCGCGCTCGTCATCGCCTGGCAGCGCCGGCATGGCCGTCACGACCTGCCCTGGCAACAATCGTGCGAACCATACCGGGTCTGGCTGTCGGAAATCATGCTGCAGCAGACGCAGGTGACGACCGTGCTGGCCTACTACGAGCGCTTCCTGCAGCGTTTTCCGGACGTGCGAAGCCTGGCCGGTGCTTCGGTCGACGAGGTGCTGGCGCTGTGGAGCGGCCTGGGCTACTACAGCCGCGCGCGCCTGCTGCATCGCTGTGCGCAGCAGATCGTGGACCAGCACGGCGGGCACTTTCCCCGGCAGGCGGCAGTGCTGGCCACGCTGCCCGGCATCGGCCGCTCCACTGCAGCCGCCATCGCGGCCTTTTGCTTCGGCGAGCGCAGCGCCATCCTGGACGGCAATGTCAAGCGCGTGCTGGCGCGCGTGTTTGCCATCGACGACGACCTGGCGCAAGCCGCACCCGTGCGGATCTTGTGGGAGCGCGCCCAGGCCTTGCTGCCGACCACCCAGCTGCCAAGCCGCATGCCGGCCTACACGCAGGGCTTGATGGACCTGGGCGCCACACTGTGCCTGCCGCGGCAGCCGCAATGCGAGCGCTGCCCCCTGGCCCGCCTGTGCCAGGCGCGCGCCCAGGGGCAACCGCAGCGCTATCCCGTCAAGGTGCGCAAAGCCGCGCCCCGGCGGGTTGTGTCCTTGTGGCTGCTGCATGCAGTCGATGGGCAGGGACGGGTCTGGCTGGAGCGCCGGCCGGCGCGCGGCATCTGGGCCGCCCTGCATTGCCTGCCGGCGTTCGATACCCGCGCGCAGGCCCTGGGTTGGCTGGCCCAGGCCGGGCCCGCGCCGGTGCTGGAGCACCCGCCATTCACGCACATCCTGACGCACCGCGAGCTGCACCTGCACGTGCTCACGGGGGCGGTCGATGCGCCCGCGGCCTTCGGCGAGCCCGGGGGCTGGTTTGCCGCCTCCGACTGGCTGCAACTGGGACTGCCGGCGCCGGTGCGCCGCTTCCTTGCGGCGCGCGAACGGGGCTGACGCGAGGATCAGGCCCCGTCCAGCTCGCGGTGGCGCTTGAGCGCCAGCCATTGATCGCTGAAATGCGCCGCCAGGCGTTCGACGAGATAGACCGAGCGGTGCTGCCCGCCCGTGCAGCCAATGGCCACCGTGACGTAGCTGCGGTGATCGCGCACCATGGCGGGCAGCCAGGTCTGCAGGAAGTGGCTGATCTGCTCGAACATCAGCGTCACCTCGGCATGCTGCTCCAGAAAGGCGATCACCGGCGCATCGCGCCCGGTCAGCGCGCGCAGGCTCTGGTCGTAGTACGGGTTGGGCAGCATGCGCACGTCGAACACGTAGTCGGCGTCCAGCGTGATGCCGCGCTTGAAGGCAAAGGACTCGAACACCAGGGTGAGGTGTGCCGAGGGCGCGGCAATGAGCGTCTTGACGTAGTCCAGCAGTTGCGCCGGTCGCAGCTGGCTGGTGTCGATCAGGTGCGCGCGCTCGCGCAGATCACTCAGCAGTTCGCGCTCGCGGGCAATGGCCTGCATCAGCCCCGGCTGGGCGTGGGCGTCGCCCGGCTTCGACAGCGGATGGCGCCGGCGCGTTTCGGAAAAACGCCGCACCAGCGTCTGGTCGCTGGCGTCCAGGAAGATCAGGCGCAGGTCGATCCCGCCGTCGCGCAGGCTATGCAGCAGCAGGGGCAATTGGGGAAGGGCGTGACTGCTGCGCACGTCGATGGCGATGGCCAGCTTGCTGGCATTCAGCCCATCCTCGATGGAGACGAAGGGCTTGAGCAGTTCGGGCGGCAGGTTGTCCACGCAGTAGTAGCCCGCGTCCTCGAGCGCGTGCAGGGCCACCGACTTGCCCGAGCCGGACATGCCGGTGATGACCACCAGTTCGGTGCTCATGGGCGTTGCGCTCAGGCCCGCACGCCGCGGCGGCCCGCCGGGCGGGTGCTTGTGGCGGGCCGGACTGGTGCAGCCTGTCTCAGCAGCTCCTGCGCGTGCGCCAGGGTGGCAGGGGTGATCTGCTCGCCGCCCAGCATGCGGGCCAGTTCCTGCGCACGCGCGGCACCGGTGATGAGGACGACCTGACTGTGCGGGCTGCCGTCGCCGGCCATGGCCTTGCTGACGTGCAGGTGATGGTCGGCGCAGGCCGCCACCTGGGGCAGGTGCGTGACGCACAGCACCTGGCGATCGTGCCCCAGGCGCTGCAGCAGGCGCCCCACGGTGGCCGCCACGGCGCCGCCCACACCAGCGTCCACCTCGTCGAAGATCAGGGTGGCGGCCGGGCCCAGGGTGCTGGTGGTGACCGCAATGGCCAGCGACAGGCGCGAAAGTTCGCCGCCCGAGGCCACGCGATCGATGGCGCGGGGCGTCACGCCGGCGTGCGCGGCCACCAGGAACTGGGCGCTTTCCAGCCCGTGCGCCGCGGGCGTGGACAGGGGGTCCAGCTGCACCTGAAAGGCGCCGCCGGCCATGCCCAGCTCCTGCATCGCCGCCGTGACCGCCGCCGACAGGCGGGGCGCGGCCTGCGCACGGGCGCGGCTGAGCTGGCGGGCCCGCGCGTCGTAGGCGGCCCGGGTCTGGTCCACCTGCGCCTGCAGCTGGTCCAGGTCGCCGGCCGATTCGAGGCGGCTCAGTTCGGTGCGCCAGCCGGCAAGCAGGGCGGGCAGGTCGGCGGGCGGGCGGCGATGGCGGCGCGCCAGTGCGTGCCATTGGCCAATGCGTTCGTCCAGCGTGGCCAGCTGGTCGGGGTCGGGGTTGGCACGGCGCAGATACGCATGCAGGCTGCGCGCGGCATCGCGCAACTGGGCTTCCCCGGCCTGCAGCTGATCGAGCAGGGCGCCGAATTCGGGTTCGATCGGCGCCGACGCTTGCAGGGCCTCCTGGGCCTGGGCCAGGGCGGACAGCGCGCCGCCGTCGGCCTCGTCGCTCTCCAGCGCGTTGCTGGCGGCTTGCGCCGCGTCGATCAGGCCTTGTGCGTTGGACAGGCGCGCATGCTGCTGGCTCAGCTCGTCCCACTCGCCCTCGCGTGGCGCCAGCTTGTCCAGCTCGGTGATCTGCCACGTCAGGCGCTCGCGCTCGCGCGCCAGGCTGTCTTGTGCCTCGCGCGCCGCATCCAGCGCTGCCTGCGCGCGCTGCCAGGCTTGCCATGCCGCCAGCAGCGGCGCGCCATCCAGGCCGGCGTAGGCGTCCAGCAGGGCGCGCACAGCGGCCGGACGCGTGAGGCTTTGCCAGGCGTGCTGGCCGTGGATGTCGAGCAACTGTTCGCTGAGTTCGCGCAACTGCGCCACCGTGGCGGCCGAGCCGTTGATCCAGGCGCGGCTGCGGCCGGCGCTGTCGATGGTGCGGCGCAGCAGCAGGGTGCCGTCGGCGCTGTCCATGCCGTTGGCCTGCAGCCAGGGCGCGCTGGCCGCAGGGGCGTCGAACTCGGCGCTGATCTCGCAGCGTGCCTGACCTTCGCGCACCCACAGCGCGTCGCCGCGGCCGCCCAGCACCAGTTGCAGCGCGTCGATGAGGATCGATTTGCCGGCGCCGGTCTCGCCCGTCAGCACCGAGAAGCCGGCCTGCAGCTCCAGCTCCAGGGCGGGCACGATGACGAAGTCGCGCAGGCTGAGATGACGCAGTGCCATGGCTTCAGCCGCTTCCCTTGTTCCAGTGCAGCTTTTCGCGCAAGGTGTCGAAATAGCTCCAGCCCTTGGGATGCAGAAAGCGCGCCCGGTGCTCGGAGCGGCGCACCACGATGCGGTCGCCGTGGTGCAGCGAAGCCAGCGACTGCATGTCGAAGCTGGCGCTGGCGTCGCGTCCCGCCACGATCTCGATGGCGATCTCGCCCGGGTCGGCCAGCACGATGGGGCGGTTGGACAGCGCGTGCGGCGAGATCGGCACCAGCGCCCAGCCCGGCAGCAGCGGGTGCAGCAGCGGGCCGCCGGCCGAAAGCGAGTAGGCGGTCGAGCCCGTGGGCGTCGCGATGATGATGCCGTCGGCGCGGCTGTTGGCGACGTAGTGGCCGTCGACCTCGATGCGCAGCTCCACCATGCCCGAGGCTGCGCCGCGGTTGACCACCACGTCGTTCATCGCCAGTGCCTCGAACACGCAGGCGCCATCGCGCAGCACTCGGCCCTGCATCAGCGCGCGATGATCATCCTCGAAGGCACCGGCCAGCATGTCGGGCAGCACCCGCGCATACTCGCCCAGGGGAATGTCGGTGATGAAGCCCAGGCGCCCCTGGTTGATGCCGATCAGCGGCGTGCCGTAGGGCGCCAGTTCGCGGCCCACGCCCAGCATGGTGCCGTCGCCCCCCACCACCACGCACAACTCGCAATCGCTGCCGATGCCGGCCAGATCGACGGCCGGAAACTGTGTCAGGCCGGTGGTTGCCGCGGTGCGCTCTTCAAGGCTGACCTGGCAGCCCTGCTGTTGCAGGAAGTTGCCGATCTCGGTCATCAGCTCGCGCGCCGCTGGCGCCGCCGAACCGCTGGCAGCGTCCTGATATTTGCCCACCAGGGCAACGCGCGTGAACTTCGGGCTCATGAGGAAACTACATCATAATGGTCCGCGATGACGGCTTGCTCCACGTGCAGACTGAACTGGTGAAATCCCCCGGCTCCATGCTTGATGACCGCTCGCGGCGATTGCTCAAGACCCTGATCGAGCGCTACATCGCAGACGGTCAGCCGGTGGGCTCGCGCACGCTGTCGCGAGCTTCGGGACTGGAGCTGTCGCCCGCCACCATCCGCAACGTGATGTCGGACCTGGAGGAGTTGGGCCTGATCGCCTCGCCCCACACCTCGGCCGGCCGGGTGCCCACGGCGCGGGGCTATCGCCTGTTCGTAGACACCATGCTGACGGCGCAGCGCGCGCACCTGAAGGCGCCCGAGCTGGTGGCCGAGCAACCGCAGAAAGTCATTGCCAGCGCGGCGCAACTGCTGTCCAACCTGTCGCAGTTCGTCGGCGTGGTGATGGCGCCCCGGCGCAGTTCGGTGTTTCACCATGTCGAGTTCATGCGCCTGTCCGAGCGGCGCCTGCTGCTCATCATGGTGGCCCCCGACGGCGATGTGCAAAACCGCGTGCTGTTCACCGAGGCCGACTATTCGTCGTCGGAGCTGGTCCAGGCTTCCAACTATCTCAACGCGCATTTTTCGGGCCTGACCTTCGAGCAGGTGCGTGCGCGCCTGACGCAGGAGGTCGACCGGCTGCGCGCCGAGATCGCCACGCTGATGCAGGCGGCGGTCCAGGTCGGCTCCGAGGCGGCCAGCCAGGCGCAGGGCGAGGTGGTGATCTCGGGCGAGCGCAATTTGCTGGCGGTGAGCGATTTCTCCAGCGACATGAGCCAGCTGCGCCGCGCCTTCGACCTGTTCGAGCAGAAGGCGCAGCTGATGCGGCTGCTGGACGTGTCCATGCAGGCCGAGGGCGTGCGCATCTTCATCGGCGGCGAAAGCCAGACCGTGCCGGTGGAAGAGCTGTCGGTGGTCAGCGCGCCCTACGAGGTCGATGGCCAGGTGGTCGGCACCCTGGGCGTCATCGGCCCCACCCGTATGCACTATGACCGCATGATCCAGATCGTGGACATCACCTCGCGCCTGGTGAGCAACGCATTGAGCCAGGGCAAGCCGCCCAGCCCATAGAATCGACCCCTTGCCCGGGGCGTTAGCTCAGTTGGTCAGAGCAGGGGACTCATAATCCCTTGGTCGTTGGTTCAAGTCCAACACGCCCTACCAATACAGATAATGAAACCGTGCTACGCAAAACATAGTGCGGTTTTTGTTTTTCCGGCCCGTGTAGCCACCATGTAGCCACCGGGGCGGGGTTTTTGCACCAGCGCGGCCAGCACCAGCAAAGCGCCTGGGCGGCCATCAAGCGGCAACGTTGCCGGTTGAAACCGTGGTGCCCTCCACGCGCGCGGGGGTGATGCTGGTGCCGGCAATGCGCTCCAGGTCATCGCCTAGGGCATCGGCGCGGGCAAGGTGGCGGTTGATGTCGCGCTTCGACTCGCCGGTGATGGCAGCGGTTTCGGCGGCGAATGCGGTGTTTCCACGGCCACCGGCCGGCTTGTCCAAAGTGGGACAAGATGTCCCACTTTCCTCGAACCCGAGTGCTTCACGTATCTGCCTGCGCCGCTTGATGGCCTGCGCCCTCTACGCGCGCGCTGGCGCGCTCACGCTACCCCACGTCGCACCAGGCGCAAAAAAGCCCGCTACGGGGCTCTACGTGGCTTCTGTGCGGCTTCGCTTGCTGGTGCGGCAGGCAGCCCGGCCATTTTTCCGGGTTAGCGTTATTGCAGCGGGAACAGGTCGGTTTCCGGGATGCAGGGCCGAGACTTTTTACGCCCCTCCCCGTGCCATGTCACACAGCGTCGGTGCGCTCACGCTCTACACGTTCGAGCGCGGCGGCCAGCTCGTTGAAGTCTGCGCCGGCCTGGGCAAGCTGCTGCAGGCGCTCGATTAGCTTGTCGCGTAGGCGCAATTCAAACTCAGCGGCGCGGCGGTGCGCCAGTTGGTTGATGCGGCTGCGCAGGGCGGGTGCAAGTGGACGGTTCATGTGCTCCTCGCTCAAACAAAAAAGTGCCGGTCGCGCAGCTCTCGCAAAACTGCCACCGGCTGTCAGTTTTCGGCGTGACGGCCGTTCCGAAGGAACCCCTTACGCGGCCTTGGGCGTCACCAGGCGCGCGGCAGTTGCTGCGCGGTAAATCGGAATGACGCGCAGCTCACCCAGCACGGTGGCTTTGTTGCGGGTGAAGTCGTCGTTCACGTACCCAATCTCTACCGTCATTTGATCCACGATGCGCAGCTCGATTTGCTGCGAATCGAGCACCAGGACTTTGCCGGCCGTCATCGTCGGGGAAACGACAACCTTCATACCGCGCAGGCTCTCGGGCAGCGGGCCAAGGTACGAGCCGCTGAAGTAATCGCCCGTCGTTGCGTTCACTGCGACTTGCATCGCCAGCCAGTCGGTAGGACTGAGCACCACGGTATCGGCCATGTAGCCCGCTACTGCCATGTTGGCCTGGGCTTCGCTCGCAGCGTCCCACAGCTTGGTGTAGGTGGCACTGGTGACGGCCGTTGCCAGCGTCAGCAGGCCATCAAAAGCCGGGGTGACGTTGCCGCTCATCAGGGCCACGTCCAGGGCTTTGCCCAGCTCGCGTTTCAGCGTGATGTCGATGGCATGGCGCAGCTCGGCAGAATCGCCCATCGCCTGCCGGCTTACCGACGTCCAGCCGGCCACCGTCAGCGCGGCCTGCACGATGGCGGTATGGCCTGGGCGAACAGCAGGCTTTGCAGCGCCTTCGCCAGCTTGCACGCCGGCAGCGCCTTCGATGCCAGTCAGTCGGAAATACTCGACGGCCGATGCACCAGCGGCAGGCACGGTACGCAAACCGTTTTGCACGCCCAGCACCAGGCCATCGGTAGGCGAGCCCACCGGGCCGGCAACCAGGTTGCGGCCGCTGCTGGTGGTAATGACGTCGCTTGCTGCTTTGACTTCCAATCTCAGGGACTGGGTTTTCTGCAGCAAATCAAGGTTGCGCTCCAGGCCCGCGATAACTTGCGCGCCGATGCTGGTGCTTTGGTTGACTTTCTCAGCGTGAGACAGTCCGCCCTTTTGCTCCAGGTTCAGGACGCGGTCGGCCAGCTCGCGCTGGGTCGCGTGGGTTTCGTTCAGGGTGTCCTCGAGGCGGCCGAGGGACTTCGTAAGCATTTCAATCATGGCGATGCACTTTCAAAAAAAGGAGTTGGTGAGGTGCGTCTGTCGCAACCCAGCATCCCGCCGTATGTGCATTGCCACGATGCCAGCATCCCGCCGTTCAATCGTGTATCCCTGCACGCGCGATGCAAGGACGCGCCTAGCGTACCCCACCATGTCAAGTGTGTCAATGCGCCGTGGCGCGCTCCCAACTCTGCAGCACGATGCGGCGGCGGATGCCTTCGCGCTCGACCAGCACCAGCGCAAAGAAATTCGGGTCGGGCAGGTGCCCCAGCTCGAGCACGATTTGCGCCCCACCTTTGACGGCGGCCTCGATGGCCTGGGCTTGCTCGTCGGTGGTTTCGCCCAGCAGCTCGGTAGCGGCGGCCAGGGCGGCGCGGTGCAGGTTCTTGATGGTGGTTTCTTGCATGGTTCTCGTCCTTCAAAAAAAGCGGTTTGCGATTTGCACGGCGCGGCGGTGGCGCACGCCTAGGAATCTCAGCACGCGCTCCACCAGGCGGCGGCGCATGTGCTTGTGGCGAAGTTGGCTCAGATTCATTTCGGCCTCGTTTTGCTGTAGTTGATGGGCTCGGGCAGCGCGTCGGTGTAGTTGCGCCACAGTTGCGCACCAGGCCGGCAGCGCTTTGCACCAGGCAAGCGGGCGGCGGCGGTGCAGCGGATGCAGCGCATGGCGTGGGCGATGTAGTCAGTCAGCATCGGCGGCCCCTTCGGTGAAGTCGGCGCAGTTCGCCCCGGCTTCCGCACCAGCCGATGCGCCCACTTCTTTGCGCGCGCGCTTCCCCCGTACCCCCTGCGAAGTCAGCGCAGTCAGCGCAGACACTTCGCCGGTTGCGCTCACTTCTAAGTCAGCGCAAGTCGGCGCAGTCGGCGCAGGGGATGGCAAATCGGCAACCTCGCGGCCTTGCGGCGTGACTTCCCACACTTCCTTCTGGTGTCGGTTTTCGGCGCTGCGCATCACGCGCACCAGTTGCCCGGCCCGCTCGGCTTTGCGCAGCAAGTCGAACACGTCGGCAGGCTTGCGGCCTTTCGGGTAGCTGCTTTCACCGGCCAGCAGCTTTGCGGCGTGCGTGCGGCTTGTGGTTGCCGTGGTGACGTGCTCGCCACGCTCGGAGAACTCGGCAATCAGCTTCAGTAGGGCTTTCGTGTCCACGCGGTCGCTGATGCCCTGCACCACGGGCGAAAGCGCCTGCACGGCCTCGGGCAAGCCCCCCTCGGGCCATTGCAGCGCCAGCGGTTCGCGCAGCTTCGCCAGATTGCTTTTCTGGTGCGCCAGCGTCAGCACGCCATCGTCGCGGCTCATGAAAATGCGGCTTCGGGCGCTGTTGTGCCAGGCGGTGGAACCCGAATAGCCTTCGGTGTCGCTGCGCTCTTTCCGGCTGGTGCCCTTGTCCACGTGGGCCAGCAGCAGCACGGCGGCGTCGCCTTCGCGGGCAATCACGGCCAGCGCGCGCATGAAGGCCCGGACTTGTCTGCGCTGGATTTCGTCGCCCCCGTAGGCGTCGCTGGCGTTGTCCACAATCACCAGCCCGGCCCCGGTTTGCCTCACCAGCGCCAGCAGCTCGGCATAGGCGGGCGTCACGTCCCCCGGCCCGCGTCCCTCGCAGGCGAACAGCTCGGGGTTTGCCGTGCCGTCAACGATGTGCAGGGCGGCCAGCTCGCCGGGGTTGATGCCCCAGCATTGGCAGATGTGCGCCAGGCGGTGGCGAACGATGTGCGCACCATCCTCGAAACTGGCGAACACCACGGGCGCGGCTTCGGTGGCAATCCCGAACAGCTCCCGGCCCGTTGCCACGGCGGCGGCCAGCATCAGGGCAATCGTCGATTTGCCGGTGCCCCCATGCGCCCCCAGCAGCGTCACCACGCCACGGGGTGCATATCCGTCCCACACAAAGCAGGGCGGCGGGCTTGGGCGCGTCAACACGCCGGCCACGTCAACAGGCATCAGCAGCGGCTCGGGCGCGAATGACTGGGCGGCATCCAGCAGTGCGGCCAGCACGTCGGCCCCGTCGCGTTGCGCCAGGTCGTTGCAGTCGAAGTTTTGCGCCTCGCCCTCGGGCATGGCGGCCACGCTGCAACCCAGCTCACGCGCGATGGTTTCGGCCTGGGCTTCCTTGCCCACGTCGGGCACCAGCACCAGGCGGGCAGCGTTGTCTTTCTGGCGCAGTTGCTTTGCCACCGTGCCCACGTTGCCCCAGCCGAAACACACCACGGCGGCGCGGTCCGTCGCTTGCCAGCAGGCCCATGCTTGCCCGATGCCCTCCACCAGGTACAGCGGCCCAGCGCCAGGCGTGCCCACGGTGAACGATGCGCCGGCCATGGGTGCGCCGGGCAGGTTCATTTTCTTGCCCTGAGGCGGTATCAGTTGCAGGCTTTGCAGCTCGCCATCCGGCCCGTAGGCGGGCACAGCCAGCGCGCCGGCCATGCTGTTGCCAGCGATATTCAGCGCGTCACCAGCAGGCACCACGCGCAGGGCATCGAGCGGCACACCTTGGGCGGCCTTGCGGACGATGTAGGTGTGCTCCCACGTGGCAGGCGCACAGCGGCCCCACACCTCGGCAGGTGCCATGCCAGGGCGCGGCGCGGGCGGCGTCACCACGGCCCGTTTAGGCGGCTTGCTGGGCTTTCTTGCTGGTGCCCGTGTTCAGCGGCCATGCGATGCAGCGTGCCAGCTCCAACGCCCTTGCCGGGCTTGAAGCTGCGCCAGGTGTCACGGGCGGCGCGGGCATCGTAGTTGCCGGCCTGGGCGCTCCAACTGTCGAAGGCGTCGAAGTCCAGGCCGGCAGCATGGGCGGCCATGCCAGCGCGCACCCATGTATCGCGGTCACAGTCGGGCGGGATGGCTTGCAGCGCGGCGCGGGCGCGTTCGGTGTCCGTCGCCATCATCACGCGGCCCCCAGTTGCGCCAGCGCCTGGGCAACGTGGTGCGGTGCCAGGTGGTAGCGGGCGATGATGCGGTGCGGGTTTTCTGGCGTCGGGGCGGGTATCTCGACAGTCTCAATCGGCCAGCCCAGCGTGCGAAGGTAGAACACCACGGCCCCCAGTCGCCAGCTTTGCGTGCGCCCTTCAAACTCGGGGTGATTCAAGCTCAGGCCATCCATGAAAAGCCCCAGCGCGCGGTCGGCCAGGGTTCCTTTCGTGGGCCACGTCGGGCAAAATGGCGGCGGCGGCAGAAACGACATTTGTTCGCCCTGAGCCCCGGATGCTGTGGAAGGTGCCGGGGCTTGGCTTTTGGTGCGGTGCGGTTTCATCAGAATTGCACCCCCTCAAAATCATCAGCCTCGGGCTCGATTTCCACGTTGAAAAGTTCGGGCGCACGTGCGGCCCAGTCGCGCAGCTTGTCGATACAGCGCAGCGCGTCGGCGTGATTCATGCCCACCGGTATCTGAATGCGCGGGCACTCGATGTTGCGCAGCTCAGCGCGCGCGCCGGCATACATCCCGTCACCGTCAACGTTGGAAACATCGTCTCCGCCACCGGGAAAAATGTCGAATTGAATGAAGTAGCGCACGTCCTTCTTTGACGCGGCCAGCAGCAAATCGGCCTTGCTTTCGCGTCGGACAGACAGCGTGAGGCAGCGCGTTGCGGCGTCCAGTTCTTTTTGCAGGCGCGCGATTTCAGCGCGCAGGGTTTCGGCGGTGGTGCTCATTGCTGAACCCCCAGCACGCGGCGCAGTTCCGCCACCGGCCAGGCCAGGCGGCCATTGATGCGCATCGGGCGCAGCGGGCCATCCTCGGAGCACGCCCAGCCGCGCAAAGTCTGCGGGCGGCGGTTCAGGTAGTGCGCGGCCTGGGGCGTGGGCACGCCGGGGCTCGTGACGTTTTCGAGCGGCGGATATTGCGGCTCGGTGGCAGCGCGGCGGGTTGCGGCGCTGTGCAGTGCGGTGGTTTCCATCGGTTCCGTCCTTGCGCCGTGTGGCGCTGTTCATGACGGTTGAATTCCGATGGCGGGGTAATCTGCGCTCGATTAACCCCCAGTGAATCTCACTCACAAACCCCGGTGAAAGGGGCTCACAAACCCCGGTGAACGGGGCGATTCACCCCCGGTCAATCAGCTTCGCGCGGGTCGCCAATCGAGCGGCTCGCGTACACCCTGGGGAAGTGCTTTTCAAGCAGCTCCCAGCCCTTGCGCTCGGACAGCGGGCGGCCCTTCTTGCGCTTGCCGTCAACAAGCCATTTCATGACGGCGAAGGGGCAAAAGTAGGGCGCGGCAGCGTTGCGCCCACCTTGCCCAGTAATGCGGCGCGCGTCCCGTAGCGCGGGCGTGTCTCTGAGATTGGCAAACCAATTGGCATCCATGCCAGTGAACGGCCCGAATGCTTCAATCAGTTGTTCGCGCGTTGCCAGCATGGCGAAGTCGGTGCGCTCGGGCGCTGCGGCCTGGGGCTCATCCTCGGGCGCGCAATATGCATCGGCCAGGGCGTGCACGCTATACCCCGTGACGCGGCAGTCTGCGGGCACAGTCTCAAAATCGGGCTCGCCATCGTCAAGCATGGCTTTGGTGAAACGCACCATTTCGCCGTCGATTGTTTTGATGCCATCGAACGTTCGCCAGCTCGCGCGGCCCGTTGCGGCCAGACTCTGGCACGCCGATAGCGGTAGCGTCGGGATGCTCCCCGCTGGCACTAGGTTTTCCGTGGGCTCGCCCTTGTTGCAGTAAACGCCCCCGTCGTGCGCGTGCACTTTGGCGGCGCGGTGCACGATGGCATGGAGCAGGATTTCTCGACGTGCAGCGGCGCGCAGAAAGTCGCCCGGGGTGACTTCCTCGCCAGAATGCAGGCTCGCAAACCGCGCGGCATCTTCCAGCGTCAGCACGTCGGTATCGGCCATCCGCCCCCGCGCCATTCGCTGCGCGGCTCCGGGCGTTCAAACATCAACTCGAAGTATTGAATCTCAGACATTCGCGCTCCTTCGTGCGCTCCTTCGTTCGGGTGCCCCAGCAGGCCGGCGAAGGTTTCCGGCTTCCCCCGTCGGGGTAGCTGGGGCGAAACGGTTATTGCCCTGCCGGGTGCCCCACTGGCGGCCAGGGCGCGGTGCAATTCGGCCTGCACGCCGGCCCAGTCGGGCACGGTGGCGAAGTCCTCGGGGTTCACGCTGGTTTGCGCCTGCACGATGGTGGTGTGCGCCGTCAGAACAGCCTGCACCAGTTGTTTGATGGCCTCGGGGTTGTCCAGGTTGTCGCAGTAGCGCCAGGCGTCGCCAGTGGTTTGCATGGTGGTTTCCTTCGTCGGTTTCAGTACACGGCCCGCAGCTTGCCCGGCTCGCTGCTGGCGTCAAATTGCACGCCGGCCTGTTGCAGTATCCAGCCTTCGAATCGTTCGTGATGCAGGCGCAACAAATCCAGCGGGCGCACGGTGTAATGCTTTTCAGCCGTGGCGCTGGGCTTGTGGCCTTGAATCTGCGCAATCACGCCCACGGGCAGCTCCAGCCACTCGGACAGGCTTTTGAACGAGCGGCGCAGGCCATGCAGGGTAAGCCCCTCCACGCCGGCCACGGTGCAGGCTTTGCCGTGCTGGTGCTGGGGCGTGCTCATGGGCGCGGTGCCAGCGGTGCCAGCGAACACGAACGGCCCACGCCGGGGCAGGCCGGCCAGCAGGTGGTGCACGTAGGGCGTGAGGGGAATGACGCGCTCGCCCTCCACCTTGTCGCGGATAGTCAGGCCACGCCACTGCACGTTCATATCGTCCCAGCGCAAGCCCAGCAGCTCGCCAGGGCGCGCACCAGTCAAAAGCAGGGTTTGCAGGTAGGCGGATATGCCGGGGTTGCCGATGGCTTGCACGGCGGCAAACCAGGCGGGCAACTGTTCGCGTAGCAGGGCGTCGGACTTCACGCCGGCCTTGCCCAGCGCTTCACGGGCGCGGCGGCTCTTTGCCGGGTTCTGCGCTGGCACGATGGCCTTGAAGTCGGGATGTTCCGCGCACCAGCTCAGGAAAGCGCGCAGCAGTCGCCAGGCCAGGCGGGCCGATGTAGGGCGGTGCTGGCCTTCGCGCTGCGCCCATGCCTCAATCGTTGCGGTGTCCAAGTCTTTCAGCGGCAGCGCCATCAACGGGTGCAGCGGCCCGGCCACCGTGACGCCACGGCCACGGGTGCCACGCTTGGCAGGCTCGCCACCGGCAGCAATCAGCTTGGTATGGTCGCTGCGGTGCCACTCGCCCCAGTGCGGCGTGCGCTCCGCAACGTAGGCGGCCCATGCTTCGCCCACCGTGACGGCCTGGGCGGCGGTAGCGGCTTGCTGGGCGGTGCGCTCTGCTTGCTGCTGGCGCTCTTGCTCGCCGGGGTTGATGCCTTCGTCAATCAGCACGGCCAGGCGGCGCGCTTCGCTGCGGGCTTGTTCGATGCTCCAGGCGCGCACGTCGCCAATGGTGCGGCGGATGGTTTGCCGGTTCAGCTTGGTTTCGTACACGAACGACTTGTGCCCGGTGTTCGTGACGCGCACGCGCAGGCCGGGTGCCTTGGTGTCGCGCAGGAAAGCCTGTTGCTTGCCATCGGGGCAGGCCAGGCGCTCGATTGCGCCAGCAGTCAAATCAATGGCCTGGGCGGTGTCTGGTGCGTCGGTTTTCTTCGGGCGTGCCATCGTTGAATCTCAAGTTGCCGGGCTTGGCTACACCATGGCTACACGGCGCGGCGGGGTGCTGAAACAGTCCTTGGTTCTCCGTGTAGCCACCATGTAGCCACCATGTAGCCAAAAACCCCCGTTTTGCCGAATTTCAATCAACACTGTGAACTGTGCAAATTGCCAGTAATGTTCAATAACGTGTTGATTTGCATAGAGTATATCTACATCAATCGACGCTTGCAAATATCCCATGTGGGCGACTCATAATCCCTTGGTCGTTGGTTCAAGTCCAACACGCCCTACCAGGCCAAAGCAGCAAAAAATATTGCGGACCGCTTGGGCCACTGAAATTTCGCTGTATACTCTTACGCTTTCGTGTGCGGCTGTAGCTCAGTTGGATAGAGTACTTGGCTACGAACCAAGGGGTCGTGGGTTCGAATCCTGCCAGCCGCACCAAATATTGGCAAAGCCCTGCAAGTCGTCGATTTGCAGGGCTTTGTTCTTTGCACGTCTGATCGAGGGGTTTGCCATGTTCACAGGCATCATCACCGCTGTGGGTCGCATCGCCGAGGTGCGCGACCTGGGCGCCAGCAGCGCGCATGGCAAGCAGCTCGCGGTCAAGGCGCCGGCCGGCTACCTGGATGACGTGGCCCTGGGCGACAGCATCGCCATCAACGGCGCCTGCATGACGGCCACGGCCATCGACCCGGG
The DNA here is from genome assembly GCA_041396485.1 of Burkholderiaceae bacterium. Taxonomy (GTDB): domain Bacteria; phylum Pseudomonadota; class Gammaproteobacteria; order Burkholderiales; family Burkholderiaceae_C; genus Ottowia. The sequence goes on along the minus strand of JAWKYM010000007.1, from coordinate 57,785 downwards.
GGCCGGGCGCTTTGCCATCGACATCTCGGCCGAGTCGCTGGCGCGCACCACGGGGCTGGACCGCGAGGGCCCCGTCAACCTGGAAAAGGCGCTGCGCGCCCATGACCGGCTGGGCGGGCACATCGTTTCGGGGCATGTGGACGGCATCGGCCAGGTGACGCACTTTGCACCGGTGGGCGAGAGCTGGGACCTGCGGGTGCTGGCGCCCCACACGCTGGCCAGGTACCTGGCCTACAAGGGCTCGATCACCGTCAATGGCGTCAGCCTGACGGTCAACGCCGTGACGGACCTGCCCGGTGGCTGCGAAGTGCGCATCAACCTGATTCCGCACACCGTGCAGAACACGGCGCTGCACACGCTGGGGGCGGGCAGTGCGGTCAACCTGGAGATCGACCTGATCGCCCGCTATGTCGAAAGAATGCTTTCGGCCGGTGTCCAGGCTTGATCTGTTGCTATCGATTGGGTAGCTTCACCAAGCCCGTCGCCAGCATGGTGCCGCACAGCACGATGGCGCCGCAGCCCAGCATCCAGGGTGTGACGGCCTCGCCCAGCAGGGTGGCGCCGTAGAGGATGGCAAAGATGGGCACGGTGAAGGTGACGGTGAGCGCGCGCGCCGGGCCCATGTCCTCGATCAGGCGAAAGTACAGCACGTAGGCCACGCCGGTGCACAGCACCCCCAGTGCCACCACGGCGCCCCAGGCTGCGGGCCCGGGCAGAGTGGCGGGCCAGGTCCACAGGGCGGGCAACGCCAGGCCCAGCGCGGCGCCGATCTGGCTGCCAGTGGCCGTCATCAGGGGGTTCAGGCCGCTCAGGTACTTGTGGGTGAAGCTGGCCGCCAGGGCATAGCACAGCGTGGCCGCCAGGCAGGCCAGCACGGCCCAGCCCGGCATGCCGGTCGCGCTGGCGCCATGCGGGCCGACCTTGTCCCAGGCCAGCAGCGCCACGCCGACAAAGCCCAGCACCAGGCCCACGCTGCGCGAGAGGCCGGGGCGTTGCCCCAGCCAGGACCAGGCCACCAGCGCCCCAAACAGCGGCACGGTGGCGTTGAGGATGGACGACAGACCGGTGGACAGGGATTGCAGGGCAAAGCCGAACAGCGCAAACGGAATCCCCGAGTTGAGCAGGCCGCAAAATAGCACCGGTCGCCAGTGGCGCCGCAGCGCCGGCCCCTGGCCGCGTGCCAGCATCAGGGGCAGCAAAAACAGCGCCGCCACCGTCACGCGCACGGCCGCGGTGGGCACCGGGCCAAACTCATGCACCGCCTGCTGGATGAACAGGAAGGACGCGCCCCAGGTCATGGACAGCAGCAGGAACGGCCAGGCTTGCGCCAGCGACAGGGCCGGGATGCGTCGGGTGGCAAGCGTGCTCATGGTGCCGGCAGTATCGCCGAGCCCCCGGTCGGCGCGGGCGCCGCATTGATGAAGAATGGCGCGGGCATTGATGCGCGCCGTCGATCAATGCCCGCGCTGCCTACAATTCCCGGCCATGCAAGTCACACCCAGCATCTTCAAGGCCTACGACATTCGCGGCACCACGCCGCACACGCTCGACGAGGCCGTGGCCGAAGGCCTGGGCCTGGCCTTTGGCACGCAGGCGCTGGCGCAAGGCGAGCGCGTGGTGGCCGTGGGCCGCGATGGGCGCCTGTCCGGCCCCCGGCTTTCGGTGGCGCTGGTGCGCGGTCTGGTGGCCGCGGGCGTGGAGGTGATCGACATCGGCATGGCCACCACGCCGATGCTGTACTTTGCCGCGCACACGCTGTGTCGCAGCGGCATCCAGGTTACGGGCAGCCACAACCCGCGCGACGACAACGGCTTCAAGATGGTGCTGGGCGGGCGCGCGATCTACGGCGAGGACATCCAGGCCCTGCGCCGGATGATGGAGCAGGAGAGCTGGCAGCGCCGCGCCGGCGGCTCGGTGCGCGCGCACGATGTGCTGGCGGCCTACCGCGAGCGCATCGTGGGCGACATCCGCCTGGCGCGGCCGATGAAGCTGGTGGTGGACTGCGGCAACGGCGTGGCCGGTGCGTCGGCGCCGGGCATCTTTCGCGCCATCGGCTGCGAGGTGGTCGAGCTGTTCACCGAGGTGGACGGGCGCTTTCCCAACCACCACCCCGACCCCAGCAAACCCGACAACCTGCGCGACGTCATCCGGGTGCTGCAGGACACCGACGCCGAGCTGGGCCTGGCCTTCGACGGCGACGGCGACCGCTTGGGCATCGTCACCAAGGACGGGCAGACCATCTTCCCCGACCGCCAGATGCAGCTGTTTGCGCAGGACGTGCTGGCGCGTGTGCCCGGCGGCACCATCGTCTACGACGTCAAGTGCACGCAGCGCCTGGCGCCGGCCATCGCCAAGGCCGGCGGCGTGCCGCTGATGTACAAGACCGGCCACTCGCTGATCAAGGCGCGCATGAAGGAGGTCGATTCGCCCCTGGGCGGCGAGATGAGCGGCCACATCTTCTTCAAGGAGCGCTGGTACGGCTTTGACGACGGCACCTACGCGGGCGCCCGCCTGCTGGAGATTCTCAGCCGCTCGCCCGACGCCAGCGCGGTGCTGAACGCGCTGCCCACCAGCTTTTCGACGCCCGAGCTGAACGTGGCCTGTGCCGAAGGCGAGCCGCATCGCCTGGCGGGCGAGCTGCAGGCGCTGGCCACCGATGCGTTTGCCAGCCCTGCGCAGATCAGCACGATCGACGGCCTGCGCGTGGACTGGCCCGACGGCTTCGGCCTGATCCGCGCCAGCAACACCACGCCGGTGTTGGTGCTGCGCTTCGAGGGCCATACGCCCGAGGCGCTGGCGCGCATCCAGGCCGAGATGACGGGCCTGCTGCGGCAGGTCAAGCCCGATGCACAGCTGAGCGGCGCGCAGCACTGATTTTTAGGCCATTTCGTGCTGCAGCCCGCACCACGCAAGCGCTATGCGCTCCATGTTCGATAGCTGACGAGTGGCGCCCCCGATCCACGCCCTGTACGACCTGGCCACCTGGGCGGCCCAGCCGCTGCTGCGGCGCAAGCTGCGCCGGCGCAGCGCGGCCGAGCCGGGCTATGGGCAGGCCGTGCCGGAGCGCTTTGGCGACTACCGCTCCGCGCCGCCGCGCCCCGTGCCGCCGAGCGGCGCGCCCCTGGTGTGGATCCACGCCGTCTCGCTGGGCGAGACGCGCGCCGCCGCCATCCTGCTGCCCCATCTGCGCGCGCAGTGGCCCGGCATGCGCCTGCTGCTGACGCACGGCACGGCCACCGGCCGCGCCGAGGGCGCCCGGCTGCTGGCGCCGGGCGACGTGCAGCTGTGGCAACCCTGGGACACGCGCGCGGCCACGCGCCGCTTCGTGCAGGCATATCGCCCCGACATCGGCGTGCTGATGGAAACCGAGGTCTGGCCCAACCTGGTGCGCGCCTGCACGCAAGCCGGCGTGCCGCTGGTGCTGGCCAACGCGCGCCTGTCCGACAAATCGCTGCGGGGCGCCCGGCGCACGGGCGGCCTGCTGCCCGCGACCTACCGCGCGCTCGCCGCCGTGCACGCCCAAACCGATGCCGACGCCGCACGCTTTCGGCAACTGGGCGCACCGGTGGCTGGCGTGCCGGGCAACCTCAAGTTCGACGCGCAACCCGCTGCCGCGCTGCTGGCCCTGGGCCGCACCTGGCGCGCCGCCGCACCAGGCCGGCCGGTGATCATGCTGGCCAGCTCGCGCGAGGGGGAAGAACTCGAATTCTTCAAGCAAATCAGCGCTGTGGCGCCCGTTGCATCGGCGCAGCAAGCTATAAATAGCGGAGTAGCCGGGCCGCAGTGGCTGGTCGTGCCGCGCCACCCGCAGCGCTTTGACGCGGTGGCCGCGCTGGCCGCGCAGCAGGGCCTGAGCGTCAGCCGCCGCAGCCAGTGGCAGCACGCGCCCCACAGCGCCGACGTGTGGCTGGGCGACAGCCTGGGCGAGATGGCGGCGTACTACGCGCTGGCCGACGTGGCGCTGCTGGGCGGCAGCTTTGCGCCGCTGGGCGGGCAAAACCTGATCGAGGCGGCGGCCTGCGGCTGTCCGGTGGTGATGGGCCCGCACACCTTCAACTTCAGCCAGGCCGCCGAGCAGGCCCTGGCGGCGGGCGCCGCGTTGCGGGTGGCCGGCATGGTGCAGGGCGTGGACGCCGCCCAGGCCCTGGCGGCCGATGCGCCGCGCCGCCAGGCCATGGCCGACGCCGGCCGCGCCTTTGCGCGCCAGCACCAGGGTGCCGCCCAGCGCACCGCGCAGGCGCTGCAGGCGCTGTGGCCGGGCGCCCGCCAGCGCCCATGAAAAACGGCGACCGAGCGGTCGCCGTTGCGTGGTCGCCGTGGCCGGTCAGCCGTGCCGGCGGCGCTGGCGCCAGGCGGCCAGGCCCGCCAGCAGGCCCGACAGGCCCAGCAGGGCCCACAGGTCGGTGGTGGGAACGGGGGCGGGCGGCGGCGGCGGAGGGGCGGTCAATTCGAAGTTGTCGGGGCCGAAAGTGGACGCGGCCACGAGGCCCATGTTGTCCACCGCGCCGCGGAAGGTGCCGGACATACCTGAGCCGATTCCAGCATTGATGCCAATGATCTGGCTATTTCCAGTGATGGGAGTGGTTACGCCCGGCAATCCCGCCGGAAGACCATGGCTGCCATCCATGTACTCCGACAGGGGCGTATAGGTGTAGTCGCTTCCCTGGCCGGTGTAGTAGACCCAGACGATCGAATTGGGGCCGATGGCTTCAGTGGTCCATGCATCGGTCGGCGCCGGGACCGTTGTGCCTTCACCCGGTTGATATACCCGCTCAAAAATGATCGATGCGATGTCGGTGGAAGTCCCGACATTTTGACCGTCGATATCCACGAGGATTCGAAACGCGGGCATCGCATGCTGTGGCGCCGTGCTGGTCGAAGCGCGATACCAGTCGTAAGTTGCCGACGAGAACGAGCTGAGTGCGCCCAAGGGAGTGGCGGCCACGTACTGCCAAACGGCCTTGCCAAACTGGTCGTTGGAGGTCATCAGCACCGAACCATCGCCGCTGCGGGGATAGTCGCCGGTGATGCCGATGGATGAACCGGTGCGAACCTCCGTGCGTTGCCATACACCCGTCGCAAACGGGTCGCTAACGCCGGGACTGGGGGTCGTGCTGACAATCGTGCCGGCCGGCGTGGTCACGATGGCGGCGCTGGCCAGGCTGCAGGCCATGGCCAAGGCGCTGGCCGCCAAAACCCGTCGCGACAGCGCGGTAGCAGGCGGAGGAAGAGGACGATGCAAAGTGTTCACGCGAGACTCCCGTTCAAGTTTCAAAAAGATACTGCTATCAAGTTACAAAATATAATCTGGAACCGACCATCCTTGGTTGGAAACGTTGGTTTCATGCGACATTTGACTGGTTGCGAGCGGTTGGGCGGCCCAGCCCAGACCAGCCGCTACACTGCGGCCTGAACCGAGGCAGCGCGGGTGCGACCCGCGTGGGCCATGACGCTGCAGTGTGGAGGCTGTCGTGAAACGCTTTTTCCTGATCTTTCTGACCGTGCAGGCGGTGCTCTTCGGCATCGAGATGCTCAACCCGGTGCAGGCGGCCGTGGTGCATCCGTGGACGGGCTGGCTGGCCAAGGCCAGCGCGGCCATCGTGCACATCATCGATCCGTCGGTGATCTCATACGACCGCGTGCTGCAGAGCGCCAAGACGGGCTTTGGCGTGTCGATCGAGGCCGGCTGCAACGGGGTGGAGGCCACTATCGTTCTGGTGGCGGCCATGCTGGCGTTTCCGTCCAGCTGGGCGATGAAGTTCTGGGGCATCGCCCTGGGTTTCGTCGCCGTGCAGGGCGTCAACCTGGTGCGCATCGTCAGCCTGTTTTTCATCGGCCAGTGGAACTTCAAGGTGTTCGAGTTTGCGCACCTGTACATGTGGCAGGCGCTGATCATGCTTGACGTGCTCGTGGTGTGGCTGATCTGGATGCGCGTGGTGGCCAAGCGGGACAAGCACGCCGCGCTGCCGGGTGCGGCCGCCTGACGGAGACCGGGGCATGCGCAACACGCTGATTGGCCGCTTCCTGCTGCTGTCCATCCTGTGGCTGATCGTGCTGCTGCCGCTGTGGTACGTGCTGGCGCGCTGGTTTGCCGCGCCGGCCATCTGGCTGGCGGGCGCGGTGATGAAGGCCTGTTTTGCCTGGGTGGACGGCTGGCACCAGGAGGGCGTGAAGGCGGTGCTGCACACCCTGGTGCAGGTGCGCATGAAGGGCCCGCAGGGCGACGTGCTGGGCGAGCTGGCGCCCGAAGCCAGCTACCCGACCTACGGCTACGGCCTGGTGCTGCTGTGGGCCATGCTGCTGGCCTCGCGCACCGAGCGCTGGTGGCTCAAGGGCCTGATCGGCAGCCTGATCCTGATTCCGGTGCAGGCCTGGGGCATCAGCTTCCAGTGGCTGCGCGACGTGGTTCTGCTGTCGGGCCCCTACGGCGCGGCCTACCTCAAGTACTCGCCGCTGGCGGCCAACGCCATCGCCTATGGCTACCAGTTCGGCTTTCTGATGCTGCCGCCGGTTACGCCCATCCTGCTGTGGCTGGCCTTCAACAAGCGCTTCGTGGCGGCGCTGTGGCTGGAGGCGGCGTTGGAGGAGGCGCCCGAGCAGCGGCGCGAGGCGCCGACCAGGACGGTCGACTAGATTGCTATTGATTTAATAGCTTGTAGCGCTTGATTGGCGGGCGTCAACGCCAAAATTCATTCGGATTTTTCGGCCGCCGGCGGCACCTTGGCCAGCAGGGCGTCGATGCCCGCCAGGTCATCGGCCGACAGTGCGCCGGCCGCCTGCTTGAGGCGCAGCAGGCCCACCAGCACGTCGTAGCGCGCGCGCGCCAGATCGCGCTGGGTCTGGTAGAGCTGGCTTTGCGCGTTCAGCACGTCGATGTTGATGCGCACGCCCACCTGGTAGCCGATCAGGTTGGCCTGCAGCGCGGTCTGGCTGGAGTGCTCGGCCGCCTCCAGCGCCTTGACCTGCGACAGACCCGACTGCACGCCGAAGAAGGCCGCGCGCGCGGCCTGCGACACGCTGCGCTGCAGGTTGTCCAGGTCGGCGCGCGCCTTGTCCTGCAGGGCCAGGGTTTCCTTGACGCGGTTTTCGATGGCGTAGCCGGCAAACAGCGGCCAGTTCAGCACCACGCCGATGCTGGCGTTGTTGGTGCGCGCGGCGGTGGTGGGGGCAATGGCCAGGCTGGGGTTGCCGTTGGGGTAGCGGCTCGTGCCCACGCTGGCCTGCAGGTCGACCGTGGGCTTTTCGGCCGCGCGGGCCTTGTCGGTTTCCAGCCGGGCGATGTCCAGCGCCATGCGCGCCTGCATCACGCCGGGATGCTGCTCGGTGGCCTGGGTCACCCAGGCGCTGACGTCGGCGGGCTGGGGGGCGGGCAGCACGATGGGCTTGGCCAGCGCCAGCGGCTGGATGCCGGTCTGGCCCACCAGTTGCTCCAGCGCCAGGGTCCGGACGCGCAACTCGTTTTCGGTGGCGATCTCCTGCGCGCTGGTCAGGTCGAACCGCGCCTGCGCCTCACGGCTGTCGGTGATGGTGGCGTTGCCCACCTCGAAGTTGCGCTGCGCGGCCGCCAGCTGCTGGCTGACCGAGGCCTTGAGCGCGCGCACCGAAGCCAGGTTGTCCTGCGCGGCCAGCACGTCGAAATAGGCCTGCGCCAGGCGCACGACCAGGTCTTGCGCGGCGCCGGCCAGGTTGATGCGCGCGGACTCGTAGGCGCGCTGGCCCTGGTCCCAGGCGATGCGGTTGGCGGGGCGGTACAGCGGCTGGCTGCCGACCAGGCCGGCCGTGAGCACGTTGAACGAGCTGTTGCTGCCGGTGCCGCCCACGCGGGTGTCGGCCCAGTTGTGCTGCGCGCCGGCCTGCAGGCCCAGCTGCGGCAACAGGCCGGCGCGCGCCTGGTCGGCACGGGCCTGGCTGGCCTGCAGCTGCGCGCGGGCCGACTGCACGCTGGCGTCGTAGCCCTGGGCCTGCTGGTACAGCTCGAGCAGGGACTGGGCCTGCGCGCCGCCGGCGGCCAGGGCCAGCAGGGCCGTCAACGTCAATGCCGATCGGCGAAGAGGGCGGGCGGGCAGGCGCATGAAAGGGGGCGTGGCGGTGTCAGTAGCGGGGCGCGCTGGGGTCCAGCTGCAGGGACCAGGCGTCGATGCCGCCGGCCACGTTGGCGATGTGCTCGAAGCCCTGCTGCTGCAGGAACAGCGCCACCTGCATGCTGCGCCCGCCGTGGTGGCACAGCACGGCGATCGGCTGCGTGCGGTCCAGCTCGGCCAGGCGCGCCGGGATGGTGTGCATGGGCCATTGGCGCAGTTCGGCGCCCGGCGGCTGCACGCTGGCGGTGTGCCACTCGGCTGGCTCGCGCACGTCCAGCAGCAGGGGTTGGCCGGCGCCGGCCGCCGCGGCCAGCCAGGCCGCTAGGTCGGCGGGGGCGATTTGCTCGATCATGCGTGAATCTGACTCAAATCAGGCGATGGCGCAGGGTGGACGGGCGCAGCGTGCTTCAAAAACGAAAGCGCGCGGGCTCTGGAAAGTGCAGCAGGCGGGGCGCGTTGCTGTCCCAGGGCTGGGTGCTGATCAGGCCGTTGCCAGCGTGCTGCACCAGGGTGGCGCGCATCACCGGCTCGTCGCCGACGATGCCCATCAGCCGCCCGCCGGGCTTGAGCAGGGACAGCAGCGCCTGCGGCAGCTCGGCCACCGATCCCGACAGCACGATGACGTCGAACGGCCCGTCGCCGGAGAGGTCGGCGCGGGCGCCGTCCGCCTCGCGCACCTCCACGTTCAGCACGCCGGCGCGCTGCAGGTTGGCGCGCGCGCTGGCGGCCAGCTCGGTGTCGATTTCCAGGCTCAGGACGCGCTGGGCGCGGTGGCCCAGCAGCGCGGCCATGAAGCCCGAGCCGGTGCCCACCTCCAGCACCTTCTCGTGCTTGGCCACCTGCAGGTCCTGCAGCATGCGCGCTTCGACGCGCGGGGCCAGCATGACCTGGCCGGCAGCCACGGCGGCCTCGCCGGGCTTGAGCGGCACCTCCAGGTCGGCAAAGGCCAGGGCGCGGTGGGCGGGCGGCACGAACTCTTCACGCCGCACCACGGCCAGCAGCTCCAGCACGTGGGCGTCCAGCACGTCCCAGGGGCGGATTTGCTGCTCGATCATGTTGAAGCGTGCTTGCTCGACGTTCATCTCAAAGGCTCCAGTAGGGCGTATTCGGGTCAACCATGGATTATCGGTCAGGCGCCGGTGCATCCGGTGCGCCGGCGTGGACAAAGCGGCGCCTGAGCCAGCCAGCCAGGTCGTCCAGATAGCAGTAGACGACGGGCACCACCACCAGCGTCAGGAGCGAGGAGGTGATGACCCCGCCGATCACGGCCTGGCCCATGGGCGCGCGCTGCTCCGAGCCCTCGGACACGGCAAAGGCCAGCGGCACCATGCCGAACACCATGGCCAGCGTGGTCATCAGGATGGGGCGCAGGCGCACGCGGGCGGCCGCCAGCAGGGCCTGGTCGCGCGGCAGCGGCGCGCTCAGGCCGTCCTCGCCGGCACGGCCCTCGCGGGCGCGAATGGCAAAGTCCACCAGCAGGATGGCGTTCTTGGTCACCAGGCCCATCAGCATGACGATGCCGATGATCGAGAACATGGACATGGCTGAGCCGAACATGAGCAGCGCCAGCACCACGCCGATCAGGGTGAGCGGCAGCGAGGTCATCAGCGCCATGGGCTGCAAGAAGCTCTTGAACTGGCTGGCCAGGATCATGTAGATGAAGATGACGGCCATGGCCAGCGCCTGCAGCGCGTACGCAAAGGACTCCTGCATGTTCTTGGTCGCCCCGCCAAAGCTGTAGCCGTAGCCAGGCGGAAACGTCATCTGCGCCAGCGCGGTACGGATGTCGCCCGAGACCTCGCCGGTGGCGCGGCCCCAGGTGTTGGCGGTGATCTGGATCTCGCGCAGCATGGCGCGGCGGTTGATCTGGTTGGTGCCGGTGGCGGGCACCAGCTCGGCCACCTGGCTCAGGCGCACCACGCGCGGCGTGCCGTCCGCGTTCAGGCCCACGGTGAGCGGCAGCTGCGCCAGCTCTTGCGGCGTGCGCCGGGCCTCGGGCGGCAGGCGCACGACGACGTCGTAGGTTTCGTCGTCGCCGGCGCGCCAGTTGCCCACCGTGGTGCCGGCCAGCAGGGTGCGCAGCGGCGCGGCGATCTGCGCGCTGGACAGGCCCAGCTCGGAGGCGAGCTGGCGCTTGACCACGATGTCCAGCGTGGGCTTGTCGGGCTTGCTGCTGGTGTCCAGGTCGACCAGGCCGGGGATGGCGCGCAGGCGCTCCATCAGCGGTGCAGCCAGGCGCTCCAGCTCGGCCTGGTCGGCGCCGGTGAGCGAGAACTCGATCTGCTTTTGCCCGCCCACGGGTTCCAGCAGGCCGGCCTGGGTGACGGTGATGCCGGGTATGGCACGCAGGCGCTCGCGCAGCAGGGCCGACAGCTCCTCGGCGCTGCGCTGGCGCTGCTCGCGGTCGGTCAGGCGGATGTAGATGCTGGCATTGGTCTTGCCCTGGGCCGCGCCGGTGTTGAGCGTGGCCAGGGTGTAGCGCACTTCGGGAAAATTGCGGATCACCTCGTCCACCACGCGCGTCTTGGCCTCCGTGGCCTCCAGCGAAGAGCCCTGCGGGGTGTAGAAGGCGACGTTGCTCTCCGAGAAGTCGGCCTTGGGCACGAACTCGGTGCCCAAGAGCGGCACCATCACGATGCTGAGGGCGAAGATGGCGGCGGCGATGACGAGCGTGAGCAGCTTGTGCACCAGCGCCCAGCCCAAAATGGTTTGATAGCCGGCGGCCAGCCGGTCGGTGGCATGGTCGAACCAGCCGGTGACGCGGCCGATGCTGCGGTCGTACAGCGTGACCGGCGGGCCGCGGCGGCCCTGCGTGTGCATCGCCGGGTCGTGCCAGACCGAGGACAGCATGGGGTCGAGCGTGAAGCTGACGAACATCGAGATCAGCACCGCCGCCACGATGGTCAGGCCGAATTCATGGAAGAACTTGCCGATGATGCCCTGCATGAAGCCGATGGGCAGGAGCACCGCCACGATCGACAAGGTGGTGGCCAGCACCGCCAGGCCGATCTCGCGCGTGCCCTCCAGCGCTGCCAGAAAAGAGCTTTTGCCCATCTGCGCGTGGCGCACGATGTTCTCGCGCACCACGATGGCGTCGTCGATCAGCAGGCCCACGCACAGGCTCAGCGCCATCAGCGTGATCATGTTGATGGTGAAGCCGAACAGCTGCATGAAAAAGAAGGTGCCGACGATGGAGATCGGCAGCGTCAGGCCCGTGATGACGGTGGAGCGCCAGGAGTTGAGAAACAGGAAGACGATCAGCACGGTGAGCAGCGCGCCTTCGACCAGCGTCTGGCGCACGTTCTTGACGGCCACGCGGATGGGGCGCGAGCTGTCTTGGATGGGCACCAGCTGCACGCCCTCGGGCAGCTCGGCCTTCAGCGCGGCGGCAGCCTGCTCCAGGCCGTCCACCACCTCGATGGTGTTTTCGTCCTGCGCCTTCTGCACCGTCAGCAGCAGGGTGCGCTGGCCGTTGTACAGCGCCAGCGAGTCGAGTTCCTGCGCGTCGTCGCGCACGCGCGCCACCTGCTGCAGGAAAACGGGCGAGCCGCCGCGGCGCGCGACGATGATGCGGTTGAAGTCGCGTGGGCGCTCGATGCGCCCGTCCAGCTGCACCACCAGCTCCTGCGTGGCGGTGCGCAGCGTGCCCAGCGGCAAATCCTGGTTGTCGCCGCGCACGGCGTTCATCACCTGCTCGGGCGTCACGCCTTGCGCCTCCAGGGCGGCGGGGTTCAGCTCGATGTGGATCTCGCGCCGGGTGCCGCCCACCAGGTTGACGGCGCCCACGCCGCGCACGTTCTCCAGGCGCTTTTTCAGCACCTGGTCGGCCCAGTTGGTGAGTTCCACGGGGGAGGGCGCGGTTTGCCCTGGCGCGCTATCTGGCAAGACCGCCAAGGACCAGATCGCGCGGCTGGCCGGGTCGAAGCGCAGCACGCGCGGCTCCTTGACCTCCTCGCGCAGCAGCGGGCGCACCTGGCCGATCTTCTCGCGCACGTCGTCGGCAGCCTTGCGCCCGTTGATGTGCAGCTGGAACTCGATGATGACCACCGACTGGCTCTCGTAGCTGCGCGAGTACAGGGCGTTGATGCCGGCAATCGAATTGACGGCTTCCTCGACCTTCTTGGTGACCTCGCTCTCGACGATGGCGGGCGCCGCGCCGGGGTATTCGGTGGTGACCACCACCACCGGAAAGTCCACGTTGGGAAACTGGTCGACCTTCAGCTGCGCCAGCGAGAACAGGCCCAGCACCACGAAGGCCAGCATCACCATGGTGGCGAAGACGGGATTGCGCAGGCTGACCTGGGTGAACCACATGGCGGGCGGGGCGCGTCAGCGAAATTTCAAGCCAAACAGGTCTCTGGCGCCCGTCCAGAGGGCGCAAACAGCTATTAAAAGCGTAGTATCTCGCGGCCTCATGAGGCCGCTCCCGCAGCCAGCCGCACCCGCGTGCCGGTGCGCAGCGCCCCGGCGGCGGCGCGCAGCACGCGCTCGCCGGCCGTCAGGCCGGTGACGGCCACCCAGGTTTCGCCATCCACCGTGGCGCGCTCGCCGGGCGTCACCGTGCGGTGCGCGACGCGGGCCGCATCGCCTTCGCCCTCGATGAGCTGCACATAGGGCTGCGGCTTGTCGTTGCGAACCGCTGCCAGCGGCACGGCCAGCGCGCGCTGCTGGCCCACGTCCAGCTGCCCCTGGGCAAACAGGCCCTGGCGCAGGCCGGGCGCCGGCTGCACCGCCAGGTAGACCATCACGCTGCGGCTGCCGGCCTGCGCGCTGGGGTTGATGCGCGCCACGGTGGCCACGATGGGCGCGCTGGCGCCTTCCACCTGCAGCGTGGCGCGCTGACCCACGCGCACCGCCACCGAGTCCGCTGGGCTGAGCGCGGCCTCCAGCTCGAGCTGGCTGGCATCGACGATCTCGACGATGCGGGTGTCGGGTGCCACCCGCTCGCCCGGCTGCGCCAGGCGCTGGGCGATCTGCCCGCCGATGGGCGCGCGCAGCACCGTGTCGCTCACGCTCTTGCGCGCCACGCCGGCGCCGGCCTGCGCGGCACGCAGGTTGGCGCGCGCTGCGGCCAGGTTGGCGGCCGAGGTGTCGAGTGCGGTGCGCGAGATGAAGCCCTGGTCCACCAGCGCGCGGTTGTTGTCGAACTGGCGCTGGGCGATGTCCACCTGCGCCTGGGCGGCGCTGGCCTGCTGCTGGGCCTGGTGCAGGCGGTCGCCGTATTCGCTGGATTCGATGCGCGCGATCACCTGGCCGGCCTGCACGCGGTCGCCCTCGCGCACGCTCAATCCTTGCAACTCGCCCGGCACGCGGGCCTTGACCATGGCCGAATGCACGGCGCGCAGCGTGCCCGACAGCGGCACGGTCAGCTGCAGCTCGCGCGCCTGCACGGCCAGCACGTCGAGCGCGCGCAGCTCGATCACGGGCGCGGGGGCGGGCGCGGCCTGTGCCTGCTGCACCGCCTGCCGCGCGCGAATGCCGCGCCAGGCCAGGGCGCCGGCGGCCAGCAGGGCCAGCAGCACGATCAGCGCGGTGATGCGGCGGCGCGTCATGGCGCGGCCTCCGCGCGCAGGCCGCGGATCAGCAGGTCGGCGTGCAGCTCGATCAGGGCCATCGGCTGGTCTTCCTTCAGGTACGGGCAGCAGTGGCCCAGGGTGTGGCGCCATGTCACCATCTGCACCAGCGGGGCCACGATCAGGTGCACCGCGCGCGGCACATCCAGCGCGCGAAACTCGCCGCGGTCGATGCCGCGCTGCACCACGCGCTGCAGCAGCGCGTGGCTGGGCTGGATCACCTCGTCCTCGAAGTAGTGCGCCAGCTCGGGAAAGTGCGCGGCCTCGCTCAGCATCAGCTTGGTGAGGCCGGCGGCGGGCGTGCCGCCGTACAGCAGCCACCAGCGGCGCAGGAACTCGCGCAGCAGCTCGGCGCTGGGGCCGGCAAAGCCGTCCACCTCGCGCACGGCGTCCTGCAGGTGGCGGCCGGCGTTCTCGCGCACCACGGCCTTGAACAGCTCGTCCTTGCTGGCGAAGTACAAGAACAAGGTGCCCTTGGAAACGCCGGCGCGCGCCGCCACGTCCTCCACCCGCGTGCCGGCAAAGCCCTTCTCGACAAACAGCGCCAGCGCCGCGTCCAGCAACTCGCCCGGCCGCGCAGCCTTGCGGCGCGTGCGGCGGGCGGGGGCGTGTTCAGGGGCGGCGGTGTGCGGCATTTAATAACCCGAGGGTCATTAACTATACCGCGAAGGGAGCCGGGCTCAGGCGATCAAGGGCGGCTCGGCCATGGCCTCGATCTGCGCGTGCAGCACGTCGATCTGCTCGCGCCAGTAGGCCGGCGTGCCGAAGTGAGGGAAGGCGGCGGGAAAGGCCGGGTCGTCCCAGCGCCGCGCGATCCAGGCGCTGTAGTGGATCAGGCGCAGCGTGCGCAGCGGCTCGATCAGCGCCAGCTCGCGCCGGTCGAAGGCGCGCACCTGCTCGTAGCCGTCCAGCAGCGCGCCCAGGGCCTGCTGGCGCTCGGCGCGCTCGCCGGGCAGCAGCATCCACAGGTCCTGCACGGCGGGGCCGCTGCGGCAGTCGTCCAGGTCGACGAAATGCGGGCCGCCGCCGGGCCGGTCGGTGGGGGTCCACAGAATGTTGCCGGGATGGCAGTCGGCGTGCAGGCGCAGCGTGGCGATGGCCGACGATTCCGAGTCCAATGGGACTGCAGCGCAGGAAGACAGCTCGCTGTCAGCTATGGCATCGATAGCAATCTGGCTGACCTCGGCCCAGGTGCGTTCCACCTCCAGCGGCAGCATGCCGTGGCCCAGCAGCCACTGGCGTGGCTCGCGGCCGTAGCTGTCCACGTCCACCGCCGGGCGCTGGGCAAAGCGCTGCCGGGCGCCCACGCCGTGCAGGCGCGCGATGAAGCGGCCAATCCATTCCAGCGCCTCGGCATCGCCCAGCTCGGGCGTGCGCCCGCCACGCCGCGGGCTGACGCTGAAGGCAAAGCCGCCGTGATGATGCACGGTCTGGCCGGCCAGCGGCAGCGGCGCGACCACCGGCACCTCATCCGCCGCCAGCTCCAGCGCAAAGGCGTGCTCCTCTGCGATCTGCGCCGCGCTCCAGCGCCCGGGCCGGTAAAACTTCAGCACCACGGCCGGGTGCTGATCGGCCAGCGCCGTGCCGGGCTCAAGGTGGGCCAGGTAGACGCGGTTTTCGTACGAGTTGAGCGCGCTCAGGCGTCCATCGCCCATCAGGCCGATGCTGGTCAGGGCATCCAGCACGTCGTCGGGTGTCAGGTCGGAAAAGGCGGCGGTGTCGGTCATGCGTGGATTGTCGACGTTGTGCCGGCGCACCCCGGCCGGGCGCCCGGGTGGCATGATTGCTGCTGCGTAAGCCGCTCAAGCCGTGGGCGGAGCGCTCCTTATCCTGTTGGAGACCAACCGATGGACAAGCGCGATTTTCTGGGCGCCGCGACACTGGCCGGGCTGTGGCCCGTCGCCCAGGTGGCCCATGCCGCCACGCCGCCCGCCGTGGGCCCCGGCGTGTTGACGGTGAGCGGCGCGGTGGCGCGCAGCAACCGCGGCCCGCTCAACCCGGCGCTGGACCAGTTGATGGCCAAGCACGGCGTGCGCTTTGACAAGGCCTTCGTGTTCGACGCGGCGGCGCTGGGGCAACTGCCGCGCGTGAGCATTGAGCCCACGCTGGAGTACGACGGCCGGCGCCATGCCCTGGCCGGCCCCCTGCTGACCGACGTGCTGCAGGCCGCCGGCGTGGCCGACGGGCCGGACGTGCGCCTGGCCTTGCGCGCGGTGGACGGCTACGCCGCGCCGGTGCGGCTGGCCGACGTGCGGGCCTGGAAGATGATCGTCGCCCTCACGCTCGACGGCGCGCCGCTGGCCTTGGGCGGGCTGGGCCCGCAGTGGGCGGTGTACGACGCCGACCGCTTGCCCGCCTTCAAGGACAAGCCGCTGAAGGACCGGTTTGCGGCCTGTCCGTGGGGTGTGTACAGCATCGAGGTGATGTGAACCCCCCGGGCTTGCCTTGCGAAAGCAGGGCGCCTGGAAGCATTGGAGTCGAAGATGAGCGCGAGTGAAACGATCGTCCTGGCCGGCGGTTGCTTCTGGTGCACCGAGGCGGTGTTCAAGGAAGTGCGCGGAGTGCTGGATGTCGAGTCGGGCTACAGCAACGGCCAGGCGGCGCAACCGAGTTATGAAGACGTCTGCACCGGCCGCACCGGCTGTGCCGAGGTGATCAGGCTGAGCTTCGATCCGGCGCAGATCGGCCTGCGCCAGGTGCTGGAAATCTTCTTTCTGGTGCATGACCCCACGCAGGTGGACGGGCAGGGCAACGATCGTGGCACGCAGTACCGCAGCGCCATCTACTGGCTGGAGCCGGCGCAGCAGGCGCTGGCGCAGGCCATGATCGAGGAGATGACGCGCGAGCAGCTGTACCCGCGGCCCATCGTCACCCAGGTGCAGCCGCTGGCCCACTACTGGCCGGCGGAGGACTACCACCAGGACTTCTTCGAGCGCAACCCCGAGCAGGGCTACTGCATGGCGGTGGCGGCGCCCAAGGTCGCCAAGTTCCGCAAAACCTTTCGCGAATGGGCCAAGGCTTGAACGCGCTCAAGGCCCGACGCCGGCCGCTCTGCACTTGAAGCCATGCATTCGCCGCGCCGCCGCCTGCTTTGGTCCTGGCTGCTGCCCGCCGTCCTGATCGGCGCGCAGTGGCTGGCGCTGGCGCACGGCGTGCTGCACGTGCGCGGCCTGCTGCCGCCACAAGCCGCGGCGCCACGGGCGGTGGCCGGCGCACACGAAGGCGCGGCCACGTCATGGCTCGCACAACTGCTTGGCCAGCACGACGACTCGGGCGATTGCCGGCTGTACGACCAGTCGGCCGGCGGTGACCACGCGCCCGCCGTGGCGGCAGCCGATCTGCCGGCCTTCGGCGCCCCCAGTCCGGCGCCACGCTGGGTGCAGCGCGCCTGGGCGGCGCGGCTGGTGCCGCACTTCAACGCCCGCGCGCCGCCGCCGTCGCGGGCTTGAGCCCTTTCCACTCCTGAGCGTCCCGCGCCGATCGGCGATGGGCGGCGCTGGCCTGCATCCGAACAACCCCGCCAGCGCCGGCCGTGCCGTTCCGGCCGAGAGCCCCTTGGCCGCGTGCATCGCGCGGGCGCTCCTTTTTGTCGCCCGCCCGGCTTGGCGCCGCCAGCGCGCCTGCCCGCGGGACTTCAAGTCCCTCCGAATCCCTGATTGAAAACATGCCTGCCAAAAATTCTCATCACCATCCCCGCGCGCACATGCCGGCGCGCCGCCGCTGGCACGCCGTGGCCCTGTGCGGGTCGCTGGCGTCCGCGCTGGCCGCCCCCGACGCCCGCGCACAGTCCGGTGCCGAGGCGGCCGTGCCCAGCCTGCCCGAGACGGCCGTCACCGGCAACCCGCTGGGCGCGGCGCAAACCGTCGCGCCGTCCAGCATCCTGTCGGGCGAAAGCCTGCTGCTCGAGCGCGCCACCACCCTGGGCGACACGCTGCAGGAGCAGCCCGGCGTGGCCAGTTCCTACTTCGGTCCCAACGCGGGGCGGCCGGCGATCCGCGGGCTGGACGGCGACCGCGTGCGCATCCTGCAGAACAGCGGCGCCAGCATCGACGCCTCATCGCTCAGCCACGACCACAACACGCCCATCGATCCGCTGACCATGGAGCGCGTCGAGGTGCTGCGCGGCCCGGCTGCGCTGTTGTACGGCGGCAGCGCGCAGGGCGGGGTGGTCAACGTGATCGACAACCGCATTCCGCGCGAGCCGGTGGCCGGCCCCGAAGGCGGCGTCACCGGCCGCGCCGACGCGTCGTACGCCAGCGGCGCGCGCGAGACCAGCGGCGCTGCCTTGATCGAAGGCGGCAACGACCGCTACGCGCTGCACGTGGACGCCTTCAGCCGCGACGCCGACGACACCTCGGTGCCCATCACCCTGGCCTGCACGCGGCCCGGTTCGCCCGAGTCGGCGCGGCGCATCTGCAACTCGGCCAATCGCGCCTGGGGCGGCGCCGTGGGCGGCACGGCCTTTTTCGACCGCGGCTACCTGGGCGCGTCGCTGGCGGGCTATCGCAGCGACTACGGCACCGTGGCCGAGGACGACGTGAGCATCGGCATGCGCTCCACGCGCGCCGCGCTGGAAGGCGTGTGGCGCTTTTCCGGCGGCTTGGTCGAGAGCGTCAAGGGCCAGTTCAGCCACGGCGACTACCAGCACACCGAGTTCGAGGGCGAGGAGGTCGGCACGGTGTTCAAGAACCGCGGCAGCGAGGGTCGTCTTGAAGCGCGGCACCGCGCCTTTGGCCAGCTGCGCGGCGTCTGGGGGCTGCAGTGGGAGGGCACCGAGTTTTCGGCGCTGGGCGAGGAGGCCTTCCTGCCGCCCAGTCGCACGCGCGCGACGGCGCTGTTCGCGCACGAGGAGTTGGGCACCGACTGGGGCAAGCTCACCTTCGGCGCGCGCGTCGAACAGGTGCGCGTGCGCACCGAAGGCGCGCCAGACGAGGCGGGCGATACCCGCTTTGCCGCCGGCAGCCGCCGCTTCACACCCGGCAGCGCTGCGCTGGGCGCGCTGGTGCACGCGGGCGGCGGCTGGCAGCTGACCGGCAACTTGGCCTACACGCAGCGTGCGCCCAAGGACTACGAGCTGTTTGCCGACGGTCCGCACGTGGCGACCGCTGCCTGGGAGCTGGGCAATCCCGCACTGGGGCTCGAGAAGTCCGCCAGCGTCGACGTCGGTGCGCGGTGGAAGGAGGGCCCGCACCGCTTTGCCGTCACGGCCTTTGCCAGCCGCTACGGCAACTACATCGGCCTGCTGCCCACCGGCCGCACGGTGGACGAGTTGCCCGAGTACGCCTATACCGGCGTCAAGGCGCGCTTTGCCGGGCTGGAGACCAGCGGCACGGTGCGCCTGCTGGGGCAGCAGGGCGTGTGGCGCGGCGCGGGTGGTGCTTCGGTGCTGGATCTGGATGTGCGCGCCGACGCCGTGCGCGCCACCAATGCCAGCACCGGCCAGCCGCTGCCGCTGATCGCGCCGGCGCGCGTCGGTGCCACCTTGCGCTGGTCCGATGGGCCATGGGGTGCGCGCGTCGGATTCGACCACAGCATGGCACAGCACCGCGTGCCCGAGGGCAGCCGCGTCACCGCCGGGTACACGCTGTGGAACGCATCGCTCACTTGGCGGCAGAAGCTGGGACGCGCGCAGCTGCAGTGGTATGCGCGGGTGGACAACCTCGGCAACCGCCTGGCCTACAGCGCCACCTCGATCCTGACGCAGACGGTGTTTCCCAACGTGCCCCTGCCGGGGCGCAGCGTGCGGGTGGGGGTGCAGGCGACGTTCTGAGGTTTGCAAGCCAAATTGACCTGCAGCGCCCGCTGATGAATAGCGGGCAGCTATCGATGCCGTAGCTGCCCGGCGGAGCCCACGCGCCCGGCGACAATCGCCCCATGTCATCAAGGCAGGAAGTTCGATGAATGGGGCGCGACGCGCCGGGCGCGGCGCCGAGGCCGTGTGCGCCGCGCTGGCGCTGGCCGTGCTGGCGCTGCTGATCGGCATGTCGATCTGGCTGTGGCAGGGCCAGCGCCGGCCCCTGCTGCTGGCCCCCGCCATCGGCGGCCTGAACCCCTGTCTGGACATGAGCGCGCCCAGCCCCAGCGCGCCGTTGCGCGACGCCGCCTGCATCGGCCCCCAGGGCTCGGCGGCGGGGCAGGTGGAGGCCATCCTGTCGGCACTGGGTCCGCGCCAAAGCCCCGACGGGCGCCTGCGGGTGGGCTACACCCTGGTGGTGCCGCTGCTCAACCTGTTTCGCCCCGACACGGCGGCGGCCGGCGGCTGGCGTATCGACGAGGAGGCCGTGCAGCGCGTGGCGCGCACGGTGCAGGGCGTCGATCGGCCGGTGGTGCTGTACCTGTTTTCCTCGCATTTCTCGGAAGGCGCGCCCATCGAGCCGGTGCTCGCGGCCGACCCGGCCAACCTGGCGCAGACCCCGCGGGGCCCGCTGCCGGTGGACCACTACATGGGCCTGCCCATGTACCCTTGGAGCGTGGCGCGCACCGACAACCCCATCACCCAACGGCGCGACGAGGCCATAGGGGCCGTGAGCGGTGCGCTGTGTCAGTTGCCGGCCGCCACGCGCCAGCGCCTGGCGGGCATCAACCTGCTGGGCGAGACGCACCAGCTTTATCCCGACTTCGAGACCGGCATGGGCACCGACCAGCCCTACGTGGTCACCGACTATTCGCCCACCTCGCGCGCCGGCTTTGCGGCCGCGCTGCGCCAGCGCTTTGGCACGGTGGCGGCGCTCAACCGCTACCTGGGCTCCAGCTTTGCCGACTTTGCCGCCGTGCAGCCGCCTTCGCGCGACATCCGCCGTGAGCGGCTGGACAACTTCTGGCAGCACATCGACGACGCGGCCGCCGGCAGCGTAGCGGTGAGCGGCTGGGTGCACGACGGCGCGCGAGCCAAGGGGCGCTCGTCCTGGGTGCGCATCTATCTGGACGGCCAGTGGGTGGGGCGCGTGCCGGCGCGCTTCGAGCGCCAGGACGTGGCCCAGGCGCGGCCCGAGCTGGGCACGGCGCGGCTGGGCTGGCGCTACGACCTGCGCTTTGCCGACTTGCCGCTGGGCCGCCACCGGCTGGACGTGGCACTGGAGGGCGCCGACAGCCGCCTGCAGCACCTGGGCACGCGCCACATCAACGTGATGGGGCGCGATCAGCTTCCGCCGCAGGCCGTGCCGATGCGCATGGACCTGCCGCCGATGCAGCCGGTGGGCCGGCAGGTGGCGTTCTGGATCGATGCCCCCCAGGACGAGCGCGCGCTGTTCTACAACCCGCTGGTGCCGCTGTGGGACGCTTTTCGCGCCCAGCAGGTGGTGCGCTACCTGGAGCACTTCGACCGCCTGCTGGCCGCCACCTGCCTGGCCGACGTGCCGCGGCGCACGCAGCAGATCTACCCGGCCGAGAAGGCCGGCTGGGACGCCAGCCGCTTTGCCGCCGGGGCCTCGCTGCTGCCCTTTGGCCGGGTGCAGCTGGGCATCAACCTGTACGGCGAGGCCACCGACGATGCCAGCTTCTTCGACTGGCTGGCGCGCTCGCGCCAGAGCGGCTACAGCGTGACCGAGTTTCATCCGCTGCGCGGCATGAGCGCCGCCGAGCTGGGCGCCGTGTTCGAGGACCATCGCCGCCACGGCGCGCGCACGCTGTCGTTTTTTCTGCATCCGGTGGCGCCAGGCGAAGCGCCGGCCAACCCGTTTGCCTTCGACCCCCACAACCCGCGCTTTGGCTCGGACCGCCTGTATGCGGCCACGCAGGCGCTGCTGCGTTGATCTGCCTTGGCCTGCTCTGAATTTCGCACTATAATCAAAGGCTTTTCGTGCAACGCGCGCCTCGGATGCGCGGGTGGCACGCGACGAAATTTTCCATTTTTGGGTCTTCGGGCGGCGGGTTGGAGTGACTCGCGTGCGCGGATCCCGCCAACGAAGAAGGAGCCCTCATGGCTGTTCAGCAAAACAAGAAGTCGCCGTCCAAGCGCGGCATGCACCGCTCGCACAACGCGCTGGCCACGCCGGGCATCGCGCTGGAGCCCACCACGGGCGAGACGCACCTGCGTCACCACATCAGCCCCAACGGCTACTACCGTGGCCGCCAGGTGATCAAGCCCAAGGCCGAAGCCTGATCGGTCTGTCGGCCCGCCGGGTCGGCTGATTTGTCTTTCTATACTTTCCGGGCCCGGTGCTACGCCGTCGTAGTCTCGGGCCTGTGTCGTTTGTGGCGCGTTTTTCTTGACCGAATCAGCAGGTGCCCGCGCGGGCGTCTGCGGGAGCTTGCATGATCGTTCTGGCCGTCGATTGCATGGGGGGTGACCATGGGCCCCAGGTCACCCTGCCAGCCTGCCGCCAGTTTCTCGACCACCATCCCGATGCCCGCGTGCTGCTGGTGGGCCAGCCCGAGGCGCTGCAGGGCTTTCGCCACGAGCGCGCCAGCGTGGTGGCGGCCAGCGAGGTGGTGGGCATGGACGACGCCATCGAGGTGGCGCTGCGCAAGAAGAAGGACTCGTCCACCCGCGTGGCGATCCAGCAGGTGAAGGACGGGGCCGCCCAAGCGGCGGTGTCGGCCGGCAACACCGGCGCGCTGATGGCCATCGCGCGCTACCTGCTCAAGACGCTCGATGGCATCGATCGCCCGGCCATCGCCACCCAGATTCCCAATGCCAGGGGCGGCGCCACCACGGTGCTCGACCTGGGCGCCAACGTGGACTGCACGGCCGAGCACCTGCTGCAGTTCGCGGTGATGGGCTCGGCGCTGGTGTCGGTGCTGAACAACGACCCGCAGCCCACGGTGGGGCTGCTGAACGTGGGCGAGGAGGCCATCAAGGGCAGCGATGAAATCAAGCGCGCCGGCGAGTTGCTCCGCGCCGCCGCCACCACGGGCGATCTCAACTTCGTCGGCAACGTCGAGGGCAACGACATCTTCAAGGGCACGGCCGACATCGTGGTGTGCGACGGCTTTGTCGGCAACGTGGCGCTCAAGACCATCGAGGGCCTGGCCACGATGATCGGCGGCTTCATGAAGGAAGAGTTTTCGCGCAACTGGCTGACCAAGGCCGCGGCGCTCGTGGCCTGGCCGGTGCTGTCGGCGCTCAAGCGCCGCATGGACCACCGCCGCTACAACGGCGCGGCCCTGCTGGGCCTGCGTGGGCTGGTGTTCAAGAGCCACGGCTCGGCCGATGCGCTGGCCTTCGAGCAAGCCATGGCCCGCGCGTATGATGCAGCGCGCAACCAGTTGCTGGAGCGCGTGCAGGGTCGCATTGCCCATGCCTTGCCCCTGCTGCACCCCCAGGCCCCCGCTGCCGGGGCCTGACCAAGATTTGAAGCAAGACCGATGACGCGACGCTTTTCCCGCATCACGGGCACCGGCAGCCACCTGCCCGCGCGCCGCGTGACCAACGACGATCTGGTTGCCGAGCTGGCCCAGCGCGGCGTCGAAACCTCCGACGAATGGATCGTGGAGCGCACCGGCATCCGCGCCCGGCACTTTGCCGCGCCCAGCGAAGGCGCCAGCGACCTGGCCGTGCCGGCCGCCCAGGCCGCACTGCAGGCGGCGGGTCGCCAGGCCTCCGACATCGACCTGATCATCGTGGCCACCTCCACGCCCGACATGGTGTTCCCGTCCACCGCGGCCATCGTGCAGCACAAGCTGGGCGTCGCGGGCTGCCCGGTGTTCGACGTGCAGGCCGTGTGCAGCGGCTTCATCTATGCACTGACGGTGGCCGACGCGATGATCGCCAACGGCAGCGCCACGCGCGCGCTGGTGATCGGCTCCGAGGTGTTCTCGCGCCTGCTCGACTTTGACGACCGCGGCACCTGCGTGCTGTTCGGCGACGGCGCGGGCGCGGTGGTGCTGGAGGCCAGCGACACGCCGGGTCTCCTGGCCACCGATCTGCACGCCGACGGCAAGTACGTCGACATCCTGTGCGTGCCGGGGCACGTGTCGGGCGGGCAGGTGCTGGGCGATCCGCTGCTCAAGATGGACGGGCAGGCGGTGTTCAAGCTGGCCGTGGGCGTGCTGGACAAGGCCGCGCGCGCCGTGCTGGACAAGGCACAGATGCAGGCCAGCGACATCGACTGGCTGATCCCGCACCAGGCCAACATCCGCATCATGCTGGGCACCGCGCGCAAACTGCACCTGCCACCCGAGAAGGTGGTGGTGACGGTGCACGAGCACGGCAATACCTCGGCCGCGTCGATCCCGCTGGCGCTCGATCACGGCGTGCGTGCCGGCCAGGTCAAACCTGGCCAGACCGTGCTGCTCGAAGGCGTGGGCGGTGGCTTCACCTGGGGTGCCGTGCTCCTGAAAATGTAGCTTCTTGCGCTTGATGGACAAGCGTCAGAGCCCGTTTTGTTCTGATTTTGTGACCAAGCCATGAAACCCTTCGCTTTCGTCTTTCCCGGCCAGGGCTCGCAGTCCGTCGGCATGCTGGACGCCTGGGGCGACCACCCCGCCGTGCGTGAGACGCTGGCCGAGGCCTCCGGCGCGCTGGGCGATGACCTGGGCGCGCTGATTGCCCAGGGCCCCAAGGAGGCGCTGGCGCTCACCACCAACACCCAACCGGTGATGCTGGTGGCCGGTGTGGCCTGCTGGCGCGCCTGGCGGGCCGAGGGCGGGGCGCTGCCGCAGGCGGTGGCGGGGCACTCGCTGGGCGAGTATTCGGCCCTGGTGGCCGCCGAAGTCCTGAGCCTGGCGCAGGCCGTGCCGCTGGTGCGGCTGCGCGCCGCGGCCATGCAGCAGGCGGTGCCCGTGGGCACCGGCGCCATGGCGGCCATCCTGGGGCTCGATGCTCAGAAAGTGATAGCTGGCTGCGCCGATGCGACGCGGGCCATGGGTCAAAACGGCTCCGAAGTGGTGGAGGCGGTCAACTTCAACGATCCGATGCAGACCGTGATCGCCGGCAGCAAGGCCGCGGTGGACAAGGCCTGCGAAGTGCTCAAGGGCCTGGGCGCCAAGCGCGCGCTGCCGCTGCCGGTGTCGGCGCCGTTTCACTCCAGCCTGATGAAGCCGGCGGCCGAGCGGCTGAAGGCGGCGCTGGCCGGCATCGAGTTGGCCGCCCCGCGCATCCCGGTGGTCAACAACGTGGACGTGGCGGTCGAGTCCGATCCGGTCCGCATCCGCGACGCCCTGGTGCGCCAGGCGGCCGGCCCGGTGCGCTGGGTCGAATGCGTGCAGGCTCTGCGGGCGCGCGGCATCACCCACGTCATCGAATGCGGTCCGGGCAAGGCGCTGACGGGCATGACCAAGCGCATCGACGCCGAACTGGTCGGTGCCCCCCTGTACGATCCGGCCACCCTGGCTGAAGTCAAGACGCTGTTGGCCTGAGCCGCGGAGAAAGCACGACATGGCAGAGACGACAACCCCCATGGCAGGCCAGGTGGCCCTGGTGACCGGCGCCTCGCGCGGCATCGGCGCGGCGGTGGCGCACGAACTGGCCCTGCGCGGCCTGAAGGTGATTGGCACCGCGACGACGGCGGACGGCGCGGCGCGCATCGGCGCGGCGCTGGACGCCTTTCCCGGCTGCCGCGGCGCGGCGCTGGACGTGAATGACCTGGCCGCGGCCGAGGCGCTGATCGAGGGCATCGTCAAGGAGCATGGCGCGCTGCACGTGCTGGTCAACAACGCCGGCATCACGCGCGACATGCTGGCCATGCGCCTGAAGGACGAGGACTGGGACGCGGTCATCGACACCAACCTGAAGGCGGTGTTTCGCATGAGCCGCGCCGTCATGCGGCCGATGATGAAGCAGCGCTACGGCCGCATCGTCAACATCACCAGCGTGGTAGGCGCCTCGGGCAACCCCGGTCAGGCCAACTACGCGGCGGCCAAGGCCGGCGTGGCGGGCATGACGCGCGCGCTGGCACGCGAGCTGGGCAGCCGTGGCATCACGGTCAACTGCGTGGCGCCGGGCTTCATCGCCACCGACATGACGGCGGCCCTGTCCGACGAGCAAAAGAGCGCGTTGACGGGCCAGATTCCGCTGGGGCGCCTGGGACAACCCGGTGACATCGCGCACGCCGTGGCCTATCTGGCCAGCCCGCAGGCCGGCTACGTCACCGGGCAGGAGCTGCACGTCAACGGCGGCATGTACATGGCCTGAGCGGCGACGCAGGCCGCCCCCTTTTCTTCATCCGGTATAACCGGCCTTTTCGGGCGCAAGCCCGGGTAAAATCCGCATCTTTTACAACCCTCAGAGGGAACCCATGAGCGATATCGAAGCACGTGTCAAGAAAATCATCGCCGAGCAGCTCGGCGTGGAAGAGTCCCAGGTGACCAACGAGAAGGCCTTCGTGGCCGATCTGGGCGCCGACTCGCTCGACACCGTCGAATTGGTGATGGCGCTGGAGGATGAGTTCGGCATCGAAATTCCCGACGAGGACGCCGAGAAGATCACCACGGTGCAAGCCGCGATCGATTACGCCAACAGCAAGAAGGCCTGATTGCCCATGAGCCGGCGCCGAGTCGTCGTCACCGGATTGGGTTGCGTCAGCCCCGTGGGCAACACGGTGGCCGAATCCTGGGCCAGCCTGCTGGCCGGGCGCTCGGGCATTGACGCGATCACGCAGTTCGACGCTGCGGCGTTTGCCTGCCGTTTCGCGGGCGAGGTCAAGGGTTTCAATGTCGGGGACTACATCCCCGAAAAAGAAGCCCGCCACATGGACCGCTTCATCCACCTGGGCCTGGCTGCCGCGGCCCAGGCCGTGGCGGATTCGGGCCTGCCCACGGGCGAGGCACTCGATCCCGAACTGGCCCAGCGCATCGGCTGCAACATCGGCTCGGGCATCGGCGGCCTGCCGATGATCGAGGCCACGCATGGCGAGTACGCCAGCCGCGGTCCGCGCCGCATTTCTCCCTTCTTCGTGCCGGCCTCGATCATCAACATGATCTCCGGGCACGCCTCGATCCGGTTTGGCTTCAAGGGCCCCAACATCGCCACCGTCACGGCCTGCACCACGGGCCTGCACGCCATCGGGGTGTCGGCGCGCATGATCCAGCACGGCGACGCCGATGCCATGGTGGCCGGCGGCTCCGAGTCCACCGTCTCGCCGCTGGGCGTGGGCGGCTTTGCGGCCGCGCGTGCGCTGTCCACCCGCAACGACGACCCGAAGACGGCCTCGCGCCCCTGGGACAAGGACCGCGACGGCTTCGTGCTGGGCGAGGGCGCAGGCGTGCTGGTGCTGGAGGAATACGAACACGCCAAGGCCCGCGGCGCGCGCATCTACGCCGAGCTGCTGGGCTTTGGCATGAGCGGCGACGCCTTCCACATGACCGCCCCCGACGTGGATGGCCCGCGCCGCTCCATGGTCAACGCGCTGCGCGATGCCGGCATCAATGCCGATCAGGTGCACTACCTGAACGCCCACGGCACCTCCACGCCGCTGGGCGACGTCAACGAAACCAATGCCATCAAGGCCGCCCTGGGCGATGCCGCGCGCCGGGTGGTGGTCAACTCCACCAAGTCGATGACCGGCCACCTGCTGGGCGGCGCTGGCGGCATCGAGAGCGTGTTCACGGTGCTGGCCATTCACCACCAGAAAAGCCCGCCGACCATCAACATCTTCAACCCCGATCCCGAGTGCGACCTGGACTACTGTGCCAACACCGCGCGGGACATGGTGATCGACGTGGCGCTGAAGAACAACTTTGGCTTCGGTGGCACCAACGGAAGCCTGGTGTTCAAGCGCGTCTGACGGCGCTGGGCGGCGCCGCCGGCCCGGCGCCGTTCGCGCGGCGATCTTCATGCACGCTGCCCCTGCCGTCACTCATCCCACCGGCCGAACGCCGCAGCTCGCCGCCCTGTTGCTGGGTCTGTGGGCGCTGGGCGCGGCCGGAGCGGCGGGGAGCTTGGCCCTGCGGCCGAATGAGGCCGTGCCGGGTTGGCAGTGGGTCGTGCTGCTGGCTGCACCGCTGCTGGTCGGAGCGGCCTTGGCGTGCTGGTGGCGGGCGCAGCGCCCGCGCCGACTGGCCTGGGATGGTGCGCAGTGGCGGCTGCTCCCAGGAGCCGCGGGCGAGGTCGATTGGCCGATCGTGCGGTTGCAGGTGCGCCTGGACCTGCAATGGGCTTTGCTTTTGCGCGTGGACGGCCCCGGTTGGAGCCTCGGTCGCTGGCTGTGGGCACAGGCCGGCGCCGACGCGGCCGGCTGGCACCTGCTGCGCTGCGCCGTGCATGCCGGCGCGCCGGCAGGAGTTGGCGCTGCGGATACGGGGGAGGGCGTGCGGGTCTGAGCGCGTTTTGCGCCCGGTGCCCAGCCGACCGTGACGGTGTCTTCTCCCACCCCATCCCCCGAAAACGAAGCGCTGCTGGTGCAGCGCGCCGCCGCCGGCGACGCCCGGGCCTACGAGCTTCTGGTCATCAAGTACCAGCGCCGGATTGCGCGCCTGATCGGGCGGCTGGTGCGCGACGTCGATCTGGTGGATGACATCGCGCAGGAAACCTTCATCCGCGCCTGGCGGGCGCTGCCGCAGTTTCGCGGTGACGCGCAGTTCTACACCTGGCTGTACCGGATCGCCGTCAACACGGCCAAGAAGGCGCTGCTGGAGCTCAAGCGCGACCCCATCGTCACCGAGGCGGCCCTGCGCTCGGTCGATGACGACGATGAAACTTCGCGCCGCGAGAACGAACTAATTTCCGAATCCACGCCGGAATCCGAGTTGGCAGCCCGTGAAATTGCTGCCGCCGTCAACGCCGCCATGGAAGCCCTGCCCGAGGATTTGCGCCAGGCCATCACCTTGCGCGAAATCGAAGGCCTGAGTTATGAAGAGATTGCCGAGACCATGAACTGCCCCATCGGAACCGTACGCAGCCGGATTTTCCGGGCGCGCGAGGCGATCTCGGCCAAGGTCAAACCCTTGCTCAGTCACCAGTCCGGCAAACGCTGGTGACGCTGGAGGTGCATGCCGTCATGAACTGCGATCGTGAATTGATTTCTGCCCTGATGGATGGCGAGTTGACGTCCGCTCAATCCGCGGACGTGTTGGCGTCGGCGGACGCGGCGCAGGCCCGCGAGAGCTGGCACCTGTATCACCTGATTGGCGATGTGCTGCGCGCGCCCGACCTGGGCGATGGCCGGGGCGACGCTGCGTTCGTCGCCCGCTTGCGCCAGCATCTGCCGCCGCAGGAGGCATCGCAGGGGCTGGCCCCGGCGGTGACGGTGGTGGCCGAGACCCGGCACGACGCGGCCAACGACGGCGTGTTTCGCTGGAAGATGGCCGCCGGCTTCGCCTCGCTGGCGGCCGTGGCTGCCATCGGTTGGGGCGCCCTCGGCGGCATTGGCCCGCAGGCGCCGACCGGCGCCGCGCAACTGGCGCTGAACACGGCCCCGCCTCCTGTCACGGCCGTGGTGCCGGTGGCCCAGCAGGGTCTGGTGGCCACAGCGCCGGCCCCGACGGCGCCGGTGATGCTGCGCGACCCCGAGCTGGACCAGTTGCTGGCCGCGCACCGCCAGGCGGCCGGGGCGTCGGCGTTTGGCGACACGGCGGGCTTCCTGCGCGCCGCCACGTTTGAAGGATCCGCGCGTTGAACCCGGTGGCTGGGGAGGGCGTGGAGCGCCCGGCATGCGCGTCAGGCATGCCGTGGCGCCGCGGCTGGATGCGCCGCATGAGCGCCCTGGCGCTGATGTGGTGTGCCGGCGGCGTGCTGAGCACTGCCGCCGCACAGGGCGCTTTTGGCGGCGGCGCGGCCCGGCCCGTGGGGCCACCCCAGCGCAGTGTCGACGAGTGGCTGGTGCGCCTGCAGCAGGGCTCCAGCGTTCCGTCCTTTGTCGGCACCTATGTGGTCAGCGCATCCAATGGCGCCATGGCCAGTGCGCGCATCTGGCACCTGTGCGAGGGTGAGGTGCAGCTGGAGCGCGTGGATGCCCTGTCGGGCCCGCCCCGCTCGAGCTTTCGGCGCAACGACGAGGTCAGCCTGTTGCTGCCCGACGCCCATGTGGTGCGCATCGAGCAGCGCGAGCCCGGCGGACGTTTTCCCAATCTGTTGCGTCCCGGCGCCGATCAGGCTGCGGCCCAGTACTACGCGGCCGAGGAAACGGGCCAGGACCGCGTGGCCGGTCTGGCCACCGACGTCGTGGTGCTCAAGCCGGCCGACCAGTGGCGCTATGGCTACCGCATCTGGAGCGAGCGGCGTACGGGCCTGGTGCTCAAGATCCAGACCCTCGATGCCGCCGGCAAGGTGCTGGAGCAGTCGGCATTCTCCGAGGTGCAGCTCAATCCGCCGCAGCCGGCCGTCAGGGCCCAGCTGGCCATGCCCAGCACCGAGGGCTATCGCAACGTGCGCATCGAGCGCGTGCGCATCAATGCCGCGCAGGAGGGCTGGCATCTGGCGCAGCCGGTGCCCGGGTTCGAGCCGCAGGGTTGCTATCGGCAGTCGATGGGCGCGTCGAACTCGGTCGTGCAGTGGGTGTTTTCGGACGGCCTGGCCACGGTGTCGATGTTCATCGAGCCGTTCGATGCCAAGCGCCACGTGCACGCCGGGATCTCCAGCCTGGGCGCCACGCATGCCATGAGCCGCCGCTGGCCCAATGCCCAGGGATCCTGGTGGGTCACCCTGATCGGCGAGGTGCCACGCCTGACCCTTGGTGCGCTGCTGGACAATCTGCGCCACGACAAGTGATCCATTGCGCCGGCTCGGCCATGGCCGCGGCCAGGCGCCTTCTCCAACCGCCATCGATTGAATCGACATGAAAACTGCCGTCTTCTGCCGCGCTCGGCTTGCTGGCCTGTTCGTGCCCCTGCTGGTGAGCGCCGGCGCCTGGGCTGCCACGCTGCCAGCGCCTCCGCAGCCGGCGCCCGTGGTGCGCACCCTGCCGGACTTCACCGACCTGGTCGACCAGGTCGGTCCGGCGGTGGTCAACATCCGCACCATGGAGCGGGCACACGCCAGGAGCAGCGATGACGGGGCGATGGATCCGGAGATGCAGGAGTTCTTCAAGCGCTTCTTTGGCGTGCCCCTGCCCAACCTGCCGCGCCCCGGCCAACGCCCCAACCGCCCCGCGCCCCAGGCGCCGGACGAGGAGGTGCCGCGCGGCGTGGGCTCGGGCTTCATCCTGTCGGCGGACGGCTATGTCATGACCAATGCGCACGTGGTCGATGGCGCCGACGAGGTGATCGTGACGCTGACCGACAAGCGCGAATTCAAGGCTCGCATCGTGGGGGCCGACAAGCGCACCGACGTGGCCCTGGTCAAGATCGACGCCACCGGCCTGCCCTTCGTGAAGGTGGGCGACGTAGGCCGGCTGCGCGTGGGCGAGTGGGTGATGGCCATCGGTTCGCCCTTCGGGCTGGAAAACACCGTCACCGCCGGCATCGTCAGCGCCAAGCAGCGCGACACCGGGGACTACCTGCCCTTCATCCAGACCGACGTGGCGGTGAACCCCGGCAATTCGGGCGGACCGCTGATCAACATGCGCGGCGAGGTGGTGGGCATCAACAGCCAGATCTACTCGCGCTCGGGCGGCTTCATGGGCATCTCGTTTGCCATTCCCATCGACGAGGCCATGCGCGTGAGCGACCAGTTGCGCACCAGCGGCCGCGTGACGCGCGGGCGCATCGGGGTGCGCATCGACCAGGTGACGCGCGAGGTGGCCGAGTCCATCGGCCTGGGCAGGCCGCAGGGCGCGCTGGTGCGCAATGTCGAAAGCGGCTCGCCCGCCGAGAAGGCGGGGGTGGAGGCGGGCGACATCATCGTGCGCTTTGACGGCAAGGCCATCGACAAGGCCAGCGACCTGCCGCGCCTCGTGGGCAATACCAAGCCTGGCACGCGCAGCACGGTGACGGTGTTTCGCCGTGGCCAAAACCGCGACCTGGCCATCACCATTGCCGAACTGGCGCCCGATGGCGCGGTGGCCAGCGGCAAACCGGCGGCGCGCGCCAGCGAGCCGGCCAAGGTCGCCAACACGGTGCAGGCCCTGGGCGTGACGGTGACCGAGCTGACCGACGCGCAGCGCAAGGAGCTCAAGGTCAAGCACGGCGTGCGGGCGACGGCAGTGGCCGATGCGGCCGCGCGCGCCGGCCTGCGCGAGGGCGACGTGATCCTGGCCGTCGGCAACACCGAGGTGACCAACGTGCGCGAGTTCGAGGCGGCCGTGGCCAAGGCCGATCTCAGCAAGCCCGTCAACATGCTGGTGCAGCGCGGCGACATGGTTCAGTTCGTGCTGGTTCGGGCGCCGCGCTGACGGTCGGCCGGCGCGCAGGAAAACCCCTACGACCCAGTCAGTTTTGACGGGTTTGCCACGGCGGGCGGGCCGGCTGGGGTGATGACAAGGGGCCGGGTTGATGCCGACCCGTGTGGATCAAACGCCGGGTGCTCAGATGGACTTCGGTAAAATCAGCCCCAGCGTTCTATGGATTTTGGAATATCACGGCCGGCGAAGCCCACGATGCGCAAAGCGCGGCGCTTTTTCACAAGGTGTCCCCAGTCAAATCACAGCTTGTTCACGGCCGGTGCCCAAATCGCTGTGGATAAGCTGTTGATGAATTTTTCGTTGTGAGCCTGCAACGTCCTGCGATTTTGGATTTTCGATCTTGGCCCCAGCGGTTTTTGCCTACAATGAAGCTCCAACTATCGCAGTTGCCATAGATTGTTGGTTGAGGGCGCGTCACATTCAGGGCGCGCCCTTTTTTCATGCGCCAAGCGTGCGCGATCAAACACTTGCCTTCGTTCCTTGATGGATCACATCAGAAATTTTTCAATCATCGCGCACATCGACCACGGCAAATCGACGCTGGCTGACCGCCTGATCCAGCGCTGCGGCGGCCTCGCCGAGCGCGAGATGCAGGCACAGGTGCTGGACTCGATGGACATCGAGAAAGAGCGGGGGATAACCATCAAGGCGCAGACCGCCGCGCTGCACTACACCGCACGGGATGGCAAGGTCTACAACCTCAACCTGATCGACACGCCGGGCCATGTGGACTTCTCGTACGAGGTCTCGCGTTCGCTGTCGGCGTGCGAGGGCGCGCTGCTCGTCGTCGATGCCTCGCAGGGCGTCGAAGCGCAGACGGTGGCCAACTGCTATACCGCGCTGGATCTGGGTGTCGAGGTGCTGCCGGTGCTCAACAAGATGGACTTGCCGCAGGCTGATCCCGAAACGGCCAAGGCCGAGATCGAGGATGTGATCGGCATCGATGCGAGCGAGGCCATCGCCATCTCGGCCAAGACCGGCATGGGTATCGACGAGGTGCTCGAACAGATCGTCGCCAAGGTACCGGCGCCGCGCGGCACGCTGGATGCGCCCTTGCGCGCCATGATCATCGACAGCTGGTTCGACGCCTACGTGGGCGTGGTGATGCTGGTGCGCGTGGTCGACGGCGAACTCAGAAAGGGCGAGCGCTTTCGCATGATGGCCACGGGCGCCGCCTACGAGGCCAACCAGCTGGGCGTGTTCACCCCCGCCAACGTGCAGCGCGAGCAGCTCAAGGCCGGTGAGGTGGGCTACATCATCGCCGGCATCAAGGAGCTCAAGGCCGCCAAGGTGGGCGACACCATCACGCTGGACAAGAAGCTGCCCAACAACCTGGGTCCCGCCAGCCAGGCGCTGCCGGGCTTCAAGGAAGTGCAGCCGCAGGTGTTTGCCGGCCTGTATCCGACCGAGGCCAACCAGTACGACCAGCTGCGCGACAGCCTCGAGAAGCTGCAACTCAACGACTCGTCGTTGCGCTTCGAGCCCGAGGTCAGCCAGGCGCTGGGCTTTGGCTTTCGCTGCGGCTTCCTGGGTCTGCTGCACATGGAGATCGTGCAGGAGCGGCTGGAGCGCGAGTTCGACCAGGATCTGATCACCACCGCGCCCAGCGTGGTGTATCAGGTGGAGAAGGCCGACGGCGAGGTGATCCAGGTCGAGAACCCTTCCAAGATGCCGGACCAGGGCCGCATCCAGGAAATCCGCGAACCCATCGTCACCGTGCACCTGTTCATGCCGCAGGACTACGTGGGCCCGGTGATGACGCTGTGCAACCAGAAGCGCGGCGTGCAGATCAACATGCAATACCACGGCCGCCAGGTCATGCTGACCTACGAGCTGCCGCTGGGCGAGATCGTGCTGGACTTCTTCGACAAGCTCAAGTCGGTCAGCCGCGGCTACGCGTCGATGGACTACGAGTTCAAGGAGTACCGCGCCTCGGACGTGGTCAAGGTGGACATCCTGCTCAACGGCGAGCGCGTCGACGCGCTGTCGATCATCGTGCACCGCAGCCAGGCGCAGTACCGCGGCCGGGCCGTGGCGGCCAAGATGCGCGAGATCATCAGCCGCCAGCAGTTCGACGTGGCGATCCAGGCGGCCATCGGCGCCAACATCATCGCGCGCGAGAACATCAAGGCCTTGCGCAAGAACGTGCTGGCAAAATGCTACGGCGGCGACATCACCCGCAAGCGCAAATTGCTTGAAAAACAAAAGGCAGGGAAGAAGCGAATGAAGCAGATCGGCTCGGTCGAGGTGCCCCAGGAGGCATTTTTGGCCATCTTGCAGGTGGAAGAATGACCACCGCCCGTGTTTTCACTCGCTCCACGACGAACAACTGAAATGCCAATCCTTACCGCCATTGTTCTGGCTGCTTTCGTGGGCTACGGCGCGGCCTGGTACACCGGGTCGATCGAGGGCAACTTTGCCCTGCTGCTGTTTCTGGCCACCGTCGTCACCGGCGTGTACTGGCTGGCCGACCGCTTCATTTTCCTGCCGCGCCGCCGCGCTGCCGCCCAGGCCTTGACCGAGCAGCGCGCCCGCCGGCGCGCCGAGCTGACGGCGCAGGGCATCACCAAGGTGGACGAGGAGGATCTGGCCGGCGCGCGCGAACGCCTGTTGGCGCAGCCCTGGTGGCTGGACTGGACGGCCGGGTTGTTCCCGGTGATCCTGATCGTGTTCCTGCTGCGCTCCTTCGTGGTCGAGCCCTTCAAGATTCCGTCCGGCTCGATGATTCCGACCCTGCTGATCGGTGACCTCATCCTGGTCAACAAGTTCACCTACGGCCTGCGCCTGCCGGTGGTCAACACCCAGGTCACGCAGGGCAGCCCCATTCAGCGCGGCGACGTGGTGGTGTTTCGCTACCCGCCCAAGCCCAGCGTGGACTACATCAAGCGCGTGATCGGCCTGCCCGGCGACGAGGTGTCATACCTGAACAAGCGCCTGACCATCAACGGCAAGGAGGTGCCGGAGACGGCGGTGTCGGACTTCTTCGACGAGTCCACGATGGAGTACTTCAAGCAGTTCAACGAACAACTGGGTGAAGTGCATCACAACATCATCATCGATACCCGCCGCGCGGCCTTCATCGGCAACCCGGACCAGTTTGAGTACCGCGACCACTGCCGCTACAGCATCGAGGGCGTCACCTGCAAGGTGCCCGAGGGACACTATTTCATGATGGGCGACAACCGCGACAATTCGCTGGATTCGCGCTACTGGGGTTTCGTGCCCAATGCCAACATCGTTGGCAAGGCCTTCTTTGTCTGGATGAACTTCGGCAACCTCGGCCGCATCGGGCCATTCAAATGATCGGGAGAGCACACATGAAGCACACATCACCGGCGTCGCAGCGCGGCATCTCGTTCATCGGCCTGCTGTTTCTGGGCGTGGTGCTGGCCTTCGTGGCCATCGTCGGCGCCAAGGTGGTGCCGACGGCGAGCGAGTACATGTCGATCATCAAGGCGGTCAAGAAGGCCGCGGGCGACGGTGACACGGTGCCGGCGGTGCGCGCTTCCTTCGACCGCACGGCTTCGGTGGACTACATCGAGTCGATCAGCGGCAAGGACCTGGAGGTCACCAAGGTCAACGACAAGATCGTGGTGCGCTTTGCCTACGACAAGGAAATCCCCTTGTTCGGCCCGGCCTACCTGTTGATCAAATACCGGGGTTCTTCTGCGGGTGGTTACGAGTAAGTCAAGACAGCCCGGCGCGCCGGCGCTGTCCCCCGAACTGCAGGCGCTGCAGCAACGCCTGCAACACCGCTTCGCCAAGCCGGCCCTGCTGCAGCGCGCGCTGACGCACCGCAGCTATTCGGCCGACCACAACGAGCGCCTCGAGTTTTTGGGCGACTCGGTGCTCGGGCTGGGCGTGGCCCACATGCTGTACGAGGCCTTGGGCGACGGCGCCGAGGGCGATCTGTCGCGCCTGCGCGCGCAGCTGGTGCGCCAGGACAGCCTGCATCACCTGGCGCTGGGGCTGGGACTGCCGCCGCTGCTGCGCCTGGGCGAGGGCGAGATGCGCTCGGGCGGCCAGCGCCGGCCCTCCATCCTGGCCGATGCGCTGGAGGCCATCATCGGCGCGGTGTACCTGGACGGCGGGCACGCAGCGGCGGACGCGCTGATTCGCCGCCTGTTCGAGCGGGTGGAGATCAGTGCTGCCATGTCGGCTGCCGCCAAGGACGCCAAGACCCGCTTGCAGGAATGGCTGCAAGGCCGCAAGATGCATTTGCCGCAGTACGAAGTGTCCCAGGTGCTGGGTGCGGCGCACAAGCAGACCTTCGAGGTGATGTGCCGCATTGCCGAACTCGGCCTGCAGGCCCTGGGGCAAGGCCCCTCGCGCCGCGCGGCCGAACAGGACGCTGCGGCGGCCATGCTGCGGCAGCTGGAAGCAAAATCATCATGATTGCTACTGAATCGATAGCTGACGGCGCCCATCCGGAGGGCGCAATGGGCCAATCCGGCTTGAATCCTTTGGGCACCGACGGCGCCCAGCGCTGTGGGCTGATCGCCATCGTGGGGCGCCCCAACGTGGGCAAGTCCACGCTGCTCAACGCCCTGGTGGGCCAGAAGATCAGCATCACCAGCCGCAAGGCGCAGACCACGCGCCACCGCATCACGGGCATTCGCACCGTGGCCGATGCCGAGGGGCGCGGCACGCAGTACGTGTTTGTCGACACGCCGGGCTTCCAGACGCGCCACAGCAGCGCGCTCAACAAGTCGCTCAACAAGACCGTGCTGGGTGCGATCGACGGCGTGGACCTGGTGCTGTTCGTGGTCGAGGCCGGCAATTTCACCCTGGGCGACGCCAAGGTGCTGTCGCTGCTGAAGGCCGGCACGCCGGCGCTGCTGGTGGCCAACAAGCTGGACATGGTGCACCGCCGCACCGAGCTGGCGCCCTGGCTGAAAGGCATGCAGGAGCGCCACCCCTTTGCCGAGTTCGTTCCCCTGTCGGCCAAGAACCCGCGCGACGTGGCGCGGCTGCTGGACGTGTGCGCGCGCTACCTGCCCGAGCAGCCCTGGTGGTACGCCGAGGACGAACTGACCGACCGAAGCGAGAAATTCCTGGCCGCCGAAGTGGTGCGCGAGAAGCTGTTTCGTCTGACCGGCGACGAGCTGCCCTACACCTCCACCGTCGTCATCGACCAGTTTGCCGAGGAAAAAAGCCGCGCCCACGGTCGCCTGGTGCGCATTGCCGCCACCATCGTGGTCGAGCGCGACGGCCACAAGGCCATGATCATTGGCCAGGGTGGCGAGCGCCTCAAGCGCATCGGCACCGAGGCGCGCCAGGAGCTGGAGAAGCTGATGGACTGCAAGGTGTTCGTCGAGCTGTGGGTCAAGGTGCGCTCGGGCTGGGCCGACGACGAGGCGCGCGTGCGCTCGTTTGGCTATGAATAGTACCCCCACGCTCCCCCGCTGCGCGAGGTCCGCTGCCCCCCGAGGGGGCTGCCCCCGCCTTGGGAGCGGCCCGGCGGCGGGGACTGCGTCTTGCATGCCCCGGGCTTGGCAGCGGGCACGCTGCTGGCCATGAAGCGCGTCACCCACGAACCCGCCTACGTCCTACACCACTACGACTGGAGCGAGTCCAGCCTGATCGTCGAGGCCTTCACGCGTGGTCATGGGCGCATGGCGCTGGTGGCCAAGGGCGCCAAGCGGCCCTCGTCCAACTTCCGCCCGGTGCTGCTGCCGCTGCAGCCGCTGCTGCTGTCCTGGGGCGGCGAGGGCGAGATCCGCACGCTCAAGGGGGCGGAGTGGGGCGGCGGCCTGGTGATGCCCACCGGCGACGCCCTGCTGTCGGGCTACTACGCCAACGAGCTGCTGCTCAAGCTGCTGGCGCGCGAGGACGCGCACCCGCGCCTGTTCGACGCCTACGCCGCGCTGGTGCACGTGCTGGCGTCGCCCGATGCCGAGCTCCTGGGAGCGGCTGCGCTGCGTGCCTTCGAGTTGCTGCTGCTGCGGCACACCGGGCACCTGCCCGCGCTCGATGTGCAGACCCTGACCCTGGCGCCGGTGCAGGCAGGCGCCCGCTACCGGCTGGTGATCGAAGGCGGCTTGCGCGCGGCGCACGGCGATGACGCGGTTTGGCTGGCGGGCACGGCTTGGCGCGCGCTGGCTTCCGCGCTGCAGGATGACGCCGCCTTCAGCACCACGCTGCAGGCGGTGGCCGGCTGGCCCGCGGGCGAGCAGGCGCGGCTGCGCCAGCAGCTGCGCGAGCTGCTCCACTACCATGGCGGTGGCAGCACCTTGCGCACGCGCCAGCTCATGCTGGATTTGCAGCGCCTGAAGATCCGATCGACCGCACCATGACCGTCCAGCTCTCCGTCAACGTCAACAAGGTCGCCCTGGTGCGCAACACGCGCCACTTGGGCATTCCCAGCGTCACGCGCGCCGCCGCGCTGTGCCTGCAGGCGGGCGCGCAGGGCATCACCGTGCACCCGCGGCCCGACGAGCGCCACATCCGTCCGCAGGACGTGCTCGAGCTGGCCGAGTTGATGAAGCAATGGCCGCAGGCCGAATTCAACATCGAGGGCAACCCCACGCAGAACCTGCTGGACTTCATCCGCGAGCTTGCGGGCCGGGACATGCGCCCGCATCAGGCCACCTTCGTGCCCGACAGCGAGAGCCAGTTCACCAGCGACCATGGCTGGAGTTTTCCGCCGGATGTCGAGCGGCTGAAGCCCCTGATCGCCGAATGCCACGAGCTGGGCGTGCGGGTCAGCCTGTTCATGGACCCAGCGCCGGATCAGATGGCCGCCGCGCGCGCCGTGGGCGCCGACCGCGTCGAGCTCTACACCGAGCCCTACGCCGCCGCCTGGGGCACGCCCGATCAGGCCGTGCAGTTGCAGCGCTACGCCGCCGCCGCGCAGGCCGCGCTGTATGCCGGCCTGGGCGTCAACGCCGGCCACGACCTCAATCGCGACAACCTGGCCGCCTTCGTGCGCGCCGTGCCCGGCCTGGCCGAGGTGTCGATCGGCCACGCCTTCATCGCCGATGCGCTGGAGCTGGGCTATGCGGCCACCACGCGGGCTTACCTGGCGTGCCTCGCCGGCGCCGAAAATTCCTGATTTGATAGCTGCTTGCGCAGACAGAACAAGCGCTGCGGGCCAATTTTGCTTGTAAACGCATGATCCACGGCATCGGCACCGATATCTGCGACATCCGCCGCATCCGCGCCAGCTTTGAGCGCCACGGCGACCGCTTTGCTGAAAAAATCCTGAGTGAAGCCGAACTGGCGGTCTGGCGCCGCCGCAGCAGCCGCTGGCCCGAGCGCGGCCTGCGCTACCTGGCCACGCGTTTTTCGGCCAAGGAGGCCTTCAGCAAGGCCGTCGGCCTGGGCATGCGCCTGCCCATGCACTGGCGCCGCTGCGAGATCGCCAACGCGCCCGGCGGCGCGCCCCGCATCGTGCTGCACGGCGAGCTCAAGACCTGGTTCGAGGCGCGCGGCCTGCAGGCGCACATCACGCTGAGCGACGAGAGCGACTATGCGGTGAGTTTTTGCGTAGTGGAGCAGCCGCGCCCGGGTTGAATGCGTTGGCGTGCCCATAATGCGGTCTGGATTTCCATCGGCCATCCATCAACGAGTCAGGAGTTCATCATGCAGATCAAGGGCAACGCATTCATTGTCACCGGCGGCGCGTCCGGTTTGGGCGAAGGGACGGCGCGCATGCTGGCGGGCGAGGGCGCCCGGGTGGTCATTGCGGACATGCAGGCCGACAAGGGTGAGGCCGTGGCCCAGGCCATCGGAGGCGCCTTCGTCAAGTGCGACGTCAGCAGC
Organism: Burkholderiaceae bacterium; assembly: GCA_041396485.1. Lineage (GTDB taxonomy): Bacteria > Pseudomonadota > Gammaproteobacteria > Burkholderiales > Burkholderiaceae_C > Ottowia. Next base: position 18,212 of record JAWKYM010000007.1, on the reverse strand, counting down.
GAAGTCGACGGCCAGGCGGTGGTGGCCCAGGCCATGGCGCTGGGCAAGCTGGCCGGGCTCGTCAATTGCGCCGGCATCGCCCCAGCCGAGAAGACCGTCGGCAAGAACGGGCCGCACAAGCTCGATGTGTACCTGCGCACCATCATGGTCAACCTGGTGGGCACGTTCAACATGATCCGGCTGGCGGCCGATGCAATGAGCCGCAACGAGCCCGAGGCCACGGGCGAGCGCGGCGTGCTGATCTCCACCGCCAGCATTGCCGCCTACGACGGCCAGATCGGCCAGGCGGCCTACGCGGCCAGCAAGGGCGGGGTGGTGGGCATGACCCTGCCGATCGCGCGCGATCTGGCGCGCAGCGGCATCCGCAACATGACCATCGCGCCCGGCATCTTCGGCACGCCGATGCTGTTCGGCATGCCCAAGGAGGTGCAGGATGCGCTGGCCGCTGGCGTGCCTTTTCCCAGTCGCCTGGGAACCCCCGAGGACTATGCGAAGCTGGTGCGCCACATCCTCGAAAACGACATGCTCAATGGCGAGGTGATTCGCCTGGATGGCGCCATTCGGCTGGCACCGAAGTGAATTTGAAATCGGCGTTGGGTTGGATGGCTCCTGTCGCGCAAAGCCTTACACACGCCTGACAAATCGTTGGGCAAACAGCTGATTTTGTTCAGGGTTTTCGAGCTTTCGCTGTGGACTTGCACAGGCATACATTCGGCAATACATCATGACTTGACCTGATGGGCGGGTGTCCGATCTGCCTCCAATGGGTTGCTGCAATGGTGCGGTTTCGGTTGGCTTGGCAGCCTTGTTTGGCATGCCAGGCGTTCGGGGCAGCGTTGGACGCCGCGCCGCAACCGGTTCACGAAGTCACGAAAGGAGACTGTCAATATGTCGAAGTCAGAGTTTGAACAGCAGAGCGCGTTTGCACTGTCCCGTCGCGGTGCGCTGAAACGAGGGGCGCAGGCGGCGGGCGCTTCCGTGCTGGCCAGTGTGGGTGGTGTGCAGTGGGCGTTCGCCGCCGACAAACCGGCCCTGGGTACCTGGCCTGCCGGTTCGCAGGGCGACACGGTGTACATCGGCGCGGCCGTGCCGCTGACCGGCACCTATGCGGTGCAGGGTGCCGACGAGCTCAAGGGCTGGGAACTGGCCGTGGAGCACATGAACACGGACCACCCGCTGATGAAGCAGATCGCTCCCAAGATCAACAAGGGTGTCCTCGGCAAGAAGGTGGCGCTGGTTTCGGCCGACTCGGCGGCCAAGCCCAACCAGGCGGTGCAATCGATCCAGACCTTCATCAATCAGAACAAGATCATCCTGGCCACCGGCTCGACCTCGTCGGCCGTGGCCGTGGCGCTGAACAAGTTCTGCGACCGCGAAAAACTCATGTACATGCCCGGCATCTCGGGCTCGAACGACACCACCGGCAAGGACTGCGTGCGCTATGGTTTCCGTCAGGGATATTTCGGCGAGATGGCGGCCAATTCCATCGGGCCGATCCTGGTCAAGACCTTTGGCAGGAACCGCAAGATGGCGTTCATGACGCCGGATTACACCTACGGTCACACGACGACGGCGTCGACCGAAAAATATCTGAAGGAAAAAGGCGGATGGACGACGGTGACCAACCAGGTCTCGCCGCTGGGTACGCAGGATTTCAGCCAGTACCTGACCAACATCGCCAACTCGGGCGCCGAGTTCCTGATGAACGTCAACTGGGGCCGCGACGCCATCCTGTCGAGCCAACAGGCCAAGCAGTTCGGCCTGCTGCCCAAGATGACCCTGGTGCTGCCTTACCAGATCCCGTTCTTCGCCAAGGAAGCCGGGGTCGACATCAGCGAAGGCGTGTTTGCGGCCACCGAGTTCTGGTGGGAGCTGGAAAACAAGTATCCGATGGTCAAGGAGTTCGTCGATGCCTTCCGCAAGAAGTACGGATATGCCCCGGAATGGGGGGCTGAAAATGCCTACGTCAGTTTTGCCCACTGGGCGCGCATGGTGACAGAAGCGGGGAGCTTTTATCCGCCCGACGTCATCAAGCAGTGGGAGAAGGGCGAGAAGATGCCGTCGCTGTTTGGCGACGTCTATTACCGGCCCGAGGATCACCAGTGCGTGCGTCCGGTGTTCGTCGTTCGCGGCAAGGCCAAGAAGGACATGAAGAATCCCGAGGACTTCTGGACGGTGGTCGATACGCAGAAGGGCGAGGACGTGATTCAGTCGCCCACGGCCTTCGGCTGCAAGCTCGGCAGCTACACCTGATCTTCAGCCGGATCTCATCGTCCGCACTGGCGGCGGGCGATGAGTTTGGCTGTGTCCGACCGTCATGTCGGACGGCGGGTTTGTGTGTGATCGGCCGCTTTTGGGTCGATCGCCGCGCCACACTCGGCGCCTGCTTGACATTCATTTCACCAACCAGCATCAGGGCGGTCGCGCGTGCTAAATTGGGCCAACTTCATTTCACAACTGTTCAACGGGCTGGTGCTCGGCGCCCTGTTGGCGCTGATTTCCTCTGGCCTGACGATCATCTACGGCACGCTGGGCGTGCTCAACCTCGCGCATGGCGCGATGTTCATGCTGGGTGGCTACGCCGGTTGGATGGCGTTCACCTACACGAACTCCTTCATCGTTGCCGTGATCTGCGGTGCGCTGTTCGTGATGGTGGTCGGGATCGTGATCGAACGCGTCATCATCCGCCACTTTTACTCTCGCCCGCCGGAAGACCAGTTGCTGGTGACGTTCGGCCTGAGCATCGTCATGGTTGAGCTGGTGCGTTTTGCCTTCGGCAGCCTGTCGAAGGCGGTGCCGCCTCCGGGGCCGTTGATGGGCATCACGAACCTGGGCTTCATGGTCTACCCGACTTACCGCATCGGCCTGCTGGCCATCGTGAGCGTGGCCTTGCTGGTGCTCTACTTCGTGCTCTACCGTACGCGCATCGGCATGATCGTACGCGCCGGCATCGAGGACGCGGTGATGGTCGATTCGCTGGGCATCAACGTCTATCGCGTGTTCATGCTGGTGTTCGGCATCGGTGCCATGGCCGCGGGCTTTGCCGGCATCGTGAATGCACCGGTGGTGTCGCTGGCACCTGACGTGGGCGAAGCGATCCTGGTGCAGACCTTTGTCGTGGTGGTGATCGGCGGCGTCGGCTCGTTCCCCGGTGCGGTGCTGGGTGGCTTGATCGCCGGTGAGTTGATCAGCCTGACCTCGATGATCAACCCCGCATATTCCTACGTCGTGCTGTTCGTGGTGATGACGCTGGTGCTGATGTTCCGTCCCCGCGGGTTGCTGGGCGCGGTGGGTCGCGAATAAGAACAGGGTGGATTTTTGATGCGCAGACCATTTCCATATCTTGCAGAGGCGCTGACGCTTCTGGCCCTGATCGCGGCGCCGTTCATCCTGCCGCACCTGGGTTTCACGCCGACCACCATCAACCGGATCCTGATCTGGGGCATGGTCGGCATCGGCTTCGATCTGCTGTTCGGCTACACCGGGTTGCTCTCGTTTGGCCAGTCGGCCTTCTTCGGCTCGGGCGGGATGTTCGCTGCCTACCTGCTGACGCAGACATCGATGCAGAACACGCTGCTCGCGCTGCTGATCGGCACCGTCGCCGCCGGCGTGCTGGGCTACCTGGTGGGCCTGGTGGCGCTGCGGCGCACCGGCATTTACTTTGCCATGATCACCGTGGCCATCGCGGAGGTGTTCTTCTACCTCGAGTTCAACCCGCTGTCCGAGTTCACCGGTGGCGAGAACGGACTGGCTGGCGTGCCCTCGCCCAGCGTCAGCCTGGGTTTCACGACGCTGGAGTTCAACAACAACCTGTCGATGTACGCGTTCTTCGCCTTCTGGTATTTCGTTGCGCTGGCGCTGGCCTTGCGCATCGTGCGTTCGCCCTTTGGGTTGGTGCTGCGTGCGATCCGCGAGAATCCGCTGCGGGCGCAGGCGCTGGGGCACGACATCCGGCGGTACAAGCTGGCGGTGTTCGTCGTCGCTGCCATGTATGCCGGTTTTGCCGGCGGGCTGCTGGGCATGATGCAGGGCTTCATGCCGCCCGACGCCTTCATGTTTGCCACGTCGGGCGAGATCGTGATGCAGACGGCCATTGGCGGTGCCGGCACGCTGTTCGGCCCGCTGCTGGGTGCCGCTGTGTGGCTCTATCTGAGCGATTTCTTCCAGGTCACCCTGAAATTGGGCGCCACCTGGAAGCTGATCCTGGGCGTGGTGTTCGTGCTGTTGGTGGTGTTCCTGCGCCGCGGCTTGGCGGGAGGCATCATCGACCTGTGGAACCTGATCCGGCCCAAACCAGCCAAAGTGGCAGCCGCATCCCCGGCTCCCCAAGAGGCGAGCGGTGCTGAAACGGCCGAGATGCAGGTGGCACGCAAGAGCACGCGGACGCACGAAGGCCCGATCCTGCAGGTGACCGGGCTGACCAAGCGCTACGGCGGCCTGCTGGCCAACAGCGACATCGACTTCAGCGTCGATCATGGCGAGATTCGCGGCATCATCGGCCCGAACGGTGCCGGCAAGAGCACCTTCTTCAAGATGCTGACCTGCGAGGTGCAGCCCACCAGCGGCAAGATCGTGTTCGATGGCCGCGACATCACCGGCACGGGCGTGATCGAAGCCTGCCAGCAGGGCTTGACCAAGAGCTACCAGATCAACCAGTTGTTCGAGAAGCTCACGGTACGCCAGAACCTCGAAATCGCTGCGCTTGGCGAACTGCGTGGCAAATTCAAGCTCGACCTGTTCAAGAACCTGCACAGGGTGCGCAAGCTGGATGCTCACGTCGCCGGCACGGCGGCGCTGGTGCACCTGACCGGACGCCTGGACACGCATGTCTCCGAACTGGCCTATGGTGAAAAACGTCGGCTGGAAATCGGTCTTGCACTGGCCACGACTCCCAGCCTGCTATTGCTCGACGAACCGCTGGCCGGCATGAGCGCGGAGGAGCGCGTCGAGACGGTGGCCTTGCTCAAATCCATCGCACAAGGTCGCACGCTGGTCATCATCGACCACGACATGGATTCGCTGTTCGAGTTGGTCAGCAAGGTGACGGTGCTGCAGGAAGGACGCCTGTTGGTCGAAGGCACGCCGGATGAAATCAAGAGCAACGCCCAGGTTCAAGAGGCTTATCTCGGCGGCGTGATGGAGGAAGTGGCATGAGCCTGCTTGAAGTCAATGGCCTGAACAGCTACTACGGTGACAGCCACATCCTGTTCGATGTCGCCATGCGCGTCGAGAAGAACGAAGTGGTGGCCCTGCTGGGGCGCAACGGCGCCGGCAAGTCCACCACCTTCAAGAGCCTGATGGGCGTGGTCACGCCGCGCAAGGGCAGTGTCAAGCTTGATGGACAGGAGCTGGCCGGCAAGAAGGCGCACGAGATCGCCCGCGTGGGCATGCAGTTGGTGCATGAGGAGCGGCGCATCTTCGGCAGCCTGAACGTCGAGGAGAATATCGTTCTGGCCGGCCTGACCGCACCCGCCAAGTGGCCGCTGGAGCGTATCTACGAGATTTTTCCGCGCCTGAAGGAGCGCCGCACCAGCCGCGGCACCGACCTGTCGGGGGGCGAGCAGCAGATGCTGGCGATCGCCCGCGCTCTGGTGCGCGACCCCAAGATCATCCTGCTGGATGAGCCTTTCGAAGGCCTGGCGCCGGTGATCGTGCAGAACCTGGTACGCGTGTGTCGCGAACTGGCCAAGTCGGGACAGACCATTGTCCTGATCGAGCAGAACATCGCTGCCACGCTGGCACTGGCTACGCGCGTGTATATCCTCAACAACGGCCACATCGTGCACGAGGGGCCGGCAGCCGAGCTCAAGAAGCAACCCGAGCTGCTGCAGCGCTACCTGTCGGTTTGATGGCTGGAGCGGGCACGGTGCGGCAGCGCCATGCCCGTGACGTTACAACACTTCGCTTGCGAAATCCGCCAAGCGCGAGCGCTCGCCGCGTGCCAGCGTCACGTGGCCGCCGTGCGTCCAGCCCTTGAAGCGGTCGACGGCAAAGGTCATGCCCGAGGAGCCTTCGGTCAGGTAGGGCGTGTCGATCTGCGCCAGATTGCCCATGCAGATGATCTTGGTGCCGGGGCCGGCGCGCGTGATGAGCGTCTTCATCTGCTTGGGCGTGAGGTTTTGCGCCTCGTCGATGATGATCCACTTGTTCATGAAGGTGCGCCCGCGCATGAAGTTCATGCTCTTGATCTTGATGCGGCTGCGGATCAGCTCGTTGGTGGCGGCGCGCCCCATTCGCCGGCGCCACCGCCATCGCCCTTGGCCAGAAACTCCAGGTTGTCGTCCAGCGCGCCCATCCAGGGCCCATCTTTTCTTCCTCGGTGCCGGGCAGAAAGCCGATGTCCTCACCGACGCTTACGGTGGCGCGGGTCATGATGATCTCGGTGTAGCGCCGGTCGTCCAGCACCTGGGTCAGGCCCGAGGCCAGGGCCAGCAGGGTCTTGCCGGTGCCGGCCGTCCCCGCGAGGGTGACGAAGTCGATCTCCGGGTCCATCAGCAGGTTGAAGGCGAAGTTCTGCTCGCGGTTGCGCGCCGTCACGCCCCAGACGCCGTTCTTGAGGTGCGTGAAGTCCTTGAGCGTGCGCAGCACCGCCGTCTTGCCCTGGATTTCGGTCACGCGGGCGTACAGGCTGGGCTCACCCGGCGCTTCGAAAAAGGCGAACTGGTTGATCTGCAGGCTGGCCACGATGGGGCCGCCGATGCGGTAGTACGTGGCGCTGCCGTTCTGCCAGCTTTCGATGGTCTTGCTCTGGCGCGTCCAGAAGTCGGGCGGCAGCTGCAGGGTGCCCGAGTACAGCAGGTCGCCGTCGTCCAGCGTCTTGTCGTTCTGGTAGTCCTCCGCGATCAGGCCCAGGGCGCGGGCCTTGACACGCATGTTGATGTCCTTGGATACCAGCACCACTTCCACGTCGGGCTGCTGCTGCTTGAGCGCGGCCACCACGCCCAGGATCTGGTTGTCGGCCTTGCCCTGGGGCAGGGCGGCCAACAGGGTCGATTCGAGCGGGGTGGTCTGCAGGTGCAGCTTGCCGCTGGCCTCGCCGTGGCCGGTGGCGCTCAGCAGCAGGCCCTGCGCGATGTCGGCACCCTTCACGCCCGCCAGGGCGTCAAGCAGACGGCTGGTCTGGCGGCCGTTGCGCGCCACCTCGGTCATGCCCTTCTTGTGGGCATCGAGCTCCTCCAGCACGATCATGGGCAGGAAGATGTCGTGCTCCTCGAAGCGAAACAGCGCCGTCGGGTCGTGCAGCAGCACATTGGTGTCCAGAACGAACAGGCGAGGCGTGGCATGGATGCGCGCCTTGGGCTGGCGCGCACCGGCCTTGGGCGCGCGTGCGCGGGGCGCCGCCGCAGGTGCGGGCGCCTTGGCCGGCTCCAGCGGCGCACGCGCCACGGCCGGGCTGGACGCAAGGGCGCTGGCGGGGCGAGTCAGGGCCGGCTTTTGGACACTGGCCTTGGGGCTCGTCGGGGTCGCGGTGGCGCCGGCGGGCGCGCGGTGGGCGGACAGGTCGATGACCTCGGATGACAGGCGGGCGCCGCGTTTGGCAGGAGGAGGAGGCAGGGGCATGGGACAGCTCAATACCAGGAACAGGGCAAAGAAAAAGCCGCCGGGCTGTGCCGGGCGGCTTTGCTTGACGAGAGGTCGGGTACAGCGGAGTGCTTGCACATCGCGGCCCATTATGCATGAGCCGATGACCCTGCTGCGCGTCGATCAGGCGGCCTTCTTGAGGATCTTGACCGCCTTCAGGACTTCTTCGACGTGTCCGGGTACCTTCAGGCCGCGCCATTCCTGCACCAGGATGCCCTCGGCGTTGACCAGGAAGGTGCTGCGCTCGATGCCCTTGACCTTCTTGCCGTACATGATCTTGTTCTTGACCACGCCGAACATGTGGCACATCTTTTCCTCGGTGTCGGCGATCAGTTCGAAGGGCAGCTCCAGCTTGGCCTTGAAGTCGTCGTGCGACTTCATGTTGTCGCGGCTGACGCCGAACACGATGGCGCCGGCCTTGACGAAATCCTTGTACTTGTCCCGAAACTGCATGGCCTCGGTGGTGCAGCCCGGCGTGTTGTCCTTGGGGTAGAAGTACAGGATGAGCGCTTGCCCGAGATGGGTGGTGTTGGTGACCTTGACGCCGCCGGTGGCGTTCGCTTCGAATTCGGGCAGGGGTTTGTTGACAACAATCGCCATAGGAACGTTGATCTCCGGACGTGTTTTTGACAGAAAGCGGCGGGGCAGCGTGAAGGCCCGGCCACCCGTGTCGCAGCGCCGGCGGGCACGGCCTGCGAGCGACTGCAGGTCAGGTGCCACGGGCAACAGCTGCAAGGCTGCTATTTTAACCGATCCGGGGCTTCGCCGTCGCCAGCCAGCAACAGCGCGGCGATCACGCGCCGGCCTTCGCCGGCCAGGATGTTGTAGGTGCGGCAGGCGGCGGCCGTGTCCATGGTTTCAATGCCGATGCCCGCCTCGATCAGCGGGCGAATCCAGGCCGGCTGCGGAAAGCGCAGGCGCGCACCGCTGCCGAAGAGCACCAGCTCGGGGCGCTGCAACGCCAGCGGCTCGAAGTGCTGGCTGCCCAAATCCTCGAAGCGCGCACAGGGCCAGGCGTTGCGCTCGCCATTGCTGTGCAGCAGCACGCTGTGCTCGATGCGCTCGCCGCGCACCGCGATCCAGCCCGGGCCGTAGCCGGTGATGGCCGTTTCAAACAGGTCGGACTGGAATTTCATGACAATGGTGCACTGCATCAAATGTGTTCCAATTCTATGTTTCGCGCGCGATCCCTGCCTGCGCGCCGGAGGTTTTGCCCATGAAGACCATCGCTAAATCCAGCAAGCTGGCCAACGTGCTGTACGACGTGCGCGGGCCCATCGTCGATGCCGCGCGGCAGATGGAGGACGAGGGCCAGAAGATCATCAAGCTGAACATCGGCAACATGGCGCCCTTCGGGTTCGATCCGCCCGAGGAGGTGATGCAGGACATGATCCGCAACCTGCCCGACTCGGCCGGCTACTCGGACAGCAAGGGCATGTTTGCCGCGCGCAAGGCCGTCATGCACTACACGCAGCAGCAGGGCATTGCCGGCGTGACGCTGGATGACATCTACCTGGGCAACGGTGCCAGCGAATTGATCCAGATGGCCACCAACGCCCTGTTGAACGAGAGCGACGAGCTGCTGGTGCCCTCGCCCGACTACCCGCTGTGGACGGCCGTGACCAGCCTGGCCGGCGGCCACCCGGTGCACTACATGTGCCGCGAGGAGGACGGCTGGATGCCCGACCTGGCCGACATGCGCGCCAGGATCACGCCGCGCACGCGTGGCATCGTCGTCATCAACCCCAACAACCCGACCGGCGCGCTGTACAGCGACGAGACACTGCTGGGCATCGTGCAGCTGGCGCGCGAGCACGAGCTGGTGCTGCTGGTGGACGAGGTGTACGACAAGGTGCTGTACGACGGCGTGCGGCACACGGCCATGGCCAGCCTGTCCACCGACGTGCTGACGCTGACCTTCAACTCGCTGTCCAAGGCCTACCGCTCCTGCGGCTATCGCGCCGGCTGGATGGTGGTGTCGGGCGACAAGGCGGCCGCGCGCGACTACATCGAGGGGCTGAACATGCTGGCCAACCTCAAGCTGGGCTCCAACGTGCCGGGCCAGTGGGCCATCCAGACCGCCTTGGGCGGCTACCAGAGCATCAATGACCTGGTCAAGGAGGGCGGGCGCCTGCGTCGCCAGCGCGACCTGGCCTACGAGCTGATCACCCGGATTCCGGGCGTCAGCTGCGTCAAGCCGCAGGCGGCGCTGTACATGTTTCCGCACCTGGACCCGGCGCTGTACCCGATCGAGGACGACCGCCAGTTCTTCATGGAGGTGCTGCGCGCCACGCGCGTGATGCTGGTGCAGGGCTCGGGCTTCAACTATCCCGACAACCAGCACTTTCGCATCGTGTTCCTGCCGCACGAGGGCGATTTGCGCGAGGCCATCGAGCGCCTGGCGAAGTTTCTGGAGCAATACCGCCAGCGCCGCGCCAAGCCGGCCAACGTGCATCCGATCGCTACAAAAAAAGAAGCTGCTCGCGCTTGATGGGCGGGCGCCAGAGGCTTATTTCTTTTAAATCCAACGCATCATGAAAGCCATTCAAGTCGGTCTGCTGGGCATCGGCACCGTAGGCAGCGGCACCTTCGCCGTGCTGCAGCGCAATCAGGAGGAAATCCGCCGCCGCGCCGGCCGCGGCATCGAGATTTCCATGGTGGCCGACCTGGACACCGCGCGCGCCCGGACCATCGTCGGCGATCACGCCCAGGTGGTGCAGGACGCGCGCGCCGTCATTGCCCATCCGGACATCGACGTCGTGGTCGAACTGATTGGCGGCTACGGCATTGCCCGCACCCTGGTGCTGGAAGCCATCGCCGCCGGCAAGCATGTAGTGACGGCCAACAAGGCCTTGCTGGCGGTGCACGGCACCGAGATCTTCAAGGCGGCGGCTGAACAGGGCGTCATCGTTGCTTTCGAGGCGGCGGTGGCCGGCGGTATCCCCATCATCAAGGCGCTGCGCGAAGGCCTGACGGCCAACCGCATCCAGTGGATCGCCGGCATCATCAATGGCACCACCAACTTCATCCTCTCGGAGATGCGCGACAAGGGCCTGGACTTCGACGCCGCGCTGACGGACGCGCAGGCGCTGGGCTATGCCGAAGCCGACCCGACCTTCGACATCGAGGGCGTGGATGCCGCGCACAAGGCCACGCTGATGAGCGCCATCGCATTCGGCATCCCGGTGCAGTTCGACAAGGCCTACGTCGAGGGCATCACCCAGCTGTCTTCCACCGACATCCGGTACGCCGAGCAGCTGGGTTACCGCATCAAGCTGCTGGGCCTCACGCGCCGGCGCGAGGGCCTGGGCGTGGAGCTGCGCGTGCACCCCACGCTGGTGCCGGCCAAGCGGCTGATCGCCAACGTCGAGGGCGCGATGAACGCCGTGGTCGTCAACGGCGACGCCGTGGGCACCACGCTGTACTACGGCAAGGGCGCGGGCAGCGAGCCCACCGCCAGCGCCGTGATTGCCGACCTGGTGGATGTGGCGCGCCTGGCCACCAGCGACCCGCAGCACCGCGTGCCGCACCTGGCCTTCCAGCCCGGCGCGGTGCACGACGTCAGCGTGCTGCCGATGGAGGAGGTCGTCACCAGCTACTACCTGCGCCTGCGCGTGGCCGACGAGGCCGGCGTGCTGGCGCGCGTGGCCGCCATCGTGGCGCAGGCCGGCATCAGCATCGACGCGCTGCTGCAGCGGGAGGCCGACGAGGTGGGTGGCGAAGGATCGACCCAGACCGATCTCATCATCCTCACGCACGAGGCACGCGAAGGTGACATGAACGCCGCGCTGGCGCAGCTGCAGGCCCTGCCCAGCGTGCTGGCGCCGATCGTGCGCATCCGCAAGGAAGAGCTCAACTGAGTCCGGCGGGCGCTCTGCGGCCGACCGCGGCGCAGGGCCCGTGGCTCCCCATCCGATGAACTACCTCTCCACCCGTGGCGACGCCACCCCCCGGCGCTTTTGCGACATCCTGCTGGAGGGCCTGGCGCCCGATGGCGGGCTGTACCTGCCGGCGCACTATCCGCAGATTGACGCCGCCGAGCTGCAGCGCTTGCGCCGCGTGCACGCAAGCCAAGGCTACGCCGCGCTGGCCTTCGAAATCCTGTCGCTCTACATCGACGACATTCCCGCCGACGACCTGAAGGCGATCTGCGACAAGACCTACACCGCTGATGTTTTTGGCACGCCCGAGATCACGCCCCTGAAAAGGCTGGACGACGGCTATTACCTGCAAGCCCTGTCCAACGGCCCCACGCTGGCTTTCAAGGACATGGCCATGCAGTTGCTGGGCAACCTGTTCGAGTACGAACTGGCGCGGCGCGGCGAAACCCTCAACATCCTGGGCGCCACCAGCGGCGACACCGGCAGCGCCGCCGAATACGCCATGCGCGGCAAGCGCGGCATTCGCGTGTTCATGCTCAGTCCGCACGGGCGCATGAGCGCGTTCCAGCAGGCGCAGATGTTCTCGCTGCCCGACGCCAACATCCACAACATCGCCATCGAGGGCGTGTTCGACGACTGCCAGGACATCGTCAAGGCCGTGAGCAACGACCTGGACTTCAAGCGCAAGTACCGCATCGGCACCGTCAACTCGATCAACTGGGCGCGGCTGCTGGCGCAGGTGGTGTACTACTTTGCGGGATATTTCCAGGCGACGTGCAGCCCCTCACCCCAGCCTTCTCCCCAGCGGGGAGAGGGAGCGAGAACAGTGAGCTTCACCGTGCCCAGCGGCAACTTCGGCAACGTGTGTGCCGGCCACGTGGCGCGCCAGATGGGGCTGCCGATCGAGCAACTGGTGGTGGCCACCAACGAGAACGACGTGCTCGACGAATTCTTCCGCACCGGCTTGTATCGCGTGCGCGCGAGTGCCGACACCCACGAGACCAGCAGTCCCAGCATGGACATCAGCAAGGCCAGCAATTTCGAGCGCTTCGTGTTCGATCTGCTGGGGCGTGACGGCGCGCGCGTGCAGGCGCTGTTCGATACCGCGCTGCGCACGCAAGGCCGCTTCGACCTGGGTGGCGACGCCGCCTTTGCGCAGGCGCGCGCGCGCTACGGCTTTGTCAGCGGCCGCAGCACCCACGCCGACCGCCTGGCGACCATCCGCGACGTGCACCGGGCGTACGGCGTGACGATCGATCCGCACACCGCCGACGGCGTGAAGGTGGGGCGCGAGCAGCGTCAGGCCGGCGTGCCCATGATCGTGCTGGAGACGGCTCTGCCGATCAAGTTTGCCGCCACCATCGAGGAGGCGCTGGGCCAGGCGCCCGAGCGGCCGGCGGCGTTCGAGGTCATCGAGTCCCTGCCGCGCCGGGTGCGCGTGCTGCCAGCCGATGCCGCCCAGGTCAAACGCCTGATTGCCGACGAATGTGAATGAAATCGGGCTCGGGCGCCCTGCCATCAAGCGCAAATAGCTATAAAACTGATAGTATCTAGGCAAACTGGATGAACGTGGTGGGCTTTGCCGGCTATTCCGGCGCCGGCAAGACGACGCTGATCGAGCGGGTCATCGCGCAGCTCAAGGCGCGCGGCCTGCGCGTATCGGTCATCAAGCACGCCCACCACCGTTTTGACATCGACCATCCGGGCAAGGACAGCCATCGTCACCGCGAGGCCGGCGCTTTCGAGGTGCTGATCGCCTCGCGCCAGCGGCTGGCGTTGATGCGTGAGTTCGAGCACGCGACGGAGCTCAGCGTGCATCAGCTCATCGCCCAGCTGGACGGCAGCGTGGACTGGGTGCTGGTCGAGGGCTTTCGCGGCAGCGACCTGAACAAGATCGAGGTCTGGCGCGCCAGCACCGGCCATGCGGTGCTTTACCCGGATGACGGGCGCGTGGTGGCCATCGCGACCGACGATGCGACCAGCCTGCCTCAGCCGGCCGGCCGGCCGGTGCTGGCGCTGAGCCAGGGCGCGGCCCTGGCCGATTGGCTGATCGCGCAGCGCGAGCGCTTTGCCTACGTGCCGTCGCACACCGCCGAGACGCCGGCCGGGCCGGCCTGAGCGGGTACCGGCATTGGCCGATAAGATCGACCGTGACCGTGTTCTTGCCGCTCTTGCATCCATGACCTCCGCAACCAACTCATCTGCCCACGCCAAGCCCGCCGCCCGCCCTGCCTTGATGGCTCTGGACGAAGCCATCGAGCGCCTGCTGGCCCATGCCCAGCCCCCGCTGGGTGCCGAATCGGTCTCCACTTTCGACGCCGACGGCCGCGTGCTGGCGCAGGACGTGGTCGCGGGCCTGTTGGTGCCGCCGGCCGATAACAGCGCCATGGACGGCTATGCCGTGCGTGCGGCCGACTGCACCACGGCCGGGGCCGAGCTGCCGGTGAGCCAGCGCATCCCGGCCGGCAGCGTGGGCCGGCCGCTGGCGCCGGGCAGCGCCGCGCGCATCTTCACCGGCGCGCCCATGCCGCCGGGCGCCGACGCGGTGGTGATGCAGGAAGACACCGAGGCCCTTCAGGACGGTGCGCGCGTGCGCATCCGCACCGTGCCGGTGGCCGGCCAATCCGTTCGCCGTGCCGGCGAGGACGTGATGCGCGGCAGCGTGGTGCTCTCGAAAGGAGAGCTTCTCACTCCCGCCAGTACCGGGCTGGCGGCCGGAATCGGCCTGGATCGCCTGAGTGTGGCGCGCCGCCCGCGGGTGGCCATGTTTTCCACCGGCGACGAACTGGTCATGCCCGGCGCCGTGCCACCCGAGGCCATGCCGCCGGGCGCCATCTATAACAGCAACCGATTTTTCCTGCGCGCGCTGCTGCAGCGCCTGGGCTGCCAGGTGACCGACCTGGGCATCGTGCCCGACAGCCGGGCGGCCACGATGGACGCGCTGCGCGGCGCAGCCGATGCGCACGACCTGATCTTGACCAGCGGCGGCGTGTCGGTGGGCGAGGAAGACCACGTCAAGCCCGCCGTCACGCGCCTGGGCGCACTCGACCTGTGGCAGATCGCCATCAAGCCCGGCAAGCCCTTTGCCTACGGCCATGTGGCGCGCGAAGGCGGCGGCGCGGCACACTTCATCGGCCTGCCGGGCAACCCGGTGTCCAGCTTCGTCACCTTCGTGCTGCTGGTGCGGCCCTTTTTGCTGCGCCTGCAGGGTGCCGCGCACGTGGCCATGCCCAGCGTGGCCCTGCGCGCCGACTTCAGCATCGGCAAGGCCGACCGGCGGCGCGAGTTCCTGCGCGTGCGGCGCAACGCGCAGGGCGGGCTGGACCTGTTTGGCAACCAGAGCTCGGGCGTGCTGACCTCGATGCATTGGGCTGACGGTCTGGTCGACAACCCGGCTGGCACCACCATTGCCGTGGGTGACATGGTGCGCTTCATCCCGCTGGCGGAGCTGATGGCATGACGACGACGCCCGTCACCGTGCGCTATTTCGCGTCGCTGCGCGAGGCGCTCGGCAAAGGCACCGAAGAGGTGCCGGCCCAAGCGGCCACGCTGGGCGCATTGCGCCGGGAATTGGCGGCGCGCGGTGGCGCCTACGCCGAGGCGCTGGCACCGGGCAAGGCCGTGCGCGTGGCGCAAAACCAGGTCATGGCGGGCGACGACGAACCGCTGCTGGCGGGCGCCGAGGTGGCGTTTTTCCCGCCCGTCACGGGCGGCTGATTACTTCAGCCACTTGTCGTCGATGGTCTTGAGCGTGCCGCGCTGCGTCAGCAGGTTCCAGGCAAAGTCCATCTCGCGCAGGTAGTCGGCGTCATCGGCCGGCAGCAGAAAGCCCAGCCAGTCGGTGGGCGTGAGCGGGGCGTCGACGAAGATCGTCGCCAGGCGCGGGTCGCCCTTGGCGTAGTGCAGCGCCTCGTAGGTCTCGGTGATCATCACGTCGCCCTTGCCATCGGCAATCATGGCCGGGATCGCGATGTTCTTGTCGTGCGTGCTGACCTGCGCGGCCTTCAGGTTCTGCAGCACGAAGGCCTCGTTGGTGCCGCCGGGGTTCTTGATCACGCGCAAGCCGGCCTGGTTCAGGTCCTTCAGGCTCTTGAACCTGTCCTTGTCGGCAGTACGCACCAGCGCCACCTTGCCGAAGGGCGCGTAGCCCGGCAGCATGGCCGCTTCCTTGAGATGAAGGGTAGGTGAAGGCCGCAGCGCAGCGCCCTGGCGGCGCGCCCGCATCAGGGAAACCGGGGATCGGCCCGCCGGTTTCCGCCTCGATGCCACAATCCGGGGCATGTCGATTGATGTCGATTCAACCCTGCCACGCGTGAGCATCCAGACCGCGGATTTCGATGCCGCGCGCGAGGTGGCTCGGCTGCGCGCGGGTGACGCGCGGGTGGGCGCGGTGTGCAGCTTTGTCGGCACGGTGCGCGACCGCCATGCGGGCGCAGCCACCGGCAGCGTCAGCGCCGTCGAGCTGGAGCACTACCCCGGCATGACCGAAAAGGCCATCGAGGCAATGATCGACGCTGCCCACCGGCGCTTCGACATCCTGGGCGCCCGCGTGGTGCACCGCGTGGGGCGGCTGCAGCCGCTCGATCAGATCGTGCTGGTGGCCGTGACCTCGATGCACCGGCACGCGAGCTTTCAGGCCTGCGAATTCCTGATGGACTACCTCAAGACCCAGGCGCCGTTCTGGAAGAAGGAAGTCACGCCCGGCGGTGCGCACTGGGTGGATGCGCGGGAAAGCGACGATGTGGCGCTGGCACGCTGGGGGCTTGGGCTGCGCAACGCCTGAGGGGGGTTGCGGATGGGGCTCGACCCCGACCCTTGGCGGCCCGAATCCGTCGCGGCATCGGGCGCGAAGGCGGGCTACACTCGTTCGAGTTTTACACCGACCTGCGCAACGTGATGGTGAAGTTCTAAGAAAAATCGGGCTGCAGGCCGCATCCATAAAGCGCAACCAGCTCTTTTTTTAATAGTTAACGATGCAAGCCAACCAGATCAAGAAACTGGGCGATGCGCTGTTCGATGCGCTTGCCGCCTGCACCACGCTGCCACCGCTGACCAGCCAGCACGCGGGCCTCACCGTCGACGACGCCTACGCCATCCAGCAGCGCCTGATGGCGCGGCGCCTGGCCGCCGGCGAGAAGGTGGTGGGCAAGAAGATCGGCGTGACCAGCCAGGCCGTGATGGACATGCTGGGCGTGGATCAGCCCGACTTTGGCTGGCTGACGGACGCCATGGTTTATGGCGAGGGCGAGGCCATTCCCATGAGCCGGCTGATCCAGCCCAAGGCCGAGGGCGAGATTGCCTTCGTGCTCAAGAAGACGCTCAAAGGTCCCGGCATCAGCGTGGCCGACGTGCTGGCCGCCACCGACGGGGTGATGGCCTGCTTCGAGATCGTGGACTCGCGCATCCAGGACTGGAAGATCAAGATCCAGGACACCGTGGCCGACAACGCCAGCTGCGGCGTGTTCGTGCTGGGCGACCGACTGGTGGACGTGCGCGACGTGGACCTGACCACCTGCGGCATGGTGCTCGAGAAGAACGGCGAGATCGTCGCCACCGGCGCCGGCGCCGCCGCCATGGGCCACCCGGCGAATGCCGTGGCCTGGCTGGCCAACACCTTGGGCGCACACGGCATCGCGCTGGAGGCCGGCGAGGTGGTGCTGTCGGGCTCGCTGGGCATCATGGTCCCGGTCAAGGCGGGCGACAACCTGCGCGTGACGATTGGTGGCATTGGCGGCTGCTCGGTGCGTTTTGTTTGATTCTGGAGAGAAAGCAATGAGCAAGAAAGTCAAGTGCGCCCTGATCGGCCCCGGCAACATCGGCACCGACCTGCTGGCCAAGTTGCAGCGCAGCGCGGTGCTGGAGCCGGTGTGGATGGTGGGCATCGACGCCACGTCCGACGGACTCAAGCGCGCCCAGGAAATGGGCATCAAGACCACGTCCGAGGGCGTCGATGGCCTGGTGCCGCACATCAAGGCCGACGGGGTGCAGATCGTCTTTGACGCCACCAGCGCCTACGTGCACGCTGAAAATTCGCGCAAGGTGACCGAGCAGGGCGCGATGATGATCGACCTGACGCCCGCGGCCATTGGCCCCTACTGCGTGCCGCCGGTGAACCTGCGCGAGCAGGTTGGCCAGCGCGAGATGAACGTGAACATGGTCACCTGCGGCGGCCAGGCCACCATCCCCATGGTGGCAGCCGTCAGCCGCGTGCAGTCGGTGGCCTATGCCGAGATCGTCGCCACGGTGTCGAGCAAGTCGGCCGGCCCGGGCACGCGCAAGAACATCGACGAGTTCACCCGCACCACCGCCGGCGCGATCGAGAAGGTGGGCGGCGCCAAAAAGGGCAAGGCCATCATCATCATCAACCCGGCCGATCCGCCTTTGATCATGCGCGACACCGTGCACGTGCTGACCGAGGGCGAGCCCGACCAGGCGGCCATCACCGC
Source organism: Burkholderiaceae bacterium (assembly GCA_041396485.1). Classification (GTDB taxonomy): domain Bacteria; phylum Pseudomonadota; class Gammaproteobacteria; order Burkholderiales; family Burkholderiaceae_C; genus Ottowia. The sequence goes on along the minus strand of JAWKYM010000007.1, from coordinate 304 downwards.
GAGCATCCACCAGATGCTTGCCGAGGTGCAGAAATACGTGCCGGGCTACAAGCTGGTCAACGGCCCGGTGTTCGACGGCAAGCGCGTGTCGGTCTTTCTGGAGGTCGAGGGCCTGGGCGACTACCTGCCCAAGTACTCAGGCAACCTGGACATCATGACGGCCGCGGCCGCGCGCACGGCCGAGATGTTTGCCGAGGAAATCCTGGCCGGCAAGCTCAAGCTGGAGCCTGCCGCCGTCGACTGATTTTTCTCCCTCCCCCGCTGGGGGAGGGCAGGGGTGGGGGCCAGCGTCACCCGCCAAGTG
>JAWKYM010000006.1:0-228106 GCA_041396485.1 Burkholderiaceae bacterium | reverse complement strand
AGGGCACTGTCGAGGATCTCCATGCCGTGCGCCAGCGTCTCGAAAAAGCGCTCTTCCTCGGCCTTGAGCACGCTGGTGATGTGTGCCTCCTGCTCGGCCAGGCGCGGGTAGGCCGCGCCCATCTGCGCCACCAGCGGCGCCACCAGCTTGTGGAAGAAGGGGGTCTTCTGCCCCAGCTTGTAGCCGTGGCGGATGGCGCGGCGGATGATGCGCCGCTGCACGTAGCCGCGGCCTTCGTTGCCGGGGATCACGCCGTCGCTGACCAGAAACGCCGTGGCGCGGATGTGGTCGGCGATGACCTTGAGCGAGGGGTTGGCCAGGTCAGTGCAACCGGTCTCGCGCGCCGCAGCGGCAATCAGCGCCTGGAACAGGTCGATCTCGTAGTTGCTGTGCACGTGCTGCAGGATGGCGGCCAGGCGCTCCAGGCCCATGCCGGTGTCCACGCAGGGGGCGGGCAGCTTGGTCACGCTGCCGTCGTCTGCCATGTCGAACTGCATGAACACGTGGTTCCAGATCTCGATGAAGCGGTCGCCGTCTTCATCGGGCGATCCGGGCGGGCCGCCGGGAATCTCGGGGCCGTGGTCATAGAAGATTTCGCTGCACGGCCCGCAGGGGCCGGTATCGGCCATCATCCAGAAGTTGTCGCTCTTGTACTTGCCGCCCTTGTTGTCGCCGATGCGGATCACGCGCTCCGGCGGCAGGCCGATCACCTGGGTCCAGATGTCATAGGCCTCGTCGTCCTCGTGATAGACGGTGGCCAGCAGCCTGTCGGCCGGCAGCTTGTAGACCTGCGTGAGCAGCTCCCAGCCCCATTCGATCGACTCGCGCTTGAAGTAGTCGCCGAACGACCAGTTGCCCAGCATCTCGAAGAAGGTGTGGTGGCGTGCGGTGTAGCCCACGTTCTCCAGGTCGTTGTGCTTGCCGCCCGCGCGCAGACAGGCCTGCACGCTGGTGGCGCGCTTGTAGGGGCGCTGGTCGGTGCCCAGAAACACGTCCTTGAACTGCACCATGCCGCTGTTGGTGAACATCAGCGTGGGGTCGTTGCCCGGCACCAGCGGGCTGGAGGGCACCACGGTGTGGCCCTTGCTGACGAAGAAGTCCAGAAAACTCTGGCGGATGTCGGCGACCGACATGGGGGGTTGGCTGGTTTTCATAAGCGATTTTGGCATGTGGCGCCTGTGTAGCAAGCGCAGTCAGCTCAGTATTTGATAGCGAAGTCCGGTGAATCGGGCGAAGTCTTTGTCAAAAGTGAGTACCTCGGCGTTGTGCTCAATGGCCAGGGCGGCGATGTGGGCGTCATTGGTCAGGTTGCCGGCCGTTCCTGCTTCCAGCAGCAGGCGCGAGAGGATATCCAAATGCCGCACGCCGGGGTGCAGCAGTTGCGCCCGCGGGTGATCCAGCCATTCGCGCACCAAGGCCAGCGCGTCGGCGATGCCCAGCGGGTGGGGCATGATGCCGGTGCGCGTTGACACCCGGATGAACCCCACCAGCGGCAGCCATGCCAGCGCCGCGCCAGCCTCGTCCATGAAGGCTTGCTGCAGCGCCTGCTGGGCCGCCGGGTGGTGTGGGCTGCGGTCGTGCACCGCGTTGAACAGAACGTTGGTGTCGAGCAGCTTCATCGCGTGCGCAGCAGCTGGGCGATCAACTCGGCGTCTTCCAGGTCGCCCGCCAGCTTGTTGAGCCGGGTCAGATCGACCGTGGGCTCGCCCATGTCAAAGGTGCGCTGAACAAAGGGTGGAATGTCCTCGGCCACGCGCGCGGGCGTGGCCGACAGGGGCACGATTTTGGCCACGGGCTTGTTGTGCCGCGTGATGATCACTTCCTCGCCGCGCTCGGCGCGGGCGACATATTCGGACAGGTGGGTCTTGGCCTCGAACAGGCCGACAGCGGTGGCGGTCATGGTGGGCCTTTGGTCAAACTGGTTGAATCAACCAGATTTTACCCGCCAGCGCACCCCTCCGGCCACGAGGCGATTCAGTGCGGGAAAGCAAGCGCACCGGCAGCCAGCACCACGCGCGCCAGGTCGATCTGCCGGCGCACCCCGGTCTTGCTGTAGATGCGATCCAGGTAGGTGCGAGCCGAGGTGTAGGTCAGGCCCAGGCCGGCGGCGGCGTCGCGCAGGTCCACGCCATCGGCCAGGCGCACGGCCAACAGGGCCTCCTTGGCCGACAAACCGTGGCGCTGGCGCAGGGCCGCGGCGGCGTCTGGCGGCAGAGCGGGAGCCATGGGCTCCACCACCAACAGGGCCGCGCCGCCCAGCAGGCGCTCCTGGCCGGCGCCCACCAGGGGCAGCAGGCGCAGGCGCAACAGGCTGCCCGAGCGGGTGCGCGCCGACAGGGCGCAGGGCGCGTGATCCAGAGGCTGCGCCAGCCAAGCGTGGAGTTGGGCGTGCACGGTGGCGTCGTGCGGGTGGGGGCGCTCGCGCCAATCCATCTCGGTCCAGTCTTGTGCCGTGGCCTCGAACAAGGCATTGCAGCCCAGCAGCGCGCCCTGGTGCGACAGCACGGCCGCGGCCTGTCCCAGGCCCTGCATCAAGTCGATGGCTTGCCGTGCGCTGTTGCGCCCCAGGTGCGCCGCCAGTTGCACCGCCTGAGCCAGATGCCCGTGAAGGCGGTTGAGCTGGCGCATCTCCGTGGCGCCAAACCGGCGGCTGGGCGGACGGCTGAGGCCCAGCAGCGCCACGCCGTCGGGCAGAAGCATCGCCGTGCCGGCCTGGTGGTGCAGCTGGCGGCGCAACAGCAATTGGGCCACCTCGTCCTCGGCCAGCACTTGGGCGGGAAAGTAGTGCTCACGCAGCTGGAAACGGCTGGAGGGCTTGCGGCGTCCGTACGCCAGTTGCGGGTTGTGCGCCCAGTGACGGGCTTGCGCCAGTCCCGCGTCCGCCACATCGCGCAGGCCCGCAGTGGCGTGGGCGCCCAGACAACCCGCACCCTGAAACACCATCAGCCAGCTCGCCTGGGCCTCAAATCGCTGCTCCAGCGCGCCCAACAGCGGCAGCCACTGTCGGTCATCGGCGGCGGCCTGGTACATCTGGGCGACCAAGGCATCCATCACGTCTCCCCCGTGTTTTGATTCAAGGCATTTTTGTCCAATCGTAACAACAGAAGCTCGACGTTGCAGCTTCATCCATAGACCAAACGCTTTAGTCCGTACGGCGCGTTGTCGAGTGAAAGCGGCGCCGGGAAGGGGGGGCTTGTCTGCAAACGTGGACTGACAAGCGCGGCGGCCCTCCGTAAATTCAGCGGCGTCGCCGGCCTGGGTGCTGCCAATTTCGCCCGGCCGGGTTCCGAAAATCACCGAGGCCCTCATCAAAACGACCGATTGCAGCCGTTCACTCCACGCCAAGTCCGGGCGCGCCATGTCCTTCACAGCCCCGCGCCGCCGCGGGCTTCACATGCTGGCTGCCCTTGCCCTGTTGGGCGCCAGCGCCGTGGCCAGTGCGGCGCCCTATGCCATCAACCACCAAGGCACCATCGCCAACTCAACCTTTCCCGAGATCATCAACGGCCAGACATACACGGTCACCTTCGTCTTCGACAATGGTGGCACCAGCGCCAACTCGCAAACCTGGAGCGGCGCCAACCTCACCTGTGTCATTTGGCGCATGAACAACGCGCGCGACGTGAGCTACGTCCAGAATTTGGTTGCCACGCCGCCCAGTGGCTTGGTTGCCGGTTCGGCCACGACCGATGCTTCTGGGGCATTGACGGGAATGTTCTCCAGTGTGAACACCCTGGATATACCTCTCGGCGGCGTTCCCGCCGGCGCGTACACCACGTCCGGAATTACCTTGACCCCGCCGGTGGGCTGGTTTGCTGATGGAGCCCCCACCATCTTCATTGACAGCGAACCATCGGGTGGTAGCACCAGACGGTTTGACGATGCGGCGGGCAGCGGTGTGCCGATGAACATCGCCAGCTGGAGCGCCCCGCAGCGCGTGACCGGCGCCTGCGACGACACGCCTTACGTGGCGCCGCCGGCCGTCACCGTCGCCCCGGTGCCGACCTTGGGTGAATGGAGTCTGGCCCTGCTGGGCCTGGCAGCCGCTGGCCTGGGCGCACGCCGGCTGCGACGTCGATCCAAGGGCTGAGCGCCGTTCCGGAGTCGGTGCAATCCCGTCTGTGAACGGGTTTCACGGGGCGGCTGCAGCCAAGGGCGGCCGCCCCGTTTTCTGGACGCCTGGCCTGCCTTGGCTGATCAGACCCGCACCAAAATCCGTCTGCGCTGCTTGGCCACCGCCACGAATGCGCTGCCCGGCAGCCCGGCCCGCAGTTGTGCCTGCCGCTCGGGCGTTCCGATCGGGCGCGGGGTGCCGCTGTGCGCGGGGAGCTGCCAGTCGTTGTAGCCCAGCCCCATCGGACCATGCCGTGCCGCGCCCGGTCACGCAATCCGCGTGCGGGCCGGCAAATGTCGTGGGTGCGCTGGATGAACGGTGGAACGTCCTCGCGCACCGGTTCGCTCCTGGCATGCAGCTGCTCGATCTTGGCCACCGGCTTGTTGTGCCGCGTGATGATGACTTCCTCGCCCCGCTCGGCGCAGGCGACGTATCTGGACAGATGGGTCTTGGCCTCGAACAGGCCGACGGCGATGGCGATCATGATGGGGCTCTGGGTCAAATCGGTTGAATCGACCAGAATTTCCGAAGACGACGGAGGCCGCGCCCGTGGACCGCGGATGCATGGCAGTCGTGCCTTGTGCCCGTGAAGGCCACTGGTCGCACCAAGGTGGCGTCAACCCGTGAGGATGGGCCGCAGGGCCTCGACCTCGTCGACGATGAAATCGAAGAGCGCGGCCACGCGTGGGGTGCGCCGCAGCTCGGGCGTCGTGAGCACGCGCCAAATGCGTGTGAGTTCGGGGATCGGGCCCAGCACGCGCACCAGGTCCGGATCCGCGTCGCCCAGCAATGTGGGCAGGGGTGTCAGCCCCAGGCCAGCCTTGGCCGAATGCGCTGTTCCGAGCACACTGTTGTTGCGCGCCACGATGCGGGCCTTTGGCGCCACCTGCTGCAGCCACAGCGCCACGCGATTGCGGCTCGTGTTTGTGCTCAGGCCGACCCAGTCGTGCTGTGCCAAGTCCTCCGTCCGTTCCGGTCGCCCCATCCGCGCGATGTAGCTGCGGCTGGCGTAGATGGCCAGCAGCGAGTCGCCGATCTTGCGACAGACCAGCGATTCGTCCACGGTATCGCCCGCGCGCAGCGCCACATCGACCTCGCCCGTCCCAAGCTCGAGGTACAGGTCGCTTATCACGAACTCGACCTTGAGCTTCGGATAGCGCGCTCGGAAGCGTTCCATCAAACCCGAGTCCTGCAGCTTCAGTACGATCGTTTCTGGGCAGGTCAGGCGCACGACACCCTCCACGTTGCGGGCCTGTGCCTGCACCTCGCGCGCCAGTTCCAGGGCTGCCTGCTCCACGCGCTGTGCATGCGGCAAGAGTTGTTCGCCCAGAACCGTCAGGCGGTAGCCGCTTGGTTGCCGCTGGAACAGGGGGCGCCCGATGCGCCGCTCCAACTGGACCAGTCGGCGCTGCACGGTGGATTGGTTCACGCCCAAGGCCTTGCCCGCAGCGGTAGTGCTGCGATGGCGTGCCACGGCAAGCAGGTACTTCAGGTCGTTCCAGTCGTACATGGACACTTCGGGTCATGCATTGTCGCGGCCCCATTATGCGGACCTGCGGCTTGTGGCGGTGGGCGGCGAATCCTAGACTGAGGACATCTTCTGCAGCGCCAGCCGACCACCGGAGCATGGCCATGGTTTCAGTCCTTGGCCGATCAGCCCCAGGGCCGTCATTCGGGCGCAGTCCGAGCAGTCGGCAGCCGGTTGGAACGCGCGCGCAGGGTGGAAGGGGAGCACAGCGCAAACAGAGCTTGGGCGCGGGGCCACTTGCCGCAATACGACAAGCGTGCATTGCCGTGCGACCCGACTTCGCGCACCGACGAGATCAACCATATTCATCACAAGCGATGCCGGCGGATTTCAGATGGGAATGGTGCTGGGGACCGCGATGATCGCCTCTGTCGGCCCAGTCACGCTGATGATCGTGCGCGAAGGCATGGCCGGGGGGCGCAAGCTGCTGGTGGCCAGCACCGTCTGTGGTGTTCAGCTGGCCCTCATTGCCGCCGCACTGGCGTTCGCGGATGCCATCAGCGGCCTGGGCACCGCCTTCAGGACCAGGGCACTGTGGCTGGGCCTGGTGTGCACCGCCTGGTTCGCCGTGCAGTCGTTTCGTACCACGACAAGGAACGCCCGGTTGGACTTGCGCGGTCACCCGGATGAAACCGTGGGCGGTTGTGCGATGCGGGCCCTCGCCGTGGTGGCGATGAACCCGCTGACCTACGTCAATCGATTCCTGCTGCCAGCCAGCATGGCGCAGGGCTTCGCGACACCCGATATGCGGTTGCAATTCGCCCTGGGCCTGATCGCGATGACCGTCGTGGGCGCCTATGGTTGCGCGCTAAGCGGCGCCATGTTGCTGCGCGTGCTGCGTCACCGCCTGAGCCTCAAGGTGTTCGACCGCACCTCCGGCGTGCTGCTGTCGGGCGTGGCGCTGTCATTGGCGCTGAGCCTGGTGGTCGATTCGCCTTGAGCGCGCCGATGCAGGGCGTGTTGCCGGAGGGTTTGCCATGCGGAACTTCAGACCATTGCACGCGTCGCCGCCCCGGCAGAAGGTGTCGGGCCGGCAAGATGGAACGGCGCCAGTGATCCGCCGCGCGAAGCGGCGAACCGGTGACCCTCAGGCCATCACTGCGGTCAGTCCGTGCTGCTTGGCCACTCCGGCGAAAGGGCTGCCCGGCAGCCAGGCGCGCAGCTGTGCCGCGCGCTCGGGCGTGCCGGTCAGGCGCAGGGCGCCGCGCGCCATGGCGTGCGACCAGTCCGAGTAGCCCAGCCACACCTCGGTGAGGGTGCGCACGTCGGTGCTGACGTACAGGTCCACCTCGTAGCCCGGATCCACGCTGCACAGGTCCACCTCGCGCCCGCGCTCGACCACCAGCCAGTAGTTGCGCTGCGGCGGCGCGCGGTCGCCAAAGATGAATTCAATGGTGGTGCGCGCCGCGGGTGCCGGCTCGGGCCGCACGTTGCGGCGGATGTCCCACATCAGCAGGTTGGCGTCCAGGTGGCGCAGCGTGGCCTCGGTCGTCACCCAGCGCTGGCCCCACACGCCCACGGCCTCGACGATGGGGCGCAGCTCCTGGCCGGCCTCGGTCAGGTGGTACTCGTGCGGGTCGGCGCTGTGGGTGGGCGCCGTGCGCGCCACCACGCCGGCGGCCTCCAGCTCCTTCAGGCGCTTGGCCAGCAGCGCCGAGGACATGCGCGGCACGCCGCGGCGCAGCTCGTTGAAGCGGCACGAACCCAGCATCAGCTCGCGCACCAGCAGCAGCGTCCAGCGGTTGCACAACAGCTCCGAGGCCATGGCCACGGGGCAGAACTGGCGGTAGCTGGTGCTGGGCATGAGCGGGGCGCCGGGCTGGCGCAGGGTGCGTTGCCAAGCCAATCTACGCCGATCCGCACCGGCTTGCCAGTTCAGCTTCTGAACCAGTGCGATTCACAAACAGAACTTGAAACCCGCCCGGCCGCGCGCGCAGCATGGGCGTCCGGTCCACTTCCTTCATTGCAGGAGACGCTCATGTCCACCACCACCCTCGAAGCCCCGTCGATCGACTACGCCGCCATCAAGCAGCGCCAGCACGCCGTCTGGTCCTCGGGCGACTACGCAATCATCGGCACCAGCTTGCAGATCATGGGCGAGAGCCTGTGCGAGGCGGCAGATGTGCGCGCCGGCAGCCAGGTGCTGGACGTGGCCGCCGGCAACGGCAACGCCACGCTGGCTGCCGCGCGGCGCTTTGCCCATGTCACCTCGACCGACTACGTGGGCGCGCTGCTCGAGCGTGGGCGCGAGCGTGCCGCCGCCGAGCGCCTGCAGGTGACGTTTCGCGAGGCCGACGCCGAGGCGCTGCCCTTTGCCGACGCCAGCTTCGACGTGGTGCTGTCCACGGTCGGCGTCATGTTCACGCCGCATCAGGACAAGGCTGCCGCCGAACTGCTGCGCGTGGTGCGCCCCGGTGGCCGCATCGGCCTGGCCTGCTGGACGCCCGACGGCTTCATCGGCCAGGTGCTCAAGACCGTCGGCCGCCACCTGCCGCCACCGCCCGCCGGCCTGAAGCCGCCCGTGCGCTGGGGCACCGAGGCCGGCCTGAGCGAGCTGTTCCCGGGCCAGCGCATCCAGGCCACGCCGCGCGAGTTCATGTTCCGCTACGAATCGGCCCAGCACTGGGTGGACGTGTTTCGCGCCTTCTACGGCCCGGTGCACCGCGCCTTTGCCGCGCTGGCGCCCGACGAGCAAAAGAGGCTCGAAGGCGAAATCCTGGCGCTGCTGGCGCGCTTCAACCAGGCGGGCCCCGAATCGCTGGTGGTGCCCGGCGCGTACCTGGAGGTGGTGGTCACGCGTGGGACGTGAGGGCCCCGCTGGATTTCGCGCCTCAACCCAGCCTACTGGCTTCACAAGCCTTCGCTGGCTGGGCCAGCGCTGTGTGGCGGACGGTTTCTTACCCCGCCAACCCAAATCGCTGGCGCACCCCTGACAGCAAGGCTTCGTCGCCCAACTCGTGGCGCGCCTTCAAGGCAGCGTGCGCGTCCTCGCCGGTGGCGTACATCACCTGCGCGCTGCCGTCCGTGGCAGCGCCGTACAGGGCCTGGGCCAACTGCTCGGGCGTGGACGCCGCGCCGCCGGCGGCCCGGTTGGCCTGGAACACCGCCATCACCTTGCCGATCGAGTCGGCATACGGCTCGCCGTCGCCCTTGAAGGTGCGCACCAGCGAGCGGCCCGAAAAATCGGTGGCCACCGCCCCCGGCGTGAACACCTTGACCCGAATGCCCAGCGGCGCCAGCTCGTGGCTGAGCGACTGCGAAAAGCCCACCACCGCAAACTTGGACGCCGCATACAGCGAGTACAGCGGCATCGCCACCAGCCCGGTCAGCGAGGCCACGTTGATGATGACCCCGTGCCCCTGCGCCCGCATGTGCGGCAGCACCGCCTGCGTGACGGCCATCACCCCGCCCACGTTGGTGCGCATCTGCCGGTCGATGACCTCGGGCGTGGCCGTCTCGAAGGGGCCGAACAGGCCATAGCCCGCGTTGTTGATCAGCACGTCGATGGCGCCGAAGCGCGCCAGCGCCTGCTGCACGGCGGTGGCCACCGATGCCGGGTTGGTCACGTCCAGCGCAAAGGTCTCGACGCAGCCCTTGCCTTGCTCGAACGATGCCGCCGCAGGCTGGCGCAGCGTGGCCGCCACGTTCCAGCCCTGCGCCGCAAAGTGCCGCACCGCCGCCGCGCCAATGCCCGACGAGCAGCCGGTGATGAGAACCGTGGAAGCCATGCGCTGTCTCCGTCAAAAAAATGGAGCATTCACCTTAGCACCGCGAGGGCTTCAGCGCCGGCCCTTGGCGCGCCCCGGCGTGATGAACTGGACGACGGCGCCGCGCGCACCCTTCCACCAAGGCCGAAACATCGGCGTGCCCGAGCAAGCCATCATGCGATACCAACTGCGATACCCATCCCAGAAAGCACCCATGTCCATCACCTGCTTCATCCGCTACGAAATCGACCCGTTCCAGAAGGATGCCTTCCGCCAGTACGCCGAGAACTGGGGCCGCATCATTCCGCGCTGCGGAGGGCATCTGGTGGGCTACTGGTTGCCCGCTGAAGGCAGCAACTACGAGGCCTGGGGCGTGATCGCCTTCGACTCGCTGGCCGCCTACGAGGCCTACCGCGCCCGCTTGCGCGCCGACGCAGAGGGCGCGCGCAACTTCGCCTGGGCGCAGCAGCAGCGCTTCATCCGGAAGGAGCAGCGCAGCTTCCTGCAGGGCGTGGCCGGCACGCTGAACCAGCCGGCGGCACCACAATCGGGCGCATGAGCAGCCCCGAGCCCCGCTTTGCCCGCATCGCCGCGCTGCTGGCCGACCCCACCCGCGCGCGCATGCTGGCCCACCTGCTGAGCGGTCAGGCGCGCACCGCGGGCGAGCTGGCGCGCGCGGCGGGCGCCACGCCGCAGGCCGCCAGCTCGCAGCTGGCGCAGCTGCTGGACGCGGGCCTGATCAGTGTGCGCCCGCAGGGGCGCCACAAATACTTCAGCCTGGCCGATGCCGACGTGGCGCACGCGCTGGAGGCCCTGGCCCTGGTGACCGAGCGCGACGACGTGGCCGCGCGCTGGCAATGCCCCGGCTATGCGCCGCTCAAGCACGCGCGGCGCTGCTACGGCCATCTGGCCGGCGAGCTGGGCGTGGCGCAACTGCGCATGTTGCTGGTACGCGGCTATCTAAGCGAGGGCGAGGCCGGCTTTGCGCTAACGCCCGCCGGCCAGGACTGGCTGGCCGCGCTGGGCGTGCCCGCCGTGACCGCGCGCGGACGCCTGGCCTATCGCTGCATGGACTGGTCGCAGCGGCAGGACCACTTGGCCGGCCCGCTGGCCAAGGCCCTGCTGGATCACTACCTGGCCCGCGACTGGCTGCGCGCCAGCGCGCACGATCGCGCGCTGCGCACCACGCCCGCGGGCCAGCTCAAGCTGCTGCCGCTGCTGGCGGCGCAGGGGGCGCGCCAAAGCGCCCCAGCAGGTGATAGCACGGCGGCTGCGCCTGCAAATCCGACCAGATCAGGCTGACCGCGCCCACGCGCCAGGTGACGGGCGCGGGCAGGCGCGCCAGGCGCACGTGCTCGGCGTGGCGCAGCGCCGTCAGGTGCGGCTTGTAGGGGCGGGTGTCGGGCGCCAGGCCGGCGACGCGCGCCAGATCGTCGGTGGCGGCGTGCAGCGCGTCCAGCGCGGGGTTGGGCGCGGCGCGCAGCACGGCGATGGCGCCGCGCGGCGCGTGCCACAGCTCGGGCCGCGTGAGCGTGATGTCGAAGGGATCGAACCGCAGCCCCGCCAGCGCCGCACGCCAGGCCTGCTCGCGCTCGGCGTCCACCGCGTCGAAAAACTGCAGCGTCACGTGCATGCGCTCGGGCACCGGCCTCAGGCGCCCCGGCAGGCCGCCCCAGCCCTGGCGCGCGGCGTCGATGGCGGCGCGGGCGGGGGCGTCGGCAAACAGCGCGGTAAAAAGGCGCCGGGGCACGGGGGCGGCGGTCATGGCGGCCATTGTCGCGCCGCCGCGCCGTTGGCGGCGCCGGCCCTCGGCCACAATGGCGCCAGCCGGCGGCGCGGTCCGCCTGCCAGGTTTACAAGCAAAATCGGCCTGCAGCGCTTGTCAATCAAGCGCGAGCAGCTATCAAAAACAGAGAACCCGCGTCTTGATGACCCCCTCCGACTTCATCGCCAAATGGGGCCCCGGCGGCCCCGCCGCGCACCTGAACGAGGAGCAGGGCGCGCAAAGCCACTTCCTGGACCTGTGCGAGCTGCTGGGCGTGCCCAAGCCCGGCAGCGACGTCGGCGGCGAATACGTGTTCGAGCGCCGCTCGCTGGTGCTGGGCGAATCGCGCGGCTATGCCGACGTGTTTTACCGCGACCACTTCGCGTGGGAGAACAAGGCCCCCGGCAAGAACCTGGACGCCGCGCTGCGCCAGTTGCAGCAGTACAGCCTGGCCCTGTCCAACCCGCCGCTGCTGGTGGTGTGCGACCGCCTCACCATCCGCATCCACACCCAGTTCAACGGCCATCCGAGCGAGACGCACACGGTGCGCATCGAGCAGCTCGATCAGCCCGACAAGCAGGCCCTGCTGCGTCGCCTGTGGCTGGCGCCCGAGAGCTTTCGCCCGCGCCAGACCAGCCGCGCCATCACGGAGCAGGCCGCGCACAGCTTCGCCACCCTGGCCGCCCAGTTGCGCGCGCGTGGCCAGCCGGGCGAGGTCGTGGCGCACTTCCTCACGCAATGCCTGTTCTGTTTTTTTGCCGAGGACGTGGGCCTGCTGCCCGGCCGCATGTTCGAGCGCCTGGTGAACAACCGCAATCTCACCAGCGAGCGCCTCACCCAAGGCCTGGCCAGCCTGTTCACCACCATGCAGACCGGTGGCCTGTACGGGCCCGACGACATTCCCTGGTTCAACGGCGGCCTGTTTGCGCGCATCGACGTGCCGCCGCTGGCCATCACCGACATCACCGAGCTGCGCAACGCCGCCAGCCTCAACTGGAGCGCCATCGACGTCTCCATCTTCGGCACCCTGTTCGAGCGCGGCCTCGACCCCGCCAAGCGCAGCCAGCTGGGCGCGCACTACACCGACCCGGCCACCATCGAGCGCATCACCGGCCCCGTCATCACCCGCCCTTTGCTGCAAAAATGGGAGCTGACCGTGCATGATTTGCAAGCGCTGGCGGCCAAAATCAAGAAGAACGGCGACGCCGCCTACCGCAAGACCCACGCGCGCTTCGTCGAATGGCTCGAAGAACTGCGCGCCTTCCGCATCCTCGATCCGGCCTGCGGCAGCGGCAACTTTCTGTTCCTGGGCCTGAAGGCGCTCAAGGACGTCGAGCTCATCAGCATCACCCAGGCCGCCGCCCTCGGCCTGGACCGCGAGCAGGACCTGGTCACCGGCCCGCACAACCTGCTGGGCATCGAGCTGAACGAATACGCCGCCGAGCTGGCGCGCGTCAGCGTGTGGATCGGCGAGATCCAGTGGCGCATGGCGCACGGCTACCCGCCCAAGACCAACCCCGTGCTGGAGCCGCTGGAGCAGATCGAGTGCCGCGACGCGCTCTGGACTTTTCTCCCTCCCCCTTGGGGGGAGGGCAGGGGGGGCTACGGCGCATCGAGTTCGGCTGGTCTCCTTCCCCCTGCTGGGGAAGGCAGGGATGGGGCCACGGCGCATCCACACCGCGCCGCAAGCGACCCAGCGCCCCGCCCTCACCCCAACCCTCCCCGCGGGAGGGAGTGAAAACCGCCACCGAAGCCCCCTGGCCCCGCGCCGACGTGGTGGTGGGCAATCCGCCGTTTTTGGGCAACGCTTCCAAGTTCGAGAACTTGGGGTGGACTACGTGAATGAGCTTCGTGCTGTCTACGACTACGTTTCAGGCAACGTGACCGGCCTGCTATTGGTTCATACGCGCACCGCAGCACCTGGTCTGCGAACAACTGCAGCGCGCAGGATTCGTTGCCACGAACTCGTTGCGTGGTGGCGATAACAGGCGTGTACTGAGCCATATCTCAGCTCAGACCAGAATTTTCTCGGCATGGTCAGATGAGCCCTGGATCAACGAGGGCGCGGCGGTCCGAGTTAGCCTTGTCTGCTTCGGAAATCGTGATCCGGGTCTCGGCGTTGATCTGAATGACCAAGTAGTTGATCAGATAAACACTGACTTGACCGCAGGAAGCCAGGATGGAGATGCTTTAGATCTTACGAGTGCGGTCAAGTTGCCAGGAAATTCTGGGACAGCCTACGCAGGTTTTCAGATGAATGGCAGCTTCAACGTGTCCCGAGAACGGGCTGTGAACTGGCTTATGCAGCCGAACCCGAACGGTCAGTCCTCGGCGCTGGTTCTGCGCCCTTACGCAAACGCAAGCGATCTCACGAGACGGTCTCGCGACGAATGGTTGATTGATTTCACGGGGTTGGACGAGCACGAAGCAGCGCTTTTCGAAGGGCCGTTTTCCGTTGTTTCGACCGTAGTCAAGGCGGAGCGCGCGAAAAAGCGGGAACCCTATCTGTTAAAAAAATACTGGCTTCACAAACGCAGTTCCCCGGAAATGAGAGCAGCAATTGCACCCATCCTCCGTTTTGTCGCGACACCAATGGTCTCGAAGTACCGGTTGTTTGTGTGGCTTCCGAAGATTCGAATTCCGGAGAACGCAGCGATCGTCATCGCCCGCGCCGACGACACCACCTTCGGCATCCTGCACAGCCGCTTTCACGAACTGTGGTCGCTGCGCATGGGCACCTCGCTGGAAGACCGGCCGCGCTACACCCCCACTACCTGCTTCGAAACCTTCCCCTTTCCCGCCGGCCTCACCCCGGCGGACACGGCGCACCAGCGCACCGAGGCCGTCGAGGGCGGCGCGCTGATCCCGGCCGGCTTGCCCGAAGAATTCAAGCCAAATCGGGCCCCAGCGCCCGTCCATAAAGCGCAAATAGCTATCAACAATGTAGTAATCCGCGACGCCGCCATCGCCATCGCCCAGGCCGCGCAGCGCCTGGACAGCCTGCGCCGCAACTGGCTCAATCCGCCCGAGTGGACGCGTACCGTGCCCGAGGTCGTGCCGCTGGGCATGGACCATTCGCCGTACCCCGACCGCATCGAGCCCCGACCCGGCCTGAGCGAGGCGGACGCCAAGGCGCTGCAAAAACGCACCCTCACCAACCTCTACAACCAGCGCCCCGCCTGGCTGGCGCAAGCCCACGCCGCACTCGACGCGGCGGTGGCCGCCGCCTACGGCTGGGCCGACTACACCCCCGCCATGCCCGACGACGAAACCCTGCGTCGGCTGCTTGTGCTTAACCGCGAGCGGGCCGCATCTTCGTAGGTCGGGTTGAGGAACGAAAACCCGACGATGGCGTTGGATGAACCGACGCGCAATATTCCATGTGGACGTCGGGTTACGCTTCGCTAACCCGACCTACGACGTGGCGCAGGTCATTGCAGACTTCGTAGGTCGGGTTGAGGCACGAAAACCCGACGGGGCGCTGGATGACCCGGCGCGCAACGATCCAGGCGGGCGTCGGGTTACGCTGCGCTAACCCGACCTACGGCGCTGAACCTGCTTCGGTGATTGCACCGCCTGCCGCAGTCGGTTGGGCTACCATGGGGCGCATTCGATACTCAGCACCATGAAGCCATCGCAAGCCTTGGAACTCCAGCGTGCCGCGGTGCGTGCCGCTGCCGCGCGCTTTCGCACGGCCAACCCGCGCGTGTTCGGCTCGGTGCTGCGTGGCGCTGACGCGGAGGGCAGTGACATCGACCTGCTGGTGGACACGCTGCCGGGCACGACCTTGTTTGACCTGGGTGGCTTGCAGGTTGAACTGGAAGCCCTGCTGGGTGTTCCGGTGGATGTGTTGACTCCGGGCGATTTGCCGCTCAGGTTCAGGGCGCAGGTGATGGCCGAGGCGCGGCCTGTATGACACTCAGTCGCCTGCGACACGCTACCCCCTGAACCATGCTGCGCCTTGCGGCCTTCCTCATGGGTTGCCTGTTTTGCCTGGGCGGCCTGATGGCGCTGGGCGCCACGCAGGGCTGGGTGCCGAGCAGCCAGGCCATGGGGCCGGGCGCGCTGGTGTTTACGCTGATTGGCGCGGTGCTGTTCACGGGCGCCGGGTTGGCCATGCTCTTGTGGGGACTGGACCGGCCGGCCTGGGCCGCGCGGCTGGCGGCGGTGGCCGTGTTGGCGTTTGTGCTGGCCTTCAACTGGATCGCGTTTGGTCCGGGCGAGCGCCACCTTACGCGCAGCATCTCGGTCCGCAGAGCCACGGCCAACACCGAATCGACGCAGGCGGTTTCACAAACCGAAGGGCGGGTGGTCTTTGGGCTGTTTTCGGTGGCGCTCGATGCGGCCCTGCTGCTGACCTTGGCGGCGTGGTGGCGCGAGCGGCGCCGGTCGGGTTGAGTCGCAAAATCCCGCGGGGGGTGAAGACCCCGTTGCCTGCCGCGTGCGGCCTTGCGGCGCCTTGGGCCCAACGTCCGAAACGATCGGCAGGGGGTCTTCAAGGCCATTGTGCGATGGAGATGCGGCGGTTTGCGGGCGGGCAAGCCCTTACCCCAGCCCTCTCTCGCCGACGGGAGAGGGGCAGGACAGCCTGGACGGCTTCGAGTGTGACGGCACAGATGCATGGCGCGTGATACGGTGTTAAAGTATGTTTTAAACACATTTGTGTTCAAAATGGCAATTAACTCCATGTTGCACCGATTTGCTTTCACCAACTTTCAGTCGTTTCGCGAACGCACGGAAGTCAACTGGCTGCTCGATGGCAAAGTGCCGGAAGCTGTGTGGTCGACCCGCAGCGCCTCGGGCGAGCGGGCGGTTACGGTTATGGCGGTTATCGGCGCCAACGCCAGCGGCAAGACGGCGCTGCTCGGCCGCTGCCGTTTCTCAACTGTCTGCGCGCGAACTTTCGCCGCCAATCCCGGGCAGCTGACCCCATTCGAGCCGCATTTCGCCGCGCAGGATCAACCGTCGGAGCTTGAGCTCGGATCTGACGGTAGATGGAGAGCTCTGGCGCTACACCTTGCGCTGCACGGCCAAGCGCGTGCTGGAGGACGCTGTTCTTCGACGCACGCGCATGAGCTACGTTTTCATCAGGCAATGGGATGAGGCGACAGTCGTACCGGGTGAAGCAGCAGGATTGGCTTCACCGCCAGCGAAGCGCGCAAGGGTGTGAGAACGGTCCCTGTCGACCGCAGCCCAGTACGGCGTGCCGCTGGCGCAGCGGCTGGTCCAGACGAGCGTGTCCAGCAACGTGCACCGCTGGGGGCGACATATCGGCGATGACCAGCTATTCCGCGGCTTTTCATTTTGCTGAGCACCCGCAGTCACGTGAGCGCGCGGTTCAGTTGCTCATGGTCGACTTTGGCCTCAGCAGCACGAGATACGAGAGGTGACAAATCACCCGACGGCAGTGAAAGAGGTGTGGTTTCCTTGGAATACATCACCCGAAAGGAGCTCAAGGCCACGCTTCCATTCACGCTGGAATCCAGTGGTACGCAAAGTGCGTTCATTCTGCTGCACCGCTTGCTGCCCGTACTGAGCGCGGCGGCCTGCGTCATCGACGAGTTCTGAGAACGATTTCACCCGCACATGCTGGAGCCCATCCTCAGCCTGTTCGCTGACGTCGAACCAATCCGCACGGCGCGCGCAACTGCTGTTCACCTGCCACGCCATCGAGGTGCTGAACATCCTGCACAAGTCACAGGTGATGTCGGTCGAAAAGGACGAGAACAACGAGAGCACGGCCTGGCGCCTGGACAGCGTGGACGGCATCCGCAGCGACGACAACTTCTACGCCAAGTACATGGCGGTGCTTACGGCGCGGTGCCGCAGCTGTGAGCGTGGCTTTGTCCAAGCGCTGGTGCCGCGCCGGCAACGGTTCACGATCCTTCTGGGTTGGCGAGGGCCATGCGGAGGTGGCGCTTCGACTCACCTGAAAGGCCTGTATGCCTTTCGGGGCAGCGGTAATGGCGGTTTCCACTGCACGCGCGCGGCAAGGGCGCGGCATATGTGGTGAACCATGGCTATCCGCAGACGCGAATGCGGCCTACGATCGCGTGGTGACACTGCTCGATGCCGATACCGATTGGAACAGCGCCGTTCGCAGCAAGGCGCGGCAAGAGCCCATATCGAAGCGCCATAAGCCAGCACCGGGTCTGGAGGTGTTGTTGCTTCATGCGCGATGAGGCGGTGCGCGATAGCCAGACATCCGCAGATCAAACAGCAATTCAAGGCGTATTTGAAGGCCTGTACGCTGAGCCGTACATCTACCCAGAGCATTTTGGCGCCAGGTATCTGGATCGTGCGCGCACCGCTTTGAGAGCCGATTGGCTGCTGCGTCGGCTGGAAGTTGTCCGTCGAGTGGCGGCAGTGACCGCAGGTGGCGGCAGGCGATGGCGGCTAGCCGATTCTAACGCTGGCATCGCTGGCGCCTCCGCCAGCGTGCTGCAAGGCGGCGCCCACGTAGGGCTGCACTCACCAGCGCGCCAGTAGCTCGTCGGCCTGGTGTATCGGCCCAGGCTGATGGCGGCGATGGGCTGCCGGCAGCAAACGCGCCTGGGTGCGGTAGCCCTGAACACCGGCGTGAGCGAGGAGCACGCCAGCGCGTCGGCGCCGCAGCGCGGCTTGAAGGCGTACCGACGAGGCTCGCGCGGCAATGCCTTCAGCAGACCACGTCGAAGCCGAGCATGCCGTGGCCGCAGGCGGGGCAGGGCGGCACGCCATAGTTGCGAGAAGTTCAGGCCGTCCAGCTCGTGCCGCCGCTGGCGTGGTGGCCGCCCGGTAGCAGCAGTTGCGCCGGTTGCGCAGTGGCAGCAGGCCGCAGACGGCCTGGGCAGGCGTGGCGCAGGCCAGGCACACCGACGGTGTCGATGCGCTCATGTGCAGGCCGATCACGCACGACCTGCCGGCGCCGGTGTGCAGGCCGTCCATCGCTTGCGGTCAGCAGCTCGACGTGGCCGGCGGCCTCCAGTCGCGCCAATGCCTGGTGGGCTGGGCCGGGTTGCGCACGGCTCATCGTGGCCCAGCCGATCAGGCTGCGCGCCCAGTAGCGTTGGCGCGCGGCCTGGCTGCCGGTGAAGGCCTGATACGTCATGGGCGGCGCGCGCTTCCACTGGCCCTGGGCGTCGCGGTAGTCGGGGATTCCGCTGTCGGTGCTGCAGCCCGCGCCGGTCAGCACCAGCAGGCGCGGGTGACGGCGGGCAAAGGCGGTGAGGGCGTCGAGGGCGTGACCCATGGGATTGCCATGATGCCGCGTGCAGCGCACTCGCACACAATGCACGCCATGTCCGGCAGCCAGATCATCGTCCTCGTCACCCCGGCGTTTCTGCTGCTCATGGCGCTGGAGTGGGCCGCGGGCCGCTGGCGCGGGCGCCCGGCCTTTCGGTTGGCGGACGCCGTCAGCAGCATCAGCCTGGGCATGCTCAGCCAGACCAGCGCCGTGTTCACCCGCGTGCTGCGCCTGGGGGTGTACACGCTGGCCTGGCAAGTGCTGGCGCTGTGGCGCAACGACGCGTTCTGGACCAGCGCGGCGGGCTGGCTGCTGGCGCTGCTGCTGTACGACCTGTGCTACTACTGGTACCACCGCCTGGGTCACCGCGTGGCGGTGTTGTGGGCAGCGCATGCGGTGCACCACCAGAGCCAGGACTACAACCTGTCCACCGCCCTGCGCCAGACCAGCACGGGCGCGCTTTTCGGCTGGCTGTTTTACCTGCCGATGGCGCTGGCGGGCGTGCCGCCGCTGGTGTTCGGGGTAGTCGGGCTGATCGACCTGCTGTATCAGTTCTGGGTGCACACCGAGCAGGTGGGGCGCCTGGGCTGGTTCGACCGCTGGTTTTGCAGCCCCAGCAACCACCGCGTGCACCACGCCGTCAACGACCGCTACGTGGACAAGAACTACGGCGGCATCCTGATCGTGTGGGACCGCATCTTCGGCACGTTCGAGGACGAGGACCCGCGCGAGCCCGTCGTGTACGGCACGCGCGGCCTCTTGAACAGCTGGGACCCGCTGTGGGCCAATGCGCAGGTGTATGCCGGCCTGGCGCGCGACAGTTGGCACACGCGCTCCTGGGCCGACAAGCTGGGCGTGTGGTGGCGCCCGCCCGGCTGGCGGCCCGCTGACGTGGCCCGGCGCTTTCCCAAACCCGCTTTCGACATCACGCACATGCCCTTGTTCAACCCCTCCATGAGCCCGGCGCTGCGCGGGTTTGCCGGCCTGCAATTCGCGCTGCTGCTGGGCGGCGTGTCGGCCTTTCTGTGGCAGGCCGGCGGCGTGCCGCTGGCCACCAATGCCATCTGGTTTGCCGTGCTGCTGGCTTGCCAGTGGGCGCTGGGCGCGGCCATGCAGGGGCGCATCGGCATGGGGGAGGCGCTGATGATCGAAGCCGGCGCGCTGGCCACCGCCACCAGCGCGCTGGGCCTGCTCGAATGGCACTGGCTGGCCAAGCCGGCGGCGATGGTGTTTGCTATGGTTGCCGTAGCTTCCTGCGCTTGGCAGGAAAGGGCTGCAGGCCGATTTGGCTTGAATCGCCCGCGCGCGCTGCTGCTGGCCGCGCTGCTGGGCTCGCTGGCGGGCGACGTGCTGCTGATGCTGCCGGGGCGATTCGTCCCCGGCCTGGTCAGCTTCCTGCTGGCGCATCTGTTCTACATCGCCTTGTTCCGCCAGGGCGGCGTGCCCTGGTTTGGCCAGCGCGCGGCGCTGGGGGCCACGCTGGCGCTGGGCGCGGGCATGTACGCCTTCCTGTGGTGGGGCGGGCTGCCGGCGGCGCTGCGCGCGCCGGTGGCGGCGTATGTGGGGGTGATTGCGCTGATGGCGGCGCAGGCCTGGAGCCGCTGGGACGTGCAGCGCGACCGCGCCGCGCTGATGGTGGCGCTGGGCGCGTGCTGCTTCATGCTGAGCGACTCCTTGCTGGCCATCAACCGCTTCGTCACGCCGCTGCCGGGGGCGCAGGTGTGGGTGCTGTCCAGCTACTACGCGGCGCAGGCGCTGATCGTGGGCGGCATGCTGCGCGGGCCGCAGCAGCGCGCGCAGGCGGCGGTGCTGGGGGGCTGACCGGCGGGCGCTGCGGGGCGTTCATCGCCACGGCTTGCGTCCCGCGTGCCGGAGCGGGCCTACGGCAGCGCGATGGCCTGGGCCAGGTGGGCGTAGACCGTCGAGACGCGGCGCAGATGCCGTGATTCGGGGTGCGTGAGCAGCCACAACTCGGACTGGCAGGCTTCGATGGGGCGGTCGAGTGCGACCAGGTTGCTGCGCCCCTGGGCCAGGAACATCGGCAGCAGGCCGATGCCGAGCCCCTGGGCCACCAGCTCGGCCACGGTGAGCAGGCTGTTGGCGTGACAGACGGGCAGCACGCGCGGCCATTGGCGCTTGCGCCAGACCGCGGTGGGGTGCTCGGCCAGCGACTCGTCCAGCGCGATCCATGGAGCCTGGTCGCGGGGCAGCCTGGCCAGCGCGCGGCCCTGGGCGCCCCGCGCCACGTACAGGCTGACGCGCACCGTCCCCAGGTGCCGGCCCACCAGATGAGCCGGCGCACGCCGCGTGGGGCGCACGGCGATGTCGGCGTCGCGCCGCGTCAGGCTGGCCACTTCGTTGCCGGCGTGCAGGTCCAGATCGAGCAGGGGGTGCTGCGCATGCAGCGCGGCCAGCGTGGGCGCCACCAGGGCGTGCAGCACGGTGTCGGTGGTGGTGATGCGCACGCGACCGCTGACCTGCTCCGGGCGCTGCTGGGCGGCGGTTCGCGCCGACTCCAGCGCCGCTTCCAGCTGCTCGGCATGCCCGGCCAGCGTCAGGGCCAGGTCGGTGGGCTGGTAGCCGGTGCGCGAGCGCATGAACAGGCTTTGCCCCAGCCCGCGCTCGATGCGCCGCACGGCGCGAAACACCGTGGAGCTGTCCTGCTTCAGCCGCTCGCCGGCGCCGGCCAGGGTCGGCGCACGGACCAGGGCCAGCACGGTCTGCAGCTCGGCGGGGCCGATTTGATATTGCGTTGACGCAATCATGATTTGAATAGATGCCTATTTTATTTGCGTTGTTGCAATCGTAAATTCTGCCTTCCATCAACGCCTGGATCAAGAAGGGAACCCTCCAATGACCATGAAGCTTTACTACGCCAGCGGCGCCTGTTCGCTGGCCGTCCACATTGCCTTGCGCGAGACCGGGGCCGACTTCGAGCCGCTGGCCGTCGATCTGGCCAGCCACCGGCTGGGCGACGGATCGAGCTATCTGGACGTCGCCCCGCGCGGCTACGTGCCGATGCTGGAGCTGCCCGACGGCAGCCGCCACACCGAGGTGGCGGCCCTGCTGCAGTTCGTGGCCGACCGGGCGCCCGGCCACGCCCTGATGGGGGCGCCGGGGTCGATGCGGCGCCTGGCGGTGCTGGAATGGCTGGCCTTCGTGGCGACCGAGCTGCACAAGAACTTCTACTGGCTGTGGCACAAGGAAACCGCCGAATCGACCCGGCAGGCGGTCAAGGACAAGCTGGCGGTGCGCTTCGAGGAGCTTGAGCGCCACCTGTCGCGCCACGACCATCTGGCCGAAGGCGGCTACAGCGTGGCCGACGCCTATGGGTTCACCATCCTCAACTGGACGCGCTTTCTCGGGGTGTCGATCGCGCGCTACCCGCACCTGCAGGCCTACCTGGCGCGCGTGGCCGCGCGCCCCGCGGTGCAGGCGGCGCTGCGCGTCGAGGGCTTGCTGAAGTGATCGGCCGCCCCGGCGCGCTCACGGCTCGGCGTAGCGCTGCAGCACATACGTGCCTGGCGCGTCGCCCAGGCTGGCCTTGGCGGGGATGGGCTTGGCGCGCACCGGCTTGCCCGAGTGCGCGGCCAGCCAGGCTTGCCAGGCCGGCCACCACGAGCCTTCGCGCGGCGAGGCCAGGGCGCGCCAGTCCTCGGCGCTGATCCACGGGCCGTCCGCGGGGCGCACGGCCAGGCTGTAGTGGCGATTGGCATGGCCGGGCTCGGAGACGATGCCCGCGTTGTGGCCGCCGCTGGTCAGCACGAAGGTGATTTCGGCGTCGCTCAGGTGGTGCAGCTTGTAGACCGAGCGCCAGGGCGAGACGTGGTCGCGCTCGGTGCCGACCAGGAAGATCGGCATGCGCAGGTCCTGCAGCGACACCGGGCGCCCGCCGGCGCGATAGCGGCCATGCGCCAGGCTGTTGTCCAGGTACAGCCACTGCAGGTACTGGTGGTGCATGCGCGCGGGCAGGCGGGTGGTGTCCTGGTTCCAGGCCATCAGGTCGTTGCCCTGCTCGCGCTCGCCCATCAGGTATTCGCGCATGCGCCGCGTCCACACCAGGTCGCGCGAGTGCAGGAACTGGAACGAGCCGGCCATCTGCTTGCCGCTGAGGTAGCCCTGGCCGCGCATCAGGTGGTCGAGCAGGTTGACCTGGCCCTCGTCGATCAGCAGGCCCAGTTCGCCCGGCTCCGAGAAATCGACCTGCGCGGCCAGCAGGGACAGCGTGGCCGGCGCGGGCACGTCGGGATAGCCGGGCATGCCGCCCTCGCGCGCCAGCGCGGCGCAGGCGGCGGCCAGCAGCGTGCCGCCCAGGCAATAGCCCATGGCGTGCAGGCGGGTGGCGGCGCTGTCCTGCGCGGTGGCGCGCAGGGCCTCCAGCACGCCCAGCTCGAGGTAGTCGTCCATCGACAGCTCGCGGTCGGCCTCGTCGGGGTTGCGCCAGGACAGCATGTACACCGTGTGGCCCTGGCCGACCAGCCAGCGCGCCAGCGAGTTGTGCGGCGACAGATCGAGGATGTAGAACTTCATGATCCACGAGGGCACGATCAGCACCGGCTCGGGGTGCACCGTGGCGGTCTGCGGGGCGTAGCGGATCAGCTCGATCAGGTGGTTGCGGTACACCACGCTCCCGGGCGTGACGGCCACGTTGCCGCCGACGACGAAGCGCGCGGCGTTGGCCTGGTCTTCGGCCGTGGGCACGCCGGTCATGTCCGCCGACCAGTTCTGCAGCCCGCGCGCCAGGTTGGTGCCGCCCGATTCCAGGGTGCGCCGCAGCACCACGGGGTTGGACAGCAGGTGGTTGGCCGGCGTCAGCATGTCCAGCCACTGCCGCGCAAAGAAATCCACCATCTGCGTGTGGTGCGTAGTCACGCCCGGCACCTGCGCGGCCTCGCGCCAGAAGGCCTCGGCCTGGCGAAACCCGGCGCGCCAGCGGTTGAAGGGCCAGCGCGCCCAGTCTTCGGCGCGAAAGCGCGGGTCCTCGTCGTGCAGGCCGGTGCCGCTGTCGGTCGGCGCGCGGGCGCTCTCCAGGGCCAGCTTGGCGGCCAGCGCGGCCAGCTCGATCTGCCGGCCGGGCGAGGCCGCCAGGTGCCAGGCCCAGTCGGCCCAAGCCAGGCCCAGCGCGATCGGCGAGAGATTGCCGAAAGCGGTGGCGGCGCCGGTCTGCACCAGGCGGTCCAGGCGCTGGGCAGGGGTTTCGTTTTCCGGGGGTGCGGCGGGCACCCCCTCGAGGGCCGGCGTGGCGGGTTCGGCGCGTTGCGGCGGGCGTGGTGTCCTGGTGTGGGGGCGACGTTCCATGGTGCGGCGGGCTCCGGCGGTTGGGGACCATGGTAGTGCGCCAGCGACACCCAGGCGTCGCTAGGGGATCCGGCACGGCTGGACATTTGCGCTGGCTCAAGTTCGGCCCGCCCGAATGCGTGTAAGGTTGGGGCAAACACATGCGGCAGGAGGGAGCCAGGCTGGGCTGCCACCGCTGCTTGCGCGGGCGCCCGATCGACCGGAGACACGATGGCCAGGTATCGAGACCAGACCCGCGCGCAGGCGCTGTCAGGCCCATGAAGCGCCCCGTTTTCGACCCACTGCAACTGCAATCGGCGCTGCTGGACGTGCAGGCCGCGTCCCACGCGCCGGCCACGGCGCTGATCCAGCGCCAGCGGATGCGCCTGCAGCAGCTGCTGGCGGCGGCGCAGGGCTCGCGCCTGTATCGGGAGCGGATGCATGGCCTCGACGGGGCTGCAGACTTCCCATCCATCGCCCCGGTCACGCGCGGCGAGCTGATGGCCCGCTTCGACGACTGGGTCACCGACCCGGCATTGCGGCTGGAGGATTTGCAGGCGCTCACGCGCGATCCGGCACGCGCGGGCGAGGCCTGGCTGGGCCGCTACGTGGTGTGGGAAAGCTCGGGCACCAGCGGGCAGCCGGGCATCTTCGTGCAGGACGCGCGCGCCATGGCGGTGTACGACGCGCTGGAGGCGACGCGCCAGCGCCCGCCGTCGCGCGCGGCCGCGCTGCCGTTCTGGCCGCTGGGGGCGCTGGGTGCCCTCGGGGGGCTGGACTGGCTGGGCGCCAGCGACCGGCACGCGTTGGTCACCGCCACCGGCGGGCACTTTGCCAGCACGGTCAGCTTCGAGCGGCTGCGCGCCATCAACCCGTGGCTGGCGCTCAACGCGCGCAGCTTCAACGTGCTGCAGGCGCTGGACGCGCTGGTGCCCGCGCTCAACGCCTTTCAACCCAGCGTGCTGGCCACCTACCCGACAGCGGCCGCCGTGCTGGCCGACGAAGCGCTGGCCGGGCGCCTGCGCATCGCGCCGCGCTGCGTGATGATGGGCGGCGAGTCGGTCAGCCAGGCCGTGCGCCAACATGTGGCGCACGCGTTTCGGGCGGTGGTGCGCTCCAGCTACGGCACCTCCGAGTTCCTGCCGATCGCGTGGGAATGCGCGCACGGCCGGATGCACGTCAACGCCGACTGGGTGCTGCTGGAGCCGGTGGACGAGCAGCAGCGCCCCGTCGCCACGGGCCAGCGCTCGGACAGCGTGCTGCTGACCAACCTGGCCAACACGGTGCAGCCCCTGATTCGCTACGACCTGGGCGACCGCATCACCTGGCACGGACCGGGCTGCGCGTGCGGCTCGGCGCTGCCCGTGATCGAGGTACAGGGCCGCCACGACGACGTGATGCACGTGCCGGCGTGCCAGGGCGGGCGCACCGTGGCCCTGCTGCCGCTGGCCCTGTGCACCGTGCTCGAAGAGGAGTGCGGCGTGTTCGATTTTCAGCTGCGCCAGCAGGGCCCGGCCACCCTGGTGCTGCGCCTGGGCCTGCATGGCGAGCACGGCGCCGCCACCGTCGAGCGCTGCCGCGACGCGCTGCAGCGCTTTGCCCGCGCGCAGGGCGCCGAACCGCTGCGCATCCTGGCCGAGCTGGGCTGCCCCTTGCCGCGCGGGCGCAGCGGCAAGGCCTGCCGGGTGGCGCTGGGCGAGGCAGCGTAAGGCCGCAAGCCGCCCGGCCGGTCGGGGTGCGGTGCGGCCGTTCATCGGGCCAGCGCGCCGGGTAGGGCGCTTCTACAATGCCGGCATGACTGTCGCCACCGGCCTGCATTGGCTCGATTTCAAAGCAAAATTGCCTCCTGGCCCGCTTCCCATCTGCGCAAGCAGCTATCAATTCAGGATTTGTTGCACCCATGGCCGGCGCTGAATTCTGGGTCTGGGTGCTGCTGGCGGCCGCGCTGGTCAACGCCTTCCTGTTGCTGGTTGTGCTGCTGCGCCGCCCGGCCCGGGCCGCCGATGTGGCCTCGCGCGAGGAGCAGCAGCAGCTCATGGGTCAGGCGCTGGCGGCGCACGGCGAGCGGCTGGAGCGCGCGCTGCGCCACGAGGTTGCCGACAGCGCCCGCGGCACGCGCCAGGAGCTGGCGCAAAGCCTGGCCGGTTTTCAGGACGCGATGACGCGCCAGGACGCCGAGGCGCTGCGTACGCACAACGCCCAGGCCGACGCGCTGGCCTCGCAGTTCACCCATCTGCGCAGCACCGTGGACGGCCAGCTGGGTGAAACGCGCAGCACCCTGGCGGCGCAGTTGGCGCAGACGCGCGGCACCCTGGGCGACACCCTGGTGGCGCAGTTGCAGGCGCTGGGCCTGACCATGACGCAGCAGGCGCAGGAGGCCACGCGCACGCAGAACGCGCAGATCGACGCCTTTGCCCAGCAGCTGGCGCAGCTGCGCGGCGGGCTGTCGCAGACGCTCAGCGAGCAGCTGCAGGCGCTTGCCGAGGCCAATGCGCGCCGCATGGCCGAGGTGCGCGCCACGCTGGAGCAGCAGCTGGCGCAGCTGCAGGCCAGCAACACCGCCAAGCTGGACCAGATGCGCCAGACGGTGGACGAAAAGCTGCATGCCACGCTGGAGCAGCGCCTGGGCGAGAGCTTCAAGCAGGTGGCCGAGCGGCTGGAGCAGGTGCACAAGGGCCTGGGCGAGATGCAGACCCTGGCGCAGGGCGTGGGCGACTTGAAGCACCTGCTGGCCAACGTCAAGACGCGCGGCACCTTTGGCGAAACCCAGCTCGGCGCGCTGCTGGAGCAGGTGTTCGTGCCCGACCAGTACGCGGCGCAGCAGGCCACGCGGCCGGGATCGGCCAACCGGGTGGACTATGCCATCCGCCTGCCGGGCCGCGGCGACGACGGCGCGCCGCTGTGGCTGCCGATCGACGCCAAGTTTCCGACCGAGGACTACGAGCGCCTGCTGGACGCCCAGCAGCGCGCCGACGCCGCCGGCGCCGACGCGGCGGCCAGGGCGCTGGAGCAGCGCATCCGGCTGGAGGCGCGCAGCATTGCCGACAAGTACATCGAGCCGCCGCACACCACCGACTTCGCCATCCTGTTCTTGCCCACCGAGGGCCTGTACGCCGAGGTGCTGCGCCGCCCCGGCCTGATGGAGGCGCTGCAGCGCGAGCACCGCATCACGCTGGCCGGGCCGACCACGCTGCTGGCCATGCTGGGCAGCCTGCAGATGGGCTTTCGCACGCTGGCGCTGGAAAAGCGCAGCAGCGAGGTGTGGCAGGTGCTGGGCGCGGTCAAGACCGAGTTCGGCAAGTTCGGCGACTTCGTGGCCAAGGTCAAGGGCCAGGCCGAGTCGGTGGTCAAGACCCTGGATGCGGCGCAGACCCGCACCAACATGATGAACCGCGCGCTCAAGAAGGTCGAGGCCCTGCCCGAGGCCGAGACCCAGGCCCTGCTGCCGCCCGAGTCGGGCGAGGGCGCGTGAACCCCGGCCGCGCGCAGCCTCGAGGACACGGGTGACCGGCCGCGGGCTGCTGCGCCTGGTCACGGCGCAGATCTGCGTGCACAGCGCCATGACGGGCACGCGCCTGGCCGCGCCGCTGCTGGCGCTCAAGCTGGGCTACAGCGCGGCGGCGGTGGGCGTGCTGCTGGCGCTGTATTCGCTGTCGGCCGTGTTTCTGGCGCTGCCGGCTGGCCGCCTGGCCGACCGCCGGGGCCTGCAGCTGCCGCTCACGCTGGCGGTGGCCGCGGCCGTGCTGGGCGCGGCCCTGCCCGGCGTGTGGCCGGTGTTTGGCGTGCTGTGCGTGTCGGCGCTGCTGCTGGGCGCCTCGGCCAACACGGCGCAGATTGCCCTGCAGCGGCATGTGGGGCGCTCGGCGCACGACGTGGCCGAGCGCAAGCTGGCCTTCAGCTGGATCGCCATTGCGCCGGCGGCGGCCAACTTCGTCGGGCCGCTGCTGACCGGTCTGCTGATCGATCACGCCGGCCCGCAGCCGGGCGACTTGCGCGCCTACCGCATCGCCTTCGGCCTGATGTGCCTGCTGCCGCTGGTGTGCGCGTGGCTGTTGCGCGGCGCGCCCGAAGCGCCCTCGGCAGTCGTTGCACCCGCCGAACCGAACGAGGAGGGCGTGGTCGTCAAACCCTCGGTGTGGGACCTGCTGGGCCTGCCGGCACTGCGCCGCCTGCTGCTGGCCAACTGGCTGCAGTCCATGGCCTGGGACTCGCACACCTTCGTGCTGCCGCTGCTGGGGCATGACCGCGGCCTGGAGGCCTCGGTCATCGGCACGCTGATGGGCACCTTCGCCCTGGCCGCGGCCGCCATTCGCGGCGTGCTGCCCGCCCTGGCGCGCAGGTTGCCCGAGTGGCAGGTCATCTATGGCTCGACCCTGCTGGCCGCGCTGGCGCTGCTGGCCTATCCGTGGATGCGCACGCCGCTGGGCATGGGCATGTGCTCGGCCGTGCTGGGCGTGGCGCTGGGCGCGGTGCAGCCCATGATCCTGAGCCTGCTGCACGACGTGGCGCCGCCCGCGCGCCAGGGCGAGGCCATGGCGCTGCGCTCGCTCACCATGAACGCGTCCAGCTTTGCCATGCCGCTGCTGTTCGGCTCCATCGGCGCGGTGACGGGCACGGCCGGCCTGTTCTGGATCGTGGCCGGCGTGCTGGGACTGGGCGCGCGCAGCGTGCCGGCGCTCGGCCGGGTGACATCATGAGCCCCATCGAGCGTCTGCGCCTGCCCGAGGACCACCCGGTCTTCGGCGGCAACCGGGTTTTCGACCTGTTCCAGTACTCCCCATCGGTCCGCGCGGGCGGCCTGGTCTTCATCGCCGGCCAGGTCGGTATCCGCCCCGACGGCACGGTGCCCGATGGCGCCGAGGAACAGATCGAGCTGGCCTTCGAGCGGCTGGGTGCCATCCTGGCGCAACAGGGACTGGGCTTTGGCGACCTGGTCGAACTGGTGTCCTACCACGTGCGCATCGACGAGCAACTGGCCGCGTTTCGCGCCATCAAGGAGCGCTACATCACGCGCGACTTCCCGGCGTGGACGATTCTGGGCGTGGCGGCGTTGGCGCGGCCCAATCTGCAGGTCGAGATCAAGGCCGTTGCCGCTGCCAGGTAAGGGCCGGGACGGCGGTCTGCGCGCCTGGCCTGTCGACCCCGGCTGCGCCGGCCGGTCCTGAGCAGCCCGGTCACGCCTTCGCGGTGCCCAGCCTCAATCGATCTCGGCGATCAGCTCGATCTCGACGCAGGCCCCCAGCGGGATCTGCGCCACGCCGAAGGCGCTGCGCGCGTGCTTGCCGGCGTCGCCGAAGACCTCGCCCAGCAGCTCCGAGCAGCCGTTGGTGACCAGGTGCTGCTCGGTGAAGTCCTGCGTGCTGTTGACCAGGCTCATCACCTTGACGATGCGGCGTACGCGCGCCAGGTCGCCGTCGCACGCGGCTTGCAGCGTGCCCATCAGGTCGATCGCGACGGCGCGGGCGGCCTGCGTGCCTTCGGTGGTCGTCATGCCCGCGCCCAGCTTGCCCACCCAGACCTTGCCGTCCTTGCGCGCGATGTGGCCCGACAGGAAAACCAGGTTGCCGCTGCGCGCAAAGGGGACGTAGGCCGCGGCAGGGGTGGCGACGGCGGGGAGCTGGATGCCCAGCTGCTGCAGTTTGGCGGCGATGCTCATGGTGTGCCTTCAAGAGAGTTGAAACGTGGCGGCGCACCCGCGCGGCGGGCGCGCACCCTGCGACTGTAACGGCCGCAGCGCGGCGCGGGCATGATGTGGGCATTGGAAGGGAGTTTCATTGGCCGTGCCATCGTCCTTGCCTGCGCCTGCACCCCAGCGCCCGTGGGCGGCAGCGCTGCTGGCCCTGCCCCTGGGGGCATGGCTGGGCACGGCCTTGCAGGTGCAGCAGCGCAGCCTGGATGCGCCCGCGGCCTATGGCGTCGCGCTGGCCCTGGCGCTGTTGGTGCCGGGGCTGGCGATGTCGGGCCTGCGCGCCGGGCGAATGGCGGCCGCGGCCCGGCGGCTGCTGCCCCTGGCCTGGCTGCTGGCCGGCGCCCTGGCGGCCTGGGGCGGCGCCGGCTGGCGCGCGCAGCATCGGGCCGCGCAGGCGCTGGCTCCCGATCTGGAAGGCGCGGACCTGGTGCTGACCGGCGTGGTCAGCCGCATGCCGCAGCAGGGCGCCAGCGGCTGGCGCTTGGTCCTGCACGTCGAGCAGGCCGAGCGCGCGGGCACGCCCGTCACGGTGCCGCCACGCGTGCAACTGGCCTGGTACAGCGCCGCGCCGGACGGTGCCGCGCGCGCGGGCCTGGGCCCGCCCGAGCCGATCCGCGCGGGCGACCGCTGGCGCCTGGCGGCGCGGCTGAAGGCGCCGCACGGCACGCTCAACCCGCATGGCTTCGACTATGAGCTGTGGCTGTGGGAGCAGGGCATCGGCGCCACCGGCTACGTGCGCGCCGGCCCGCGCGACGCGCCGCCGCAGCGGCTGGCCCAAGGCGTGGGCCATGCCGTCGAGCGCGCGCGCCAGAGCGTGCGTGACCGCATCCTGGCGCTGGCGCAGGAGGGCGACGAAGCCGGCCGCAGTCGCCTGGCCATCGTCGCGGCGCTGGTGACCGGCGACCAGAGCGTGATCGAGCACCGCGACTGGGACCTGTTTCGCGCCACCGGCGTGGCCCACCTGATGAGCATCTCGGGCTTGCACATCACCATGTTTGCGTGGCTGGCCGCCGGCGCCGTGGGTTGGCTGTGGCGGCGCGCGGCGCGCTGGCGCGGCTGGGGGCGCCGCAATCCCTGCCTGCTGCTGCCCGCGCCCAGCGCCTCCTGGATCGGCGGCGTGGCGCTGGCCGCCGGCTACGCGCTGTTCAGCGGCTGGGGCGTGCCAGCGCAGCGCACCGTGCTGATGCTGGCGGGCCTGACGGCGCTGCGCCTGGCCGGCCTGCGCTGGCCCTGGTGGCTGGCCTGGCTGTGGGCCGGCGCGACGGTGCTGGCACTGGACCCCTGGGCGCTGCTGCAGGCGGGCTTCTGGCTCAGCTTTGTCGCGGTGGGTATTCTGTTTGCTACGGATTCAAGAGCTGCTGGCGCAGGTAAAAAGGGCGCCAGAGGCCATTTTGTTCAATTGCTGCGCGAGCAGGGCGTGGTCACGCTGGCGCTCACGCCGCTGTCGCTGCTGCTGTTCGGCCAGGCCTCGGTGGTGGGGCTGGTGGCCAACCTGCTGGCCATTCCCTGGGTCACGCTGGTGGTCACGCCGCTGGCCTTGCTGGGCGTGGCCTGGTCCGCGTTGTGGCAGGCCGCGGCGCTGGCCCTGCAGCCGCTGGTGGCGCTGTTGCAATGGCTGGCCGCCTGGCCGTGGGCGCAGTGGTCGGTGCCCGCGCAGCCCCTGGCGCTGGGCGTGGCGGCGGTGGCAGGCGGTGCGCTGCTGGCCCTGCGCTGGCCGCTGGCGCTGCGGCTGGCCGGCGTGCCGCTGCTGCTGCCCCTGGTGCTGTGGCAGCCCGAGCGGCCGGCGCCGGGGCAGTTCGAGCTGCTGGCGGCCGACGTGGGGCAGGGCAGCGCCGTGCTGGTGCGCACCGCACGCCACAGTTTGCTGTACGACGCCGGCCCGCGCTATTCGGAAGACAGCGACGCCGGCCAGCGCGTGCTGGTGCCGCTGCTGCGCGCGCTGGGCGAGCGGCTGGACGCCGTGGTGCTGAGCCACCGCGACAGCGACCACACCGGCGGCGCCGCGGCCGTGCTGGGCGAGCAGCCGCAGGCCCGGCTGTGGACCTCGCTGGAGCCGGGCCAGAGCCTGCCGGGCGTGCCCGCCGGGCAGCCCTGCCGCGCCGGTGCGCGCTGGGCCTGGGACGGCGTGGCCTTCGAGGTGCTGTTTCCGACTGCGGACGACGCGGCCCGTGCGGTGGCGGCGCGGCGCAGCAACGCCATGAGCTGCGTGCTGCGCGTGAGCACGCCACAGGCCTCGGTGCTGCTCACCGGCGACATCGAGGCGCCGCAGGAGCAGGCGCTGCTGGCCGCCGGCGCGCCGCTGCGCGGCACCAGCAGCACGGCAGCCGCACGTCCTCGTCGGCCGCCTTCATCGACACCGTGCAACCGCGCTGGGCCCTGGTGCAGGCGGGCTATCGCAACCGCTTTCACCACCCCGCCGCGCCGGTGCTGGCGCGCTACGCCGAGCGCGGCGTGCGCGTGCGCAGCTCGCCCGCCTGCGGCGCCATGCGCTGGCACAGCGCCAGCCCCGACGTCGTCAGCTGCCAGCGCGACGTGGCGGCGCGTTACTGGCACCATCGGGTGGCGGACCCGGCGCCATGACCAAGACCCTGCTCATCGTCTACCACAGCCTGACCGGCGGCACGCGGCAGATGGCCGAGGCCGCTGCCAGCGCGGCGCGTGCCGAGGAGGGCGTGCAGGTGCGCCTGCTGCGCGCGGTGGATGCGGGCCCCGCCGACGTGCTGGCCGCCGACGGCTACCTGTTTGCCGCGCCCGAGAACCTGGCCGCGCTGGCCGGCCTGATGAAGGATTTCTTCGACCGCTGCTACTACCCGGTGCTGGGCCAGGCCAACGGCCGCCCCTACGCCGCCATGATCTGCGCCGGCAGCGACGGCAGCAACGCGCTGCGCCAGCTCGAGCGCATCGCCACCGGCTGGCGCCTCAGGCAAATCGCGCCCACCTTGATCGTCTGCACCCATGCGCAGACGCCCGAGCGCATCCTGGCGCCGAAGGTGATCGAGCCGGATGACCTGGCGCGCTGTGCGGAGCTGGGGGCGGGGTTGGCGGCTGGGTTGGTGGCCGGGGTGTTTTGACGTCCGCTACCGCCCCCGCGCATCCGCCACCGCCTGCCCCAGCTCGATCACCGCCATCGCGTAGTAGCTGCTCCAGTTGTAGCGCGTGATGACGTAGAAGTTCTCGGTGCCGGCGACGAAGCTGGGGTCGGCGCCGCCGTTCTGCAGCTCGATCAGCGCCAGCGGGCCGGCGTGGGCGCGGCCGGTTTCATCCAGGCGGGCGCCCAGGGCTTCGAAGCGCTCGGGGGTGAAGCTGGGCAGGATGTCGGGCGCCAGCAGCGCGTCCAGGTCGGCCTCCGGCGACAGCTGCACGGGGTAGTGCGTGGGTTGGTCCGGCTGCCAGCCGTAGCCCTTGAAGTAGCTGGCGACCGAGCCGATGGCGTCGGCTTCGCTGCCCCACAGGTCGATCTGGCCGTCGCTGTCGAAGTCGATGGCGTACTTGACCCAGCTCGAGGGCATGAACTGCGGCAGGCCCATGGCGCCGGCGTAGCTGCCCAGCGGCGTGTCGGGCGCCATGCCGGTGCGCTGGCACAGGCTCAGGAACTGCTCCAGCTCGCCGCTGAAATACGCTTGCCGTTCGGTGGCGCGCGGGTGCTCGGGCGGAAAGTCGAACGTCAGCGTGGCCAGGGCGTCGATGACGCGAAAGCTGCCCATGTTCTGGCCGTAGATGGTTTCTACCCCGATGATGCCGACGATGATTTCGGGCGGCACGCCATAGTCGGCCTGCGCGCGCGCCAGTACGTCGCCGTTGCGCTGCCAGAAGCGCACGCCGGCGCGAATGCGCAGCGGCTCGACGAAGCGGCTGCGGTAGACGCGCCAGTTCTTGGCCGTGCCGCGCGCGGGCGGCAGCATCAGGCGCGGCACCTGGCGCAGAAACACGGCCTGGCCGACGGCCTGGCGCGTCCATGGGGCGTCCAGCCCGCGGCGCTCGGCCACCTCGTCGGCCCAGCGCATGGCGTCGTCGCGCAGCAGGTAGGGACGCGGGTCGTCGGCCGCCGGAGATTTTGAGCGTTTCCGGGCCTCAGCGCTTGTCCAGCAAGCGCTGGAAGCTATCAATAGTGTAGTAACGGTGCGCCGGGTCAGCGCGTGGGGTCGCCCGGGGATCGGCATGGTGGACTTCAGGACGGTGGTGGCCAGCGCAGCTGGCGGAACTCACGTCGCAGTGTAGCGACCGACGGTGCCCTGGACCGATCCGCGGCGGCGTAACGCTGGCGCTCCAGCGCCAGCAGCCAGCGCGCGATGGCGGCGCGCGGCTCGGCGGGCCAGGCGCTGGCGGCGGCCCGGCGCGCCAGCTCGCGCGGCGGCGCGTGCGCGGGCGCGTCCAGGCCGGCCTGGCGCAGGCGCTGGCGGGCGCGCTCGAGCAGGCGCAGCCAGGGGTCGTGCTGCGTGCGCTCCCAGCGCGCCCAGGCGGCGCCGATCAGGGCGGCGGCCGTCAGCAGCCCGGCCAGCACCTTGCCCAGGTCTTCCCAGCTCGGTTGGGCAAAGCCCAGGCCGCGCAGCAGATCGAGCTGGCGGCCCTGGGTGTAGTTGAGTACCCACTGGTTCCAGCGGTTGTTGATGGCCTCCCAGCCGGCGCGCAACTGGCGCAGCAGGTTGGGGTTGAGGGTGCCGATGGCGCCGGCCATCAGGCCGGGCGGCGGGCGCAGGCGCTGCATCTGGCCGATGCGCGCCGGCATGACGGCGCCGGTCGGGTCCACCCGCACCCAGCCGCGGCCGGCCAGCCAGACTTCGGTCCAGGCGTGGGCGTCGGCGTTGCGCACCACCCAGTAGCCGTCCAGGCCGTTCATCTCGCCGCCCTGGAAGCCGGTGACGATGCGCGCCGGCACGCCGGCGGCGCGCAGCAGCACGACAAAGGCCGAGGCGATGTGCTCGCAAAAGCCGGCCTTGGTGTCGAACCAGAAGTCGTCGGCGCTGTCGCGCCCGGCCACGCCCGGCTCCAGCGTGTAGTGGTAGCCGCCGCTGCGCAGGCGCTGCAGCGCGGCCTGCACGATGGCCTGCGGGCCCCCGTCCGGCGCGCTGGTGCGCAGCTCGCGCGCCAGCTCCAGCGTGCGCGGGTTGAAGCCCGCGGGCAGTTGCAGCTCGGCGCCCAGCTGGCGTTGCAGGCGGCCGTCCCAGCCGGTCTGGCCATAGGAAAACTGGGGCCAGCTTTGGGCGCGGTAGCGCAGCAGGGCGGAGACCGGGCGGCTGGCCACCCACTGCAGATCGGGCGTCAGGCGCGCGCGCCAGCCGGGCGGCAGCGCCGGCGCCTGGGGGGTGGCGTCCAGCGTCAGCAGCCAGGGGCGCTGGCTGGGCTCCAGCGTCAGCTCGTAGCCGATCGGTGCGCCACTGACCTGCAGGTCGCCGGGCGGAGGGCCCAGCGCCACGTCCAGGCCGTCGCCACCGCTGCCGCGCGCCGTCCACTCGCGGCCGTCGAAGTGGCTCAGCACCGGGCCGCGGAAGTACAGCTCGCGCTGCGGCGGGGGCGCGCCGTCAAAGCGCACGCGCAGGGCAATGCCGTCGTCCAGCGCCAGGTCGGCCACGTTGCCCACCGTCATGGTGGACGACAGGCCGCTGCGCCCGCGCAGCTCGCCCGAGGGCACGCCCCACAGCGGCGCAAAGCGCGGAAAGAACACGAACAGGGCGATCATGATGGGCGCGCCGGCCAGCGCCATGCGCAGCGCCAGGCCGGCCGATTCGCGCAGGCTGGGCTGGCCGACCGGGCGGTGCGCGTTGATGAGCGCCGTGAGCAGCCCCCACACGCCCACCAGCATGACGGCGGCGGTGGCCAGCGACTGCGAGCGGAAGAAGCCCGTCAGCAGGGTGAAGAAGCCGAGGAAGAAGATCACCAGCGCGTCACGCCGCGCGCGCAGCTCCAGCGTCTTGAGCGCCAGCAGCGACACCACCAGGGTCACGCCGGCGTCCTGCCCCAGCAGGGCGCCATGGCTGATGCGGGTGGCAGCAGTGGCGGCGATCAGCAGGCCGACCAGCCAGGCGCGATGCGGCAGCGGCCGGCCAGTGAGCGCCAGCGTGCCGCGCCACAGCAGCACCACGGCCACCAGGGCCGAGCACCAGGCGGGCAGGTGCGGCACCTGCGGCAGCACGATCCAGCCCACCAGCGCCAGCAGGAACAGCGTGTCGCGCGTTTCGCGCGGCAGCTGGCGCAGGCGCTGCAGCCAGCGCGCGCGCGCCTGGGCCGGTGCCGTGGCCTGGGGGGCTGCGGGCGTCAGCATGTGGCCAGCGCCTCCAGGCAGCGCAGGCGGTGCGCGGCGCCGCTGTCGGGGGCGATCTCGGTGCCCGGCAGGCGCAGGCCGTAGTCGAGCTGCTGCGCGTCGGCGGCCAGCACCCAGGCCGCCAGGCGCGACAGGCGCGCCTCGGCGTTGGGCGCGCCGGCGCGGGCGTAGTCCAGCCACAGCGCGTGGCGCTGCACCTGCTGGGTGTCGCGGCTGACCAGCTCGCCCGAGCGGGCGTATTTCTTCCAGACCACCAGCTTGAGCGGGTCGCCGCGCTGGTAGCCGCGCACGCCGTCGAATTCGCCGCTGGCGCGCGCGCCGCTGGTGGCGCCGCTGCCGGGGGCAGGCTCGCCGCCGGGCAGGGCGGGCGGCTGCGGCTCGGGGGCGGGATAGACCAGCACCTGCGCGGCCGGGCGCCAGGGCGCCCAGACGCGAAACGAGCCGAGCGGAAAGCGCGTTTCGGCCACCAGCGTGGGCACCGCGTGCAGGCCGCGCCGCGCTGGGGCAAAGCCCACCTCGACGGTGGCCTGGCCGCCCGCCGGCACGTCGGCCCAGGCCCACTGGCGCGTGCCCTGCAGCGCCACGCCAATGGCCCAACGCGGCGTGCGCCGGGCGTTGATGAGCGTCACCGACAAGCGCGCCAGCTGCCCGGCAAACACCGGCTCGGGCGGCGCCAGCTGCAGCGCCAGGCCGCGCAGCGTGTTGTGCCCCACCACCATGCCGGCGGCGGCGCAGCCCGCCAGCAGGAAGGTCAGCGCATAGCCCAGGTTGAGCTGGTAGTTGATCGAGGCGATCAGGAGTACGCCCAGCGTGACGGCCAGCATCCAGCCCGCGCGCGTGGGCAGGATGTAGACGTTGCCCTGCGTCAGCAGCAGGGTGTCGCAGCGCGGCTGGCGCGCCTGCCACCAGAGCGCCCAGCGCTGGCGCAGGCGTGCGCGCCCGGCCCACCAGGGCAGGGCGGGGGCTTGGGTGATTTCTGAATCAGATAGGGCGTTGGCGCGCACGGGGAAAGCGTGAGTAGCTATTGTTTTGATACTTTTCTGAAATACCGGGCGCAGAGGACGCAAAGGATTCGCAAAGGGCGCAAAAAATACGTTTCAAAAGGGGTTCCGTAACGCACCGAACTCTCGTGGTGCGCAATACCTGTCAAGGTATACCCGCCCCTCGATGAAGTCTTTGCGTCCTTTGCGTGGTTATTGCGTCCTCTGCGTCCGGCTGTTGGCTGTTCAGCCGGCCTCATGCCAGCGGCACCGCCTCGATCATCGCCCGCACCTGCTCGACGGCGCCGCGCCCGGCGCTGCCCACCGGCACCAGGCGGTGCGCGGTGCAGGCCGGCAGCACGGCCTGCACGTCGTCGGGCGCCACGTAGTCGCGCCCGGCGATCAGCGCCTGCGCGCGCGCCACGCGCAGCAGCGCAATGCCGGCGCGCGGCGACAGGCCTTGCACGAACCAGCGGCCCGAGCGCGTGGCGGCGATCAGGTCCTGCACGTAGTCCAGCAGCGGCTCGGCCACATGCACGCGGCCCACGGCCTGCTGCAGCGCGGCCAGCTCCAGGGCCGACAGCACGGCCGGCAAGGCGTCGGCTTGCTCGCGCCGGCCCTCGCTGGCCAACAGCTCGCGCTCGGCGCGGCGCTCGGGGTAGCCCAGCGAGATGCGCATCAGAAAGCGGTCGAGCTGCGACTCGGGCAGGGCGTAGGTGCCCAGCTGGTCGTGCGGGTTCTGCGTGGCAATGACAAAGAACGGCTGGGGCAGGGCTCGCGTGGCGCCTTCCACCGTCACCTGCTTTTCCTCCATCGCCTCCAGCAGCGCGCTTTGCGTCTTGGGGCTG
Organism: Burkholderiaceae bacterium; assembly: GCA_041396485.1. Classification (GTDB taxonomy): domain Bacteria; phylum Pseudomonadota; class Gammaproteobacteria; order Burkholderiales; family Burkholderiaceae_C; genus Ottowia. Next base: position 190,714 of record JAWKYM010000006.1, on the reverse strand, counting down.
GCGCGGTTGATCTCGTCGGCCAGCAGCACCTGGGCAAACACCGGGCCGGGGTGGAACACGAAGGACTCGCTGCCGCGCTCGTACACCGACACGCCCAGCAGGTCGCTGGGCATCAGGTCGGCCGTGAACTGCACGCGCGAGAACGCCAGCCCGAAGGTGCGCGCCAGCGCGTGCGCCAGCGTGGTCTTGCCCACGCCCGGCACGTCCTCGATCAGCAGGTGGCCGCCCGCCAGCAGGCAGGCCACGCTGGCCTCCACCTGGGCGCTTTTGCCTACCATCACCGTGTTAAGCTGATCCAGAACGGCCTTGATTTTCTTGCTTGCATCCATGCGTGGACGTTACCGGAAAACACGGCCGATTTTGGGCACCGTGGAGAAGAAGATTGGGACGTACCGGCTATTTCGTGCACCCGGACTGTCGCCTGCATGACATGGGCGCCGGCCACCCCGAGTGCCCGGCGCGCATCGACGCCATCGAGGACCGCCTGCTGATCACCGGCGTGGCCGATGTGCTGGAGCGGCGCGAGCCCGCGCCCGCCACCATGGGCGAGCTGCTGCTGGCGCACGGCCGGCGTCACGTGGCCGCCCTGCGCGGCCTGAGCGAAATCCTGGCCGAGGAGGTGGCGGCCGGCGGGCCCGATGCGTTCTCGCTCGACCCCGACACCTCGATGAACAGCCACACCTGGCGCGCCGCGCTGCTGTCGGCCGGCGCCGCCATCGGCGCGGTGGACGCCGTGCTGGGCGGCGAGCTGGAAAACGCCTTCTGCGCCACGCGCCCGCCCGGTCACCACGCCACGCGCGACCAGGCCATGGGCTTTTGCTTTCTGAGCAACGTGGCCATTGCCGCCAAGTACGCCTGCGAGCGCTATGGCCTGGGGCGCGTGGCCATCGTCGACTTCGACGTACACCACGGCAACGGCACCGAGGACATCGTGCACGGCGACGAGCGCATCCTGATGGTGAGCTTCTACCAGGACCCGTTCTATCCGCCCGGCGGCGCGCGCTTTCACGACGCCAACCTGGTCAATTGCCCGGTGCCCGCCTACACGCGCGGCATGGACATCCGCGAGCTGATCGAGATGATGTGGGTGTCGCGCCTGGAGCAGCACAAGCCCGAGTTGATCCTGATCAGCGCCGGGTTCGACGCCCACCGCGACGACGACATGGGCCAGCTGGGCCTGACCGAGAGCGACTACACCTGGATCACCGACCGCGTGAAGGGTATCGCCAGGCGCTTTGCCAAGGGCCGCATCGTCAGCTGCCTGGAGGGCGGCTACAACCTGAACGCGCTGGCCCGCAGCGTGGAGGCGCATGTGCGGGTGCTGGCGGACGTATGAGAAATTGTGAGAAATTGGGGTCGGATCATCATTTCTTGATGGTTGAACACGCGTGAGGCGCACATGCTGCAAATGAGATCATGCTGCGAATGCTGCGGCACCGACTTGCCCCCGGAATCGGCGCTGGCGCGGATCTGCTCGTTCGAGTGCACCTTTTGCCGCGCCTGCGCCGAGCAGACGCCTGGCGGTCGCTGCCCGAACTGCGGCGGTGAACTGGTGCCGCGTCCGCGCCGACCGCTTGAAAAGCTGGCGAGATTTCCGGCGTCGGCCGAACGCGTGGTGAAGGCGGGTGGCTGCGGCGGCGCCGAAGCGATGCTCCCCGCGTGACAACTCGAAATGGGAAGCAGGGCCGGCAGTTGACAGGCGCACGCAAGAGCATTGGGTTGGCGGTGGTGGTGGCGGTGGCGGTGGCGGCGCTGTTGACCGCCTGCGGCGGCGGTGCGTCCGAACCGCCGCAGCTGCCGGCCGCGCCTGAAGTGGCCGTGCCGCCGCCCGAGTTCCTTGCCACCTGCCCGCTGCCCGACGTGGCGCGGATCCGGATCGAGACGCAGGAGCGCCACCCCATCGTCGACAAGGAGAACTACATCCCGGCCAGCTTTCAGCTGCAGGGACCAACTGGAGAGCCCTTGGGCGACGCGGTGCCGATGAAAATCCGGGGGCGCGGCAACACCACCTGGGATATGCCCAAGAAGCCCTACCTGCTGAAGTTCGACGACAAGATCGGTGTTCTGGGCATGGCGGCCAACAAGAAGTGGGTGCTGCTGGCCAACTATTCCGACAAAAGCTTGCTGCGCAATGCCCTGGCGTTCTGCACGGCGCGCCTGTTGGGCTTGGCCGACACGCCGCAGGACCGGTTTGTGGAGCTGACGCTGAACGGCGACGACCTGGGTGTCTACCAGGTGACCAACAAAGCCTACGAGGTGCGCGACCGGGTGGAGAATCAGGGCAAGGACTATTTTGGCCAGGTGGTCTCGGGGCAGAGCTTCGATGATCCCTTTCTGGTGGAGATGAACTGGCGGCTGGACGAGGACTTCAACTTCGTGACGCGATCGGGCATTGCCTATTCGTTCGAGTCCGACAGCAACGCCGACCAGCTGCGCCGGGTTCGGGCCTGGTTCGACGGGCTCGAAGAGGACCTGGGCGACCTGGATTCGCCCGAGGCGTTGGCCAGGGTCTCGAATGCGGTGGACCTGGCCAGCCTGGCGGATTTTTATCTGGTCAACGAGCTGGCCAGCAATGCCGACGTGTTTTATTCCAGCACCTACCTCTATCGCCTGCGGGGCGGCAAGCTGTCCTTTGGTCCGGTATGGGACTTCGACCTGGCCTTTGGCAACGTGGACTACAAGAGCAGCCGCTACCCGCAGGGCTGGTTTGCGCGCGACCAGCGCTGGGGCTGGTACCTGCGGGCCCTGCTGCAGCAGCCGGCGTTTGCCGAGATGGTGCGCCAACGCTGGGCGGTGCCGGCGCCGCAGGTGCCGCTGCTGCTGGGCTACATCCGGGTAGCGGCCGATGCGCTGGATGCGGCGCAGCGCCGCAATTTCGTGCGCTGGCCCATCCTGGACCAGTATGTGTGGCCCAACTCGGTGGTCACAGGCTCGTATGCGGGCGAGGTGGACTTTCTGCGCGACTGGCTGCATGCGCGCGCCCAGTGGATGGATGAGAACATCCGGCAGGTCGATCGGCTCGACGCCGAACCCGGCGAGGGCGCGCCGTCGGGCTCCCAGGGTGCGGTCGGCCCGTGGGTGAGCCGTGTCGCACCATGACCCGGTGGCCCAAGCGCGCATCGGAGTACCCTGATGCTCAGATCAGACCGAAGGAGAACCCCATGACCGAATCGACCAGGTCGTCAGACACTGGCGTGCTGCACGCCGCCGACGCCCGGGGCGTGCACGTGCTGACGCTCAACCAGCCCAAGGCCTTCAACGTGCTGAGCGAGGCAGTGCTGACCGAGCTGCAGCGCCGGCTCGACCTGATCGCCGCCGACGGCCAGGCGCGGGTGCTGGTGATTGCCGCCGAGGGCAAGGCCTTTTGCGCCGGGCACGATTTGAAGCAGATGAAGGCCAACCCGCGGCTGGACTACTACCAGCGTCTGTTTGGCCAGTGCAGCAAGATGATGGTGTCGCTGCTCAAGCTGCCCATTCCGGTGATCGCGCGGGTGCAGGGGGTGGCCGCCGCCGCCGGCTGCCAGCTGGTGGCGCAATGCGACATGGCGGTGGCCGCCGAGGGCGTGCGCTTTGGCGTCAACGGCATCGACGTCGGGTTGTTTTGCGGCACGCCCAGCGTGCCCCTGGTGCGCAACATGCAGCCCAAGCAGGCCATGGAGATGCTGCTCACCGGCGGCTTCATCACCGCGGCCGAGGCGCGCGCGCGCGGCCTCATCAACCGGGTGGTGGTGGCCGAGCAGCTCGATGCCGCGCTGGACGACATGGTCGAGGCCATCCTGACCAAGCCGCGCGAAGCGGTTGCCCTGGGCAAGGAGCTGTTCTACAAGCAGCGCGAACTGGGCATCGAGGCGGCCTACCAGCTGGCCAACCAGAGCATGGCCTGCAACATGATGTATGACGTGGCTCAGGAAGGCGTGCAGGCCTTCATCGACAAGCGGGAGCCCGTGTGGCGCAAGGTCGGTTGACGGCTTGGCTGACCGGCTGGGACACCCAGCGCGGCTTGCGCATCGACGACTGGGGCGTCTGGTGGGCCGCGGTCACCCGCCCGCTGGTGGTGGGCGAGTTCGCGGTCATTGCGGCCACCGGCCTGGTGGCCTGGGCGTTGGCGGCGCTGTTGCAGCGCAGCTGGGCGCGCGCCGGCGGGCAGGCCGGCATCGTGCTGGGCCGCCGCGGGCTCGATGGCGTTCTGTTTCCGTTGCTGTGGCTGGGCTTGGCGTGGTGCGCGCGCCTGGTTTGGCTGCGGTGGGACGACCACGCGCCGCTGATGCGCCTGGCGCTGCCCATGCTGCTGGCGCTGGTGGTTATCCGCATCGGGGTCAAGATCCTGCAGGCCGCGCTGCCCGACGCGCGCGTGGTGCGCGTGCTGGAGCGCACCATCTCCTGGCTGGTATGGGCGGTCTGGGTGCTGTGGGCCATCGGCCTGCTGCCGGTGCTGCTTCAGGAGGCCGGCGACATCCGGTGGAAGGTCGGCAACGCCAGCCTGAGCCTGCGCAACCTGATCGAGGGGGCGATCAACGTCGGCATCGCCCTGCTGCTGGCCTTGTGGCTGTCGTCGGCGCTGGAGTCGCGCCTGTTGCGTGCGGCGGGTGGCGGTGCGCTGTCGTTTCGCAAGATGATCGCCAACGCGCTGCGCGCGGTGCTGATCTTTGTCGCCGTGCTGCTGGCCCTGTCGGCCGTCGGCATCGACCTGACCACGCTGTCGGTACTGGGCGGCGCGATCGGCGTGGGCATCGGCCTGGGCCTGCAGAAGCTGGCGGCCAACTATGTGTCGGGCTTCGTGGTGCTGGCCGAGCGCGCGCTGCGCATCGGCGACATGGTGCGGGTGGACGGCTTCGAGGGCCAGATCACCGACATCCGCGCGCGCTACACCGTGATTCGCAGCGGCGCCGGGCGCGAATCGATCGTCCCCAACGAGATGATGGTGACGCAGCGGGTGGAAAACCTGTCGCTGGCCGACCGGCGCGTGTGGCAGTCCACCACCGTGGGGGTCGAATACGGTTGCGACGTGGAACTGGTGCAGCGCCTGCTGCGCCAGGCCGCGCTGTCCAGCAAGCGGGTGCTGCGCGAGCCGGCGCCGTTCGTGGGACTGACAGCGTTCGCGGCCGACTCGCTGGAGTTCACCGTGGGGTACTGGATGAACGAGCCCGAGTCGGGCAGCCTGGGCCTGCGCTCGGAGGTCAACCTGGCCATCTTGCAGGCGCTGCGCGCGCATGGCATCGACATCCCGTTTCCGCAGCGGGTGGTGCACCAGGCTGCGACGCCGGCCGGGCCGATGGCATCCGTATAATCAAAAAAGCACGATCGTTCTTTTTTGCCCGTGGGCGACGGAAGAAGGGTGAGGGCTCCACTAAAATGGCCGGAAATGTCCCGCCGCCTGTCAGCCGGTGCCGCGCGGGTTGCCTCTTTTGCAATTCAACAGGAGATTCCAGATGAAAGCACTCGTCGCGGTCAAGCGCGTGGTGGACTACAACGTCAAGGTGCGCGTCAAGGGCGACGGCACCGGGGTGGACATTGCCAACGTCAAGATGAGCATGAACCCCTTTGACGAGATCGCCGTCGAGGAGGCCGTGCGCCTGAAGGAAAAAGGTGTGGTCAGCGAGGTCATCGCCGTCTCCTGCGGCGTCGCCCAGTGCCAGGAAACCCTGCGCACCGCCATGGCCATCGGCGCCGACCGCGCCATTCTGGTCGAGACCGCCGAAGAGCTGCAGCCCCTGGCCGTCGCCAAGCTGCTCAAGGCGCTGGTCGACAAGGAGCAGCCGAGCTTGGTCATCCTGGGCAAGCAGGCCATTGACGACGACGCCAACCAGACCGGCCAGATGCTGGCTGCGCTGGCCGACCTGCCGCAGGCAACCTTTGCCAGCAAGGTCGAGATCGAGGGCGACAAGGCCAAGGTCACGCGCGAGGTCGACGGCGGTCTGGAGACCGTGGCCATCAGCCTGCCGGCGGTGGTGACGACCGATCTGCGCCTGAACGAGCCGCGCTACGTCACCCTGCCCAACATCATGAAGGCCAAGAAGAAGCAGCTCGACACGGTCAAGCCCGAGGACCTGGGTGTCGACGTCAAGCCGCGTCTGAAGACCCTGAAGGTTGCCGAGCCGCCCAAGCGCGGCGCCGGCATCAAGGTGCCCGATGTGGCCACCCTGGTGGACAAACTCAGGAACGAGGCCAAGGTCATCTAAGCGTCGCTGCCCACCGAACACAGGAATCCAGAACATGACCGCACTCGTCATCGCCGAACACGACAACGCCTCCATCAAGGGCGCCACTCTCAACACCGTCACCGCCGCTGCTGCCTGCGGGGGCGACGTCCACGTGCTGGTGGCCGGCCACAATGCCGGCGCCGCCGCCCAGGCCGCCGCGCAGATCGCCGGCGTGGCCAAGGTGCTGCACGCCGACGCCGAAGCCCTGGCCCACGGCCTGGCCGAGAACGTCGCCGCCCAGGTGCTGGCGCTGGCCAAGGACTACAGCCACATCCTGTTTCCGGCCACCGCCAGCGGCAAGAACATCGCCCCGCGGGTGGCCGCCAAGCTGGACGTGGCGCAGATCAGCGACATCACCAAGGTCGATAGCGCAGACACCTTCGAGCGTCCCATCTACGCCGGCAACGCGATTGCCACCGTGCAGTCGCAGGACGCCACCAAGGTCATCACCGTGCGCACCACCGGCTTCGATGCGGCTGCGGCCAGCGGCGGCAGCGCGGCCGTGGAGAGCGTGGCGGCGGTGGCCGACAGCGGCAAGTCGAGCTTTGTCGGCGCCGAGCTGGCCAAGAGCGACCGGCCCGAGCTGACGGCCGCCAAGATCATTGTCTCGGGCGGGCGAGCGCTGGGCAGCGCCGAGAAGTTCAACGAGGTCATGACGCCGCTGGCCGACAAGCTGGGCGCCGCCATTGGCGCCAGCCGCGCCGCGGTCGACGCGGGCTACGCTGCCAACGACCTGCAGGTGGGCCAGACCGGCAAGATCGTGGCGCCGCAGCTGTACGTGGCCTGCGGCATCTCGGGCGCCATCCAGCACCTGGCCGGCATGAAGGACTCCAAGGTGATCGTCGCCATCAACAAGGACGAAGAGGCGCCGATCTTCAGCGTGGCCGATTACGGCCTGGTGGCCGACCTGTTCGTGGCCGTGCCCGAACTGGTCAAGGCGCTGTGACGACCCCGGCGCGCGTGCGTTGAGGTCTTGATCCCCAAGGGCATCGCGTGCGATGCCCTTTTTGCTGCAATGAAGGTGCCCCGTGTGGTGCCGGTTTATCAGGAGATGGCCATGAGTTACCAAGCCCCCGTCAAGGATCTGCTGTTCAACATCGAGCATCTGGCGCGCATCGACCAGATTGCCCAGCTCCCCGGCTTCGAGGACGCCGGCCTGGAGACTGCCGAGGCGGTGCTGCAGGAATGCGCGCGCTTCAACGAGCAGGTGGTGGCGCCGCTCAACTTCGAGTCGGACAAGGCGCCGTCCAGCCATGCGGGCACGGCGGTGACCACCAGCAAGGGCTTCAAGGAAGCCTACAAGCAGTACACCACTGGCGGCTGGCAGGGCCTGCAGCACCCGGCCGATTTTGGCGGCCAGGGCCTGCCCAAGACCATTGGCGCGGCCTGCGGGGAAATGCTCAACTCGGCCAGCCTGTCGTTTGCACTGTGCCCGTTGCTGACCGACGGTGCCATCGAGGCGCTGCTGACCGCCGGCAGCGACGAGCTCAAGGCGACTTACCTGGAAAAGCTCATCAGCGGCCAGTGGACCGGCACTATGAACCTGACCGAGCCGCAGGCCGGCAGCGACCTGGCGGCGGTGCGCACGCGCGCCGAGCCGCAGGCCGACGGCACCTACAAGATCTTCGGCACCAAGATCTTCATCACCTACGGCGAGCACGACATGGCCGAGAACATCGTGCACCTGGTGCTGGCGCGCGTGCAGGGCGCGCCCGAGGGTGTCAAGGGCATCAGCCTGTTCGTGTGCCCCAAGTTCCTGGTCAAGCCCGATGGCACGCCGGGCGAGCGCAACGACGTGTACTGCGTCAGCATCGAGCACAAGATGGGCATCAAGGCCAGCCCCACCGCGGTGCTGCAATACGGCGACCACGGCGGCGCGGTGGGCTACTTGGTGGGCGAGGAAAACCGCGGTCTGGAGTACATGTTCATCATGATGAACGCGGCGCGCTACGCGGTGGGCGTGCAGGGCATTTCGATTGCCGAGCGTGCATACCAGCAGGCGGTGGCCTATGCGAAGGAGCGCGTGCAAAGCCGCCCGGTGGACGGCAGCGTGAAGGCCGCGGCCACCATCATTCACCACCCCGACGTGCGCCGCATGCTGATGACCATGCGCGCGCTCACCGAGGGTTGCCGTGCCATGGCCAGCGCGGCCGCGGCGGCGTATGACGCGGCGCACCATCACGAGGACCCGCGCGTGCGCCAGCAGAACCAGGCCTTCTACGAGTTCATGGTGCCGCTGGTCAAGGGCTACAGCACCGAGATGAGCCTGGAGGCCACCAGCCTGGGTGTGCAGGTGCACGGCGGCATGGGCTTCATCGAGGAGACCGGCGCGGCCCAGCACTACCGCGACGCCAAGATCCTGACCATCTACGAGGGCACCACCGCAATCCAGGCCAACGACCTGGTCGGGCGCAAGACCGCACGCGACGGCGGGCGGGTGGCCAAGGGCGTGGCCGAGCAGGTCGAGCTGACCGAAAAGCGCCTGGCCGCCGGCAGCGCCGACGCCAAGGCCGTGGCCCATCACCTGCATGCCGCACGCCGTGCGTTCGGCGATGCCGTGGACTTCATCGACGCCAACGCCAAGGCGAACCCCAACGCGGCCTACGCCGGCAGCGTGCCCTACCTGATGCTGGCGGGCAACCTGGTGGCGGGCTGGCAGCTGGGCCGCGCCCTGCTGGCGGCCGAAGAGCAACTGGCGCAGGGCAAGGACGCCGCCTTCATGCAGGCCAAGATCGTGACGGCGCGTTTTTACGCCGAGCACATCCTGCCGCGCACGCTGGCCCTGCGCGACGCCATCGTCGAAGGGGCGGGCAGCGCCACGGCGCTGGCGCCGGATTCGTTCTGACCGTTTGCTCTGATAAAAATAGCATTTGGCGCACACTGGATGTGCGCCGAAGGCCTTTTTGACTCAAACCCTTCGCACTCGTCCATGTCCCAGCTTCCACCCGTCCTGCAGGCGCAGAAATTTCCCGTCATCGGCTCGCCACTGTTCATCATCAGCAATCCCAAGCTGGTCATTGCCCAGTGCACGGCGGGCGTCATCGGCTCGATGCCGGCGCTCAACGCCCGCCCGGCCGAGCAACTCGACGAATGGCTGGCCGAGATTACCGAGGCGCTGGCTGCCTGGGACAAGGCCCACCCCGATCGGCCGTCGGCACCGTTTGCCATCAACCAGATCGTGCACAAGAGCAACGACCGGCTGGAGCACGACATGCAAATGTGCGCCAAGTACAAGGTGCCCATCGTCATCACCAGCCTGGGCGCACGCGAGGACGTGAATGCGGCCGTGCATGGCTGGGGCGGCGTGGTGCTGCACGACATCATCAACAACCGCTTTGCCCGCAAGGCGGTGGAGAAGGGCGCCGACGGCCTGATCGCCGTGGCCGCAGGCGCCGGCGGCCACGCCGGCACCAAGAGCCCGTTTGCGCTGGTGCAGGAAATCCGCGACTGGTTCGACGGCCCGATTGCCCTGTCGGGCGCCATTGCCAACGGCGGCGCCATCCTGGCGGCACAGGCCATGGGCGCGGACTTTGCCTACATCGGCACTGCCTTCATCGCCACCGAGGAGGCGCGCGCGGTCGAAAGCTACAAGCAGGCCATCGTGTCCGGCACCTCGGACGACATCATCTACAGCAATCTGTTCACCGGCGTGCACGGCAACTATCTGGCGCCCTCGATTCGCGCCGCCGGGCTGGACCCGGAGAACCTGCCGGTGAGCGACCCCAGCAAGATGAACTTCGGCGGTGGCGGGGCCGCCAAGGCCTGGAAGGACATCTGGGGCAGCGGCCAGGGCATCGGAGCCGTCAAGGCGGTGGAACCCGCCGCGGCACTGATCGGCCGCCTGCGGGCCGAGTACGAAGCGGCACGCCAGCGCCTGCTGGCCAGGACCTGAGCTTGAGCCGACCGCACCCGGTGCAGATCGGGTGCGAGCGTGGGGGGCATCGGCCGTTCAGGCCACGTGCTGGGTCAGGGCGCCCAAGGGCGCTGGCGCGGTGGGGGCCTGGCTGGTCTTGTTCTTTTTGCCGCCAGCGGACTTGACGGCACTGCGCCGGGCCGCGGCAGCCGGACGCTGCGCCGTCACGCGGTGCTGGATGTGGGCCAGCGCCTCCTGCACCTGGTCGATCAGGATCAGGCACAGATCGCCTGCCTGCAGCTGGTCCATGGCACGGTCGATGGCGATGAACTCGCCGTGGATTTCTTCCACCTGGCGGGTGCGCGTGGCGCCCTCCAGACCCTGGTGCAGCAGGGCCAGCACCTCGCCGTCGGCGCGCCCGCGCTGGCAGGCGTCCTGATACAGGATGACCGAGTCGAAGGCGGCGCCCAGGATGCGGGTCTGCTCGCGGATGTCTTCGTCGCGCCGGTCGCCGGCGCCGCTGATGACCACCGAACGCCGCTTGGCCGGCATGTTGTTGACGCCGGCCACCAGCGCGGCAATGGCGTCGGGGTTGTGGCCGTAGTCGGCGATCACGGTAGCGCCGCGGTAGTCGAACACGTTGAAGCGCCCGGGCACGCCCTGCTGGTCGCTGATGAAGCTGGCCAGGCCCTTCTGGATCACGTCCCAGGGCACGTCCACGGCCCAGGCAGCCCCCACCGAGGCCATGACGTTCTCGACCTGGAAGCCGATCTGCCCCTTGCGCGTGATGGGAACGCGCGCCAGCGGCAGCCGTTTTTCAAACCCGCCTTCGGCACACACGATGTCGCCGCGCTCGACGAACACCACGCGCTTGCCCTGGGCGCGGTGCGTGGCCACCACCGGGTGCTGGCCGTCCTGCGCGAAGAAGGTCACGCGGCCGGGGCAGTGCGGTGCCATGGACACCACCGACGGGTCAACGGCGTTGAGCACCGCCATGCCGGTGGGCGCGACGTTGAGCACGATGACGCGCTTGAGCACCTTCAGGTCTTCCAGCGTGGTGATGTAGTTCAGGCCCAGGTGGTCGCCAGCGCCCACATTGGTGACCACGGCCACGTCGCATTGATCGAAGCCCAGGCCCTCGCGCAGCATGCCGCCGCGCGCGGTCTCGAGCACCGCAGCGTCGACGTCGGGGTGGGCCAGCACGTTGCGCGCGCTGCGCGGGCCCGAGCAGTCGCCCGAGTCGATCTGGCGGCCATTGACGTACACGCCGTCGGTGTTGGTCATGCCCACGCGCAGGCCCTGCGTGCGCAGCAGGTGCGCGGCCAGGCGCACGGTGGTGGTCTTGCCGTTGGTGCCGGTGACGGCGATGACCGGAATGCGGCCGTTGCCGCCATTGGGGTACATGTGGTCGATCACGGCCTGACCGACATCGCGACCCGTGCCGAAGGATGGGTGGATGTGCATGCGCAGGCCGGGCGCGGCGTTGACTTCGACGATGCCGCCGCTTTGCGCCTCCAGCGGCTGCATGACGCTCTCGCACACCACGTCGACGCCGCAGATGTCCAGGCCCACCATCTGGGCGGCCTCGACGGCGCGCGCGGCCACCTCGGGGTGCACGCTGTCGGTCACGTCGGTGGCACTGCCGCCGGTGGACAGGTTGGCGTTGTTGCGCAGCACCACGCGCTGGCCGCTGACGGGCACCGACTCCACGGTGAGGCCCTGCTCGGCCAGGCGTGCCTCGGCGATGGCGTCGATGCGGATCTTGGTGAGCGAGGTGCCGTGGCCGTCGCCCCGGCGCGGATCGAGGTTGACCTCGGCCACCAGTTCGCGCACGCTGCGCTTGCCGTCGCCGATGACTTGGGGCGGTTCGCGGCGGGCGGCGGCCACCAGCTTGTTGCCCACCACCAGCAGGCGGTAGTCCTGGCCGGGCAGGAATTTCTCGACCAGCACCGGACCATACTCGGCGGCGGTGCGATAGGCCATGTCGAAGTGCTCGCGGTCGTTGATGCCGACCGTCACGCCCTTGCCCTGGTTGCCGTCCTGCGGCTTGACCACCACGGGCAGGCCCACGTCCAGCGCGGCGGCCCAGGCGTCCTGCAGGTCGCCCACCGGGCGGCCGCGCGGCACCGGCACGCCGGCCGAATGCAGCAGCTTCTTGGTCAGGTCCTTGTCCTGCGCAATGGCTTCCGAGATGGCACTGGTGCTGTCCTCCTCGGCGGCCTGGATGCGCCGCTGCCGACTGCCCCAGCCAAACTGGACCAGGCTGCCGCGGGTCAGGCGCCGAATGGGGATGCCGCGCGCCTGGGCGGCGTGCGCAATGGCGCCGGTGGAGGGGCCCAGGCGCTCGTCTTCATCCAGTTCGTGCAGGGCGGCCAGGGCGGCGGCGCTGTCAAATGTGCCCCCTTCGGCGGCGGCGCGGCACAGGGCCTCGGCGTGGGTGAAGGCCAGGCACCCCACGGCTTCTTCGGTGTATTGCACGGCCACCTGGTAGGTGCCGGAGAATTCGGTGGGCGTGGTGCGGCTGAAGGTGACGGGGCAGCCGGCCTGTGCCTGCAGGGCCAGGGCGCAGAGCTCCAGCGCGTGCGCCATGGAAACCGGACCGTCGGTCCGGGTGCCGTACAGGGCGCCGACGGCCGGGAACAGCTCGCGCAGGCGCAGCTCAAAAGCCGGGTTGGTGCGCAGGTCGCGTTGGGCCTCGTCGCAGGTGACGACGGCCTCGATCGCCGTCTGGCGGCTCCACAGGTTGGGGCCGCGCAGCGCGCGAATGCGGGTGATTTCCATGAGAAGGTCCTGACCGGGAGTTGTCCCGAGACTCAAAACGAACGAGTGTGCGGTTCAGTGCACCGTCTCGGTGTCACGCGGCTCATCAAAGTGCAACAAACCGGCACGAATGAGCTGGGGCGCCACGCCCGCTGCCCAAGCCGCGGCCACCGCCGCCAGCACGTGGGGCCGCAAGTCCTGCGGGACGTCGGCCGTGAGGCCCGACTGCACCGGCGCGGACAGGTTGGTCAGCACCGCCTCGCCGGCCGGGCTTTGCAACACCACTTCGGTGCCGCGCGCCAGCACGGCGCGGCCCTGGTTGGCCCGGTGCTCGGCCACGGCCGGGTTGGCCGGGTCGCAGGAGAACAGCACCACCTCGCCATCGCAGTAGTCGGCCAGGGCCAGCACGGCCGGGTCGTCGGCGTTGAGCACCGCCACGCCGCCGGGCAATACCACGTCGATCTGCGTGCGCAGGATGGTGGGCATCTGCTCGGCCTCGGTGATGTACAGGTCGCTCAGGCCTTGCGGGCCGGGCATGGTCAGCACCACGCCGACCTGGCAGCGGTCGTAGGGCAGGCCTTCGGTCAGGATGTGGCGCGGCGAGGTTTCCAGCACCACGGCCTGCACGGTGCGATTGATCAGCACGCTTTCGCCGGCCTCGAAGCCGATCGAGCCGTGCGGCGACAGCTGGCGTCGGCCCAGGAACAGTCCGTCGCGGCAGGCCAGGGCCGTCTGCCAGCCATGCAACTGGAAGAAGGCCGCCACCAGGCGTGCGGCCAGCGAGGTCTGGCCGTCGCCGATCAGACCGACGATGGGCACGCGCCCGCTCGTGCCGGACGGAAACAGGTGCTCGACAATGGCTTCGCCCACGGGCTGGGCCCGGCCGACCGCGGGCTTGAGGTGCATCAGCAGGCCGGGGCCGGCGTTGACCTCGACGATGGCACCGCCTTGCGGGGCCAGGGGCTGGCCGATGTCCTCGGCCACCAGGTCGATGCCGGCGATGTCCAGGCCCACCACGCGGGCGGCCAGCGCCACCTGCTCGGCGACGTCGGGGTGAACCTGGTCGGTCACGTCGATCGACATGTTGCCGGTGCGCTGCACGATGGCCGACTGGCCCACCGCCAGCACGCTGTCGATGGTCAGGCCCTGGCGCCGGAGCAGAAGCTGCAGCACCGCGTCGTCGTGGCGCAGAGTCTCCAGTGGCAGGTGTTCTTCCTCGCCGCGGCGCGGGTCGGTGTTGACGTTCAGGTCGATCAGCGTGCCGATGCTGGAGCGGCCATCGCCCTTGACGTGAATGATCTCGCCGCGCATGGCGGCCACCACCTTGTTGCCCACCACCAGCACGCGGTGTTCCTGGCCGGGGATGCAGCGCTCGACGATCACCTCGGAACCTTCCGCCTCGGCGGCGGAAAAGGCCGTGGCCACCTCGTCGCGGGTGTTCAGGTTGAGCGAGACACCGCGCGCGTGGTTGCCGTCGGAGGGTTTGACGACCACGGGCAGGCCGATGTCCTGGGCGGCTTCCCAGGCCTCGTCGGCCGACTCGACCACCTGGCCCTCGGGCACCGGCACGCCGGCGGCGGCCAGCAGCTGCTTGGTCAGGTCCTTGTCGCGCGAGATGCCCTCGGCGATGGCGCTGGTGCGGTCGGTCTCGGCGGTCCAGATGCGGCGCTGTGCGGCACCGTGGCCCAACTGCACGAGGTTGCCCTCGTTCAGGCGGATAAAGGGGATGCCGCGTTCGGCGGCCGCATCGACGATGCTGGCGGTGCTGGGGCCCAGGCACAGCCGATCGACCATGTCGGTCAGGCGGGCGATGGTGGCCGCCACGTCGTAGGGTCGGTCGTTGATGGCGGCCATGACCAGGTCGCGTGCCGCGATGATGGCGGCCTTGCCGATGCTTTCCTCGCGGGTGCGGATGACCACCTTGTAGACGCCGTGCTCGCCCGTCATGCGCGCCTTGCCAAAGCCGGTCTTCATGCCGGCCTGGGTCTGCAGCTCGAGCGCCACGTGCTCCAGGATGTGGCCGGGCCAGGTGCCGTCGCGCAGGCGCATCAGGAAGCCGCCGCGTCGGCCTACGCTGCAGCGGTGCTCGATCAGGCCGGGCAGCCACGCGGTCAGCCGGTCGTAGAAGCCGGGCAGGGTGTTGGAGGGGTGCTCCTCGAGGGCGCCGATATCGACCACGGCCTCGATCACCGGGCGGTAGGTCCAGATGCCCGGGCCGCCCAGAAAGGTCATGCGTCGGATCACGATGTCGGCAAAGGGCGCATGGGCCGGTGGGGCCGCGCTGACCTGGGCGGTGGCGGCCTGCGCTTGAAGGGGGCGGGGATACAATGCGCCCCCGCTGGACGAGCCGGGCTCGTCAGGGTCGATTCGCCTCATAGTGGAGTGCGTTCGTTTCGATGGTCTGATTATCCAGGAGGCCTGTCGTGCTTGCATGCCGGCAGGCGCTTCCTGATTCCATGTCGCTTTCGTCTTCATCTGCGTCCACCCAGGCTTTGGGCCTGAGTTTTTCGTCCGGGTCGAACGAGGTGCCGCTGCGACCCTCAGAGAACGTGCGGGCCGCGCTGGACGTTGACCTCGATGCCCGGCTGAACTTTGCCTCGGGCCGGCTATTACTTACGAATCAACGGCTTGTTGCGCGGTATCCAGATGCAACGGCATGGCAAAGCTGGGAGCTGGCGCCCGGCATGGGCTTGGCCCACCAAGACCACGCCGGCGTGGGGACGCTCGAGTTGCGCCACGAGCAGGGCCTGCTGGCCACCTGGCGCTACACCCTGGGCCACAACCCGGCGGCCCTGCGCCTGCTGGCCGAGTTCGAGCGCGTGCTGGCCGAGTCGACCGCGGGTTTGGCGGCGCCGGACCAGGCGGCCGATGAAGAGCCGGACGAGCCCGAGGCGGACGTGGAGGAGGGGACCGACGAAAAGCCGCCCTCCACCTGGACCCTGCTGCGCCTGTGGCGCTTTGCCCATCCCTATCGCTGGCGGCTGCTGGCGGGCTTCTTGCTGACCCTGGCCGGCACCGCGGCCACCCTGGTGCCGCCGTATCTGACCATCCCGCTGATGGACGACGTGCTGATCCCGTTTCAGGACGGCAAGGAGATCGATCCGCGCTACGTGGCCCTGCTGCTGTCGGGCCTGCTCGGTTCGGCCCTGCTGGCCTGGGGGCTGGGCTGGGCCAAGACCTATATCCTGGCACTGGTGTCCGAGCGCATCGGCGCGGACTTGCGCACCACCACCTACGAGCATCTGCTGAAGCTGTCGCTGGAGTACTTCGGCGGGCGGCGCACGGGCGACCTGCTGGCGCGCATCGGCTCCGAGACGGACCGCATCAACGTTTTCCTGTCGCTGCATCTGCTGGACTTCGCCACCGATGTGCTGATGATCGCGATGACCGCGGTGATCCTGTTTTCCATCGACCCCTCGCTGGCCCTGGTCACGCTGGTGCCGCTGCCCTTCATCGGCTGGATGATCCATCAGGTGCGCGACCGCCTGCGCACCGGCTTCGAGAAGATCGACCGCGTGTGGGCCGAGGTCACCAACGTGCTGTCCGACACCATTCCGGGCATCCGCGTGGTCAAGGCCTTTGCCCAGGAAGGCCGCGAGGCCCAGCGCTTTCGCGAAGCCAATCGTCACAACCTGGCGGTCAACGACCGGCTCAACCGCCTGTGGTCGCTGTTCTCGCCCACCGTCACGCTGCTGACCGAAATCGGCCTGCTGGTGGTGTGGGCCTACGGCATCTGGCTGGTCAGCCGGCACGCCATCACCGTGGGCGTGTTGACGGCATTTCTGGCCTACATCGGGCGTTTCTATACGCGCCTCGACTCGATGAGCCGCATTGTGTCGGTGACGCAGAAGGCGGCCTCGGGCACCAAGCGCATCTTCGAAATCCTGGACCATGTCTCCAGCGTGCCGGAGGCGCCGCACCCGGTGGCCCTGCCCCAGGTGACGGGCCGCATCGAACTGCAGGGCGTCAGCTTTCGCTACGGCAACCGCAGCACCATCCGCGACCTGAGCCTGGACATCGCGCCGGGCGAAATGATCGGCCTGGTGGGTCACAGCGGCTCGGGTAAGAGCACCCTGGTCAACCTGATGTGCCGCTTCTACGACGTGGCCGAGGGTTTCATCCGCGTGGACGGCATCGACATCCGCCAGGTGGCGCTGGCCGACTGGCGCCGCCACATCGGCCTGGTGCTGCAGGAGCCCTTCCTGTTCTTCGGCACCATCGCCGAGAACATCGCCTACGGCAAGCCCGAGGCGACGCGCGAGGAGATCGTCGCCGCCGCGCGCGCCGCGCATGCGCACGAATTCATCCTGCGCCTGCCGCAGGGCTACGACTCGCTGGTGGGCGAGCGCGGCCAGGGCCTGTCGGGCGGCGAGCGCCAGCGCATCAGCATCGCGCGCGCACTGTTGATCGACCCGCGCGTACTGATCCTGGACGAGGCCACGGCCTCGGTGGACACCGAGACCGAGCGAGAGATCCAGAAGGCGCTGGACAACCTGGTGCGCGGGCGCACCACCATCGCCATCGCCCACCGCCTGTCCACGCTGCGCAAGGCCAACCGGCTGGTGGTGATGGACAAGGGCCGCAAGGTGGAAGAGGGCACGCACGAGCAGCTGATCCAGCAGCGCGGCGCCTACTGGCGCCTGTACGAGGCGCAGGCGCGGCAGGAGAAGGCCGAGCGCGACCGCATGCTGGTGGTGGACGAGGCGGTGCTGGCGCCGGCCCATCTGGCGCGGGAGAGCAGGACATGAGCGCGGTGCGACTGGAACTGCGGCGGGATTCCTTTGGCCGCCTGGTGCTGACCGATGCCCAGGGGCACGAGCACATCGGCGTGGTGGCGGTGCGCGCCTTTCCGATCGCGGCGCCGGGCGAGGGCGTCAGCCTGCTGGATGGCGATGGCCACGAACTGGCCTGGATCGAGCGGCTGATCGACTGCCCTGCGCCACAGCGCGAGCTGATCGAACAGGCGCTGCAGCAACGCGAGTTCATGCCGGTGCTCAAGCGGCTCAAGTCGGTCAGCAGCTTTGCCACGCCCAGCACCTGGGAGGTGGACACCGACCGCGGGCCCACGCGCTTCGTGCTCAAGGGCGAGGAGGACATCCGCCGGCTGGGGCCGGACCTGCTGATCGTCAACGACATGCATGGCGTGCAATACCTGATTCGCGATCTGGCCGGCATGGACCGCGCCAGCCGCAAGCTGCTGGATCGATTCCTGTAGTGGCGCCGGGGCAGCGCGCGGCCAACTGTCGCACAATGGGCTGATCGACCCGCACGATTGAGCCCATGAGACGACGTGACGATTCCCCCGACTGGATGTGGTCCGATGCGCTGGCGGCACTGGACCGCATGGAGCGCCTGCACAGCCAGCTGTTTCAGCCCCGCGCGGCCCATTCGCCGACCTGGGTGCCGCCGGTCGACGTGCTGGAGACCGAGCACGAGGTGCTGATCTTCGTGGCGCTGCCGGGCGTGGATGCGCACGATGTCAAGGCGCAAATCGACGGCGCCTCGCTGCTGGTGAGCGGGCGGCGCGTGTTGCCACCCCAACTCGGTCGAGCGGCCATTCACCGGCTGGAGCTGCCTCAGGGACGCTTCGAGCGGCGCGTGCCGCTGCCGCCGGGGCGCTACGCGGCCATCCACCTGGGCAGCGAGCGGGGTTGCCTGGTCATCAGCCTGGAGAAAGCGTGATGAGCGACACCCGTCCAACGCCGTCCCCGGCCGAAGCCGCAGGCGGCGCCGCCGACCCGGCCACGCCCGCCGCCAAGCCGGCGCAGGCGATGCCGGCGCTGCCGCCCGACGCACTCATGATCGTCGCCGTGCGCGACACCGTGCTGTTTCCGGGCACGGTGTTTCCGGTGGCCATCGGCCGCGAAGCCTCGGTGCTGGCGGCCCAGCAGGCGCTGCGCGAGGAGCGCCCCATCGGCATCCTGATGCAGCGCGACGCCGACAAGGATGAGCCCGGTGCCATCGACATGCACCGCACCGGCACCATCGCCAACATCCTGCGCTACGTCAACGTGGAAGGTGGCGGCCATCACCTGGTGGTGCAGGGACTGCAGCGCTTTCGCGTGACCGAGTTCGTGCGCGAGCAACCCATCCTGGCTGCGCATGTGCAGACCCTGGACGAGCCGCAGGTGCAGGGCACCGAGATCGAGGCCCGCACGCTGGCGCTGCGCCAGCAGGCCATGGAGGCGCTGCAATTGCTGCCGCAGGTGCCGCAGCCGCTGATTGCTGCGGTGCAGTCCACGGCCGAGCCTGGCGCGCTGGCCGACCTGGTGGCCGCCTACCTGGAGTTGAGCCGTGACGAGCGCCAGGAGGTGCTGGAAACCATCGACGTGGGCGCGCGCATCGACAAGGTGTCGGGCTACTTGGCCAAGCGCATCGAGGTGATGCGCCTGTCGCAGGAAATCGGCAAGCGCACCAAGGCGTCGCTGGACGAGCGCCAGCGCGAGGCCATCTTGCGCGAGCAGATGGCCTCGATCCAGCGCGAGCTGGGCGAGGGCGACGGCCGCGCGCAGGAGGTGGCCGAACTGACCCGGGCCATCGATGCGGCGAAGCTGCCCGCCGAGGTCGATGATCTGGCGCGCAAGGAGTTGCGCCGCTACGAGCGCATGCCCGAGGGCGCCACCGAAGCCGGCATGGTGCGCACCTACCTGGACTGGCTGATCGAGCTGCCCTGGGCCGAGCCCGCGGCGCGCGACATCGACATCGCCCAAGCGCGCCGGGTGCTGGACGAGGACCACTTCGGGCTGGACAAGATCAAGCAGCGCATCGTCGAGTTCCTGGCGGTGCGCAAGCTGGCGCCGCACGGCAAGGCGCCCATCCTGTGCTTTGTCGGCCCGCCCGGCGTGGGCAAGACCTCGCTGGGCCAGTCGATCGCGCGCGCCATGGGGCGGCCGTTTGCCCACGTCAGCCTGGGCGGCGTGCACGACGAGGCCGAGATCCGCGGCCACCGCCGCACCTACATCGGCGCCATGCCGGGCAACATCATCCAGGCGCTGCGCAAGGCCAGGGCGCGCGACTGCGTGATGATGCTCGACGAGATCGACAAGATGGGCCGCGGCGTGCAGGGCGACCCCTCGGCCGCCATGCTGGAGGTGCTGGACCCCGAGCAGAACGCGGCCTTCCGCGACAACTACCTGGGCGTGCCCTTCGACCTGAGCCGCGTGGTGTTCCTGACCACGGCCAACATGCTGGACACCATCCCGGGGCCGCTGCGCGACCGCATGGAGATCATCCAGCTGGCGGGCTACACCGAGAACGAGAAGTTCGAGATCGCGCGCCGCTACCTGGTGCGTCGCCAGCTCGAGGCCAACGGCCTGGCCGCCGAGCAGGCGGTGCTGTCCGACGAGCTGTTGCGCCGCATCATCCGCGACTACACGCGCGAGGCCGGCGTGCGCAACCTCGAGCGCGAGATCGGCCGCGTGCTGCGCCATGCCGCCGTGCGCATTGCCGAGGGCTCGGCCCGCGCGCTGTCCCTGGGCGCGGACGACCTGGACGCCATCCTGGGCCCCACGCGCTTCGAGAACGAGGCCGCCATGCGCACCAGCACGCCGGGCGTGGCCACGGGACTGGCCTGGACGCCGGTGGGTGGCGACATTTTGTTCATCGAGGCCACGCACTTCCCGGGCAAGGGCTCGCTGATCCTGACCGGCCAGCTGGGTGATGTGATGCGCGAGAGCGTGCAGGCGGCGCTGTCCATCGTCAAGCACCGGGCAAGCGAGCTGGGCCTCGACGAAAAGCAACTGGGCCGCATCGACATCCACGTGCACGTGCCCGCGGGCGCCACGCCCAAGGACGGACCCAGTGCCGGCGTGGCCATGTTCACCGCGCTGGTGTCGCTGCTGACGGGGCGCAGCGTGCGCAGCGACACCGCCATGACGGGCGAGATCAGCCTGCGCGGGCTGGTGCTGCCGGTGGGCGGCATCAAGGAAAAGATCATTGCCGCCGACGCCGCCGGGCTCAAGCGCGTGATGCTGCCGGCGCGCAACCGGCGCGATTTCGATGACATCCCGGCCGAGGTGCGCGAGCGTCTGCAGTTCATCTGGCTGGAGAAGGTGGACGACGCGATCGCCGAGGCGCTGGAGCCGGCCCAGGCCGGCGCCGCTGCATCAACGCCGGCGGGCGCGCGGCTATAGGTCCAGCACCAGGCGGCCGCTGCGGGCGCGCGAGCAGCAGCTCATCATGCGCTCGCCCCGCTGGCGCTCGCTGGGATTCAGCACGCTGTCGCGGTGGTCGATGCCCCCTTCGATCACACCCACCTCGCAGGTGCCGCACAGGCCTTCCTCGCAGTCGCTTTGAACGTCGATGTTGTGGGCGTGCAGCACCTCCAGCACCGTGCGGTCGGCCGGCACGGCCAGGGTCAGGCCAGCGGTGCGCAGCTCGATCTCGAAGGCGTGTTCGCGTGACGGGTTCAGCCGGGGGGCGTTGTTCTCGAAGTGTTCGACGTGCAGGGCATCGGCCGGCCAGCCGGCCTGCGTCACGGCGTCCTGCAAGCCCTGCAGCAGGCGCTGGGGGCCGCAGGCATAGATGGCGGCGCCCCCATGCGGCTGGGCCAGCAGGGCATTGAGGTCGCAGCGACTGTCTTCGTCGCTCACGTGCAGCACCAGGCGCGCGCCGTGCAGGCGCTGCAGCTCGGCCACGTAGGCCATGCGCTGGCGCGTGGCGCCGCTGTAGTGCAGAACGTAGTCGCGCCCCAGTGCGCGGGCGCGCGCCGCCATGGCCATGATGGGCGTGATGCCGATGCCGCCGGCCACCAGCAGCAGCGGGCCCGTGCCGTCTTCATGAAGATGAAAGTGATTGCGCGGCCCGCGCACGCGCAGCACGGCGCCGGCGCGGGCAGCGCGATGAATCCAGCGCGAGCCGCCGCGGCTGGTCGCGTCGCGCAGCACCGCCACCTCCCACTGCCGGCCGTCCTGCGGGTCGCCGCACAGCGAATACTGGCGCGACAGGCCGGTATCGCCGCACTCGATGTCGATGTGGGCGCCGGGCGTCCAGCTCGGCAGCGCGGCGCCGTCGGGCGCCGCCAGCCGCAGGCGCACGATGTCCGGGCCGGTGGCGATCACGTCGGCCGACACCACGCGCAGCTTGCGCACCATGCTGCTCGCCACCGGTCCGCCCAGGTGGATGGCCTGCTCCCGGCGGCGCAGCGTGGGGTCGCGGCGCTCGGGGTTTTGCCGCGGATCCCAGCGCACGCGCAGGTTTTGCGGGCCGCGAAAGGCCAGGTTGTGCACGTAGTCGAATTTTTGCGGCACCAGCTGCATGTGGGGCAGGCGGCGCGCCAGCTGGCCGATCATCACCTGCAGCTCCATGCGCGCGATGTTCTTGCCCAGGCACTGGTGCGCGCCATAGCCGAATGACAGGTGATCGATCACGTTGCTGCGGCGAATGTCGAAGAAGTCCGGGTCGGCGAAGTGGCGCGCGTCGCGGTTGCCCGAGTGCACCACCATCAGCAGCTTCGAGCCGGCAGGAATCGGCACACCGTCGATCGTCACGTCGCGCAGCGCGCGGCGACGCCAAGAGGCAATCGGCCCGTCGTAGCGCAGGCATTCCTCGACGGCGGGCGAGATCAGCGCGGCGTCTTCGCAGATCTCGTCCCACACGCCGCGGTGCGTGAGCAAGAGGCGGATGGTGTTGGCGGCGGCAAACGAGGTGGTCTCGTGCGCGGCCACGATGATGGCCATCATCATCGAGTGCAGGTAGGAGTCGGTCACCACGTCCGGGTGGTGCTGCTGCTGGCGGATCGAGTAGCGCATCCAGCCCGGGCCCTCGGGCGTGCGGCGCATCTTCTCGAGGATCTCGCCCGACAGCTGCCAGAACTGGCCCACCGTGTGCGCCACCTCGATGCGCTCGGCGGGCGTGGCGCGGCCAAAGGCATTCTTGGTGTGTGCGATGGCGAAGCGGTGCATCTTCTCGTGGTCTTCGTCGTCGTCGATGCCGAGGAAATGCAGCGCCACCGAGAACGGCACGTGCCAGGCCAGGCGCTTGAACAGGTCCACCTCGCCCTCGTCGATGAAGCCGTCGATGGCCTCGCCCACCAGGCGCTTGACCATGGGCTCGTGCTGGCGCAGTTCGTCGGGCGTGAAGGGCGCCATCAGCGCGCGCCGGCGCGCCATGTGCACCGGCTCGTCCTCGTTGACCAGGGTGCGGTTCATCGCGTAGCCGTAGGACTGAAGCACCGCCTGCGCTTCTTCTGTGGGCGGCTCGGTCGACTCCAGCGCGATCGAGGGGCTGAACGTGAGCGGGTCGCGAAAGATGGACTTGATCGACTCGTAGCGTGTGACCACCCAATAGCCCAGCCGGGGGCTGTAGAACACCGGCTGCTCCTCGCGCGACCAGCGCAGCAGCTCGGCCGGGCTGGCCATATAGGCGTCGGTGTACGGGTCGAAGGCCGCGGCCTGACCGTCAAACGGGCAACTCGCCGCGGCGGGCGATGGGGCGCCGTGCGGGACGGGACAGGACCGTGCGGCGGCGGAATCGGTGCTCATGGGCGAAGGCCTCGCGCTCGAAAGACGGGTGGGACTTGGGGCGCGGCGGGCCAACCGAGGTCGGTGCCGCGTGTGCCTAGTTTGCCCCAGCGGCGACGGCTTGGCGAGGCAGGGAACGGGAAATAGAAAACTGTATAAAAATACAGTCAATGAACACCAGCCGACCCAATGAGCGGACCCCTGAGCCAGGCCCTGCGGCAACGCCCCTGAAAGGCCGCGGCGCCTTGACGCGGATGGCGCACCGCTTTGCCGTGGACCAGCACGAGGCCTTCGATGACGGCTGGGAGTCGCTGGCGCCGGGCGAAGCGCCAGCGGCGACGCCGACCACCCTGGTGATCTTCGAGGAGGCGCGCAGCGCCATCAGCGCCAACGATTCGCCCGACATCGCCTTCGACTACTCGGTCAACCCGTATCGGGGCTGCGAGCATGGCTGCATCTACTGCTTTGCGCGGCCCACGCACAGTTACCTGGGCCTGTCGCCCGGGCTGGACTTCGAAACCCGCATCATCGCCAAGCGCAACATCGCCGCCGTGCTGGCGCGCGAACTGGCCGCGCCGCGCTACCGGCCGGCGGTGATCAACATCGGCTCGGCCACCGACTGCTACCAGCCGGTGGAGCGCGAGCTGCGGCTCACGCGGGGACTGGTCGAGCTGCTGGCGCGGGCACGCCACCCGTTTTCGATCGTCACCAAATCCAGCGACATCGAGCGTGACCTGGACCTGTTGGCGCCATTGGCCGCGCAAGGATTGGTGGCGGTCTACGTCACCCTCACCACGCTGGACGCGCGGCTGGCGCGCATCCTCGAGCCGCGCGCCGCCGCGCCGCACCGGCGCCTGCGCACCCTGCGCACGCTGGCCGCGGCGGGCGTGCCGGTGGGTGTCAGCGTGGCGCCGCAGATTCCGTTCGTCAACGAGGACATGGAGCAGGTGCTGGCCGCCGCACGCGAGGCCGGTGCCTGCAGCGCCTTCTACACCGTGCTGCGCCTGCCCTGGGAGCTGTCGGCGCTGTTCCAGCAGTGGCTGCAGGCACACGTTCCCGATCGCGCCGAGCGCGTGATGGCGCGCGTGCGCGAGCTGCGTGGGGGCCGCGACTACGACAGCGCCTGGGGCCAGCGCATGCACGGCCAGGGCATCTGGGCCGAGCTGCTGCGCCAGCGCTTCGAGCGCGCCTGCCGGCGCCTGGCCCTGAACCGCGAGCGCATCGTGCTGGACCTGAGTGGCTTTCGCCCCGGAGCGCTGTCGGGCCAGGGCGATCTTTTTGAATGAAATTGGCCTCCAGCCCTTGTTGGACCTGCGCAAGAAGCTACGAAATTAATAGTTTTGAGGTTTGATCAGTGCTTGCCGCGGCAGCTTGCCGTGAGGTCCAGCGCCGGGCTGGCCACCTGGGTCTGAACGCCCAGCAGGCCCAGCACGGTGTGAAAGTAGTTGTCCTGCGACACCTTCTCGTCACGCAGGGGGGCCAGGCACTTCAGCGTGATGCCGGTTTGCTGCTGGAACTGTGGCGACAGCCAGAAGATCCAGGGGATGTGCTTTTGTGCGTCGGGCGCAAAGCGGTAGGGCAGGCCGTGCAGGTAAAGGTTGTTCTCGCCCAGCGACTCGCCGTGGTCGGACAGGTAGAGCAGGGCCGGCGCCCAGTGCGCCTCGTGCGTCTTCAGCCAGTCGATGCTGTCGGCCAGGAAGTGGTCGGTGTAGACGATGGTGTTGTCGTAGGCGTTGACCACCTGCCCGCGCGTGCACTGCTGCAGCGCGTTGGTCTTGCATTCGGGCTCGAATTTCTTGTCGGCCGGCGGCGAACGCTTGTAGTAGGCCGGGCCGTGGCTGCCCATCTGGTGCATGAAGACCACCACGCCGCGCGCACGCCGATCAAACGGCAGCTGGGCGATGCGCTGGTCCAGATCGCGCAGCATCACCTCGTCCAGGCATTCGCCGTCGGCGCTGCACAGGCCGGGTGCCTGCAAAGCCTTGAAGTCCACCGTGGGCACGCGGTCGCACACGCCCTTGCAGCCGCCGGCCTGGTTGTCCAGCCACAGCACGGCGTAGCCGGCGTGCTGCAGCACGTCGGCCAGGCCCTCGGTGTTGTCCTTGCGATGGTCGTAGGCCTCGCGCCCCAGCGGCGAGAACATGCAGGGCAGCGAGGCGGCGGTGTTGGTGCCGCAGGACCAGGCGTTGCGCAGGCTGAGCACGCCGCGCTGGGCCAGCTCGGGCGTGGTGTCGCGTGCATAGCCGTTCAGGCCGAAATGGTCGGCGCGCGCGGTCTCGCCGACAACCAGCAGCACCAGCGGCGGGCGCGCCCCCGCAGCCAACGGTGCCAGGTGCGCGTCCTGGCCCAGCGGCAGCACGGCCGCGCCATTGCGCTGGATGGGCTGCTCGCCCAGGATGGCCAGGGCATAAAACGAGTTGAGGGGGTTGATGAGGTAGCGCAACTGGGTGTGGTTGCGCATGGTGGCCGACAGGTCCTGAAAGAACAGGCCCCCCGTGCCGACGAGCACGATGAAGGCCAACCCGAACGTGAGCGCGTTGCCGCGCACCTGCCGCCAGCCGCCCGGCCAGCGGATGCGCACGCGCCACAGCAGCAGCACGGGCAGCAGGCCCAGCAGCGCCAGGGCGGCGGCCATGCGCCAGCTCAGCAGCTCGCGCGCCTCGCGTGTGTCGGTCAGCAGCACGTTGACCATCATGGTGCGCTCGATCACCACGCCGTAGCTGAGCATGAAGTAGGCGCCCGCGGCGGCGGCCAGCAAAAACAGGGTCAGCACCGGCTTGAGCGTCCAGCGCCAGGCCAGGAGGCTGAACAAGCCCACGTGGCAGACGGCGATCATGAGCGCGAAGCCCAGTCCGAAGGCCAGGCCGCGGCCGTTGGCCAGCTCGGGCAGCTGCCACAGTGCACGCCACAGGGCCAGGTTGGCGACGCTGGCGATCCACAGCGCCGCCCACAGCATCACGGTCAGCGGGTGCGTGCCGCCCGCAGGCGGCACACGGGAGCGGGCGCCGGCGTTGGGCGCAGCATGAGCCATCATGCGCACCGATCGTGGACCGGCCAACTGAAGCCGGCCTTAAGGCAACGCTGAACAAGTCTCTGCGATGGCGCGCGCCCTGATTTGGGATGGGCTGCCAGGCGCAAACCACAGCGATAGCCGTAGCTATCGCGAGGATTTGCAACGCCGCAGACCGCCCAAAGCGGGGATGCGCGGCGCGCAGGGGACCTGTTCAGCGTTGCCCTAAACCGGGGCATCACGCGCTGAAGAAGTTGCGTACCTTGTCGGTCCAGCTCTCGGTGCTGGGTGAGTGCTTGGCACCGCCTTTTTTCAGCGATTCATCGAATTCCTTGAGGAGCTTGCGCTGGTGCTCGGTGAGCTTGACCGGGGTCTCGACACTGATGTGGCAGTACAGGTCGCCCGGATAGGAGGAACGCACGCCCTTGACGCCCTTGCCGCGCAGGCGAAACTGCTTGCCGGCCTGCGTGCCCTCGGGGATTTCGATGGCTGCCTTGCCGCCCAGCGTGGGCACCTCGATCTCGCCGCCCAGCGCGGCCGCGGCAAAGCCGATCGGCACCACGCAGTGCAGGTCGTCGCCGTCGCGCTCGAAGATCTCGTGCTTCTTGATGCGGATCTCGATGAACAGGTCGCCGGGCGGCCCGCCGTTGCTGCCCGGCTCGCCATTGCCAGTGGAGCGGATGCGCATGCCGTCGTCGATGCCGGCGGGAATCTGCACCTCCAGCGTCTTCTGGGTCTTGATCTTGCCCTGGCCGTGGCAGCTGGTGCAGGGCTCCGGAATGATCTTGCCCGTGCCGCGGCAGTGCGGGCAGGTCTGCTGCACGCTGAAGAAGCCCTGGCGCATCTGCACCACGCCCTGGCCATTGCAGGTGGTGCAGGTCTTGGCACTGGTGCCGGGCTTGGCGCCGCTGCCGTGGCAGGTGCCGCAGTCGTCCCAGCTCGGGATGCGGATTTGCGCCTGCTTGCCCGCCGCCGCCTCTTCCAGCGTGATCTCCATGGCGTAGCTGAGGTCGGCACCGCGATACACCTGTCGTCCCCCGCGCCCGCCGCCGCCGGCGCGGCCGCCGCCGAAGATGTCGCCGAAGATGTCGCCAAAGGCCTCGGCAAAGCCGCCAAAGCCCTCCTGCCCGCCGCGCATGCTCGGGTCCACGCCCGCATGGCCATACTGGTCATAGGCGGCCTTCTTCTGCGGGTCGGACAGCATCTCGTAGGCTTCCTTGGCCTCCTTGAACTTG
Source organism: Burkholderiaceae bacterium (assembly GCA_041396485.1). GTDB lineage: Bacteria > Pseudomonadota > Gammaproteobacteria > Burkholderiales > Burkholderiaceae_C > Ottowia. The sequence goes on along the minus strand of JAWKYM010000006.1, from coordinate 163,196 downwards.
GCCTCGGCCGTGGCCGCCGCCTCGCCCTGGTTGCGGTCGGGGTGGTGCTTCATCGCCAGCTTGCGATAGGCCTTCTTGATTTCGTCGTCGGATGCGTTCTTGGGCACCCCGAGGACTTCGTAGTAATCACGTTTGGACATGGTTCAGCTGCTGCGCTCGGCTTTCAAACGGGAACGCCGCGCGCAGCCCTGAACAGGCCACGCGCGGCGCGAAGTCGTGGCGGATCAGTCCTTCTTGACTTCCTTGACTTCGGCATCGACCACGTTGTCGTCGGCCGGGGCCGAGGCCTGCGCGCCACCAGGCGCCGCACCCGCGGTGCCGGCAGCCTGCGCGGCGGCCTGGGCGTCGGCGTACATCTTCTCGCCCAGCTTCTGGCTGGCCGACATCAAGGCTTCGGTCTTGCTGTCCATCGCGGCCTTGTCGTCGCCCTTGAGGGCGTCTTCCAGTTCCTTGATGGCGGCTTCGATCTGGCTCTTTTCGGTCGCGTCCAGCTTGTCGCCGTGCTCGGCGAGCGATTTGCGCACGCTGTGCACCATGGCGTCGCCCTGGTTGCGCGCCTGCACCAGCTCCAGCTTCTTGTGGTCCTCGGCAGCGTTCAATTCCGCGTCCTTGACCATCTGCTGGATCTCGGACTCGGACAGGCCCGAGTTGGCCTTGATGGTGATCTTGTTTTCCTTGCCCGTGCCCTTGTCCTTGGCCGACACGTGCAGGATGCCGTTGGCGTCGATGTCGAAGGTTCGCTCGATCTGGAGGCAGCGGTTGCGCGGCGCGGGCGGAATGCCCTCGAGGCTGAACTCGCCCAGCGCCTTGTTGCCGCTGGCCATCTCGCGCTCGCCCCCGAACATCCTGATCGTCACCGCCGGCTGGTTGTCGTCGGCGGTGGAGAAGGCCTGGGCAAACTTGGTCGGGATGACGTACGGTGATCATCTTTGGTCATGACGCCCAGGGTTCCGATGCCCAGAGACAAGGGTGACGTCCAGCAGCAGCACGTCCTTGCGGTCGCCACCGAGCACCTGCCCCTGGATGGCGGCGCCCACGGCGACGCCCGTCGTGCTTGACGTCCTTGCGCGGCTCCTTGCCGAAGAACTCCTTCACGGTGTCCTGCACCTTGGGCATGCGCGTCATGCCGCCCACCAGAATCACGTCATGGATGTCGCCCACGGCGATGCCGGCGTCCTTGATGGCGGTGCGGCAGGGCTCGATGGAGCGCGCGATCAGGTCCTCGACCAGGGCCTCCAGCTTGGCGCGCGTGAGCTTGATGTTCAGGTGCTTGGGGCCCGATGCGTCGGCCGTGATGTACGGCAGGTTGATGTCGGTGGCCTGGCTGGAGGACAGCTCGATCTTGGCCTTCTCGGCGGCTTCCTTCAGGCGCTGCAGGGCCAGCACGTCCTTGGACAGGTCGACGCCTTGCTCCTTCTTGAACTCGGCGATGACGTAGTCGATGATGCGGCGGTCGAAGTCCTCGCCGCCCAGGAAGGTGTCGCCGTTTGTGGCCAGCACCTCGAACTGCTTTTCGCCGTCGACGTCGGCGATCTCGACGATGGAGACGTCGAAGGTGCCACTTCCCAGGTCATAGACGGCGACCTTGCGGTCGCCCTTGTCCTGTTTGTCCAGGCCGAAGGCCAGGCCGCCGCGGTGGCTCGTTGATGATGCGTTTGACGTCCAGGCCGGCGATGCGGCCGGCGTCCTTGGTGGCCTGGCGCTGGCTGTCGTTGAAATAGGCCGGCACGGTGATGACCGCTTCGGTTCATCACGGGCTCGCCCAGGTCCTCGGCGGTTTTTTCATTTTGCGCAGCACTTCGGCGCTGATCTGCGCGGGGCCAGCTTCTGTCCGCGCACCTCGACCCAGGCGTCGCCGTTGTCGGCCTTGATGATCTGGAACGGCATCAGGCCGATGTCCTTGCACTTCCTTCGTCGAACTTGCGGCCGATCAGGCGCTTGGCGTGATGGTGTTCTTCTTGGGGTTGGTGACCGCCTGGCGCTTGGCTGGCGCACCGACCAGCACCTCGCCGTCGTCCTGGTAGGCGACGATGGACGGCGTAGTACGCGCACCCTCGGCGTTCTCGATCACCTTGGTGGCGTTGCCTTCCATGATGGACACGCAGCTGTTGGTGGTGCCCAGGTCAATGCCGATGATTTTTCCCATGTTGGTTCTCCGCGAAAGATGGATATTCAGATGTGAATGAAGGTGTGGCTGGCGACAGCTATTTCAAGTCTGCGTTTGCGATGGGAGTGTTTTGCCGCTGGGCCGTCCCAAGGCAAAAAAAGCCCCCTCGGGAGGCAGCGCACCTTGCGCAGCGGGGGAGCGTGGGGGCCTCATTTCGGCGCGGCGACGGTGACCATGGCCGGGCGCAGCACGCGATCGGCGATCACATAGCCCTTTTGCAGCACGCTGACCACGGTGTTGGCCTCCTGATCGGCCGGCACCATGGCAATGGCTTGCTCGCGCGTGGGGTCGAACCGGGCGCCCGGTGCGGGATTGACTTCGGTCACCTTGTTGCGCTCCAGCACGCTCATGAGCTGGCGGTGGGTGGCCTGGGTGCCTTCCAGCAGCTGCTCGGCACTGGCGTTTTCCACCTTCAGGGCGGCTTCCAGGCTGTCGACCACGGCCAGCAGGCTTTCGGCAAAGGATTCGACGGCAAATTTGCGCACCTTGGCCACTTCCTCGTCGGCGCGGCGGCGGGCGTTTTGCGCCTCGGCCTGGGCACGCATGGCCTGGTCCACCAGGTCGGCCACCTTGGCCTGCAGGGCCGTCAGCTCGGCCTGCATGTTTTCCTCCTGGGCCAGCGAGTCGGCGGCATCGGCCGCTGCAGCGGCCTCGATTTCCTCGGGGCTCATGGGGGTATCAAAGGCGGGGGTGAGGCGGGGCGTGCCGGCGGGCTTGGGGTTGGGATCGGACATGCTCGGAAAAACGGTGTGAAGCCAGAAAAATCGGTGAATGCCTTGCACATGGGTGCCGAAGCCGGCGCTTCAAGGGCGCATCGGCGACAAATGGCGGCTTTGCGGCGCGCAACGGGCCGAATCGGCCCGCCGTGAATGCAAAAACGCTCCCGGCGGAGCGTTTTGCGGCGGGCCAGGCGCCCGATCAGTCGGTGACGCCCAGCAGCTCGATGTCGAATTTGAGCGTGGCGCCGGGCGGGATCACGCCGCCGGCGCCGCGCGCGCCGTAGCCCAGCTCGGGCGGGATGATCAGGGTGCGGGTGCCGCCCACCCGCATGCCGGCCAAGCCTTCGTCCCAGCCGCGAATGACCATGCCGGCGCCCAGGGGAAAGACAAAGGGGTCGCCCCGGTCATGGCTGGAGTCGAATTTGGCGCCGGGCTGGCCGTTTTCATGCAGCCAGCCGGTGTAGTGCACGGTCACGGTCTGGCCGCGGCGCGCTTCGGCGCCGTCGCCGGGGCGGGTATCGGTGATCTGCAGGGCGGAGCTCATGGCCGGCGCGTTCACTTTTTCTTGCACTGCGCGGCCACCCACTTGGTGGCAAAGGCCTGCAGGTCAGACAGGCGCTTGGTCAGGTCGGCGCCGCTGGGCGTGAGGCTGTAGCCGTCCGAGCCGTGGGTGACCAGGTTGGCCGCACGCAGCTCCTTCAGGCGGGTGTTGAGGGTGTTGGGGGTGATGCCACCCACGCTGTCTTGCAGCAGGCGAAAGGTCTGGGGATGGCCGTCGCGCAGCGCCCACAGCACACGGATGGCGTAGCGCGCCTCAAGCAGCGCCAGCAGCTGGCTGGTGGCGGAATTTTCTTTCGAGCTCATGTCGGGCTTCTCCTCGGGTTCGCTGGATGCGTTAAGAGCCTGCTCAATGCCTTTTCATGGCGCCCGCAAGGCGGCCAATGGCTGCAATCAAGGCGCACGCCGCAGACCAGGCTGGTGGCCTGGTCAAGGTGCGCACGAGTGCGGCCGTTGGCTGCCTTGCCCTTCGGGTTGCCTCGCAAAGGCAGCGTCTGCGGCGTTGCAAATCCTCGCCGGGCAATCAGCCCGTCTGCGGTTTGCGCCTTGCAGCCACTGCCTTTGCGAGGCAACGGGTACCATGAAAAGACATTGAGCAGGCTCTAGAGACTATATCGCAAATCTGTAGCACGCTAGCAGTTTCATAGCTCCTGAGGGCGAACGGGCGTGGGCTGGCCGCTACAAAATCCAGAACCCTCGGGGTGGGGCCCGGGTAATCCCCTAGGCCTGGTGAATCTTCTGCAGCAGGCGGTTCAGGGTGCGCCGTTCGGCGGCGCTCAGGGGCTGCGAGGCCTCGATTTCGAGCTGGGAGGCGGCGGCTTCGGCTTCCTGCATCAGGGCCTGGCCCTGGGCCGTCAGCAGCAGGCTTTGCGCCCGTCCGTCCAGCGGATGGGGGCGCCGCTGCACCAGGCCCCGGCGCTCCAGCGCGCCGATTTTGCCCACCAGGTTGGGCGGCAGCAGGTTGAGGGCATCGCACAGCTGGCGCGAGGTGATGCCCGGGTTGTGGTGAATGAGCGACAGAACGGAAAAATCCACCACCCGCAGGCCAAAGCCCGCCATGCGCGGTACGAACTGGCCAATGATCTTCAGCGCCGCCATGCGGGCGTTGAAGCCCACCAGGGACTGCAGGAAGCGGGCGTCCACCGTCTCCACGGCGGTGAGGGCGGGGGCAGGTGGCGGGGCGGCGGGAGTCACTTCTGGGCGCGGGCGGGGCAGGGGCGGGGCGATGATCGCACAAGCCCCGGCACCCGCCCGCGCGGGCCTCACTCGACCTTGAACTGACCGTCCACCACCTTCATCATCACGCCGGTGTCGTTGGTGTAGCCCCAGTGGTCCTGCGCCGTCCAGTTCAGCACGCCGTGCGCCAGCACGGTGCGGCCGATGTGCTCGAAGGCATCGCGCAGCGCGGCGCGAAACTCGGGCGTGCCGGGCTTGGCCGTTTTCAGGGCAATCGGCACGGCCTTCTCCATCACGAGGATCGAGTCGTACGCGTGGCCGGCGAACTGGTTGCGCGAGCCGGGGCCGTAGGCCTTTTCATACTGCTGCACGAACTTGATGGCTTCCTGCTTGGAGGGGTGCGAGTCGGGCAGCTGCTCGGCCAGCACGGCGGGGCCCGAGACCACGAAGGTGCCCTCGACCTGCTTGCCGCCCACGCGGATCAGGTCGCGCGTGGCGGCGGCGTGGGTCTGGTAGATCTTGCCCTTGTAGCCGCGCTCGCGCAGCGCCATCTCGGGCATGGCGGCGCCGCTGCCGGAGGCCACGACCAGGATCGCGTCGGGGTTGGCCGCCACCAGCTTGAGCGCCTGGCCCGTGACGCTGGTGTCGGCGCGGGCAAAGCGCTCGGCCGGGCCGAACTTGATGCCCGCCTTTTCGGCTTGCGGCTTGAAATCGGTCAGCCAGGTCTCGCCGTAGGCGTCGCTGTAGCCCAGAAAGCCCACCGACTTGATGCCGTGCTTCTTCATGTGCTCCAGCACCGCGTAGCCCATCACGGCGTTGGACTGCGGCAGGCGGAACACCCAGTGGTCCTTGCCCGGCGGCAGCGCCACTGGTGACCAGGCCAGCTGCGGCGTCTGCGACTCGGTGGCGACCTGGGCGATGGCAGCCGCCACCGGCGTGGCGACCGAGCCCATGATGATGTCCACCTTGTCTTGCGCCACGAAGCGCTTGGCGTTCGTCACGCCCTGGGTCGGATCGGTGGCGTCGTCCATCACGATCACGTTGAGCTTTTCGCCCGCGATTTCCTTGGGCCACAGCTTGACCTCGTTGCCGACCGGAATGCCCAGCCCCGAGGCCGGGCCGGTGAGCGGCGCGACGACGCCGATGGTGATGTCGGCCAGCGCCGTGCCGCAGGCGGCGAGGGCGGCGGCGGCCACGAGGGCCTTGATTGCAGGGGCTTTCATGGGGGTTTGTCTCCTGGTTGGCGCGTTGAAAAATCGGTTGATGGGGAGCAGATGATGGGCAAGCTCAGCGGCACTTGTCCTTGATGAAGTCGGGCACCGGGATCGCCTGCAGCCTCCCGCCCTCGGGGTGGACGCAGAATGCCCGCGTCTCGCGGCCTTCGCACAGCACCACGTCGCCTTTCATCACCACGTGTTTTTGCACGAAGGTCTTGGCGGCCCAGCTTTCGATGCTGGTGTGCACCTGCAGCACGTCGCCGTAGGTGGCCGGGCGCATGAATTTGGTGTGGATTTCCAGCAGCGGCGTGCCGATGATGCCGTGCGAGGCCTTCAGCTCGCGCCAGGGCGGCACGCCGCACTGCAGGAAGAAGTCCAGCGACGAGGCGTCCATCCACTTGCTGAAATTGGGAAAGAAGACGATGCCCGCCGGGTCGCAGTCGCCGAACATCACCTTGACTTCGTAGATGGTGGTCTTGCTCATGGCGTGTTCAGCGCGGGGCCATGCGCAGCGCGCCGTCCAGGCGGATCACTTCGCCGTTCAGGTGGCCGTTGCTGACGATGTGGCAGGCCAGCTCGGCGAATTCGCTGGGCTTGCCCAGGCGCGGCGGGAAGGGGATCGACGCCGCGAGCGACTGCTGCACGGGCTCGGGCAGCGTCTTCATCAGCGGGGTGGAAAACAGGCCCGGCGCGATCGTGCACACGCGGATGCCGTGCTGCGCCAGGTCGCGCGCCATCGGCAGCGTCATGCCGACCACGCCGCCCTTGCTGGCGGAATACGCCTGCTGGCCGACCTGGCCGTCGAAGGCGGCCACGCTGGCGGTGAACACCATGGCGCCGCGCTCGCCGTCGGCCAAAGGCTCCAGGCGGGCAGCGGCGGCGGCAAACAGGCGCGCGGCGTTGTAGGTGCCGATCAGGTTGACGTTGACGACCTTGATGAAATCCTCCAGCGGCGCCGCGTTGCCGTCCTTGCCGACCACGCGCCTGGCACTGCCGATGCCGGCGATCTGCATCAGGATGCGCGCCGGGCCGTGGGCGGCGGCAGCTTGGGCTATGGCCGACTGCATGCCTTCGGCGCTGGTCACGTCGGCCTGGATGGCCAGGCCGCCGATGTCGGCTGCCACCTTTTGCGCCTGCGCCAGGTTGACGTCCAGCACCGCCACCTTGGCGCCCAGCCGCGCCAGCTCGCGCGCCGTCGCTTCACCCAAACCCGAGCCACCACCGGTGACGAGCGCCGCTTGTCCTTGGATCTTCATGTCGTGCTCCTTACTATTGAATGAATAGCTGCTCGCGCTTGATGCATGAGCACTAGGGCCATATTTGATTCATAAAACAGCCGGACGCAGAGGACGCAAAGGATTCGCAAAGGACGCAGAAGAAACCTTTTTTGGTCTTCTTTTTTGCGTCCTCTGCGTCATCTTCGCGTCCTCTGCGTCCGGTATTCATGTCCAGCGTCTCAAACCGCCGGGTTCTCCAGCAGCAGGGCCATGCCCTGGCCGCCGCCGACGCAGGCCGAGCTGATGCCGTACTTGACGCCCGCGCGCTGCATCTCGCGTGCGACGGTGATCGTCAGGCGCACGCCGGTGGCCGCCAGCGGGTGGCCCAGCGCGATGGCGCCGCCGTTGACGTTGAGCTTGTCCAGGTCCAACCCCAGCTCCCTGGCCACGGCCAGCGTCTGCGCGCCCTGCGCCTCGTTGATCTCGATGCGGCCGATGTCCGACAGCTTGAGGCCCGTGCGCTCCAGCAGCAGGCGGATGGCGGGCGCCGGGCCGATGCCCATGATCTCGGGCGGCACGCCCACGGCCGCGGCGCCGACGATGCGGGCCAGCGGTTGCTTGCCATGGGTCTTCGCGTAGGTGCCCGAGGCCACCACGGAGGCGGCGGCGGCGTCGACCAGGGCCGAGGAGTTGCCGCCGGTCTGCACGCCGCCCTCGAACACCGGGCGCAGCTTGGCCAGCACCTCGATGGGCGAAGGGCGCGGGTGCGTGTCCAGCGCCACTTCGGTGGTCTTGCCCTGCAACCGGATGCCGCGCGGCTTGTAGCCGTCGAGCTCGAATTTCTCGGTGACGACGGGCACGATCTCGCCGGCCAGGAAGCCGCTTTGCTGCGCCGCCACGGCACGGGCGAACGAGGCGGCGGCAAATTCATCCACCTGCTCGCGCGTGATGCCGTATTTCTTGGCCAGGTTCTCGGCCGTCTGGATCATGTTGATGCCGGGGGCCGGGTCCTTGAGCGCCTCCCACATGTAGTCCTTGAAGCCCACGGGCGCGCCCAGCTTGAAGCCGCTGCGGTGCTCGAACGCGGCGATCGGATTGCGCGTCATGCTCTCGGTGCCGACCACCAGCGCCGCCTCGCAGGCGCCGCCCTGCACGTGCTCGCCGGCCTGGCGAAACAGCTCGAAGCCGGTGCCGCAGATGCGCTGCGCCATGATGGCCGGCACCTCCACCGGCACGCCGGCGTACAGGCCGATGTGGCGCGGCAGGAAGAACTGGTCGAAATCGCCCGGCGCCATGTTGCCGGTGACGACGGAGCCGATGTCGCTGGGCGCGACGCCGGCGCGCTTGAGCGCCTCGCGCGCGGCCTTGATGCCCAGGTCGGTGGGCGAGACATGGCCCAGTGCGCCGCAGTAGTCGACCATGGGGGTGCGCACGCTGTCCAGCATCCAGACGTCGTGGAAGGCGGTGAAGAATCCTTTGGCAGCCATGGTCAACTCCTTTCAAGGCGCGGGTTTTTCTCCTTCCCCCGTTGGGGGAAGGCAGGGATGGGGGCTGGCGACGGTTGGGGCGCCGGGCGGCCCCACCCCAACCCTCCCCAGCGGGGGAGGGAGTCATACTGGCGCGGCTCACGACGTGGCCCCCGGCTTGATCACGTCAGCCCCGGGCGTCTCGTCGTACAGCGCCTGCACCAGCGCGTCGCGCTCCTTGAGCACCGCGCGCTGGTTGATCGAGCCCTTGTCGGTCACTTCGCCCTTGTCGATCGAGGGCGGCTCGGCCAGCAGCAGCAGGCGCGCCACGCGGTTGGCGCTGCCGGTGGCCGTCAGCGACAGGTCGGTCACCAGGCTCTGGAAGCGGGCGCGCACGGCGGGGTGGCGCAGCACCTCGGCCAAGGGCGCATCGGCTGGCAGCCCCGCCAGCGAGCGCACGGCGGGGGTGGGGAACACCAGCGCGCCGATCTCGCTGCGGTTCAAACCCGTGAGCACCACGTCCTGGATGAAGGGCGCACCGCCGGCGATCACGCGGGCGCGCAGCGGCCCGACGCTGACGAAGGTGCCGGTGGCCAGCTTGAAGTCTTCGGCGATGCGGCCGTCGAAGCGCAGTCCGCGGTTCGGGTCGGCGTCGTCGATCCACCGCACGGCGTCGCCGGTGCAGAAAAAGCCCTCGCCGTCGAAGGCTTCGGCCGTCGCTTCGGGCGCGCGCCAGTAGCCGGGCGTGATGTTGGGGCCGCGGTAGCGCAGCTCCAGCTTGCCTTCGGCCGGCACCAGCTTGCATTCCATGGCCGGCGTGGGCAGGCCCAGGTCGCCGGCCTGGATGTCGGGGCTGGTGGGGAACAGGCCGTAGGGCGAGGACTCGGTCATGCCGAAGCCGCAGGTCATCACCACGCGCTCGCCCAGCTCGCGCTCGGCGCTCTCGAACAGCGAATCCCACACCGGCTGGGCCAGCGAGGCGCCGGCGTAGAAGAACATCTTCACGCGCGAGAGGAAGTTGCGGCGCAGCGCGTCGTCGGTCTTCATGGCGCTGGCGATGGCGTCGAAGCCCGTCGGCACGTTGAAGTACAGCGTGGGCGCGATCTCGCGCAGGTTGCGCAGCGTCTCGTCCACCAGTGCCGGCGTGGGCCGGCCTTCGTCGATGTACAGCGTGCCGCCGTTGGCCAGCACCATGCCCACGTTGTGGTTGCCGCCGAAAGTGTGGTTCCAGGGCAACCAGTCCACCAGGATGGGCTTTTCCTGCTGCAGCGTGGGCATGGACTGGCGCATCTGCTGCTGGTTGGCGCACCACATGCGATGGGTGTTGATGACCGCCTTGGGCAGCTTGGTCGAACCGCTGGTGAACAGGAATTTGACGATGGTGTCGGGCTCCGTGGCAGCCTGCGCCGCATCCACCTGGGGCGTGGGCGCGGTGGCCAGCAGCGCGGCCAGCGGCGTGCTGGCGCGGCCCTGCAGGGCCGCGGCGTCCGCGTTGCGCGAGAGCACGATCTCGGCGTCCGCTGGCGCAGCGGCGGCGATGGCCCGGCCGTAGCGCGCGCCGTCCTCGGCCCAGATCAGGCCGGGCGTGAGTGTCTGGATGACGTGGCGCAGCTTGCCGAAATCCTGGCTGACGATGGAGTAGGCCGGCGAGGCCGGGCACCAGGGCACGCCCGCCCACAGGCAGCCCAGCGCCAGCAGCGCGTGGTCCAGGCTGTTCTCGCTCAGGATCAGCACCGGCCGCTCGGCCGACAGGCCGCGGTCGAGCAGGGCCTGGCCGATGCGGCGCGCGGCATCCAGCGCCTGCGCATAGCTCAGGTGGCGCCAGTCGCCCAGGCTGCCGTCGGCCCGGCGCGCCCGCTGGGCCATGAAGGACACGTCGGGCGTGCTGCGCGCCCAGTGCGCCAGGCGGTCGGACATGCGCGCGTCATAGGCCTGCAGGGGCTGGTCGGCGCTGAGGTATTGCACGCCACCGGCGCCGGCGCGCGTCAGCGCGCGGGTGACGCCAAAGCGCAGCGGGCGGTAGCGGGGCGGGGCCGAGGCGGCGATGGCCTGCGCGGTCATGGGCTTGTCTCCGTGCTCTTTTATTGATAGCTGGTTGCGCTTGCCAGACAAGCGCTCAGGCCTTCTTGACCTTGGTGCCGGCCTTGCCGGACAGGAAATCGTGCATGCGCTGCTTGGCCTCGGGCGCCGATTGCGCGATGGCGGCCATCAGCGCCTCGGTCATCAGGCCGTGGTCGGCCGGCTGCTCGGCAATGCGCGGCAGCGCGTGCATCAGCGCGTAGTTGGTCAGCGGCGCGTTGCCGGCGATGCGCTCGGCCAGCTCCATGGCCTTGTCGAAGGCGGTGCCGACCGGCACCAGGTATTGCGCCAGGCCGATGCGCTCGCCGTCCTCGGCGTTGTAGACGCGGCCGGTGAGCATCATGTCGGTCATGCGTGCCACCCCGATCAGCTTGGGGATGCGCACCGCGCCGCCACCGCCCACGAAGATGCCGCGCGAGCCCTCGGGCAGGGCGTAGAAGGTGCTGACGTCGGCCACGCGGATGTGGGCGCTGGCCGCCAGCTCCAGCCCGCCGCCGACGACGGCGCCGTGCAGCGCGGCCACCACCGGCACCGGGCCGTACTGGATCGCGTCCAGCGCCACGTGCCAGCCGCGCGAATGGTGCAGGCCGGCGCCGGCGTCGCGCTCCTTCAGCTCCGACAGATCCAGCCCGGCGCAGAAGTGCTCGCCGTCGCCGGTCAGCACGGCGGCGCGCACGGTGGCGGGCAGGTTCTGGAAGGCGTCGCGCAGCCCGGCGACCAGGCCGTCGGACAGGGCGTTGCGCTTGGCGCCGCGCGTCAGGCGCACGACGGCGATCTGCTGGCTGGCGCCAGCGAAGTGGACCGAAAGGTCTTGTGGCTTGCTCGACATCAATGCTCTCCAATGCGTTTATTATTTATGTTGAATAATTAAATTCAAGCGCTTGAGGCAGTATTTTTCCTAGGGAAAACACGTATTCAGCCGATTCCTGACGGGCCCGCCGCGCCGCGGTCCGCGCCAGCCCGATAGACTGCCCCCACGCCGCCCAACCGCCACCTTCCTGTCCCTGCACCTGTCGGAGAACCCATCCATGTAACGCCGTGATTTCCTGACCCTGGCTGCCGCCGCCGTCCCGCTGGGCGCGGCGCAGGCGGCGGCCTTTCCCTCCCGGCCGATCCGCATCGTCGTGCCCAACGCGCCCGGCGGCGCGGCCGACATCACCGCGCGCGCCGTGGGCGAGCACATGGCGCGCGCCCTGGGCCAGCCGGTGGTGGTCGAGAACAAGCCCGGCGCCGGCGGCGTGATCGCCGGCCAGGCGGTGGCGGCGGCCGCGCCCGACGGCCACACGCTGCTGCTGATTTCCAGCGGCACCGCCGTCAGCCAGGCCCTGTTCAGGTCGCTGCCCTACGACACGCTCAAGGCCTTCACGCCGGTGGCGCCGCTGGCCACGTTCGATCTGGTCATCGTCAGCAAGGCGGGCGGCGCTTTTCGGACACTGGGCGACCTCATCGACTACGGCCGCAAGAACCCCGGCAAGCTGAACATCGGCACGCCCAACATCGGCACCACGCAAAACCTGGCGGCCGAGCTGTTCAAGAGCGCCGCCGGGCTGGACCTGCAGGTGGTGCCCTTCAATGCCACGCCCGACGTGATTGCCGCCATCCGTGGCGACCAGATCCAGGCCGGGCTGGACATCCTGAGCCCGCTGCTGACGCAGATCCAGGGCCAGGTGCTGCAGCCGCTGGCCGTGACCGGCGCCCGGCGCTCGCGCCTGTTGCCCGACGTGCCGACCGCGCAGGAGGCGGGCGTGAAGGGCCTGAACGCCGCCTCGTGGAACGGCCTGGCGGTGCCCGCCGGCACGCCGGGGGCGGTGATCGAGCAGCTCAACCAGGCCGTCAACGCCGCGCTGAAGGATGCCGAGGTGCGCGCCAAGCTGGAGGCGCTCAACCTCGATCCGCACCCCGGCTCGCCCAAGGACGCGCTGGCCATGCTGGCCGGCGACATCCAGCGCTGGGGCGAGGTGATCGCCAAGGCCAAGATCGAGCGCAAGTAGGATTTCAAGCCAAATTGGCCTGTAGCCCTTGTCCAACGGGCGCGAAAAGCTATCAAAAAAGGAGTATCCGCCATGCCTGAAGCGCTGCGAATCGGCCTCGTCGGCTACGGCGAGGTGGGCAAGATCTTCGCCGCCGGCCTGCTGGGCCAGCCGGGTGTCGCCGGTGTCGGCGCCTGGGACCTGAAGTTCGCGCGTCCCGAGACGGCGACGGCCGAACGCCGACATGCCGCGCAGGCCGGGGTGCAGGCGCACGATTCGGCGCCGGCGCTGTGCGCGGCCAGCGACCTGGTCATCTCGGCCGTCACCGCCTCGGCCACGCTGGCGGTGGCCGAGGAAGCGGCGCGCCACGTCCGGCCCGGCGCGCTGTTTCTGGACCTGAACTCCGCCTCGCCCGGCACCAAGCGGCAGTGCGCGCAGCACCTCGACGGCGCCGGCGCGCACTACGTCGAGGCCGGCGTGATGACCTCGGTGCCGCCCTACGGCATCCGCGTGCCCATGCTGCTGGGCGGCGCGCAGGCGGCCGAACTGGCGGGGCGGCTGAACGGCTGGGGCATGGACACCCGGGCGGTGAGCGAGCAACTGGGCGTGGCCAGCGCCATCAAGATGTGCCGCAGCGTCATGATCAAGGGGCTGGAGGCGCTGGTGATCGAGAGCTATAGCGCGGCGCGCGCCTACGGGGTCGAGGACCACGTTCTACCCACGCTGCAAGAGACCTTTCCCGGCATCGACTGGGGCGCGCAGGGCGCCTACTTCTTCAGCCGCGTGGCGCAGCACGGCCAGCGCCGCGCCGAGGAAATGCGCGAGGCGGCGCGCACCGTGCAGGAGGCCGGCTTCGAGCCGCTGATGGCCGCCGCCATTGCCGCCAAGCAGCAGTGGGTGGCCGAGCAGGCGCGCGCCGGCGTGTTCCAGGACTTGGCCCCGGGCGCGCGCTGGCAGGACTATGCCGACGCGCTGCTGGCCGCGCGCCAACGCTGAGCGCGCAGCTGCCGTGTCCGACATCCTGAGCATCACCGGCCCGATCTACCTGTGCATCGCGCTGGGCTGGCTGGCCACGCGCGCCGGGCTGTTCGAGCGCGGCGACATGCGCGTGCTGGGCCAGTTCGTGCTCTACATCGCGCTGCCGGCGCTGCTGTTCGACGCGGTGGGCAAGCGGCCCGTGGGTGACCTGCTGGAATGGCGCTATATCGGCGTGTATGCCCTGGGCGGCCTGGCGACCATGGCGCTGGGCCTGGCGTGGACGCGGCGCGTGGCGCGCCAGCCGCCGCTGGCCGGCGTGGTGCAGACCATGGGCATGAGCTGCCCCAACAGCGGCTTTGTCGGCTACCCGATCAACCTGCTGGTGCTGGGCGGCCCCAGCGCGGCGGTGATCCTGGGCCTGAACATGCTGGTCGAGAACCTGCTCTTGATCCCGCTGCTGCTGGCGCTGGCCGACAGCGCCGACGGCGGACGCCACTGGCGTGCCGTGCTGCGCGCCGCCGCCGCCGGGCTGTGGCGCAACCCGCTGGTGCTGGGCCTGGCGGCGGGGCTGCTGGCGGCGCTGCTCGGGCTCCGGCTGCCCACACCGGTCGAGCGCACGGTGGGTCTGCTGGCGCAGGCCAGCGCGGCGCTGTCGCTGTTCGTCATCGGCGGCTCGCTGGCCGGCTTGCGGCTGCAGGGCATGGGCCGGCCGGTGGCGCGCATTGCGGCCGGCAAGCTGATCGCCCATCCGCTGCTGACGGTCGGCGTGCTGGCGCTGGCGGGCGCGCTGGGCCTGCCTCTGCACGAGCCGACGCTGCGCACCGGGGTCATCCTGAGCACCGCCTGTCCCATGTTCAGCATCTACCCCATCCTGGCCGCTCGCCATGGCCAGGAGGGGCTGGCCGCCGCCGCGCTGCTGGGCACCACGATGGCGTCCTTTTTCAGCATCAGCGCGCTGCTGTGGCTGCTGGGCTGAGAAGCTGTGAACGAACCCCTCATGCCCGCCTCGGTCGCCAAAACCCGCCCGCTCCGCGTTGCAAATGCTCGCCGTAGCCCGAGTTACGCCTGCGCTTTGCGCCTTGATCGGACGCGTTTTGGCGATCCTTTCGGGAGCTCTGGATTCATTCACGCCTTCGCAGCGCCGCCAGCAGCTTCTGCCCCGCGCGTCCGTCGGCCTTCATGCCCAGGCGCTGCTGCTCGGCCTGGATGGCCTCGCGCGTCTTGGCACCGATCAGGCCGTCGGCGCTGCCGATGTCGTGGCCGCGGGCCAGCAGCAGGGTTTGCAGTTCGCGGTTTTCGGCGCGCGACAGGCCGGGGTCGTCGGTCGGCCAGGGCGTGACGAAGGCGATCGGCGCCGCCGGGTCGGCGATCAAGTCGGCCAGGTGGGCAATGGCCAGGGCGTAGTTTTCGCTGGCGTTGTAGCGATACAGCGCGTCGAAGTTGCGGCCGACCAGAAAGGCCGGCCCACCGGCGGCCGGAATCATCAGGCCGGCGCTGGGCAAGTCGTCGGGCAGCGGCTGGCCGCTCGCCAGCGTCAGGCCGGCGCGGCGCCAGGCGGCGATGGGCTGCTTCGCCTTGCGGCTGGCGCCCGAGGTGTCGAAGCCTTGGGGCAGGCGCACCTCGAAGCCCCAGGGCTGGCCGGGCCGCCAGCCGGCGTTTTGCAGGAACTTGGCGGTGGACGCCAGCGCGTCGGGCACGCTGTCCACGATGTCGCGCCGGCCGTCGCCGTCGAAATCGACCGCGTTGGCGAAGAAGGTGCTGGGCATGAACTGCGTCTGCCCGAAGGCGCCGGCCCAGGAGCCGGTCAGCTTGTCGGCCGGGATGTGGCCTTCCTGCAGGATGCGCAGCGCGGCGGCGAACTCGCCGCGAAAGTAGCTCTGGCGCCGGCCAAAGCACGACAGCGTGGCCAGCGACTGCACCAGCGGGCGCCCGCCCAGGTTCTGGCCGAAGTTGCTCTCCACGCCCCACACGCCGGTGACGATGGCGGCCGGCACGCCCGTCTGCTGCTCTATTTTCTGCAGCGTGTCCTGCCACTTGGCAAAGGCCGCGCGGCCGTCCTGCACGCGCTCGGCGTCGTCCAGCATGGCCAGGTAGTCCCACACCGGGGTGGTGAACTCGGGCTGGCGATTGAGCAGCACCAGCACCGACGGGTCGGGCGCCAGGCCCGACGTGGCCTGCGCGTAGGTGGCACCGCTGACGGCGCTGAAGGCCGGCGTGCCCTTCAGGCGGGCCAGACAGGCGCTGAACTCGGCCGGGTCGGCGCTGGGGGTGGCGTCTTGCGCCGCGGCGGGCAGGGCGAAGCTCAGGCCGGCGGCCAGGGCCCAAGCGAGGCGCAGGAGGCGATGATGCAAAATCATTCAAAAATGATAGCTGATCACGCTTGTCAGATAAGCGCCAGGGCCTGAAAACACTTGTAAAATCTGGGCCATCAAGTCGCCTGCAACGCCAGCACCAGGCGGCGCGTGGACGGGTCTTCGGCCATGGGCAGGTCGGCAAAGCCCAGCTGGCGCCCCAGCTCCAGCATGCGCCGGTTCTCGGTCAGCACGATGGCGAACAGGCGCGTGGTGCCGGCGGCGCGCTGGTAGGCGATCAGCTTGTCCATTAGCAGGTGGCCCAGGCCCGCGCCCTTCATTTCGTGGCGCAGGATGATGCCGAACTCGGCCTCGACGTTGTCCGGGTCGGCGATCGAGCGCGCCACGCCCAGGGTGCGCGGCGCGCCGTCCTCGCCCTCCACGGTGGCGATGAAGGCCATCTCCCGCGTGTAGTCGATCTGCACCAGCCGCGCCAGCTCGCTGCGCGCCAGGGCGCGGCGGCTGTAGAACACGCGCAGGCGCACGTCCTCGGGGTCCAGGCTGTCCAGGAAGGCGCGGTGCTGCGCCTCGTCCTCGGGGCGGATCGGGCGCAGCGTCAGCCGCTGGCCGTGCCAGTCCAGCGTCTCGGCCAGCGCCGCCGGGTAGGGCGCGATGGCAAAGCGCGCCGCGCCGGCGCCGGGCGGGCGGCGCACGCGCACGCGGGCGTCCAGCGCCACCGCGCCGGCGTGGTCGACCAGCAGCGGGTTGATGTCCAGCTCGGCCAGCTCGGGCACGTCGGCCAGCAGCTGCGACACCGCCATCAGGGTGTGGACGACGGCGTCCAGGTCGGCCGGCGGCACATCGCGCCAGCCGGCCAGCAGGCGCGCCACGCGGGTGCGGGCGATCAGCGCGCGCGCCAGCGGGTCGTTCAGCGGCGGCAGGGCCATGGCGCTGTCCTTGAGCACCTCGACCGCCGTGCCGCCCTGGCCGAACAGCACGACCGGGCCGAAGGTGGGGTCGACGCTGGCGCCGACGATCAGCTCCTGCGCCTGCGGCTTGCGCACCATGGACTGCACGCTGAAGCCGTCCAGCCGCGCCTGCGGGTGGCTCTTGCCGATGCGCGCCAGCATGGCCTGCGCGGCCGCGCGCACGTCGGCCGCGTCCTGCAGGTTCAGCACCACGCCGCCGACGTCGGACTTGTGCGTGATGTCGCGCGACAAAATCTTGAGCACCACCGGAAAGCCGATGCGCGCGGCCTCGGCCGCCGCCGCCTCGGCGTCGGCCGGCACGCTGCTCGTGACCGCCACCGGAATGCCGTAGGCCGCGCACACGGCCTTGGCCTCGGGCTCGGTCAGCAGCTCGCGGCCCTCGGCCAGCACCTGCTCGATCAGCGGGCGCACCTGCGCCAGCCGCGGCGCGCCGGGGCCGGGCGCCGGGCCGGCCGGCGCGGCCTCGCTCAGCTCGGCCTGGTTGCAGCGGTAGGCCTGCAGCATGCCGATGGCGGCCACCGCCTGCTCGGGCATCTCGTAGCTGGCGATGCCGGCCTGGGTGAACAGCGCGCGCGATTCGGCCACGGCGGGCCCGCCCATCCAGCAGGCGACGAGCGGCAGCGCGCGGCCGCGCTCGGGCCGAATGACGGGCACCAGCGCGCGCGCGATGTCGGTGGCCGGCACGATGGCCGTGGGCGAGTGGATGAACAGCAGCGTGCCGGCCGAGTGCGGGTGGCGCGCCAGCGCGTGCAGCGTGTCGACGTAGCGCGCCACCGGCGCGTCGCCGATGATGTCCACCGGGTTGCCGTGCGACCAGTTGGGCGGCAGCACGGCGTCCAGCTCGCCGCGCAGCGTCTCGTCCAGCTCGGCCAGCGGCACGCGGCGGGCCGCGGCGGCGTCGGCCGCCAGCACGCCGGCGCCGCCGCCGTTGGTCAGGATGGTGACGCGCTCGCCGATCGGCCCCTTGAAGCGCGTCAGGATCTCGGCGGCCAGAAACAGCTGCTCCAGGCTGTCCACGCGCAGCATGCCGGCGCGCGCGATGGCGGCGTCGTACACCGCGTCGGCGCCGGCCAGCGCGCCGGTGTGCGAGGCGGCGGCCTTCTGCCCCTGCGCGCTGCGCCCGGCCTTGAGCACGATCACCGGCTTGTTGCGCGCCGCCGCGCGCGCGGCCGACATGAACTTGCGCGCGTGCTCGATCGACTCGACGTACAGCAGGATGGCGCGCGTGTGGCCGTCGCTGGCCAGGTAGTCCAGCATGTCGCCGAAGTCGACGTCGGCGTGCTCGCCCAGCGACACGAAGTGCGAAAAGCCGATGTGGCGCGCCTCGGCCCAGTCGAGCATGGCGGTGACCAGCGCGCCCGACTGCGAGATGAACGCCAGGTGGCCCGGCCGCGCCGCCACGTGGGCAAAGCTGGCGTTCAGGTGCGCATGCGGCGCCAGCAGGCCGATGCAGTTGGGCCCCAGGATGCGCATCAGCGTGGGGCGCGCGGCGTCCAGCACGGCCTGCTTCAGCTCGGGCGTGAGGCCGGCGCTGATCAGCACCACCGCGCGCGTGCCGGCCTGCGCCAGCTGGCGCACCAGATCGAGCACGGTGGCCGGCGGCGTGCAGATCACGGCCAGCTCGGGCGCGGCCGGCAGTTCGGCCACGCGGGCGTAGCAGCGCGCGCCCGACAGCTCGGTATATTTGGGGTTGACCGGCCACACCGCGCCCTGGAAGCCGCTGGCGCGCATGTTGCGCCACAGCGTGGCGCCGACCGAAAACGGCCTCTCGGACGCACCGATGACGGCCACCGAGCGCGGGTCGAACAGAGAGTCGAGATTGCGGATGCTCATGGATGAACCTTGTGGTGATGGCCGCCCGCACCGGCGGCGAAACTGCGCCAGGTCAAGGACGGCCGCGCGGGCCGTCGCCATACTGAAGATCGACTGCCGAGCATTGTCTTTGTTCCTGGAGGATGACCCATGCGCCCACGTCTGTCCACCTTCTGCGGCCTGGCCCTGCTGGCCCTCGGCGCGGCCCAGGCCGAGCCGGCCAACTATGCGCTGGATGCCGACCACACCTATGCCACCTTCGCCATCGACCACAACGGCGCCTCGGTCAACCGCGCGCGCTTCGACGAGGTGGCGGGCTCGGTGCGCTTCGACCCGGTGGCTCGGGCCGGCGCCCTCGACCTGTACGTGCAGGTGGCCAGCGTCTACAGCGGCTCGCGCGGCTTCGACGAACACCTGCTGTCGCCCGATCTGTTCGACGCCACGAAGTTTCCGACCATGCGTTTCGTGTCCGAGCGACTGGTGTTCGACGGCGAGCGCCTCATCGAGGTGCCCGGCCAGCTGACGCTGCTGGGGCGCACGCAGCCGGTCACGCTCAAGGCGCGGCAGTTTCGCTGCTATGCCAACGCGCGCGCCAAGACCGAGGCCTGCGGCGGCGATTTCGAAGCGGTGATCGACCGCACCCAGTGGGGCATGAACTACCTGGTGGACAAGGGCATGCCCAAGACCGTGCGCATCACGGCGACCATCGAGGCGTTCCGGCAATAGGCCGGATTGCAAGCCAAATCGGCTGCTTGCGCGCTTGCAGTCTGCGTGGGCAGCTATCAAAATCAGAGTTGATGGGACCCGACCCTGCGTCAAGGCTAGGTCCAATACTGTTCATATACGGATCCAAGGGCGCGGCTCGTGGCGTTGATGCAGCTTGGCGCCGCGGTGCCGGACGTTGAAGTTGCTCATCTTGCGCTTGACGCCGCGCGGGTTGAAGTGCCCGCGGCTGCTGACGCACCGGCCGCGGGCGATTTCGGCGAGCAGCGCCGCGCGCCAAGCTGGCAGGCGCTCAGGGGGGAAAGGCCGCAGCTTGCGGCATCTTGCGTTTGATGACGCGCACTGCGTGAGTGAAACTCAGGCGATCCGGATCGAGACCGCGCTCCCAGGCGGCTTGGGCCATCAGTTGGCGGATCGCGAAGTGCGCCAGCAGCAGTCCCCACAGCTCCTGCTGCACCAGATCGGGCGTCTTGCTGCGCAGCACGGTGCTGTTGGCGCGCAGGTGCGTCTTGAACTCGTCGAACACGCCCTCGATCTCCCAGCGCTCGTGATACAGCGCGGCCAACTCCTCGGCCGGCGCCTGGTTCGCATCGAGCAAGTTGGTCAGCAGGCGATAGCTGTCCTGCGTCGGCGTGGCCGATTCGGCCAGCTCGTACTCAATGACGCGCACCGTCTGCCCGTGCTTGCGCGCGCTGTCGGCGCTGTCGTAGATCGTGCTCAAGTACGAACCGTCGGACAGCAACTGTTGCCGCGGCAGCTTGAGGCTCGAGGTCACGCGCCACAGCAGCGCCGCCTGGCTCGCGCGGGCGCTTTGCCAGAGCTTGAAGCTGTAAAAGCCCCGATCGGCCAGCAGCAGCATGCCCTTGTCGAGCCAGTCCGCCAGCCGCTCGGCCGCCATCGCCTTCTCGCTGCGTGCATACGGGGCGATGGCAGCGGCCGTGATGACGTGCGTGCCGCATTCGACCATGCCCAGCAGGCGCGCCTGCGGGAAGGCGCTTTGTCCACGCGTGGCAGTGGGGTAGCCGAAGAACTCGGCGTTGGCGCTCTCGTCGGCCACGTCCATGCAACTGCCGTCCAGCGCCATCACACGCCAGCCTCGATACCAAGCCCCCGGCGCACCGGGCGCTGCCAGCGGGCGCAGCACCCGTTCGGCCAGGCGCTGCATCACTTCGGCTCCCAGTCGGCTGCGCGCCTGCGAGATAGCGGACTTGCTGGCCTGCACCGCCTTGGCCTCGCCGCCGCCAAGCCATTGCAGAGCTTCGCACACCACCCGCAGCACCTCCTCCAGCGGCGCCTCGCGCCACAGCGCCAGCGCCATGACGTAGTACACGACCGCCGGTGCGGGCAGCAGTCGGTTGCGCTGACTGGCGCGTCCGGTCTGCAGCAACACTTCGTCGATCACCGGGCGCGGACATGCTTTGGCCAGCACCCCGGTGCTGATCAGATGCGCAACGTCCACCTGCTCGGGCAACGACTTGCGGGTTCTGGCCATGGGTTTCGCCCCTTTCCTTGGTTGGCGGAACCAGATTGTGCCAGTTCATATTTTATCTGAACAGTATTGAGGCTAGGTCGACCTTGCCCGCCGCTGCTCGCTCCGCAGGTCAACTGTAGTGCTGCGTTGGGTGTGGCAGCCATCTTTCTCATTCGGGTTTGCAGTGATAGGTTGATGTAGCTACAATTACCCCGTGCGCATCAGCTACGACCCGAAGAAGCGCGAGGAAACTCTCGCCCATCGTGGCCTCGACTTCGAGGATGCCGTTCACGTTTTTGCCGGCCCCAACTTCGAGGCGCAGGACCGTCGCAAGGAATACGGCGAGGTTCGGATGATCTGTTTCGGGATGCTCGGTGACCGGATGGTCGTGGTGGGCTACACGCCGCGTGGCGCGGATCGCCACGTCTTCAGCATGGGGAAAGCCAATGACCGCGAGCAAGCGCGTATCGCGCCCCTCCTTGGGCTCTGATCTGCAGCAAGTCGCCGCCCACGTCATTCAACCGGAGGAGTACGACGAACTCCCTGAACTGACGGACGAGATGCTTGCGCAGGGCAAGGTGAACAAGGGCGGCCGCCCCAGGTCGCTGAATCCGAAGCGCCTGATCTCGATTCGGCTGACGGAAGACGTGATCGAGCGCTGGCGCACCACCGGGCCGGGATGGCAGACACGCATGGCCGAAAAGCTCACGCGCTCCGCGCCGAAGTAAGCCGAACCCCATCGGACGCACTTTTCGGCGCAAGCTGCGCCGATCGTTAACGGGTGCGCCGCCGCACCTGCGCCTCGTCGACCGCCAGCGCGGTCATGTTGACCAGGCGCCGCACGGTGGAGGAGGGTGTCAGCACGTGCGCCGGCGCGGCGGCGCCCAGCAGCATGGGGCCGATGGTGACGCCGGCGCCGGCCACCGTCTTGAGCACGTTGAACAGGATGTTGGCCGCGTCCAGGTTGGGGCACACCAGCAGGTTGGCCTCGCCGCTCAAGGTGCTGTCGGGCATGGTGCGCGCGCGCAGGGCGGCCGACAGGGCGCTGTCGCCGTGCATCTCGCCGTCGCATTCGACCTCGGGCGCCAGCTGGCGGAACAGGTCGCGCGCGCGGCGCATCTTGAGCGCCGAGGCGTCCTTGGACGAACCGAAGTTGGAGTGCGACAAAAACGCCACCTTGGGCGGCAGGCCGAAGTTGTGCACCTCGGTGGCGGCCATCTTGGCGATGCCGGCCAGCAGCTCGGCGCTGGGGTCTTCGTGCACGTAGGTGTCGCAGATGAACAGCGTGCGCTCGTGCAGCATGATGGCGTTGAGCGCGGCCAGGTCGGGCGCGCCGGGCTCGACGCCGATGATGTCGCGGATGTTGTCCAGGTGCGCGTGGTAGCGCCCGACGGTGCCGCACAGCATGGCGTCGGCGTCGCCCAGGTGCAGCATCAGCGCGGCGATCACGGTGTTGGAGCGGCGCACCGTGGCCTTGGCGGCCTCGACGCTGACGCCGTTGCGCGCCATCAGGCGGTGGTAGGCCTCCCAGTACTGGCGAAAGCGCGGGTCGTCCTCGGGGTTGACGTTGTCCACGTCCACGCCCAGGCGGATGCGCAGCCCGGCCTTGTGGATGCGCTGCTCGATCACGGCCGGGCGGCCGATCAGGATGGGGCGCGCCAGCTTGTCGTCGACCGCCACCTGCGCGGCATGCAGCACGCGCTCGTCCTCGCCCTCGGCGTAGGCCACGCGCTTGTGCGCGGGGTCGGCGGCGCGCGCGGCGTGCAGCACCGGCTGCATCACCATGCCGGTCTGGTAGATGAAGCGCGTCAGCTGCGTGCGGTAGGCGTCCAGGTCGGCGATGGGGCGCTCGGCCACGCCCGACTTGGCGGCCGCCTCGGCCACGGCCGGGGCGATGCGCAGGATCAGGCGTGGATCGAAGGGCGTGGGGATGATGTATTCGGGGCCGAAGTGCAGCTCCTTGCCGGCGTAGGCGGTGGCCACCTCGGCGCTGGTCTCGGCCTTGGCCAGGGCGGCGATTTCGCGCACGCAGGCCAGCTTCATCTCCTCGGTGATCTTGCTGGCGCCGCAGTCCAGCGCGCCGCGGAAGATGTAGGGAAAGCACAGGACGTTGTTGACCTGGTTGGGGTAGTCGCTGCGCCCGGTGGCGACGATGCAGTCGGGCCGCGCGGCCTTGGCGTCCTCGGGGCGAATCTCGGGCTCGGGGTTGGCCAGCGCCAGGATGATCGGCTGGTCGGCCATGGTCTTGACCATCTCTTGCGTCAACACGCCGGGCGCCGAGCAGCCCAGGAACACGTCGGCGCCCTTCACCACGTCGGCCAGCGTGCGCGCGCCGGTGTCGGGCTGGGCGTAGCGCGCCTTGGAGGCGTCGACGCTGGCGCGGCCCTTGTAGATCAGGCCCTTGGAGTCGCAGGCGTGCACGTTGGCGGGCTTGACGCCCAGCGCCACCATCACGTCCAGGCAGGCGATGGCGGCGGCGCCGGCGCCGCTGACGGCCACCTTCACGTTCTCGATCTTCTTGCCCACCAGCTCCAGGCCGTTCAGCAGCGCGGCCGACGAGATGATGGCGGTGCCGTGCTGGTCGTCATGAAACACCGGGATGTTCAGCGCTCGCGCAGCTTCTTCTCGATGTAGAAGCACTCGGGCGCCTTGATGTCTTCCAGGTTGATGCCGCCCAGCGTGGGCTCCAGCGCGGCGATGATGTCGACCAGCTTGTCGGGGTCGTGCTCGTCCAGCTCGATGTCGAACACGTCGATGCCGGCGAACTTCTTGAACAGGCAGCCCTTGCCCTCCATCACTGGCTTGCCGGCCAGCGCGCCGATGTTGCCCAGGCCCAGCACGGCGGTGCCGTTGGTGATGACGCCCACCAGGTTGCCGCGCGCCGTGTAGTCGGCCGCCTTGCTGGGGTCGGCCTGGATGTCCAGGCAGGGGTAGGCCACGCCGGGCGAATAGGCCAGCGACAGGTCGAGCTGGTTGGCCAGCGGCTTGGTGGGCGTGACCGAAATCTTGCCGCGCACCGGGCTGCGGTGGTATTCACGCGCGGCATCGCGCAGCGCAGCCTCGGCGGGGCTCAGGGATTTGCTCATGGTGTCTCCGGCAGACGCTTGTGATTGGACGGCACAAGCCTACTCCAAATCACCCCCGCGCTCCCGTGAGACGGCCAAAAATTTGAATCAAATCGGGTGCTGACGCCCGTACATCAAGCGTTGGTAGCTATCAAAATGGTAGTTTCATGCGCGGGCGTGGGTGTGGGCCTCGCGCACTCGGTTGCCAAGCGGGCCAATGGAAAACGTTCCACGCCTCATGCGACACTGCGCAGGCAGCGGAAAAGTCCCCGGAGAAACAGGCGGCGCCGCAAGGGCAGTGACTGGCAGGACGGGAAGCCGGTTTGTGGACGTGGGACGAAACGGGAGGGGGTGCCGTATGTCAGAGCCCTTGGCTCATTCGGGCGGGCATTTGTTGCTGGACCACCTGCAGTCCGTGGCGACGATCGCCGGTGGGTTTGCGCGTTCGTGGGATGACGTGGGTGGTCCGAATCTTGGGGCGTTCTGGCGAGGTTGTGGCATGACCTGGGCAAGTACCGCCCCGGTTTTCAGCGCTACGTTCGCCTGGATGAAAACGCCCACATCGAACACCGAGTGGCTGGGCGCGAGAAGACCCATTCCGCGGCCGGAGCGCTGTGGGCTCTGCAGCATCTGGAGCAGAAGCACGGCGCGCCGGGCAAGTTGGCGGCACGTGTGCTGGCCTACCTGATCGCCGGCCACCACGCCGGGCTGGCGGATTCGGAGGGCGACCTGGTCGTGAGCCTGGAGAGCATCCCATGCCCCTATCGGTGCGCGGCGTTCGCGGAAAACACATTTCATTACTGGCAAGTCAACGGTTTGCAAGTCTTGTTTCTCATGAGCGCCGACAGCGCGCAGGAATTGCAAGAAACGCTGGATGCACAGCCGCCGCAGGCCATTCTGGATGCGGGCGGTTTCGTGCGGGACTTGAAGGCCATCCCTGGGGGCAAAGAGGGCTTTGCGCTGTGGGTGCGCAGTAGCTGTGCGGTGCGCACCGCACAGGCGATCATTCACCGGTGACTACGATGATCTTATTTTTAGGGATCAAAACCTTGCCTGAAAAACCAGTAAGCGACACCTCTTCATTCGTTGCCCATCATCGTCCATCGGACAACATGTGGCAGCCGCTGGAGGATCACCTGCTCGGTGTCGGAGCGCTCGCCGCGCAGTTCGCAAGCAAACTGGACTTGCAAGAAATGGGCGAACTGCTGGGCCTGTTGCACGACCTGGGCAAATACAGCCAAGCATTCCAGACCTATCTGAAGTCAGCGATCGGCGTGCTGAATCAGGATGAGGACGAGGACTGGGTGGATGCCAAAAGCCTGAAGGGCAAGGTCGACCACTCCACCGCCGGGGCGCAGTTTGCCTGGCAGGCGCTGGGCAAGGCAGGCACTCTCGAAACGGCACAAGCGCTGGCCCTGTGCATTGCCTCACACCATTCGGGCCTGATCGACTGCATCAGCGCCCGGGCCGATACCTTTGGGGAAAACCTCTTTGCCCGCCGCATGGAGAAGGCGCAGCAGCGCACCCATCTGGAGGAGGTGCAGCGCCTGGCCGATCCCCAGTTTTTGCAACGCTGCCGTGGCTTGCTGGCAGATGGCCGCGCTGCGGCCAAATTTCAGGCATTGCTCACGCAGATCGGGCGCAGCAATCAGGGGCACGGCAGCCCTGTGACGGTGCAGCAGCAATGGGGCTTGCTGGTGCGGTTTCTGTTCAGTTGCCTGATCGATGCCGACCGCATCGACACGGCCGATTTTGAAAAGCGGCGCCAGCGCAGCTTTCGCCCTGGCGGGCGTTACACCGATTGGCCCGTGTTGATTGAACGCTTGGAGCGCCACTTGGCGCAGCTGCCGCCCACCCGACCCATCGACCACCTGCGCCAGGATATTTCCTTGCATTGCCAACAGGCGGCGGCGCGGCCCAGCGGCATCTACACCCTGACCGTGCCCACGGGCGGCGGCAAAACCCTGGCCAGTCTGCGCTTTGCTTTGCACCACGCCAGGGAACGTGGTCTGGATCGGATCATCTACGTCATCCCCTTCACGTCCATCATCGACCAGAACGCCAGGGTAGTGCGCGACGTGTTGGAGCCTGCGGAAGCCCCGCAGGATCAGGGCCGCATCGTGCTGGAACACCATGGCAGCCTCACGCCCGAGCAGCAAACCTGGCGCGAGAAGGTGTTGTGCGAGAACTGGGATGCCCCGGTGGTCTACACCACCATGGTGCAGTTGCTGGAAGCCTTGTTCGGCGCAGGCACGCGGGGGGCACGCCGTATGCACCAGCTGGCCCGGGCAGTGCTGGTGTTCGATGAGGTGCAAACTTTGCCCGTGAAATGCGCCCACCTGTTCAATAACGCCATCAATTTTTTGGCAGCGCAGTGCAACACCACGGTACTGCTGTGCACCGCTACGCAGCCATTGCTCGATGGTGTCAGTCCCGCTTTGGGTGCCATCCGTTTGGCGACGGCCCCTGAGTTGATGCCCGATGTCGGCCATCTATTCAAGGCACTCAAGCGCGTTGCGGTAAATGACCGGCGCAAAGCAGGGGGCTGGAGCGATCAGGATGTGGCCGATCTTGCCTTGGCCGAGGTGCAAGCCAGCGGGAGTTGCCTGGTCATCGTCAATACCAAGGCATCGGCACGGCGTATTTTTGAGCTGTGCGCGGCTGCGGTGGATTCAGACACTGTCTTTCACCTGAGCACCGACATGTGCCCGGCTCACCGAAAGGCGCGTCTGGCAGCACTGCTTGCACGCTTGAAAACCGGTCAGCCGACGCTGTGCGTCAGCACGCAGTTGATTGAGGCCGGCGTGGATGTGGACTTTGGCAGCGTCATCCGTTTCATGGCCGGGCTCGACTCGATTGCGCAGGCGGCGGGGCGGTGTAACCGCAATGGGCTGCGTCCCACCGGCCACGTGCATGTCGTCAACCCGCAGGTGGAAAACCTGGACCAATTGCCAGATATTTGGAAGGGGCGAGATGCTGCCTTGCGGGTGTTCGATGAGTTCCAGGAAAACTCGGAGAGATTCGATGATGACTTGCTCAGCCCCACGGCAATGCAGGTCTACTACCACTACTACTTTGACAACCGTGCAGAAGACATGAGCTATACGGTGGCTGCTGGAGATATCGCGCAAAACGACACCTTGCTCAATCTTTTGTCGCTGAATACCGCCAGCGTGACCGAATACGCACGCCAGCACGCATCGGCGCCCCCGCTTTTTTTCCGCCAGGCCTTCATGACAGCGGCCAAGGTCTTCCGCGCCATCGACTCGGCCACGCAGGCGGTCATCGTCCCCTTTGGGGCGGATGGCAAGAAACTGATTGCCGACCTGTGCGCCACCTACGACGTGGAGCTGGAAATCGACCTGCTGCGGCGGGCGCAGCAGTACAGCGTGAACGTGTTTCCTCATGTACTCAAGAAACTCATGGCGGCGCAAGCCTTGCACGAGGTCAAGCCGGATACGCGCATCCTTTGTTTGAATGAGCGCTATTACAGCGACTTGTTTGGTCTGGCCACTGAGCCCGTTTCCCCCATGGAGGTTTTGTATGCCTAAGCCGCGACGCAGTATCGAGTTCGAGGTGTCCGGACGCTACGCCCTGTTCACCGACCCCTTGAGCAAGGTGGGGGGCGAAAAATGCTCCTACCACGTTCCCACCTACGAGGCTTTGAAGGGCATCGCCAAGTCCATTTACTGGAAGCCAACGCTGATTTGGGTGATCGACGAAGTGCGGGTAATGAAGCGCATCCGCACCCAGACCAAGGGCGTCAAACCGCTGGATCTGGGTGGCGGCAACAGCCTGGCCATTTACACCTTCCTGGCCGACGTGCAGTACCAGGTGCGCGCCCACTTCGAGTGGAACGAACACCGCCCCGAGTTGGAGGATGACCGCATCGAAGCCAAGCACCACGCCATCGCCCAGCGCATGGTCGAACGCGGCGGGCGGCAGGATATTTTCCTGGGCACGCGCGACTGCCAAGGCTATGTGCAGGCCTGCGAGTTTGGTGCGAGCGCGGGTGAGCTGGATGATGCTGGCGAACTGGCCTTTGGCTTGATGTTCCATGGCTTTGACTACCCTGATGAAATAGGCGGCACGGAACTGCACGCCCGCTTCTGGCGCCCAACCATGGTCAATGGCGTGATCCGATTCCCACTGCCACAGAGCTGCGCCGAGCGCCGGCTGGTGCGCACCATGAGCGTCAAGCCCTTCGGGCTGAACCAAAGCATCCGGCCCGTGGATGCGGACGCCAGCGAGATGGGGGTTCCCGCATGAGTTGGTTGCCCAAGCTCCTTGCCACCTACGACGCGTGCAAGGGCAAGGAGCCGCAGGGCTCCACACCTTTGATGCCTATCTGTCACAGCACACAGAACGCGCAGATTGAAATCGTGCTCGATGGTGCTGGCCATTTCAGGCGTGCTTCCGTGCTGGAAAAATCCCAGGGCGTGACCTTGATTCCCTGCACCGAGGCATCGGGAGGGCGCAGCGGCAAGAAACCCGTCAACCACCCGTTGCATGACAAGCTGCAATACCTCGCCCAGGACTTCACGTCGTGGGGCGGGGAAGTGACGGTTGGTTTCGCCAACGACCCTGCCGAGCCGTATCGCAATTACCTGCAATCTCTGTCGGATTGGGCCACGGCCGATCCACATCCCAAGCTGCTGGCCGTGCGGGCCTATGTGCAGGGCGGCCATGTGGTGGCCGACTTGATTCAAGCAGGCATCCTCCCTGTGGGTGACGATGGCAAGCTGCTCAAGGCTTGGAATGCTGACAAGGCCAGCGCCCCCGCCATCTTCAAAGTCTTGGCGCCGCAGCAATCGCCCGACGATGCGTTTGTGCGCTGGCGCGTAGAGGTGGACAACAACCCCAACTCAGCGCCATGGACGGATGGAGCGCTGCTTGCCTCCTGGATCGCGCACTACCAGCGCAGCCAAGAAAAAGTAGGCTTGTGCATGGCGACGGGCCAGCACGCTGCATTGGCCGTGCAGCACCCCGCGAAGCTGCGCCACGGTGGCGACAAGGCCAAGCTGATTTCCGCCAACGACAGCTCGGGCTATACCTATCGGGGTCGCTTTATCAGCGACGAAGAGGCTTTGGGTGTTGGCTTTGTTGCCACCCAAAAGGCGCACAACGCCTTGCGCTGGCTGATTGAACGGCAGGGCTACCGCAGTGGCGATCAGGTGTTTGTGGCCTGGGAGCCCACGGGCAAACCGATTCCCGATCCCATGCTGGCCACGTTCGAGGCGTGTGGTGGTGCATCCGAAGATTGGGCGTTGGGCAGCAGCCATGCCGATGCCGGACAGGCCTTCGGCTTGCAACTGCGCAAGGCCATTGCGGGCTATGCCGCACAGCTGGCGCCCAGGGATGAAGTGGTGGTGCTGGGGCTGGATTCAGCGACGCCAGGACGCATGGCCATTACCTTCTACCGTGAACTCAAGGGCTCGGAGTTCCTTGCGCGCCTGCAGGCGTGGCATGGGCAGTTTGCGTGGCCGCAGAACTACGGCCAGGAGCGCCAATTCATTGGTGCCCCAGCGCCGCGTGATATTGCGGAAGCAGCATTTGGCAGCCGCGTGGACGACAAATTGCGTGCTTCCACCGTGGAGCGTCTGCTGCCTTGCATCGTCGATGGGGTGCCGCTGCCCTTGGATCTGCTTCGATCGGTGGTGCGCCGCGTGGCCAACCGGGTCGCAATGGAAGTGTGGGAATGGGAGCGCTGCCTGGGTATTGCCTGCGCGCTGTTCAAAGGTTTTTTCAACGAGAGGGGGTATCTGATGGCATTGGAGCAAGAGCGCACCAGCCGCGACTATTTGTTTGGCCGACTGCTGGCGGTTGCTGAAGACATGGAGAGCTACGCGCTCTACGCCGCAGGCGAGAAGGCCAGGGACACCTCGGCAGCGCGCCTGATGCAGCGCTTTGCAGATCGGCCGGCTTCGACGTGGCGCACCATCGAACTGTCCTTGCGCCCCTACATCGCCAGGCTGCGTGCCATGCGCCCTGGGGTGTTGCACAAGAAAGAGAGTTTGCTCGATGACATCGTGGCGCTCTTTGACCCGCAGGAATTTTTGACCGACACGCCATTGAGTGGTGAATTTCTGCTGGGCTACCACTGCCAACGCCAGGCCTTGCGCTCACGCGGCGAGTCAAGCGACGACGCATCCGAAACCACCCCAACAGCTACTACTGGAGAACCCGCATGAGTGCTTTGCAAAACAAGATCGACTTCGCCGTGGTGCTGCGCGTCAAACGCGCCAACCCCAATGGCGACCCCCTGAACGGCAACCGCCCGCGCACCGACTACGGCGGCTTTGGGGAGATCACCGATGTGTGCCTCAAGCGCAAGCTGCGCGATCGCCTGCTGGAATCGGGCCAGGCCATTTTCGTGCAGTCGGACGACCGCAAGGTGGATGGCGAAACCAGCCTGCGCAACCGCGCGGAATCCACAGTCAACGGTTTGGGCAAAGATGCCTTCAAGAAAAATGCCAACAAGGATGCAACCGCCAAACTGGCCTGCGCCAAGTGGTTTGACGTGCGGGCGTTTGGTCAGGTGTTTGCCTTTGCTGCTGGAGGTGATGCGGGTGGGGTGTCTATCCCTATCCGTGGCCCGGTCACCATCCAATCGGCCTTCAGCGTGGAGCCGGTTTCCATCACCAGCACGCAAATCACCAAAAGTGTCAGCGGCGAGGGTGACGGCACGAAGCGCGGCTCAGACACCATGGGCATGAAGCACCGCGTGGACAGCGGCATTTATTGCACCTTTGGCAGCATCAACCCGCAGCTGGCCGAGCGAACGGGGTTTGGCGATGCCGATGCCCAGGCGCTCAAAGCCATCCTGCCCCGAATGTTTGAGAACGACGCTTCTTCGGCCCGGCCCGACGGCAGCATGGAAGTGCTGAGCGTCGTCTGGTGGCGGCACAACTGCAAATCCGGGCAGTATTCGTCGGCCAAGGTGCATGGATCCTTGACGGTGAACGCCGATGGCAGCATCGGTTTGGATCCTTTGGACGGGCTGGATCCAGAAATCATCAACGGTTTTTGACGAAAGCACTGCAAGGCCTGCTGCAACTGCCATGCAGGCCTTATCAAGGAGCCTTTGATGAAAATCCTGCCCACCCAATTCGATGGTGCAGCCATCCGCCGCGTGTACGACCAAGAGACGGACACCTGGTGGTTTTCCGTCATCGACATCGTGCAAGTCCTGACGGACTCCAAAAACGCTCGCCGCTACTGGTCCGACCTGAAGCGCAAGCTGGCGCAGGAGGCCGGCTCAGATCAACCGTACGCTGAAATCGTACAGTTGAAATTGCCCTCGACGGACGGCAAACAGCGTGAGACCGATTGCGCCACCGCGCAGACGCTGCTGCGCTTGGTGCAATCCGTCCCCAGCCCCAAGGCCGAACCCATCAAGCTCTGGCTTGCCAAGGTAGGCTACGAGCGCATGCAAGAAATTGCTGACCCGGCCCAAGCGCTGGACCGCGCTCGCCAGACTTGGCAGCAGCTCGGCCGCAGCGACAAGTGGATCCAGCAGCGCATGACGGGTCAGGAAACGCGCAACAAGCTCACCGACTACTGGAGCGAGCATGGCGTGCAGCAGGGGCGCGAATACGCCATCCTCACCAACCTGATTCACCAGGAATGGGCGGGCCTGTCGGTGGCGCAGCACAAGGTCAAGAAGGGCTTGAAAAGCCAGAACCTGCGCGACCACATGAACGAGGCCGAGCTCATCTTCACCGCCCTGGCCGAGCTGTCCACACGCCAGATCGCCTCTGCGCAAGACGCCACCGGCTTGCAAGAGAACAAGGGCGCGGCGCACGCCGGTGGCCGCATCGCGCGCCAGGCGCGCCAGCAACTCGAAGCGCAGACCGGCCAGCCGGTGGTGACGGGGGCCAACTACCTGCCGCCGCAGGCACCCACTGCTGCACCCGAATTACCCGCCACTAAGGTGAAGCCGGTGCGCGCATCTCGTAAAAAACCATAGCTGTTAGCGCAATGTCCACGCCGGATACAGCTGATTTAGAGTCGATTTCGCTCTCCGCCCTGCAGCACTGGGCCTATTGCCCGCGCCAATGCGGTCTGATCCATCTGGAGCAGGTGTTTGACGACAACCTGCACACCCTGCGCGGCCAGGCCGAGCACGCGCGGGTGGACAAGCCCGGCGTGCAAAGCGCCAAGGGCGTGCGCGTGGAGCGTGCGCTGCCGCTGTGGCACGACACGCTGGGACTGATCGGTATGTCGGACGTGGTCGAGTTTTTGCCCGACGGCACGCCCTACCCGGTGGAATACAAGCACGGCAGCCGCCACAAGGCACCGGCCATCGCCGCCTGCGACGACCTGCAGCTGGCCGCGCAGGCGCTGTGCCTGGAGTTCATGACCGGCCAGGCCGTGGCCGAGGGCGCGCTGTACTACGCCGGCTCGCGCCGCCGCCGTGTCGTTCCCATTACCGCTGCGCTGCGTCTGGAAGTTGAAGACACCACACAGGCCGTGCGCCAGATGCTGGCCAGCGGCGTTTTGCCACCGCCCCTGACGGGCGAGGCCGCGCAGCAGCGCTGCAAAGGCTGCTCGCTGCAAGAACGCTGCCAGCCGCTGGCCACGGCCACGCTGCTGGCCGTCGCGCGGCGCAGCCTGTTCGACCCCGAGGCTTGATGCCCGCGATGCAACTGCTCAACACCCTCTACGTCACCCTGCCCGACGCCTGGCTGCGCCTGGACAACGACACCCTGCGCATCGAGGTCGAGCGTGAAACGCGGCTGCGCGTGCCGCTGCACCACCTCACGGCCGTGGTCTGCTTTGGCCATGTCGGCCTGTCTGCGCCCCTGATGCACCGTTTGGCCGATGACGGTATTGCCTTGGTGCTGCTGGACGCCAATGGCCGCTTCAAGGCACGGCTGGAAGGGGCGGTGAGTGGCAATGTGCTGTTGCGCCAGGCACAGTTTGCACGCAGTGCGGATGCGGCCTTCACACTGGACATGGCGCGCAGCTTTGTCGCTGGCAAGATCAAAAACACCCGCCAGGTCTTGCAGCGCGGCGCCCGCGAAGCCAAGGCCGAAGATGAGGCATGCCAACTCACCCGACTGGCCGACGACTTGGCAGCCAGCCTGCGCGCCCTGCCCGAGGCCGGCACGCTGGACGCCGTGCGCGGCGTGGAAGGCGAGGCCGCGCGCCAGTATTTCAGCGGCCTGCCGCTGTTGGTGCGCCCCGATCAGCGCGAGCATTTCGCCATGGACGGCCGCACGCGCCGCCCGCCGCGTGACCGCTTCAACGCCCTGCTGTCCTTTTTGTACGCTATGTGGATGAACGACTGCCGCAGCGCCCTCGAGGCTGCCGGGCTCGACCCGCAGGTCGGCTTTTTGCACGCCCTGCGCCCCGGGCGCGCCGCACTGGCGTTGGATGTGATGGAAGAGTTTCGCCCCTGGGCCGATCGCCTGGCGCTCACCCTTGTCAACCGCGGGCAGGTCCAGGCGGGTGACTTTGATCTGCGTGAAGGCGGTGGTGTTGCCTTGCGGGGCGATGTGCGCAAAGCCGTGGTGGTGGCCTATCAAGAGCGCAAGAAAGACGAGATCACTCACCCGCTGCTCGCGCAAAGTCTGCCCTTGGGCGTGGTGCCGCTGGTGCAGGCGCGGCTGCTGGCGCGTGCACTGCGCGACGACGCCATGCCTTATCTGCCCTTCGTGACAAAGTAGGAGCTTGTCGTGCTGGTTCTGGTGTGCTACGACGTCAACACCGAATCCACGGCGGGCCGCAGGCGTCTGCGCCGCGTGGCCAAGGTGTGCGAGGGCACCGGACAGCGGGTGCAGAAATCAGTGTTCGAATGCCAGATCGACGTGGCCAAATTCGAACAGCTGGAGCGCCAATTGCTCGCTGAAATTGACGCTGCCAAGGACTGCTTGCGTTTCTATCGCATACCGGAAACGCGAGGCTTTGAAGTGGTGGAGCACGGCGTTTTCAAGGCGGTGGATTTTGATGGCCCGCTGGTGGTCTGAGTGCAGGCGCGCATGGTATCTTGCCAAGCGCGAACCTGAAGTATTGGCGATAGCCCCCAAGGGTTCGCGCTCTTCGAAGTGAGTTGTTTTTCCAATGATTTTTCCCAATTGCTCGAGCTTTGCTGGCGCTGTGCCTATGTCTGAAGCGGTGTTCGCGCGAAGTGGATCGAATTTCCTTGGCCAGATTGAGCTTGCAGTTGAAGAGCAACGCCCGCCAGCGATGGCGGGCGCGGATTGAAACGGCTATCTCCTCGGAGTGGGTTCTCAACCTCAGCGCAACGCCCGCCAGCGATGGCGGGCGCGGATTGAAACTCAAGCGCGTCGCAAAGTATAGCATTGCCAAGACGCAACGCCCGCCAGCGATGGCGGGCGCGGATTGAAACGCCGGTGGTCGCGCCTACGTCGCCCGCCGCACACGCAACGCCCGCCAGCGATGGCGGGCGCGGATTGAAACCCATGTAGCCGGCGGCGCGCACCTGCAGCATCTGGCAACGCCCGCCAGCGATGGCGGGCGCGGATTGAAACTGCGGGCATGCCCAGCGTGTCCATGCGCTCCAGCACGCAACGCCCGCCAGCGATGGCGGGCGCGGATTGAAACACCGGCCAGACCTATCAGGACATCAACGGCGGCTGGCAACGCCCGCCAGCGATGGCGGGCGCGGATTGAAACTGCAGCTCCACGTCGAGGCCAGGCAGCCCGCGCACGCAACGCCCGCCAGCGATGGCGGGCGCGGATTGAAACTGTCCTCGTCCCTCGTGAACCGGCCAGCAGGCAAGCAACGCCCGCCAGCGATGGCGGGCGCGGATTGAAGCAGGTTGTCCTGCATGGTGCGCGCGGTGGCGGCCGGCAACGCCCGCCAGCGATGGCGGGCGCGGATTGAAACTACCGTGGCTTGGTGCAAATCAGACACGGGCGCCGCAACGCCCGCCAGCGATGGCGGGCGCGGATTGAAACGTTGTGGGCAAGGACGGCACCCAGGCTGATTGCGGGCAACGCCCGCCAGCGATGGCGGGCGCGGATTGAAACAGCAGGGCCGCTACCCACCGCCCGGCCGCACACGCAACGCCCGCCAGCGATGGCGGGCGCGGATTAACGCCTCGGCCCTCTACACGCGCACCGCCGAGCGCAGCAACGCCCGCCAGCGATGGCGGGCGCGGATTGAAACGAGTGCCCCGAAGCACTTGTGCTACCGCACATGCGCAACGCCCGCCAGCGATGGCGGGCGCGGATTGAAACGTCGACCTCGTCGACGATGAGCTTGCGCACGGTGGCAACGCCCGCCAGCGATGGCGGGCGCGGATTGAAACATCGCGGATGCGTTGACATGCCGCGCGGCATGTCGCAACGCCCGCCAGCGATGGCGGGCGCGGATTGAAACGCCGCATCCGCAAGAGCTGGCGCTGGCCGCGGGCGCAACGCCCGCCAGCGATGGCGGGCGCGGATTGAAACGTCGGACAGGGGCGGCTCGGGGCTGTCGTCGTCGGCAACGCCCGCCAGCGATGGCGGGCGCGGTTGAAACAGTTTCTCGCGCTATCGCGTCACCCATGAAGTAAGCAACGCCCGCCAGCGATGGCGGGCGCGGATGAAACGTCGATTGCGTAGGCAACGCAAGCGCCGCCTTTGCAACGCCGCCAGCGATGGCGGGCGCGGTTGAAACGCCCTGGCCGGGTGGCAGCTCTTGTCCGCCGGGCGCAACGCCCGCCAGCGATGGCGGGCGCGGATTGAAACGTCGATGCGCACGATCTGCTTTTCGGGGTGCTCGGCAACGCCCGCCAGCGATGGCGGGCGCGGATTGAAACCTTGGAAGAAGGACTGGCAGGTCATGCACCCCGGCAACGCCCGCCAGCGATGGCGGGCGCGGATTGAAACGCAGCTGCGCCCGTCGGCTCGCGCCGATTTGAGGCAACGCCCGCCAGCGATGGCGCGGATTGCCGCCAATCATGCCCACCGGGCACGTATTGAGGGCAACGCCCGCCAGCGATGGCGGGCGCGGATTGAAACACCCGTCAGCAGCACGAGCGCGTGTTGCGTGACGCAGCGCCCGCCAGCGATGGCGGGCGCGGATGAAACTGCAGCTTGTCGGCCAGTGACGCGGCGCTCGGAGCAACGCCCGCCAGCGATGGCGGGCGCGGATTGAAACAGGTAACTGTCCGCCGCCGATGCCGCTCCTGAGAGCAACGCCCGCCAGCGATGGCGGGCGCCGGATGAAACTTTGCGGGCGACCATCTCTTCCGCGCGCGGCGGCCCGCAACGCCCGCCAGCGATGGCGGGCGCGGATTGAAACCAGCGCGTGAAGTCGCACTTGAACTGGATGACGGGCAACGCCCGCCAGCGATGGCGGGCGCGGATTGAAACCGCCTCTGCCTCGTTGTCGCCATCGCTGACGCAACGCCCGCCAGCGATGGCGGGCGCGGATTGAAACGATCAGGCCGACAAGGACGAAATCACCGCGCTTGCGCAACGCCCGCCAGCGATGGCGGGCGCGGATTGAAACGCCTTCTCGATGGCATCGTGGGCGCCGATCTCTGGCAACGCCCGCCAGCGATGGCGGGCGCGGATTGAAACTCCCGCTCCTTCACCCAGCGCTCGATGGCTGGCCGCAACGCCCGCCAGCGATGGCGGGCGCGGATTGAAACATGCAAATCGGCGGCGGTGTCTGCTGCCGCTTGGCAACGCCCGCCAGCGATGGCGGGCGCGGATTGAAACAGGATGTCACTAATGGTGGTTTGCGCACACTTGCAGCAACGCCCGCCAGCGATGGCGGGCGCGGATTGAAACGTCCTCGACAAGCGCGTCGAAAATGGCTGATTTGGCAACGCCCGCCAGCGATGGCGGGCGCGGATTGAAACGATTGAGCGCCTTGCAAGAGCTGGGCGGCTGGGCGCAACGCCCGCCAGCGATGGCGGGCGCGGATTGAAACGCGTCGAACACTTCGCGGATGTCAGCAGCCAGCTGCAACGCCCGCCAGCGATGGCGGGCGCGGATTGAAACTGTCGTTTGCACCGCAACTTGGAGGCTGCGACACGCAACGCCCGCCAGCGATGGCGGGCGCGGATTGAAACGCTTCAGGTTCGCGACTACCGACCCCTCTTGCTCGCAACGCCCGCCAGCGATGGCGGGCGCGGATTGAAACCGCCCAGGAGGCACCGTCTGTGCTTGCGCGCTGCGCGCAACGCCCGCCAGCGATGGCGGGCGCGGATTGAAACATCGAAATCTGACCCCGACCGAGACCCATGCCCAGCAACGCCCGCCAGCGATGGCGGGCGCGGATTGAAACCGCTCAGGTCGATGGCGACCGGGATGTAGGTCATGCAACGCCCGCCAGCGATGGCGGGCGCGGATTGAAACATGCTGGCTCCACCTCCCATCCGCCCGCAATGCCGCAACGCCCGCCAGCGATGGCGGGCGCGGATGAAGCGTCCTCGACAAGCGCGTCGAAAATGGCTGATTTGGCAACGCCCGCCAGCGATGGCGGGCGCGGATTAAACATTCCGCGCACGCCCAGCGTGAAGATCATCTACGGCAACGCCCGCCAGCGATGGCGGGCGCGGATTGAGCCAATCCGCGATGCCGGCATTGATGCGCCCCATGGCAACGCCCGCCAGCGATGGCGGGCGCGGATTGAAACTTCGGGAAGTCGAAGGCGAGCTGATCTTGGCCGCGCAACGCCCGCCAGCGATGGCGGGCGGACTTGAAACACGTCGGCGCGCGCAGCTGGGCAAGCCCAGCTAGCAACGCCCGCCAGCGATGGCGGGCGCGGATTGAAACGCGCCCCTGAATACGTCCCTGCTGTCGGCTGGGGCAACGCCCGCCAGCGATGGCGGGCGCGGATTGAAACACATCAGCAGCAGCGGGCGGCGCAGCAGCCGGCATGCAACGCCCGCCAGCGATGGCGGGCGCGGATTGAAACGACACGCAGGATTTGCCCGAGCAAATCGCCCGCCGCAACGCCCGCCAGCGATGGCGGGCGCGGATTGAAACGCC
Organism: Burkholderiaceae bacterium; assembly: GCA_041396485.1. Taxonomy (GTDB): domain Bacteria; phylum Pseudomonadota; class Gammaproteobacteria; order Burkholderiales; family Burkholderiaceae_C; genus Ottowia. Next base: position 125,342 of record JAWKYM010000006.1, on the reverse strand, counting down.
TTGCCGGCACTACCACCACCGGCAACCGCACGCAACGCCCGCCAGCGATGGCGGGCGCGGATTGAAACTACACCGGATCGGAGCAGCACGCTACCGCGCTTCAGACGCCCGCCAGCGATGGCGGGCGCGGTTGGAAACACCACAGCAGACAACACGATCACATTCGTCGAAGGCAACGCCCGCCAGCGATGGCGGGCGCGGATTGAAACAATGGGGCATGGGCATCACCAGCGCCCGCGCTGGCAACGCCCGCCAGCGATGGCGGGCGCGGATTGAAACGACGTGGGTGATGGGCATGGGGGCTCCGTGGGGCAACGCCCGCCAGCGATGGCAGGCGCGGATTGAAACCGCAGCCTGGAGCGCCGCGGCGGCGGGCTGATCGGCAACGCCCGCCAGCGATGGCGGGCGCGGATTGAAACGTGCATGAGGTGCGCTGGATGGCTCCGAATACTGCAACGCCCGCCAGCGATGGCGGGCGCGGATTGAAACCTCGAGACAGGATGCGCAGGCCGTTGGTGCGGGGCAACGCCCGCCAGCGATGGCAGGCGCGGATTGAACCAGTCTACACCTCACGCTTGGCGCGCAAATCGCCGGCAACGCCCGCCAGCGATGGCGGGCGCGGATTGAAACGACTGCATGAGTGATCCCGAGCTCCCGTTTGAGAGCAACGCCCGCCAGCGATGGCGGGCGCGGATTGAAACATCGACCTGCTGATCGAAATGGAAGAGCAGCACCGCAACGCCCGCCAGCGATGGCGGGCGCGGATTGAAACTCTCCTGTTCGAGACCCGGAAGCCGCCGGGGCGGGCAACGCCCGCCAGCGATGGCGGGCGCGGATTGAAACGATTTGCACGCTGCCGGCCACCGGCACGTTGGCCCGCAACGCCCGCCAGCGATGGCGGGCGCGGATTGAAACGTCTACGTCGGCAGGCGCCCCACCAAAGTCCCACGCAACGCCCGCCAGCGATGGCGGGCGCGGATTGAAACTGTCTGGTAGTAGACATCAACTATCTCGGGCGCCGGCAACGCCCGCCAGCGATGGCGGGCGCGGATTGAAACACGCTTGAGATTTTTCAGGGCGAGCTAGGCTATCGGCAACGCCCGCCAGCGATGGCGGGCGCGGATTGAAACCCCTGTCTCTGGATTAATTTCCCACTGCCGCGCGCAACGCCCGCCAGCGATGGCGGGCGCGGATTGAAACATCACCGCGCCGGCGCAGGAATAGCCCACCGTGCGCAACGCCCGCCAGCGATGGCGGGCGCGGATTGAAACAGCTACAGCGCGAACACGGGTCACGGCCTGCGCGCAACGCCCGCCAGCGATGGCGGGCGCGGATTGAAACCGCTGTATCGGCCTGCCCCTCCAGCAGCTCCCCAGCAACGCCCGCCAGCGATGGCGGGCGCGGATTGAAACGGCATTTGGGGGATCGCATGAGCTTGCACCTGCTGCAACGCCCGCCAGCGATGGCGGGCGCGGATTGAAACCAGCGGCTGAACGCGCCGCACGGGCTGGGCGGGTGCAACGCCCGCCAGCGATGGCGGGCGCGGATTGAAACATGGTGCTGGTGCAGCAGGGCGGGCAGCTGCGCGGCAACGCCCGCCAGCGATGGCGGGCGCGAATTGAAACTTCGTTGCGCGTGATCGTTGACGGCGACAAAACCGCAACGCCCGCCAGCGATGGCGGGCGTTTAAGCATTGATTCCTACGGCATCACGCGCGAGCATGGGCGGGCGCCACCCAGGCCTGCAGGCGCAGGCGCAGGCTCAGCCCGCGCAGCGCGGAGGCGCAGCGCCCGACGGCGGGTTGCCACTGGAAGGCCACGGGCGTGACCTGCGAGGCCGGGGACTGGTCCAGGTGGATCGGCTCGATCACCACGGCTTCGCCCGCGCGCAGCGCCAGCGGCTCGCCGGCCGCGACGTATAGGTCATCGGGTGTGTCGCTGGCGCGCAGGCTGCCCCGCGTCACCCACAGCGCGCCCTGCGTCACGCGCAGCAGGCCATCGGCGGGCACGCGCAGGGTGCGTGCCTGGCCGGGCTGCAGCGTCACGCCAAGGCCTTGGGTGAGAGCCAGGCTGGGTGAAGAAAGCAGGCGGACGGCAGACATGGCGGACTCCTGTAAAAAATCGATTCGGGAATGAATTCGATGGGAGGATGATGCGCCGGTCGCCATTGACAGTCCAATGAAATCCCGGCACGCTATTGATTCCCGATCCGCATCAATGCTCCCGTGCTGCATTCGCAAACCCACCTGCGCTCGCGCCCCATCCAGGCCGGGCACCTGCGTGCCTTCGAGGCGGTGGCGCGCCACCTCAACTTTCGGCTGGCGGCCGAGGAAATGGCGCTCACCCAGTCGGCCGTCAGCCGCCAGATCCAGGCGCTGGAAGACGATGTGGGCGTGCCCCTGTTCCTGCGCCACACTCGCGCGGTCGAGCTGACCGAGGCCGGCACCCAGTTGCTCGCCGCCGTCGGGCAGGCGCTGCCGCGCATTGACGCTGCCGTGCGCCACATCCGCCAGAACGCCGGGCGCCGGCACGTGTCGGTCACCACCTTCGCCTCGTTTGCGTCGATGTGGCTGATCCCCAAGCTGGAGGCCTTTCAGCGCGAGCACCCCGACATCGACATCCGCATCGAGGCCAGCGACAGCGCGATTGACCTGGAGGTGACCGACATCGACGTGGCCGTGCGCTACGCTCCCGCCGAGCGCATGCCGCCCGAGGCGCAGCGCCTGTTTGGCGAATCCGTCACGCCCATGGCCAGCCCCTGGCTGCTGAAAAGCGGCCCGCCCCTGCGAACGCCCGCCGACCTGCTGGCGCACACGCTGATCGAGGCGGCCGACGCCTACAGCCCGCACCTGGCGTGGCTGACCTGGCGCCGCTGGCTGGACGCCAACGGCCTGCAGCAGGCGCAGCCCCGGCGCTGGCTCAGCTTCAACTACGCCTACCAGATGGTGCAGGCCGCCTTGTCGGGCCAGGGCGTGGTGCTGGCGCGCCCGCCGCTGGTGGCCGAGAGCCTGGCGCGCGGCGAGCTGGTGGAGGTGTTTGCGCCCGACGCCTATCCGCAGGCGCGCCTGGTCTCGCCCATGGCCTATTGGGTCATGGTGTCGCCGCACAGCGCCCAGCGTGCCGAGGTGCGCGCCTTTGCCGACTGGCTGGCCGCACAGGCCGTGGCCACGCGAGCGGTGACGGGGGAGGCGGGCGCGCCGGCGCCGCTCAAGGGCTCGGGCGATGAGCCTGACCGGCCAGCCAGGGATGCGTCGGGTACATAGACCGCAGCGTCGGCTGGCGCCGATCGGCCGCCGACAGAATCGGATCGGGGTCAGGCCACGCGACCTTCAGGTCCGGATCGTTCCACAGCACGCCCGCGCGACCCACGGGGTCGTACTCCTCGGACACGTCGTTCAGGTAGTCCGTCTCCACATGGCAGTAGAAGGCGTTGGCCAGTCCGCGGTGGATGAACAGGCGGTCCGGCCGGCCCGGGGAGTCGCCCAGCAGGAACTGGGCAGTGCGGCCGAAGGTGGGGCTGTCGGGCCGCACGTCGGCCACGACACAGGTGGCCAGGCCGCGCGGGATGTAGATCAGCTTGTCCCAGGGCTCCAGATGAAACCCGCGCAGCACGCGGGCCTTGGAGCGGGAGTGGTTGCCCTGGTGCAGGCGCGGCGGCCGACCCAGCGCCTGGGCCAGCTCGCTGTGCTGGTAGGTTTGCTTGAAGTACCCTCGCTCGTCATGAAACGAATCCCAGGTGAGCAGGAGCAATCCCTCGATCGCGGTCTTTTGAATGGGCATGCGTGGATGGTCTTGGGTTGGGCAGCGGGGTGCGACACATGACGGCACCTAGGGCCACCGTGGTGATCCCGACATTCAACCACGGTCCGCTGATCGGCCTGGCCGTTGCAAGCGCCTTGCGGCAGACCGTGCCGGTCGAGGTTTTCGTCGTCGGTGACGGCGTGCCCGACGCGCACAAGCCCGCGCTGCGGGAGCTGGCCGCAAGCGATCCGCGGGTGCAGTTCTTCGACCATCCCAAAAGCGCGGGCCGCGGAGAGCGCTACCGCCATGCCGCGCTGGCCCAGGCGCGCGGCGAGATCGTGTGCTACCTGTGCGACCGGGACCTGTGGCTGCCAGACCACGTGGCGCACCTGCTGGCCTTGCTGCAGCAGGCCGACTTCGCCCACTCGCTGCCGCTGCACGTGCACCGCTCCATGGTGCATTTCTTTGCGGTCGATCTGGCTCATCCGGCGTACCGCCAGCACATGCTGCAGGTCGGCAACCGCGTGCCCTTGTCGTGCGCCGGCCATACGCTGCGCGCCTATCGGATGCTGGACGACGGCTGGGACGACACCCCGCCCGGCATCCCGACCGACTGGCACATGTTCCGCAAATTTCTCGGCCAGCCCGGCTGCCGCTGCGCCAGCGGCACGCTGCCGACCGCTCTCACGTTCCCCAGTCCGCCGCGCAAGGACTGGCCGCTCGAGGCCCGGCTCGCGGAGCTGCGGGCGTGGCGGGAGCACATCGACGATCCCGCCCGGCGGGCGGCCTTGGTGCTGCAGCTGCTGCAGGCGGCGATCAGGTCGCGCGACCAAGACCTGGCCGGCATCCTGACGGCGCAGGGGTATGGCCGGGCCAGCGGAGCGGGGCCGACGCCGCCCCGTCCGTGATGGCGGCGGGCTGGTGCAAGCGCGGCGCACTGGCATTCCTCACACCGGCCACACCACCCCGTTGTCATTCAGGATGGCATCCAGCGGCACGTCGTGCGCCTCGGGCTCCAGGTCTTCCAGAAAGCCGTTGGTAAAGCCCAGGCCCACGGTGTGCGGGCGCGGCTGCAGGGCGGCCAGGGTGCGGTCGTAAAAGCCGCCGCCATAGCCCAGGCGGTAGCCGCCGGGGCCGTAGCCCACGCAGGGCACGAACAGCAGGGTGGGCACGATCAGCTCGGTGTCCTTGGGCTTGGGGATGCCGTAGGCGTCTTCTTCCATCGGGCAGCCGGGGTACCAGGCGTGGAAGGTCAGGGTGCGATGCGTCTTGTTGACCACGGGCAGGCCGATGCGCCGGCGCTGGGGCCCGTCCATCAGCTCGCCGTCTTCCTTCCAGCGGTGCAACGCGGGCAGGGGGTCGAACTCGCCCTTGATCGGCCAGTACGCGCCAATCACGGTGTCGGGTCGCCCGATCAGCCAGATGCGCATGATGTCCTGCAGCGCATCGGCGCGCGCCAGGCGATCCGGCAGGTGCAGGCGTTCGTGTACCAGACGTGCGCGCAGGGACTTTTTGTCGGGGGACGTGGTCATAATGGCTCAATGCGTGGGATTGGCATTCTGACACCGCTGCTTTTCGCGCTGGGCGTGGCCACGGGCGTGCCGGCGCGCGCGCAGCAGCCGGCGGCCGAGCCGGCGGCGTCGGCTGCGGCCAGCGTGCCCGACGACAGCGTCATCCTGGACATGCGCGAGGCCTTTCGCCGCGGCGACAAGGCGCGCCTGGCGGCCCTGCTGCCGCTGGCCGCCGGCAACGTGCTGGAGCCCTGGGCCGCCTACTGGGCGCTCAAGGTGCGGCTGGACGAGGCCAGCGAGTCCGAGGTGCAGGATTTCTTGCGCCGCTGGGCCGGCACCTACCAGGAAGACCGCCTGCGCAACGACTGGCTGCTGCTGGCCGGCAAGCGGCGCGACTGGGCCGCCTTTGCGCGCGAGCTGCCGCGCTTTCGCATGGGCGACGACCCCGAGGTGCGCTGCTACGCCACCGCCATGCAGCTGCTGCAGGGCGCGCCCGCCAGCGCCGCCATGACCGACCAAGTGCGCCGCGACTGGCTGGCCGAGCGCCGCGAGGGCGACGGCTGCCTGCTGGCGGCCGATTTGCTGCACCAGGCCGGGCGCATCACGGGCGAAGACGTGTGGCACAAGGCGCGTCTGGCCGTCGAGTCGGGCCGCAGCGGGCTGGCGCGCGCGGCGGTGGCGCTCGAATCGCCCGACGCCGCCGTTGCCGTGGCGCAAATCCACAACGGCGCCGCGCGCTACCTGGCCGGGCGCAACGCCAGCGCCGCCACGCGCCAGGGACAAGAGCTGGTGGTGCTGGCGCTGGTGCGCCTGGCCACGCAGGATGCCGACCAGGCCGCCAGCACGCTGCAGGCCAAGTGGGCCCGGCAGCTGACGCCCGCGCAGCGCAACTGGCTGTGGGCCGCGCTGGGCAAGCAGGCCACGCTCAAGCTGCAGGACGACGCCTGGTCCGACTTTGCCCAGGTCACGCGCGTGCAGGATTTGGGCGACGACCTGCTGAGCTGGCAGGCGCGCGCCGCCCTGCGTGCCGGCCAGTGGCGCGGCGTGCGTGCCGCCATCGAGGCCATGAGCGAGCCGCTGCGGCGCGAGCCGACCTGGGTGTACTGGAACGCCCGCGCCGGCCTGGCGCTGGCGCCCGAGGGCGCCGCCGGCGACGCGGCGCGCGCCGACGCCCGCCAGCAGCTGCAGGGCATCGCCAACGGCCGCGGCTTTTATGAAAAGCTGGCGCTGGAGGCGCTGGGCGAGCCGCTGCAGCGCGCGCCCGAGCCGGCGCCGCTCACCGCCGACGAGCGCGCCGCCGCCGCCGCCAACCCCGGCCTGCAGCGCGCCCTGCGCGCCATTGCCGTCGGCCTGCGCAGCGAGGGCGTGCGCGAGTGGAACTACTGGACCAACCTGCACCAGAGCGGCGGCATGAACGACCGCCAGCTCTACGCCGCCGCCGCGCTGGCCTGCCAGGCCAAGGTGTGGGACCGCTGCATCAACACCAGCGAGCGCATCCAGGGCTTTCAGGACTTCGAGCAGCGCTTTCCCACCCCGCACCGCGCCGAGGTGCTGCGCCAGGCGCAGGCCATCGGGCTCGACCCGGCCTACGTCTACGGCCTGATCCGGCAGGAAAGCCGCTTCGTCATCGACGCGCGCTCGCACGTCGGCGCCTCGGGGCTGATGCAGATCATGCCCGCCACCGCGCGCTGGACGGCGCGCAAGATCGGCCTGGACGGCTTCGTGCCCGACATGCTGGGCGAACTGGACACCAACATCCTGATCGGCACCAGCTACCTCAAGCTGGCGGTCGACGAGTTTCGCGGCTCGCTGCCGCTGGCCGCTGCCGCCTACAACGCCGGCCCGCGCCGCCCGCGCGCCTGGCGCAACGGCCCGGTGCTGGACGGCGCCATCTGGGCCGAGACGGTGCCCTTTGCCGAAACGCGCGACTACGTCAAGAAGGTGCTGTCCAACACCGTGGACTACGCGCTGCTGCTGGGCGAATCGCGCACTTCGCTGCGCGCGCGGCTGGGCCGCATCGGGCCGGCGCCGGCCGAGGAGACGGCGCTGACGCAAGACTTACCCTGAACGGATTTTAATAAAATCGGCCTCTGGCGCCTGCCAATCGTGCGCCAGCAGCTATCGAAATAGGAGAGATCGATGGCGTTGAAGGTTCTGGTGCTGGGCGGCTCGGGCTTGGTCGGCCGCCATCTGATCGAGCGCCTGCAGCGCCTGCGCGCCGACGTCACGGTGCCCACGCGCCGCTACGCCGCCGCGCGCGAGCTGTGGCCGCTGCCCTGCGTCAACCTGATCGAGATCGACGTCACGCAGCCGGGCGCGCTGGCGCGCCTGGTGCCGGGGCACGATGCGGTGGTCAACCTGGTGGCGCGCCTGCACGGCAGCGCGGCCCAGTTCGAGCAGCTGCACGCCGAGCTGCCGCGCCAGCTGGCCGCCGCCTGCGCGGCCGGCGGCGTGCGCCGCGTGCTGCACGTCAGCGCGCTGGGGGCGGCGCCCAATGCGCCGTCGCACTACCAACGCAGCAAGGCCGCGGGCGAAACGGCGCTGCAGCAGGCGGCGGCCGCGGGCCAGCTCGACCTCACGGTGCTGCGCCCCAGCGTCATCTACGGCGCGGACGACCGCTTTCTGAAGCTCTTTGCCCGCCTGCAGCGCAGCTTGCCGCTGATGCCGCTGGGTTGCGCCGGCGCGCGCTTTCAGCCCGTGTGGGTGAACGACGTGGCCAGCGCGCTGGAGCGCTGCCTGCAAGACCCGGCCACCATCGGCCAGACCTATGAAGTCTGCGGGCCCGACGTGTTCACCCTGCGCGAGCTGGTGCAGGCGGCCGGCCAGTGGGCCGGCGTGCGCGAAGGGCGCGGCCGGCCCGTGCTGGGCCTGCCGGGGCCCCTGGCACGGCTGCAGGCGGGGGTCATGGAGTGCCTGCCCGGCGCCCCGCTGCTCAGCCGCGACAACCTCGACTCGATGAAGGTGGACAACGTTGCCGGCGGCCAGTTGCCCGGCCTGGCCGAGCTGGGCATCGCGCCGGCGCCGCTGGCGGCCGTGGGCCCCATCATCCTGGGAACGAACGGAGCGGTGTCGCGGCTGGACGTGTGGCGGCGCAGCGCAGGCCGCTGATACCACGGGGGTGTGGCAGCGCGCTAGCATGAGCGCGGTGCAACACGGAGACCCTCATGCTCAAGCTCTACATCGGCAACAAGAACTACTCGTCCTGGTCCATGCGGCCCTGGGTGCTGCTCAGGCAGGCCGGCATCGACTTCGAGGAGGTGCAGCTGCGCTTCGACTCGTTCTCGGGTGACTCGGACTTCAAGCGCCGCCTGGGCGGCATCGCGCCGGCGGGCAAGGTGCCGGTGCTGACCGACGGCGACTTTGCCGTGTGGGACACGCTGGCCATTGCCGAATACCTGGCCGAGAAGTTTCCGGCCCGCCATCTGTGGCCGCGCGACCCCAAAGCGCGCGCCCGCGCCCGCAGCATCTGCGCCGAAATGCACTCGGGCTTCGGCGCACTGCGCTCGGCCTGCGGCATGAACATCGAGGCGCGCCTGCCCGAGGTGGGCGCCATCGTCTGGCGCGACAACGCCGGCGTGCGCGCCGACGTCGGCCGCCTGGTGGCCATGTGGCAGGAGCTGCTGGCGCAGCACGGCGGGCCCATGCTGTTTGGCGAGTTCGGCATTGCCGACGCGTACTTTGCGCCGGTGGTGATGCGGTTCAAGACCTATGTGCTGCCGGCACCGGCGGCCATCACGGCCTGGATGGACCGGCTGTGCGCGCTGCCCGGCGTCAAGGCCTGGATCGACGCCGCGCTGGCCGAGCACGACTTCATCGACTTTGAAGAGCCGTACCGGCTGGCGCGCTGAGGCCGCCGGTCAGTCGCCCGGCCAGTCCAGGCGCGCCAGCTGCTCGGGCGTGAGCGGTGGCGCGGCTTCGGCGGTCGGGAGCGGGGCGGACGCAGGCGCCGCACCCTGCCGCCACCAGGGCTGCACGCGCCCGGCGTGCGCGGGCTCGACGGCCTCACCCAGGCGCGGCATCACCAGGCGTGCGCCGGCGCGCGGCGCCAGCTCCAGCAGGCGCTCGGCCGGCTGGTCCCAGTCGTGCAGGGCCAGCGCAAAGGTGCCCCAGTGCACCGGCAGCAGCGGCGGATTGCCCAGCAGCGCCAGCGCCTCCAGCGCGTGGTCGGGGCCCAGGTGCATGTCGCCCCAGGCGGGGTAGAAGGCGCCCACTTCCAGCAGCGCCAGGTCGAACGGGCCCAGGCGCTGGCGGATGGCGGCGTATTCGCCCGACAGGCCGGTGTCGCCGCTGAAGAACACCGCGTGCCGTGGCCCGCGCAGCACCATCGACGACCACAGCGTGCTGTTGCGCGACTTCAGCGTGCGACCGCTGAAGTGCTGCGAGGGCGCGGCGGTGACCGTGAGGCCGGTGTTTGGCACCGCCCCACTTTCCCACCAATCCAGCTCGTGGATGCGCTCGGGCGCGATGCCCCAGGCCTGCAGGTGCGCGCCCACGCCCAGCGCGGTGACGAAGGGCGTGTTGGAGCGCGCCAGCGCCTTGATGGTGGGGTAGTCCAAGTGGTCGTAGTGGTCGTGCGAGATCACGATCACATCCACCGCCGGCAAGTCGCGCAGCGCGATCGGCACCGGCTGAAAGCGCCGGGGCCCCACGCCAGGCAGCGGCGAGGCGCGCCGGCCCCATACCGGGTCGGTCAGCACACGCCAGCCGTCGATCTCCAGCAGCACCGTGGAGTGGCCCAGCCAGCTGGCGCGCAGCCCGCTTTGGGGCGCGTGCAGCCAGGCCGCGCGCGGGTCACAGGCGGGCAGGGGCAAGCTCGGCACACGCCGCCCGCCGGGCCACAGCATGTCGCGCAGCGAGGGCATGGGCATGCTCGCGTCGCGCAGGCCGGCGGCAATGGGGTGCCGGTTGCGAAAGCCGTTGTCCGCCCACAGCGGCGAGGCGTGCATGCGCTCCAGGCGCGCGCCGTGGGCGAGTTCTCCGAAGGATTTCATGCGGGGGATGGCGTCGATCCGAAACGCGCATCATGACCCCAAACCCCGATCGCCGCCGGGGCCTTGGCGCCGGCCGGAATCACGCGCTGCGGGTGCGGACATGGCCGACGGCGGCTGCGGCCCGCGGGCCGATGCGGCCCAATGCGCATCAGGCGCTGCGCCACATCACCTCCGGAACCTGCCATGCCGACCGCCGAATCCACCTTTCCCAACTTTTTTGCCGACGCGCCGCAGATCACGCTGCGCGACCCGCTGGCCGAATTCCTGGGCGCCGCGCGCGGCGGCCTGATGACCTACCGCTACCCCGACGCCGTGCGCCTGGCCGGCCATTCCTGCCCCACGGTGGCCGGCGCCTGGCTGATGGCGGTGCGCGGCTTGCGCGCGCTGTACGGCGAAGAAACGCCGGTGCGCGGTGAGATCGGGGTGTTCATGCAGGGTGGACGCGAGGACGGCGCCAACGGCGTCATCGCCACCGTGGTGCAACTGATCACCGGCGCCGCGCCCGAGACCGGCTTTCACGGCATTGGCGGGCGCTTTGCGCGCCACCAGCTGCTGCGTTTCGACCAGCCCGTGCAGGGCACCCTGGGCCTGCGCCGCCAGGACAGCGGCCGCGCCGTGCAGGTCGAGCTGGACGCCTCGGTCGTGCCCTGGACCGACGAGATGCGCGCGCTGCTGCCGCGCGCGGCCGCGGGCCGCGCCAGCGCCGACGAGCTGGCGCGCTTCGGCACGCTGTGGCAGGGCCGGGTGCGCCAGATGCTGGTCGAGCACGCCGACGACCCGCGGCTGGTTCGGGTCTCGGCCTGGGACGCGGCCGTGCCGGCCTGAGCGGCGCCGCCGGGCTGCCCCGCGCGCCGATCCGGCGCCGGCCCCGCCGATACACTGGGCCCATGCAAATCTACATGGTCGGCGGTGCGGTGCGCGACCGGCTGCTGGGCCTGCCGGTGCAGGACCGTGACTGGGTGGTGGTGGGCGCCACGCCCGAGGACATGGCGGCGCGCGGCTTTGTGCCGGTGGGGCGCGACTTTCCGGTGTTTCTGCATCCCGCGACGCACGAGGAATACGCGCTGGCGCGCACCGAGCGCAAGAGCGGGCGCGGCTACCGCGGCTTCGTGGTGCATGCCAGCCCCGACGTGACGCTGCAGGACGACTTGGCGCGGCGCGACCTGACTATCAATTCAATAGCTGCTTGCGAAGATTGGACGGGCGCTGAAGGCCAATTTGATATAAAAAGTGGCCTGATCGACCCCTATGGCGGCCAGCGCGACCTGCAGGCCCGCGTGCTGCGCCACGTCACCGCCGCTTTTGCCGAAGACCCGGTGCGCATCCTGCGCGTGGCGCGCTTTGCCGCGCGCTTTCACGACTTTTCCATCGCGCCCGAAACCATGGCCCTGATGCGCCGGATGGTGCAGGCGGGCGAGGCCGACCACTTGGTGCCCGAGCGCGTGTGGCAAGAGCTGGCGCGCGGCCTGATGGAGGCGCACCCGGCGCGCATGTTCGCCGTGCTGCGCGAATGCGGCGCGCTGGCCGTGGTTGTCCCAGAGCTGGAGCGCCTGTGGGGCGTGCCGCAAACGGCCAGCCACCACCCCGAGATCGACACCGGCGTGCACGTGATGCTGGTGCTGCAAATGGCCGCGCGCCTGCACGCCCCGCTGGCCGTGCGCTGGGCCTGCCTGATGCACGACTTGGGCAAGGGCACGACGCCGGCCGATGTGCTGCCTAGGCACCTGGGCCACGAGCAGCGCAGCGTCAAGCTGCTGAAAGCCGTCGGTCAGCGCCTGCGCGTGCCGGGCGACTGCAACGCGCTGGCCGAGGTGGTCGCGCGCGAGCACGGCAACATCCACCGCAGCAGCGGCCTGAACGCCGCCGCGCTGCTGCGCCTGCTGGAGCGCTGCGACGCGCTGCGCAAGCCCGAGCGCTTTGCCGACGTCCTGCTGGCCTGCGAGTGCGATGCGCGCGGCCGGCGGGGCCTGGAAGAGTCGGCCTACCCGCCGCGCCCGCGCCTGCAGCAGGCGTTGCAAGCGGCGCTGGCGGTGGCCACCGAGCCCATTGCGCGCGCCGCCCAGGCGCGCGGCGCGCGCGGGCCGCAGATCGGCGCGGCCGTGCAGCAGGCGCGTGCCGAGGCCGTGGCGCGGGCGCTGGACGAGGCACCCGGCGCCGCTTCAGCCTGACTTGCGGCGGCTCGTGCCGGCACGGGGCTTGGCCGGCTTGGCCGCGGCGGCGGCCCGCGCGCGCAGGGCCGAGTCCAGCGCGCGCTCGGCCCAAGGCGCCATCAGCACGGGCGATTCCATCGCCTCGGCCGGCGCGCTGTAGTAGCCCATCGAGCGCAGCGCGCCCTTCATCGTGTAGCTGAAGCGCCGGCAGCCCGCCGCCTCGAAGTCAGCCTGCGCCGCGTCGTCGGCCTTCAGCCACAGCGTGTCGCCCTCGCCCAGATCGGTGACCAGGGCGACGTTGAGGCCGTCCGCCGTGCGAATGCCCAACCCACCGAACATGCGAAAGGCTCGGCACGGCCCCAGGCTGGCCAGCAACTCGCAGCAGTACTGCGCAAAGTCCGAGTCGGCGGTGAGGGCGGTGGGCATGGCGCGATGGTAGGCGCTGAGCCAGCCGGTGAACGCGCGCTGCGCATAATTGGCCCTCCATGGCCCGCCCCATCTCCGCCTCCCACGACCTGCGGCGCGACGAGATTCTCGACGTCGCGGCGGCCTGCTTTGCGCGCCAGAGCTACCCGGCCACGCGCATGAACGACATTGCCGCCGTCTGTGGCGCGTCCAAGGCGCGGCTGTATCACTACTACGAGAGCAAGGAAGCGATCCTGTTCGACCTGCTCGACCGCTACACGCAAAAGCTGCTGGTCATCATCGGCCAGGTGCAGGCCACGGCGCACCGCCAGGCGCTGGACGAGCGCGCCACGCTGCACGAACTGATCCGCGCCTTTCTGCGCGAATACGAGACTTCGGCCACGCGGCACGCGGCGCTGCTGGGCAGCACGCAATACCTGGGCGACGCGCAGCGCGAGGTCATCCTCGACCGCGAGCGCGACGTGGTGGCGGCCGTCACGCGTTTTTTGCGCCGTGCCTACCCCGAGCGGGTGGGGGCGCGCAACCAGACCGCCATAGCCATGACGCTGTTTGGCATGATCAACTGGACCTTCACCTGGCTGCGCCCCGGCGGGTCCATGAGCTATGGCGACTTTGCGGGCGAGGTGATCGCCATGCTTGAGCACGGGCTGGCGCCGGCCCCCGATCTTTCACGACCAGCATGAACCCCATCGACATCGTCATCATGGCCGCGGGCAAGGGCACGCGCATGAAAAGCCGCACGCCCAAGGTGCTGCAAAGGCTGGCCGGCCGCCCGCTGCTGGGCCATGTGCTGGCCACGGCCGCCCGGCTGCAGGCGCGGCGGGCGGTGGTGGTCACCGGCCACGGTGCTCCTGAAGTTGAAGCGTATGGCGCCGATGAGACGGGCGTTGCAGGCCATTTTGACCTGAAGTTCGTGCGCCAGGAGCCGCAGCTGGGCACCGGCCACGCCGTGCAGCAGGCGCTGCCCGAGCTGGCCGACGATGGCCTGGTGGTGGTGCTGTCGGGCGACGTGCCGCTGACCGAGGCCGCCACCTTGCAGGCCCTGGTCGATGCGGCGCAGGGCGAGCGGCTGGCGCTGCTGACGGTGCGCCTGCCCGACCCGACGGGCTATGGCCGCATCGTGCGCGCCGCCGATGGCGGGGTGCGGCGCATCGTCGAGCAAAAGGACGCGTCGGAGGCCGAGCGCGCCATTGACGAAATCTACAGCGGCATCATGGCCGTGCCGGCGCGCCAGTTGCGGCGCTGGCTGGGGCTGCTCACCAACAACAACGCCCAGGGCGAGTACTACCTGACCGACGTGGTGGCCCTGGCGGTGCGCGACGGCGTGCCGGTGGTGGCGCATCGCATCGACGACGCGCTGCAGGTGGCGGGCGTCAACAGCCCGGCCCAGCTGGCCGAGCTGGAGCGGGCGTTCCAGCGCCGCCAGGCCGAGGCGCTGATGGCGCAGGGCGTGCGCCTGGCGGACCCGGCGCGCCTGGAGGTGCGCGACGATGCCCGAAGCGGGGCGCCGGGCGAGCTGGTGTGCGGGCCGGATGTGGAGATCGACGTCGGCTGCATCTTCACCGGCCGGGTCGAGCTGGGCGCCGGCGTGCGCATCGGCGCGTATTGCTGCATCGCCAACGCCGCGCTTGCCGCCGATGCGGTGATCCACCCCTTTACCCACATCGACGGCGAGCGCCAGGGCGTGCAGGTGGGCGAGGGCGCGCTCATCGGCCCCTTTGCGCGCCTGCGCCCCGGCGCCGATCTGGGGCGCGAGGTGCACATCGGCAACTTCGTCGAGGTCAAGAACTCGACGCTGGCCGCGGGGGCCAAGGCCAACCACCTGGCCTATCTGGGCGATGCCACGGTGGGCGAGCGCGTCAACTACGGCGCCGGCAGCATCACCGCCAACTACGACGGCGCCAACAAGCACCGGACCGTGATCGAGGCCGACGTGCACGTGGGCAGCAACTGCGTGCTGGTGGCGCCGGTCACCCTCGGTGCCGGCGGCACCGTGGGCGGGGGCTCCACCATCACCAAGAGCACGCCGGCGGGCGCGCTCAGCGTGGCGCGCGGCAAGCAGGTCAGCGTGGCCAACTGGCAGCGCCCCGTCAAGAACGCGCCGTCACGCTGAGCGGGCGCGCGTTGCGGCGCGGTCAGCGGTGGCGCCGATCCGACCCCCAAAGCTCGTCGTCGGCGCCTGGCGGCAGGCCCATCAAGTCGGTCAGGCTCATGGGTTGCGTGGCGGGCGCCCGTGGTTTGGGTGCGGCGGGGCTGGCTGGCGCGGGCGGCAGCGGTGCGCGCCCGGACGGCGGTGCGGCGGGCGAGAGCTCGGCGGCACGCAGGCGCTGGCGAAACTCGCGCGGGCTGGGCATTTCGCGCGTCGAGCGCTTGATGCGAATCAGGCGAATGCCGGCGGCCTTCAGGATCAGGTGCTTTTCGGCCGCGTCGTGCTCGGCCTGCTCGGCACTGTCGTGGGCAGCGTCCAGCTCGAACGCGTACAGTGGTTTGCCCGCGCGGTTGCACACCACGAAGTCCACGTGATGCTGGGCCAGGCGGCGCTGCGTTTGCAGCCGGTCGCCCGCGCCGCGTGGCGCCACCAGCTGCGACAGCGGCGCGCGAAACAGCACGGGCCGCCCCGCAAAGGCTTCCACCAGGTACTGCATCAGGGCCATCTGCACGTCGGACAGGGCCGCCACCGGCGTGAAGCGGTCGTGCGCGGCCAGGGGCGGAACGTCACGCGCCCGGCGCGCGCGCCAGCCCCACCACGCGCCGGCCAGCAGCGCCGGAACCGCGAGGGTCACCACGATCCATGACCAGTCCATTGTTTCGCCCTCCCGTCGTGCCCGGGCCATGCCCCAGGGCTGCCATCGCCTCGCCGGCGGGCAAGCCGGGCAGCGACAGTCTATGCCGACCCCAGCTGTTCCCAGCGCTCCAGCGCGTGCATCAGCTCGTCCTCGATCGCGCTGTCGCGCGCCTGCAGGGCAATGGCCGCCTGCAGGTCGGCCTGGTAGAGCGTGCCATCGGCCAGCCGCGCGCGGATCTCGACCTGCTCGGCCTCGAGCGCCTCGATGCGGGCTGGCAAGGTGTCGAGCTCGCGCTGGTCCTTGTAGCTCAGCTTCTTCTTTTGTAGCGGCTCGCGGGACTGGGCGGGCGCTGCCGGGCGCTTTGCGGCGCTGTCGGGGGCGGGCGCCGGGGCCTGCGCGTCGCGCAGGGCCTGCCAGCGCGCGCTTTGCTGCAGCCAGTCCTGCACCCCGCCTTCGTACTCGCGCCATTGGCCCGGCCCGTCCCAGGCCAGCGTGCTGGTCACCACGTTGTCCAGAAACGTGCGGTCGTGGCTGACCAGAAACACCGTGCCTTCGTAGTCCTGCAGCAGGCTTTCCAGCAATTCCAGCGTGTCGATGTCCAGGTCGTTCGTCGGCTCGTCCAGCACCAGCACGTTGGCTGGACGCGCAAACAGGCGCGCCAGCAGCAGGCGGGCCATCTCGCCGCCCGACAGGCTCTTGACCGGCGAGGCCGCGCGCGCGGGACTGAACAGGAAGTCGCCCAGGTAGCTTTTGACGTGCTGGCGGCGCGTGCCGATCTCGATCCATTCGCTGCCCGGGCTGATGAAGTCCGCCAGCGTGGCCTCGGGGTCGAGTGCGGCGCGCATCTGATCGAAGTAGGCCACCTGCAGGTTGGCGCCGCGCCGCACGCGGCCGCTGTCGGGTTCCAGCTCGCCCAGGATCAGCTTGAGCAGCGTGGTCTTGCCCGCGCCGTTGGGTCCGATCAGGCCCACCTTGTCGCCGCGCAGCACGATGGTGCTCAGGTCGCGGGCGATGGTCCTGGCGCCAAAGGCCAGCTGCACCCGCTCCAGCTCGGCCACCAGCTTGCCCTGATAGCCGGCGACACCCGCGTCCACATCCAGCCGCACGCGCCCGAGCTGATCGCGCCGTGCCGCCCGCGCGGCGCGCAGGGCCTGCAGGCGGTTGATGCGCCCTTGCGCGCGGGTGCGGCGCGCCTCCACGCCCTGGCGAATCCAGGCCTCCTCCTGCGCCAGCAGCTTGTCGGCGCGGGCGTTGAGAGTGGCCTCCTGCGCCAGCTGCTCGGCCTTCAAGGCCTGGTACTGCGAGAAGCTGCCCGGATAGGACAACAGGCGCCCGCGGTCCAGCTCGACGATGCGCGTGGCCACCCGGTCGAGGAAGGCCCGGTCGTGCGTGATGATCACCGCGGCGCCGCGAAAGTCCAGCAGCAGTTCTTCCAGCCAGGCAATCGCATCGAGGTCCAGG
Organism: Burkholderiaceae bacterium; assembly: GCA_041396485.1. GTDB lineage: Bacteria > Pseudomonadota > Gammaproteobacteria > Burkholderiales > Burkholderiaceae_C > Ottowia. The sequence goes on along the minus strand of JAWKYM010000006.1, from coordinate 108,277 downwards.
TGGTTGGTCGGCTCGTCCAGCAGCAGCACGTCCGGCCGAGTCACCAGTGCCTGGGCCAGGGCCACGCGCTTGCGGGTGCCGCCGGAGAGCTCGCTCACCGCAGCGTCCGGCTCCAGTCGCAGGCGCTGCAGGGCTTCATCCACTCGTTGCTGCCAGTGCCAGCCATCCTCGGCCTCGATGCGCGCCTGCAGCGCATCCAGATCGCCTTGGCCGGCGCTGTACGCGTCGATCCAGCCGCGCACCGTCGCCAGGCCCTGCGCCACCGCCTCGAACACCGTTGCTGCGCCCGACAGCAGCGGATCTTGCGCCACATGGGCCAGACGCAAACCCTGGCTCATGCGCAGCTCGCCGTCGTCCAGCCGCTCCAGCCCGCCCAGCACCTTCAGCAGCGAGGACTTGCCGGTTCCATTGCGCCCGATCAGGCCCACCCGCTCCTGGGATTCAAGGCTCAGCTGGGCGTCGTCCAGCAGGGGAACATGCCCGAAGGCCAGGTAAGCGTGTTGAAGCGTGATCAGGGACATGATGGGCGGAGGGCAAAAAAACGTGCAGCGCTTGCGCTGCGCGGAAAAACAATGCTATAGTCTATGGCTTCGCTGATCGCAGACAAGTTTGTCGATCGGCGAAGTCGGCGGAGCGGGTTTCGAGCCTAGGGATGCCGGCGGGCCAATTCAGCCACCGGTTGATTGGTAAAAACCCTGAGGCTTGACGGAGCTAAACGAAAGTCGTCATAATTCAGGGTTCTGCTGAAAGTGCCAAGCAAAAAATATGCAAGCGCAATTGGTAGAAACCCCAAAATTTGACAGACATTAAAAATCCATGTCATAATTCAAGGCTTCGCTGATCGCAGCGAGTCAGGCGCAAGATGAAGAGTTTTGTGCGGGTTCATTAACAAAATACAGCCGATAAGCGTGGGCGTTTGATGGCGAATTGCCAGGTTCTTTTTCAGGACTAAGCAAACGCTCATGAGATAGAAGTGAAGTTCACTAACCTGTTTAATGAGTGACTCGAGATATAAATTTATCAAGATCGAACTGTAGAGTTTGATCCGGCTCAGATTGAACGCTGGCGGAATGCTTTACACATGCAAGTCGAGCGGCAGCGCGGGGCAAATCTTGGCGGCGAGCGGCGAACGGGTGAGTAATACATCGGAACGCGCCCAGACGTGGGGATAGCCCGGCGAAAGCCGGATTAATACCGCATGTGATCTGAGGATGAAAGTGGGGACCGCAAGGCCTCACGGGCAAGCTGGAGCGGCCGATGGCAGATTAGGTAGTTGGTGGGGTAAAGGCTTACCAAGCCTGGGTGATCTGTAGCTGGTCTGAGAGATGATCAGCCACACTGGGACTGAGACACGGCCCAGACTCCTACGGGAGGCAGCAGTGGGGAATTTTGGACAATGGGCGCAAGCCTGATCCAGCCATTCCGCGTGCAGGACGAAGGCTCGGGTTGTAAACTGCTTTTGTACGGAACGAAAAGACTCTCTAATACAGGGGGTTCAAGACGGTACCGTAAGAATAAGCAATCACAACTACGCGCCAGCAGCCGCGGTAATACGTAGGGTGCAAGCGTTAATCGGAATTACTGGGCGTAAAGCGTGCGCAGGCGGTTTTGTAAGACAGAGGTGAAATCCCCGGGCTCAACCTGGGAACTGCCTTTGTGACTGCAAGGCTGGAGTGCGGCAGAGGGGATGGAATTCCGCGTGTAGCAGTGAAATGCGTAGATATGTGGAGGAACACCGATGGCGAAGGCAATCCCCTGGGCCTGCACTGACGCTCATGCACGAGTTGTGGGGAGCAAACAGGATTAGATACCCCGGTAGTCCACGCCCTAAACGATGTCAACTGGTTGTTGGGAATTCATTTTCAGTAACGAAGCTAACGCGTGAAGTTGACCGCCTGGGAGTACGGCCGCAAGGTTAAAACTCAAAGGAATTGACGGGGACCCGCACAAGCGGTGGATGATGTGGTTTAATTCGATGCAACGCGAAAAACCTTACCCACCTTTGACATGTACGGAATCCTGCAGAGACGCAGGAGTGCTCGAAAGAGAGCCGTAACACAGGTGCTGCATGGCTGTCGTCAGCTCGTGTCGTGAGATGTTGGGTTAAGTCCTGCAACGAGCGCAACCCTTGCCATTAGTTGCTACGAAAGGGCACTCTATCGGACTGCTGGTGACAAACCGAGGAAGAAATGGGGATGACGTCAAGTCCTCATGGCCCTTATAGTGGTGGGCTACACACGTCATACAATGGTTGGTACAAAGGGTTGCCAACCCGCGAGGGGGAGCTAATCCCACAAAGCCAGTCGTAGTCCGGATCGCAGTCTGCAACTCGACTGCGTGAAGTCGGAATCGCTAGTAATCGTGGATCAGCATGTCACGGTGAATACGTTCCCGGGTCTTGTACACACCGCCCGTCACACCATGGGAGCGGGTTCTGCCAGAAGTAGTTAGCCTAACCGCAAGGGGGGGCGATTACCACGGCAGGGTTCGTGACTGGGGTGAAGTCGTAACAAGGTAGCCGTATCGGAAGGTGCGGCTGGATCACCTCCTTTCTGGAAAACAAGCAATTCAATTCAAACGTCCACACTTATCGGTTGTTGGAAGGTGTCGCCAGCGGTCCGGGCAAGAACAAGGCCCGCGGTTGACCGATTGGGTCTGTAGCTCAGTTGGTTAGAGCACCGTCTTGATAAGGCGGGGGTCGTTGGTTCGAGACCAACCAGACCCACCATTTCCTCCAGCAGAGATCGGGGGATTAGCTCAGCTGGGAGAGCACCTGCTTTGCAAGCAGGGGGTCGTCGGTTCGATCCCGTCATCCTCCACCAGGATTTCAATATCAAAGCATCGAGACAGGGTTTCGGTGTTTTGATATTGGCATTGCCAATAATAGAAGTCGCAAGACTTCCGGCTGTTCTTTAACAATTCATAGAGTCGAATCAGCGTTGCCGACGGAAAGGGCGAACCGAAAGGGAAGTCCACCAGGCCGTCGGCAACAATTTTTGATTGCGTCACAAACGAATTCAACGAGTTGTATTCGAGTAATTTGAGCGAAAGCTCGATTACGGCATAACGCGCCAGGTGAAAGACCTGGCGTCCTTGATGTGCTTTGGTTTCGTGGAGAAACGTCAAAGTTATAGGTCATGACTAAGATACGTGGTGGATGCCTTGGCGATGATAGGCGACGAAGGACGTATAGCCTGCGATAAGCTTCGGGGAGCTGGCAAATGAGCTTTGATCCGGAGATTTCCGAATGGGAAACCCCACCGAAAGGTATCTTGCGATGAATACATAGTTGCAAGAGGCGAACCGGGTGAACTGAAACATCTCAGTAGCTCGAGGAAAAGACATCAACCGAGATTCCGAGTAGTGGCGAGCGAAATCGGAGCAGCCTTCAGTGGATAGCGCGCGACCGTTAGCAAAACAAGCTGGAAAGCTTGACCACAGCAGGTGATAGTCCTGTATGCGAAAGCGGACGTGTGGTACCAGGCTAGAGACAAAGTAGGGCGGGACACGTGTAATCCTGTCTGAACATGGGGGGACCATCCTCCAAGGCTAACATCATCATCGACCGATAGTGAACTAGTACCGTGAGGGAAAGGCGAAAAAGAACCCCGGGAGGAGTGAAATAGGACTTGAAACCGCATGCTTACAAAAGTCGTCGGATTCTTCGGGGTGACGGCGTACCTTTTGTATATAATGGGTCAGCGACTTACATTCAGTGGCAAGTGTTAACCGAATAGGGAAGCCGAAGAGAAATCGAGTCCGAATAGGGCGTTCAGCTGGGGTGTAGACCCGAAACCAAGTGATCTATCCATGGCCAGGATGAAGGCGCCGTAACAGGTACTGGAGGTCCGGAAATGCATCGGTGTTGCAAAACCAGGGATGAGCTGTGGATAGGGGTGAAGTGCCAACAAAACTTGGAAATAGCTGGTTCTTCCGAAACTATTTAGGTAGTGCCTCAAGTATTACCTGCGGGGGTAGAGCACTGTTTTGGCTAGGGGTCATGGCGATTTACCAAACCAAGGCAAACTCCGAATACCGCAGAGTACAGCTTAAGAAAGTGCACCGGGTGCCAATGTCCGACACAAGAGGGAAAACAACCCAGACCGCCAGCTAAGGTCCCTAAAATTGGCTAAGTGGGAAACGAAGTGGGAAGTTGCTAAAACAGTCAGGATGTTGGCTTAGAAGCAGCCTGGTTTACTTGGAAGAAAGCGACAGCCTACTGATCGAGTCGTCCTGCGCGGAAGATGTAACGGGCTAAGCCAGTTACTGAAGCTGAGATGCACACGCAAGTGTGCGTGGTAGGAGAGAGCGTTCTGTAAGCCCGTGAAGGTGGCTTGTAAAGGCTGCTGGAGGTATCAGAAGTGCGAATGCCACGGCGAGAAGCGTTAAAGGGGTGTAGTGCTCCTCGCCGTAAGCGCAAGGTTTTCTACGCAACGTCTATCGGCGTAGAGGAGTCGGCCCCTAAGGTGAGGCAGAGATGCGCAGCTGATGGGAAACAGGTCGTTTATTCCTGTACCGATGCACAGTGCGACATGGGGACGGATCCTAATAGGTCATCCAGTTATTGGATTCTGGTTTGCAGAAGTAGCGGCGCGTGTGGCAAATCCGCGCCATATACCGAGGCTGCTCATCGAGCGAGCCGTCGCGAAGTGACTGAACGGGGTTCCAGGTGTCACTAAGCTTCAGCTGTACACGACCGTACCGCAAACCGACACTGGTGCGCGAGATGAGTATTCTAAGGCGCTTGAGAGAACTCTGGAGAAGGAACTCGGCAAATTGACACCGTAACTTCGGGAGAAGGTGTGCCCAAGTAGTGTGATGAGAGCATCTGAGCATGAAAGGGTTGCAAAAAATAGGTGGCTGCGACTGTTTATCAAAAACACAGCACTCTGCAAACACGAAAGTGGACGGTTAGGTGTGACGCCCGCCCGGTGCTGGAAGATTAATTGATGGGGTGCAAGCTCTGATCGAAGTCCCAGCAAAACGGCGGCCGTAACTATAACGGTCCTGCGGTAGCGAAATTCCTTGTCGGGTAAGTTCCGACCTGCACGAATGGCGTAACGATGGCCACGCTGTCTCCTCCAGAGACTCAGCGAAGTTGAAATGCTTCTGTGATGATGCAATCTCCCGCGGAAAGACGGAGCATCTCCATGAACCTTTACTGTAGCTTTGTATTGACTTTGAACGGATCTGTGTAGGATAGGTGGAGGCTTGAAGTGCGGTCGCTAGATCGCATGGACAACAAGAAATACCACCCTGGTGCGTTTGAGGTTCTAACCTGGGTCCCTTATCGGGATCAGACAGTGCATGGTAGGCAGTTTGATCAGCGGTCTCCTCCCAAAGCGTAACGGAGGAGTTCGAAGGTGCGCTAGTTACGGTCGGACATCGTGACGATAGTGCAATGGCATAAGCGTGCTTAACTGCGAGACTGACAAGTCGAGCAGATGCGAAAGTTATAATACAGTGTGATCCGGTGGTTCTGTATGGAAGGGCCATCGCTCAACGGATAAAAGGTACTCTGGGGATAACAGGCTGATACCGCCCAAGAGTTCATATCGACGGCGGTGTTTGGCACCTCGATGTCGGCTCATCTCATCCTGGGGCTGTAGTCGGTCCTAAAGGGTATGGCTGTTCGCCATTTAAAGAGGTACGTGAGCTGGGTTCAAAACGTCAGGAGACAGTTTGGTCCCTATCTTCCGTGGGCGCTGCAGATTTGAGAAAGCCTGCTCCTAGTACGAGAGGACCGTGGAGTAATGCACCCCTGGTGTACCTGTCACGCCCGTGGCATCGCAGGGTAGCTATGCGGAAGAGATAACCGCTGAAAGCATCTAAGCGGGAAACTCGTTTCAAGATGAGATCTGCCGGGGCCTTGAGCCCCCCAAGAGTCGTTCTAGACCAGGACGTTGATAGCTGGGTGTAAGTGCAGCAATGCACTAAGCTAACCAGTACTAATTGCTCGTGCGGCTTGATTCTATAATTTTGATCAGCTCGATCAAGATTGGCTATGCCAAGTGACGCAAACAAATCATTCGTGAAATACCGAAGCTGATCCGCTCTATGAATTGGTCTTGCAGTCAATCGACTTCAAGACAACAAGTTGCGCCTGATGACCATAGCAAGGTGGTACCACTCTTCCTATCCCGAACAGACCGTGAAACGCCTTAGCGCCGATGATAGTGCGGATTCCCGTGTGAAAGTAGGACATCGTCAGGTTTATTAGTGACAAAGCGCCCCATCACTCGATGGGGCGCTTTTGTTTGGCGCGAAGGAAGTGGGCACGCGGCCAACCCATATTGACCGGGCATGACGGTCGTGGCCGGCGTTCAGGTAAGGGATGGCGCGGGAGGTTGCCAGCGATGCGGCGTATCCGTCCGGCAAAAGTCATCTTGACCGCCTGCACGACGCCGTCGTCGCCCCTCAGATGGCCGGCGACCAACGATGCGGTAGCAGTTCTTCGGATACGGCTGGCCGGATGGGTTGGCAAGCGCTCAAGCACGTCCTGAGGTACGCGTAAGGCTCGTGCCCATTGGATGCGTTGAGTGCAGCAGACTCATGATGGCCGTAGCCCGTTTGCCTCGCATCGCAGGCTACCGGCGAACAGCCAGTTGCTCGTCCGAGGGCAATCGGCCTGATGTGTTCTCCACCCAGTTGTTGGAGATCGGTACGTCAGCGTCATCGACGAAACGGGTGAGCTCTCTCCAGCGCTTGAGGCTGTAGTCGATGGCCTTCATCGTCGCCGATCCAGGCGGCACCAGTTGCCGTTGAGCCAGCAGCCAACGATGGAAGACAGCCAGTACCCGCCGTGTGACTTGGTGCTGGCGTATCCGTCGTCGCTCATCGCTGGGCAGTTCCTCGATCTCGCGCTCGATCCTGAACAGGCTCTGGTGATAGCAGTGCCTTGCGGCCCACCTCGCTACCGTGGTTGGCCCACAGATCGTTGAACTTTCGCCTGGCGTGCGCCATGCACTGCGCCGAGGTCACGCCCTTGGTCGTGGTGGCGGTGTAGCCGCTGAAGCCATCGGTCACCAACGCCCTGCCACGCGCGGCGTGTCCAGCTTGGAGAACTCGCGGCATACCCTCGTTGTACGGCGTCTGCAGAACTCGAACACCACGGCCTCTTCGTCGGGCTGGCGCTGGTCGTGCAGTACGACCAGATGGTGGCCCTGTGGCCGGGTTGCCGCTCAGGTGCTTGGGCTTGGAGCATCGCCACCGGCGTCTCGTCGGCGTGCAGCACCATGGCGGCGTGCCTCGTCGGCCAGCGCCTGCACCAGTGGCTGCAGTTGTGCGCCGCACTCGCCCACCCACTGCGCCAGGGTCGAGCGTGCGATCAAGCGTGGCCGGCGCGCTCGAAGATATGTTCCTGCCGGTACAGCGGAAGGTGGTCCATGAACTTGGCCACCAGCAGGTGCCAGCAAACCAGCCGTCGGGATCCCTTGTCGATGACGTGCGGCGGGACTGGGCGCCTGCACCAACTTCTGGCAGCAGCGGCAGCGCCCACTCATGCCGCGCACATGGCGCTCCACAGTAAATACGCCCGGTTGGTAGTCCAGCTTCTCGGCCATGTCCTGGCCGATGCGCTGCATGGGTTGGCCACAGCCGCAGCGGGTGTCGGCCGGCTCGTGCGCTACATCCTGGCGCGGCAGGTTTGGCGGCAGCGGGGCACGCTTGGGTGCCTTCTTCTCGGCCTTGTCCTTGCCCTGGCCACGCCGTGATCGAGCTCCCGGTCGATGCTCGGCCAGACTGTCTCCAGCGCCCTCCAGCAGGTTTCCTGCTCGGGTGCCAGGGTGCTGGCAAAACGCTCGCTGGTCGCCGCGAACTTCAGCCGCTTGAGAACCGCCATCTCGTGCGTGAGCTTGTCGATCAGGGCCTGCTTGAACGCAGCTTCTCGCTCGCGCTGCGCGATCAGGGCATCCTTGGCGCGGATCTGCTCGAGTAGCGACAGCATCACCTGCCGCGTCTGCGGATCCAGGCGTGCAGTTGCTGTGCGCTGATCATGGGTGGCTATCGTGCCGCGCTCCAGCGTTGCACGCATCGGTACATCCGGCAATTGCCAGCACCGATCAAATCACCCGGATGATCCCTGCATCGCCCAGCCGTTGCCACGGCAAGCCCAACACCAACGCGTCAAACTGCGTGCGAGATAGCGTGGTGTGCTGACCACATCGTTGGCCCAGGCGAATTTGCCGATGTTCAGGCGCCGTGCCGCCAGCCACACCCCGATGCCGTCGTGCACCAGCACCTTCATGCGATTGGCTCGCCGGTTGGCGAACAGGTAGGCATGGTGTGGTGCGCCTGACCAAAGACCTGCACCACGCGAGCCAGTGCGGCCTTCGGTGCCCACGCGCATGTCCAGCGGTTGTACCGCCAGCCACCAGGCGTCCACGCGGATCATCGAAGCAACCTTCGCAGCCAGGCTGCACACTCTCGGCAGCAGCCGCTGTCGGCCAAGACACCTTGATCGCGGTGGTGCCGTGCTGCAGCTCGATACGGATCTCATCGGCAGGCGCTGACGCCAGCGGTGCGGGCACGGCCAAGGGCAAGAAGTGCAGTGGCACGCGCGCCGCTGGCATGTCACTGCAAGCGGCGGGGATGTCTGTCTTTGACACCGGCGGCGTGCCTGTGCGCGCCTCGGCTTCAATCACCCACTTGCGAACCATGTTCGCGTTCAGGCCGTTGGCCAAGGCGATGGCCGCAATCGACACGCCAGGCTGACGGCATGCTCTGCACCACTCTTTCCCTGAACTCCGGGCGCATGCCGCCGCCGTGTCCGCCTGCTTGGCAACTCGATTCCCAAAGTGTTCATGTGTCCGCAATGTAAGCACGCGGCCAACCCATATTGACCGGGTATGACGGTCGTGGCCGGCGTTCAGGTAAGGGATGGCGCGGGAGGTTGCCAGCGATGCGGCAACAACTCCCCGATCTGACTGGCGCGCTGGGTGGGCAGCCGCGTGAGCACGTCCTTCAGATAGGCGTACGGATCGTGCCCGTTGAGCCTGGCCGACTGGATCAGGCTCATGATGGCGGCCGCGCGTTGACCGGCCCGCAGGGAGCCAGCGAACAGCCAGTTGGACCTGCCGATGGCAATCGGCCGGATCTGGTTCTCGATATGGTTGTTGTCCACGGGCAGACGGCCGTCATCGACGAATTGCGTGAGCGCCGTCCAGCGGTTTAGGCTGTAGTCCAGCGCCTTGGCTGTAGCCGAGCCGTTCGTGATCTTCTGGCGTGTCAGCACCATCCACCGATGCAAGGCATCGAGCACCGGCTTTGACCGAACCTGCCGGATGCGCTGGCGTTCATCGGCATCGAGCCCCTTGAGTTCGCGTTCGATCCCATAGACCTGCCCGATCAGCTGCAGCGCCGTCTCGGCCACCTGGCTCTTGTTGCTCGCGTGCAGATCGAAGAACTTGCGCCGGGCATGTGCCAGGCATCCTGCCTCGGTCACGCCGTTGGCAAACCCCGCCTTGTAGCCACTGAAGTCATCGCACACCAGGCTACCTTTCCACTCGCCCAGGAAGGTGCGCGCGTGCGCGCCTGCCCGGCTCTCGCAGAAGTCGTAGACCACGGCACGGATGTCTTCAAACGCCCCTGGGGCGTAGGCCCACAGGTAGGCGCGGTGCGTCTTGCCACTGCCCGGCTTGAGCATCTGCACCGGTGTCTCGTCAGCGTGCAGCACGTCGCGCGTGAGGATCTCGGCCTTCAGGGCATCGACCAGCGGCTGCAGTTGCACGCCGCATGAGCCCACCCACTGCGCCAGGGTCGAGCGCGGGATGGCCAGGCCGGCTCGTCCAAAGATCGCTTCCTGGCGGTACAGCGGCAGGTGATCGGCGAACTTGCCCACCAGCACCTGGGCCAGCAGGCCGGTGGTGGGAATGCCCTTGTCAATCACATGAGGGGCCACCGGCGCCTGCACCAGCGTCTGGCAGTGCGCGCAGGCCCACTTGCCGCGCAGGTGGTGCTCGACCGTGAACACGCCGGGCTCGTAGTTCAGCTTCTCGGCCACGTCCTCACCGATGCGCCGCATCTGGCAGCCACAGCCGCAGGTGGTGGACTCGGGTTCGTGGTGGATCTCGCGGCGCGGCAGGTTGCTCGGCAGTGGCTGGCGCTTGGGCTGCTGCCTCTCGCGTGGCGACGCCGGTGCCGGCGTGAGCTGCTCGATCTCCTCGGCCACCGCCTGCAGGTCCGCGTCCAGCGTTTCTTCCAGCAGACTTCTTTGCTCGGCGCTGTAGCGCTCGGACTGAGCGGCGAACTTCAGCCGCTTGAGCATGGCGTTCTCATGCGTGAGCTTGTCGATGAGGGCCTGCTTGTGGGTGATCTCGGTGCTCTGCCGCACGATTTGCTCGTCCCGGACCGCTACCGTGTTCAGCAGTGCTGCGACCATCTCGCGCAGCTGCTGTGCGCCGAGATCGTCCAGAGATTGCTGCTGCGCCACCATGGCCCAGAGTGTGCCCAGGCCCGCGGCGAGCAGCCATTGGCGGATCTGCCGATTGCGCGGCAGCGGCCATGTCTCGCACGATTCAGACCACGGTGATGATGCCGCCTTCGCCCAGACGCTGCCAGGGCAAGCCAAGAACCAGGGCGTCGAGCTGGGCGCGGCTGAGCGCGAGCTGGGGCGCCGCATCGCAAGATGGCCAGACGAAGCGGCCCTGGTGCAGCCGGCGCGCGGCCAGCCAGATGCCGATGCCGTCATGCACTAGCACCTTCAGGCGGTTGGCGCGCTTGTTGGCAAACAGGTAAGCGTGGTGCGGATGAGCGGGGCCGAAGACAGCGATCACCCGTGCCAGGGCCGTGTCGGTGCCGGCGCGCATGTCCAGTGGCGCTGTCGCCAGCCACGCGGCATCGATGCGGATCATCGCAACAGCTCCCGCATCCACGCCCCGCATTCGGCTGCTGCCGCCGCGGGCCAGGTGATGCTCACCACCATCGCGCCACGGCTGAGCTCGATGCGGATGTCATGCGGTGCGTGCGATGCAGGCACCGGGGCCGGCGACAGGGGCAAGGCAATGAACTGTGCCGGCTCGGGCACAGGTGCGGGGCCTGGGTGACCTGCTCGCGCCAGGCGGCGCCACTTGTGAACAAGATTGGCGTTCAGCCCGTGCGCCAGTGCGACGGCCGCCACGGATGCGCCCGGGCTGTCGCATTCGCGCAGAACCTGCGCCTTCAGATCGTCGTCGTGCCGGCGGCGCGTAACTGGCTTGGAATCCATGGTGTCCACCTATGTGCTTGGTGGACACCATCGTCGGTCACTCCTGCGCCTCTCTCAAGATGCCTTTGCCGGACGCATACCGAAGGAATGCGCGCGGGGCGGTGGAAAAGAGACTTCAATAGATCGACGGTGCACCCGCCGGCCGTGTCTTGAAGCGCTTGTGTACCCAGTAGTACTGCTCGGGCATGGTGTCGATGTAGGCTTGCAACTCGGCATTCATGCGCGCGGTATCGGCGGTCACGTCGTCGCTGGGGTAGTTCTGCCAGGCCGGATGCACGTGCACCTCGTAGCCGCCGGGAGCCAGGCGCGTGACCACGGGCACCACGCGCGCGCCCCCAAGCTTGGCAAAGCGTGGCAGCGAGGGCACGGTGGCGGCGAGCACGCCAAAGAACGGCACGAACAGCGAGTCCTGCGGGCCGAGGTCCATGTCGGGCAGCAGATACAGCATCTTGCCTTCGCGCAGCGCGCGCACGATGGGCTTGAGGCCATCCTGGCGTGACAGCAGGGTGGCCTGGCCAAAACGCAGGCGGCCGGCGCGCATCCAGGCGTCCATGGCGGGGTTGCTCTGGGTGGAGTAGATGGTGCACGCGGGCCGCTCGATCTGCTGCATGACGGCGCTGCCGCCCGCGTCCATGCCGTAGAAGTGGGGCGCAAACATGACGACCGCGCCCTCGCGCGTCAGCTCGTCGACCGCGCCGACGATGCGCAGGCGCTGGCGTACCAGGTCGGGCTTGCCGTGCCACAGCCATGCGCGGTCCAGGAAGGCCTGGCTGAACAGCACGAAGTTGCGCCGCAGCACCGAACGGCGCTGCGCCTCGCTCCAGTCGGGATAGCACAGACGCAGGTTGGTGAGGGCGATCTGGCGACGCTTGCGCGCCAGCACCCACAGCAGGGCGCCCAGTGCGGCGCCCTGTGCGCGCAACACGGGCAGAGGCAGCGGCGCCAGCGCGCGCAGCAGCAGAATCAGGGGATGGGTCATGTGGCTTGCGACCTGGGCTTCTTGTAGCGGCCGTAGCCCCACAGGTACTGTTCGGGAGCGCGGCGGATCAGGGCCTCCATCGCCTGGTTGATCTGATCGACCGCAGCCTGCAGGTCTTCGCTCAGCGCCGCGTCAAAGGGTAGCAGATGAACACAAAAGCCCTGGGCACGTGGCAGGCGCTCGCCCCAGGCCAGCAACACGGTGGCGCCGGTTTGCTGCGCCAGGCGCGCAGCCAACGTCATGGTGTAGGCCGGCTGGCCGAAAAACGGCGACCACAGGCCCTGGCCGTCTGGCGGCACCTGGTCGGGCAGCAAGCCCACTGCCTGGCCGGCGCGCAAGGCCCGGATCAACTGACGCACGCCCGCCAGGGTGGTGGGCGCGGTTTGCAGGCCCGCGCGCTGGCGCGCAAACTCGATCACGCGCGCCAGTGCGGGCTGGCGCGCGGGGCGGTACAGCACCGTGATGGGGCCGTGGGCCGCGTGGTAACGGACTGCGGCGGCTTGCGCGGTGATCTCGAAGCAACCCATGTGCGGCGTGAGAAAAAGAATGCCGCGTCCGGCCGCGTAGGCGGCCTCGATCAGTTCGCGCCCGTCCCAATGCACCGGCACGCCGCTGCCGAACCACAGGCGTGGCGTCTCGCTGACCATGCGACCAGCATGGCCGATGGCCGCGCGTACCTGGGCAAAGTCATAGCCGGCACGGGCGGAGTTCTCGGCAAAGCGTCGCCGATAGGTGGGCGAGGCCAGCCAGGTCAGCCAGCCCAGCAGCGCGCCCAGGGCGTGCAGCAGGCCCAATGGCCACTTCGATGCAAGGCGATACAAGGCCAGCATGGGGAAAGGACTAAAATTGAAGGGTCGCTGAGTTATGGAACTACTTGCAGGGCGACGTTAAAAAATTCTGCTAAAGCGTTCGCCAGAGCTCCAACCGGTTTGGCAACGCAGGTGTTCAAACGACAGGAGTTTATTCAATGGATCTGGCGAACAGCTTTCTCTTCACTTCCGAGTCCGTCTCCGAAGGCCACCCCGACAAGGTGGCGGACCAGATCTCGGACGCCATTCTCGACGCCATCTACGAGCAGGATCCGCGCTCGCGCGTGGCCGCCGAGACGCTGACCAACACCGGCCTCGTCGTGCTGGCCGGCGAGATCACCACCAACGCGCACGTGGACTACATCCAGGTGGCGCGCGACACCATTGCCCGCATCGGCTACGACAACACCGAATACGGCATCGACCACAAGGGCTGCGCGGTGCTGGTGGCCTACGACAAGCAGAGCAACGACATCGCCCAGGGCGTGGACCATGCCAGCGACGACCACCTGAACACCGGCGCGGGCGACCAGGGCCTGATGTTCGGCTATGCCTGCGACGAGACCGACACGCTGATGCCGGCGCCCATTTACTACGCGCACCGCCTGGTCGAGCGCCAGGCGCAGTTGCGCAAGAGCGGCGCGCTGCCCTTTTTGCGCCCCGACGCCAAGAGCCAGGTGACCCTGCGCTACCAGGACGGCAAGCCGCACAGCATCGACACCGTGGTGCTCTCCACCCAGCACAGCCCCGACCAGAGCGAGACGGCCACCAGGATGAAGGCCAGCTTCATCGAGGCGGTGGTGGAGGAAATCATCAAGCCCGTGCTGCCCACCGAGTGGCTGAAGAACACCCGCTACCTGGTCAACCCCACGGGCCGCTTCGTCGTCGGCGGCCCGCAGGGCGACTGCGGCCTGACGGGGCGCAAGATCATCGTGGACACCTACGGCGGCGCCTGCCCGCACGGCGGCGGCGCCTTCAGCGGCAAGGACCCGACCAAGGTGGACCGCAGCGCCGCCTATGCCGCGCGCTACGTGGCCAAGAACATCGTGGCCGCCGGCCTGGCGCGCCAGTGCCAGATCCAGGTGGCCTACGCCATCGGCGTGGCCGAGCCGATGAACATCACCGTCTACACCGAAGGCACGGGCGTGATCCCCGACGGCGAGATCGCCAAGCTGGTGGCAGCGCATTTCGACCTGCGGCCCAAGGGCATCATCCAGATGCTGGACCTGCTGCGCCCCATCTACCGCAAGACCGCCGCCTATGGCCACTTCGGGCGTGACGAACCGGAGTTTACGTGGGAGCGTACCGACAAGGTGGCGGCGCTGCGCGAAGCCGCGGGCCTGAAGGAGCCGGCGCTGGCGTAGTCGGCCAAGCGCCTTGGACCCGAACCGCAGGCAGCCCCTGCGGTTCTTTTTTTGGATGCTGCATGGGGCTACGCCGCGAACACCCGCCGCGCCCCCATGTAGCGCGCGGCGAAATACCGGCTGTCCAGGCTGACCTTGCGCACGGTGCCGCCGGACGAAGGCGCGTGCACGAACTGATCGTTGCCCACATACAGCCCCATGTGCGAAAACGGCGCACCGCTGGTGTTGAAGAACACCAGGTCGCCGCGCTCCATCTGCGCGTCATTCACCGGCACGCTGACCGCCGCCCACTGCGCCGTGCTGCGCGGCAGGCGGCGCTCGGTGCCGGTGATCTGGGCAAACACGTACTGGATCAGGCCGCTGCAGTCAAAGCCGCCGCGCGGCGTGTTGCCGCCGTAGGTGTAGGGCGTGTTGACCAGCAGCATGGCCTGCGCGACGGCGGCCTCGCGCTCGGCGGGGTCGATGTTCAGCGGCGCGCGCGTGGGGGGCAGGGGCGAGGCGGGCTCGCGACGCCCCACCGTGCCGGCGGACGTGCGCGGCACCGGCGGGCTGGCGCAACCGGCCAGCAAGGCCGACAGCGACAGCGCCAAGGCAAAGCGTCGATCGATGGGGGCAACGTCGGTTTGAGGCAATTTCCGGCTCCAGAGCGCATCCAACAAGCGCACCAAGCTACATTCTAGATAGCAGATCGGATTTGTCCAGCCCCGGCGCTTCAGGCCGCCGCGCGCCGCGCCCGCAGGCGCCAGACCATCAGCATCAGGACCGCCAGGTTGAACAGCAACACCAGCGTGCCCGCCCAGCCGGGACGATGCAGCACGTGCGACAACTCGAAGGGCAGGTAGATGCCCGTGGCCAGCGCCGCCAGCCATTCGGCCCAGACCCGGTCGTGCCACAGACCCCAGCCCTCGGCCAGGCGCATCGCGGCGTAGGCCAGGGCCACCGAGATCACCTGCCCGGGGTGCACCTGCTGCAGGTGGTCGGACCAGCCGACGATCAGCTCCGGCAGGTGCGACTGCGGGTCCAGGTGCAGGTGGCCGACCAAGTCCACGGCCAGCCGGTGCAGGCCGTCGTGCTGCAGGGCGTCAAAGCCGAAAGCCAGAGCCAGCGCGGTCAGCCCCCTGAGCCACTCGAGCGCGGCGACGGTGTGGATCGAACGATCGAGCAGGCGGGGGCGTGCAGCGGGCATGCACGCAGTATGGCGTTGCCGGCGCCCATTCAGCCGCCACGCAGCTGCAGTCCCGCCAGCGAGGGCGCCTGCAGCGGCGCGGCCGGACTGCCGGCGCGCACGGCGGCAAAGCGCCCCGCGTTCCAGTCGTCCAGCGCGGATTGCATTTCGGCCTGGGTGCGCGCAACGAAGTTCCACCAGATCAGGATGTCCTCGCCAAACGGTGTGCCGCCCAGCAGCAGCAACTGTGCAGCCGCATCGCACTGCACGGCGAGCTGCTCGCGGCCGGGCGTAAAGTACAGCCATTCGCCGGGCGCCAGTGCCTCGCCGCCCACCGTGGCCGTGCCGCGCAGCACCAGGGCTGCGTATTCGAACTCGGCTTGCAGCGGCAGTTCGGTGTGCGCCGCGCCGACGGCGGTGAGATCGATGCCCACCAGTGGCGTGTAGACCGCAGCTGGCGAGGTGTGGTCCAGAGCGCTGCCGGCCAGCACGGTGGCACGAAAGCCGCCGGTTTCGATCACGGGCAGATCAGGATAATTTTCAAACGCCGGCGCGCGCCGGCACTCGGGCTGGGGCAAGGCAATCCACAACTGCGCCGCGTGCAGGCGCGTGCCGTCCGTCACCGAATCCTCGGTGTGCGCAATGCCGCGTCCGGCGGTCATCAGGTTGACCTGGCCGGGACGGATCACCTGCTCGTTGCCCAGCGAATCGCGGTGCACCACTTCGCCCTCGATCAGCCAGGTGAAGGTCTGCAGGCCGATGTGCGGGTGCGCGCCCACGTGCATGCCCTTGCCCGGCGCAAACTGCACCGGCCCGGCGTGGTCCAGAAAGCACCAGGCGCCCACGGTGCGCCGCGCGCGGTGGGGCAGGGCGCGCGCCACGCGGGTGTCTTCGCCGATGACGGACAGGCGCGAGCTGTAGCGTTGGGGAGCGGGGGGTTGGGTCATGAGGCCTCCGTGCGGTCAGTTCTGAGGTTAGCGCGGATCGCCCCGCGGTGCCGGCCTGGGTCAGGCCGCGGCCGTGGCGATGGCTTCGTCGGCGGCCTGCTTGCGCGCGGCGCGGGTGGCCCGGCCCCACCACGCCAGTTCGTCGAGCATGGCGTTGGTTGCGGGCAGCAGGTGGGTTTCGATCTCGGCCATGGTCTTCTCGACGCGGTACACGGCGTAGAAGTCGCCGCCGGCGATGTGCACGCCCGTGCGCACCGGCACCATTTGCAGCTCGACGGCCACCAGGCGCGCATGTTCCACGGCGCGCGCGCCGCCCACGCCGCCGTAGCCCACGAAGCCGATGGGCTTGCGGCCCCACTCCACGTAGGCCTGGTCGAACGCGTTCTTCAGCGCGCCCGTCATGGAGCGGTTGTATTCCGCCGTGGTCACCAGGTAGCCGTCGAACTCGCCGATTTTTTCTTGCCAGGTGACGGCGCGCGGGTCTTCGCTGGGCAGCCACAGGTTGGACGCTTTCTCGTCGAACAGCGGCAGATCGAAGTCTTTCAGATCGACCAGTTCGATGTTCATGTCGCTGCGCTGGCTGGCCACACCGTGCAGCCACTGGGCCACCTTGGGCGCCAGACGGGCCTGGCGCGTGCTGCCGATGATGAGGGCGATGTTGAGTTTGTTGTTCATGGGGAACTCCTGTTGGTGAAGGTTGTTGAATCGAAAGAAAAACAGCCGGACGCAGAGCACGCGAAAAGCACGCAAAGGACGCAAAAGAATCCAAATATGCAAAGCAAATTCGGCTCCAGCCCTTTTCTGATAAGCGCAAATAGCTATTGTTAAAGGAGCAATTCGATCGGTATTTTCTGCGTCCTCTGCGTTCGGCTGTTTTGGACAGCGCATCCGCAGCGCGCCGGCGATCAGTGCATGCCGGTGAAGCGCCCACTGTTGAAGTCGTCGATGGCCTGGCGGATCTGCTGCGGGCTGTTCATCACGAACGGCCCGTAGCCGACCACCGGCTCGTCGATGGGCTCGCCGGCCAGCACCAGCAGCTTGGCGTCGCCGCCCGCCTCGATCGTCAGGCCCGTGCCCGCGGTGGACAGCGTGGCCACGTCGGCGACGCGCAGCACGGCGCTGCCATTGACCTGCACCGTGCCGGCCAGCACCACCACCAGCGTGCTCCAGCCCTCGGGCTGCGGCAGCTCCACCGTGCGGCCAGCGGCCAGGCGCACATCCAGCACGTTCATCGGCGTGAAGGTGCGCGCCGGACCCTTGCCGTTACCGTAGGTACCCGCGATAACGCGCACCTGGCCCGCGCCATCGGGCAGGGCGACGGCCGGAATCTGCGCGTCCGTGATGCCCTGGTAGTGCGCCGGCGCCATCTTGTCCTTGGCGGGCAGGTTGACCCACAGCTGCACCATCTCGAACGGGCCGCCGCGCGCGGCGTAGCCGGCCGAATGGAACTCCTCGTGGATGATGCCGCCGCCGGCCGTCATCCACTGCACGTCGCCGGTGCCGATCACGCCGCCGGCGCCGGTCGAGTCGCGGTGCTCGACCTCGCCGTCATAGACGATGGTCACGGTCTCGAAGCCGCGGTGCGGGTGGCTGCCCACGCCGCGCCGATGTGTGGTGGGCTTGAACTCGGTCGGCGCTGCGTAGTCGAGCATCAAAAACGGGCTGCGCTCGGCCACGCCCTCGCCGCTGTAGCCGAACAGGCCGTGCACCGGAAAGCCGTCGCCCACCCAGTGGCGGCCGGGGGCGCTGCGGGTGGACAGCACGCGCTTGCGGGTGAGGGTCAGGGTGTTGGACATGGTGAATCTCCAGGTACATGGCGCCGGCCGGTCTGCCAGCGCGATGATTGAATGGTAAGGATTGAACAATCAAAGATAAACAGGCTAAATTGGCGCTCAGTGTTCCAATATTGAAACGATGACCGCATCAACCACGCCCAATCTCGATGACCTGGCCCTGTTTGCCCGGGTGGCCGAGCACGGCGGCTTTGCCGCCGCCGAGCGCGCCGCAGGCACGCCCAAATCGCGCCTGAGCCGCCGCCTGGCCGCGCTGGAGGCGCAGCTGGGCACGCGCCTGATCCAGCGCAGCACGCGCCGCTTTGCCGTCACCGAGGTCGGCCAGCAGGTGTTGCGCCATGCCCGCGCCATGCTTGATGAAGCCGCCGCCGCGCAGGCGCTGGCCGACGATCTGAGCGGCGCGCCGCGCGGCGCCGTGCGCCTGTCGTGCCCGCCGGCGCTGCTGCACAGCGCGGTGGGGCCGATGCTGGCCGACTATCTCAACCGCTGGCCGCAGGTGCAGCTGCAGGTGCAGGCCAGCAACCGCAACGTCGATGTGTGGCACGACGGTGTGGATCTGGCGCTGCGCGTGCGCGCGCCCGACGCCCAGCTGGCACAGGACGAAGTCATGCGCCCGCTGGCATTGAGCGAGGCCTTGCTGGTGGCCGCGCCGCAGTTGCTGGCCAATGCGCCGCCGCCTGCCGTGCCAGGCGATCTGGCCGCGCTGCCCACGCTGGGCCTGGGCAATTCACCCGACGAGCAGCGCTGGCGCCTGCGCGGGCCCGAGGGCCAGTGGGTCGAGCACCATCACCAGCCGCGCCTGGTGGTGGACGACGCGGGCACCCTGCTGGACGCGGCCCTGGCGGGCACCGGCTGTGCGCTGCTGCCGCGCCTGATGGCGCACCAGAGCGTGCAGCGCGGCGCCTTGCAAATCTTGCTGCCCGGCTGGAGCGCACCGCCCGGCCTGGTGCAAGTGGCCTACGCCAGCAGCCAGGGCATGCGCGCGGCGGTGCGCCAGTTGATCGACGCGCTGGCGGCGGGCTTTGCGCGGCTGATCGAGGAGCGGCGCTGCCTGTCGGCGCCGGATTCTGCATGACCGGCCCGCACCGTCGTGGCCGTCTTGCGCGCCCTGCCGTCGCGCTGGCCAAGCGGCAGGTCAGCGCTGCCTCGTCAAAACCCCTGAATGCGCAAGACGTTGTACTCCATGCCGCGCTCGGTGGCCGAAGCGGCCATCCAGATTGTCAGTTCAAACGGTTTGGCCGCATTTTGTGTCAGTGCTCCCAGAGCGGCTTCGCCCTGAACACTCCAAACGCAGATCTGGGGGGCTACCGGTTTGCCCTGCATCAACGCATAGGCCAGCGCCGGGCTCAGGCGGGCGGGGTGGTCAACGCCAAACAGCTCGTCGACGGAATCAATGTGTGAATCGTGCTCGTGCTCTTCGGTTTCCTTGGATCGGGCCGCAGTAGCGCGCAGATGGGACTGAATCGGCGCGATGAACGCGTCCGTGTCCAGTCTCCGAATCGTCCAGGTGCTGCTGTTCGAGGGTGTTCCCGGCGCTTGGACCTGGGCCATCACTTCTTGCAGATGGCGGCGCACATCGGCTTCGTTGCAGTGCTCGGCCGCCAGCCGCTCCAGCTTGGCCAGCGTTTGCTGAAGGCTCAGCTCTTGAGCGGACCGGCGGTAAATGGCGCCAATGTCGGGGTCGTTGGTGAGCCGATATCGGGACGCCTTGGCCAGTACCTCCTGGTGCAGGCCGGCGGCCTGGAGTTGCTTCAGTTCGGCCAGCAGCGCGGGCTTGTTGGACTGCAACTCGGCCTTGAGTTGCGCCGTTTCCTGGGACAGTTGCTGCTGTCGCGCGGCCTGCTCGTGGCGTTGGACGTAGGAGTGGTACACGCGCGATAGCGCTGGCCAGCCACCGATCACGAGTGCGATGGCGGCGGCGGAGAAAAAAAGGGTCGATCGGCGCATGGGCTTCTTGAGCTTGCAAAAAGCAAACCCTCCAAGGCGGAGGGTTTGCGTCAAGGCAGTGGCTGAATCAGCGGCGACGGCGGCGCAGGCTGACGGCTCCGGCCCCGGCGAGCAACAGACCCAGCGCCATGAACGACATTTCGCTCAGCGTCGGTACCGGGGCGACGGCGCCACCACCACCGGGCGGAATCACCCGCGAGCCGAACCCGTCGAGATAGGCGTACCCGTAGTGACCGCTCCGGTTGCAACCGGCTGCCAGGAGGTAGACCTCGATGGTGTCGCCCAGGTCGGCATCGGGCACCACCACGTCGGCCGGCTTCCAGTTCAGGTAGAGAACATCGGTGTTGCCGGGAATCGGCTGGAACTGCGTGCCGGTCTGGCCGGCAAACGAGAAATCCTCGAACAGAACCGTGCCTTTGGTGATGTTGCGGACCCGCAGGTAAAAGAAGGGCTGCTCTTCAGGGTCGTGGCCAGGATCTTCCAGCACGACCGCGTATGAAAAGCGCACGTGCAGCTTGTTGTCGCTGGAGTCGCGATCGGCGGCCGTGATGACGTCCTGCTGCGAAATGAAATTGGTGTTGTAGTCTGACGTGGTGTCACCCACCCGGGCCGAATACGTCCCGGCAAAAGGCATCGGCGTGATGGGGGCGCCCGACAGCTCGGTGTAGCTGCTATTGACCGCGGCGCCGGTCCAAGTACCACCAGGCGAAAGGTTGATGCTGGCTCCGGTGAAGGGTTGCGGCAGGGTCAAGCCATTGTTGTTTAACCCCGTACCTTGGGTCCAACCCGTGAAGTCGCCGGACTCAAAGCCACCGTTGGTGAAAATGGCCATGGCCGGCAGCGAGGCCGCCAGCAGTGCACCGCAAACCGTCGAGCGAATGATACGAATCATGGTCTACCTCCTTCTTGAAATTAAATAGCCATGATTGTAATGGAGTCAATCAAAATGTGTTAGTAACCAATTTGCCATATGTTCAAGTCTTTCAGGCGCGGCTGGATGAAGAAAAAAGTTACTGTTATCTCGTTTTCCACCCGATTCTAGGGGTGTCATGAACAGACCTTGGAGTTCGCTGGCAGGCGAGCGGTCGTTTGGTTGGTCGTGGTCTAGAGCGCGCGCCGGCATCAGGCTTGGGCAGCCAAGAACGCCGGGTTGTCCTGCGATGGCATGACCGCTTGCATGTCAGTGGCCGCACGCACCACGTCGCCGATCACCAGGATGGCCGGCGAGCCGATGCCCAGGCGCCGGATGTCGCCGGCCAGCGCGCGCAGGGTGCCGACATGGGTCCGCTGTTGCGGCGTGCAGCCGTTTTGCACCACGGCGGCCGGGGTGCTGCCGGGCAGGCCCGCGGCCATCAGCGCGGCGGTGATGTCGGCGCTGTGGGTGATGCCCATGTAGATCACCAGCGTGATGCCGCTGCGCGCGGTCTGCGCCAGTTGCGCCCAGTCGGGCCCGGCGCCGCCCGGCTGCGCGTGGCCCGTGACAAAGAGCACGCCCTGCGCCCAGCGGCGGTCGGTGACGGGAATGCCCGCTGCGGCCGGGGCCGCCATGCCGGCGCTGATGCCGGGCACCACCGTGTGCGCCACCCCGGCGGCGCGCAGGGCGGCCACCTCCTCGCCGCCGCGGCCGAAGACGTACGGGTCGCCCCCCTTCAGCCGCACCACGCGCTCGCCACGCAAGGCCTCGGCCACCAGCATGGCCTCGATGAAGCCCTGCTGCGTGCTGACCGCGCCGCCGCGCTTGCCGCAGTGCACGATGCGCGCGCTCGGGCGCACGTAGCGCAGCACGCCGGCTTCGACCAGATCATCGACCAGCACCACCGTGGCCTGGCGCAGCGCGCGGACGGCGCGCAGCGTCAGCAGGTCGGCGGCGCCCGGGCCGGCGCCCACCAGGGTGACGTGGCCGCTGCGCGGCGCGGACGCTGCGTGGGTCATCGAAAGCCCTGCGCGCTGACGTACTGCGGTGCCATGACGTTTCGGGGCGGCCGGGCGGATCATGCGAACACCGGCGTCTCGACGCCCAGCACCTTGTGCAGCTTGGGACTGGTGGTGGTGTACTGCAGGTGGATCTTGCCCTTGTCCGGAAACACGATGGCGGCGGCGGCAAAGGCAGCCAGCGCGCATTCATGAAAGCCGCTGAGGATCAGCTTTTTCTTGCCGGGGTAGGTGTTGATGTCGCCCACGGCAAAGATGCCGGGTACGCTGGTCGAGAATTTCTCGGTGTCCACCACCAGCTGCTTGCGCTCGATCTGCAGGTTCCATTCGGCAATCGGGCCCAGTTTCGGGCTCAGGCCGAAGAAGACCAGCAGCGCATCGAGCGGCACCACGCGCGTCACGCCGTCGCCGCCGGTCACCTTGGCGGCGACCAGTTGGCCATCGCGTTCCTCGTAACCCGTGACCTGGCCGACCATGAACTGCATGCGCTGCTCTTCGCACAAGGCGTGCATGCGCGCCACGCTGGCCGGCGCCGCGCGAAAGCCATCGCGCCGGTGCAGCAGGATCACGCTGGCGGCCTGGTTGGGGCCTTCGGCGGCAAAGTTGAGCGCCCAGTCCAGGGCCGAGTCGCCGCCGCCGGCAATCACCAGGTTCTTGCCGGCAAAGGCGGCCGGGTCGCGCACGCGGTGAAACAGCTGGCGGCCCTCGAAGGCGGCCAGGCCGTCCAGCTTGATCGAGCGCGGCTCGAATGCGCCCACGCCGGCGGCGATGAACACGGTGCGCGCGATGAAGCGCGTGCCGGCGCTGGTGGCGACCTCGAAGCGCCCGTCGGCCTGCTCGCGCAGCACGGTCACCGTCTGACCCAGGTGGAAGGTGGCGCCAAAGGGCTCGATCTGCTTGAGCAGGGCGTCCGTCAGCTCCTGCCCGGTGCACACCGGAATGGCCGGAATGTCGTAGATCGGCTTGTCGGGGTACAGCTCGATCGGCTGGCCGCCGGGCTGGGCCAGCGAGTCGATGACGTGGGCCTTGATTTCCAGCAGGCCCAGCTCGAAGACCTGGAACAGGCCGACCGGTCCGGCGCCGATGATGAGGGCGTCGGTTTCGATCGGGCCGCCGTGGCTGTGGGCGGTGTCGACGACGGCGGGGTTGGCTTGGGGTTCCATGGGTTTTCCTTGCGTGTTTGGGTGTGCGGCTTCAGCGTTCAAGTTCGGCGAGCTTGCCGCTCTTGTCCTTCCAGTCCTCGGCGTCGGGCAATGGCTCCTTGCGCCGGCTGATCACGGGCCAGCCAAGCTGCACCAGCTCGGCGTTCAGCGCGAGCATGTGCAACTGGTCCTTGGGCAGGTCTTCCTCGGCAAAGATGGCGTTGACCGGGCACTCGGGGATGCAGACGGCGCAGTCGATGCATTCGTCCGGGTCGATGGTCAGAAAGTTGGGGCCTTCGTGAAAGCAGTCGACGGGACACACCTCGACGCAGTCGGTGTATTTGCAGCGGATGCAGGCTTCGGAAACAACGTGGGTCATGGGGACAGCCGGGAGCAGGGCGGATGGGGTCAGCGAACGAGGACGGCGGCACAGGTGCGGTGCGTGGCCGTGTCGACCAGCACCAGAGCGCCCAGCGAGCGCGCCTGCGCATAGGGCCGCACGGCCAGGGGCTCTTGCAAGGCCAGCGTGACGTGGCCGATGGCGTTGGGTGGCAGCTCGCTGGCGTCTTCCTCGGCCAGGGTGTTCACGTCCAGCCGGTGCGCGATGCGCGTGACGCGGGCCTTGACCCAGCGGTGGCCGTGCAGCGCCCAGTGCACGCGGCCCACGGTGAGTGGCTCGTCGTTCAGCCAGGCCAGGGTGGCCTCGATTTCGCGCGTGGGCTGGTGCGCGCCGGGCGCCAGCAGCCAGTCGCCGCGCGAGATGTCCAGCTCGCGGTCGAGCACCAGGCCGACGCTGGCACCGGCGCGCCCGGCGCCGCTCTGGCGCACGTGGTCGAGCACCTGCACCACGGTCGCGCCCTGCCCGCCGGGCAGCACGGTGACGGCCTGGCCGGGCGCCACCGTGCCGGCGGCCACGCGGCCCCAGAACACGCGCCGGCCGTGCGCGGTCTCGGTCTGCGACGTGGGTTTTTCGACCCATTGCACGGGCAGGGCAAAGGGCTCGTCCACTGGCGCTGAGGCGACGGGCAGGTCCTCCAGCAGCGCCAGCAGGCTGGGGCCTTCGTAGCCGCACCAGCCGGCGCGCGGCTCCACCACGTTCCAGCCCTGCAGGGCCGAGATCGGCACGATGGCCTGCACTGCCAGGCCGGCATCCTGCGCGAAGGCCTGCAGGGCGGCGCGGATGTGGGCAAAGGCGGTGGCGGCGTCTTCGACGGCGTCGAGCTTGTTGACAACGAACACCAGCGACGGCACGCGCAGCAGATGGGCCAGCAGGGCGTGGCGGCGCGTCTGCGCCAGCAGCGTCACGCCGGGCTGCTGCGCGTCGAGCTTGGTGGCGTCCACCAGCACCACGGCGGCGTCGGCGCCCGAGGCGGCGGTGACCATGTTGCGCGTGTACTGCTCGTGGCCCGGCGCGTCGCCAATGATGAACTTGCGCCGCGCGGTGGCGAAGTAGCGCCAGGCCACGTCGATGGTGATGCCCTGCTCGCGCTCGGCCGCCAGGCCGTCGGTGAGCAACGCCAGGTCGGGTGCGCCGCCGCGCTGCACGCCGGCCAGCTGATCCTGCAGCACCGAGCGGCTGTCCACCAGCAGGCGCCCGATCAGCGTGCTCTTGCCGTCGTCCACGCTGCCGCAGGTGAGAAGCGCAGCGCGGATTCTGTATCAAATTGGCCTGTAGCGTTTGGTGGATAAGCGCGAGAAGCTATCAATATGGTAGTAGTCATGGTGTGGAGAGATAAACAGCCGGACGCAGAGGACGCAGAAAATACGCAGAGGACGCAGAAGAATTCAAATCAAATTTTTGGTTTTTTTGCGTCCTCCGCGTCCGGTTTTCTTGACTTCAGAAATAGCCTTCCTTCTTGCGCCTTTCCATCGAGGCGTCCGAGGTCTTGTCGTCCATGCGCGTGGCGCCGCGTTCGCTCACCTCCACCGCCAGGGTCTCGATCACGATCTCCGTGGCGCTGGCGGCGGCGCTTTCGACCGGGCAGGTGCAGGTGATGTCGCCCACGGTGCGAAAGCGCACGCTGCGGGTCTCCACCCGCTCGCCGTCCTTGGCTGGCGTGAGCGGCGTGACGGGCACCAGCAGGCCCCGGCGCTCGACCACCTCGCGCTCGTGCGCGTAGTACAGCGCGGGCAGGGCCACGTGCTCGCGCGCGATGTACTGCCACACGTCCAGCTCGGTCCAGTTGCTGATGGGAAAGACGCGGAAATGCTCGCCGGGGTGCAGGCGGGTGTTGAACAGCGTCCACAGCTCGGGCCGCTGGGCCTTGGGCTGCCACTGGCCAAAGCCGTCGCGGTGGCTGAAGATGCGCTCCTTGGCGCGCGCCTTTTCCTCGTCGCGGCGCGCGCCGCCGATCAGCGCGTCGAAGCGCAGCTCCTCGATCGCCTCCAGCAGCGTGACGGCCTGATGCGGGTTGCGCGGCTCATCGGCGCGCGCCAGCCGCACGGTGCCGCGCGCGATGCTGTCCTCGACGCGGCGCACGATCAGCTCGGCGCCCAGCTCCTGCGCGCGCCGGTCGCGGAAATCGGTCACCTCCGGAAAATTGTGGCCGGTGTCGATCATTAAGAGCGGAAACGGCAGGCGACCGGCGCCGAAGGCCTTTTCGGCGCAGCGCAGCATCACCAGCGAATCCTTGCCGCCCGAAAACAGCAGGGCGGGGCGTTCGAAGGCGGCGGCGACCTCGCGCAGGATGAAGATGGTTTCTTCCTCCAGCGCGTCGAGGTGGCGGTTGCCGAGGGGCGTCAGCACTTGGGGTTCGACTCGGGCGTTCATGGGGTTCTTTCCATCACTTCGGATTCATCTCCCTCCCCCTCTGGGGGAGGGTTGGGGTGGGGGCGGCTATGCCTTGACATGCAAACCACACTCCTTCGCTGTTTCCTCCTCCCACCACCACCGCCCGGCGCGGATGTCCTCGCCCAGGGTGATGGCGCGGGTGCAGGGCGCGCAGCCGATGCTGGGGTAGAACTGGTCGTGCAGCGGGTTGGTGTCCACGCCGTGCTCGGCCACGTAGTGCCACACGTCGCCCTGCGTCCAGTCGGCCAGGGGGTTGAACTTCACGCGCGCCTCGCTGCGGTCCACCGTCGGCACCTGGGCGCGCGCGCCCGACTGCTCGCGGCGCAGGCCGGTGATCCAGCCGGCCTTGCCCGCCAGCGCGCGCCCCAAAGGTTCCAGCTTGCGGATGGCACAGCACTGCTTGCGCAGCTCGATGCTCTGGTAGATGGCGTCCTGGCCGTTGGCGCGGATGTAGTCCTGCACCGCCTCGGGCTGCGGGCGAAACACCTGCACCGGCGCGCGCGAGTGGGCCTGCAGGCGCTCCAGCAGGGCCAGGGTCTCGGTGTGCAGGCGGCCGGTGTCGAGCACGAAGATGGGAATGGGCAGGGCCAGCGCGTTGATGAGGTGGCTGACGACCATGTCCTCCACGCCCAGGCTGTTGGCTTGCGTGACGGCGCCCAGCTCGGCCGCCTCGCGCAGCACCAGGCGGGCGTGGGCCAGCTTGGTGGCGTAGTCCGGCGAAGGCTTGGCGTACAGCTCGACGGCCGAGCTCGTTGGCGGGCGCAGGGTGCTGATCGACGTGATCGCGTTCATGCCAGCTCCAGAACCGCATCGGCCTGTGCCTGGCGCGCAAACAGTGGCCGCGGCTCCAGCACGTCGCCCTGGTAGAAGCCGGCAAAGCGATCGAACTGGCGCTGCGCGGCCGAGGCGTCCACGCCGGGCGCCAGCACCGCGCTGGAAAAGCCGCTGCGCTGCATGTGCACCAGCTGGTCGATCAGCACGTCGCCCGTGGCGCGGATGTCGCCTGCGAACTTGTAGCGCCGGCGCAGCAGCACGGCCTGGGTGTAGGCGCGGCCGTCGGTGAACTTGGGAAAGTGCAGCTCGATGCGCTGCACACCAGCCAGCGCGCCACTGGCCACCAGATCGGCCAGCTCGGCGTCGTTGGCGATGGGCAGGGCCTGGCCTTCAGGCAGGTCGGTGCCGATGGCATCGGAGGCAAGAATGTTCATGGTCGGTGCTCCGGCTTTCAGTCAGATCAAGAGGGCTTCGGGTTTCGGGTGGCGCGCGCCGTTGGCGGCCTGCTTGAAGGGGTCGTGCCCGACGCGGCGCAGCGCGTCGATGAACAGCTCGCCCGGCTGGCGCAGCGAGCGGAAGGTGTCGATCAGGGCCTCGATCACGTCGGGCACCTCGGCGGCGGAGAAGGACGGGCCCACCACCTTGCCGCCGATGGCCGGGCCCGACAGCCGCGAGCCATCGGCTCCGCCCAGCGTGATTTGGTACCACTCCTTGCCGTCCTTGTCGACGCCCAGGATGCCGATGTGGCCGCTGTGGTGGTGGCCGCAGCTGTTGATGCAGCCGCTCATGTGGATGTCGACGGGGCCCAGGTCGAACACTTCGTCCAGGTCCTGGTAGCGCTCGGTCAGCGCCGCCGCGATGTGCAGCGAGCGCGCGTTGGCCAGCGAGCAGAAGTCGCCGCCGGGGCAGGAGATCATGTCGGTCAGCAGGCCGATGTTGGGTTGGGCCAGGCCCAGCTGGCGCGCGGCCTCGTACAGCGCGGGCAGGTCGCTTTCGAACACCCAGGGCAGCAGCAGGTTCTGCTCGTGCGTCAGGCGTGCCTCGCCGGCCGAAAAGTCTTCGGCCAGTTGCGCCAGCGCGTCCAGCGTGTCCCCGTCGGCGTCGCCCGGGTTGAAGCCCACGCGCTTGAAGGACAGGGTCACGGTCTTCATGCCGGCCAGATTGTGGCCGCGCACGTTTTGCCTGAGCCAGCGCTGGTAGAGCTGGCCCTGCGGATCAACCTGGCTGGGGCGGTTGGCGGGCGCGAGCGGCGGCACCACGAAGTGGCGCGCCACGCGCTCGAACTCGGCCCCGGTGATGGTGTGCGGCGCGCCGTCCTGCTGCACGATGGCCTGGTATTCGCGCTCGACCGCGTCGATGAAGCCGAGGCCCTCGCTCTTGACCAGGATCTTGATGCGCGCCTTCCACTTGTTGTCGCGCCGGCCGTAGCTGTTGTAGACGCGCACGATGGCCTCGATGTAGTTCAGCAGCTGGTCCCAGGGCAAAAATTCGCGCACCACGGCGCCGATCAGCGGCGTGCGGCCCATGCCGCCGCCCACCAGCACGCGAAAGCCCACCGCGCCCGCGTCGTCCTTGAGCGCCTGCAGGCCGATGTCGTACCAGCCGATGGCGGCGCGGTCCTCCGCGGCACCGTTGAAGGCGATCTTGAACTTGCGCGGCAGGTAGGAGAACTCGGGGTGCAGCGAGCTCCACTGGCGCGTGATCTCGGCAAACGGCCGACAGTCGACGATGCCGTCCTCGGCAATGCCTTCCCAGGCATCGCAGGTGATGTTGCGGATGTCGTTGCCGCTGGTCTGGATGCCGTGCATCTGCACGCTGGCCAGCAGCGCCATCACCTCGGGCGCCTTGACCAGGGGAATCCAGTTGAACTGGCAGTTGGTG
Source organism: Burkholderiaceae bacterium (assembly GCA_041396485.1). Taxonomy (GTDB): domain Bacteria; phylum Pseudomonadota; class Gammaproteobacteria; order Burkholderiales; family Burkholderiaceae_C; genus Ottowia. The sequence continues at coordinate 79,550 of JAWKYM010000006.1, read as the reverse complement.
CGCGTGGTGAAGTGGCCGTAGCCGTAGCGCAGCGGCGGCGCCTTCAGCGCCAGCCCGGGCTGGGCGGCCTGCAGCGCGTCCTGCGTGGCCTGGGCATGCGCCAGCAGCTCGGGGTCGGGCCGGTCGTACTCGCGCGCGATGCGCGCCAGCATGCGCAGCTGCGTGCTGCTGATTTCGCCGTAGGGCACGGCAATGCGCGCCATCGGCGCGTAGCGCTGGATGTACCAGCCGTTTTGCAGGCGCAGCGGCAGCAGCTGCTCCTCGCTCAGCTCGCCGCGCTGCCAGCGCTCGATCTGGTCGCGGAACTGCTCGGCGCGCTGGCGCACGAAGGCTTGGTCGAAGGCGGTGTATTGGTACATCGAAGGGTTCTTGTCAAGCGAGCACGAGCTTGCTGCCCGCATAGGCCAGCAGCACGGAAAGCAGGGTGCGCACCCAGCGCTGCGGCGCGTGCTGGGCCAGCCGCGTGCCGACCCAGATGCCGGGCAGCGAGCCGCACAGCAGCAGCGCCAGGAGGGTCCAGTCGACCGAGCCGATGGCCGCATGGCCCAGCCCGGCGACCAGGGTCAGCGGCACGGCATAGGCGATGTCGGCCGCCACGATGCGCGACAGGGGCAGGGCGGGGTACAGCAGCAGCAGCACCGCCACGCCGACGGCGCCGGCGCCCACCGAGGTCAGCGTGACCAGGCTGCCGATGACGGCGCCCAGCGCGATCGGCAGGGCCGGGTGGCGCGCCCGCGTCGGGTCGGCGGCCGGCGTTGCGGCCTGCCGGTGCGGCGCATGGCCCAGCGTGGCCTTGTAGAAGGTGGCCGCGGCCGTCAGCAGCAGGGCGGCGCCCAGGGTCAGCGTGATGGCGCGCTGCACCGCCGGCTCGGCCGACCCCAGGTGCTGCAGCACGGCCAGAGTGAGCAGCGCCGCCGGGATGCTGCCCAGGCTGAGCTGGCCCACCACGCGCCAGGGCACCAGCTTGCGGCGCGCCAGCTGCAACGTGCCGCCCAGCTTGGTGCCGGCGGCAAACAGCAGGTCGGTGCCCACGGCCAGGTTGGGCGCGATGCCAAAGCCGAAGATGAGCAGCGGCGTCATCAGCGAGCCGCCGCCCACGCCCGTCAGCGCGACGACGAAGCCGACGAAGAAACCCGCAAAAGCAAAAACCAGGTCCTGCATGGTGCCGGCGATTGTTGGGCGCGCCGGCCGCGGCGCAAACGACATTTTTCTGATTTGCTCATGCGCAGGGAGAACATGAACCCGCGCCGGGCCCGCGCGCGCGCCCGATCTGCGAGGATGCGGGCATGAACCCAAGCCCATCTTCCGCCGCGCTCGATCACCTGGTCGTGCTGGTCGACACGCTGGCCCAGGGCGTGGCCTGGTGCGAGACCACGCTGGGCGTCACGCCCGCGCCGGGCGGCGAGCACGCGCTGTTCGGCACCCACAACCGCCTGCTGGCCATCGGCGGGCCGGCCTGGCCGCGGGCCTATCTGGAAATCATCGCCGTCGACCCCGCCGCCACGCCCGCGCGCCGGCGCTGGTTCGACCTGGACGACGCCGCGCTGCGCGAGGCGGTGCGCGTGCACGGCCCGCGCCTGATCCACTGGGTGGCGCGGGTGCCCGAGCTGGCCGCCGCCAGCGTCGCCTGGGCCGCGCAGGGGCTGGACGCGGGCGACATCCTGGCCGCCAGCCGCATGACGCCGCGCGGCCTGCTGCAGTGGCGCATCGCGGTGCGTGCCGACGGCCGGCGGCTGCTGGACGGCTGCGCGCCGACGCTGATCGAGTGGGGCGCCGTGCACCCCGCGGCCAGCCTGCCCGCCAGCGGCGTGACGCTGCAGAGCCTCGGGCTGCGGCACCCGCAGGCCGCCGCCCTGCAGGGCGCGCTGGCGGCCATCGGCGTGCCGGGTATCGCCGTCGCTGCGGCCGACGCAGCGGCCATGCAGGTCCGGCTGGCGACGCCCCGCGGCGAGCTGGTCCTGGATTCAGGTTTTTAAGCCAAATCGGCCTGCAGCGCTTGTCAGTCAAGCGCAAGCAGCTATCAAATGGAGAGTCATCGATGTCTGCCGAATGCGTTCTTCCGACGCTGACCGAAATCGAGGCCGCCGCCGCGGTGGTGTATCGCGCCTTCCCGCCCACGCCGCAGTACCGCTGGGCCCTGCTGTCCGAGCGCTTGGGCACCGACTGCTGGGTCAAGCACGAGAACCACACCCCCGTGGGCGCCTTCAAGATTCGCGGCGGACTGACGTTTTTCGACGCGCTGGCCCGGCGCGGCGCGTTGCCGCGCGAGGTCGTCAGCGCCACGCGCGGCAACCATGGCCAGAGCATCGGCTGGGCCGCCCGCGCCCACGGCCTGCGCTGCACCATCGTCGTGCCACACGGCAATTCGCGCGAGAAAAACGCCGCCATGCGTGCGCTGGGGGTGGACCTGATCGAGCATGGCGACGACTTCACGGCGGCGGCCGACCGTGCGCGCCAGCTGGCGGCCGAGCGCGGCGCCTTCGTGGTGCCCAGCTTCCACCGCGACCTGGTGCTGGGCGTGGCCACCTACTGGCTGGAGTTCTTGCGTGCCGTGCCCCGGCTCGACGTGGCCTACGTGCCGATCGGCCTGGGCTCGGGCGCGTGCGCGGCCATCACGGCCCGGCAGGCGCTGGGCCACCCGGTGCGCATCGTCGGCGTGGTCAGTCAGCACGCGCCGACCTACGCCTTGTCGCTGGCCGCGGGCCGGGTGGTGGAGGCGCCGGCCAGCACCCGCATTGCCGACGGCATGGCCGTGCGCCGCGCCGACGCGCAGGCGCTGGCGCTGCTGGCGCAGGGGCTCGATCACGTGGTGCAGGTGAGCGACGACGAAGTCGCTGCCGCCATGCGCGCGCTGTTTGCCGACACCCACAACGCGGCCGAAGGCGCCGGCGCGGCGGCGCTGGCCGGCGCCCTGCAGGAGCGCGCCGCCCTGCGCGGCCAGTGCGTGGGCGTGGCGCTGACGGGGGCCAATGTGGACGCTGGCGTGTTTGCTGAAACGCTATTGCAAAGATAGCATACTGCACTGATTGGGTGCCGGCTGCAAGGCGATTTTGCCGTTTACATCGGGCATGGCCTGGGCCAGCGCTGCGGGGTCCGCCAGTTGGAGCAGCAGTTGCAGCAGCGCCTCGGGCTGCACCGGCTTGAACATCGCCGCCAGCCCGCTGGCGTAGGCAGCGCGCACACGGGCCGGGTCGGTGTCGCCGGTCACCAGCACGGTGGGCACGGCGCGGCCGGCGCAGGCGCGCAGCGCAGCCGTGGCGGCAATGCCGTCTTGGGCGCCGGCCAGCCGAAAGTCGACGATGAAGGCGTCAAAGTCCGCCGGGTCGGCCTGCACCAGGGCCGTGGCCGTGGCCAGTGCCTGGGTGATTTCGAGGCGCGCGCAGTGCGGCGCCAGCCACAGGCGAATGGCCTCGCCCACGGCGGCTTCGTCGTCCAGCAGCAGCACGCGCAGGGGCCGCGCGGGGGCAGTGGCCGGCGCGGCGGCGGCCACGGGCGCCGGTGCGGGGGGCCGCGGTGGCAGGGGCTTGTCGCGCGGTAGCTCCAGCCAGAACACGCTGCCGCGTCCGACCCGCGAGCGCACGCCCACCTCGCCGTCCAGCAGCTGCGCCAGGCGCCGCACGATGGCCAGGCCGATGCCCAGGCCGTGCGCCACGTCGCGCTGCGGGTTGCCCACCTGGTAGAACTCGTCGAACAGGTGCGGCAGGTGCTCGGGCGCGATGCCGGCTCCGGTGTCCCACACCGCCAGGCGCAGGCGCTGGCGCCGCACGCGGGCGCTGACCAGCATGCGGCCCCGACCGCGGCCGTGGCCGGCGTACTTGATGGCGTTGTCGATGAAATTGGACAGCACGCGCAGCACCAGGTCGGCGTCGGTGACCAGCACCTGCGGCCCGGTGTGAAAGCGCAGCGTGATGCCGGCCGCGTGCGCCGGCGGCTCGAACTGCTGGGCCAGCGCCAGGAAGATGGGGTCCACCGCCACCAGCGCCCAATTGGGATGCACGGTGCCGGCGTCGATGCGCGAGATGTCCAGCATGGCGTTGAGCAGGCCACTGACCGCATCGGTGGCCTGCACCACGCGGTCGGCCACCGGCTGCAGGACGTGTCCGGCCAAGTCACGCTGCAGGGCGCGCGAGAACAGGGCCAGCGCATGCACGGGCTGGCGCAGGTCGTGGCTGGCCGAGGCGAAGAAGCGGTTGCGCTCCTGGTTCAGGCGCTGCAGCTCGCGCGCGTGCGCCATCACCTGGCCCGTCAGCGCTTCGTTGTCGAGTTGCGCGCCGATCATGGCCACCTGCATGCGGTGTTCCACCAGGGCGAAGCGGCCGATGGTGGCCCCAAACAGCAGGGTGCAGGCGCACATGATCCAGCCGATGGTGCCGCCCTCCCAGGCAAAGCGCAGCGCCAGCATCAGCGTGATCGGCGCCAGCCAGGCCAGCACCGCGCTGCGCCGCGGCATGATGGGGGCGATCGAGGCGCCCATCATGCCGAACAGGATCACGATCATGACCGGCGCGAAGGCCTGCGGCCCGCCGGGCGGAATCAAAATCCAGGGCGCCAGCCCCCAGGCGATCGAGGCGGCCATCAGCAGCGGCACCACGTGGCTCACCGCGTGAGGAGGCAAGCTGCCGGGATGGCGGTCGGCCGGATGGTCGCGCTCGGTGCGCCACAACATGTAGTAGCGCACGCCCTGCACGGCGTGGATCAGCGCAGCCCAGATGAACACCTGCGGCCGGCCGCTCAGGAAGTAGAACAGGCTCCACAGCAGCAGCGCCGCCAGCAGGGCACCCACGCGGGCCGCGCGCTCGAGCGCGAACAGCTGGTAGTTGAGCCGCTCGCCGATTTGGCGTTCGCGCTCCCGCGCGCGCTCGCGGTCGGCGCCGCCGGCAGGCGCAAGGGTGTCGGGGGCTGTCACGGACAGGACGCGGGCGCGGCGAGTGGCAGGCAGAATTCCGACATGGGAACACTGTACCTTGTGCGCCACGGACAGGCGAGTTTTGGCGCCGATGACTACGACCACCTGAGCGAGCTCGGCCACGCGCAGGCGCGCCGCCTGGGCCAGTACTGGCGCGAGCGTTTTGGCGATGACCTGCGCTTCGACGCCGTGCTGACCGGCACGCTGCGCCGCCAGCGGCAGACCTGGCAGGGCATCGCCGAGGGCGCCGCGCTGGCCGGCACGCCCCACACGCAACTGCCGGGGCTCAACGAGTACGACAGCCACGCGCTGATTGCCGCCATCCACCCCGAGCCCTTGCCCAAGCCCGACACGCCCGAGCTCTATCGCGCGCACTTTCGCCTGTTGCGCCAGGGCCTGGCGGCCTGGATGCGCGGCGAGACCGTGCCGGCCGGCATGCCCAGCTACGCTGCCTTCGCGCAGGGGGTGGCCGACGCGCTGGAGCAGGCGCGCGGGGCGGGGGAGGGCCGGGTGCTGCTGGTGTCCAGCGGCGGGCCCATCGCGACCGCGGTGGCGCGCGTGCTGCAGGCGCCACCCGAGGTCAGCATCGAGCTGAACATGCGCTACCGCAACACGGCGGTGAGCGAGCTGCGCTTTTCGGCCCGCCACCACGCGCTGCTGACCTACAACACGCTGCCGCACCTGGACGCCCCGGCCTGGCGCGACTGGGTCAGCTACGCCTGATCGGCACGCGCCGCACGCCCGACGGGGCGTGTTTTTCCGGATGTGCGCGTTGTCGGAAGTCCCGACACTCGCCGCATGCTCAGCGCGGCCCCGTCTTCCACCCATCATGCCGCCGGGCTGCGGGTGCAGCCGCGGCCACGGCAGGCGCTTGCGGGCCTGCAGACCCGACTGTTCGACTGGCTGCAGGCCCACGGGGTGGAGCCGCGTGCGGTGCAATGCCATGCCGATGCGTCCGGTGGCGTGCGTTTGCGCCTGACGCCGGAGATGCTGGCCGCGTGGACGCCCGGCTTCGACACGCTGGCGCTGGCCACCACCTTGCAGCGCGACGGCGACACCCCTGACGCGGCGCTGGCACGAGAGATCGTGGTGGCCATGCTGGCCGCGCCGCAGACCATGCCCTTTGACAGCGTCGACGAGTTGGAGGCGCGGGTCAGCGTGCGCGGCCACATCGTGCGTGCGGCGGCGCGCACGGCGCTGGCCTTTCGCACCGACGACGCGGCCGAGCGTCCGACCGAATACTGGCACTACGACGAGGACCACGGGTTTCTGCTGCACGAGGGCCAGCCGCTGATCGACGCGCTGCGCGCCGCCACCCAGCCCGAGGCCACGGGGCGGCTGTACGATTTTTCCTGCTATCGCGCCACCGAATACGTCATCCTGCTGGGCATCGCGCAAGAGCTGGCCACACGCAATCCGGCGCTGCTGGACGCCGTCACCCAGGCCAGCCGGCGCCACGCCATTCGCTCAGGGGCGTTTCACGAGGTGTTCCTGACCGAGTTCGGCTCCATGGCGCAGCCCGTGCCGCCGCGCTACTACGTGCCCGGCGCGCGGGTGTGGTTTCGCAATCCGCACGAAGGCTCGGCGGATGTGGAAGGCTACGAGGGCTCCTGGGTCATCTATCTGGGCGGCGGGCGCTTCAGCAATTTCTGGAAGCGCGAGCAGCCCTATGGCTTCGAGGAAAAATGCGTCGAGATTCACCACTGGCGGCACGGCGTGCAGACCGGCGCCGACGGCGCGCTGCGGATGAACGAAGACATCGTGGAGCGGCGCACCGCGGCAACCTTGGCGCACCCGAAGCGGCGCGCCGCGGTGCTGGCGCGCATGCAGCGCCTGCGCGACCCGCAGGGCGTGTATGCCGCGGGCGGCTGCATCGACGCCACGCGCGAATTTCCGCGCCCGCTGTGCCCGGGCACCAGCACCATCGCCCTGCCGGTGCTGGCCTGAACTACTGCGGCTGAAAGCCGCTGTCCTGGATGATGCGGGCCCACACCTGGGTGTAGGCGCGCTCGCGCGCTTGCAGCTGGCGCGGCGCCATGTAGTCCACCGTCAGGCCCATGGCGGTGAGCTGCTGGTGCACCTCGGGCACGGCCAAGGCCTTTTCCAGCGCGCGCGTAAAACGGTTGACGAAGTCGGCCGGCGTGCCCTTGGGCGCCCAGATGCCGTAGTAGGGCGCGTCTTCCAGGCCCTTGATGCCCAGCTCGGAAAAGGTGGGCACTTGCGGCAGCGCGGCCTGGCGCTGGCCGCCCAGCACGGCGATCATGTGCAGCTTGCCGGCGCGCTGGTATTCGATGAAGTCGGGCACCGAGCCGATGCCGGCCGGAATCTGGTTACCCAGCATGTCGCTCATCATCGGCGCACTGCCCTTGTAGGGCACCGGGGTCAGCTTGAGCGCGTATTTGCGGGCCAGCAGCTGCACCAGGAATTCGGGCGTCGAGGCCGGCGCCGGAATGCCGATGGGCGCCTGGCCGCCGCGGGCCTTCACCCAGTCGATGAAGGCCGGCAGGCTGCGTGCGGGCGTGCCGCCGGACACCGCCAGGCCGTTGACGAAGGTGGCCACGCCGCTCACGGGCTCGAAGTCGGCTTGCGGGTCGAAGCCGGGCTTCTTGACCACCTGCGGCAGGATCGAGATGGTGTGGTCGTGCGACAGGAACAGCGTGGTGCCATCGGCGCGCGCGGCCTTCAGTTGCTGGGCGGCGATCTGCCCGCCGGCGCCGGGCCGGTTGTCCACCACCACGCTGCGGCCCAGCTCGGCCTGCAGCTTCTCGGCCAGCAGGCGCGCAATGGCGTCCGAGCCGCCGCCGGCCGGAAAGCCGACCAGCAGGTGAATGGGTGCGTCCGGCTGCGCCCAGGCCGCAGACGTGCCGGCCAGCGCGGCGGCGGACACGAGGGCAGAGCAGAACTGGCGGCGGTCAGGCATGGCGGGGATCTTCGCGGGAATGGGACGAGCGGCAAATTCTAGGGCTTGCACAGGGCGCCAAGCGTCTTTCAGGGCCGTGCCTGGGCCGCGGCACCGGGGATCTCAAACCGGCCGCAGCGTATCGGCGGGCAGGCGATCGACCTCACGCAGCAAGGTGGCCAAGGCGCGGCCGGCGGCGTCGATCAGGGCCAGGCCGTCCTCCAGGTCGGCCGCGGCGGCATTGCCGGCGGCGCCTTCGGGGTTCAGGTCTTGCGCGGCCCAGGCCAGCTTCGCACTGCGGCCGTTGCCCAGCGTGGGGTAGTCGCGCGCGCGCCGTTGCGAGGTGGAGTCGAAACTCTTGAACTTGGACTGGCGCACCAGACGCGGCTTGAGCGCCAGCATCATGGCGGTCTCCATCTGGCCACCGTGCACGCCAAAGCGCTGCTCGGTCGCCGGGATGCGCTCCATCGCATCCTTGCCATCAGGTTCCAGCAGGGGCAGGTTGAACCAGCTGGTGCTGTACACCAGCATGCCCAGGCGGTGGCGCCAGTCCCGCGCCACCACGTCCATCAGGCCCACGTTGCCGCCGTGGGTGTTGAACAGCACCAGCTTGCGCACGCCGCTGGCCAGCACGCTCTCGGCAATGTCGGTCCACAGATGGATCACGGTCTCGGCCTTCAGGCTCAGCGTGCCGGCAAAGCCCGCGTGCTCGGGGCTGTAGCCGATGCGCTGCACGGGCAGAAACAACACCGGCAGGTCGGCCGGCAGGTGCGGCGTGGCCGCCTGCACCATGCTGTGGGCCAGATTGGCGTCCACCGACAGCGGCAGGTGCGGTCCATGTTGCTCGGTGGCGCCCAGCGGCAGCACGGCGATGGCCCGGTGCAGGTCCAGCGTGGCGAAGTCGGTGGTCGCCAGATCCGACCATTGGCGCGTGCGGGGGGGCAGTGCGGGCATGGGCTCCATCTTACGCACGGTCACAAGCGGCTTGCTACCATTTCCGCCATGACCGAAGAGCTCTTTCGCCAAGACGCAACACTCGAACGTTGCCACGCCCAGGTGCTGGCCGTGAGCGAGGCGGGCGTGGTGCTGGACCGCACCGTGTTCTATCCGCTGGGTGGCGGACAGGCGGGCGACGCCGGCTGGCTGGAGACCGCGGGCGGCGCGCGTATCGTCATTGCCGACACCCGCAAGGAGAAGGACGCCGACGGCACGGTGACGGGCCGAATCGTGCACCTGCCGGCACCCAATCAGGGTGAAGCGCTATCAAAATTGGAGATTGGCGCGAGGGTTGCGGCGTGCATCGACATGCCGCGCCGCCGCCGCCTGATGCGCTTTCACACCGCCTCGCACCTGCTGTGCCACCTGGTGCCGGTGCCGGTCAACGGCTGCTCGATCACGCCCGAGCATGCCCGCATCGACTTTCACATGAGCGAGCCGCTGGACAAGGAGCGGCTCGCGGCCGGCCTGGCGCGCCTGGTGGCCGCCGGCCTGCCGGTGGTGGTGGGCCGCGTGAGCGACGCCGAGCTGGACGCCCATCCCGAGCTGGTCAAGAGCATGAGCGTGCAGCCACCGCGCGGCAGCGGCACGGTGCGCACCATCCGCATTGGTGCACCGGACGGCGAGGGTGAGCTGATCGACCTGCAGCCCTGCGGCGGCACCCATGTGGCCAACACGGCCGAGATCGGCGCGGTGGTGGTGACCAAGATCGAGAAGAAGAGCGCCATGACGCGGCGCGTGGTGCTGGGTCTGGCCGATTGAACTTTGCTCGGCCCGCGGATCGAACTTCCCCATGACCCTCGATATGCAGACCCCCACTTCCTCGTCCCGCCGCCACGCCTTGCGCTGGGCCGCCGCCGGTGTCGCCGCCGTCGCCAGCGGCCCCCTGTGGGCGCAGCGCGCGCCCACGGCCACGGCGGTCGAAGTCTGGAAGGACGCCAGCTGCGGCTGCTGCCACGACTGGATCACGCACATGGAGCAAAACGGCTTTGCCGTGACGGCACACGACGGCGGCAACAACGCCGTGCGCGCCCGACTGGGGCTGGCGGCCAGGTACGGCTCCTGCCACACCGCGCTGGTGGGCGGCTACGTGCTCGAGGGCCACGTGGGCGCGGCCGAGGTGCGGCGCCTGCTGCGCGAGCGCCCCGACGCGCTGGGCCTGGCGGTGCCGGGCATGCCGGTGGGCTCGCCGGGCATGGACGGTGCGGTTTACAAAGGGCGGCGCGACCGGTACGACACCCTGCTGGTGCTGCGCGACGGCAGCAGCCGGGTGTACCAAACCCACGGCTGACGCACCGATGGTTGCGCGGTGATCAGGCGCCGCCGTACATGAACTTGCGTGACCAGGGCAGGCTGGTGGCGCTTTGGCCGGCGCGCCGGCACAGCACCTGAAAGAGCGAAATCTCGTCGTGCTCGAAGGCCCACTGGCAGCCGACCAGGTACATGCGCCAGATGCGCCATTTCTTGTCGTCCACCAGGGCTTTCAGTCCTTCGCCCTTGGCCTCGAAGTTGTCGCTCCAGCACTGCAGCGTGCGCGCGTAGTGGCGGCGCAGGCTTTCGGCGTCCACCGGCTCCAGTCCGCCGCGCTGCAGCGTGGACAGCACCCAGCTGATGTGCGGCAGTTCGCCCTGCGGAAACACGTAGCGGTCGATGAAGCGGCCGCCGCCGTGGCTGGTCTCGGCGTTGTCGGCGTCGGTGGAGGTGATGCCGTGGTTCAGCGCCCAGCCGCCGGGCGCCAGGCGGTCGTGGATGATGCGGAAGTAGGCCTCCAGGTTCTTCAGCCCGACGTGCTCGCACATGCCCACGCTGGTGATGCGGTCGAAGGTTTCGGTCACGTCGCGGTAGTCCTGCAGCCGGATTTCGATGCGGTCCTGCAGGCCGGCGGCCTTGACGCGCTCGGTGGCCAGCTCGAACTGGTTTTGCGACAGCGTGATGCCCACGCAGCGCGCGCCGAACTGCTGTGCCGCGCGCAGCACCAGAGCGCCCCAGCCGCAGCCGATGTCCAGCAGGCGCTGGCCGGGCTCGACGCGCAGCTTGGTCAGGATGTGGTCGATCTTTTTCTGCTGGGCCTGCTCCAGCGTCTCGGTTCCGGTCTCGAAGTAGGCGCACGAATACACCATGGCCGGATCCAGCCATTCGGCATAAAAGGCGTTGGAGACGTCGTAGTGGTAGTGGATGGCGGCGCGGTCCTCGCTCTTGCTGTGGTGCCTGGCGTCGGCCACCTTGCGCACCATGCGGCCCATCCAGCTGGCCTTGTCGCCCTCGGCGCCGCCGCCGGCCGCCGCCAGGCGGTGGGCGATGTCGATGATGTCCTGCACCGTGCCGGTGACGTCCAGGTGGCCTTCGACGTAGGCCTCGCCCAGGTTGTCCAGCGAGGGTGACAGCAGCGCCGCTGCACCCGTGGCGTCACGGATGTCCAGGGTCACGCGGGGGCTGTCGAACTGGCCCAGTTTCAGGCCGCTGCCGCCCTTCCAGCGCACCAGGACCGGCACGTCAAGCCGGGCGCGCAGTCGTTCGGCCCAGTGGTTGAGGGTGGCGTCGACCGGGGAGGAGGCGGACAATTGCATCGCGTGAAGTCTCCTTGAGGTTTATCGCATCATGGCAGCGCGATCCAGCGGCTGGCAGGATCAAACTTAACACGCCTGTGCGGGCTTTGCAGCGGCTGGGCACCGTCTGGCCGCGTGGGAACCTTGGCGTTGCGCCGCGCTCTGACCGAATTGCCGAAAATACGACCCGATGAACGCGCTGCGTACCCTTTATCTCGCGATTGTTGCTAGCTTATTGATAGCTGTTTGCGCTTTTCCCATCAGCGCAAAATCCCAATTTGGCTCCAAATCCGAGGTGCATACCGAGCAGGTGCAGGCCCGGCTGCTGGCCTGGGCGCCGCAGGGCGTGCCCACCGGCGCACAGGCCACGGGCCAGCCGGGCACGGTGTGGCTGGGCCTGCAACTCAAGCACCAGCCCCACTGGCACACCTACTGGAAGAACTCGGGCGATTCGGGCCTGCCTACCGAGCTGCAGTGGACGCTGCCCCCCGGCGTGATGGCCGGTGACATCGCCTGGCCGCTGCCCAGCAAGATCCGCGTCGGCAACCTGGCCAACTACGGCTACGAGGGCACCGTGCTGCTGCCGGTGCCGCTCATCATCACGCCCGAGTACAAGCCGGCGCCGCTTGCCGAGTCCATGGACATCGGCCTGAAGGCCAGCTGGCTGGTGTGTCGCCAGGAGTGCATCCCACAGGAGGGCGAGTTTGCGCTGCGCCTGCCGCTGCGCAGCTCCACCGCGCTGGACGGCGCCGCCTTCGAGGCGGCGCTCAAGGCCCAGCCGGCCGATCTGCCGGGCGCGCAGCAGGCGCAGGTGGCGGGCGATCGTCTGCAGGTGCGCGTCACCGGCCTGCCCGAGGCGGTGCGCGGGCAGACGCTGGAGCTGTTTCCCGAGACCCCCAACATCCTGCTGGCCGCTGCAACCCGGGGCGACGCGCCCGGCCCGCGCGCCTGGACGCAGCGTTGGGACGGCGCCGTGTGGACCGCCGACGTGCCCCTGTCGCCCGACCGTGCCGACAGCCCCACCGAGATGCCGTTGGTGCTGGCGGCGGACGATGGCCAGGGCTGGCGCGCCGACGCCACCGTCAGTGGTGCTTGGCCCCCGCCGGCCCCCGTGGCCGGCGTGTCGCCCGCGCTGGAAGCGGCGCTGGCTGCCAACGCCGCCCGCGGCGCGGCGGGCAGCGGGCCGGCCGCGCCACCCGTCGCGCCATCGGCCGTCCCGGCGGGCACCTTCGCATGGGCGCTGCTGGGCGCGATGCTGGGTGGCATGCTGCTCAACCTCATGCCCTGCGTGTTTCCGGTGCTGGCCATCAAGGTGCTGGGCTTCGCCCGGCATGGCGACGACCGGCGCGCGCACCGCGTCGGCGGCCTGGCCTACAGCGCCGGCGTGGTGCTGTCCTTCGTCGCCCTGGGCGCGCTGATGCTGGCGCTGCGCACCGCCGGCGAGCAGCTGGGCTGGGGCTTTCAGCTGCAGTCGCCGCTGGTGGTGGCGCTGCTGGGCACGCTGTTTGCCGTCATCGGACTGAACCTGGCGGGGGTGTTCGAGTTCGGCCAGTTCTTGCCCAGCCGCGTGGCCACGCTGCAGGCGCGCCATCCGGTGGTGGACGCCGGCCTGTCGGGCGTGCTGGCCGTGGCCGTGGCCTCGCCCTGCACGGCGCCCTTCATGGGCGCCTCGCTGGGCCTGGCCGTGGGCCTGCCGGCCGCGCAGGCGCTGCTGCTCTTTGCCGCCCTCGGGCTGGGCATGGCGCTGCCCTATCTGGCGGCCAGCTGGCTGCCGGCGGTGGCGCGTGCGTTGCCCAAGCCCGGCGCGTGGATGGACGTCTTCAAGAAGTTCATGGCCTTTCCCATGTTCGGCACCGCCGTGTGGCTTTTGTGGGTGCTGGGCCAGCAAAGCGGCATCGACGGCGCAGGCGCGCTGCTGGCGCTTTGGGTGGCGCTGGCGCTGCTGCTGTGGGCGTTGGGCCTGGCGGGGCGCACGCGCTGGGTGATCGCCTCGCTGGCCTTGGCATTTGCGGCCTTTCTGGCTCAGGCCATCGGCCCCAACGTCGTGCGCGGGGGCGATTCGGTCCAGGCCCAGGCGCAGGCCACGCCGGTGGCAGGGCGCTGGCAGCCCTGGTCGCCTGAGCGCGTGCAGGCGCTGCTGGGCGAGGGCCGGCCGGTGTTTGTCGATTTCACCGCCGCCTGGTGCGTGACCTGCCAATACAACAAGAAGACCACGCTGGCCAACGCCGAGGTTCTGGCGGCCATGGACGCGGCGCGCGTGCAAACCCTGCGCGCCGACTGGACGCGGCGCGACCCCGCCATCAGCGCCGAGCTGCAGAAGCTGGGCCGCAGCGGCGTGCCGGTGTATGTGCTGCTGGCGCCGGGGCAGGCGCCGGTGGTGTTTTCCGAGGTGCTGAGCGCGGCCGACGTGAAGGACGCGCTGGCGGCGCTCAGGTCATAGATCGACTTCAGGCCAGGGTCAGCGTGACCTCGATGTTGCCGCGCGTGGCGTTGGAGTAGGGGCACACCTGGTGCGCCGTCTGCACCAGTTGCTCGGCGGCGGCGCGCTCCATGCCCGGCAGGCTGATGCGCATGCGCACCGCGATGCCGAAGGCGCTGGCGACCGGCCCCAGGTCCACCTCGGCGTCGATCGCCAGGTCGGCCGGCAGCGCCGTCTTGGTTCGGGCCGCGACGGCCTTCATGGCGCCAATGAAGCAGGCCGAATATCCGGCGGCAAACAGTTGTTCCGGATTGGTGCCGGTGCCGCTGGTGCCGGGCGAACTCAGCTTGATGTCGAGCCGGCCGTCGTCGGTGCGCGAGGCGCCGTCGCGCCCGCCGGTGGTGTGGGCGCGGGCGGTGTAGAGGACTTTGTCGAGTGGGGTGGGCATGGGTTTTCCTTTCGGGGTTGTGCAAACTGCGCATCATGCCGGATGCGGCATGGGTTCGGCCGCATGCGCGTGCCGCAAGCGAGACATGCTGCCCGATTTGCCTGCTTGTTTTCTTGCTTTCGGCGGTGCCGTTCAACGCCCGCTGAACCGCGCCGGGCGCTTTTCGACAAAGGCGCGCACGCCTTCGGCGGCGTCCTCGCTGCGGGCGAGCACCTGCTGCACCGGCACGAAGTCGGCCACGGCGGCGGCCTGGCCCAGCTCGATGGCTTTGAGCACGTTCAGGCGCGTGGCGACCACCGCGGCGGGGGCCTGGGCGGCGATGCGGCGCGCCAGCGCCAGGGCCGTGTCCATCAACTCGGCGGCGGGCACCACCTTCTGCACGAAGTGGCAGCGGTAGGCCTCGGCGCTGTCGAACTCGTCGGCCGTCAGCAGGTGCAGCAGGGCGTTGCCCACGCCGGCGCGCTCGGGCATGCGCAGCGTGGCGCCGCCGGTGGCCATGATGCAGCGCTGCACCTCCATCTGCGAGAAGCGGCAGTCGTCGGCCGCCACCACGATGTCGGCACCCAGCATCAGCTCGATGCCCACCGTGTAGCAAATGCCCTTGACGGCCGCGACCATCGGCTTCTGCCGGCGGCGGTAGCCTGGCATGCCGTAGTCGTAGGGCTCCACCAGGCCGGCAGGGGTGAGCCGCTCGCCGCTTTGCAGATATTTGGCGACCACCGGCAGGTCCAAGCCGGCGGTGAAGTGATCGCCAAAGGCGTGCAGCACGCCCACGCGCAGGGCGGGCTCGTCGTCCAGGCGGGTGTAGGCCTCGGCCAGCTGCCGGAACATGGCCGGCGTCCAGCCGTTGCGCTTGGCCGGGCGGTTGATGCCGATCAGCAGGATGTGCTCGTCGACGACTTGCGTGTCGATGCATCCGTCGGCGGGCGGGATGGAGGCGCTTGGGGTCATGGTGGGGTGCGGCGGGCACTGAAGGGGGAGACGTTGCCCAGCATACGGCCAGGCGGTGCGCCGGGCCGTCACCTTGGTGGCACCCCGGCGCTCGGCGCCCCGGGCGCCAGCGTGCGCAGCAGGCCGGCGCAGGCGTCCTGGACCAGGTCGAGCACGGCCTCGAAGCCGGCCGCGCCGCCGTAGTAGGGATCGGGCACCTCGGTCGCGCCGTGGCGGGTGCAGAAGTCGGTCAGGCGCCGCAGCTTGTGCGCCTGGGCCGGCGGGCAGAGGGTGCGCGCGGCGCGCTCGTTGGCGGCGTCCATCACCAGCACCCAGTCGAACGCGTCGAAGTCGCGCGCCGTGAGCTGGCGCGCACGCTGCGCGCTCAGGTCGACGCCGCGGCGTCGTGCATGCGCCTGCGCGCGCTCGTCGGGCGCGCGGCCGACGTGATGGTCGTGCGTGCCGGCCGAATCGACCTGGATGCGGTCGGCCCAGCCCGCGTCGCGGACCAGCTTCTCGAGCACACCCTGCGCCGTCGGGCTGCGGCAGATGTTGCCCATGCAGACCATCAGCACGCGCAGCGCGGCGGGCTCGGAGCGGTGCCGGGGCTGGATCGGGTTGCTCATGATGTCATAGCTGATTGCGCTTGGTGGATGCGGGGTGTTGGGCGATTTTGCTATTGATCCGGCGTTTGGGCGAGGGGCGGGTCGGCGCCTCATCCCGCCCCACCAGGCGCGCCAGCAGCAGTTCGATGGCGCGCCGATGCGCCCCGGCCGGCTCGCCACGCGCCTGCGCCAGCGCGGCCCGGTCAAAGGCGGCCGAGAGCAGGTCGGTCAGCGCGCGGCTGGTGGCGGCGTCCAGCGGCCGGCCGGCCGGCCAGGCGGCGCGGACACCGGCCTCCAGCGCGCGCGCGCCAGCGCGCTCGCTCAGTTCCAGCAATTGCGCCGCGTCCAGCACGGCGGGGGCATCGAGCAGCAGCAGACGGGCGCGGCCGGCCTGCGCCATGGCGGCAAAGTAGGCCTCGGCGCCGTCGATGAGGGCCTGCAGCGGCGTGCGCGCGGCGGTGCTGCCGCGCTCGATCTCGTGGGCCACCTCGTCGGCCGCCTGCCGCGCCACCGCCAGAAACAGCGCCGCCTTGTCGGCGAAGTGGTGGTAGAGCGCGCCGCGCGTGACCTGCGCCGCCGCCACGATGTCGGGCGTTCCGGTGTCGGCATAGCCCTTGCGCACGAACAAGGCGCGTGCGGCGGCAAGCAGCGCGGCCTGCGTGGCTTGGGTGCGTTCGCGGTTGGGACGCACGGGCGGGCGAGCGGAGCCGGAATCGTCTCGCATGCGTGCAGCCTGTATGTTAAATTGAAGATGCATGCAGATTGTATGTAAAACTTCAACTCGAGGAAATCGACATGAAACCCAGCCAGTTCTACCCCGTGCTGATCACCGACCGGGTGGCCGAGACGGCGCAGTTCTACCAACGCCATTTCGGCTTCGAGCCGCGCTTTGAAAGCGCCTGGTACGTGCACCTGCAGTCAACGGCCGAGCCGACGGTGAACCTGGCCGTGCTGCAGCGCGGCCATGCCACCTTGCCGGCGCCGGCACGCCACGGCACGGCGGGCGGTCTGCTGCTGAATTTCGAGGTGGCCGACGTGGACGCCGAGCATGCCCGCCTGATGGCCGCCGGCCTGCCCGAGTTGCTGCCCCTGCGCAGCGAGGACTTCGGCCAGCGCCACTTCATCACGCAGGATCCCAACGGCGTGCTGATCGACGTCATCACGCCGATCGAGCCGAGCGAGGCCTTCAAGGCTCAGTACCTGTAGGCCGACCGGCGCTTGTGGCGAAAGAATCGCTATATTTAATATAGCTTAAGGCGCGCTACCACTTTGCGTAAAAGCCGGTTTGGGTTCGAATTGCGCGGCGCGCTCAAAACGGCGGCTTGCCGCCCGGCCCGCCCAGGCCCGGCGGCAGCGGGGGCATGCCGCCGCCCATCAGGCCACCCATGCCCTTCATGCCGCTCATGCGGCGCATCATCTTCATCAGGCCGCCGCCCTTCATCTGCTTCATCATGCCCTGCATCTGCTCGAATTCCTTCAGCAGGCGGTTGACTTCCTGCACCTGCACGCCCGCGCCGGCGGCGATGCGGCGCTTGCGGCTGGCCTTGAGCAACTCGGGTTTGCGGCGCTCGGCGGGCGTCATGCTGTTGATGATGCCTTCCTTGCGGCGTACGTCCTTCTCGGCGCGCGTCAGATCGGCCTCGCTGGCCTTGGCCGCCATCTGCGTGGGCAGCTTGTCCATCAGGCTGGACAGGCCTCCCATCTGCTTCATCTGCTGCAGCTGGCCCAGAAAATCCTGCAGGTCGAAGCCGCTGCCGCTCTTGACCTTGTCGGCCAGCTTTCTGGCGGCCTCGATGTCGACGTTGGCGGTGACTTGCTCGACCAGGGCCAGCACGTCGCCCATGCCCAGGATGCGGCCGGCGTGGCGTTCGGCGTCGAACACCTCCAGGCCGTCGATCTTTTCGCTGACGCCGGCAAACTTGATCGGCGCGCCGGTGATCTGCCGCACCGACAGCGCCGCGCCGCCGCGCGAGTCGCCGTCCATCTTGGTCAGCACGATGCCGGTGAGCGGCAGCGCCTCCTTGAAGGCGCGCGCGGTGTTGGCCGCGTCCTGGCCCTGCATGGCGTCGACCACGAACAGGGTCTCGACCGGGCTCAAAGCCGCGTGCAGGGCCTTGATCTCGGCCATCAGCGCCTCGTCGATCGCCAGGCGCCCGGCGGTGTCGACCAGCAGCACGTCGTAGAAGTGCTTGCGCGCGTGGTCCAGCGCGGCGCGGGCGATGTCCACGGGCTTCTGGTCGGGGCTGGACGGGAACCAGTCGGCGCCGGCCTGCGCGGTCACGGTCTTGAGCTGCTCGATGGCCGCGGGCCGATAGACGTCGCCCGACACCGTCAGCACCTTCTTCTTGCGCTTTTGGATCAGGTGGCGCGCCAGCTTGGCGGTGGTGGTGGTCTTGCCGGCGCCCTGCAGGCCGGCCATCAGCACCACGGCCGGCGGCTGGGCGGCCAGGTTGAGGTCGGCCACGCCCTCGCCCATGGTGGCGGCCAGCTCGCGGTTGACGATGCCCACCAGGGCCTGGCCGGGCTTGAGGCTGCCCAGCACCTCCTGGCCCAGGGCCTTGTCTTTCACGCGGGCAATGAAGTCGCGCACCACGGGCAGCGCCACGTCGGCCTCCAGCAGGGCCATGCGCACCTCGCGCAGCATGTCCTGCACGTTGGATTCGGTGATGCGCGCCTGGCCGCTGATCTTCTTGACCAGGCCGGAGAGTTTGTCGGTGAGGGTGGAGGCCATGCGAAGGGCGCGCCGCGGGCGCGCGGGCGGAAGGTGGGACCAAAAAGCGGCGTTGCTGCGGCCGGCCGACCACAGGCAAGCCGCTAAACTGTGGCCATGATTTTAGCCAGTGCCTCCTCCGTCGCGTGGTTGCTGGGCTTGGCGGCGGCTGCGGCCTATGCGGTGCCGGCGCTGGCGGCGCGGGCGATCGGTGCCGTCAGTGCGCGGCGCGTGCTGACGCTGGCCTGGATCCTGCATGGCGCACAGCTGGTCTGGGTGCAGCTCACGCATCCGCCGCGCTTTGGTTTTGCCCAGTCGCTGTCCATCACGGTGTGGCTGGCGCTCACGGTCTATGTCATCGAGCGCCGACTCTACCCCCGCATGCCCGCGCGCTGGGCCCTGGCCGGCTTCGGCACCCTGGCCATCGTGCTGGCGCTGCTGTTTCCGGGCGCACGCCTGCCGGCCACCTCCTCGCCGCTGCTGGGCCTGCATTCGGCGCTGGGGCTGTCGGCCTATGGCCTGTTTGCGGCGGCGGTGGCGCACGGCTGGCTGATGACCCGCGCCGAGCGGCAGATGCGCCAGGCGGCGCCCGGGCAGGACGCCGGCGTGCCCCTGCTGACACTCGAACGCCTGATGTTCCGCTTCATCGGCGCCGGCTTCGTGCTGCTGACGCTGACCCTGGTGGCCGGCCTGCTGTTTGGCGAGCAGCTCTACGGCCCGGCGCATGTGGGCTGGCGCTGGACGCACAAGAATGTTTTCACCTTGCTGTCGTGGATCGTGTTTGCGGCGCTGCTGCTGGGCCACTGGCGCCTGGGCTGGCGTGGCCGGCGCGCGGTGCGCATGCTCAACGTCGGCGCGGCGCTGCTGCTGCTGGGCTACGTGGGTTCGCGCTTCGTGATGGAAGTGCTGCTGGGCCGCACGCCATGAAGCTGCTGGTGGTATTGCTGGTGGTGCTGTTTGGCGTGTGGCTGTGGCGGCGCGGCAGCCGCCTGAGCGCCCCTCCCCCGCCGCCGGCGCGGCCTGGCGGCGCCGTGCAAGCCATGGTGGCCTGCGCCCGTTGCGGCGTGCACGTGCCGCAGTCCAGCGCGGTGACGGGCCGCAAGGGCAGCTATTGCTGCGCCGCCCACCGGCGGGAGACCGAAGATGGCTGAATGGGCGTCGTCGCGCCCGCCGGCGACCGTGGGCGCGCGGCGCGTGGATTCAGGCTGGCCGCGCTCGGGCTGGTTCGAGGCTGGCGCGCGTTCGACCCTCGGGCCCACCCCCGCTGCCGCCGCCTGGCCCGGACCCGCGGCCGCCGACCGCAGTGGCTTTCTGCGCCTGTGGAAGGCCTTCATGTCGGCGCGCCTGCTGCTGGCGCTGGCCCTGCTGGCGCTGCAGTTGAGCGCCAGCGCCCTGTCGCAGCCGGTGCCGAACTGGGTCTTCGCGCTCACCGCCGCCTATGCGCTGCTGACGGCGCTGGAGCGCTGGCTGGCCGCGCCGCAAGGGCCGGGGCGTTCGTTCGATGGCCAGTGGTTCTACACCGCGGGTGCCGACCTGGTCTACGTGGCGGTGTTGATGACGCAGGAAATTGCCGGCATCCGCTACACCCCCCTGCTGGCGCTGCCGGTGCTGATGGCCGCCATCCTGGGCACGCGCGCCCTGGCCCTGGGCACGGCGGCGCTCGCGGCGCTGCTGATGCTGGGCGATGCGGTGATCGGCGCGCGCGCCAGCCTGTGGGACAGCACGGCCAATGTGGCCCAGGCCGGCCTGATGGGCTGCGGCCTGCTGGCGCTGGCCTGGTTGACCAACACCCTCGCGCTGCGCCTGGCGCGCGAGCAGCAGCTCACGGCGCGCAGCCGCGCCGAGGTGCGCATGCAGTCGCTGGTCAACAACCTGGTGATCGAGACGCTGGCCGACGGCGTGCTGGTGGTCGATGCCGGCCACACCGTGCACGCGGCCAATCCGGCGGCGCGCGTGATGCTGGGCTCGGACCTGGAGGTCACGCCGCGCGTGTTTCGCCTGACCGATCATCCCGCCTGGGTGCAGCTGGCCGATCTGGTGCGGCTGGCGTTCGAGGGCCACGCCGTGGAGGGCACCGAGATCATCCTGCATCACGAGGACCAGGCCGCCAGCCAGCTCAAGGTGCGTACCGAGCGCACGCCCTCCCTGGGCGGCGAGCACGAGGCGCGGCTGTGCGTGGTGTTCCTGCAGGACCTGCGCGGCATGCAGGCGCAGTTGCGCACCGAGAAGCTGGCGGCCATGGGCCGCATGTCGGCCGCCGTGGCGCACGAGTTTCGCAACCCGCTGGCGGCCATCAGCCAGGCCAATGCCCTGCTGGCCGAGGAGTTGGCCGAGCCCGCGCAGCAGCGCCTGACGGACATGATCCGGCAAAACACCGGGCGGCTGGCCCACATCGTGGACGATGTGCTGGACGTGGCCCGTGCACCGGGCTTGGCCGACGAGACCGAAGGCCTGTCGCTGAACGACGAAACGCAGGCCTTTTGTGCCGAGTGGGCCGCGCAGCACGGCGCCGGCGCCCGTCTCGAGCTGCAGCTGCGGGCCCCCGAGCTGACGGTCCACTTTGCGCGCGAGCACCTGCGCCGCCTGCTGGTCAATCTGCTGGACAACGCCGCGCGCTATGCCAGTGCGCAGCCCGGCGCCATCCAGGTGAACACGCAGGCGATCCGCCATGGTCCGGTGCTGCTGCGCGTGTGGAGCGACGGCGCGCCGCTTGACCCCACCGTGCAGCGCCATCTGTTCGAGCCGTTTTCGTCGTCCGAGAGTCGTTCCAGCGGCCTGGGCCTGTTCATCTGCCGCGAGCTGTGCGAGCGTCATGGCGCCGTGCTGGCCCATCGGCGCACGGTGCGCGAGCGGTCGGGGCAGCCGGTGGAGGGCAACGAGTTCGGCGTCCAGATGCGCCGCGCGCCGGGGAGCTTTTCCAACTCCAGCTTCGGGGAGTCCAGTTTTTCATGAGCGCAGTCTTGCAACGCGCGGCGCCGGCGCGCATCCTGGTGGTGGACGACGAGCCCGACCTGTGCACGCTGTACGAGCTGACCCTGTTGCGCGAGGGTCACCAGGTTCAGACCGCGGGTACCCTGGTGCAGGCGCGCCAACTGCTGGCCGAGCAGAGCTTCGACGCCGTCATCACCGACATGCGCCTGCCCGACGGCGATGGCCTGGGCCTGTTGCGCTACCTGGCGGCCGGCCAGCGGCGCGAGCGCTGCATCATGATCACCGCCTACGGGTCGCCCGAGAACGCGGTCGAGGCGCTCAAGAGCGGGGCGTTCGACTATCTGACCAAGCCGGTCGACCTGCGGCAGTTTCGCGCCGTCGTGCAGTCGGCGCTGCAGGCGCCCGAGCTGGTGACGGCGTCGACGCCGCTGCAGGCGGCCGACGCTCCACCCGCCGCGGCCCAGCCGGATGACGCCGAGCCCGGCCAGCAAGCGCTGGCCCGCCTTGCTGGCGAATCGGCGGCCATGCGGCAGGTCAAGCGCCGCGTGGCCAAGGTGGCGCGCAGCATGGCGCCGGTGCTGGTGCATGGCGAGTCTGGCACCGGCAAGGAGCTGGTGGCCCGCGCCGTGCATGCCTGCAGCCATCGTCATGCGGGGCCGTTCGTTCCGGTCAACTGCGGCGCCATTCCGGACAACCTGCTGGAAGCCGAATTCTTTGGTGCGCGCAAGGGCTCCTACACCGGCGCCACCCAGGACCGCGAGGGTTTTTTCCAGGCTGCGGCTGGTGGCACCCTGTTTCTGGACGAGATCGGCGATCTGCCCCTGGCCATGCAGGCCAAGCTGCTGCGCGCCATCCAGGAGCGTTGCGTGCGCCCGCTGGGCGCCACGCAGGAAGAGCCGGTGGACGTGCGCATCGTCAGCGCCACGCACAGGAACCTGGCAGCGGCCGTGCATGGCGGCACCTTCCGGCAAGACCTGTTCTATCGCCTGAACGTGATCGAGATCGCCATTCCGCCGCTGCGCGAGCGGCGCGAGGACATCGCCGCGCTGTGCCAGGTACTGCTGGCGCGCATCGCGCAGGAGTCTGGCGTGCCGGCGATCGAGCTGGCGCCCGAGCAGCTCGCCGCCATCATGGAGGCGCCCCTGGCGGGCAACGTGCGCGAGCTCGAAAACCTGCTGTATCGCGCGGTGGCCCTGGGCGGCGCGCGCGACTCCAACCTGGGGGAGCTGGCTCCCCTGGGCGCGGCGCTGGGCGACCTGCAGCACAGCACCCTGCATTCGCAGGCGGCCCCGCTGTCGCATGCGGGCACACTGACGCCGAGCGCGCCGTCCCAGCCGCAGGTCCAAGGCCTGGCTGCGTGGCTGGACGACCAGGAGCGCCAGCTGCTGACGCAGACCCTGCATGCATCGGACTGGCACCTGGCAACGGCGGCGCAGCACCTCGGCCTCAGTCCGCGCCAGCTGCACTGGCGCCTGCGGCGCCTGGGTCTTGCGTCTGCCGACGGCGATGGCGATGGCGCCCGTGACCAAACGCCGCGCTGATGCCGCCGCCCGCTGGCAGCGGGGCTGGTACGCACCGGCGCAGGCCCAGCCATCGCCCAACTGGGGGCCGCGGCCCGAGGGCACATCGATCTCGCTGATCGTGGTGCATTCGATCAGCCTGCCGCCCGGCGAATTCGGCGGCGACCATGTCCAGGCCCTGTTCACCAACACCCTGGACTGGGATGCGCACCCTTACTTCCGGAGCATTCGTGGCCTGCAGGTGTCGGCGCACTTCTTCATCCGCCGTGATGGCCGGCTGTGGCAGTTCGTCAGTGCGGACGCGCGCGCCTGGCACGCCGGAGTTTCCGTCCATCGCGGGCGCACCAATTGCAACGACTACTCGGTGGGCATCGAGCTGGAAGGCCTGGAAGGCGGCGCGTTCGAGCCTGCGCAATATGCGAGCCTGGCGAGCCTGTGCCGCGACCTGCGTCGGCACTACCCCATCGACGCCATCGTCGGCCACGAGCACATCGCACCGGGCCGCAAGTTCGACCCGGGCCCCGGCTTCGACTGGCACGCGCTGCGGCGCGCGCTGCGGTGGCCGCCGGCTTTTTATCCCAATGGCATCTTGACCTGACGGCGCGCACCGGCGCGGGCTCGCCATCGTGGGCGGAGTCGCTGCTGCGCGTTCAAAAATTCGAATACACCATAGGTTGTGTGTTGAACTTTGATTCAACACTAGATATAGTGTGTCCACCCGAAGCAAAAAAAC
Organism: Burkholderiaceae bacterium; assembly: GCA_041396485.1. Lineage (GTDB taxonomy): Bacteria > Pseudomonadota > Gammaproteobacteria > Burkholderiales > Burkholderiaceae_C > Ottowia. Next base: position 55,907 of record JAWKYM010000006.1, on the reverse strand, counting down.
AGAAGAACGCCCGCGCCCGACGCGCGCTTCGAGCCGCCAGCCCCCATTCGCACCTTTCGAGAGATTCGCATGCAAACTGTCCGCAGCACTGCGCCCGCCGTGGCGCCCGCCACGCCCGCTGCCCCCATCGAGCCGGCGGCCACCACCGCCGATCCCCTGACCCACTACCAGATCATGCGGCGCAACGGCGCCGTCGTGCGCTTCGAGCCGGCCAAGATCGCCGTGGCGATGATGAAGGCCTTCCTGGCCGTGCACGGCACGCAGGGCGCGGCCTCGGCCAGCGTCCGCGAGCTGGTTGACGAGCTGACCCAGACCGTGGTGCGCGCGCTGATGCGCTCGCGCCCGGCGGGCGGCACCTTCCACATCGAGGATGTGCAGGACCAGGTCGAGCTGGCCCTGATGCGCGGCAGCCACCACGAGGTGGCGCGCGCCTACGTGCTGTACCGCGAGCGCCGCGCGCAGGAGCGCGCGCAGCACAAGGGCGCACCGGCCGCCGCGGCACCGGTTTTGCATGTGCTAAAAAATGGTGAGCGCATTGCGCTGGATCTGTCTGCGCTGCAGGCCCTTTTGGCTCAAGCCTGCACCGGCCTGGATGCGGATGTCCGTGCCGAACCCATCCTGGCCGAGACGCTGCGCAACCTGTACGACGGCGTGCCGATCGAGGAGGTCTACAAGGCCGCCATCCTGGCCGCGCGCACACTGATCGAGCAGGAGCCGGACTACAGCTTCGTCACCGCGCGCCTGCTGCTGCACACCATCGCGCAGGAGGTGCTGGGCGAGGGCGTGGGCCTGCCCGAGCTGGCCGGCGCTTACGCCGAGTCCTTTCCGCGCTTCATCCAGCGCGGCGTGGAACAGGAGTTGCTGGACGAGCGCCTGCTGCAGTTCGACCTGGCGCGCCTGGGCGCCGCGCTCAAGCCCGAGCGCGACCTGCAGTTCGACTACCTGGGTCTGCAGACGCTTTACGACCGCTATTTCCTGCACGTGCGCAAGCAGCGCATCGAGCTGCCGCAGGCCTTCTTCATGCGCGTGGCGATGGGCCTGGCGCTGAACGAGATCGACCGCGAGGCGCGCGCCATCGAGTTCTACGAGGTGCTGTCCTCGTTCGACTTCATGAGCAGCACGCCCACGCTGTTCAACAGCGGCACGCGGCGCTCGCAACTGTCCAGCTGCTACCTGACCACGGTGCCCGACGAGCTGGACGGCATCTACGAGTCGATCAAGGAAAACGCCCTGCTGTCCAAGTACGCCGGCGGCCTGGGCAACGACTGGACGCGGGTGCGCGCCCTGGGCAGCCACATCAAGGGCACCAACGGCGAGTCGCAGGGCGTGGTGCCCTTCCTGAAGGTGGTCAACGACACGGCCGTGGCCGTCAACCAGGGCGGCAAGCGCAAGGGCGCGGTCTGCGCCTACCTGGAGACCTGGCACCTGGACATCGAAGAATTTTTGGAGCTGCGCAAGAACACCGGCGACGACCGCCGCCGCACGCACGACATGAACACCGCCAACTGGGTGCCCGATCTGTTCATGCGCCGGGTGATGGAGCAGGGCCCGTGGACGCTGTTTTCGCCCTCTGACGTGCCGGATCTGCACGACAAGTTCGGCAGCGCATTCGAGCAGGCCTATGTGGCCTACGAGGAAAAGGCCGCGCGCGGCGAGATCCGGCCCAGCAAGACCGTGCCCGCGGTGGACCTGTGGCGCAAGATGCTCTCGATGCTGTTCGAGACCGGCCATCCATGGATCACTTTCAAGGATGCCTGCAACCTGCGCTCTCCGCAGCAGCACGCCGGCGTGGTGCATTCCAGCAACCTGTGCACCGAGATCACGCTCAACACCAGCGACAGCGAGACGGCGGTGTGCAACCTGGGCTCGGTCAACCTGCCGCGCCACCTGCGGGATGGCCAGATTGATCACGACAAGCTGCAGCGCACCGTGCGCACGGCCATGCGCATGCTCGACAACGTCATCGACATCAATTACTACGCCGTCAAGAAGGCGCGCGACAGCAACCTGCGCCACCGTCCGGTGGGCCTGGGCGTCATGGGTTTCCAGGATGCGCTGTACGCGCTGCGCCTGCCCTACGCCAGCGAGGCCGCGGTGCAGTTCGCCGACCAGTCGATGGAAGCCATCTGCTACCACGCCTACTGGGCCTCGACCGAACTGGCGGCCGAGCGCGGGCGCTATTCCAGCTACGCCGGCTCGTTGTGGGAGCAGGGCGTGCTGCCGCTGGACACGCTGGACGTGCTGGCCGCGCAGCGCGGCGGCTACGTCGAGGTGGACCGCTCGGCCACGCTGGACTGGGGCGCGCTGCGCGCCAAGATCGCGCGCGACGGCATGCGCAACAGCAACTGCATCGCCATCGCGCCCACGGCCACCATCAGCAACATCGTCGGCGTCGATGCGTCGATCGAGCCCTGCTTTGGCAACCTGTCGGTCAAGAGCAACCTGTCGGGCGAGTTCACCGTCATCAACCACCACCTGGTGCGCGATCTGAAACACCTGGGCTTGTGGGACGAGGTGATGGTGATGGATCTCAAGCACTTCGACGGCTCGCTGGCGCCCATCGACCGCGTACCGCCCGACATCAAGCAGATCTACGCGACCGCCTTCGAGGTCCAGCCCCAGTGGCTGGTGGAGTGCGCCGCGCGTCGCCAGAAGTGGATCGACCAGGCGCAAAGTCTGAACATCTACATGGCGGGCGCATCGGGCAAGAAGCTTCATGAGACCTACACGCTGGCGTGGCTGCGCGGCGTGAAGACCACCTATTACCTGCGCACCACCAGCGCCACGCAGGCCGAGAAATCCACCATTCAGTCGGGCCGCCTGAACGCGGTGCCCAGCAGCCGCGAGCGCGACGCCGGCGTGAGCGCAGGCCATGGCGCGCAGGCACACGCGTCCGCTCCCGAGGCCATCGAGGCCGCCACCGACATCAAGTTTTGCGCCATCGATGATCCGGGTTGCGAAGCCTGTCAGTGATCACAAGCCTGGGCCTCGCCATGCGATGCGATGCCTGGCCGCAACACATTCTCATCATCAAGTGGATGCCAACGTGAAGGAATGCTTTGCATTTCGTCATGTTGCTCCCATAATCGGAGCATTGGAAAAATCATGTTGAACTGGAGCGAAGACACCGCACGCATCACGCCGCAGCCGCGCCTGCAGCCCGTGACGCCGTGGACGCCCGCGCAACCGGTGTCGCCAGCGCCGGCCGCCACGCACAGCGAGCCCAGTCAACGCCGCGTCAACGCGGCCGACAAGCGCATCATCAACGGGCACACCGACGTCAACCAGCTCGTGCCCTTCAAGTACAAGTGGGCCTGGGAAAAGTACCTGGCCACCTGCGCCAACCACTGGATGCCGCAGGAAATCAACATGAATCGCGACATCGCGCTGTGGAAGGATCCGAACGGTCTGTCCGAGGACGAGCGGCGCATCATCAAGCGCAACCTGGGCTTCTTCGTCACCGCCGACTCGCTGGCCGCCAACAACATCGTCTTGGGCACTTACCGCCACATCACGGCGCCCGAGTGCCGCCAGTTCCTGTTGCGCCAGGCGTTTGAAGAGGCCATCCACACCCACGCCTACCAGTACATCGTCGAGTCGCTGGGCCTGGACGAGGCCGAGATCTTCAACGCCTATCACGAGGTCGCCTCGATCCGCGCCAAGGACGAGTTCCTGATCCCCTTCATCGACGCCATCATGGATCCGGCCTTCGTCACCGGCACGCCCGAGGCCGATCAGAAGCTGCTGAAAAGCCTGATCGTCTTTGCCTGCCTGATGGAAGGCCTGTTCTTCTACGTCGGCTTCACGCAGATCCTGGCGCTGGGCCGGCAAAACAAGATGACCGGCGCGGCCGAGCAGTACCAGTACATCCTGCGCGACGAGTCCATGCACTGCAACTTCGGCATCGACCTGATCAACCAGATCAAGCTCGAGAACCCGCACCTGTGGACGCCCGCCTTCAAGGCCGAGATCAAGACCTTGTTCGAGCGAGCCGTCGAGCTGGAGTATCGCTATGCCGAGGACACCATGCCGCGCGGCGTTCTGGGCTTGAACGCCTCCATGTTCAAGGGCTACCTGCGCTACATCGCCAATCGCCGTGCCACGCAGATCGGGCTGGAGGCGCTCCATCCGGGCGCCGAGAACCCGTTTCCGTGGATGAGCGAAATGATCGATCTGAAGAAGGAGCGCAACTTCTTCGAAACCCGCGTCATCGAGTACCAGACCGGTGGCGCGCTGTCATGGGATTGAACGGGTGACGAGCAGCATGTGCGCTTCCCGTTTGCCGCCAAGGCCCGGTTCCTCGTGGACCGCGATCGGCGGCGTTCGTGTTCATGGCCTTGGAGCGCGCTCCAGGGTCATGGATCGTTTCGCGTGTTCCAACAGGCGCGAAGCGTTTCCTGCTGTTGATTGTTCAACTTGATCAAGGAGAAAAAAATGGCAACTGCGAAGAAACCAGCCGCCAAGAAGGCTGCGGCGAAGAAGGCCCCCGCGAAGAAGGCGGCAGTCAAGAAGGCTCCGGCCAAGAAGGTCGTGGCCAAGAAAGCTGCACCGGCCAAGAAGGCGGCGGTGAAGAAGGTTGCGGCCAAGAAGGTTGCTGCCAAGAAAGCGGCGCCAGCCAAGAAGGCGGCAGTGAAAAAGGTTGCCGCCAAGAAGGCAGCGCCAGCCAAGAAGGCTGCGGTGAAGAAAGTCGCCGCCAAGAAAGCCGCGCCGGCCAAAAAAGCGGTGGTGAAGAAGGCCGCACCGGCCAAGAAGCCAGCCGCCAAGAAAGCGGCACCGGCCAAGAAAGCCGCTCCCGCCAAGAAGGCGGCCCCGGCCAAGAAGGCCGCTGCTGCGCCCAAGACCACGTTGAGCCCCCAGGCCGCGTGGCCCTTCCCCACGGCCAGCAAGCCCTGAGCTTGCGGCTGAGGCTGGCTGCGGCCGGCCTCGCTTCTCAACCCGCACGCGGCCTCGGTCGTGGGCGGGTTTTTACATGGGTGCGGCGTTTGCGGTGAGCCACCGTGTGGCGCCCATTGCTCAGGCCAGGCCGTGGAGCAGGGCCGGTGCGTCGACCGTATAGTTCTGCGGGCCGCTCGCAGCCACCTTGAGTGCGCCCAGGCGGTTGCCCAGCGCGGCGCAGCGCGCCATCGGCCAGTCTTGCTCCAGCCCCCACAGCAGGGCGCCGCGCCAGGCGTCACCGCAGCCCGTGGGGTCGACCACCTGCACCGGCTTGACGCCCGGAACATGGGTGCGTGCGCCGTCCTCCCACAGATCGCAGCCATCGGCGCCGCGCGTGACGACCAGAGCCCGCACGCGCCGGGACAGCTCTGTCGTCGTCACGCCCATTCGCTCGCACAGCATCTGCCCTTCGTAGTCGTTGACCGTGACCCAGCTGGACAGCTCGACGAGGTGCGCCAGCTCGGCGCCATCAAACATGGGCAGGCCCTGGCCGGGATCGAAGACGAAGGGAATGCCGGCAGCGTGAAACTGCTCGGCGTGTTGCAGCATGGCGTCTCGCCCGTCGGGCGAGACGATGCCCAGGCGGATGTCGGCGCGCGCCGCGATGCGGTTGACGTGAGCCTGCATCATGGCGCCGGGGTGAAAGGCCGTGATCTGGTTGTTGTCGCGGTCGGTCATGATCATGGCCTGCGCGGTGTAGGTGTCTTGCATCTCGCGCACGAACTCGGTGCTGATGCCCTGGGCTTGCAGGCGCTGCACGTAGTCGGCGCCGTCGCGCCCGACCGTGGCCATGGGCAGGGGCGTGCCGCCGAGCTGGCGCATGGCGTAGGCGATGTTGCCCGCACAGCCGCCGAAGTCGCGGCGCAGCTGGGGCACCAGAAAGGACACGTTCAGGATGTGCAGCTGCTCGGGCAGGATCTGCTGCGCAAAGCGGCCTTCGAAGCCCATGATGGTGTCAAACGCGAGGGAGCCGCAAATCAAGCTTGCCATGATGTCGAGTGGGAGAGCAGGGGTGGAACGAGGCCGCTCGGCCTCTCAGGGATAGAAGGCCGTCAGGCGGTAGCCGGCCACCGCGGCGGCATCGACGGGGGCGCCGACGGTCACGCTCTGGCTGGTGCTGAAGTCGCTGCGGGCCGCCAGGGCCGGCGGCGCACCCAGGTCGGCGGGAGTCAGCACGCGCCGCACCAGGGGCTGGTTGTCGCGGTCGGTCAGCGTCAGCTCCAGCGCCGGATTGGCCACGGGCCAGTCGGCGGCATTGCGCAGGCTGACGCTGAAGCGAAATTCGGGCCCGGCCACCCGGTTGAACGCCGAGCTGTCGATGACGATGGCGTCCAGTTGCCGATACGGCTGGATCTGGCAGCCCAAGGGGGCGCACAGCGCGCGCAGTGCGGGGGCCCATTGGGGCGCGCGCGCCGCCAGCCAGTCGCGCTGGCCCACGGCCCACTGGCCGGCCAGCGCCAGCACTCCCAGCGTGGCTCCCAGCCATAGCACGGCGCGCACCGGGCGCGTGCTCCAGAACGCCCGGCGGCGGGCGGCCGCCACGAAGGAGGGCGGTGCCTCCAGGGGCGCATCATCCAGCGGCGCATCGTCCGGGCGTGGGAAAGCAGACCGGGGGCCTGCGGGGGCGAGCGGATCGAGCGGATCGAGCAGCATGGGCTCGGTGGCGCCTGCGTCCGCCAACCGGAGATCGATCGGCTGGAGACCGCCGAGCTCGGCATCCGCGCCTTCAAGCGGCGCCAGGGCGCTGGGTCCGGTGTCCAGCGCTCCTGCCGGTGAAGCCTGGGCCGGCTCGGCTGGGCGCAGGTAGGGCGGCAGGCTCACGCCGGTGGACCGCAACTCGTCCATATCCGTGGAGCGGGATTCGGGTGCGCCGGGGGTAGGCGCCGTGTCCGGCGTGACGGGGCTGGGCGGGGCGGCCTGCGCCGCGGCCAAGCTGGGCTCGGGCTCGTGCCCGTGCTCGTGCCCGGGTGAAGCGCTGCGGTGGCCAGCCTGTGGCAGCCCCGTCGCTGATTCGACCGCCGGGGCTGGCGGCACAGGGTCGGCCGCCCTTGCCAGTGGCGTCGGGGCCGACGGCGGTTGGGCGACCGGGGGCGTTGCAGGGACGACGGGGGCGTTCACCGGTGCTGGTGGTGCTGCTGCCCCGCGCGGCAGCAGGTGGGCCGAGGCGTCAAACACCTCGCCGCAGTGCCCGCAGCGCACCCAGCCGGCGGCAATGCGAATCTGGTCCGGAACGACCTTGAACAGGGTCGAGCAGGCGGGGCAGCGCGTGACCAGGCTCATGCCACGGGCGAGGGCGTTGTAGCGGCAAGCATGGCGGCGATTGTAGGCAGGGCACGGCCCCGGCCGGCCTGCGCTTCAGCGCGTGCGCGTGGCCGTCATCAGCACCCAGCCTTCCTGTGCGTCGGCCACCTGCAGGTCGAGCCAGGGGCGATAGGCCAGCTGCAGTTCTTCGGTCTGCCGCTGCAGGATACCGGCCAGCACCAGCGAGCCACCCGCAGCCACATGCGCGCACAGCAGGGGGGCCAGCACCTTCAGCGGCGTGGCCAGGATGTTGGCCAGCACCGTGTCATAGACGCCGTGGGCGGCCTCGGGCAGGCCGCTGTTGAGCTGCACGCCGTTGGCCGCTGCATTGGCCTGGGTGGATTGCACGGCCGCCGGGTCGATGTCCACGGCGTCCACCGTGCTGGCGCCATGCAGGGCCGCGCCGATGGCCAGGATGCCCGAGCCGCAGCCGTAGTCCAGCACGCGCTGGCCCGCCAGCGGGCGCTCGGCAATCCAGCGCAGGCACATGCGCGTTGTCGGGTGGGTGCCGGTGCCGAAAGCCAGGCCGGGATCGAGCCGGATCACCCGCGTGGCCGCCGCCGGCACCTGGTGCCAGCTCGGCACGATCCAGAACTCGGGCGTGATGGCCACCGGATCGAATTGCGACTGCGTCAGGCGCACCCAGTCCTGCTCGGGCACGGGCGCCACCGATTGCACCTGGCTGCCAGCAAAAAAGTCCTGTGCCGCCAGCAGCACGCCGGCCTCGCGCGCAGCGGCTTCCTGGGTGAACAGCGCCACCACGGTGGTACGTGTCCAGCCGGGCGCCGGTGGTGGCAGTCCGGGTTCGCCAAACAGGGCGTGCTCGGCCTGGGTGTCGGCATCGGCGTCCTCGGCACTGACGCTGAGCGCGTCCAGCGCCTCCAGCGCGTCGCTGATCGGCTCGACGGCCGACTCGGGGCATATCAGGCGCAGCTCAAACATCTTGGTGACTATCAAAATGGTAGCTATACGCGCTTGATGGATATGGGCTTTCGGCCGATATTTCTTGAAACACCTGGTTCCGGGGCACGCCTATTTGCCGCGTTCGCTGAGCCATTGTTCCAGGTAGTGGATGTTGGTACCGCCTTCTCGAAAGCGCGCATCCACCAGCAGGTTGCGGTGCAGCGGGATGTTGGTCTGGATGCCCTCGACCACCGTCTCCATCAGCGCTGTCTGCATGCGCGCGATGGCCTGCTCGCGCGTGTCGCCGTAGGCGATGATCTTGCCGATCATCGAGTCGTAGTTGGGCGGCACGTAGTAGTTTGTGTAGACGTGCGAATCCACCCGCACGCCCGGCCCGCCCGGCTGGTGCCACAGCGTGATGCGGCCGGGCGAGGGCGTGAACTTGAACGGATCCTCCGCGTTGATGCGGCATTCGACGGCGTGGCCGCGGAACTGGATCTGCCGCTGGGTGAAGGGCAGCTTCTCGCCCGCGGCCACCATGATCTGCGTGCGCACGATGTCCACGCCGGTGATGAGCTCGGTCACCGGATGCTCGACCTGCACGCGGGTGTTCATCTCGATGAAGTAGAACTCACCGTTCTCGTACAGGAACTCGAAGGTGCCCGCGCCGCGGTAGCCGATCTTCTTGCAGGCGGCCACGCAGCGCTCGCCGATGCGCTCGATCTGTCGGCGCGGAATGCCGGGCGCGGGCGCTTCCTCGATCACCTTCTGGTGGCGTCGCTGCATCGAGCAGTCGCGCTCGCCCAGATAGACCGCGTTGCGGTGCTTGTCGGCCAGAATCTGGATTTCGACGTGGCGCGGGTTCTGGAGATACTTCTCCATGTACACCGCCGGATTGTTGAAGGCCGCCGCGGCCTCGGCCTTGGTGGTCTGCACGGCGCCGATCAGCGCCGCCTCGGTGTGCACCACCCGCATGCCGCGTCCGCCGCCGCCGCCCGAGGCCTTGATGATGACCGGGTAGCCGATGGTCTTGGCGATGCGGCGGATGGCCGCCGGGTCGTCGGGCAACTCGCCATCCGAGCCGGGAACGCAGGGCACGCCGGCCTTGATCATGGCCTGCTTGGCCGACACCTTGTCGCCCATGATGCGGATCGACTGCGGCGTCGGGCCGATGAACTGGAAGCCGCTTTGCTCCACGCGCTCGGCAAAGTCGGCGTTCTCGCTCAGAAAGCCGTAGCCGGGGTGGATGGCCTCGGCGTCGGTCACCTCGGCCGCCGAGATGATGGCCGGCATGTTGAGGTAGCTTTGCCCCGAGGGGGCCGGGCCGATGCAGACGGCCTCGTCGGCCAGCAGCACGTACTTGGCGTCCTTGTCGGCTTCGGAGTAGACCATCACGGCCTTGACGCCCAGCTCACGGCAGGCGCGCTGCACGCGCAACGCGATCTCGCCGCGATTGGCAATCAAAATTTTCTTGAACATCCGCAGCTCCGCGGTTCGTTATTCAATGACGAACAGCGGCTGCCCGTACTCGACCGCCTGGCCGTTCTCGCCCAGCACCTGGGTGATGGTGCCCGACTTCTCGGCTTCGATCTCGTTGAGGATCTTCATGGCTTCGATGATGCAGACCACGTCGCCCTCGTTGACCTTCTGGCCCACCTCGACGAAGGGGCTGCCACCCGGGCTGGCCGAGCGGTAGAAGGTGCCTACCATGGGCGACTTGACGACAAATCCGGCTACTGCCGGCGCGGCGGGTGCGGGGCCAGCCACCACCGCCGGCGCCGCCACCGCGGCGACCGTGGCCGCCGGGGCGGCTTGCACGGGCAGGGCGGCGGCTGCCACGGGTGCAGCCGCACTGGCCTTGACAATGCGCACCTTGCCTTCGGCTTCGGTGATCTCGAGCTCGGAAACGTTGGACTCGGACACCAGGTCGATCAAGGTCTTGAGTTTTCGCAGATCCATTTTTGAAATGCTTTCGTGAAAATTGGGGACATTTTACCGAATTTAAGAGAAAATTCGGGCGTACAGCTCATCGACGTTCAGGTCGTGCCGGGGCATCAGCGCAGCCAGGCGGTCAGATCCTCGGGCTTCACCTGCCCCAGCTTGCGGTGCCGGATTTCACCGTTCCGGTCAAACACCACCGTAAAAGGCAGGCCGCCGGCCGCATTTCCCAGCTTCTTCGTCAATTCGACGCCCGCGGGGCCCGCCATGGCAATCGGATAGCTGACCGGGGTGCGAGCCAGGAAACGCTGGACCGAATCTGCCTGATCGATCGCCAATCCCAGCATTTGCCAGCTTTTGCCCTTGGTTTGCGTGTAAAAACGGCTCAATAGCGGCATTTCTTCCACGCATGGCGGACACCAGGTGGCCCAGAAGTTGATCAGCAACGGACGCCCCTTCAGGTCGGCCATCGCCAAGGGGGTGCCGGCCGGGGTGCTGAACTGGTGTTGCCACAGGTCGCTGGTGTCCGGCTCCTCCAGTGCGAAGCGCCGCCATGCGAGCGTCGCGCCGGCCACGCCGGCCACCACGCCCACGCCCGCCGCCAAGGCCCAGCGCCGGGTGGCCGGGGCGGGAGCCACGGGAGCGCCTTCCGTGTCGCGTGGCCCTTGCGTCGGGATGCGGTCCGGCGCGTTCACTGGACTACCCTCCGCGCTGCGCGCTGCGGGATTCGCGCTTGGGAGCGGCCCGGCGTGCTCATGCGCAGGCCTCGTCGTTCAGCCGGGCGGCCAGCGCGGCGGCATCACCCTGGCGGGGGCGGCCATCGGCGCCCAGCTTGAGGGCGCCGCGCAGGGCGTCGTAGTCCTGGATCAGGAGGTGAATGCCGATGCATTCGCCCAACGCGGGGCAGGGGGCGGAAAAGCTGAGCAGCTCCGCCGCTGGGCCGGGGCCGCCCGGCGCGGGGCGTACGTCGTAGCGCACGCCGCGGTCGATCAGGGCGATCTCAGCCGACTTCGGGTCGTCGCAATACAGCTGCAGATGAATGTCGCTGCGGCGCGTGGCGGTGCCATTCCACACCGCGCCCTGGATGTGCGGACGAAAGGCGGCCAGGCGTTCCATCCAGTCCAGGGCCAGGTGCCGCAGGGCCTGAAGCTCGCCCGGCTGCGTCTCGCCGTGGAACAGTTCAATGTAAGTGCGCACTTCGACTTCGATGGCGTCGTTGTCGGGCAAGACGGTGCGTGCGGGCACGCCCAGCAGCTTTTGCGCGCGGCGCTTGGCACCGCCGTAGTCCAGGCCTTCTTCCACCACCAGCCGCGCGGCGGCAGCGGCCAGCTCTTGCCTCAGGGTTTCCATGGGGCGCATTGTGCCCGCTCGCGCCGGCCGCCGTCGTAAAGTCGTTGCAGAACCGCACCCCAAGGAGACCCGATGCAAAGCACCATGATGAACGTCCCGCTGTCGCTCAACCACCTGCTCGAGCGTGCCGGGCGGTTGTTTGCCGGCAACGAGATCGTCTCGCGCCGGCCCGACAAATCGCTCGTGCGCCACAGCTACAGCGCGTTTTACCGTCGCACCCGGGCGCTGGCCGCGGCGCTGCAGGGGCTGGGGCTGAAAAAGGGCGATCGGGTGGCCACGCTGTGCTGGAACCACCATGCGCACTTGGAATGCTATTTCGGCATTCCTGCCGCCGGCGGCGTGATGCACACGCTGAACCTGCGCCTGTCGCCCGCCGAGATCGGCTGGATCGCCGGCGATGCGCAGGACCGCTTTCTGGTGATCGACGACGTGCTGCTGCCGCTGTACGAGCAGTTCCGGCACCTGCATGCGTTCGAAAAAGTGATCGTTTTTCCGTTCGGCGGGCAGAGCGTGCCGGCGGACCTGACGGACTACGAGGCGCTGCTGGCCGGCGCCGACCCGGACGGTTTTGTCTATGCCCCGCACGACGAGAACGACCCGGTGGCCATGTGCTACACCAGCGGCACCACGGGCCGGCCCAAGGGCGTGGTGTATTCGCACCGCTCGACCATCCTGCACACGCTGGTGGCCAGCCTGGGCGACTTCTGGGGCCTGCGCGGCACCGATGTGGTGCTGCCCGTCACGCCCATGTTCCACGCCAACAGCTGGGGCATGCCCTATGGCGCGGTGATGATGGGCGTCAAGCTGGTGTTTCCCGGCCCGCACATGCATCCCGATGACCTGCTCGACTTGATGACCGCCGAGCCGCCCACGCTGGCGCTGGGCGTGCCCACCATCTGGATGACGCTGATCCAGGCCTACGACGCCGCGCAGAAGGCCGGCTCGCCCAACCTGGGGCGCTGGAAGCTGCCCACCGGCATGCGCTCGCTGGTTGGCGGCGCGGCCGTGCCCGAGAGCCTCATCCGCGCCTTCGACGCCCACGGCATCTGGATCCTGCAGGGCTGGGGCATGACCGAAACCAGCCCGGTGGCCACCATCAGCTACCCGCGGGCCGAGCTGCAGGGCGCCTCGGCCGACGAGAAATTCCAGCGCGCGGCCATGGCCGGCGTGCCGGTGCCCCTGGTCGAGCTGCGCGCGCGCGGCGACGACGGCCAGGACCAGCCCTGGGACGGCCACAGCGTGGGCGAGATCCAGGTGCGCGGGCCGTTCATCACGGGGGGCTACTTTCAGGTCGGTGCCCCCGAGGACAAGTTCACCCCCGATGGCTGGCTGCGCACCGGCGACGTGGCCAGCGTGGACGCGCTGGGCTTCGTCAAGATCAGCGACCGCACGAAGGACCTGATCAAGTCCGGTGGCGAGTGGATCAGCTCGGTCGACCTGGAAAACGCCCTCATGGCGCACCCGGCGGTGGCCGAGGCCGCGGTCATCGCCATTCCCGACCCGAAGTGGGGCGAGCGCCCGTTGGCCTGCGTGGTGCTCAAGCCGGGCGAGCAGGCCACGCCCGATGAACTCGATGCCTTGCTGCTGACGAAGTCCTTTGCCAAGTGGCAGTTGCCCGAGCGCTACGAGTTCATCGACGCCGTGCCGCGCACCTCGACCGGCAAGTTCTGGAAGCTCAAGCTGCGCGAACGCTACCCGCGTTGAGCGCTCGAGATCACTGATCAAAACTGTGATATTTGTAGCTGCTTGCGCTTGATGGCAAAGCGCTGCAGGCCGATTTCGCTTGCAAATCGACGGAGCCGACGGGTCGTCAGAGCGACTCGCCGCGCCACAGATCGGCCACCGCCTCGCGCTGGCGCACCACGCGTGCCTGCGTGCCATCGACCAGCACCTCGGCCGCGCGCGGGCGGCTGTTGTAGTTGCTGGCCATGCTCATGCAGTAGGCGCCGGCCGAGAGCACGGCCAGGTGCTCGCCCGGCTGCACGGCCAGTGCGCGGTCGCGGCCCAGCCAATCGCCGCTCTCGCACACCGGGCCCACCACGTCGCAGATCGTGGTGGCGGCATCGGGCGCAGGCTGGCGCAGCGGCACGATGCGGTGATAGGCCTCGTACAGTGCCGGGCGCGGCAGGTCGTTCATGGCGGCGTCGACGATGCAGAAGTTCTTCTGCTCGCCGGGCTTGAGGTACAGCACCTCGGTCAGGCACACGCCGGCGTTGCCCACCAGCGAGCGCCCGGGCTCGATCATCAGCGCCCGGTCGCCGTAGCCGCGCGCGTCCAGCCGCTCCAGCAGCGCCGGCCACACGGCATCGGCGGCGGGCGGGGTTTCGCCGGCGTAGTCGATGCCCAGGCCGCCGCCCAGGTCGATGTGGTGAATGGCAATGCCCGCGGCCTCGATGGCGGTCACCAGGTCCAGCACCCGGTCCATCGCCTCCAGGTAGGGCGCCACCTCGGTGATCTGCGAGCCGATGTGGCAGTCGATGCCCGCCACTTGCAGCCCCGGCAGGCTTGCGGCATGCCGGTAGGCGGCGAGCGCCTGCTCGTGCGCGATGCCGAACTTGTTGCCCTTCAGGCCGGTGGAGATGTAGGGGTGGGTGCGGGCGTCCACGTTCGGGTTGACGCGGATGCTGACGGGCGCGCGCTTGCCGCAGGCCCGCGCCACCGCGTCGATGACGTCCAGCTCGGTCAGGCTCTCGACGTTGAAGCAGCGGATGCCGACCTCGAGCGCGCGGCGGATCTCGACGCGCGTCTTGCCGATGCCGGAGAACACGATCTTGTCGGCGGCGCCGCCCGCGGCCAGCACGCGCTCGAGTTCACCGCCCGAGACGATGTCGAAACCACAGCCGGCGTCGGCAAAAGCTTTCAGCACGGCCAGCGTCGAGTTGGCCTTCATGGCGTAGCAGATCAGCGCCTCGCGTCCCGCCAGACCACGCTGGTAGGCGGCCAGTGCGTTCAGCATGGCAGCCCTGGAATACACGAACAGCGGCGTGCCGTGACGCTGCGCCAGATCGGCCAGCGCCACGTCTTCCAGCATCAACTGGCCTGCGCGCCAGGACAGAAAAGGGGCGCCGGGCAGCGGGGTGCCGGCGGATGCGGATGCAGGGGGCGTCATTGAATCTCGGGCAGGTTGGGCAGCGGTGGCGGCGGCGCAGCAGACGCTCGGCTGGCGGGAGCGGCGGCGGGGCTGGCCGGACCGCCGAACACGGTTTGCGGCAACGTGGCGCGCTGCGCCGCGGCCGGGGTGTGGGGGATGAACAGCGGCCCCTTCTGGCCGCAGCCGCCCAGCACCGCCGCTGCCAGGGTGGCCGCGGCAATGCGGGCGAGAGATGGTGGCAGGGACGACATGGCGCGGATTCTAGTGACGCGCCGGCGACCCCCGGCGCTGTGCCAGGGGTTGGCCACACGGTCAGTTCTTGAACAGATCGAGGATGCGGTTGCGCTCGCCACCGGCCGGCACGGCACCAGCGGGGTTGCCGATCTCGGCCGGGGCCGCCGGGTCTTCCAGCCCGGCGCCTTCCAGGTTGCTGATGCCGCCGCCATGGGCGTACTCGTCGTACACCCAGTCGTCACCCACCCTGGTCACGCCGGCCGGAGGCTTGAGCTGGGCCACCGGCACGCCCTTGAGCGCTGTCTGCATGAAGTTGATCCAGATCGGCAGCGACAGGCCGCCACCCGTCTCGCGCGCGCCCAGGTTGCGCGGCGTGTCGTAGCCGACCCACACTGAGGCCACCAGCGTGGGCTGGTAGCCGGTGAACCAGGCGTCCATCGAATCGTTGGTGGTGCCCGTCTTGCCATAGAGGTCGGGCCGCTTGAGCGTGGCCTGCGCTCGCGCTGCCGTGCCGCTGCGCGCCACTTCGTTGAGCATGGTGTTCATGACGAAGGCGTTGCGTGCGTTGATGGCGCGGTTGTCCTCGGTGGGCGGCGTGGGCTGGCTCTCGACCAGCACCTTGCCGGTGTGGTCGGTGATGCGGGTGATGAGGAAGGGATTGACGCGCCAGCCGCCGTTGGCAAACACCGCAAAGCCGGTGGCCATCTGCATCGGCGTGACCGAGCCGGCGCCCAGGGCCATGGTCAGGTAGGGCGGGTGCTTGTCGGGGTCGAAGCCGAAGTGCGAAATCCATTCCTGCGCATAGCGTGGCGTGATGGCCTGCAGCACCCGGATCGAGATCATGTTGCGCGAGCGCGCCAGGCCGCGCTTGAGCGTCATCGGGCCTTCAAAGCCGCCCTCGTAGTTCTTGGGCTCCCAAGGCTGGCCGCCCGTCACGCTGGCGTCGAAGAACAGCGGTGCGTCGTCGACGATGGTGGTGGGGGAGAAGCCCTTTTCCAGCGCCGCCGAGTACACGAAAGGCTTGAAGCCCGAGCCCGGTTGGCGCCAGGCCTGCGTGACGTGGTTGAACTTGTTCTTGCCAAAGTCAAAGCCGCCCACCAGCGCCTTGACGGCGCCGTCGCGCGGATCAAGCGCCACCAGCGCGCCTTCCACCTCGGGCAGCTGGGCCACTTCCCAGCTGTTGTCGTCCTTGCGCACCACGCGGATGACTGCTCCCGGGCGAATCTGCACCGCCGGCGCTGCGCGTGCCGACAGGCCAGCCTTGGCCGCGCGCAGGCCGTTGCCCGTGACCTCGATGGCATCGCCGCTGGCCAGCACCGCATCGATCTGGCGCGCGCTGGCCGTGGTGACCACGGCGGCCACCATGTCGCCGATGTCGGGGTAATCGGCCAGCACGTCGCCGATGAAGGCCGCGCGCTCGGCAGCGTCCTTGGGCAGATCGACGAACTTTTCGGGCCCGCGGTAGGCCTGGCGGCGTTCATAGTCCATGATGCCGCGGCGCAGCGCGTGGTAGGCCGCCTGCTGGTCGTCGGCCTTGATGCTGGTGTAGACCTTCAGTCCGCGGCTGTAGGTCTGCTCGCCGTACTGCTCGAACATCATGCGCCGCACCATCTCGGCCACGTACTCGGCATGCACGCGGTCGCGGCTGTTGCTGGGGCGGATGTGCAGCTCCTGCGCCTTGGCCTGCGCCGCCTGGTCGGCCGTGATGAAGCCGTTTTCGACCATGCGGTCGATGATGTGCAGCTGGCGCTCCTTGGCGCGGGCAAAGTTGGCGATCGGGTTGGCGGTGGACGGAAATTTGGGAATGCCCGCCAGCATGGCGGCCTCGGCGATCGTCACGTCCTTCAGCGGCTTGCCGAAGTACGTCTCGGCGGCGGCGGCAAAGCCGTAGGCGCGGTTGCCCAGGAAGATCTGGTTCATGTAGATCTCCAGGATCTGGTCCTTGGTGAGCAGGTGCTCCAGCTTGAGCGTGAGCAGCATCTCGTAGATCTTGCGCGTGTAGGTCTTCTCCGAGGTCAGGTACACGTTGCGCGCCACCTGCATGGTGATGGTGGACGCGCCCTGGCTCTTTTCGCGCCCCAGGTTGGCCAGTGCAGCGCGCATCACCCCCACGTAATCAATGCCGTTGTGCTCGTAAAAGCGCGCATCTTCGATCGCCAAGACGGCATCTTTCATGATTTTCGGAATTTGAGCGATCGGAGTCAGGGTGCGCCGCTCCTCGCCGAACTCGCCGATCAACTGGCCCTCGGCGGTGTACACGCGCAGCGGCAGCTTGGGGTGGTAGTTGGACAGCCCGGAAACATCGGGCAGGTTCGGATAGGCAATCGCCAGGGCCATCAGGCCCGCCAGGCCGGCGCACAGAACCAGGGCCACCAGGGTGCCGCCGGCCCAAAGAAGGCCCTTGGCAAGCCAGACGGGCCAGCGGCTTGTGCGGGGCGCGCGCTGTGCGGCGGAGCGGGTGGGGCGGTCAACAGGCATGTGGAGCGAGACGGGTTTCGTCTGAAAAAGGGGAGGGCGAAGAGGCGTCCAGCCCCAGCCAAGGTCCGGCCCGATGGCGCCGGCGCCCGATTGTGGCTGGAGCCCCGTCGCCGTGCACGTCAGTCGTCTGCAACCGCCCGCACCAATTGGCAAGAGCTGTTACAGCACGCCGGTTCGTCGGTTTTTGACAACGCCAAGAGCGAAAAGCCATGCTGTCGGGCTTTTTCAGCCCGCCAGTGTGCTGATAGCATTCAATCAATTTCTTAAGTGTGTTCTACTTGTGAAATAGAAAGTAACGGGAAACTGCCTTGAACATCGGTTCGCTGTTTGATCGTCAGCCGGCCCCCTTGGTGGGGTTGGACGTGAGCGCATCCAGCATCAAGCTGGTCGAGCTGTCCCGCGATCACGCCGGTCGCTTCACCCTGGAGCGTTGCGCGATCGAGCCGCTCGAGCGGGGCTGGATCAACGAGGGCAACTTCGAGAAGTTCGACGAGGTGGTCGATGCCGCGCGTCGCCTCATCAAGAAAAGTGGCACCAAGGCCAAGCATGTTGCCATGGCGCTGCCGACCTCGGTGGTCATCAGCAAGAAGATCATTTTACCCGGCGGGCTGGGCGAGCGTGAGCTGGAGGCCCAGGTCGAACTGGAAGCCAATCAGTACATCCCGTTCTCGCTGGACGAGGTCAGCCTGGATTTTTGCGTCATCGGCCCCAGCCCCAGTTCGGCGGGCGATGTCGAGGTCATGATCGCGGCCTCGCGCAAGGAGAAGGTCGAGGACCGCCAGGGCTTGGCCGAAGCCATCGGGCTCACGCCCATGGTGATGGACGTCGAGTCCTATGCGTCGCGCCTGGCCGCGGCGCGGGTGCTGGAGCAGTTGCCCGGCGGTGGCGCCGATGCCGTGGTGGCCCTGTTCGAGATCGGCGGCCTGTCCTCCACCCTGCAGGTGCTGCGCGAGGACGAGCTGCTGTACGAGCGCGATCAGGTGTTTGGCGGCGCCCAGCTCACCCAGCTCCTGATGCGCCAATACGGTTTCACGGCCGAGGAGGCCGAGGCCAAGAAACGTGCGGGCGAGTTGCCCGAGGACTACGCCGAGGCCGTGCTGACCCCGTTTGTCCAGAATCTGGCGCAGGAGGTCGAGCGGGCGCTCAAGTTTTTCTTCACCAGCACGCCGCACAACCGGGTCGATCTGATCCTGCTGGCCGGCGGCAGCGCGGGCTTGCATGGCTTGACCGAAGCCATCACGGATGCCACCTCGTTCCCGTGCCAGATGCTCAATCCGTTTGACGGCATGGAGCTGGGGCGCGGCGTGCGCGAGCAGAAGGTGTTGCGCGAGGCGCCGTCCTACCTGACCGCCTGTGGCCTGGCCATGCGGAGGTTCCTGCGATGATTCTGCTCAATCTGCTGCCCCATCGGGAGATGGCGCGCAAGCGTGCGCGCCAGGTGTTCAATGGCTCCCTGATTGGCGCGGTGGCCTTGGGCGCCTTGATCGCCGGGGCCGGCTACCTGTGGCTTCAGGGGCGGATCGAGGAGCAGCAGGCCCGCAACGCGTTTCTCACGCGCGAGATCGGCAAGCTGGATCAGGAAATCAAGGAGGTCGCCTCGCTGCAAAACGAGATCGCGGCCCTGAAGGCGCGCCAGGAAGCGGTGGAAAACCTGCAGGCCGATCGCAACATGCCGGTGCACCTGCTCAACGAGGCGGTCAAGCAACTGCCCGACGGCATGTATCTGGGCAAGATCAAGCAGGAAGGCCAGAACGTCCTGATCGAGGGCGTGGCGCAGTCCAACGAGCGCGTGTCCGAGCTGCTGCGCAACCT
This sequence comes from Burkholderiaceae bacterium, assembly GCA_041396485.1. Lineage (GTDB taxonomy): Bacteria > Pseudomonadota > Gammaproteobacteria > Burkholderiales > Burkholderiaceae_C > Ottowia. Next base: position 36,865 of record JAWKYM010000006.1, on the reverse strand, counting down.
GTCGCGCGCCAGCCCCTGGATCACCAAGCCGGAGCTGATCGAGATCGTCGCCAAGAACCTGGCGCTGAGTCCGCGCGAGCAGCGCCGGGTTTACAACTTCACCATCCGCGTCAAGCTGCAGCGCGCCAGCGATGCGCAAGCGGCCACATCCGGCGCCTCGGCGGCGGCGGCCCGGCGGCCGGCCAACGTCCCCGCGTGAGCAAAGGGCAGTCATGGCTCGCAAGTCTTCCTCCAATATGGACCTCAGGCAAGCGCTTGAGGGCGTGAGCGGCCAATTTCGCGGCCTCGACACGCGTGATCCTTCCTCCTGGCCGACGCTGCCGCGCTACGCGCTGCTGGTGCTGACCGCGGCCGTGATGGTGGGCATCCTTTGGTTTGCCTGGCTCAAGAGCGTCGACGAGGAGCTCGAGGGCGAGCAGGCCAAGGAGCTGACCCTGCGCAACGACTATCGCGGCAAGCTGCAAAAGGCCGTGAGCCTGGAAGAGCTGAAGAAGCAGCGCGTGCAGGTTCTGCAATACGTCAACCTGCTGGAAAAGCAGCTGCCCAACAAGGCCGAGATGGATGCCCTGCTGTCGGATATCAACCAGGCGGGCCTGGGTCGCAGCCTGCAGTTCGAGCTGTTCCGGCCGGGCCAACTGGTGGTCAAGGACTATTACGCCGAGCTGCCCATCGCGCTCAAGGTGACCGGCCGCTATCACGACATCGGTGCCTTCAGCTCCGACATCGCCCATCTGTCGCGCATCGTCACGCTCAACAACCTGTCGGTGTCGCCCAGCGGCGACAAGGACAAATCCGGCATGCTGGTGCTGGAGGCCACGGCCAAGACCTTCCGCTACCTCGATCCCGAAGAAATCGCGGCGCAGCAGAAGGCCACGGCCAAGCCGGGAGCCAAGAAATGATGCGGCGCGTTGGACGCCTGGCTTGGGTGTTTGGCGCCGCGGCCCTGCTGGGCGGGTGCGCGCCGGCACAGGAGGATCTGCAGCAGTGGATGGCCGAGCAGCGGCGCCAGATGGTGCCCAAGGTCACGCCCCTGGCCGAGCCCAAGAAATATGTGCCCCAGGCCTACACCGAGGTCGCGGCGGCCGACCCCTTTGGCCATGAGCGCCTGACGCAGGCGCTGCGACGTGAATCCGGTGTCAAGGGCTCGGGCGACTCGCTGATCGAGCCCGAACTCAATCGCCGCAAGGAGCCGCTCGAGGCTTTTCCGCTGGACACCATGTCGATGGTGGGCAGCCTGGATCGCGGGGGCCGGCGCGTGGCACTGGTGCGGGTCGACAAGCTGCTCTATCAGGTCAAGGTGGGCGACCACCTGGGCCAAAACTATGGCCGGGTGACCCAGATCAGCGAGAGCGACGTGAATTTGCGAGAAATCGTGCAGGACGCGGCCGGTGAATGGATCGAGCGCAACGCGGAGTTGCAGTTGCAGGAGAAAAAACGATGAGCAAGTGGATGCCGAACTGCCGGCAGGTGCGCGTTGCCGCGCTGGGTTTGATGGCTTTCGGGGCCGTCACGATCGCCATGGCGCAGGCGCGCATCGAGTCGATCACCAGCTCGATTCAGGGCGGCGCCGAAGTCGTTCGCATCGAGCTGAACCAGGCCCTGGTGGCACCACCGGCCGGTTTCGTCGTGCAATCGCCGGCGCGCATCGCACTCGATTTTCCGGGCGTCGTCAGCGGGGTCGCGCACAGCAACATCGCCATTGACCAGGGCAACCTGCGCGGCGCCAACGTGGCGCAGGGCAGCAACCGCACGCGGGTGGTGCTCAACCTCAAGCAGCCCACCACCTACCAGGCCGAGGTGCAGGGCCGCGCGGTGCTGGTCACGCTGGGCGCCGTGGCCGCGGCAGCCACGCCGGCACCCAGTGCAAGCACGTTTGCCGAAAGCCATGCCGACACCGAGCAGCCGCTGCAGGGCATCGACTTTCGGCGCAGCACCGACAACGCCGGGCGCGTGGTGGTCGACCTGCCCAGCAACCAGGTGGGCGTGGACATCAAGCAGCAGGGGCAGAAGCTGGTGGTCGAATTCCTGAAGACCAGCCTGCCCGAGGGCCTGCGCCGCAAGCTGGACGTCGCCGATTTCGGCACGCCGGTGCAGACCATCACCACCGTGCAATCGGGCGACCGCGTGCGCATGGTCATCGAGCCCAAGGGGGCATGGGAGCACAGCGCCTACCAGAGCGACAAGCAACTGGTGGTCGAGGTGCGCCAGCAAAAGACCAACCCCGACAAGCTGACCCAGGGGCCGGGCTACCGCGGCGAGAAGCTGTCGCTGAACTTCCAGGACATCGACGTGCGTTCGCTGCTGCAGGTGATCGCCGACTTCACCAACTTCAACATCGTCACCTCCGACTCGGTGCAGGGCAACCTCACGCTGCGCCTGAAGGACGTGCCCTGGGACCAGGCGCTGGACATCATCCTGCAGGCCAAGAACCTGGGCATGAAGCGCGTGGGCAACGTGCTGCAGATCGCGCCCAAGGACGAGATGGCGGCCAAGGAAAAGGCCGACCTGGAAGCCCAGGCCGCCATCCGCAACCTCGAGCCGCTGCGCACCCAGTCCTTCCAGCTCAACTACACCAAGGCCGAGGACATCAAGCAGCAGCTCACCTCGTCCAGTGGTTCGGGCAGCGGCGGCAGCGGCGCCAACTCGGGCAGCCTGCTCAGCTCGCGCGGCAGCGTCATCGCCGAGCCGCGCACCAACCAGCTGTTCATCTCCGACATTCCCTCGCGCCTGGAGCAAATCCAGGACATGATCACCAAGCTGGACGTGCCGGTACGCCAGGTGCTGATCGAGGCGCGCATCGTCGAGGCCACCGACACCTTCGGCAAGTCGCTGGGCGTCAAGCTGGGCGGGGCAGATTTGCGCGGCATTCGCGGCGGTGATGCGGGCTACGGCGTGGGCAGCAATCGCGTCGCCTTCGGCGGCAACTACAACGCCATCACGTCCACCACCGGCCAGACCGATGCCGGCGGCCTGACTTCGCAGACTTCCCAATTCCTCAGTCTGCCCGCGCTGGGCCTGGCGGGTGCGACGCCGGCCAGTTTTGCCATCTCGCTGTTCAGCTCGGCCGCCAACCGCTTCCTCAACCTGGAGCTGTCGGCGCTGGAAGCCGATGGCAAGGGCAAGGTCGTTTCCAGCCCGCGCGTGGTCACGGCCGACCAGACCAAGGCCTTGATCGAACAGGGCACCGAGTACGCGTATCAACAGGCCACCAGCAGCGGCGCCACGGCCGTGGCCTTCCGCAAGGCCGTGCTCAAGCTCGAGGTCACGCCGCAGATCACGCCCGAGGGCAACATCATTCTCGACCTGGACGTCAACAAGGACAGCCCGGGTGGCGTGGTCGAGGGCGCCATGTCCATCAACACCAAGCGCGTCAAGACCCAGGTGCTGGTGGAGAACGGCGGCACCGTGGTGATCGGCGGCATTTTCGAGCTGAACGAGACCGACCAGGAAAACAAGGTGCCTCTGTTGGGCGACGTGCCGGTGCTGGGCAACCTGTTCAAGCAGCGCACCCGCCAGGCCCAGAAGCAGGAAATGCTGGTCTTCATCACGCCCAAGATGGTGGCCGACCGCGGCGCCGTGCGCTGATGGCCTGCGTCGCTGCTCCCTTTCATTGATTTGTTGTTTAACCGAGTTGACCCTATGCGAAAGTTGATTGGAATCGTGGGACTGGCCGCCGCTGCGCTGCTGGCTGGGTGTGGTGGCGGGGGCGGCAGCCCGGGCGAGACGCATGAGCAGTACAGCATCACCCTGCGGGCAGACCAGACCAGCCTGCCGGTCAACATCGGCCACTATCCGGTGGGCATTGGCGTCCAGGCGCCCTTCACCACGACCTTGTATGTAAATGCGAAGGAGGGGGGCAGCCCCATTCCGGGCGGCAAGGAGATCTTCGGCTGCAACATTTCTGCCGGTCTTCCGACGGGGGCGTTGTACTACCTTGATGGCGACGACGAACACGAGGACGACGATGGCAACCCCCTGGCGTACCGCTCCATCACGCTGGATGCCAACTCGGGCGGCAACTCCTTCCATTTCCACGCGGGCGACCAGGCCGGATCGGGCACGATCACCTGCACGGTGACCGACCCGCGCGACAACAAGGTATACAGCGCCAGCGTCGACATCACCGTGGGTGGTGGCGCAGGCACCGGCATGCCGGCCAGCGTGCTGGCCAAGGTGCAGGCACCGTACTACCTGGGTTCGCAGTTCAACCCCAACAACATCCGCAACAACGTGGGCATCCAGGCCTTGGTCATGGACGACACGAACCAGCCCGTGCCGGCGCCTGCCGCAGCCAACGTGCAGGTGCGCATCCTGCCGACGTCGGCTTCGGATGGCGCACGCCTGCTGCTGGGCAAGCAAAGCGGCAGCGTGGTGCAGGCCGTGACGCAAGGCGGCGTGGCCAGCTTCTCGCTGTCCAGCGGCCCGAGCAGCGGCGTCATCTTGCTCGAGTTGACGACCGACCGTGCCGACAACAACGTCAGCAACGGGCTGCAGGACCCGATCGTGCAGTGGACGGTGGTTCAGGTCGTGGATGGCGTTTCTGCCACGCCGCTGGCGTTTGCCGCGACGTCGCTGGATGTGCCCAACGGCACGCCGTTCGGCCAGGCGCTGACGGCCACCGGCGGAACGCCCCCGTATTCGTGGCAGGCGCTCGGCTCATTGCCTGCTGGCCTGACGCTGAGCAGCACTGGCGTGATCGGCGGCACGCCGAAGGCGCCGGAAGGCGTGTACGTGGTGACCGTGCGCGTGACCGATGCGTTTGGCGCCACAGCCGACGCAGCCGTTACGCTGAACATCAACGGCCCCATGTCGCCGCCGCTGGTATTCACGGCTCCCACGGTGACCGCCACGACGGGGCAACCTTTCTCGTTTGCCTTGTCGGCAACAGGTGGCCGGCCGGGCTACAGTTGGGCAGCGCTGGGCGGCATGCCCAATGGCCTGGGGCTTAGCGCCGGCGGGGTGATCAGCGGCACGCCGACCGCCGCGGGCGCCTACCATGTAGCCGTTCGCGTCACCGACAGCGAGGGTACGTCCACGAATGGCAACCTCACTATCACGGTCACCGATCCCACGGGCCCCTGACGGAATGATGGGCTGACTCGAAGCGGCCGGCCGCCCCGGGCACACAAGGGCGGAACTGGCCGACGGCAGGGTCATCATCCAACGTCTTGATACCATCCCCGGCATGTCCGGGGATTTTTTCTGATGATCAGTCTGGTAGGAATGCCCGGCAGCGGCAAATCCACCGTGGGCCGCTCGCTGGCGCACCGCATGCAGCTGCCGTTTGCCGACTCCGACGTGGTGATCGAGCAGCGCCTGGGGTGCAGCATTCGCGACTTCTTCGACCGCGAGGGCGAGGCGGCGTTTCGTGATGTCGAACAGGCCACGATCGACGAGCTGACGCAAGGCCCGGCCAGCGTGCTGGCCACCGGCGGTGGTGCGGTGCTGCGGCCGCTCAACCGGCAGCACCTGCACGAGCGCGGCACGGTGATCTACCTGCGCAGCTCGCCCGAAACGCTGTTTCGCCGGCTGCGGCACGACACCAAGCGGCCCCTGCTGCAGGTGGACGACCCGCTGAAGCGCTTGCGCGCCCTGTATGCCGAGCGCGACCCCCTGTACCGCCAGTGCGCGCACTTCGTGCTGGACACCCACGGCTCCTCGCTGTCGATGCTGGTGGGGCGCATCATGATGCAGCTTGAATTGATGTCGCCGGGCGACGCGGCGCCCTGAGCGTGGGGCGCCGCTGCGGCGCCGTCTAAACTGAGTGCCCCATGCCAACAACACAAAACCTCCTGCCCGCGCAGCAGCTCTCGATCGCGCTGGGTGAGCGCAGCTACCCCATCCTGATCGGCACCGGCCTGCTGGGCGATGCGGCGGCCTATTCGGCGGCGCCGGCCGGCAGCGACGCGCTCATCGTCAGCAACCAGACCGTCGCGCCGCTGTACGCCGCGCAACTGGCGCAGGCCCTGGCCGGGCGCCATCGCCAGGTGCACCAGCTGGCGCTGCCCGACGGCGAGCAGCACAAGGACTGGGCCACGCTCAACCTGATCTTCGACGCGCTGCTGACCCACGGCGCCGACCGCAAGACCGTGCTGTACGCCCTGGGCGGCGGCGTGGTGGGCGACATGACCGGCTTTGCCGCCGCCTGCTACATGCGCGGCGTGCCCTTCGTGCAGGTGCCGACCACGCTGCTGGCGCAGGTCGATTCATCGGTGGGCGGCAAGACGGCCATCAACCACCCGCTGGGCAAGAACATGATCGGCGCCTTTTATCAGCCGCGCGCCGTGGTGTGCGACCTGGATGTGCTGGGGACCCTGCCGCCGCGCGAGCTGTCGGCCGGCCTGGCCGAGGTGATCAAGTACGGCCCGATCGCCGACGTGGGCTTCTTCGACTGGATCGAGGCCCATGTCGACGCCCTGCGCGCGCTGGACGCGGCCGCGCTGGCGCACGCCGTGCAGCGCAGCTGCGAGATCAAGGCCGCCGTGGTGGGCCAGGACGAGCGCGAGGCCGGCCTGCGCGCCATTCTCAACTTTGGCCACACCTTTGGCCATGCCATCGAGGCCGGCATGGGCTACGGCGCCTGGCTGCACGGCGAGGGCGTGGCCGCCGGCATGGTGATGGCGGCCGAGCTCTCGCGCGAGCTGGGCTTGGTCGATGCCGCCTTTGTGCAGCGCCTGCGCCGCCTGATCGCGCGCGCCGGCCTGCCCGTGCGCGGTGCGGTGATCGACAAGCGCGACAACGCCGGCCGCTACCTGGAGCTGATGCGCGTGGACAAGAAGGCCGAGGCCGGCGAAATTCGCTTTGTCCTCATCGACGGCCCGGGCCGCGCTGCCGTGCGCGCCGTGCCCGATGCGCTGGTGCGCGCCGTGATCGACCGGTGCTGTGCTTGAATACTACCAATTAAATAGCTGCTTGCGCTTGATGGATAAGCGCTGGAGGCCGATTTGATTCCAAATCCCGGCGCGCTGGCCCCCTACGCCAGCGACCCCGCCCACTCGCGCGGAAGGCAGCACCCCGTCACGCCCGCGCCCACGCGCAACGCCTTTCAGCGCGACCGCGACCGCATCGTGCACTGCAGCGCCTTTCGGCGCCTGGTCTACAAGACCCAGGTGTTCCTCAACCACGAGGGCGACCTGTTCCGCACGCGCCTCACGCACTCGCTGGAGGTGGCGCAGCTGGCGCGCGACATCGCCCGCGCGCTGGGCTTGCACGAGGATCTGGTCGAGGCCATCGCCCTGGCGCACGACCTGGGCCACACGCCCTTCGGCCATGCGGGGCAGGACGCGCTCAACGACTGCATGCGCGCGCACGGCGGCTTCGAGCACAACCTGCAAAGCCTGCGCGTGGTCGACGTGCTGGAGCACCGCTACCCCGAGCACGACGGCCTGAACCTGACGTTCGAGGCGCGCGAAGGCATCCTCAAGCACTGCTCGCCCGCCAATGCGCGCCGCATCGAGGCGCGCGAGCCCGGCGGCGTGGCGCGGCGCTTTCTCGCCGGGGGTGCGCCGAGCCTCGAAGCGCAGCTGGCCAACCTGGCCGACGAGATCGCCTACAACGCGCACGACATCGACGACGGCGTGCGCTCGGGCCTGCTCACGCTGGCGCAACTGGCCGATGTGCCCCTGTTTGCGCGACACCAGGCCGCCGCGCTGCACGACCACCCGCAGCTGGCCGAGCCGGCGCAGGGCCGGCGCCTGCTGTACGAGTCGATCCGCCGCATGCTTTCGGCCCAGGTCTATGACGTGATCGCCGCCACCCGCGCCGCCATCGACGCGGCCGCGCCGGCCGATGCCGACGCCGCGCGCAGGCTGGGCCCGCTGGTGCGCTTTGGCGAGGACATGCGCGCGCAGTCGACCGCGCTCAAGCGCTTTCTGTTCGCGCAGCTCTACCGCCATCCGCAGGTGGTGGAGACCACCGCGCGCGGCCAGCAGGTGGTGCGCGATCTGTTTGCCACCTACCTCGATGCGCCGGACGAGCTGCCGCCCGAATTTGCCGGCAGCGCCGACCGCCCGCGCGCCGTGGCCGACTATATTGCCGGCATGACCGACCGCTTTGCCCTGCGCGAGCACGAGCGCCTGACCGGCCGGCAGCTCTTTGCATGAGCCCCGCCGCCTTCCACCGCCACGCGCCCTGGGTCATCGTGCTGACCGGCGTGGCCGCCGCGCTGCACGTGGGCAAGCTGCCGCCGGCCGTGCCGGCACTGCAGCAGGCCATGGGCATCAGCCTGGTGCAGGCCGGCTTTCTGCTGGCGCTGGTGCAGCTGGCCGCGGTGCTGCTGGGCCTGGTGGCCGGCCTGCTGGCCGATGGCGTGGGCCTGCGCCGCTGCATGCTGGCGGGCCTGGCCCTGCTGACCGCCGCCGGCCTGGCGGGCGCCGCCGCGCGCGATGCCACCAGCCTGATGCTGCTGCGCGCCGTCGAAGGCCTGGGTTTTCTGCTCACCACCGTGCCTGCGCCCAGCCTGCTGCGCCGCGCCGTGGCGCCGGCGCAACTCACGCGCATGCTGGGCGTGTGGAGTGCCTACATGCCCTTTGGCACCGCGCTGGCCTTGCTGGCCGGGCCGCTGCTGATCGGCGCGCTGGGCTGGCGCGGCTGGTGGCTGTTGACGGCCGCCTGCACCGCCGCCATGTTGCTGTGGCTGCCGCTGGCCGTGCCGCGCGATGCCCCGCGAACCGAAGGCAACGCGGGCACGTCGGCGGCCGAGCCCTGGCACCGCCGCCTGGCCATCACCCTGCGCGCGCCCGGCCCCTGGCTGGCGGCGCTGACCTTTGCCGTGTATGCCGCGCAGTGGCTGGCCGTGATCGGCTTTCTGCCCACGCTGTACCAGCAGTCGGGCTGGGGCGGCGCGCTGGGTGCGGTGCTGACGGCCACCGTGGCGGCCGTCAACATGGCGGGCAACATCATGGCCGGGCGCCTGCTGCACCGCGGGGTGAACGCACGCACCGTGCTGTGCTCGGGCTTTGTTGCCATGGCCGTGGGCGCCTGGCTGGCCTTCGGCAGCACCACGCTGCATCTGCCGGTGCTGCGCTATGGCGGCGCGCTGCTGTTTTCCACCGTCGGCGGCCTGATCCCGGGCGCGCTGTTCGCGCTGGCGCCGCGCGTGGCGCCGGGCGAGGGCCACATCGCCACCACCGTGGGCTGGATCCAGCAGTGGTCGGCCATCGGCCAGATGAGCGGCCCCCCGGTGGTGGCCTGGGTGGCCAGCCGCGTGGGCGGCTGGGACTGGACCTGGGCCGTGACCGGCGCGTACGGCGCGGTCGGCCTGGTGCTGGCCTGGGCGCTGCAGCGCCATGGCCTGAGGCGCTGACACGGGCCGGGGCGCGGCGGTGGTGTAATTCGGCCATGCCGCCCATTTCTGCAGAAACCGCCATTCTGGATACCCGCCGCTGGCTCGAGCGCGCCGTCATCGGCCTGAACCTGTGCCCCTTTGCCAAGGCGCCGCACGTCAAGGGCCAGATCCACTACGCCGTGTGCAGCGGCGGCGGCCGGCCCGAGCTGCTGGCCGCCCTGCGCGCCGAGCTGCAGGCGCTGGCCGCGGCCGACCCCGAGCAGCGCGAAACCACGCTGCTCGTCGTGCCCGACCAGTTCGCCGACTTCCTGGACTTCAACGATTTCCTGGACGACGCCGAGGCGCTGCTGGACGAGCTGGACCTGCAGGGCGTGCTGCAGATCGCGCCGTTTCACCCGCGCTTTCAGTTTGCCGGCACCGAGGCGGACGACATCACCAACGCCAGCAACCGCTCGCCGTACCCCACGCTGCACCTGCTGCGCGAGGCCAGTGTGGACCGCGCCGTCGAGGCCTTTCCGGAGGCCGAGACGATCTTCGAGGCCAACATGGCCACGCTGGAAAAGCTGGGCCCCGAGGGCTGGGCCGCGCTGGGCGTGGGGCCGTCGGCGGCTGCGGATGGCGAGCGGGTCAAATGACTTCAAATGCTTCAAAAATAGGAGCTGTTCGCGCTTCATCCACGGGCGCCAGAGGCAAAAATCAATCAAAAAACGCCGTGCTGGCCGAGCTGCGCCCCGGCCAGTCGGTCGAGCTGCTGAAAGAGCTGCACATCCTCACGCGCGAAGGCCGGCTCAACCAGGATTCGCGGCGCAAGCTCAAGCAGGTCGAGCACCTGGTGGGCTTTATCGAGAGGCTGTTGGGCGAGCTGAACCCGCTGGGCGCCGAGCTGACCCTGGCCGACCACGGGGCGGGCAAGTCTTACCTGGGCTTCATCCTGTACGACCTGCTGCTCAAGGACGCCGGCAGCGGCCGCGTCTGGGGCATCGAGACGCGCGCCGATCTGGTGCAGCGCTCGCGTGCGCTGGCCCAGCGCCTGGGCTTCGAGCGCATGCAATTCTTGAACATCACCGCGTTTGACGCGGCGCACGACGCTGCGCTGCCCGACCGCATCGACGTGGTGACTGCCCTGCACGCCTGCGACACCGCCACCGACGACGCCATCGCCTTCGGCCTGGCCAAGCAGGCGCAGGCCATGGTGCTGGTGCCCTGCTGCCAGGCCGAACTGGCCGCCTGCCTGCGCCAGAACAAGGCGCTGGCCCTGTCGCGCACGCCGCTGGCCGAGCTGTGGCGCCACCCGCTGCACACCCGCGAGCTGGGCAGCCAACTGACCAACGTGCTGCGCTGCCTGTACCTCGAATCGCAGGGCTACCAAGTGACGGTGACCGAGCTGGTGGGCTGGGAGCACAGCCTGAAGAACGAGCTGATCATCGCGCGCCACACCGGCCACAAGAAACGCAGCGCCGCCGAGCGGCTGCATGCGCTGCTGGCGCAGTTTGGACTGCAAGCGCTGGCGGCCACGCGCTATGCGCGCGCGGCGCGGCCCGATGCGCCAGACGCTGGCTGAGCGAGGCGCCCCGCCGGTCAATTCATCGTCATGTTGTTGAACACGGCGGTCACGCCGGGCACGCTGCGCGCCAGGCGCATGGCCAGCTCACGCCCCAGCAGGCCGTTGGCGGGCGTGCCGCTGATTTCGATCTTGCCCTCGCCCAGGGCCTTCACCTGCAGGCCCTGGACGCCCACGCGCGGGTCGGAGCGCAGCGTGGCGCGCACGCGGTCTTCGAGGTCCTGGTTCTGCATCTGGCGTTGGGCGTCGCGGTTGTACAGGGAGCCTCCGGCGGCTTGGTAGGGGCCGCCGGCGCAGCCGGCGACAACGGTGAGCGCGACCAGGGCACTGCCAGTGGCCAGGCCGCGCAGCAACGGGGTTGAGTAGTGCATGAAAACCTCCTTGGATGGATCGGGTTGAATGGTGCTTTGCATCATCCCAGAACTGGCACTGGCGGGCGTCGCGGCCGTCAGGGCGAGCGCATGCGGTCCACCACCTGGCTGACGCCGGGCACCTGGCGCGCCGTGTCGATGGCGCGCTGGCGGTCGCCCGTGCTGCGCACCGGGCCGCCCAGCACGACCAGGCCGCCTTCCAGGCCTTCGACGGTCAGGCCCTGGCCCGCCAGCTGGGGGTCGGCCGCCAGCGCCTGATGCACGCGCTCGGCCACGCGCAGTGCGCCCGCGGTGGAGCCCGAGGCGCCGTCCGCCACCTGGCCGGCGCGGGTCAGGTTGGGCACCGGAACGTTCAGGCTTTGCGGCGTGGCACCCCAGGGCGTGCCGCCGCTGCAGGCGGCCAGCAGGGCGCAGGCGGCGACGGTGAGGGCGCGGGGCGCCAAGCGGGGTGAGGCGGCGTGTGACATGGGGCGATTGTGAAACCAAATCGCCCGCCACGGTCAAGCCGCCGCCTGGCCGCCCGAGCAGCGCGGGGTGCCGGCCAGGTCGCGCCGCAGCTGCACCTGGCCCAGGCCCGCCTGCAGCAGCAGGGCGCGCACGGCGGCGGCCTGGTCGTGGCCGTGCTCCAGCAGCAGCCAGCCGCCGGGCCGCAAGTGCCCGGGGGCCGCGGCGCAGATGGTACGCAGGTCGCGCAGGCCGTCGGGGCCGCTGGCCAGGGCCTGGCGCGGCTCGTGCGCCAGGGCGGGCAGGTGCGGATCGCCCTCGGCGATGTAGGGGGGGTTGCTGACGATCAGATCAAAGCGCTGGCCGGCCACCGGAGCCAGCCAGTGGCCGTGGCGCCAGGTCACGGCCAGGCCCAGCCGCTGGCCATTGGCCTGGGCCACGGCCAGCGCGTCGGCGCTGGCGTCCACGGCCCACAGCTCGGCCTGCGGGCGGGCCGCGGCCAGCGCCAGGGCGATGGCACCGCTGCCGGTGCCCAGGTCCAGCACGCGCGCGGGCCGGTCGGCCGGCAACAGCTCCAGCGCCCAGTCCACCAGCGTCTCGGTGTCGTCGCGCGGGTCGAGCACGCGCGCATCCACCTGCAGCGTGAGGCCGTGGAAGGCCTTGGTGCCCGTCAGATAGGCCACCGGCTCGCCATCCCGCCGGCGCGCGCACAGGGCGTCGAAGCGGGCGGCGGCATCGGGCGCCAGCGCGTCGTCGTCGTGCGCGATCAGCCAGGCGCGGTCGTGCGTGGCACGGCCCAGCACGTGCAGCAGCAGCATCTGGATGTCGATGCGGGGCAGGCCGCTGGCTTGCGCGCGGGCCAGTGTCTGCGCCACGGTGGGTTCAACAGGATCGGACGGGGTATTGCTCCCTCGCCCCTCTGGGGAGAGGGCTGGGGTGAGGGGCCAATGGCGCTGGTTGGGGCTCACCGGCCGCGCCCCCACCCCAACTGGCCCCCAGCGGGGGAGGGAGAAAGACACGCACCCCAACCCTCTCCCGCAAGCGGGCGAGGGGGCAAGACGGCGGGAGAGCATGGCTTGAATACTATCAATAACGTAGCTGTTTGCGCTTGATGGATCAGCGCTGCAGCCCTATTTGGCTCACAAATGTCCATCACACCCGCCCCTCCAGCTCCGCCATCTGCTCGGCCTGGTGCGCGGCCTGCAGCGCGTCGATCACGTCCTGCAAATCGCCCTCCATCACCAGCGCCAGCTTGTACAGCGTCAGGTTGATGCGGTGGTCGGTGACGCGCCCCTGCGGAAAGTTGTAGGTGCGGATGCGGTCGCTGCGGTCGCCACTGCCGATCAGGCCCTTGCGCGTGGCGGCCTCCTTGGCGGCGCGCTCGCTGCGCTCTTTGTCTTGCAGGCGCGCCTGCAGCACCCGCAGCGCCTGCGCCTTGTTGGCGTGCTGGCTGCGCCCGTCCTGGCACTCGGCCACCAGGCCGGTGGGCAGGTGCACCACGCGCACGGCCGAATCGGTCTTGTTGATGTGCTGCCCGCCCGCGCCGCTGGCGCGGAAGGTGTCGATCCGCAAGTCGGCCGCATTCAGCGTGATGGCCTGCGCCTCGTCCGGTTCGGGCATCACCGCCACCGTGGCGGCGCTGGTGTGGATGCGTCCCTGCGTCTCGGTCACCGGCACGCGCTGCACGCGGTGGCCGCCCGACTCGAAGCGCAGCAGGCCGTACACGCCCTCGCCCGCGATGCGCAGCACCAGCTCCTTGTAGCCGCCCAGCTCGGCGGGTGATTCGCTCATCACCTCCACCCGCCAGCCGCGCCCTTGCGCGTAGCGCGTGTACATGCGTGCCAGATCGCCCGCAAACAGCGCCGACTCGTCGCCGCCGGTGCCGGCGCGAATCTCGACAAACGCGTTGCGTGCGTCGTCCGGGTCCCTGGGCAGCAGCATGCGCTGCAGCTCGGCGTCCAGCTCGGCCAGCTCGGCCTGGGCGGCGGCAATTTCCTCGCGCGCCAGGTCGGCCATGTCGGCATCCTGAAGCATGTCCTGCGCCGCGCCCAGGTCGGACTCGCGCTGCTGATAGCGCGCCCAGCGCCCGGCCACGGCGGCCACCTCGGTGTGCTCGCGCGACAGGACCATGAACTGGGCCATGTCGGCCATGACGTCGGGGCGGGAGAGCAGAAAGTCCAGTTCGCCCAGGCGGTCGGCGTAGTGCTGGAGTTGGTCGCGGACGAAGGGCTTCATGCAAACGGCGAAATCGGGGATTTTCGCCGTTTCTTCATGAGCCCTGCCTGCGCGCGCCAGCGCCGGCGCTTACCTACCCCAGCATTCGGTGACGATGTCGCCCGAGGTCGCACCCTTGGCGCCGCGCAGTCCGGTGTTGGACAGGGTCAGCGTGCCGCACTTGTCGCCGGCCTGCGGGCCGGGGTTGTTGGGCACCGCCTGCAAGGTAAAGGCGGCGTCGGTGTTGCCCGCCTCGAAGCTGATGACGTAGCGCTTGCTGGTGTCGCCCGACCAGCTCAGTGACGCGGGCAGCGTGGTCGGGTAGGTGCCCATGGCCGTCGCGGCGCGCTCCATCCACTGCTGTGCCTGCAGCAAGCCCGCGCGCGCGTCGCTGCGGTGGCCGCGCTGGATGTACTCGTTGTAGCTGGGCAGGGCAATGGCCGCGAGGATGGCGATGATGGCCACCACGATCATCACCTCGATCAGGGTGAAACCGCGCTGGAGCAAAGGCGTGTTGCGGATCATTCAATTCCTCCTCTACTTCAGCTGTCGCCAACTTGGGCGCAGAGACTGCTCGGGCATGCGCGCCAGAAGCTCCTTGTTGTTCTTGACGTCGACATCAATCACTTTGTCGCCCTTGGCCACCAGATTATGGGCGCCCTTGCCGACTTGCTTGCGCGAGATGCCCTGGTCGCTCCCGAGGTTGTAGACGCCATCGCCGTTGTAGTCCACGATTTGCACCGTGGGCCGCTTGCCATCCATGATGTTGATCAGGGTGCGGTATTGGCGCTCGGCGTCCACCGAGGTCGACTCGCAGGACTCGATGTTGGGATCCACGTTCGAGCCCTTGGCAGGCACCTGCGAGAACACGGTCAGCAGGTTGCTGCCGTCAAAAAAGGACATGGGCTTGAGCGCACGTTCACCCACCGCCGGAAAGTCCATGTACCAGCCGTTTTTGCTGTCCCAGGTGTCGTTCTTGAGTTCGTCCACCACGTCCACCGTGCCGAAGGCCCCGCCATCGACTTCGGTGATCTTCTGCTCGGCCAGTTTGGCGTTGGTCACGCCCGTGCCCAGTGCGGCTGGAGTGGGCACGCAGTCCGCGCCGCCGGGGCACGTTCCGCCGCCCGGGTGGACTTCCAGGCGCTTGCCCTTGGTTGTGTCGACCACCTTGTATCGGGTGTTGTCCAGCACAGAGTAAAGGGTCTGCACATCCACACTGGCTTCGTCGGTTTTGGCGACGTTGCGGCCCGTGCCAAAGGCCACCATCATGCCGCCCACCGCCACGGTTTTGGCGCTGGCGCCGGTGCCGATCGTCTTCATGCGATCGTTTGCGCGCACGGTGGGCGCGGCGGTGATGGGCTGAATCTTGGTGCGCGAGGCATTGCCGAGGGACGCCGGGCCCAGGGCGGTGAACAAGGGCTTGGCACTAGCAGGATCGCCGCGCAGGCCGTCGTCGGGTGTGTTCACATCGGCCGTGCCGCCAAAAGCCACCTTCCACTGCGCATCGTCGAGGTTGGTGAGGTCGAACTTCCACAGGTTGCCCAGGTTGTCACCGGCGTATACAAGGTCGGGGCGGCTGTCGCCGTTCAGGTCCACCAGGCGGGGCGCGGACAAGCCGTTGTCCGCCGCATTGCCCGTGCCGGCCGCATCGTTGGTAACAGGCAGGCGCAGCAATTCCTTGGCGCCGTCCAGGTACTGGATCAGCAGCACCGGTCGCTGGTTGATGCTGTTGTAGCCATTGCCCAGCACCACCGCCCAGCGGTTGTTGTTCAGGCGCGTGATCTGGGTGCTGACCATGGGGTTGGCGTCGTCCACCACGGGTTGCGCCGTGATGTGGCCAATGTCCTTGGCCTGCTCCCACTCCACACTGCAGGCGGCCTGCTGGGCGCTGTTCAGGCCCGTGGTGCAGTCGGGCACCGTATTTCCTGCGTCGCGAGTGCGATCCATCACGACCAGCGTTGACGCGTTGGTTTCACTGAAGGCGGGCGTGCTGCCATTGCCGTCGGGGTTGGTGACGTCCAGCACGAAGAAGCCCCTGCCGCCAGCACCCAGCGTGCCGACCAGCAAGGTGCGCCAGTCGGGGATGTAGGCCGGATCGTAGGCGGGGTCATCTGGGTCCTGCACGCCCACGCCCATGTCGACGTCGCCGGTCATGGGCGAGCCGTCAACGAAGGACTTGTGGTTGTTGTTGTACGTGGGGGAGGTCAGGTAGGGCAGGTTGCTGATGACGCCCTTGGGCACATAGGCAATCTTCTCGGTGCCGTCTGCGGCCGAGAAGCCGTGCAGCATGCCGTCGTTGCCGCCGGCGTAGATCATCGGGGTGCGGCTCTTGTTGGCGCGGGTGAAGGCGGTGTAGCCGCGCAGCGCGTAGTTGCTGGATGGCGCGCCGGTGTACCACACCACCGAGTTGATGATGTCGCCCTGACGGCTTTTGCGCTCGCGATACGGCTTGGCGTTGGTGTAGCCGCTGGTGTCCGAGCCTTCCAGCGAGCGCTCACCCCGGATGTAGTCAAGCCGATTGGCCCCATTGGGGGTGCCTTCGTTGGTGTTCGGTACCGAGGCCAGCAGTTGCTGCTTTTGCGCGGTGCTGAGCCTGCTCTCGTCACTGGCCCATTGAAATGGGACGCCGCCCTGGAGCTTGCCCGCGGTGTCCATCTTGTCGCTGAAGCTCAGCACCAGCCGGTTCGCCACGGAGAAGCCTGCGGCATCCAGTTTGTCGGCCGTGGTCTGGTTGTTCCACGCGGGATTGGCCACGATGGTGTCGTCGGTCTTGAACACCTCGGATTTGATGGAGCCCTTCCAGTTGTTCTGGGGTTCGTAGGACGCGGTGTAGCGGCCCACGTCATAGCGCGTGCTGTTGCTGCCGCTGGTGGCGCTCGAGGTCAGGTCGGGATCGGTCTGGGTGTTGATCTGGCCAAAGATGTCGCGGAAGGCCTGTGCCAGATCCTCGCCCTTCTCGACGGCGTAGAAGCGGCCTCGGCCATTGAGGGCGGCATGCCACAGGTCGAGGGCGTTTTGGCTCTCCGTGCTGCTCGTCATGTTGGGCCAGGACTTGTGCCGTTCCGGTCACAAGATCAGGAAAAGCTGCCGTCGTAGCCGTAGGGCAGCATCTGCGTGGGCCGGACAATCGACGTGTAGTCGGGCCACGTTGTACGCCATCGCTGCTGAAGCCGATGGTGTAGGTGACCATGTGCGGCCAGGTGGCCGGGTTGTAACGCGGGTTCCAGTAGCGCTCCAGCGTGACCAGGCTGCCGCCGGGCTGGGTGTTGGGGAAGGTCTCGGTGGTCGGTCGCGGTGCGGTAGTCCGTGTCGCCGCCTGCATGGTGCCAATCATGCTGGAGGTCGAACAGAGGCGTGGCCCAGCTGTAGAACGCCCAGTCGGACAGGGTGTTGCCTGGTGACGTGTCGCGGTAGAGCGTGGCCACCTTGGCCTGCTCGGCCGGTGGCGCCGCCATAGACCGTGCCGTCGGGCAGCGTCAGAAGTTGGTGCCATTGTCGCGTTTGCTGGCGTCTGGAATGGCGGTGGCCGTGCCGTTCCAGCGCCCGTCGGTCATCAGTAAATGTGGTAATTACGCCGGCAGGCGAGATAGGGCTCACCGCGTCCGGTTCCAGGCACGCTGGCCCAGGGGCCGTCTTGACGCCCAGCGGGCGGACGCATGTAGCCATCGGCTTGGCTCGAGCATCAAGTGCGCTGGCGTGCCACCATTGGCTCGCGACAGGCTGCTGATGAAATTGAGGAAGTCCGTGCGGTGCTGGCCCTGCCAGAGAGCGATCTGCATGGAGTTGACGTCTTCATGCTGGTCGCGCTGTCGACGCTCGTGGCACCTGAGTATCCGCTGGACTTCTTGGGGCCCACGCCGGGTGCCGTTGTTGTGCAGGGCATACTCTGCCAAGCAATCGCGGATTTTCTTGTCGTCCGCAGCAGCGAGGCGTCGTAGTTGGGGTCGGCCGGATCGAAGATGCCACCTGTTCAGCGCGTACTTGAGGATGTTGATGCGCCGGCTGTTCATGCTCCAGCGTCCGCCCGCAGATCAGGCGCTGGCGTTCTTGATTGAGGTATTCGCATCGCCCGATGTGGATCTTTCCGAGTCCAGGCTGGTAGCTCATGCTGCCCGAGTCGTCAATCGAAATGATGACATTGGGGCGGACGTAGGGCTCGACCGAACCTGGGGGCGACTGCGCCAGATCGATCGCCCAGGCGCCGCAGGGCGCCAAGGCGGCGCCGGCGGCCAGGGCCAGCAGGGTCTTGTGGCAGCGGGGTGGGGTGATGGGGCGGGCATGGCGTGCTCCTGTTTTGATTCGGTCAATTGATCGGTCGAAGCGGGTTTTTGCGCTTGATGGGAGCGTGCAAGATGCTATCGTTTTTGATGACTTTTGCGATCAATCCTTGCGCTTTTGCCGTGCGTAGGTCTGCTGCAGCACGACCATGGTGCTGGGCTTGCGTCCGTACGCGAGGGCCGTGATGCGGTACACCACGTTGGGCACCATGTTGAGCGCCAGCAGGTTGTTGCTGCCCACGACGACACCGGCGTTCTGGCTGCTCAGGTCGTAGGGCAGCACCTCGATCCAGTACCAGCCGCCCTGATCGGGGCGCTGCGATCGGCCAGGATGGGGTTGATGGGGTTGCTGGCGTTGCCCAGGGAAGCGCCGGTGTATTCGCCGTAGCGCGCGCCGACGTCGGTTACCGTCAGGCTTTCGAGCGGCACCTCGCCCGGTTGCAGGTTGCTGGGCACCGGACTGGTGGCGTTGGTGTAGTTCCAGAAATCCTGTCGCCCCGACCGCTTGGCGCACAGGCCGTTGAGGCAGTGGGTGGTCTTGCTCTCAAGCTCGGACAGCAGGCCACCCACTTCTTCCGTCGCCAGCGGAATTTGCGCCAGGGTCACGCGGCTGTCGGCAAATTTTGTCATTGGTCGGATCGACCGTGCAGGCAAAGCCGTCGGCGCGCTCGCCGCGAATGTCGAGCTCGGCGTCCTGCAGCAGTGCCTGGGCGGCCTCGAGGGCGCGCTGGTAGTCGGCGTCGTTGCCGACCACCAACTCGTTGAACATGGAAGTGCGTGATGCCCACAGCGCCAGCAGCATGGACAGCAGCACGAACACGATGACGACGAACAGGGCGACGCCCCGTTGACGGCGAGGGCCTGGGCGCAAGGGCCGGGAAAGGAGGAGTGAACCTGGACATGGCAGAGGTGCGGCAGTGGGTCACAGCACCGAGCCCAGCAGGCCCTGGCTGCGCAGTTGGAACACGTTGCGATAGACCTTGTGCATGCGATTGCGGCGCACGCCGGTGAGCGTGGTCATGTCGACGCTGGTGCTGCCGTCGCAGTCGGTATAGCTGCTGCCGGGGGGCAGGTCGATCGGCTCGGCGCCGTAGAGCACCAGGCAGACTTCGACGGCCTGCACCTCGCCCCAGTTGGTGACACTGGCGGCCTGGACGTATTGCACCGTCGGGTTGCCCAGCGTGGTGGGCGTGTTGGCGCTTTGCACCAGGTAGCGCAGCTGGAAGTTGGCAACCTGGCCGATGATGGGTTGGAAGACCGGCGCCGCACCTGCGGGCACGCCGTTGCCGGCGCACTCGAGCTCGTTGTCGGTCGTGTCCAGGCGGAAGATGCTTTCGATGCGCTGGTCGGTGCTGCTGTCTTGCGGGCCGCCCAGGCAGTTGCGCGCCATGGGCACCGCGGAGGCGCTGGTGAAAACCGGGTCAGCGTAGCGTTGAAAGCCAATGGTCAGCGTGGTGTCGTTGCCGCTGATGATCTGCTGAGCGTTGGCCGCGCTGAGGTCGAAGTCGTTGCCCGCCCCCGGAGACTTGGCCGATCGCTCGAACGCCACGGGGGCAGCGGGGGCATTGACCGCATTGGCATTGCCGGGGTTGGGGTTGAGATACAGCGAGCCGGTCTGGCGCAGCTGCCCGCCGATGACGCGCATGGCGTAGGCCGCCTGCTGGTTGATGGCGCTGGCATCACTCACGGTGCCGGAGACGCCACGCGAGACCATCAGCGCCCCACCGGCCACGGCCACCACCATCAGGCCGATGGCGATGCCGACCAGCAGCTCGATCAGGGTCATGCCGCGCTGGCGACGCTGGCCTTGCGATCGATATTTCAAGCCTTTTCCGGGCTTGGCGCTGTGTGGATCAGCGCGAGCAGCTATCAAATGAGGAATCATGGTCAAGGCCCCGGGCAGTAGTAGGCCACGGTGGCGCCGCCTGGAAAGTACGGGGCACAGCGGGCGGCAACCGGGATGTATTGCAGGTGACAGGTGAAGTCGGCGGGACAGCTGACGGCGCCGCCCGTGGCTGAGCTGAAGGTGCCGTCGGCGTTGCGGGTTTGGGTGGTGTCGACGTTGTCCTTGAAGCTGCTGTCGGCACCGGCGCGTTCGTTCTCGCGCCAGGCCACCATCACGCCCAGCAGGCGGCGGTTGTTGGCCACGGTTTCGCCGGGGGCGATGAAAACGTCGGCACGGCCCAGGGGCAAGGTGGTTTTGACGGCCTGCTTCCACATGGCCAGGTCGTAGCTGGCCAGTTGGGCGCGCGCGCAGGCTGCGGTCTCGCAAGTGGTTGGGGTGAAGGTGGGTTCGCTGCCGAAGGCCGAGGTGTAGCTGCCCAGGTCGGCCAGGGCGTTGGGGTTGACGGCCAGGCGCTCGCCCAGGTCTTCGATCAGGCCGATGGCCTGGGCGCGGCGCACGCTGGTTTGCGTGTCGGCCAGGGTGCGCATTTGCACACCCAGGATGCCCAGGACGCCGAGCGCCGCCACCAGGATGGCGACCAGGGATTCGATCAGGGTGATGCCGCGTTGGCGGCGCAGGGGTGGGGCTTGCATGGGACTCAGCCGGAGGTGCAGGGAGGATCGGGGATGACGCGCACACGCCCGCCGGAACTCATGCAAAGGCCGTGCGCCAACGGATCTCCGATGCCTTTGCCCTGGGGTATGAAGCTGAAGCCGACGAATGGTCCATCGACCAAGCCCCAGCGGTTCAGGATAATTCTGTTGCCGCCGCTGGTCCGGGAAATCACAAGCTTGGCTGGCGCATCAAAGCGCTGCAGAGTGACGGGTCCCGCGCAGGTACCACTGGCGTTGATGCTGTCGCAGGCCAGCACCTGCCAGCCGCAGTCCCAGTTGTTGTTCCCGCTCGCGGTGGTGCAGCCGTTGGTGTTGTTGGGGAGCTTCCGGATCATGACGTTGCCATTGCGTTTGATGGCCTCCGAGCGAGCGTAGAGCAGTGTCGAATGAAGTCCTTCCATCGCTTGGCGAACACGCCAGCGCTCCATTAGCCACGTGAAACTGGGTGCAGCCAGCGCAGCCAGGATGGCCGCGATGCCGACGGTCACCATCAGCTCGATGGCGGTGAAGCCGCGAACGTTATGTCTTAGGCACGCCTTGCGGCCAGACGAAATGGGCGGAGGATGCATGGAGGCATCCTAAGAAACGTTGCCATCCATTGCAGCGGCAACCGGATGAACGGACGCGCCGAGAAGACGAGCGGTCGCTGCAGCGGCCGTGCGGGCTGCTGGTCAGTGCTGGCGTGGCGGCGTGCCGCGCAAAAACAGGCGCTCGATGGCCTGTGTCGTGCCGTCGCGCGCATCGGGCGGTGTGGCATGCAACTCCGCCATTGCCCCATGCAGCATCTTCTGCGTCAGCCCGCGCGACAGGGCCTCCAGCACGGCCTCGACGTCCTCGCCCCTGGCCAGGCGCTTGCGGGCGCGGGCCAGTTCCAGCGCGCGCCACTGGTCGGCCTGGGCGTTGAGTTGCCGGATCAGGGGCACCACGCCGTGGGTGGGGTCGCGCTGGTCCAGCCAGTGCATGAAGCTTTGCACGCCGGCGTCGATGATGACCTCGGCCTGGGCGACGGCAGCCTGGCGGCTGGCCTGGCCGCTTTGCACCACCTGGGCCAGGTCATCCACGGTGTACAGGTAGACGTCAGTCAGCTGCTTGATCTCGGGCTCGATGTCGCGCGGCACCGCCAGGTCGACCATGAACATGGGGCGGTGGCGGCGCTTTTTCAGCGTGCGCTCGACCGCGCCCAGGCCGATGATGGGCAGGGTGCTGGCGGTGCAGCTGACGACGATGTCGAACTCGTGCAGGCGCTCGGGCAGGTCGGCCAGGCGCATGACCTGGGCGCCAAAGCGGCTGGCCAGCTTTTCGCCACGCTCCAGCGTGCGGTTGGCGATGGCGATGGCCTGCGGCTGGCGCGCGGCAAAGTGGGTGGCGGCCAGCTCGATCATCTCGCCCGCACCGACAAACAGCACGCGCGTGCGGCTGAGGTCTTCAAACAGGTTGCCGGCCAGGCGCACGGCGGCGGCGGCCAGGCTGATGGAGTGCGCGCCGATCTCGGTGGAGCTGCGCACCTGCTTGGCCACCGCAAAGCTGCGCTGAAACAGCTGGCCCAGCGTGCTGCCCAGGGCGCCGGCGTCCTCGGCGGCGCGCACGGCGTCCTTCAGCTGGCCCAAGATCTGCGGCTCGCCCAGCACCATGGAGTCCAGCCCGCTGGCGACGCGAAAGGCGTGGCGCGCGGTCTGGTCGCCCTGGAGGGTGTAGGTGTGCTGGCGCAGGGCATCGACCGGCACCTGACCGGAGCGGGCCAGCCAGCCCAGCGTGTGGTCGATCTGCACTTGCTCGCTGGCGCAATACACCTCGGTGCGGTTGCAGGTGGAGAGGATGGCGGCCTCGGGGTGGCGCGTGTGGCCCTCGCGCAGGCCCTTGAGCGCGGGTGCGATCTGGTCGAGCGCAAAAGCAAAACGACCGCGCAGATCGAGCGGCGCGGTGTTGTGATTCAGTCCCAATGCCCAGACGGCCATGGGGTCGATTATAAATTTGGGGGCGCCCGCGCGCAGGGCCTTGGCGCAGGGGCTTGATCTGTATCAAGCTGTGGGTTGCCGTGGCGGCAGGGGCCGCGCCGGTGCAGCGGTGCGGGCCTGCTCCAGCAGCCACTGGCGCAGGCGCTCCAGCGCCGGGTGCTCGGGGCGGCCGGCCGGGCGGCACAGGTGGTAGCCGCGCGCGCTGCACACCGGCTGGTCCAGGGCGACGGCAATGCGGCCGGCGGCCACGTCGGCCTCGATCAGGCAGCGCTGCACCAGGGCCACGCCCAGGCCGGCCACCACGGCCTGGATCAGCAGGCTGACCTGGTCGAAGTCGGCCGCGGCGACCAGCGGGCCATGCGGGCAGCCCACATGGGCCAACCACAGCGCCCAGTTGCCGGGGTAGTGGGTGTGAAACAGCAGCGGGCGCTGCAGCAGATCGCCTGGCGTGCGGATGGCGTGCGGCCCCTGCCGGTCGGCCGGGCGGCAGATCGGCACCAGCTCGCGCCCCACCAGATACTGCGCCCGGATGCCGGCGGGCCACTCGGGCTGGCCGACGCGAATCCAGGCGTCGATGTCGGTGGCCGTCATGGGGTCGTCGCGCTGATAGGGCGCAAAGCCCAGCGCGATGCCGGGGTGGCGCGTGCTGAAGTCGGGCAGGCGCGGGATCAGCCAGTGGCTGAACAGCGTGGGCGCCACCGACAGCCGCAGCGGGCGGGCGCCGCGCTCGGTGCGCAGGGCTTGCGAGGCGGCCTCGATCGCGGCCACGGCGGGCCCCACGGCCTGCAGGTACTGGGCCCCTGCCGCGGTGAGCACACTGCGCCGGCCCTCGCGGGCGAACAGGGCCACGCCCAAGTGCTCCTCCAGCCGCGCAATGGCCCGGCTGATGGCGCCCTGCGTGACTGCCAGCTCGTGCGCGGCGCGCGAGAAGCTGCCCACGCGCGCCGCGGTGGCAAAGGCGTGCAGCTCGGGCAGCGAGGGCGAATGCATGCGCATGGTGGAAGGGCGATCGATGAGTGCTGGTAATGGGTGGGAGTGATTTTGTCGCTTTTCAGCCCGCGGACACTGGCCAAGAATGCCCGCACAACCCATCCCTGTTCAACGCATCCCGGAGACTCGCCCCATGACCCTGCGCCGCACCCTGTTGTCCACCCTGGCCGCCTGCACCGCGGCGGCTGCCCTTGCGCCGCTGGCGCAGGCGCAAGGGGGCGACTACCCCAACCGCCCGATCAAGCTCATCGTGCCCTTTGCCGCCGGCGGCTCCACCGACATGGTGGCGCGCCTGCTGGCCGAGAAGATGGGCCCCATCCTGGGCAAGGCCGTGGTGGTGGACAACAAGGGCGGCGCCGGCGGCTCGATCGGCGCCGACGCCATCGCCAAGGCCGCGCCCGACGGCTACACGATCGGCATGGCCACCGTCAGCACGCATGGCTCCAACCCCGCCATCTTCAGCAAGCTGCCCTACGACCCGATCAAGGACTTTGCCCCCATCACCAACGTGATGAGCGTGCCCAGCGTGTTTGTGGTGCACCCCAGCGTGCCCGCCAAGACCATGAAGGAGTTCATCGCCCTGGCCAAGGCCAACCCCGGCAAGTACAGCTTTGCCTCGCCGGGCACGGGCTCGCTGGGCCACGCCAACATCGAAAACTTCATGAATCTGGCGGGCATCCAGCTGCTGCACATTCCCTACAAGGGCGCCGGCCAGGCCATCAACGACGCGCTGGCCGGCCAGGTCAACTCGATGACCGACAACCTGCCGTCCACGCTGCCGCACGTGCAAAGCGGCAAGCTGCGCCCGCTGGCCGTGCTGGCCCTCAAGCGCACCGAGGTGCTGCCCGACGTGCCCACCTACGCCGAGCTGGGCTACGCCGGCATGGGTGACGGCGGCTGGTTTGGCCTGGTGGCGCCCGCCGGCACGCCCAGGGCCATCATCGACAAGCTGAACGCCGCCGCCCACCAGGCCATGGCCCAGCCCGACTTTCTGGCCAAGCAGAAGGGCATCTCCGGCGAAGCCATGGGCAACACGCCCGAGCAGTTTGCTCAGCAGATCCGCGCCGCCATCGCACGCTATGCCGCGGTGGCCCAGCGCGCCAACATCCGCATCGACTGATCGCCCGATGCACGAGACCGACGAGCTGAGCCCGCGGCCGGACACGCCGGTCGAGGTGTGGGCGCCCACGGCGGCGCCGCTGCCGCTGGTGTGCGACTCGCCGCACAGCGGCACCGCCTATCCGGCCGACTTTGGCCATCAGGTGCCGCTGGCGCTGCTGCGCCGCGGCGAGGACACCCACGTGCACCACCTGTGGCGCAGCGCGCCGGCGCATGGCGCCACGCTGCTGGCGGCCACCTTTCCGCGCACCTACATCGACCCCAACCGCGCCGACAACGATCTGGACCCGGCGCAGGTCGAGGGCGACTGGCCGCACTCGCTGGCGCCGGGCCCCAAGACGCGCCAGGGCCTGGGCCTGATCTGGCAGCAGATCGTCCTGGACGGCGTGGCAACGCCCCTGTATGCGCGCCGGCGCACGGTGGATGAGGTACGCCGGCGCATCGAGCGCTATTGGCGCCCCTATCACGCGGCGCTGCAGCAGGCCATCGACGCCAGCGTGCAGCGCTTTGGCGGGGTCTGGCACCTGAACCTGCACTCCATGCCCAGCGACGTCTACCAGCGCCTGGGCCGCCACGACGCCCCGCCGCTGGCCGACTTCGTGCTGGGCGACCGCGACGGCACCAGCTGCGCGCCCGCCTTCACCCGCCTGGTGGGCGAGACGCTGCAGGGCCTGGGCTACCGCGTGGCCTACAACGAGCCCTACAAGGGCGTCGAGCTGATCGGGCGCATCGGCCAGCCGCGGCTGGGCCGCCACAGCCTGCAGATCGAGATTCGCCGGCCCCTGTACATGGACGAGGCCACGCGCACGCCCAACGCCGGCTTTGCGCCCCTGCAGGCGCACCTGGACGCCCTGCTGGCGGTGGTGGCCGCGCATGTGCGCGAGGCGGCCGCCGCCTGAGCCGCCCCGGTGGCCCGCCGCCGGCCAGGCCTTCTAGAATCGGCCCGGCTTGGTGACGCGAAGGGGGTGGGCGGTGCGCCCGCGAGACATGGATTTCCTGGGACTGTTCTGGCATGTGGCGGGCTTGATGGCGCCGGCGCTGGTGCTGGCGCCGGCCATGGTGCTGGTCAGCCGCGCGCTGGATCGCAAGGCCAGGCCCCGGCTGCCCTGGCTGGCGCAAACCGCCGTCAACTTCGGGGTGTGCCTGGGCGTGCTGGTGGCTGGCCTGGTGCTGACGGGGCACGACGGCCGCATGGCCACCTACGCCGCCCTGGTGCTGGCCAGCGCGGCCTGCCAGGCGTGGCTGGTGCGCCCGCGCTGAGGCGCCCTGATCAGTGCGATGCCGGTGGAAACAGATCGACCCGGTCGGTCACCACGCCGTCGGTGCCCAGGTCGATCAGGCGCTGGGCAGCCCATTCGTCATTGACGGTGTAGCTCAGGGCCCGCAGCCCGGCGGCCTTGACCTGGGCCACGGTGGCGGCGTCCCACAGCGCGTGGTTGCAGACGATGACCACGCAGCCCAGTTGCAGTGCCGTGTCCAGCCAGCCGTCCCACAGGCTGTCCAGCAGCAGGCCGCGCGGTAGCTGGGGCGCCGTTTGCTGGGCGCCGGCCAGGGATGCGGGCTTGAAGGAGGTCAGCAGCGGCGGCACGGGCGCCCCCGCCCACAGGCGCGCGGCCAGCGCGGCCACGGCCTGGCCGGTGGCTTGCTCCAGGCCGGGGGTGGGCTTGATCTCGATGTCCAGGCAGTAGCTGTTGCGCAGGCAGAAGCGGGCCAGGTTTTCGAGCGTGGGAATCGGTTCGCCGGCATGGGCACGCGAATGCCAGCCGCCGGCGTCGAGTTGCGCCAGTTCACCCCAGGGCCGATGGCCAGCCACGCCCTGGCCGTTGGTGGTGCGCTCCAGCGTGTCGTCGTGCAGCAGAAAGAGCACGCCGTCGGCGGACAGCTTGGCGTCGCATTCGAACATGCGATAGCCCTGCGCAGCGCCCTGGCGGAAGGCGGCCAGCGTGTTCTCGGGCGCCAGCTTGCCGGCGCCGCGGTGGGCAATCCAGAACGGGTATGGCCACGAGGTGAGCGCAGGAGAGTTCATGATCAAATTGGCCGATAGCGCCCGTGTGGCAAGCGCAATAAGCTATTGAAAAAATAGCAAATCAGTTGTCCAGGCGCAGGCCGGTGATCGCGTCGAAGCCGTGGATGCGGTCTTCGAGTGGCAGCACGTGCAGCGTCTGGCCGGGCGCGGGGGGCGCCTCGGTTTCGCTCATGCGCAGGATGGTCCAGGGGCCTTGCGGGCCGTTCAGGTGGCCGTAGACCAGGCGCTCGGCGCCCAGCATCTCGACGGTTTGCACGTGCAGCTGCCAGCCGCCGGCATCGACCACGCGCAGGTGCTCGGGGCGGATGCCCAGCAGCGCGCCTTCGCGCACGCCTTCGATGCCGGAGAGCAGGTTCATCGGTGGCGCGCCGATGAAGCCGGCGACGAAGGTGCTGGCCGGGCGGTGGTAGACCTCGTCGGGCGTGCCGAACTGCTCCATGCGCCCGGCGTTCATCACGATCATGCGCTCGGCCAGGGTCATGGCCTCGACCTGGTCGTGGGTGACGAACAGGCTGGTGATGCCCAGGTCGCGGTGCAGCTTTTCGATCTCCAGGCGCGTCTGCGCGCGCAGCTTGGCGTCCAGGTTGGACAGGGGCTCGTCGAACAGGAACACCTGCGGCTGGCGCACGATGGCGCGGCCCATGGCCACGCGCTGGCGCTGGCCGCCCGAAAGCTCGCGCGGCTTGCGCTGCAAGAGGCCGCCCAGCTCCAGGATGCCCGCGGCCTTGTCCACGCGGGCCTTGATCTCCTGAAGCGGCACCTTCTTGATCTTCAGCCCGTAGGCCATGTTGTCGAACACGCTCATGTGCGGATACAGCGCGTAGTTCTGGAACACCATGGCGATGTCGCGCTCGGAGGGCTCCAGCTCGTTCACCACGCGCTCGCCGATGCTGATCGTGCCGTCGGTGATCTCCTCCAGCCCCGCCACCATGCGCAGCAGGGTGGACTTGCCGCAGCCGGAGGGACCGACGATGACGACGAATTCGCCGTCCTTCACGTCGGCGGTGACGCCGTGGATCACGGGGTTGGCCTTGGGGCCGACGCCGTAGCGCTTGATGACGTTGTTGAATTGGATCTGGGCCATATCGAAGTCAAATACCGGACGCAGAGGGCGCAAAAGTCACGCAAAGGACGCAAAAAAATCTTGGTTTCTTTTGCGCCTTTTGCGATTTCTTTGCGTCCTCTGCGTCCGGCTGTTCATGGTTTCATTTCTCGGTATCGACAAGGCCCTTGACGAACCATTTTTGCATCAGGATGACCACCACCGCCGGCGGCAGCATGGCCAGGATGGCGGTGGCCATGACGACGTTCCACTCGACATAGATCTCGCCGAAGATGGCGCGCTTGATGCCCAGCACGATGGGGTACATGTCCTCGCTGGTGGTGGCGATCAGCGGCCACAGATACTGGTTCCAGCCGTAGATGAACTGGATCACGAACAGCGCCGCGATGCTGGTCTTGGACAGCGGCAGCAGGATGTCCTTGAAAAAGCGCATGGGCCCGGCGCCGTCGATGCGCGCGGCCTCGGCCAGCTCGTCGGGCACCGTGAGGAAGAACTGACGGAACAGGAAGGTGGCGGTGGCCGAGGCGATCAAGGGCACCGTGAGGCCCGTGTAGGTGTTGATCAGGCGCAGGTCGGCCACCACCTGGTAGGTTGGGCCGATGCGCACCTCGACCGGCAGCATCAGGGTGATGAAGATCAGCCAGAACACCAGCCCGCGGAAGGGAAAGCGGAAGTAGACGATGGCGAAGGCCGAAATGATGGAAATGGCGATCTTGCCCAGCGCGATCACCATGGCGACGACGAAGCTCACCCACAGCATCGGCCAGCCGGGCGGGATGGTCGAGCCGCTCTGGGTCTTGCCGCCCATCAGCGCCAGGCGGTAGCTTTCGACGATGTTGCCGCCGGGCAGCAGTGACAGCGGGTTGCTGCTGGCGATCTGGTCGGCCGTCTGGGTGGACATGACGAGGGCGATGAACACCGGAAACGCCACCACGGCCACGCCGAGGATCAGCACGGCGTGCGAGACGAAGTCCAGGACGGGGCGGCGCTCGATCATGTCAGTGCCGCCCGGCCGCCCGAAAGCACTGAAACTCCCTCGGGGGGAAGCGAACGAAGTGAGCGTGGGGGCATGTTGTTCTCAATACTGCACTTTCTTCTCGACAAAGCGGAACTGGAACACGGTCAGCAGGATGACCACCGCCATCAGCACCGCCGACTGCGCGGCCGAGCCGCCCATGTCCAGCGCCTTGAAGCCGTCGTAGTACACGCGGTAGACCAGGATCGCGGTGTCCTTGCCCGGCCCGCCATGCGTGGCCGCATCGACGATGGCGAAGGTGTCGAAGAAGGCGTAGATCACGTTCATCACCAGCAGGAAAACGTGGTGGGCGAGAGCAGCGGAAACACGATGGTCCAGAAGCGCCGCCAGCGTGGCGCCGTCGATGGTGGCGGCCTCGATCACCGAGGTGGGCACCGACTGCAGCCCGGCCAGGAAAAACAGGAAGTTGTAGGAAATCTGCTTCCACACCGCGGCAATCACGATCAGCGTCATGGCGTCGCGGCTCTTGAGCAGATGGTTCCAGTCATAGCCCAGCGCCTGCAGCGCCCAGGCCACCACGCCCCAGGGCGAGGCAAACATCATCAGCCACAGCACGCCGGCCACCACGGGCGCCACGGCGTAGGGCCAGATCAGCAGCGTGCGGTACACCATGGCGCCGCGCACCACGCGGTTGGCCATGACCGCCAGCAGCAGGGCGATGCAGATGCCGAACACGGCCACCAGCACGGAGAACACCGCCGTGGTCTGCGCCGAGGCCAGGTAGCTGGGGTCATGCCACAGCCGGGAGAAGTTGGTCCAGCCGACGAATTCGCGGCTGGCGCCGAAGGCGTCTTCCTGCAGCACGCTCTGGTACAGCGTTTGCCCGGCAGGCCAGAAGAAGAACACCAGCACGATCGCCATCTGCGGGGCCACCAGCAGCCAGGGCAGCCAGGCGGACTTGAAGCGAACGCGTTTTTCCATGGGCTGCGATGGTAGCGTGAACCGAGCGTGAGGGCCCGGGCCCTGGGTGGCCCGAGGGCGTTGTTCAAATGCTATTCAAACAAGAGCTGCTTGCGTAGAAAGGGCGGGCGCCAAGGCCGGATTTGGCTTGAAAATCCGGTGGCTACCCGCCTGCCAGGGCTCAGCCGCCGTTGGCTTTCTGGAAGCGCACCAGCTGCTCGTTGCCCCGCTTGACGATGTTGTCCAGCGCCTGCTTGGGCGTCTGCTTGCCCGACCAGATGCCTTCGGTTTCCTCGTCGACGATGGTGCGCACCTGCAGGAAGTTGCCGATGCGGATGCCGCGCGACTTGTCGGTGGTCTTCTTGATCATCTGCTCCACGGCCACCTCGGCGCCGGGGTTCTTCTTGTAGAAGCCGCTCTTTTCGGTCAGCTCGTAGGCCGCCTTGGTGACCGGCAGGTAGCCGGTGCGCTGGTGGCTGGCGGCGGCCACTTCGGGCTTGGCCAGATAGGCCAGGAACTCACCCACGCCCTTGTAGACCTCGGGCTTCTTGCCGGACATCACCCACAGGCTGGCGCCGCCGATCACGGAGTTTTGCGGCGCGCCGGGAACGTCGGGGTAATAGGGCAGGGTGCTGACGCCGAAGTCGAACTTGGCGTTGCGCTTGAGGTTGCCCAGCAGGCCAGCCGAGGCCGTGGCCATGGCGCATTCGCCCGACACCACGGTGGCGTCTGCCGCGTTGTCGCGGCCCTTGTAGACGAACAGGCCTTGCTTGGACATGTTGGCCAGGTTCTCGAAGTGGCGCAGGTGCAGCGGGCTGTTGACCTCAAGGCGCGTGCCCAGGCCGCCGAAGCCGTTGTTGAGCGAGGAGAACAGCACGTTGTGCCAGGCGGAGAAGTTCTCCAGCTGCGTCCAGCTGATCCAGCTGGTGGTGAACGGGCACTTGGAGCCACTGGCCTTCAGCTTGCCGGCGGCCAGCACCACCTCGGGCCAGGTCTTGGGCGGCTTGCTCGGGTCCAGGCCGGCCGCCTTGAAGGCATCCTTGTTGTAGTAGAACACCGCCGTCGAGCTGTTGAACGGCATGCTCAGCATCTGCCCGTTGGGCGCCGTGTAGTAACCGGCCACGGCGGGCACGTAGGCATTGGGGTTGAAGTTGACGCCGGCCTGCTTCATCACCTCGGCCACGGGCTTGATGGCGCCCTTGCTGTACATCATGGTGGCGGTGCCCACCTCGAACACCTGCAGGATGTCGGGCGCGTTGCCGGCGCGGAAGGCCGCGATGGCGGCGGTCATCGACTCGCCATAGCTGCCCTTGAAGGTGGGCACCACCTTGTATTCCTTCTGGCTGGCGTTGAACTGGTTGGCCAGGTCGTTGACCCATTCGCCCAGGGCGCCGCCCATGGAGTGCCACCACTGGATTTCGGTTTGCGCGTGTGCGGGCACCGCCAAACCAAGGGACATGAGGGCGGCGCCAGCCAGCGCCAGGGGTTTGAATCGCATGAAAGCTCCTCGAAAAGTCAATCTGAACAGGGCGTTGCCGCCCGCGCATGCGTGGATCGCGGGCCCCATCCTGCCGCGCGATTGTGACGTTTTCGCACAGGCGCGCGCCCGGCGGCAAGCGGGATAACCCGTTCGGGCGCGGTGACGGTGCGCGGCACGCCCGCAAAGCAGGGCGGCCGCCAAGGATATTGCTGCGGTGCACAATCACCGGGCCCGTCGCGCGGCCGCTGGCCTGCGCGTCCTCCCTGCAGCATTTTTCTGACTGAGAACCCCCATGCCCAAGACCTCGCTGGACAAGAGCAAGATCAAGTTTCTGTTGCTGGAAGGCATACATCCCCATGCCGAGGAGGTGCTGCGCGGCGCCGGCTACTCGCAGATCGAGCTGCTGCCCAAGGCGCTGGAGGGCGACGAGTTGCGCCACAAGCTGGCCGACGCGCACTTTGTCGGCATCCGCTCGCGCACTCAGCTGACGGCCGAGGTGCTGGCGCACGCCCCCAAGCTGGTGGCCATTGGCGCGTTTTGCATCGGCACCAACCAGATCGACCTGAAGGCCGCCAGCGAGCGCGGCATCGCCGTCTTCAACGCGCCGTACTCCAACACGCGCTCGGTGGCCGAGCTGGTGCTGGCCGAGGCCATCCTGCTGCTGCGCGGCATCCCGGCGCGCAACGCGGCGGCACACCGCGGCGGCTGGCTCAAGAGCGCCGAGCACTCGCACGAGGTGCGTGGCAAGACCCTGGGCATCGTTGGCTACGGCTCCATCGGCACCCAGCTGTCGGTGCTGGCCGAGGGCCTGGGCATGCACGTGATCTTCTTCGACGTGGTCAACAAGCTGCCGCTGGGCAACGCGCGCCAGGTGCACAGCCTGCAGGAGCTGCTGCGCGAGGCCGACGTGGTCAGCCTGCACGTGCCGCAGCTGCCGTCCACGCAGTGGATGATCGGCGCCGCCGAGATTGCCGCGCTCAAGCCCGGGGGTATCCTGATCAACGCCGCGCGCGGCACCGTGGTCGAGATCGAGCCGCTGGCCGAGGCCCTGAAGGCCGGCAAGCTGCTGGGCGCGGCCATCGACGTGTTTCCGGCCGAGCCCAAGAGCAACAAGGACGAGCTCGTCTCGCCCCTGCGCGGTCTGGACAACGTGATCCTGACGCCCCACATCGGCGGCTCGACCCTGGAGGCGCAGGCCAACATCGGCCTGGAGGTGGCCGAAAAACTGGCCAAGTACAGCGACAACGGCAGCACCATCACCTCGGTCAACTTCCCCGAGGTGGCGCTGCCCGCGCACCCCGGCAAGCACCGCATCCTGCATGTGCACCAGAACATGCCGGGCGTGCTCTCGCGCATCAACCACGTGTTCTCGGACAATCACATCAACATCGCCGCCCAGCACCTGCAGACCAACGATTCGATCGGTTATGTGGTGATCGACCTGGACGCCGCCTCGTCGGAGCAGGCGCTGCAGGGCCTGGCCGAAATCCCCGGCACCATCCGCTGCCGCGTCTTGTTCTGACACGGTTCTAAAATCGGCGCCCCCGAGCTTGAGGGCCGATCCCCATCGGCTCCAGTTGGCAGGTGAGCCGATGAATGCACCGCTGGTGCCCGCGCAGGGCACGTCCGATTCCGATTCTGTTGCAGCGCCCGCGCGCCTGCGCGAGATTCCCTACAACTACACCAGCTTCTCCGACCGCGAGATCGTGCTGCGCCTGCTGGGCGCGCGCGCCTGGGCGCTGCTGCAGGGCCTGCGCGCCGAGCGCCACACCGGCCGCTCGGCGCGCATGCTGTACGAGGTGCTGGGCGACATCTGGGTGGTGCGGCGCAACCCCTATCTGCAAGACGACCTGCTGGACAGCCCCAAGCGCCGCCGCCTGCTGGTGCAGGCGCTGCGCCACCGCCTGGCCGAGATCGACAAGCGCCGCCACCCCGAGGAAGACGCGGCGCGCGACGCCCAGGTGGGCGAGCTGCTGACCGCGGCGCACCGCGTGGTGGACGCCTTCGACCGCTCGTTCGACAAGGTGGCCGAGCTGCGCCGCCGCGCCGCGCGCGTCTTGGGGCGCCACACGCACAAGGACAACATCAAGTTCGACGGCCTGTCGCGCGTCAGCCACGTGACCGACGCCACCGACTGGCGGGTGGAGTTTCCGCTGGTGGTGCTCACGCCCGACAGCGAGGCCGAGATGGCGCAGCTGGTGGCCGGCTGCATCGAGCTGGGCCTGACGATCATCCCGCGCGGCGGTGGCACCGGCTACACCGGCGGCGCCATTGCGCTGGACTGGAAAAGCGCCGTCATCAACACCGAAAAGCTCTTGGGCCTGGGCGCGGTCGAGCGCCTGCGCCTGCCGGGGCTGGAGCACGAGGTGGCCACCATCTGGACCGAGGCCGGCGTGGTGACCCAGCGCGTGGCCGACGCCGCCGAGGATGCGGGCCTGGTGTTTGCCGTCGATCCGACCAGCGCCGAGGCCAGCTGCATCGGCGGCAACATCGCCATGAACGCCGGTGGCAAGAAAGCCGTGCTGTGGGGCACGGCGCTGGACAACCTGGCCAGCTGGCGCATGGTCACGCCCGACGGCGGTTGGCTGGAAGTGACGCGCATCGGTCACAACCTGGGCAAGATCCACGACGCCGAGGTGGCGCGCTTCGAGCTGAAATATTTCGACGCCAGCGGCAAGCAGTTGCAGCGCACCGAGCAACTCGACATCCCCGGCGCGCAGTTTCGCAAGACCGGCCTGGGCAAGGACGTGACCGACAAGTTCCTGGCGGGCCTGCCCGGTGTGCAGAAGGAGGGCTGCGACGGCCTGATCACCAGCGCGCGCTGGGTGCTGCACCGCATGCCCGAGCACACGCGCACCGTGTGCCTGGAGTTTTTCGGCCACGCCAAGGACGCCGTGCCCAGCATCGTCGAGATCAAGGACTTCATGTTTGCGGAGCAGCGGCGAACGGGCACGCTTTTGGCCGGCCTGGAGCACCTGGACGACCGCTACCTGCGCGCCGTGGGCTACAGCACCAAGTCCAAGCGCGGCGGCCTGCCCAAGATGGTGCTGGTGGGCGACATTGCCGGCGACGACGCCGATGCGGTGGCGCGCGCGGCCAGCGAGGTGGTGCGCATCGCCAACTCGCGCGCGGGCGAGGGCTTCATCGCCGTCGCCGCGGATGCACGCAAGAAGTTCTGGGCCGACCGCAAGAAGACGGCGGCCATCAGCCGCCACACCAACGCCTTCAAGATCAACGAGGACGTGGTGATTCCGCTGCCGCGAATGGCCGAATACACCGACGGCATCGAGCGCATCAACATCGAGCTGTCCCTGCGCAACAAGATCGAGCTGGCCGATGAGTTGGAGGCTTTCCTGCAGAGCGGCCAGCTGCCCCTGGCCAGCGCCGAGCCGCCGCCGGCCGAGCTGCTGCAGGAAAAAGTCGCGCTGGCACTGGACGTGGTGCGCCAGGCGCGCCAGCTCTGGCAGGGCTGGCTGCGTGACGTGGAGCCGCTCTTTCCCCAGCTGCAGGACCACAGTCTGCGCGCCAGCTGGAAGACGCAGATCCGCGCGCCGCTGGCAGACATCTTCACCGGCAGCGATTTCGAGCCGCTGCTGGCCGCCTTGCAGGACATCCAGCAGCGCGTGCTCAAGGGCCGGGTGTGGATTGCCCTGCACATGCACGCGGGCGACGGCAACGTGCACACCAACATCCCCGTGCACAGCGACAACTACGCCATGCTGCAGACCGCACACCAGGCGGTGGACCGGGTGATGGCGTTGGCGCGCAGCCTGGACGGCGTGATCAGCGGCGAGCACGGCATCGGCATCACCAAGCTGCAGTACCTCTCCGACGCCGAGCTGGCGCCGTTTGCCGAGTACAAGCGCCGGGTGGACCCCGAGGGGCGTTTCAATCGGGGGAAGTTGCTCCGAAATCCAGAGCGATCTGCGCCCAATGATAGAGCGCTGGCGGCCGATCTGACCAATGCCTATACGCCCAGCTTCGGCCTCATGGGCCACGAGTCGCTGCTGTTGCAGCAAAGCGACCTGGGCGCCATTGCCGACTCGATCAAGGACTGCCTGCGCTGCGGCAAGTGCAAGCCCGATTGCAGCACCCACGTGCCGCGCGCCAACCTGCTGTACAGCCCGCGCAACAAGATTCTGGCCACCTCGCTCCTGATCGAGGCCTTCTTGTACGAAGAGCAAACGCGCCGTGGCGTCAGCCTGAAGCACTGGGCCGAGTTCGAGGACGTGGCCGACCACTGCACCGTGTGCCACCGGTGCCTGGCGCCATGCCCCGTCAAAATCGACTTTGGCGACGTCACCATGGCCATGCGCAACCTGCTGCGCAAGATGGGCCAGCAGAGCTTTCGGCCCGGCAAGGCCGCCGCCATGGCCTTTCTGAACGCCACCGAGCCGCGCGTCATCAACGCCACGCGCGCCGTGATGACCGGCGTGGCCTTTCCGGCGCAGCGCGCGGTGGTCGATCTGCTCAAGGTGGCCGGTCGCCGGCAGACCGCGCACCCGCCCGCCACCGTGGGGCCGGCGCCCATCCGCGAGCAGGTGATCCACTTCGTCAACAAGAAGATGCCCGGCGGCCTGCCCAAGAAGACGGCGCGCGCGCTGCTGGACATCGAGGATCGCGCCTACGTGCCCGTCATCCGCGATCCGCAGGCCACCACGACCGGCAGCGAGGCGGTGTTTTACTTTCCGGGCTGCGGCTCCGAGCGCCTGTTCAGCCAGGTGGGACTGGCGACGCAGGCCATGCTGTGGCACGCCGGCGTGCAAACCGTGCTGCCGCCGGGCTACGTGTGCTGCGGCTATCCGCAGCGCGGCTCGGGCCAATTCGACAAGGCCGAGCAGATGATCACCGGCAACCGCGTGCTGCTGCACCGGGTGGCCACCACGCTGAACTACCTGGACATCAAGACCGTGGTGGTCAGCTGCGGCACCTGCTACGACCAACTGGCCGACTACCGCTTCGACGAAATCTTTCCGGGCAGCCGCATCGTGGACATCCACGAATACCTGCTTGAAAAAGGCATCACCCTGCCCGCCGCCCAGCAGGGCGCGTACCTCTATCACCAGCCCTGCCACGACCCGATGAAGCAGCAGGATTCGCTGAAGACCGTCAAGGCGCTGATCGGCGAGCAGGTGATCAAGAGCGAGCGCTGCTGCGGCGAGTCGGGCACGCTGGGCGTCACGCGGCCGGACATCTCCACCCAGGTGCGCTTTCGCAAGGAGCAGGAAATCAGGAAGGGCGAGGCCGCCTTGCGCGCCAGCGGCGCCGTGGCCGACCAGGGCAACGTCAAGATCCTCACCAGCTGCCCGAGCTGCCTGCAGGGCCTCAAACGCTACGAGGACGACCTGAGCAATGGCCTGCTGGAGGCCGACTACATCGTCATCGAGATGGCGCGCCACATCCTGGGCGAGGGCTGGTTGCCCGACTACGTGGCGCGCGCCAACGCCGGCGGCATCGAGCGGGTGCTGGTTTGATTGCTATTTAAACAATAGCTTTCTGCGCTTGATGGGCGGGCGCTGAAGCCCCATTTGGCTTGAAATCGCGGTGCACGCCGCGGTCAGGGCTCAGGGGCTTCGGCAGGCGG